>NZ_AHCF03000003.1:0-1200000 GCF_000238275.3 Pseudoalteromonas undina
CTGTTTATGTCATTACTACTAACGCCACCTAAGTGCGAGCAATTGACCTATTTGTCAAAACAAATAAAAGGGTATGAAGAACAAGCAGTCCATGCTACCGGCGCAGACCTTTACACGCTGATGCAGCGTGCCGCGGAGGCTGTTTTTTGCTGTTGGAAAACCTTTAATGCAAAACAAACGTTAGTTATTACAGGTAATGGAAATAATGCTGGAGATGGTTATGAGGTAGCTCGGTTAATCAAACAAGCAGATCGGCATGTAGTTGTTTGCGCGATTAATCCGAATAAAGCCTTATCCGGAGATGCAGCAAAAGCACAAAAGCAATGGATTGATTCCGGTGGTGAAATTTGTAACTTTAGCGCTGATGCACTCGATGAGTGTGATGTGATAATTGATGCATTACTCGGTACTGGTCTTGAGAATACGGTACGCGATAATGTTGCTACTATTATTAAAGCGGTAAATGAAAGCACTAAACCTATACTGAGTATTGATGTGCCGTCAGGTATTAATGCAGATACAGGCTGTCCTCAAGGAACAGCCATTATGGCCACCAAAACAATGACATTAGTTGGGATAAAGCAAGGACTCACCACGGCTAAAGGAAAGCAGCATGCCGGGCAGTTGTATTTCGATGAGTTAGGTATTGGGGAGCAATTTATGAAATTAGCCACCCCTTCTGCTCAGATTATCAATATAGACAGCTTTAAACCTTTGCCTGAGCGCTCAGTGAGTAGCCATAAAGGTAGTCATGGAAAGTTATTATGTATAGGAGGAAACCACGGCTCTGCAGGAGCTATTAGATTAAGTGCTGAAAGTGGATTAAGGTCTGGTGCTGGAATGGTAAAAGTGTATACCCATGAACATGCCGTTTTACCTGTGAGCATCGGGCGACCAGAGCTTATGGTAACTAGTGAACACTTGGATGATGCCCTAGCATGGTCAACGTGTGTAGTTATCGGTCCAGGTTTAGGCCAAGATGAATGGGCCCAAAAAACCTTTGAGCAGGCAATCCGTTATTGCCAGCAAAACAATATCCCTACTGTTATTGATGCAGACGCCTTAAACTTATTAGCTAAGCAATCATCTTCTCATAAATTAAATAATACCGTGCTAACGCCTCATCCTGCAGAGGCTGCACGGTTATTAAACTTAACTACCTCTGAGGTTGAGTCTGATCGTTTTTATTATGCTCGACAATGTGCGACCAACTTCGCAGCGACCTCTATTTTAAAGGGCGCAGGTACGCTAATCGATAATACCGAGCATACTTGGATATGTGAAAATGGTAACCCTGGTTTGGCTGTAGGAGGAAGTGGTGATGTGCTTAGTGGTATAGTTGGGGCGTTAATGGCTCAAGGGTTAAATACCAGTGAGGCAGCATGTTATGGCGTTGTGTTACATGCAAAGGCGGGTGATAGAGCCTGTGAACAATCAGGGCAAAGAGGAATGTTAGCCAGTGACTTATTTGCGCATGTAAGAGCACTGATCAATCATAAATAGTAAAAGCAGCAGTGACTGGCTGTGCTAGCTAATGTCTTCGCTGCTTGTTTTGGCTACTATCTGTGAAGCTCACCAGCTCTTTCAGGCTGATAAGTAACTTCTTTGATGGTTACTGTTACTAATCCACCGCCAGGCTTTGGCCATTCAATTTGATCTCCTTGTGAAAGGCCAAGTAATGCACTACCTACAGGGGCTAAGATTGATATTTTGTCGCCAATTGAATCAATATTTTTTGGGTAAACAAGCGTTAAAGTAAACTCTTCGCCTGTAGATTCAACAACAAAGTTCACAGTTGAATTCATGGTTACCACGGTTGCGGGAACTTCGTGTGGCTCCACTATGTTAGCTCTACCAAGTTCTGCTTCAAGTTCTTTTTCACCCGCAAAGCTGTTTGCAGGCAACGACTCCATCAGTGCATACAACCTATCTGCATCCAGCGATGAAATGATAATTTCAGGTTTTGTATTCAACTTAATATCCTTAATCATGTTAAATAAAATTTACTCTGGTATAGCTTGCAGGAACTCAGTTGCATTGGAATACACTGAGTTAATTTTATTGTTGTTTAGTGAATTTATTTTATCTCTATTGCTAAAAACCCAGCCGAAGCTGGGTTTTTATTTGAGCTAAGTGTTTAGGGGATGATTACATCATGCCGCCCATTCCACCCATGCCGCCCATGCCACCCATATCAGGTGCACCAGCTGCTTCTTCTTTAGGAATTTCAGCAACCATAGCCTCTGTAGTGATCATTAGACCAGCAATCGATCCTGCAAATTGTAATGCAGAGCGCGTTACTTTCGTTGGATCTAGGATACCCATTTCAATCATGTCGCTGTATTCGCCAGTGGCTGCATTGTAACCGTAGTTACCTTCTCCGCCTTTAACTGCGTTAATAACAACTGATGCTTCATCGCCTGCGTTTGTAACGATTTGACGAAGTGGTGCTTCCATCGCACGAAGTGCCACTTTAATACCGTGGTTTTGGTCTTCATTGTCGCCAAGTAGCTCAACTAGCTTGCTAGCAGCACGTACTAATGCAACACCACCACCTGGTACTACACCTTCTTCAACCGCTGCGCGAGTTGCATGTAATGCATCTTCAACACGGTCTTTTTTCTCTTTCATTTCAATTTCAGTAGCGGCACCTACTTTGATTACAGCAACACCGCCAGCTAACTTAGCCATGCGCTCTTGTAGCTTTTCTTTATCGTAGTCTGAAGTCGCTTCTTCAATTTGTGTTTTGATTTGAGCAACACGACCGTTGATACCGTCTTCTTCACCAGCACCATCAATGATTGTTGTATCATCTTTAGTGATTACTACGCGCTTAGCTGTACCTAAGTCTTCAACTGTTGCTTTTTCAAGTTCAAGGCCGATTTCTTCAGAAATTACAGTACCGCCAGTTAATACCGCGATATCCTGTAGCATTGCTTTACGACGATCGCCAAAGCCAGGTGCTTTAACCGCTGATACTTTTACAATACCACGCATGTTATTCACTACTAGTGTCGCTAACGCTTCACCTTCAAGGTCTTCTGCGATGATTAGTAGAGGCTTGCTTGCTTTTGCAACCGCTTCTAATGTTGGTAATAATTCACGGATGTTAGATATTTTTTTATCTACAAGTAAGATAAATGGGTTATCTAATTCAACTGCGCCTTTTTCAGCGTTGTTGATGAAGTATGGAGATAAGTAACCACGGTCAAACTGCATGCCTTCTACAACATCTAGTTCGTTTTCAAGTGATTGACCTTCTTCAACCGTGATAACACCAGTATTACGGCCTACTTTTTCCATTGCATCAGCAATGATTTCACCAATCTCTTTATCAGAGTTAGCTGAAATAGTACCTACTTGTGCAATTGCTTTAGTATCAGAACATGGAACAGAAAGAGCTTTAAGTTCTGCTGTTGCAGCAATGATTGCTTTATCAATACCGCGCTTAAGATCCATTGGGTTCATACCCGCAGCAACCGCTTTAAGACCTTCGTTAACAATAGATTGAGCAAGCACGGTTGCGGTAGTGGTACCGTCACCAGCAGCATCATTTGCTTTAGACGCTACTTCTTTAACCATTTGTGCGCCCATGTTTTCAAACTTGTCTTCAAGTTCGATTTCTTTAGCTACAGATACACCATCTTTAGTGATTACTGGGGAGCCAAATGATTTGTCTAGTACAACGTTACGACCTTTAGGGCCCAATGTTACTTTTACTGCGTTTGCTAAAATGTTTACGCCAGTTAGCATTTTTGCACGTGCGTCGCCTGCAAACAGTACTTCTTTTGCTGCCATGTTTAATTTCCTCTAAATTCTTAAAATGTGTGTTAAACGAAAAGTAGGTTTAGCCTACAATGCCTAAAATATTATCTTCACGCATGATCAGGTATTCTTGACCTTCGATCTTTTCAGTTTTTTCAACATATGAGCCAAATAACACAGTGTCACCGGCTTTCACTTCTAACGCGCGAACGTCACCGTTTTCTAAAACGCGACCATTACCTACGGCAACAACTTCTCCACGAGTTGATTTTTCAGCTGCAGAGCCAGTTAATACAATACCGCCAGCAGACTTGGTTTCTTCTTCTAGACGCTTGATGATTACGCGATCTTGTAAAGGACGAATGTTCATGTTTTTAGTTCTCCTAACAGTTTCTGAACAGTACAGAAAAAAGTGTATCTAATTTGCTTTCATTAATGGGGGTAGAGTGAAAAATTCCAAGAGAAAAAATGATAAATTTTTAATCTTTTCGCTCGTATTCACCATCTATAGTATTGGGACGGTTTTCATCTTGCTCATGATGCATTGATTGATGAGGTTGTGAAAATCCTGAAGTACCTGTTTGATGCATACTAGCGCTCATTCTCACCGTTGCTTGGCTGGCAAGCCCTGCGGCTAATTTATTGCGAATAGCTGGAGTAAGAAGTAGTAGGCCAAATACATCCGTCATAATGCCGGGTGTTAATAAAAGTACACCAGCAATAATCACACAAATACCCGTAAACAACTCTTTAGCCGGCATTTGCCCTTGAGCCATTTGCACTTGTACGTTTTGTAGTGCGCCCATTCCTTGCTGTTTCACCATTTTCGCACCCACAATCGCGGTTAGTACCACTAAAGCGATTGTTGCGAAGCCACCTATCACGTCACTAACCTGAATTAGTAAGGCAATTTCAATAATTGGGATGATGATAAACAGCAAAAATAAAATTCTAAACATAAGACTCTCTAAAAAAATGACACTTATTAAGGTGCTAATGAAATATAAGTGAGGGTTGTCGGGTCTATTTTCAAGCTAATAAGAGTAAGTAATAAACTTTAATGTAAGTAAAGTTGCAGGTGGCGGGTCTAAATCAATTTACTGCAAAGACCCAAAATGTAGACAGAGTTCGTGTCTACACATTACACCCGCTATCAGCTACTATGGGGCTAGACCCCCGTAAACAAGTAAAGGTTCACTATGACAACGCAATTTAAACTTATTTTTACCACTTGCAAAGATAACGATGAAGCCCGTTTATTAGCTATGGCGCTAATAGAAAAGAAACTAGCCGCTTGTGTAAATATTTTACCGGCCATGAGTTCTATTTACATATGGGAAGGTGAAGTAGCCGAGGCAACTGAAGTAAAGCTACTAATTAAAACAAAGGCTGACAAAATGAACGATGTATTTTTAACCTTAAAAGATCTTCACAGCTACGAAGTACCAGAAATACAAGTTGTTGATGTGGCAACGGGTAACTTGGCTTACTTTAATTGGATGGATGAGGTGCTTCATTAATGCGCTTTATTTTATTTTTTTTATTAAGTGTTTTAATGGCGCCTGCTTGGGCGGCACAAAATACCCTTGATGATTTTCTCAAACCTACTCAGCATACATTTTTACCGGTCAATGAAGCGTTTGTATTTGATTTTGACCAGCAAGGCAGCACGTTATTTGTTGGTTGGGATATCGCTGATGACTATTATTTATATAAAGATAAAATAGAAATTATTGCCAAAGGTGCCAGCATTGACGTGCCTGAGTTGGGCTCTGGTGAAGTTATTGAAGATGAGTTTTTTGGTAAAACTGAAGTGTTTTTTAATTCTCTCAGTATTATCAGCAAGCTGAGTAATGTGAGTGAAGATGGCGTTGTTAAGGTGCGTTATCAGGGCTGTGCAAAAGCAGGGCTGTGTTATCCACCTGAAATCATCAGCATTCCATTAAGTGTACTGGCAAGTGAAACTAATACTAATGAAAATACAGCAGCAAGTAGTGCATTTACGGCACTTAGCCAACCTGTAGAAAAACCTGTTACTACAGCAACACCCGAGAAAGAGCTCACCTTTACAGAGCAGTTAGCCAGCCAAAGCTTAATGGTTAATTTAGCTATATTTTTTGCTGTGGGCGTAGGTTTGGCATTTACACCGTGTGTATTTCCGATGTTTCCTATTTTATCTAGCTTAATTGCGGGTCAAAAGAACCTGTCTACCAAAAAAGCATTTGCCCTATCATTTGTTTATATTCAAGGTATGGCGGTTACCTATGCCGCATTGGGGTTAGTGGTTGCTGCATTAGGCGGCCAAGTACAAGGTTACTTACAGCACCCATATGTATTGATAAGTTTTAGCTTATTGTTTGTGTTGTTGGCTATGTCGATGTTCGGTTGGTACGAAATAAAGTTACCTAGCGGCATGATGAACAAGCTAACCCAAGTGAGTAACAACCAAAAAGGCGGTAACTACATTGGGGTATTCCTGATGGGGGTTTTATCAGGGCTTATTGCATCACCTTGTACCACTGCGCCTTTATCAGCCGCATTATTATTTGTGGCACAAAGCGGCGATTACTTAGTGGGTGGACTAACGCTTTATGTACTTAGCCTAGGAATGGGTTTACCGTTGTTACTCCTTGGTACATCGGGAGGTAAGTTATTACCGAAAGCTGGCGGATGGATGGAACAAGTTAAAACCTTATTTGGTTTTATTATGTTAGTTGTGCCACTTATTTTGTTAGAGCGAATTATCGATATCGAGATAATTTTACTATTAGCAGGTCTATTAGCTATCGCCACAGCGCTTTATTTTCATCATTGGCAAAGCGCCCAAGCACAAGGTAAATTAAAAACCTTATTGTGGGTTATTGCTGTTTTATTAGTGCTTACGGGCTTTAATTTAACCAAAAATTATTTTTGGCCAACACAAAACGTGAGCTTGCAAACAACCACGCAAAGCAATGAGTTTAAGCACGTTGCTAACTTAGCCGAGTTGAAGCAAGCAGTTTCACACGCAAATAGTGAGGGTCGTATGGTAATGGTGGACTTATACGCTGACTGGTGTGTAGCGTGTAAAGAGTTTGAGCATTACACATTTCCTGACCCGCAAGTGCAAAGTGAGTTTAGCCATTATCAACTGATTCAAATTGACTTAACCCAAAGCGATAATGAAACAATTGAGCTAATGGAAGCATATTCAGTGTTTGGTTTACCGAGTATTTTATTCTTCAATACTCAAGGTGAAGAGTTAAGTACACAACGTGTAACTGGCTTTTTAAATGCAGATGATTTTGCTAAGCACCTAGCTGCAGTGCGTGCCAGCGCTGAATAACCATTCTTTATGGCACAACATGATTGGTAATGTTGTGCCACTATTCTCCCCTTAAGATAGTCCCCGAAATAGAGATTAGACCAGTATTTTGCTGCTATTTACTTCGAAATCACTATAATAGTTGGTTAACGTGAGAAATTGTTGCTATCTTACTTTTTTCTGCTTACTTTTTAGAGAAAAACTAGTTGGTAACCGCTTAACTCATTACTTATAGGATATATCGCGTATTATGGCTGCAAAATTAAAGATTTTAGTTATAAATGGCCCAAATTTAAACATGCTAGGAAAGCGTGAACCTGATAAGTACGGTTCGCATTCTTTAGAGCATATTGTGAGCGAGTTAAACAGCGCTGCTAATAGTTTAGGTGTGGAGTTAACGCATTTTCAAAGTAATAGTGAACAAGCGCTCATTGAACGCATTCATGATGCTTGGCAAGCGGTTGATTACATAATAATTAACCCTGCAGCATTTACGCACACAAGCGTCGCATTACGTGATGCATTGCTAAGCGTTGATATTCCGTTTTTTGAAGTGCACTTAAGTAATGTGCATGCACGTGAAACGTTTCGCCATCATTCTTATTTTTCTGATGTGGCGCAAGGCGTTATTTGTGGATTAGGTGCAATGGGTTATCACGCTGCTTTAAATGCAGCAGTCAGCCGATTGCAAAACTCAAACTAAATTTAAACTAACAAACTAATAGGCGGGTCGTTTATGGATATTCGCAAGATCAAAAAACTAATTGAATTAGTAGAAGAATCAGGTATTGCAGAACTAGAAATCACTGAAGGTGAAGAATCAGTACGTATTAACCGTAATAACATGAGTGCCGGTCCTGCGTACGCGCAATTCGCACCTCAGCAATACGCCCCAGCAGCACCTGCTCCAGCAGCGACTGCACCATCAGCACCTGCAGCCGTAGAGTCTGAAGCACCTGCAGGCCCTACAGGTCATCAAGTTAAATCACCTATGGTAGGTTCTTTTTACGCAGCAGCTTCTCCAGAAGCACCTGCATATGTTGAAGTGGGTTCTCAGGTTAAAGTTGGCGACACGCTATGTATCGTTGAAGCAATGAAAATGATGAACCAAATTGAGTCAGATAAAGCCGGTACAGTAAAAGCTATCTTAGTAGAAAACGGCGAGCCAGTAGAATTTGATCAACCTTTATTCATCATTGAATAATAGCGCAACGTAAAAGGCCAACTCTCATGTTAGATAAAGTAGTCATTGCAAACCGAGGTGAAATTGCACTTCGTATATTGCGCGCCTGCAAAGAGCTTGGGATCAAAACGGTTGCTGTGCATTCAACGGCGGATCGCGATCTTAAGCACGTATTACTAGCAGATGAAACCATCTGTATTGGTAAACCAGCAGCAACTGAAAGTTACTTAGACATTCCACGCATTATTGCCGCAGCAGAAATTACTGATGCGGTCGCTATACACCCAGGTTATGGTTTTCTTGCTGAAAATGCAGACTTTGCCGACCAAGTTGAGCAAAGTGGCTTTGTATTTATCGGTCCTCGTGGCGATACTATTCGTCTAATGGGCGATAAAGTATCGGCAATCGAAGCGATGCGTAAAGCGGGTGTTCCTTGTGTACCTGGCTCTGATGGTCCGGTATCGGATGATAAAGAACGCAACATGCAAATTGCTAAGCGTATTGGTTACCCAGTAATTATTAAAGCAGCTGGCGGCGGCGGTGGCCGCGGTATGCGTGTTGTTCGCAACGAAGCTGAGTTAATCAATTCAATTTCGCTTACGCAACAAGAAGCAAAGCAGTTCTTTGGCAACAGCATGGTTTACATGGAGAAATTCCTTGAAAACCCACGTCACATTGAAGTACAAGTATTGGCCGACGGTCAAGGCAATGCGGTTCACTTAGGTGAGCGTGATTGTTCAATGCAGCGTCGTCACCAAAAAGTAGTTGAAGAAGCACCAGCACCAGGGATTACTGCAGAAGTACGTAAGTTCATTGGTGAGCGTTGTACTCGCGCATGTATTGAAATTGGTTATCGTGGTGCGGGTACGTTTGAGTTTTTATACGAGAACGGTGAATTTTACTTCATTGAAATGAATACCCGTATTCAGGTTGAGCACCCTGTAACTGAAATGGTTACCGGTGTTGATTTAATCAAAGAGCAGTTAAAAATTGCCGCTGGTCAGCCTTTGTCATTCACTCAAGAAGATGTGGTTATTCGTGGTCATGCTATTGAGTGTCGTATTAATGCTGAAGACCCAGAAACCTTTATTCCATCGCCAGGTAAGATCACCCGTTTTCACCCAGCTGGTGGTTTAGGTATTCGTTGGGACAGTCATATTTACGCTGACTACACCGTTCCTCCACATTACGATTCTATGATTGGTAAGCTGATCACTTACGGTGAAAACCGTGATGTCGCTATCGCCCGAGCACGTAATGCGCTTAATGAACTCGTTATCGATGGTATTAAAACCAATACGCCACTGCATAAACGTATTCTTGCAGATGAAAACTTCAAAAATGGTGGTACAAATATCCACTACCTTGAGAAGAAATTAGGACTGTAAAGTCCATGCTAATTAAAAACCGGCTTAAGCCGGTTTTTTTATCTTTAAAAAAGAGGCAGTATCACCTTAAATAAATAATCTGGTATGATTAACAAATATGCGCTTTTCGTAAATTTTGAGGTAATCATGTCGTGTAGTTTTAATTTTCATTTAGTCGATGAAAATGCCACTGTTGCTATGGGTAATAAATTAGCTGCCATAATAGAGCAGGGCGCAGTTATTTATTTGCATGGTGACTTAGGGGCCGGTAAAACGACATTTACTCGCGGTATAGTGCAAGGTTTTGGTCATACAGGTAAGGTTAAAAGTCCCACCTATACACTTGTTGAACCCTACGAGCTTGTACGTGGCAATGTTTATCATTTTGACTTATATCGATTAGGTGACCCAGAAGAGCTTGAATTTATGGGGATTCGCGATTATTTTTCAGAAACTGCAACTTGTATAGTTGAGTGGCCGGAAAAAGGCGGAGAATTTATTCCTGTTCCCGATCTAAATGCTACGCTAAGTTATGTAGGTGATGAGCGTAAAATTGTTATTAACAGTGCGAGTGAGCGTGGTGTAGCAATTGTCAAAAAACTAAATAATAGATAATAAAATAGTTAAGGCAGTGATTATCAAAATGAGTCGTGGTTTAGTTAAACTTTTTATTTACCTCATGGTTTTTACAGTGAGCTTGCCATTGTGGGCGCAAAACACTATTAATAGTGTGCGTGTCTGGCCATCACCTGATAGCACTCGGGTGGTGTTTGATCTCGATGATAAACCCGACTTCAGTTACTTTATGCTAAAAAACCCAAGTCGTTTAGTGGTTGATTTAGAAAACACTGATGAATTAAAAACATTGCCAGGTGTGCCACCAAAACACCAAATTGTTAGCAAGTTACGTTATTCAAAACCTAAAAATAAACGCAGCGTGCGTTTAGTGTTTGAATTAAATGGGCCAGTTAAACCGGTTATATTTGCACTTGCCCCCACAGGCCCTTATAAAAACAGGTTGGTGGTCGACTTATACGACAAAAGTCAATCAAAAGGGGCGGTTAGTCCGGCACAAACAGCGGCTAAAAAACGCCAGTTAAGCCAAGAACGCGACATTGTAATTGCCATTGATGCAGGTCATGGTGGTGAAGACCCAGGCTCCATTGGCCCATCAGGTACTTACGAAAAAGACATCACTTTGCAAATTGCCAAGCGTTTAGAGCGCATGATTGATGCTGAGCGCGGTATGATTTCGCGTATGGTTCGCAGTGGCGATTACTTTGTTAAACTTAATACACGAACTAATCGCGCTCGCCAGAAAAAAGCCGATTTTTTTGTCTCTATTCATGCAGATGCGTTTACCAGTCCGGGACCCAATGGTGCTTCTGTATGGGTGTTGTCGCTGCGACGCGCCAACTCAGAAATAGGTAAATGGATTGAGGATAAAGAAAAACACTCAGAGTTACTTGGCGGTGCTGCCGATGTAATTAAAGATGCTGCAAATGAAAAGTACTTAGCACAAGCCTTGCTTGATATGTCGATGGATCATTCCATGAAAACAGGGCTAAGTGTTGCAGATGAAGTGATAAAAGAATTAAAAAAAGTAGCAAAAATGCACAAAAAGGCACCGCAACATGCCAGCCTTGCAGTATTGAAGTCGCCAGATATTCCGTCTATTTTGGTTGAAACTGGGTTTATCTCTAATCCCCGTGAAGAACGACTACTAAAAAGCGCCAATCACCAAGAGCGTTTGGCGAAAGCGATGTTTACCTCAATTAAAAATTACTATTTACGCAACCCGCCTGACGACTCACTGTTTGCGTCATTAAAGTCTCAATACCCAACAAAGCACAAGGTACGTCCGGGGGAGTCACTGAGTATGTTGGCTGGTCGATATGGCGTTAGTATCAGTAAAATAAAACAGGTTAATAAGCTCAGTTCAAATACGCTATTTATTGGCCAGGAACTTGATATTCCTCAGAGTTAATTTTAAAAGCGCACAACATTTAAGGTTTTTATGAGTATTGAAATATTACCTGCGCGCTTGGCAAACCAAATTGCGGCGGGTGAAGTTGTTGAGCGTCCCGCGTCGGTGGTTAAAGAGTTAGTAGAAAATAGCCTAGATGCAGGTGCGACACGTATTCAAATAGATATTGAACGCGGTGGTCATAAGCTGATTCGAATTCGTGATAATGGTTCAGGCATTGCAAAAGAGGAGCTCACATTAGCGCTTTCTCGCCATGCTACCAGTAAACTAAAGTCGCTCGATGACTTAGAAAATATTTGCTCTTTAGGCTTTAGAGGCGAAGCTCTCGCGTCTATTAGCTCGGTATCTCGCTTAACCTTAAGCTCTAAGCCCGAACAGCAAGAAGCCGCTTGGCAAGCCTTTGCACAAGGCAGAGATATGGCCGTAGAGGTAAAGCCTGTGGCACATCCCAGCGGTACCACAATTGAAGTAAAAGATTTATTTTTTAATACCCCAGCACGGCGTAAGTTTTTACGTACCGAAAAAACTGAGTTTAGCCATATTGATGAGCTTATAAAGCGGATTGCGCTGAGTCGCTTTGACGTATCAATTACGTTAACCCATAACGAAAAAGTGGTGCGGCAGTATCGCGCTAAAACCGATCCTGCTCAAGCGATTACACGAGTTGCCCAAGTTGCGGGTAAAGCGTTTGCAGAACAGGGACTGCATATTCAATCAGGTGAAGCAGGGCTGCAACTACATGGCTGGGTGCTGCCGGTTGGCTCGGCCAATACCACACAGTACACCTATGTAAATAATCGTATGATGCGCGATAAACTTATTTTGCACGCTATTCGCCAAGCATTTGAAGAAGTCAGCGGTGAGCAAGAGTTACCCGGGTTTGTGATTTATATTGATATAGATCCACGTCAAGTAGATGTGAACGTACATCCTGCTAAACATGAGGTGCGCTTTCATCAAGGGCGCTTAGTACACGACTTCATTTTGCAAGCGATAAAACAAGTTGTTGTGCCCCTGCAAGCTGAGTTTTCAAGCTCCAGTGAAGCTAATGATAATAGCCCACCAGTGGCTGCATTTAATGCACACACTACTACCAGTAGTGAACCGTTTGATTACCCTAAGTCGTCATTACAGCCTAGTCGGTCATCTTCAGCGCATAGCACAACTTATAGTGGTGCAACTCAAGGTGCAGGTAATCAACAACGTGCTGAAAGTCGAAATTACCATGACGTAAATGCGTTTTATCAAGGTGTGAGTGAGCAGCAAGCACATCACTTTGATAATCCAGCACCATTTGTGCAATCAGATGAGACTCAAGTATCAGATACAGCGCTTCGTACTGTCGATATAATAACCATTGAACAGGGCGCTTGTGTGTTTAATGATGAAAACCAACTTTATTGTTCACACTTTAAATATGCGCTAGCGGATGATTGGCTTGCACAAATTAAAGAGCAAGGCAGCCTTGAGGGCAAAGCATTGTTATTACCCGTACGGGTCAATGTCTCAAAACAAGATATCGAACTGCTGGCTACGCAACAATCATGGTTTACTTTGCTTGGCTTTGAACTTTTAATTGAAAAACAATTTGTTATGGTTAAGAAGCTGCCTGTTTGCTTGTACTTACTTGACGTGAGTACCGCGGTAGATGCCTTACTTGATGGGTGTAAAGCTCAGTTAGAAAGTATTGATCAGTGGCTAGCGTGGCAGGTAAATGTAATACCTACACGGTTCTATGCCAGTAAAGCCTTTGCAGTACAGCAAACTCGCTTACAAAATAATGCGCAAACAATTGAACGTTTACGTGAAAAAGCAGTTAAAATAGATCTAAAGTCTTATCTAGCGCAATTTAATTAGGGTATTCGTGTTGAGTAATTTACCGGTCATATTTTTAATGGGCCCCACCGCTGCTGGTAAAACAGCATTGGCAATTTCACTGTGTGAGCATTTAAATACTGAAATTATCAGCGTTGATTCGGCACTGGTTTATAAAGGTATGGATATTGGTACCGCTAAACCGGATGCCGACGAACTAGCACGTGCACCCCATCACCTAATTAATTTACTCGACCCAAGCGAAACCTATTCAGTAGCTGATTTTAGACGCGATGCGATAGAAAAAATTGATAAATTTCATCAACAAGGTAAAGTGCCTGTACTGGTTGGAGGTACAATGATGTACTTTAAAGCCCTTATTGATGGATTATCCCCTCTACCAGAGGCTGATGAGCAGATAAGAGCTGAGCTTGAAGTACAGGCGAAACAGTACGGTTGGCCACATTTATATCAAGAGCTATTAAAAGTAGATCCACAAGCTGCGAAAAAGATGAGTGAAAATGATTCACAACGAATTAATCGCGCTTTAGAGGTTTACCGTATAACAGGTAAAACAATGACTGAATTGCAAAAGCAAAAACAGCCACCTTTACCCTATACTTTTCATCAATTTGCTATTGCTCCAGATGATCGTAAAGAGTTACATCAGCGAATTGCAGAAAGGTTTAAAATAATGATTGAACAGGGGTTTGAAAAAGAAGTTTCGACCCTATATCTACGTGAGGATTTACATCCCAATATGCCTTCTATTCGTTGTGTAGGTTATAGACAGATGTGGGATTACCTTGCGGGTGAAATAGACCATGATGAAATGGTTTTTCGCGGTATTGCTGCCACTCGTCAATTGGCTAAGCGTCAATTAACGTGGTTAAGAAGTTGGCCTGACGTTACGTGGTTAACAACCGGTGATGAAGAAAACTTGCATCGTGTAGTAAGTTCGCTAAGCTAGTAGTAGCTGGACAAAATTTAGCTTTATTAAATTAGTTCAGCCACTTAATTATAATAACACCTAGAACGAAGGAATAATAACATGGCAAAAGGCCAATCGTTACAAGACCCATTTTTAAATGCATTACGCCGCGAGCGCATTCCAGTATCAATTTTTTTGGTAAATGGCATAAAATTACAAGGTAAAATTCAGTCATTTGACCAATTTGTAATTTTACTGGAAAACACTGTTAATCAAATGGTGTATAAACATGCAATTTCAACAGTTGTACCTGCACGCGCAGTCAACTTCCAAGGTGTACAGGGAAATGAAGACACTGAAGAAACTGAACCAGGAAACTTTTAAATTAGGAGCGTAATGCTTGTTTGACCGCTATGAATCTGGCGAACAGGCAATTTTAGTCCATATCGACCTACCTAAAGATGGGGATCGCGAAGATCTTCATGAATTAGAAATGTTGGTATCTTCTGCTGGTGTTAGTAGTTTGGCGGTTGTGCAAGGCAGCCGTCAAGCACCACATCCCAAGCTATTTGTCGGTACCGGCAAAGCGGAAGAAATAGCTGAAATTGTCAAAATCCACAATGCCGATGTTGTCATTTTTAACCATCAGTTGAGTCCGTCTCAAGAACGCAATTTAGAGCGTGTTTGCCAATGTCGGGTACTTGATAGAACAACACTTATTCTTGATATTTTTGCTCAGCGTGCCCGTACTCATGAAGGTAAACTTCAGGTTGAGTTGGCGCAGCTTCGTCACATGTCTACACGTTTAATTCGTGGTTGGACCCACCTTGAGCGCCAAAAAGGGGGGATAGGCTTACGTGGTCCGGGTGAAACGCAGCTAGAAACCGATCGACGTTTATTGCGCGCACGTATTAAAAATATTCGTGCTCGACTTGCGAAAGTGGCTGTACAGCGTGAGCAAGGTCGACGTGCTCGTACGCGCAATGAAATTCCAACAGTGTCGCTGGTGGGTTACACTAATGCCGGAAAATCAACACTGTTTAATTATATTACCGATTCAGATGTATATGCAGCCGATCAGTTATTCGCCACACTAGATCCAACACTGCGTAAACTCGATATTGGTGATGTTGGTTCTGTTATTTTAGCCGATACTGTAGGGTTTATTCGACACTTACCGCATGATTTGGTAGCTGCATTTAAAGCAACTCTGACCGAGACGCGTGAAGCCGATTTACAACTGCATGTGATAGATGTAGCTGATCCTCGCCGAAAAGAAAATATTGAACAGGTACAAGAAGTCCTCAAAGAAATTGAAGCCGACGAGGTACCGCAGTTATTAGTTTATAACAAAATTGATGCGCTGGATGAGGTAACGCCACGTATTGATCGTGATGACGAGGGCCAACCTATAAGGGTATGGCTATCTGCAAAAACTGGCGAAGGCTGTGAATTACTTAGTGAAGCTATTAGCGATTTACTCGCTAAGCAAATGCTTAATGAAACGTTATTACTCGCACCACAATATGGGCGTTTAAGAGCATCACTATTTAATTTAAGTGCAGTACACAATGAGCGGTTTGATGAACAAGGTAATTGGTTGCTTGATGTACGATTGCCTATGATTGAGTGGAACCGTTTAATTAAAGATTTTGGTCCTGAAATTGAAAGTTTTATTAGCTGAGATTAAAAACTGCAAGATTAATGTCGGTTTTAGTATAAGAAACGCAGAAGATTTGTTAGATTTAACACAATTTCCGAATTTATTTAGATAACAATGGAGTATAGCTATGGCCTGGAATGAACCGGGTAATAATGGCAATGACAAAGATCCGTGGAATAACAAAGGCGGACGTGATCAAGGCCCACCTGATTTAGACGAGGTGTTCCGCAAATTCAGTAACAAGTTTAACGGCTTATTTGGCGGTAAAAAATCCGGCAATGGTAGCGGCGGTGGACTTGGCGGAGCCGGTATTTCATTTGTACTTATTATCGCTGCAATTGTATGGGCGTTAAGCGGTATTTATACGGTGAAAGAAGCTGAGCGCGGCGTCGTTCTTCAATTTGGTAAGTTTGACCGAATTGCAGATCCTGGCTTGCGTTGGAAAATGACCTTTGTTGAAACGGTTATTCCAGTCGATATCGAAGCTGTTCGCTCGTTATCAGCATCAGGTTTTATGCTAACCGAAGATGAAAACGTAGTAAGCGTTGAATTTGAAGTACAGTATCGAGTAATCGACCCTTACTTGTACAAGTTTAGTGTCACTAACGCTGACAGCAGCCTTGAAGAAGCATTAGATAGTGCGCTGCGTTATGTTGTTGGCCATTCAAAAATGGACCAAGTACTGACAAACGGCCGTGAAGTTGTACGTCAAAATACTTGGGATGAGCTAAATCAAATCATCGAACCTTATAACTTAGGTTTAATCGTAACTGACGTTAACTTCAAGGACTCTCGTCCACCAATGGAAGTTAAAGATGCGTTTGATGATGCAATTGCGGCCCAAGAGGATGAGCAACGCTTTATTCGTGAAGCAGAAGCGTATGCCCGTGAAATTGAACCGCGTGCGCGTGGTCAAGTGACTCGTATGACGCAAGAAGCTGAAGGTTACCAAGAACGTATTACTTTAGAAGCGCAAGGTGAAGTGGCTCGCTTTGAGAAATTACTTCCAGAATACCAAGCAGCTAAAGAAGTAACACGTGAGCGTTTATACATAGACACGATGCAAGAAGTGCTAGGTAATAGCTCTAAAGTGTTGGTTGATGTTAAAGGCGGCAACAATATGATGTACTTACCACTTGATAAAATCATGGAAAAACAGGGTTCATCAACACGTATTGCTTTACCTAGCTCTAGCGATATCAACGATTTACGTAACAAGGTAAATACGTCACGCAACAGCACTGTTAATAGTGGTAACGATCGCTTTAACAATGATCGCTTTAACGACGGGAGATAAGAGCAATGAAAAACTTTAGTTTAGTAATCCTATTAGCCGCCATTGTGATGTCTTTCTCGTCGGTGTTCGTGGTCTCTGAAGGTCAAAAAGCGATTGTACTTTTATTTAGTAAAGTGCAAAAAGACAGCGACGATGAGGCAGTAGTTTATGGCCCAGGTCTACACTTAAAAGTCCCATTTTTTAGTCAAGTACGTCGTATTGATGCACGTATTCAAACACTAGATGGCACACCGGATCGCTTTGTAACTAGCGAGAAAAAAGACTTAATCGTTGATTCGTTTGTAAAATGGCGCGTAAACGATTTTAGCTCTTTTTACCTGCGTGCACGTGGTGACAAGCAATACGCTGAAACACTGCTTAAGCAAAAAGTAAATAATGGCCTACGTACTAACTTTGGTACGCGTACTATTCGTGAAATTGTATCTGGTGAGCGTAGCGAGCTGATGGAAGAAGCGTTAGTACAAGCATCTGAAAGTGCTAGTGAGCTGGGTATTGAAGTACTTGATGTGCGTGTTAAGCAAATTAACTTACCACAAGAGGTGAGTAGCTCTATTTACCAACGTATGCGTGCTGAGCGTACTGCAGTTGCTAAAGAACACCGCTCTGAAGGTCAGGAAAAAGCAGAAACAATTCGTGCAGGCGTTGACCGTCGCGTAACAGTAATGCTTGCCGACGCCGAACGTAATGCTCGTTCTGTTCGTGGTCAGGGTGATGCTGACGCTGCTGCGATTTACGCTAGTGCATACAATAAAGACCCTGAGTTCTTTAGTTTTGTTCGCTCTTTAGAAGCTTACAAGCAAACTTTCAAAGGAAAGCAAGACGTGATGGTGTTATCACCGGATAGCGACTTCTTCCAATACATGAAAGGCGCGAAAGCTCAGTAATCATAGCTTTAGTTAAACTTGAAAGCCCTGCAATTGCAGGGCTTTTTGTTATCTGAATTTTAAGTTTATAAATGACTGTTATTTATGTGATTATTAACGAAACACTGATGTTTACTACCCGCACGAGGAAAAAATAAGCTAAACGGGGTGAACATTGCTTTAGTTTTCTGGTAAAATCTCGTCCTAATTTTCTCTAAGTGAATTTGCAATGGGTAAAAACGTTGTTGTACTAGGCACCCAATGGGGTGACGAAGGTAAGGGTAAGGTAGTTGACCTCCTTACAGATAAAGCATCTTTAGTAGTTCGTTATCAAGGTGGTCATAACGCAGGCCATACTTTAGTGATCGACGGTGAAAAGACAGTTCTACACCTTATTCCATCGGGTGTATTACGTGACAATGTTAAATGTGTGATTGGTAATGGTGTTGTTTTATCACCAGAAGCGCTAATGAAAGAAATTGGCATGCTTGAAGAGCGTGGCGTACCTGTACGTGAACGTCTTTTAATCAGTGAAGCATGTCCGCTAATATTGCCTTTCCATGTTGCATTAGATGTAGCTCGCGAAACTGCGCGTGGCGATAAACCAATCGGTACAACGGGTCGTGGTATCGGTCCAGCGTACGAAGATAAAGTAGCACGTCGTGGTTTACGTGTTGGTGATTTATTCAATCCTGAATTATTTGCTACTAAGTTAAAAGAAGTATTGGAATACCACAACTTCACATTAGTGAACTACTACAAAGTAGACGCTGTTGACTTCCAAAAAACGTTTGATGATGCAATGGCTGTTGCTGATATTTTAAAAGCAATGGTAGTTGATGTAACCGAGCTTTTAGATCAAACGCGTAACGCCGGTGACAACATCTTATTTGAAGGTGCTCAAGGTACACTACTTGATATCGATCATGGTACTTACCCTTATGTAACATCTTCAAACACCACCGCTGGTGGCGTTGCTACAGGTGCGGGTTTTGGCCCATTACACCTTGATTATGTGCTAGGTATCATTAAAGCGTACACAACACGTGTAGGTTCAGGTCCTTTCCCTACAGAGCTTTACGACGGTCTTGATAAGCAAGACCCAGTCGGTAAGCATTTAGGTGACAAAGGTCATGAGTTTGGTGCTACTACAGGTCGTTTACGTCGTACAGGTTGGTTAGATGCAGTGGCTATGCGCCGTGCAGTTCAAATCAACAGCATTTCAGGATTTTGTTTAACTAAACTTGACGTTTTAGATGGTTTAGAAACACTTAAAATCTGTACTGGTTATAAGCTTGAAGATGGTACTGTGACTAACGTGACGCCATTAGCAGCTGAAGGTTACGATAAAGTAACGCCAGTATACGAAGAAATGCCTGGCTGGTCTGAAAATACAGTGGGTGTAACATCGCTTGAAGGCTTACCTAAAGCGGCAATTGATTACATTAAACGTATTGAAGAAATCACTGGCGTACCTGTTGATATTATCTCTACAGGTCCTGATCGTGTTGAAACGATGATACTTCGTAGCCCATTTGCATAATTGGGTTTAAGTTGAAAAAAGCTGCCATGTGCAGCTTTTTTTATGTCTGCAGAAAAGTGACGCTATTAATAGTGGAACGATCTTTGTATATTATTTGGTAAGTTTATTTTTAAAGTGGTTAATATGCGTTTATCTTCTCGTTGCTCAGTGTGGTCATTATCACTACTTACACTTTCTTTATTTAATATAAGCAATAGCTTAGCTGAAGAAAGCCCTGCAGCTGTGCCGCTGTATACTGAATCTGAGTTAATAGCTTTAATTAATGAGAACACTCATCTAGCGCGCGTAAAGGCAGATAATTGCCAGTTAGTGCAAGATATAGAAGCGCGAGCCAATAAAATGGCATTGCCATCATATCAATTCCTATACGGTGATATGCTCGCTTATAAAGTGTGTGTTGAGCGCGATGTTGCTTTAGGTGTGTATTACATGAAAAAAGCGGCTGAGCAGGGTTTAGCGGCTGCATTAGAGCAACTAGGTCGCTACTACGACGTTGGGCGGTTGGTCCAAAAAGACAAAACCATGGCAATAACCTACTTACGTGAGGCGTCAGCGCAAGGCAATTTAAAAGCGCAGTTACGATTAGTTGGTTTGTTTAATCAAGGTTATGGTAGTCCAAGAGATTTTGAAGATGCTTATCGTTGGTTGTTCAACACCACGGTAGCTGATAAAGCGACACATAAAAAAATAGAGCGAGCATTAACTAAACTTGCTGAAAAAATGCCAGCCAGTGTCGTTACCCGCGCGCGATTACCTATGTAAAAAAGCGAGAGTGCTTTTGCCGCACTCTCGCTTTTTTTAGTTATTACTCGTCTTTTTTATTGTCTTTGACTTTGTTATTGGCAGGATCTTTTAATAGCGATATTTTAGGCGGTTGCAATGCAACTACTCGTTCACCCTCTTGTGGTGGCTTTTCCATATCACTAGTAAAAGGCCTCATTTTCACTGGAGCGTCTTCATCACTGTCTTTATCCCCTTTGAGAATAAACAGTGGAATTGCTTCAGGGTTCATTTCTAAATACTGCTGCCAGCTAAATTCTTCAGATATTCGTGTTGCACTCACTTTACCGCCTTTGGCAATAACGCTGCTTAAGCGTGCATATGCTCCGTTTTCACCAAACAGAATTTGTCGTGATAAGAACGTCGCGCTGTCTTTATTTGCTTTAGCATGTGATGAAGATGAGCGTAGTGAAAATACATTTTTTTCATTCAATAAATGAGAAAAATACTGCACCCCTAATGCGTTATGATGACGATTAGGTGAAAGCGCTAAAACACTGCGAATAGTGGTTAAAGGTAAATAGCGTTCAGCATGCTCAGATTGTGGATTACCGTAATAACAAGGCAAACCATCCATACGTGCCATTTTACAGTTTTCCCAAGCAGGATCTGATAAGTGAACGGGAATGTTTTGTTCCTTTAAACCACGAGCAATAGCACGAGATACATGGTTGGCACCAATAATTAAAATAGTATTAGGGGAGGGCTGGCGCACCCCTAGCAACTTAGCAACAGGGATAGCCGTTAAGCTTTGCAGTACCACAGTGACGATAATAACCGTGAATATCAATGGCACCATTTTCTCAGCATCGGCTACACCGGCTTCTATCATACTTAACGCAAATACAGAGCCTACGGCTGCAGCAACTATACCGCGAGGCGCAATCCAAGCCAGCACCAAGCGAGACTTCATTGGTAAATCGGTGCCAAAGGTTGAAATAGCAATACACAACGGGCGCGCAATAAATAGCACAATAGCTAAAAATATAAATACATCGCTGTCGAGCATCATTAAGTCAGATAGTTGTAATCTGGCAGCGAGTAAAATAAACAAGGTTGAGATCAAAATCATCGACAGATCTTCTTTAAACTCAAGCACCGAATCTATTTCTAGGTCATCTTGATTAGCTAACCAAATACCAAATACAGTCACGGCCAATAATCCTGACTCATGACTTAAATGGTTTGAAATCGAAAAGCTAATTAACACTAACGCTAAAATGCCAAATTTATGTAGCTCAAATGGCAACCATTCGCGGCGCATCAGTTGCGTTGTGATCCAACCCGAAACCACACCAATACTTAAACCAACCCCAACGGTTTTAACTAGTGCAATTATAGTGTGACTAAGTACTTCACCTTGGCCAACTAACATCACAGCTTCAAATACTAATACCGCAAATAAAGCGCCAATAGGGTCTATGACTATGCCTTCCCAGCGTAAAATACGGTCAATATCTTGAGTGGGTCGCATTGAGTTAAGCAGTGGCGCAATAACCGTTGGTCCGGTTACAACAAGCACAGCGCCAAGCACTGCTGCGACTCGCCAATTTAACTCTAATAACCAATAGGCACTTAAGCTAATAACGACACAGGTCATAAGCATACCAATAGAGCAGAGGTTTCTTACGACTTTACTGATCCCTTTAAGCTCCCGAAAATGTAGTGTTAAAGACCCTTCAAATAAAATCACAGCAACGCTTAAAGACACCACAGGAAAAAGTAAATCGCCTAATAAGGCATCTGGGTCTAATACGCCACTAAATGGCCCTAATAAAAGCCCAGTAAGCAACAAAAACAGAATAGCGGGTACTCTGAACGCCCAGGCGACCCATTGGGCTAGCACCGAACACAATGCAATACCGGCTATATAAATTGCTGACATAGAGTAAAAACTCCTTAATATTAATAATGTTTAAAAGTATAACTGTTACCTACCAGTAATACAGTGGGTATACACGTGTAAATTCAATTTAGCTAATAAATAATACTTATTTATTTAGTGTTAACGTCATTTTCTAAAATGTTATCAAATTTATAGTCTATATAATTCATATTTATAGTAGTCTAACCACATGATACTTAATACAAAAAACGCTAGCTTTAGTAGTGTCGACCTATTCAGCTTGAATTTTAGCCTTGATCTAAGCAGCTACTTTAACGTATTATACTTCGTGTTCGAATAATTAGTTATCTAATAAAGTTTGTAGTTTAAATACTAGATTATGTTAGATATAAACACCTTAACTCTCTTACTGATTGTTTTTGCTTTGTTTTGTTATATTTGAACACACAATATCATTTACCGTACTCTTTGGTATGGTTTTGCTCAAAGTGTTTATTTGCTCAATGCAGATAAATAAAAGTTTGAGTTGAACTATTACCTTTCAATATTTAATCCCCATCGTGGCGATTAAATCTCGGTCCTTAAGTCATCACCCTATCTGTTGGTGTACCAGACTTAAGAGGCTCTATGTATGTTGTTAATAAAAAGGCCGCACACAGCTTTTTACAGCGATACATAAACAACACTTTATATTTTTTTAGTTAGTACGATCCGATTTATTTATTGGGTTAATACTATTTATTTTTTGCATCTCAATTTAAAACGCTAGTTTTAGAGACGGTGTACGTGTGTGTAAAAAGTGTGGGCAATGATAAATAAATTCGACGCTGTGTTTATAAACATGGCGACCTGGTTTCATTCATCTATGTGATGAATACAAATTAAATGGAAAGTTGAGCACTTATGCAAAAGTTAAATTGGCGACGTATCGTACTTAAAGTGGGCAGTGCCTTAATTGCACCCGATCAAGATGGCTGTCGTTCACGTTATTTATTAACCATCGCACAGTTTATTGTCCGCTGTCGCGCACGTGGAATTGAGGTTATTTTAGTTTCATCTGGTTCTGTAGCGGCTGGCTCACATTTATTTCCATCAGACCAACCTCGTTCAGTGGTAATGAAAAAAGCGATGGCTGCAGCAGGGCAAACAGAAATGATGGCCATGTGGGATCGTTTCTTTGATTTTCCATCAGCACAGCTATTATTAACTCATGGTGATTTACGTGACCGTGAGCGTTACCAGAGTATCCGTGAAACCGTATTTACATTGCTAGAACACGGCGTGCTACCTATCATTAATGAAAATGATGCAGTAACAACAGATGATTTAAAAGTGGGTGATAACGATAATTTATCAGCCATGGTTGCAGCAGCAGCTGATGCCGATGCATTAATGATTTTCTCTGATGTAGATGGCTTGTATGATAAAAACCCAAATCTGCATGACGATGCCGTATTATTGCCTGAAATAAAATCAATTGATGATTCTATTTATGCTATGGCAGGATGTGCTACCAGTGCGGTAGGTACAGGTGGTATGAAAACCAAGATTGAAGCGGCAGAGAAAGCCACTTCACATGGTATTGCAACTTACATTATTAATGGCTTTAAAGAAGAAACCTTTACTCGCTTGTTAGCCGGTGAAAACCCAGGTAGCGTATTCTTGCCTTATGAAAAACCAATGCAAGATTCTATTCACTGGATGACACATACCGCCAATGAGCAGGGGGAAGTCGTTGTTGAAGGGTCATTTGATGACTCATTAGAAGGTGAAGACGGTTGCTTACGTGGCGATGAGATCAGAGAAGTACATGGCGAGTTTGCTGTGGGCGATACTATCTTAGTTCGCAGTGAAGATGGTACGCGTTTAGCTAAAGCCACAGCAAATTACAGTAGCTGCTTGTTAAACTTTATTGCAGATAACGAGCAGAGTGAATTCAGCGAAAAAATGCAGGATTCAATTGGACCAATTATTTCAGAAAAAGATATCGCATTATTGGAGAAGTCATGAGTTTAATTACGGATATATCACGCCAGGCAGCAAAGGCTGCACATACACTTGCTTTACTCGATACCGAGACTAAAAACAAAGTGTTAACCGATATGGCAGCGGCATTAAGAGAGCAAAAAGAATTTATAATCAAAGAAAATGAAAGTGACCTAAGCGCAGCACGCGACAATAATTTAGCAGCATCAATGATAGACCGTTTAACATTGAATGATGAGCGTATTGAAGCCATGGCTGAGGGTATCGAAGTGATTGTTTCATTAGATGATCCTGTTGGCCAGTTACGTGACATTACTGAACGCCCAAATGGTATTAAAATTCGTAAAATGCGTGTACCACTTGGCGTAGTATGTATGATTTATGAAGCGCGTCCTAATGTAACGGCTGACGCAGGTGCATTGTGCTTTAAGTCAGGTAACGGTGTTATTTTACGCGGTGGTAAAGAAGCGCTGAAAAGCTCACAAGCCATTGCCAGTGTAATGCATAGCGTGCTTACAAAACATGGTCTACCAACTGCGCTAATTTCAGTGATTCCTGATCCTGACCGTGCTTTACTAATGGAATTGATGCAACAACGCGATAGCATTGACTTAATCATCCCTCGTGGTGGTGAAGGCCTAATTAACTATGTTACTGAAAACAGTACAATCCCTGTTATTCAGCATTTTAAAGGCGTTTGTCATTTATATGTAGATAAAGATGCTGATTTAGAAGTAGCACTAAATTTACTGCTCAATGGTAAGACTCAGCGTACTGGTGTATGTAATGCACTTGAGGGTTTAGTGGTACACCAAGATGTAGCTGATGAGTTTTTAAATCTGTGTGCAGTTGTACTTCGTCAAGAAGGTGTAAAAATTAATGCTGACGCCAAAGCGGCTGAATATTTTGATAATGCCACAGTACTTGCTGATAACGAATTTGGTGAAGAGTACTTAGACTTAGAGTTAGCAATTCGTATTGTGCCAAGTTTTGATGCAGCCGTTGAGCACATTGCTCAATTCGGTTCAAATCATACTGAAGTTATCTGTACTAAGGACGATGCGGCGGCAGAGTTATTCCAACGTAGTGTTGATGCGTCGGTTGTTATGGTTAATGCGTCATCACGCTTTTCTGATGGCTCACAACTAGGCTTAGGTGCAGAGATTGGTATTGCAACGACTAAGTTACATGCTTATGGCCCTATGGGACTTGAGTCATTAACCACTGAAAAATATTTAGTTAATGGTGTTGGTCAAGTTCGCGAATAACTAACCCAACTCAATAAATAATAAAAATGCCGGGCTTTGCTCGGCATTTTTGATCTCGATTTAGCAAAATTAAACACTTAAGCAAACAAAGAGATTAAAAAATACAAAGCATTATTAACAGAGAAGTTTATTTAGAATATAAAAATAAGGATATTACTTAAAGGAGAGAGTAGGAAAGTGGTGGAGCTAAGCAGGATCGAACTGCTGACCTCCTGCGTGCAAGGCAGGCGCTCTCCCAGCTGAGCTATAGCCCCACATTCCTAATTTACATGTGCTGTAAATGCTTAAGTGCTGAGTCTTAAGCGGGGTGAACTTTAAATATTTTTACGTTTTTGGTCAAGTATTTTTTCACAAATTTTTCCGTTTTAACTAATTTTTGTTAAACTCGGCCTCAATATTTACTAAAACGACAATACATAATGAAAAAATACGCTTTAGTTTTCATGACTTTTCTTTTTGGCTGTGCCAGCTCGGTAGATGAGCCTCCCTATGAAATTAATAATAAACAATTTTATGACACCCTTGATGAGCAAGGTAATAAGCTTTTTGCCTATGTGGTCTCTGTAAAGGCTAAGAGCCGCGAGCAAATTAATATTAATAAAAAGCTAACCCGAAGCGATGTAAAGCGTTTTGCCGAACAAGAGCACTTTGAAGAGTCGAGCGTGCTCAAGTTACAATTAGAAGATCAAGCGGTAGAGTTTCTCAATAAAGAGCTTGCACAACGTAACTATTGTGCAGATAAGCATGAAATAAACGAAGTACTATGGCGTGATTTAAGTGTGCAATTAAGAGGGCGTTGTTTGTAATATGTTAGCGGATAAACAAAAACTAGCGGCAGTGTTAGCCCAACTAAATATAGAATATGACATAATAGAACATCCAGCGCTACATGGCAGTTTAGATGCCGATAAACTGATGGTAAATCGCCCAGGAACACGCTTAAAAAACCTATTTTTGCGAGACAACGAAGGTAAGCGTCATTTTTTAGTGATCACCGCGCATGATAAACAGTTGGATTTAAAGTCACTTGCTAAACAGCAAGGGCTATCGCGCTTAGGCTTTGCCTCTAATGAGCGCTTGGCTAAGTACTTAAAGGTTGCACCCGGTTGCGTGTCAATGCTCAGCTTAATGAACGACAAACAACGAGATGTAACGCTTTGGCTTGACCAAGATATTTGGTTTGGCGATTTATTTCATTGCCACCCGTTTGAAAATACCCAAACATGGTTATTAACTAAGCCTGATTTACTGCGTTTTTTTGACTTTACTGAGCATCAGCCGCGGGTGATGTTTTTGCCATCGCGCTGAGCCCACAAAATAAGCCCCAGTCCACACAAACACACAGCGAGTAATGTTGCCATAAACGCCGTTTGTCCATGAGTTTGATAAACCACCCCAGGTAATAACGAGCCCAGTGCGCCGCCGCTGTAATAAAATGATACATAGCACCCGTTGGTAACGCTTGGCGGTGCGTGACTGATTTTATTAACCAGTGGTGCCGCTGTGGAATGAATCACAAACATAGCGCCGCAAAAGAGTGTGAATGCAATTAAAAACAACAACAGTGAATGACTCATTAATAACACAATACTGAGGTTATAAAACACGAATACCGCGGCCAACAATCGCCAGGCTGAAGTCATTTTTTTTAATAGCCAAGGAGTGAAAATAGAAGCCAAAGCACCCACCAAATAGCCACTATAAACAAAGCCAATGTCGCGCGTGTTATTAATTAAAAAGGTATTTTTTAAAATAAAAGGCAAGTAGTTTAATAATGCTGCAAAGCAAAAAAACATACAAAAAATGGCACCATAGAGCTTAAGTGCAGAGCCCTCTTTAAGTTGTTTTATATAATCTAATGGTGATAAAACCTCGGTTGATTTAACGAGATTAAAACGTTTATGGGGAATACTTAACGCTAGAATAATCAGCATGGCTGCTATTAGGTAATAAAAACTCTGCCACGACCAAACATCGCTAAAGAGCGCAGCCAATACACGACCAAAATAACCACCGACAATCGTACTACCTATATATAGCGTCATATTTTTTTGTAATGTATCGGCTTGATAGCTCATACCAATAAAGCTGGTCATGGCAGTCAATGCGGCAGGTAAAGTCAGTCCTTGTAAAAACCTTACCAGTAGAAGTAATTCAAAACTCGGGGCATAAATAAATAAGATACAACCCACACCCAGTAACAACATAGCGAAGCGTAATATCAATAAAGGGTTTCGCTTAGCTAAAAACAGTCCATACACCAAAGGGGCAATAGCTAAAGGCAACATAGTGGCCGTCATTAAGCTGCCTGCAACAGCAGGAGCAACATTAAATTCAGTAGCAAATAAACTTAATAATGGCTGTGGTGCGTATAAAACAAAAAAAATGAAAACTGAACAGATGAGTAGGTGAGGTAAGCGCATTAACTGCCATATACATTGCTTATTAGTTGAGCTGCATTATATACAAAACTGCTAGGGTTTTCATAAATTAACCTTTATTGCGCTAAATCATGCTTTGTTTTCAGTAGTTTGTTAGATTAATACCAATAGCGCTGTTATTTACGCTCGTTGGTGATTAAAATAGCATTAATATTCGTTTTTAGTGGGAACACGCCATGGGGTCACTACAAGAGCAATTGCTCCAAGCTGGTTTAACAACATCACATAAAGCTAAAGTTGCTAAATCAGAAAAGCGCAAGCAACAGAAAAAGCAAAAGAAGGGAGCGACGAGCAACCCGAACGATTTACAAAAGCATATTCAGCAAACTAAGTTGGAGCAGCAGCAAAAAGCTGAAGAGCTCAATAAAGCGCGCCAAGAAGAATTAAAGCAGCGCGAGCAAGTCGCCCGTGTTAAGCAAATTTTAGAGCATCATAATCAAGAGTCAATTCGCGGTGAGCGTACCTTTAACTTCACTTATGAAAATAAAGTGAAAGGGCTTGATGTGAATGAGCAAACGCAAAAGGCGCTCTCGGGCGGGCGTTTAGCTATTTGTGTGTTAGAAGGTCAGTTTTACGTATTAGAAGATGAGCCTGCGCGTAAAGTGGCTGAGGTGGATGAAAAGTATATTGTGTTTCATGTTGAGCCTGAAAATAAAGCCAAAGATGAAGACGATCCGTATGCTGATTTTGAAGTGCCAGACGATCTTATTTGGTAAGCCTATTAAGTATCTGCTCAGTTAAAGCAAGCTAGTATGTGTTTTATGAGGGATACACGTATTTGTTCTGATTGATCGTCAAACCTTACCAAGGACGTATGCTTTTTAAAGATTTATTGACTACAATAATCACAACCGTTTTTTTTAACCGTAAAAAGAAGAGTAAATACAATGAGCAAGATAAAAACACTTTTATTAGGCGCGGGTATTGGTTTAGCCGCAAGTTTTTCATTTTCAGCAGCCGCTGCAGATGGCGCTGCACTTTACACAGCTAAAAATTGTCAAACATGTCATGGTGCAGAAGGTAAAGCACCTATTATGGCGATGTACCCTAAACTAAATGGTCAAAACAAAGAATATTTAGTAGCGCAAATGAAAGACATCAAGTCAGGCGCTCGTAACAACGGTATGTCTATGGCGATGAAAGCGATGGTTGCGACTGTGACTGATGAAGAATTTGAAGCGATTGCCGATTACCTATCAAAAGTACAATAACCGTTAACGCTAATTAAAAAGAGCCACACCTATGTGTGGCTTTTTTATTTGGTGATTGCCATCATGCTAATACTCATTTAGACTTCTAAACATCTACAATCACTAGCGCTATGCTGTGTTTTAAAAGGCTTGTTATGTTTGATTTACCCCAGCTCAATTTAAAAAATAAAGTATCAGAACAAGAGTGGCAACTACGTGTTGATTTAGCCGCATGTTATCGATTAGTTGACCATTTTCGTTGGGGGGATTTAATTTATACGCACCTTTCTGCTCGCCTACCGGGCACTGATCATTATTTAGTGAATGCCTTTGGCTTAACGTTTGATGAGATCACTGCATCTAACTTAGTCAAAGTAGATTTAAATGGCCGCATTATTGACGATACACCCTTTAATATTAACCCTGCAGGGTTCACTATTCACAGTGCCATTCATGAAGTACGCGAGGATGCCCATTGCGTAATACACCTACACACCAAAGAAACCATTGCGGTTGCAACACAAAAAGAAGGGCTGTTACCGCTAAGTCAGTATTCGATGTTTTCATTGCCGTCTCTGTCTTACCATGGCTATGAAGGTTTAGCGGTGAATGACGATGAACGTAAACGCCTGCAAACAGATTTAGGCACCACCAATCATATGCTATTGGTCAACCACGGCGGTTTAACAGTAGGCCCGACGGTAGGCGATGCGCTTATGCGCTTTTATGACCTTCAGCGTGCCTGTGAAATACAGTTAGCCATTCAATCAAGTGCGCAAGAAGCGACTGCTGTGCCTCAAGCTATTATTGATAACATTTATAACCAAGCGAACGTCGTTCACAGCGGCAGTACAGGGGGCCAGCTAGCATGGCCTGCCATGTTACGAAAAGCGTATCGTCTTGATCCTAGTTTTGCAAAATAACCCACTGAAGGTTAATAAGGAATTTTTATGAAAGTAAATCGCGTTGAAGTCTTTGATATTCATTGCCCTGATCGTCCTGCATGGACGCCGGTATTTGTTCGAATTCATACCGATGAAGGTATTAGCGGTGTGGGTGAAGCAGGTCTTGCATACGATTTAGGCCACAGTGCAGCTGCTGCGATGATCAAAGAAATGGCCGATGCCTTTTTAATTGGCCATGACCCGTTTCAAACTGAAAAACTATGGTCGCGTATGTTGCGTGAAAGTTTTTGGGGTCTAGGTGGTGGGCCGGTGGTTTACGCAGCAATGAGTGCGATTGATACGGCGCTTTGGGATATAAAAGGTAAAGCATTGGGTTTACCGGTTTATCAGTTGCTTGGCGGTAAAGTTAACGACAAGCTGCGTACTTATGCATCACAGCTGCAGTTTGACTGGGACAGTGAATTTAAAGCGCTGGTACAGCCACAAGAATATGCAGAAGCGGCACTAAAAGCGGTGGCGGAAGGTTACGATGCGGTAAAGGTCGATCCAATTCAATACGATAAAGACGGTAACACCTATTACGACCGCACAAATATTATTTCTCGCCCAGAGATGAAACTATACCGCGCACGTATGCAGGCTATTCGAGAGGCCGTGGGTGACGAAGTAGATATTATTTTTGAATGTCATAGCTTACCAGGGGCGACATCGGCAATTCAAATTGGTGAAATTGCAGAAGAATTTGACTGTATGTATTTTGAAGAGCCGGTGAATTACTTAAACCATTCATTACATGCAAAAGTGGCTGATAAAGTGGCTGTGCCTATTGCAGGCGGCGAGCGCTTGTATAACCGCTGGGGTGTACGTCCTTATTTAGAAGATCAAAGTATTGATGTACTACAGCCAGATATCGGCTTATGTGGTGGCTTTACCGAAACTAAAAAAGTATGTGATTACGCTGATATTTTTGATGTGCGTATTCAGGCACACGTATGTGGAGGGCCGGTTGCAACGGCGGCATCATTGCACTTAGAAACAGCGATCCCTAACTTTTTAATTCACGAGCATCATACTTACGCGATTAAAAAGTGGAATAGAGAGCTATGCTTACAAGATCCACAACCTAAAAATGGTTTTTTTGAAGTATCTGAAGAACCAGGTCTTGGGATTGAGCTTAACGATGAAATTGTAATGCGCTCACAACGCGTAGAAATAAAATAGTTTACTCTGTTGAGAAATAGCCGGTAAGTGAGTTGTCACTTACCGGCTTTTTTATCGCTGTGGGTTTATTTTACAAAGTACTTGTTTTAGTTCAATGGTTGCCTTGCTATCAAGGTGGCGAACAAAACAGCGCTCTCCTTTAGTCACGAGCTCAAATTGATCTGGCATATTAAGTTGCTTGCCCAAAATAGGGTTGCCCTGAGGATCTTTATGATTAAGTTGCTCAAGGGTAACTGTGCTTGAGGTGACAAAAACATCGTCTGCTAATTGAACCTGCGAGCTATGCAGCAGCTGCGCAATTACGTCGGCTACTTTAGCGCTATTAGGCTCAATTAGTAACGCATGTTGCAATTTAGGTGTGGGCTCTGAGCTTTGTGCTAAGCACCCACTTAAAAATAGCGAAATTGCAGTTATTGCTAATAAAATCTTCATTGCTTATCTCATGTTATCGCTAAGAATAATATTCTGTTTAAGTACAGTCTGAATTCGCGCGTCTTTTACTTCAGGCATATCGGTGGCGATAGTGGGCGCAAAACCGAGAACACTATTTATTGAGCTTGGGGCTGGGCAACTGCCGGTTGCTCTATAACTAAGTGCGGTATTAAGTAAGCCTTCACTTGCATCACCTAAGCGTTTGCTAAAGTCATCGGCAACAGCACAGCCTGCAATAAGTACGGGCTGGCGCGCATTATCAATGGTATTTTGCGGTGCAAAGCCATCTGAATATTCACCAAAACCTTTGTTATTTTCGCCAGTAAATTGAATGGTAAAATAAGTAGTGTCGCAGTTATCGGTTGGGTAAAAGCCATACGGTTTACCACAGGTGCCAGCCCCTATCTGAATGATTTCAACATCGGCTCCGCGCAGCCCGTTAATTATAGCCTCACTGGCTGAGCAGGTGCTGCTGGTGGTGAGTACAAATACCCGATCTAAATTTAACGTTGGTAATGGGGTGCCTGCAGCTATTGCAGGGTTATTTTCAAAGCCGACAAAACGATTTGTAAAGGGCATGGGGGTAAGTGTTTGCCCTGTGATAGGGTTGGTATTGGGGTATTTATCGTTAAAAATAGTGCGTTCAAATATTTTGCCTTGGGTATTGCTACCTGCCACCATATAGCCTACTTGGCTGGCCATTTGTAACAAACCACCGCCGTTATAGCGCACATCAATGACTAAATCTTTAATGCTGCTGGCAGCGAGTTGGTTAAAGGCGTTGTAAAGCTGCGTTTCGGCTATCGCGTTGTGGCTATTAAATTGAAAGTAACCCACATCGCCGTTTGCTAAATCAGTACGTACGTTCATTACTGGTTGCGACTCGATATTTTGAGATGTGAGCGTAACAATGCGATTTTCATTAGTGCTGATATCCCTAAATACAAATTCGGTAACTTTACCTGTTTGTTCTGGGAATAAACCTGCGTTAATAATAGCTACCTCGCTTGATGAGGTGGTGTTAATAAAATCAACACCATCAACTTCTAAAAGCTCAAAGCCCCTAATAATATTTTGATTACTAGCAGGGGTATTTGGCTCGGTATAGCTAACAATTGCTTGGCGCGGCGCACTACCAGCGATTATTTTTATATTAAAGCCATAACCAAAGCTTAGGCCTGATTGATTTTGTCTTTGCCACTCATCGGTTGGCAAACTAAAGTGAAAGTTATCTTTTTTCGCACCCGACTCAGTCAGTTGCTCCGTTTTTAAAGTATTAAAGTAATCAATGACGCCTGACGTTAATGCCGGATTAGTATCAATAATTTCGTCGTACCATAAGTAGGTTTCGTTACTCCAAGAGCGTAGCCAGTTTTTTTCATTAATTGCTTGGCATTGACCTTTAAATTGCCCTGAGCTAGCAAATACACCAGAAGCCCAGCCGCTATTGTCTGTTGTTGGGTTAGTCGCATTGTCGCTACCTCCACCGCCACAACCTGTTAATAAAGCGGCTAGCGAAAAAGGGAGTAATGTGTATTTGAGAGAAGATGAATTAAGAATGGCCATACGCATGCTCGTTTTTTAAACTGTTGAGCTAAATATAGCGGTTTTCATTTAGAGTTGATAGAGGCGCGCAGCATTTTTGTAACTCAAATGTTGCCATGTAAGATCATCGCTACATAGGCTTCGATAATGTTGCCATAACTCATTGTAGTTAATGTTAATTTGGCACACGGGGAAGTTGCTGGCAAACATCACTCTTTGCATACCAAAATGCTTTAAAATATGTGTTAAACACTGCCTTTGCTGCTCGCTATTAAGCATAAGCAATTCAAAGCCTGAAAACTTCATCGCAACATTAGGCTGTTGTGCGAGTAATTCAATGGCGCGTTGCCAGTTAGCAAGGTTGTGTGCAAGCCCTGCGTGATTAATGATGATTTGTAAGTCACTAACTTGGTTGGCATAAGAAATAAGTTGCTCGGTGATGTTGAGGTTTTCTATTTCAAATTGCGCTTCAAAATGCAGTTTTAAGTGGCTCAAGTGGCGCAGGTTATCGAGACAATGAGGGTTCAATAAGCGCGTGGCATCATGACCTTCAGTGATATCTCTAATGCCGACAAGGGATGAATGTTTTAGATGTTTAAGTGCTAGTTTAAATCCGTTATTTGGCTGGTTAATTGTTGCAAAGCTAATCGCTTTATAAGGTATAGTTTTAATATGTTTGGCTAACCAGTTTAATTCTTTAACTGGCTGGTTATTATCAAACCCAGCTTCTATGTGCACTAAACCTGCGAGTTCAAAGTTAGTACTTTTGATCAGTTCAGCAGCGCTGATGGGCTGCTTTATTTTATCTAAGTTAGACCAAGCTGGTGGGTTCGCACCTTGTAGCCAAGTGTATTTACCCTCCAGCAAATTAAAAAAGTGCAGATGCGGGTCAATAATTTTAGTGCTCATTGTGCTGTGTAGCCGCCATCAATACGTTGTAAGCTACCAGTAATAAAGCTGGCATCTGCACTTACTAAAAAGCTTACCAGTGCAGCAACTTCATCGGCTTGACCTAAACGGTTGAGCGGTTGTAAGGCGGCTTCTTCTGCAACAATATCGGCTTTGTTAGCACCACTTCTTTTACAATATGCATCAATTGCATTATGAAATAACGGCGTTTCTATGGTGCCAGGGCACACTGCATTAGCGCGAATATTAAAGCTTGCGTAATCCAAGGCGGTGGTTTTAGCCATTGAAGCCAATGCGTGCTTAGTTAAGTTATAAGCAAATGAGTTTTGTTTGCCTATAATGGCCTGATCTGAGGCAATTAACACAATAGCGCCATCTTGCTGTGCTTTCATTGTTGGTAATACGCTTTGTATAGCCGCGTACGCACCTTTAACATTCAGTGCCATTAACGCATCGAATGTCGCTTCATCGGTGTGCTCAATTGTGGCACTTAGATGCTTACCAGCGTTTGAAACAAGTACATCAATACGTTGTGTTTTTTCAATAATAGCCTGTATACACTGGCGTACGGCGGTTACATCACTAACATCACATTGATGAAAAACACCACTCTCACTTGGCTCAATATCTAAGTTATGAACCTGATAGCCGTTAGTTAATAATCGCTGTACCACAGCAAAGCCAATGCCTTTAGAGCCACCGGTTACTATTGCAACTTTTGACATACTTGTTCCTCTAATTAGCAATTAATGTACGTGGCCGCAACCACCTTCAGCATGAACGTGGCCATGAGAGATTTCTTCGCTTGTTGCTTCACGAACTGATACAACCTCAACATCAAAGGTCAGCGTTTTACCAGCAAATGGGTGGTTTAAATCACAATCAGCATTAAAGCGGCCTACTTTTACGATAGTCACTTGATGGCGACCCTGATTTGATTGCACCATTGCAGTCATACCTGGCTTCCACACTTTTACATCGCCTTGTAAATGCTTAAGCGGAATGCGCTGAATTAAATCATCAACACGCTCGCCGTATGATTCACTTGGAGATAACGTTACGCTAAATTTATCACCAGCAGTTTTACCTTCAAGTGCGGTTTCTAAACCGGGTAGCATGCCTTCGCTGCCGTGAATGTAACTTAATGGCGCGTCGTTAAGGCTACTTTCTATTTGTTCACCGGCTTCGCTAAGGGTGTAATGAAATTCAACGGCCGAATTTTTACTGATTTGCATGCATGTCTCTTTAAGATTTAAATAAATTAAAAAGCAATTTTACGCGAAATACTGCGCTTTAGAAACTTAACGGGGATGATTTAATGTATTTTGTAAGTCGAGTAACAGATCTTTTTTAGCCGGTGTGGTTTTAGGTGTCGCAGCTTGGGGTATAAATAAAACTAACTGAGTCCCAGGCTTTAATACGCTAGATGCTGATAACTTATTCCAACGTGCTAAATCGCTATGAGCAACGCCATACAACTGACTTATATTCCACAGGTTATCACCGGGCTTAACGTGGTAATCTACCTCGATGGTTGGAATGACGGGCTCTTTTTGTTCCAAGTAAGGGCTTATTTTATAGTTAATAGTGAGCGATTCAGGTAACGTTTGAGGCTCTCCTAAAATAAGTTTTTCGCCAACACCAATAAAGTTATTTTGCTTATTATTGAGCTGTTTTAGTGCCTTTAAAGGCAAGCCAAAATGCTTAGCAATACCGTATAGTGTGTCATTTTTTTTGACTATGTATTCGCCTGCAAAATTGGCTTTAAAAAAACGGTTTTTTAGTAAAGCTTGTTGCTCAATAGGAAGCAACAAAGTATGCGGGCCATGGGGGGAACTTTGGTTTTTTAAATAACCCCTATTAAGAGCATGTAGCTGTTTTACACCCATACCAGAGAGCTTGGCCATAATTGAAAAATCGAACTGTTTTGCCACATTTAACGAGGTGGTCAGTGCTTTATAAGGAAGCTTTGGGCGTTTAAATTTTGCCTTAGGGTGTTTTACTAAATAGCTTAATGCTAATAGTTTTGGTACATAGTCAGCGGTTTCTTTTGGTAGGGTTAGTGCCCAAAAGTCAGTTGACTTCCCTCGTTTTTGATTGCGTTTTATAGCACGTTTAACTCTGCCTTCACCGGTGTTATAGGCTGCAAGTGCATGCAACCAATTACCATCAAAACGTTTATGTAAATAGCTTAAGTAATCTAGTGCTGCATCGGTTGAGGCCAGTACATCTTGGCGTCCGTCGTACCATTGATCTGATTTAACCCCAAAATGATGTGCAGTTGCTGCAACCAGTTGCCACACACCCACAGCGTGCTCACTTGAGCGGGCGGTAGGTCTAAAGCCACTTTCTACAAATGGCAGTAATGCCAGTTCCATAGGGAGCTGCTTTTGCTCTACTTTTTTTACGATATGATATAAAAAAGGCTCTGCACGGCGAGATACTATTTTTAAATAATTCGGTTGTTTTAAATACCAGTTAATGCGTTTCTTTAACGCCTGATTTTGCTCAACCGGTAAATGTAAGTTATCAGCAATATGTGCCCATAAGTCAGTTGGTTGAGTTACTTTTAGGGCTTTAGGTATTGTTTTTTTATTAATGATTTTTTTGGTGTTTGTAGAGTTCGGCGTGTTTGATTGTGCGGTTTTTTGCTCTACAGGTGCAGGGACTACAGGCGCAATGATCTCTGGCTGTGTGGTTTTACAGCTACATAGCAATACAATGGCAAAGCATAAGATCAGGTGACGCATTTTGTTCCTTTTTAAAAAATATATTTCCATATTTTAACACAATCCATTGTGTTCAGTTATTGACTGTTTTTAGCGCGAAGTAATCCCGATTGCAAAAATAAGTTACTTGATTTTATATCAAGTGGTTCTTGTTGGTAAGGTTTTAGTACTTCACTTGGGAATTTTTTTTGTAATTGCTCAATACTGGCTTCAGGGTTGTTTTTAACCTGCTCCGTAATTGCTTCTAAAAACGTGAGTGACTGTTTTAATTTAATTTTATCGACTAAATTGCCATGGCCAGGAACGAAAAGTGACAGCGAATTATTATTTATATATTTTTTTAATAAACTTTGCCATTGTTTAAGCTCGCCATGCCCAGGGTAGGGAAGCCAGTCAATGATATCACCACCTATTAAGGTTTTACCTTTGTCGGCAAGCAGTGTTAGATCGCCATTAGTATGTGCCTGATGCGGGTTGATAGTTAATACATAATTTCCTAAATCTAATGTTTTAGGCTCACTAATACTCATTTTTGGTGGTGTTAGTTGATAATTCTGCCAGCGAAATAAGCGTGTTTTAGCGCGAGTGAGCTTTTCTCGCCATTGAGCTTGCTCGGCATCGGGTAAGGTGGCTAATCGCTGATAGCTCAACTCAATGCTTTTCTCGAACCCCTCTAGCTTGTCTGTTAATGCTTGCTGATAACGCGAAAAGTCGTTAGCGACTTGTTGGTGAGAAATCAGTTTTGCGTCTGGGAAGTAATGCTGCATAACCGCCATGCCCAGCAAGTGATCGTCATGAAAATGAGTGGCAACTAAGTAACATAAAGGCGTCTTTAGCTGTTGTTTTAGTTCGGTAACCAGTTGTTCTACTGCTGCAAAGTTACCACTGGCATCTACCAGTAAGGCACACTCACTGCCCTGAATTAACACTTGATTAGAGTCGTAAAAACGTAACCTATCTGGCTGCTTGATAAATCGAATATTAGCCGATAACGATTGCCACTCAACTGCTGCATTGCTTTTTGTATGTATAAATAGACAGATTAAAGGCAGTAAGCACTTACCTATTTTTTGAGCTTTAGTTAAAAGTGGTTGCATCTTTTTCTCTAGCTATATTTTGACGGTAAAAACAATAAAAGCGCAAAATGCGCTTTTATTTAGTGTGTTCAGAGTTTGAGCTTAAGTATTGACTCAACTTATCAATCAATTGATCTTGATGCTCAAGCTCAACTGATTTTTGAGTTTTTGCTTCAAGCAATTCGTGGCTTAAATTCAAAGCAGCCATAAGTAATGCTTTTTGATCGTTTCTGACAGTTGAACGTTGTTTCATTTGTTCAACTAAATCATTCAGATTTTTGGCGGCCGCTTTTAGTGCCTCTTCTTGCCCAGCCGGACAAGCAAATTGCTGCTCTTTACCAAGCAATTCAACAGTGACTCGCTGGTTTTGCAGCTCAGACATTAGCTTGCCTGTTGTGCGCTTTGTAATTTATCTAATAATGACGACAAGGTGGTGCTTGCATCTTTTTGTTTTTCTTCATTTTCAAGGGCTTCTAACTGTAATAACTCATTTTCATCAAGCAGTTTACTGTTTTGCTCTTTAAGCTCTGTAATATCAGTTTGCAACTGATTATTACGGGTAATTAGTTGGTCGATCAGTTGTTCGAGTTGTTGAAGAGTATTGTTGTTCATAAATGCGCTCATATAACTGTAATTAATGTCATGCAAATGTAAAGCAAAGTGTGTTTATTTGCCAGCATTTACGCTGGTTTTAGGTGATTTTTATTCTATGTTAAGGGATAATTCATGCTATTGGCTTTTTCATTCAGAAATGGTTCACGTAAACACCCGCTTTTGCTGTGACGATTGCCAAAGCAGTGTGCTTTATGGTTCACTAATTTTATTAAACAGCGTATGGCGAAAATAAATAATGCTTAGTTACAGACACTCCTTTCATGCGGGTAACCCTGCCGATGTACTTAAACATTTAGTGTTAGCGCAAGTGCTGGGTTATCAAACAATAAAAGATAAGCCGCTTGACTATATCGATACGCATTCGGGTGCTGGTTTTTTTGAGCTGGCAGCACCAGACGCGCAAAAAACCCAAGAGTACCAAGATGGCATAGAAAAACTTTGGCAACATACCAGTCAGCACGGTGCCTTAAACGACTACATTGAATTAATAAAATCGTTTAATGAAAGTTCGTCTCTGGCTTTTTACCCAGGTTCACCAAAAATCGCCGAACACTTTTTACGCCGCCAAGATAAGGGCTGGTTTTTTGAGTTGCATCCGCGAGATTTGGTATTACTTGAAGAAAACATGCAAGGTAAGCGCTCTATTCGAGTGCGCGGCGAAAATGGATTTGCGGGCTTAATTGGTTTATTACCGCCAGCCTCGCGCAGAGCCTGTGTGTTAATAGACCCACCTTATGAAATAAAAGACGATTACAATACGGTAGTACAAACCATTGTCAAAGCCCACCAACGCTTTGCGACGGGTACATATATGATCTGGTATCCGGTTGTGGACAGAGAACGTATTGATAATATGGAGCAGGGTTTAATTGACGCGGGAATTAAAAATATTCAATTATTTGAATTAGGTACCGAAGCAGATACAGAAGTACATGGTATGACCGCCTCTGGAATGATAGTGATAAATCCACCATGGAAGCTGAAACAAACGATGGATGACGTGTTACCTGAACTAGTAAACTTGTTGAGTAAGCCTAGTGGTTTTTACCGTAGCGAGCAGCTAGTCGCCGAATAAAAATAAATAAGCCCAGTTTTACTGGGCTTATTTATTTGCTTAGATGTGGGGTATTGTTACGTTCTTAATCAAAAGTAAACAGCGTTAAAGGTAGCAAGTTGGTTGCCTGCCTCATTTTGTAATACTAATTTTTCACCATTAATTTGCCATTGCGTTGCTGCCTGAAGCACAGCCGCCATCGCGCTTTCTTGTTCCATATTGTCATGACACATTTTTTGCGTGGTAGCTAACTGCGTAAAAGTCACTGCTTGCTTCGATACTTCATAACCACCATTAAAGTTATTACATCCTAAAAAGCCGTGTACAGTGTTATCACTATTAAACTGAATAAATGGCTCTTTGGTATTCACTACAACAGGGTTGCCGTCGATTGAAACTGCTTTGAAGTAGGTGTTTACTAAGTCAACGTCTGGCTTTGGCGCTACTTTTGAAACAATAATCTCTAAAGGCTCTGATGAGGCCGTATTATCAAAAGGCGAGTTACTGGTTGTGCTGGTGTATAGCAAGTTTCCTTGATTATTAATGGTTGCACGCACGCTATAGCGGTGAGTTGGGTCAATCTTTTCAAGGTTATACTCAAGCTCTACTTTATAAGGCGGTGCGCCTACTAAATCAATTACCTGCTCAGAGATAACCGTTGCTGCCACATCCATTTTTGACACATCAACCAAGGTAACGGTTAGCTGTGAATTAGGCGCAATTAGGCTGCGATCTAAGTAACTAACTTGCACAGGTAAGGTGGTCATTGTTTGCGCCACAGCACTATTTTGTTGTGCTGCGTCATCGTTACATGCGCTCAGCATAAGTGTGCCACTTGCTAGAAAACACAAGCCTGCAATCGACTTTAACATTGAATTTGGCTTCGATGAGAACATAAGAGTTCCTTGATGGAGTATGGTATAAGGTCGCTAGCATACGGTTGAATTGCTTAATCATTGCTTAACTAGCAAATAAAGAAAGTCGAGATATAAAAAAAGGCGCTAGGCGCCTTGATTTATTACTTATTTTTTTACGTATTTAGTTAAAATTACAATACGCTGTCCATCAACACGTCCTTCAATATGTTCAGGGTTGCTGGTTAAGCCAATATTGCGCACGGCTGTACCGCGCTTTGCTGTTAAGCTGCTACCTTTCACATCTAAATCTTTTATTAACGTGACGGTGTCGCCAGCTTGTAGTACTACACCATTGCTATCAATGTGTTTAATATCATCATCTTCAGCAAGCGCTTGCTGCGCCCATGTTAATGTGTCTTCTTCAAGGTAAATCATATCTAGCGCGTCTTGTGCCCATCCGTTATCAGCTGCTAACTGAGTCAGCATGCGATAAGCAACAACTTGTACCGCAGGTGTTTGACTCCACATACTGTCATTTAAGCAATGCCAATGGGTCGGGGTTAAATCGCTATTGCCTTCAATTTGATCTTTACATGTTTGACAGGTGTAGATGCATTTATCTGAATGAGCTTCGGTAACAGGAGGAACTTCGTATACAGTTAGGTTGTCTGTTGCTGCGCAGAGTTCACATTGGTTACTGCTACGTTCTATTAAGGCTTGTTCAATGCTCATATAAGGGACTCTTTTTTGTGAGTTTATAAAAAATTAATAATCGCATTATACCTTATAACCATAACCTTTGGGTATGCTTAGAGCAGTTGTAAACTCAAAAACCCTATAAAAAATGAGGATACTAATAATTCTGCTCTAGGGTTATAAATTTAGTCTTATTTGTTTGTTTTTAATCTAATTAAAATTGCAGCAAGTCTTTAAAGTTTCACTATACTGGTTAAATAATAAAAAATAATGATGACATCACTGTTAAGTAGGAAGATTAATGCCAAATAATCTAGAGGTAAAAAATTCATCTATTTTGGTTACTCAATATATTGCTAGGCAACCAATTTTTGACGGTGATAAAAGTATTTTTGCTTATGAATTGCTCTATCGAGATTCAGTTAATAATGCTTTTCCTGTAGGAACAACTGACGGGCAAGCCACTGGGCGACTTTTTTTTAATGCGTTAATGCTGGTTGGCATAGAAAAGCTAACGCTCAATCAAACTGCGTTTATTAATTTATCGAGCGAGGGGCTTTTAGAGGATTTGCCTAAATTATTACAGCCTGAGAATACTGTAATTGAAATTGTTGAGCGTACTGAAAATATAGAGCTTGTTGTTGAGAGAGTGATAGAGTTAAAAAAAGCAGGATATGTATTTGCGTTAGATGACTACGACTCACATGAAAAATGGCAACCATTACTCAGTTTGATTGATTATATTAAGCTTGAAGTTGAAGAGCCTGTAATAAAAACAAGCATGTTGCTGAAAAAGCTCAAACGCAATTTTCCTAATATTAAAATAGTGGTAGAGCGAATTGAAACCTATGATGAATTTAGGCAGCTTAAAGAGGCTGGATGCGATTATTTTCAAGGGTTCTTTTTTGCACATCCAGAAATGTTAAGTTACAACAGTATCGAACCTCTAAAAATGGCTGTTTTAGACTTACTGCGTTGCACATCCCGCACAGATTTAGACTTTAATGAAATTAATCAACGCATTTCTAAAGATGTCGGTTTGACTGCACGCGTCCTAAAACTAGTGAATGCTCGCTCTGCTAATAAAAATTTAGTGATAACGTCTATTCCTCAGGCGGTTGTGTATTTAGGGGAAGATTCTATTAGAAAGTTTGTACGAGTATTGGCGCTAAGCGAGCTTGGCTCAGATAAGCCCAGTGAACTTACTCGTTTAGGCTTATGTCGAGCGCAGTTCATGCAAATAATTTTAGAACCAGGCGGAAAAGTCATTGCAGAACAAGGTTATTTAGTCGGCTTAATGTCGGTGCTTGATGCTATTTTAGATATGGAGCTGGAAGCTATTGCTAAAGAGTTTAGTTTAGGGGCTGAGTTATCTGGTGCACTATTAAGTTTTGAAGGCATGATGGGTAATTCTTTACATTTAATAAAAGCGGTAGAGGAAGATAATTGGCAATTGGCTAAAAAGTTGTTAGAAACTATTCGCCCAGCCTCGAATATTGAGACCGTATTTAGCGCCATGTTGGATGCACGCCAGTATGCGGATGAACTATTGGCCACTATTATTGAGCAAGACTAACGCAAAACGTTTGGGTATGATTGGCACATATTGATTTTACTTAGTATTACACCATGCGTTTATTTTTACCTATTACCACTATTTTAATTGCCTTAGCTTTATTAATTCCCGGGGTGACTCAGCCCGTACTGAGTATGGAAGGTAAAATTGATAAGTCTAAACTTGCTGAGGCGGGCATTGAAATGTTGGCAGATGAAGGGAATCAAAACACCCGTAATATGCTAATGATGATCTCGAGTATGTTGGGGTTAGATAAACTTGAAGGCGAGATCAGCGCTTATCAAAAAACGCGCAGTATTTGGGGCACTGTTAACGAACTGGCCGATAACAAAAACTACTTAGTGGCGATATTAGTGGCGTTTTTTTCAATGGTGATCCCAACAATTAAGCTGCTGCTTCAATTGTTGTATTGTGTGCTGAAGGAGACTTCGTTTAAGCACAATCTTGGTAAGGTGATTATCGGTTTAAGTAAATGGAGTATGGTGGATGTGTTTGTTATTGCATTAATAGTGGCTTACATGGCTGGTAATGCAAACGCGAACTCAGAAGATTTACTTAATATGCATGCTGAGTTTGGTACTGGTTTTTGGTATTTTACCGGCTATTGCTTGTTCGCCATTGCGGCCAGTAGCTTTATAAAGCCAGTAGTAAAAACCAGTTAATTATTGAGTTTTAAACACAGTTCCCATAAACTTTAAACGTCTATTTATTTTTAGGTTAATTCATTGCAACGTATTTACTGTATTTTACTCACGCTAACTTTGTTACTCACTTTTGTGGGTCAAGCCGTTGCGTCTGTATCTATGGTATGTGATATGCCGCATACGAACATGGCAACCCATGCATCGATGCAGCATAGTGAGATGGCAATGAGTGACGACGCTGATACAACAACCATGTCTATGGATTGCTGTAGTGAGCAAAGCACGTTAACCCAAGATTGCAGTTGCCCGATGAGTGCTTGTAGTTCGCATTCAGCCTTGCATGTAAACTCACTATTTATAGCCTCCAAATTACCCTCTGAAAAAGTGCAACATGCTGTAATACAGCATCAAGTTAACTTTGCACGTTCTCTTTACCGTCCTCCTATGCCTGCATAATCGCAGGGTAGGTGTATTTAAAATTTAGTTATTTAGCTTATTGTCATCTATCTGCTTATAAATTTAATCGTTTTCATTCGTTATTTTTAAATTTAAGTGGAGCAAGTGATGAATCACTTCGCAGTATTAAAATCCGTGTGTATAAGTAGCTTGTTGAGTATTAGTGTCTCTGTACATAGTGCTGAACTAGGTTTAAATGAGGCAATTAACTATGCCTTAAACCATGAGCCCTGGCTTAAAGCTAGCAAGCAAAAACAATCATCAATTGAAGCAAAAAGTATTGCCGCAGGAACCTTACCTGATCCAGTGCTTACATTAGGGTTAATGAACCTACCAACTAATGGTTTTGCTTTTGATCAAGAAAATATGACCCAATTTAAGGTGGGAATTAGCCAATCACTGAGCCGAGGCGATAGCCTAGCACTTCAACAAAAGGCTCTTTCTCAGTCAGCTGCAGCAGAGCCTTGGCTGCGCAAAGATAGACTCGCGCAAGTAAAAACCGTAGTTACTGAGTCATGGCTCAATGCTTATAGAGCGCAACGAAGCATTGCACTAATTGAGCAAGATAAAGCTTTGTTTACTCAGCTCATTGATATTACAGAATCAAGCTATGTAAGCTCGGTGGGCAAAACACGCCAACAAGATATTATTCGAGCGCAATTAGAGTTAACCCGCCTTGAAGATAAATTAATGCAACTGGAGCAGCAGCTACAAGGTGCTAAAAAGCGGCTAACACAATGGTTGCCTATCGCTATGCTGAGCCTGCCTGTCAGTGATGACTTTTCAGAGCTTACAGCATTAAAAAACTACACCGAGTTAGAGTATCAGCAATTAATGACCATGCTATTAAAGCACCCTGCAATTATGGCAATGGATAATGCAATAGTGGCAAAGCAAACTCAAATTAGTGTGGCTGAGCAAGGCTATAAACCGCAAATTGGCGTTAATATGGGGTACGGTTATCGTGATGACATGCCAATGGGGGGCTCGCGAGCAGACCTTTTCTCTGTGGGTATAAGTATTGATTTACCCCTGTTTACCGATAACCGCCAAGACCAACTTGTAAATGCTGCCATTGCTGATAGCGAGGAGGCTAAAACACAAAAGTTAATAGCTCTTAAAAAGCTACAAGGGATGTACTTTAAGGAAGTTAGTCAGTTAGCGCGGCTTCATCAGCGCGCCGAGCTTTATCAAACCAAGCTGCTACCGCAAATGGCCGAGCAAGCTCAAGCGACCCTGAATGCCTATACCCGCGATGATGGTAACTTCTCAGATGTGATGCAAGCGCGTATTGGTCAATTAAATGCCAAGATAGACGCCCTAAACATTCATGTTGATCAAAAGATAACTATTGCAAGGTTAAATTATTATGCCAGTGCTGATGATATCAGCTTAAAAAAAACACCACAGCAGGAGCCTAGCTATGAATACTAATTTAAAATTATCACTGGCGGCTATATGCAGTGCGGCATTAACTGCGGGGGTTTTCTTAAGCTTGCCTACTGAACACGCTATGCCAACTGATAGCAAAGGCAGTAGCAAAAAAGAGCCGCTTTATTGGGTAGCACCTATGGATAGTAATTATCGCCGTGACGAACCTGGTTTATCGCCCATGGGCATGGATTTAGTGCCTGTTTACGAAGAGTCAGACAGTGAGGCCAATGAAGGGCCTGGCAGTATTAAAATTTCACCCACAGTGATTAATAATTTAGGTGTGCGTACCGCGCCTGTGGCGTTTGCTGCACTTGAAAATGAAGTTAATACCGTAGGTTATGTGCAATACAACCAAGACCAGCTAATTCATATTCATCCGCGAGTAGAGGGGTGGGTCGAAACCCTATACGTTAAAGCCGCGGGCGATCAGGTTAAACAAGATGAGCCACTTTATACCTTATATTCACCACAGTTAGTGAATGCACAAGAAGAGTTTGTGTTAGCGTTAAAGCGTAATAATCCGGTGCTAATTCGTGCCGCTAAAGCCCGATTAAAATCGCTTAATGTGTCTGATGGCTTTATTTCACGCCTGCAAAAAAGCCAACAAGTGCTACAAAACATAACGTTTTATGCCCGCCAAGGTGGCGTTGTTGATGAGCTTAATATTCGTGAAGGATTTTATGTTAAACCAGATACCTCAATGATGAGTATTGCTCAGCTTGATGAAGTATGGGTTGAGGCTGAGGTATTTGAGCGCCAAGCAGGACTTATTCATGTTGGCTTGCCTGTAACCATGACACTCGATTATTTAAGTGGCCAACGTTGGGAGGGGCAAGTGGATTATATTTATCCTACGCTAGATGCCAAAAACCGCACATTAAGAGTACGTTTGCGCTTTGATAACCAAGGCCATCAGTTAAAGCCTAATATGTTTGCTCAAGTCAGTATTCATAGTCAAGTAGCTGAAAAGCAGTTAATTGTACCTAAAGAAGCTGTTATTCGCACTGGTAGCCAAAACCGTGTTGTAGTTGCACTTGGGGAAGGTCGTTTTAAATCGGTCGAGGTAACTTTAGGGCGAAGTGATGCGGCTAATACCGAAATTTTATCAGGTGTTATGGCAGACGATGAAGTGGTTACCTCAGCACAGTTTTTAATTGATTCAGAGTCGAGTAAAAACTCTGACTTTAAACGTATGCAAGCAGTTTCGCATAACAGTATGCAAATGAGTGATGCCAACCCAAATACGGCAACTGTAAATGGGGTAATTAATAGTATTGATGCTAATAATCGAGTAGTGAATATCAGCCGTGAGGCAATTGAAAAGTGGGGCCGAGGACCTGCAACAATGGACTTTATGCTAGCAAAAAATGTAATGATTGAGATGCTTAAGCTAAATGATGAAGTTACTTTTACCTTTAGCATTGAGCAAGGTGAATTTGTGATTCATACAATAACGCCTGTGCATGCTACGCACAGTCAACATCACTAGGAGTGGTTATGATTACTGCAATTATTCGCTGGTCTGTTGTTAACCGTTTTTTTGTTTTATTACTGACCGCAATACTGATTGGTGGTGGCTTGTATGCTGTAAAAAATACGCCTGTAGATGCCTTACCCGATTTATCAGATGTACAGGTTATTGTTAAAACATCTTATCCTGGGCAAGCGCCGCAAGTAGTGCAAGATCAGGTTACATTCCCGATTACCACGGCAATGCTATCGGTACCTGGGGCGCAAACAGTACGCGGCTTTTCGTTTTTTGGCGACTCCTACGTGTACGTTATTTTTGACGAAGACACCGATTTATACTGGGCACGAAGTCGTGTTCAGGAATATTTAAGTCAAGTATCAGCGCGCTTACCTAGTACGGCAATTGCAGAGCTCGGCCCCGATGCCACCGGCGTTGGCTGGGTGTATTTATATGCACTCACTGATACCACCGGTAAGCATGACATCAGCCAATTACGCAGTTTACAAGATTGGTTTTTAAAATTTGAACTGCAAACTGTACCCGGTGTATCCGAAGTGGCATCGGTAGGCGGCATGGTCAAACAATACCAAGTAAACGTTCAGCCCGATAAGCTTCGTGCTTATGGTATTCCGCTAAGCCTTATTCAAACTGCCATTAAGCAAGGCAATCAAGAAATGGGTGCATCGGTAGTTGAGATGGCAGAAGCTGAATACATGGTAACCAGTACTGGCTACGTAAAAAGTGTTGCTGATTTAGAAGCCATTCCTTTAGGTATAAACGCTAACGGTACTGCACTACAGTTACGTGATGTTGCTAATGTGCGTTTAGGTCCGCAAATGCGCCGCGGTGTTGCCGAGCTTAACGGCGAAGGCGAGGTGGCAGGTGGCGTAGTGGTTATGCGCTTTGGTGAAAACGCGCAAAAAACCATAGAGCTCGTTAAAGCTAAATTAGAGTCTCTTAAAAAAGGGCTACCAGAGGGGGTTAAAATTGTACCTGTGTACGACCGCTCTCATTTAATAAAAGACGCAGTTGATAACCTCACCTCTAAATTGATGGAAGAGCTTATTGTAGTGGCTTTAGTGTGTGTGGTGTTTTTATTCCATGTACGCTCATCGCTGGTGGCTATTATTACCTTACCGTTAGGCATACTCACCGCTTTTATTATTATGTATTGGCAGGGAATTAACGCCAATATTATGTCATTAGGCGGGATTGCTATAGCGATTGGTGCTATGACCGATGGTGCGATTGTGATGATTGAAAACATGCACAAGCACATGGAGAAAAAACCGCTAACAGATGAAAACCGTTGGCAAGTGGTGATTGATTCTGCCAGTGAAGTTGGGCCTGCGTTATTTTTTAGCTTATTAATCATTACAGTGAGCTTCATGCCGGTATTTATTTTAGAAGCTCAGGAAGGGCGAATGTTTGCGCCATTGGCGTACACAAAAACCTATGCAATGGCAGCTTCTGCTGGATTAGCAATTACCTTAGTACCCGTACTGATGGGTTATTTCATTCGGGGTAAGGTGATATCTGAAAATAAAAACCCAGTTAACCGTTTACTGGTAAATAGCTATAAGCCGCTGTTAAATCGAGTACTAAAATTTCCAAAAAGCACCTTGCTGATTGCGCTAGTTATCACTTTAGTGGGCTTTTATCCGGTAAATAAAATAGGCAGTGAATTTATTCCACCTCTTGATGAGGGGGATCTAATGTATATGCCGACTACTTACCCAGGAATTTCAATTGGTAAAGCGCGCGAGCTATTGCAGCAAACCGATAAATTGATTGCCACTGTGCCCGAGGTAAAAACCGTATTTGGCAAAATTGGACGAGCGGAAACGGCAACCGATCCGGCACCACTGACCATGATTGAAACCTTCATACAGTTTAAGCCTAAAGATCAGTGGCGCGAAGGCATGACCACTGAAAAGCTCAAACAAGAGCTTGATGCTTTGGTTAAGTTTCCTGGGCTGACTAACGCTTGGGTGATGCCAATTAAAACGCGGATAGACATGCTGGCTACAGGGATTAAAACCCCTGTGGGTATAAAAGTCGCGGGTCCTAATTTGAATGAAATTCAAAAAATAGGTCAACAAATAGAGGTATTACTTAAAGATCTTCCCGGTACGTCGTCTGTTTACTCAGAGCGTGTAGCGGGTGGACGTTATATTAAGGTAGATATTAACCGTGAAAAAGCAGCGCGCTACAGTTTAAATATTGCTGATGTGCAACAAGTAGTCGCCACCGCGATTGGTGGTATGAATGTGACTGAAACGGTTGAGGGCCAAGAGCGCTACCCAGTAAATCTTCGTTATCCGCAAGCGTACCGTGACTCCCCTGAAGAACTGATGCTTTTACCTATAGTTACTCCAACGGGTCAACGTATCGCACTTGCTGATGTGGCGAATGTGTTTATTAGTGATGGCCCTCCTGGAATAAAAAGTGAAAATGCCCGTTTAAATGGTTGGAGCTTTATTGATATTAAAGATACAGATATTGGTAGCTACGTAGCAAATGCCCAGCAGTTGCTAAACGAGCAGCTAATTTTACCCGCAGGGTATTCTATAACTTGGGCAGGGCAATACGAATACATGGAGCGTGCTAAAGCTAAACTGAGTTATGTGTTGCCGCTAACCTTAGCCATTATTGTAGTGCTGCTTTATCTTAACTTTAGAAGCTTCACCGAGGTATTTATTATTATGGCGACTTTACCACTGGCGATGATAGGCGGTATCTGGCTAATGTACTTAGAAGGCTTTAACTTCTCTGTTGCTGTGGGGGTCGGCTTTATTGCCCTTGCTGGAGTGGCCGTAGAAATAGGCGTTATAATGTTGGTGTATTTAAACCAAGCCTATAAAGCGCAGGTAGAGGCTGCTTCTAAAATTGGTAAAAGCTTGAGTATAGAGCAGCTTAAACAGGCGATACTAGAAGGTGCGGGTCTACGAGTACGTCCGGTAATGATGACAGTGGCAACCATAGTGATTGGCTTATTACCGGTGCTTTATGGCAGAGGCACGGGGAGTGAAGTAATGAGCCGAATAGCCGCCCCCATGGTTGGCGGTATGTTTAGCGCTATTATTTTAACATTGCTGGTATTACCCGCGGTGTATTTATTATGGCGAAAGCGCAACCTATAATATTTACACTGATTGTGTAACTTGTACTGAAAATATCAGTACAAGTTAGGCAATCCTTTCTTTATCTACTGATTTTATTGCATTTCTTATTGGCATGATTCACGCATCTATTTAATCAATAGGTTTTAAAAAGTAAGGAACGCACATGCAAGTTAAAACAATTCAAGAAGTGTTCGATTGGACCGTTCAGTTTCATACACAAATGGCGGCTAATTTTTTTAGCGTAAGGGATTTACTTGGAGAGCATAACAAACAGTTAATCGATTATTGTGTTGAGTATGAAAAAAAACTCGCTGAGGATTTAATTGGCTTTAAAGCAATCACTGAAATAAATACTTTAGATACATACTGCTATGAATATTTTTCAGAGCACTCAGAAATCATCAGCTTTACTGATTTAGATCGCAGTAATGAGCTAGATGAACTAGCGATTCAAGAGTATTTATCTCAGCAGCATCAAAAAGTATTAAATGCATACAGTTATTTGGCAGATAAAGCGCAGTCACCAGAGGCTCAAGAAAAGCTAGGGGAGATCTTGCAGCTCGAAGAGCAAGGTTTGAAGCAGATGATGCAAAGTATTAATCGTCATGCAGACATGTAACACTGGGTGTTATGCATAAAAAAGGCGCTATAATTAGCGCCTTTTTCGTGTTCATGATAATAGAGCTGATTTAACTTTGCTCTACATCAACTACTAAGTCACTCGTAATTGACTCAAGTGCATTGATAACTTCTTCTTTATTCAACCCGTTAGGCAGGCTCACGGTGGCAACAGCACTAAATATAGGCACTCCCCAGTTTGGCGCACTTTGCTGCCTAGAGTTTAAGTTTGTGATATTCGCGCCTTTATGGCGAATAACACTTGCTAGTTCTTGCACTATACCAGGGCGATCGTTACCGGTGATCACAAAATTAAGTTGCTCAAGCTCTACAGGCTCAATTTCAGTGTTGCCCTTTTCAATGCGAACATCTAACTTAGGAAGCCCATTGAGCGCATTTTGAAATGTCTGTAAATGCTCTTCAGCCACTTCAACCTGTATAATGCCTGCAAAGTGCCCGAGTAAGTGACTCAAATTACTGCTTAACCAATTGCCATGGTTTTCCAATATAACCGATGAAATACTTTCTACTAAACCGGGGCGATCTTCCCCTAAAATAGTTATTACCAACTGCTTCATAATAGTTCTCTTTTTAAGCCCAAATGAAAAAATAAATGCATAGGCATTAAGTGATGCTATCTAATGTATGTGATTCTAAATGTATGTAAAAGCTAACCACAAAAGGATTGTTACATCTTAAGAGGTTACTTTGTTGTTGTTATATTAGATGCCCATAGAGTATTGTCTTGGATAAATAGTTTGTCCAATTAATAATTGATTTAGTTCATTAAGAACGTATAAATAAATACAATCACTACTACAAACAATACTTTAATCTTATTTAAAGTCGTAATTTTGCTTAAAATCCACTCATAAAGTTGAAAGTTTAATCTGCAAAGACAAACAGACTCTATATAAGTAAAGAATTATTACGACTGTAACATTACTGTCACTTTGATGAAATATAATGCGCCCAACGTTAAGATATAAGGGTGTTTTGATGACTTCAAATCCGAATAAACCGACTTTTAATACGGATCGAAGCCGTCTATTTAAAGACCGGTTTGCTAAGTTTGGCATAACCGCAGGCGGTATAATGGTATTAATAGCACTGCTATTGATCTTCTTTTACCTTCTTTATGTAGTGCAGCCTATTTTCGAGTCAGCTAAAGTTGAAAAACGCGCTAGCTTTAATGTTGCTAATGCTGAGCAAATAGTAGGGCTTGGTGTTGAGGAGCAAACTGAGGTTGCTTATTTACTTGATGATCAAGGTCAAGTTAACTTCTACAGTGTTGATAAAGCAAAGTTTGGTAAAAAACTAAAAACACTTAATGCTACTTTACCCGCGCAGGTAACCAGTTTTGCAAATAGTGCTCCCTTTCAAGGGCATTATGCGTATGGTTTAGAAAATGGCACAGTGACAATTGTAGCGCCTAAGTTTTTAGTCACCTTCCCTAATAATGAGCGTAAGCTAACTCCGCGTTTAGGTTATCCACTGGGTGAAATGGCACTCGAAGTTGATGAGCAAGGTACAGCTATTAAGCGTTTTGCCTTTAGCCATTATGAAGAAAAAACAGCCGTTGTGGCACTTACCGCCGATAAGCGTGTGGTATTTAGTAGCTTTGTAGCCGAAGAAAATATGTTTACCGGTGAAGTTGAATGGCAAGTAGAGCGCACCGAGCTTAACGTTGATGGTCGCGTAGATGAGCTATTAATGTCGCCAGATACCACCCGCACATTTGTTCGCTCTGCCAATCAAATTTACGTATTCGATACCCGCTACCCAAGTGAAGTTGAGCAAATTCAATTATTATCTGCCAATGAAGAAAACGCGAATATAGTGTCATCGCAACTATTGGCTGGTGCAAACTCACTGATGTTGGCCAATGATAACGGTGAAATATCCCAGTGGTTTGAAATCAATACAGACTCAGGGCGTGAATTTCAAAAAATCCGTTCGTTTGAAACTACCAAACAAAGCAAGCTGAATATTTTTACTGAATTTTATCGTCGTACCTTTTTTACAACGGGTCAAAATGGTGAATTAGGGCTTTATTACACCACCAGCGAAGCAAAGTTATGGCAAGGTAAAGTCAGTGATGGTGAAATTGAACAGTTTGCTATTGCTCCGCGTTCAAATGCGGCGCTAATTTTAGCTGATAACAAGCTGACGGTTTTAGAAATTCATAACGAGCATCCAGAAGTAACGTGGTCAGCGCTTTGGCAAGAGGTGTGGTACGAAGGCTACCCTGAGCCGGGTTATATTTGGCAATCTACTTCTGCCAGTGATGATTTTGAATCGAAGTTTTCACTAGTGCCAATTTCATTTGGTACTTTAAAAGCTGCTATGTACGCAATGTTATTTGCTGTACCTATTGCTATTTCAGCCGCTATTTATACCGCTTATTTTATGTCGAGCGAATTGCGCCGTGTGGTAAAGCCAACGGTTGAAATAATGGAAGCTCTGCCTACGGTAATACTCGGCTTTTTAGCTGGCTTGTGGTTAGCGCCTTTAATTGAAGAGCACTTGCCGGCTATTGTTGGTTTACTGGTGTTACTGCCATTGGGTATTTTAGCAACCGCTTTAGGCTGGAATAAACTACCTGCGGTTATTCGCCATAAAATCCCAGAAGGCTCACATTCAATTTTATTAATACCAGTGGTGTTATTTATTGGTTGGTTGTCGTTTGCGATGAGCGAAAGTATTGAGTTATGGATGTTTGATGGCAATGTGCGTCAATACCTAACTAATGAATTAGGCATGACCTTCGATCAGCGTAATTCATTAGTAGTGGGTATCGCGATGGGCTTTGCGGTTATTCCAACTATTTTCTCAATTGCCGAAGATGCGGTATTTAGTGTGCCTAAACATTTATCAAATGGCTCGTTAGCATTAGGTGCTACGCAGTGGCAAACCCTAATTCGTGTGGTGTTATTAACCGCCAGCCCAGGTATTTTTTCTGCAGTAATGATGGGATTAGGCCGTGCCGTAGGCGAAACTATGATTGTACTTATGGCTACCGGTAATACCCCAATTATGGATTGGAGTATTTTCCAAGGCATGCGTACCTTAGCCGCTAATATCGCCGTCGAAATGCCAGAGTCGGAAGTAGGGAGTTCGCATTACCGAATTCTATTCTTAGCCGCCTTTGTATTATTCATATTCACCTTTATTTTCAACACAGTTGCTGAGTTTGTTCGTCAGCAGCTGCGTGAAAAATACAGCTCAATGTAAGTGGAGAAACACGACATGGTAAAGCAGTGGTTTAGGTCTGGTTCTCCTTGGATTTGGATGACCGGTGGTGCTGTCAGCATCAGTTTAATTTCAGTAATTGGTTTACTCGCCATGATTGCATGGAAGGGATTAAGCTTTTTTTGGCCATCTCAAGTTATGCAGTATGAGCTTGAAGGTTCAATTGCGAAGCAAACAGTTATTGGTGAAATTTATGACCGTGAATTAGTACCTAAGTCGCGTTTAGCGGCAACCGGTATTGATGTTTCTAAATTTGAAAAAGACGAGGTTGAGCGTTTACTAATTAAAACAGGTAACCGTGAGTATGTTGATTTAGATTTTCGCTGGATACTCGAAACCGATATCAAACAAAGCTCAGCGCCTAAAGCTCTCGCGGTGTTTGAGCGCAGCAAAAACGGTAATTTTTACGGGTATGTAGAAAGCGTCATTAAAGGCGGTCAGACGGTAACAGCAGATAAAGTTGAAACCTTACATGACCTTGTAGAGCGTGCGGTTGACTTAAACGACGAAGCGCTTGATTTACAAAATGGCGACATAGGGCATATTAACTATGAGCTAGAGCGTTTACGTTTACAGGAAAAAGCCTACTTGCTTGATAACGAGCTAACCGACGAACGTGTTGCTGAACTTGCTCAAGCGCGTGCTGATTTACGTACGAAATATGGCGAATTAGAAAAAGAGTTATTCGCACTGCGTAAACAAGCTAAACGTGACCAAGTAACCGTAAAGGATATGCGTGGTGAGGTTGTTACAATCCCGCTATATCAAGTGTTGGATGTATGGTTTCCAAACGATATGGGCTTTTTTGCTAAGCTAGGTCATTACTTTGTGCAGTTAGGTAAGTTTGTTTCAGATGACCCACGTGAAGCCAATACCGAAGGTGGCGTATTTCCTGCTATTTTTGGTACGGTATTTATGGTGATGTTAATGGCTGTGATTGTAACGCCATTTGGCGTGGTTGCTGCTATTTACTTACATGAATATGCGGCTAAAAACGCAATTACTAAAATGATCCGTATTGCGGTTATTAACTTGGCGGGTGTTCCGTCTATTGTATACGGCGTATTTGGCCTAGGCTTCTTTGTTTATATGGTTGGTGGTAGTGTTGACCAATTATTTTATCCTGAGTCATCGCCTACCCCTGTATTTGGTACACCTGGTGTGATGTGGTCGGCACTTACCTTGGCTATATTAACGTTGCCTGTGGTAATAGTGTCAACCGAAGAAGGTTTATCTCGTATTCCTAGTACAGTGCGTGATGGTTCATTAGCACTGGGTGCGACTAAGGTAGAAACGCTATGGCGAATCATTATTCCTATGGCCAGCCCTGCAATTATGACGGGGTTAATTTTAGCGGTTGCTCGTGCTGCGGGTGAAGTTGCACCGCTTATGCTGGTGGGTGTGGTAAAAATGGCGCCAACGTTACCGCTTGATGGTAACTTCCCATATATACATTTAGACAGAAAGTTCATGCACTTAGGTTTTCATATTTACGATGTTGGCTTTCAAAGTCCGAACGTTGAAGCGGCGCGTCCGCTGGTATATGCAACGGCCTTTTTGTTAGTGTCGGTTATTATTACCCTTAACATCACAGCCATTGGTATACGTAACCATTTACGTGAAAAATTCAGATCGCTTGAGCATTAATTTAGTATAGGTAACAAACATGATTACAGTCGCTCCAAAAGTAAACCAAGCAAAGCCAAGCTTGAAGTTAGATTTAAATAATTTAACAGACGAACAAAAAGCGCTAGAAATTAAAGATCTCGACCTTTACTACGGTGATAAACAAGCACTGAGTAAAGTAAATATGAATATTCCTAAAGGCCAAGTAACGGCATTTATCGGCCCGTCAGGTTGTGGTAAATCAACCTTATTACGTTGTATTAACCGCATGAACGACTTGGTTGATATTTGTCGTATTGAAGGCGAAATCATGCTGCATGGACAAAATATTTACGATAAAAGCGTTGATGTTGCAGCCCTTCGTCGTAATGTTGGCATGGTGTTTCAGCGTCCAAACCCATTTCCAAAATCAATTTATGAGAATGTGGTTTACGGTCTTCGCCTGCAAGGCATTAAAGAAAAGCGTAAGCTAGATGAAGTGGTAGAGCAATCGCTACGTGGTGCGGCTCTTTGGGATGAAGTAAAAGACCGACTGCACGATAGCGCATTTGGTTTATCGGGTGGTCAGCAGCAACGTTTAGTTATTGCCCGCTCTATTGCGATCGAGCCTGAGGTATTACTACTTGATGAACCAACATCAGCACTCGATCCGATTTCAACCTTAGTAATCGAAGAGCTAATTAATGATTTAAAGAATAAGTTTACCGTGGTTATTGTTACTCACAACATGCAACAAGCGGCTCGTGTTTCTGATCAAACAGCGTTTATGTATATGGGTGAGCTGATTGAGTATTCTGATACTAATACCTTATTTACGACGCCTACGAAGAAAAAAACAGAAGATTATATTACTGGTCGTTACGGCTAGTCGGGTTAAAACGCGAAAGCAATGAATTATTAAAGAAGGTCATTATGGAACACAACATTAATAAACATATTTCTGGTCGTTTTAATCAAGAGCTAGAAGATGTTCGTAACCATGTATTAAGCATGGGTGGATTGGTTGAGCAACAACTTAATAGCGCGCTTGATGCAGTAAGTCAAAACGATGCGGTATTGGCACAAAAAGTACGTGAAAACGACTACAAGGTTAATGCAATGGAAGTCAGTATTGATGAAGATTGCACCCGTATTATTGCTAAGCGCCAACCAGCAGCCAGTGATTTACGTTTGGTTATTGCAATAGCAAAAACCATTGCCGATTTAGAAAGAATTGGCGATGAAGCTAAGCGAATTGCTAAAGTTGCACTAGACTCATTTACTAAGGATCAACAAGATTTATTAGTAAACATTGAAAATATGGGTCGCCAAGTATCTAAAATGTTGCATGACGTTTTAGATGCGTTTGCACGTATGGATGTGCAACGCGCATTTGAAGTGCATAAAGAGGATGCTAAAGTAGATAGAGAGTATGAAGCAATTACTCGTCAAATAATGACCTACATGATGGAAGATCCGCGCTCAATTCCAAAAATTATGGATTTAGTATGGTCTGTTCGCTCATTAGAGCGTATCGGTGATCGTTGTCAAAACATCGCTGAATATGTCATTTATTTTGTAAACGGCAAAGATATTCGTCATACATCTCAAGAAGATATTGAAAAATCACTGTAGTGATACGAATAACTAAAAAATATCAAAGGCAGTAATACACTGCCTTTTTTATTTTTTGTAAATAATTGAATAAGAAAAAGCGTTCACAATCTAGCTTAATGCTGTAAAATTCAGGTTGAACAGCATATTGAATTGATTAAAGGGTCAGTTATGCCAACAAATTTTTTAGGTGTTTTTGCAAAATCACCTATAAAGCCAATAGAAGAACACATCAGAAAGGCTCATCAAGCTAGCGAAAGTTTGATACCTTTTTTTAATCATGTTTTTAAAGAAGAGTGGCAACAAGCAGAAGAGCTACGTTTAACCATTCGTAATATAGAACGTGAAGCTGATGAAATGAAAAGAACTATACGTTTACAATTACCTGGCGGATTATTTATGCCGGTAGAGCGTACAGATCTGCTCGAATTAGTAACCCAACAAGACAAAATTGCTAACAAGGCAAAAGACATTGCTGGGCGTGTAATTGGTCGTGAGATGATCATACCAAAAGAGATTCAAGAAGACTTTTTGGCATACGTAACTCGTTGTGTTGATGCAACTAAACAAGCATCTAAAGCGATCAATGAGTTAGAAGAATTGTTAGAAACGGGCTTTAAAGGCAGAGAAGTAACTCTGGTTGAAAAAATGCTCGTAGAATTGGATGCCATAGAACAAGACACGGATGAAATGCAAATTAGAATACGCCGCCAACTACGTAAAGTAGAAAGTGAGCTAAATCCAGTTGATGTGATGTTTTTATACAAAATCATTGAATGGGTTGGCGAGCTTGCAGATATTGCAGAGCGCGTAGGATCACGTCTTGAGCTGATGTTAGCTCGTTAATTTAAAATCAGTTCAAACACGAAAGATTAAGGTTACACAATGGATATCATTGCATCTTACGGCACGGTATTAATTTTAATTGCCGCAGCAGTCGGCTTTTTTATGGCTTATGGTATTGGCGCAAATGACGTTGCCAACGCGATGGGTACATCAGTAGGTTCAAAAGCACTTACCATTAAACAAGCGATTTTTATCGCGATGATTTTTGAGTTCGCAGGTGCTTATTTAGCGGGTGGTGAAGTAACATCAACAATTCGTAAAGGGATTATTGATGCGGCCCCATTTGCCGATATTCCTGAGCTGATGGTTTTAGGTATGATCGCCTCTTTATTCGCCGCAGGCAGTTGGTTATTAATGGCCTCATTTTTAGGTTGGCCGGTATCGACTACTCATTCAATCATTGGCGCTATTATTGGTTTTGCTCTAGTTGCAGTAGGTACAGAGGCTATTCAATGGGGTAAAGTTGCCGGTATTGTAGGTAGCTGGGTTGTAACGCCAGCGATATCAGGTTTTATAGCTTACTTAATATTTATGAGTGCGCAAAAGCTGATTTTTGACACCGACGCTCCACTTAAAAATGCAAAGCGCTTTGTACCAATATACATGGGTTTAGCTGGCTTTATCATGGCTCTTGTGACCATTAAAAAAGGCTTAAAGCACATTGGTATTAATTTAGGTACTATTGAAGGTTTTGCTATTTCTATTGGTATAGCGGTACTGGTTGCTGTTATTGGTAAAATTGCTATTTCTCGTTTAAATATCGATCCTAAAGCGGATAGAGAAATGCAGTTTAACAATGTAGAAAAAGTATTTGCGGTACTTATGGTACTAACAGCTTGTTGTATGGCATTCGCTCATGGTTCTAACGATGTTGCTAATGCAATTGGGCCTCTAGCTGCTGTTGTAAACATTGTTGAAAACAATGGTGAAATTGCGAAGAAAGCCGCTATTGCTTGGTGGATATTACCACTAGGTGGTTTAGGTATTGTTGCCGGTCTTGCTATTTTAGGTAAAAAAGTAATTAAAACCATTGGTGAAGGTATTACTCATTTAACACCAAGCCGTGGTTTTGCTGCTGAATTAGCTGCTGCCTCTACCGTTGTTATTGCATCGGGCACAGGCTTACCTATTTCAACCACACAAACCCTAGTAGGCGCTGTGTTGGGTGTAGGTATGGCACGTGGGATTGCCGCACTTAACATGGGTGTAATAAGAAATATTGTAGTTTCTTGGGTAATTACATTGCCAGTTGGTGCTGCCCTTGCTATTGTTATTTTCTACGTACTAAGAACCGCCTTTGGGGTTTAATAAAAAGTACTTAAAAGACTTTTAGCTTGAAAAGATCTCAATGCCCTTGGTGTTGGGGTCTTTTTATTTGTGGAAAGAAAAATGACCAATCTCCCTAGTATTAAACAGCTGCAGTATTTATTAGCTGTGCATCAACATCAACATTTTGGCCGAGCAGCAAGTGCCTGTTTTATTGGTCAGTCAACGCTCAGTACTGCGATTCAAAACCTAGAGGAAACTTTAGGATGTCAGCTTATAGAGCGAGAAAATCGCAGCCTAATGTTTACCACTATTGGTGAAGAGGTGGTTGAGCGTTCAAGAAAAATAATCAACGATACTATTAGTTTAAAAGAGTTAACTAAAAGCTTTTTAACACCACTTAGTGGTACATTAACGGTAGGTGTTATTCCTACGATTGCGAGCTTTATTGCAGCGCCTTTGTATCACTTTTGTCAGCAAACATTTGTAGATTTAGAGTTGGTATTGATTGAAGACACCAGCGATAAGTTACTTGATAAGTTAGAGCATGGTCAAATTGATTTAGCATTATTAGCGCTGCCCTACGAAACCGATAAATTTCATACCCAAGTATTAGCGCAAGATCACTTTAGTTTAGTGCACCATAAAGACTACACACCAGCCAAAGGCATTGAAGACTTTAATTTATTACCAGAAGCCAGTGTATTTTTACTTGAGCGAGAACACTGTATGACAGGGCATGCGCTCAGTGCGTGCCATTTAAATCGCTCTAGCTGTATAAACCCCTTTGAGGCGGCTAGCTTACATACTTTATTGAGTATGGTTGAGTATAAACTTGGCGTGACGTTTTTGCCGCAAATGGCGATTAATGCGGGTATTTTAGAAAACAAAAACATGCTAGCTACGCCATCGCAAGGCGATGCCTATCGCGATATTGGTGTATTGTGGCGTAAAACAACAGGGCGCATTCGTGACTTTAAATTGTTTAGCCAACAACTAGAGGTCTTTTTGAAAAAGCAGTGCAGTGTTGATTTTAAATAGGTAAAAAAAGCGTATTTTAATTAATACGCTAAATAACACGGGGAATTATAGAGGCTGCTTATGCTGGCTGTGGTAGCTCTCTAGCGGCGGTAAAAATAGTAAGTAAACCCATACAACAACATTAAAGTACGGGACTAGCCCAAGCACTGTAAAGGTTTTTACAGGGTAGCCTTTAATCTGGGCATACTTGTAACATTGAAGCGCAATAGCAAAGTGTATAAACAATAATAACGTGATTAGTTGCGTCATAAACATCCTCCTTATGCCCCTATGTCCACCTTTAACAGTATAGACATCTAGACGATAAGAAATAAAGATGTCACGTAAAATTAAGGTAATCACTTAATTTTCATGACATTGTGCTGCCGATAAGCAAAGTATAGGTTAGATGGGCAAATTTGGAAGTAATAAATTGCTTAAATTTGTTTATTAATGTTTATAGTGACGTGAGGGTGTCTTGATAAAAAATAGGGTTGTTTTTAATTTTTTCTAACTCAATCAGTACCTTGTCAATTGGTACAGGGCGAGCAATAAAGTAGCCTTGCCCATAGTCGATACCAATTTCTTTAAGTGCAAAAAATACTTCTGCAGTTTCTACATATTCGGCAACAGAGCGCTTATCTAGTGAGCGACTGATGTCATTTATGGCTTTCACTAGCGCTAAGTCAATGGAGTCATTGAGCATATCGCGAACAAATGAGCCGTCAATTTTTACGTGTTGGGCTGGTAATTGTTTAAGGTAATTAAAGGTACTGAAGCCGGTGCCAAAGTCATCAATTGAAAAGTGGCAACCTAAATTATTTAGTCGTTCAATCATTTTTCGTGTCGCCGCTAAATTATTAATACTGGCCGATTCGGTTATTTCAAAAATAATTTTCGCAGGAGACACTTGATACTTCTCAAGGGTCGACTCTATTAATGGCAGCAAACGCTCATCTAAAAATGACTGTGCCGATAAGTTTATTGCAATTTGAAGAAGCTCTGGATGTGCAGCAACACTCGCAATGCTGTTACGAATAACACATTGGTCCATTAAAAAGGTATCGTTGAGCATTTCCAATGAGGGAATAAATTGATTAGGGTAAATAAGTTCGTCGTCTAGCTTTAACCTTAGCAGTACTTCAAAGTAGGCAACCTGATTAGTTTTAAAATCCCAAATGGGTTGATAATGAAGCTCTATGCTGTCTTGTTGGAGTGCTTGACGTACCCCATGGCCCCACTCTAAACCCGTTTGCAGCGCATTGTTCTCACCATCTTGTTTTGAATAACAATGTACTAAGTTACGACCTAAATTTTTAGCAATATATAACGCAATATCTGACTGCTTTAAGCATTCATTTGGATCGCAGTTATCAGCGGTAATTTGGGTTAAACCAATCGAGCAACTAATTGAATAGATTTGCTCTTCAGATTTAAATTGGTTGCCTTCAATGGCACTACAAATTCCTTCTGCGATTAAATGTGCATCCAATAAATTGGTATTTTTAAGTATCACCGCAAACTCATCGCCACCGACACGGCAGATCAGATGCTCATTACTTATATTGGCAATAAATAGCTGCGCTACTTCTTTTAAAACAATGTCACCTTGTTGATGGCCTTTACTGTCATTTATTATTTTAAAGTGGTCAAGGTCAATATAAATAAGCGCATGTTCAATATTTGTATGGGTGTTTTCGCTCTGGCAAATATAGTTAAGCTGTTGGTCAAAATAATAACGGTTGTGTAGCCCTGTTAAGGTGTCATGCAGGGCTAAATGGCGTAATTGCAACTCTGCTTGTTTGCGCTCATGAATGTTATCGAGTGTGGCGGTGATAGTGGCGTTGTTGCTGCTATTTTTTATTAACTGAAGCCGACATTCAACCCATACTGAGTTACCGTTTTTTTGGCTCAGTTTAACTTCTATTTTTTGTTTGTTCGCGCCACCTTGTAAAATATCATTAATTGTTGATTGTAATGACTGTTTATATTCTGTGGTACAAAACGCAGTGAGTGGTTGTTGTAAGGTCGACTTAACTCCAAAGCCGCTCAGAGATTCCCACGCAGGGTTTATAAAGCGAATATTCCCTTGTTGGTCTAGTTCAAGTACAACCGTGTTCAAGTGCAATAAAATACGCTGATGCGCTGAAAATAGGTCGCGATATTTAACTTCACTAATACTTAGCTGCTGTACCTTATTAGCAAACTCAGCATAGCTCACCATAAAATCTTCTCGACGAGCAGCATGATCACAGACTTTATTTAAAAATGAGGGATCGTAAGGAGCACGAATAAAATCGGTAACGCCAGAAAGTAATAACTGCTCAGCGTAATCGGCATCGTTTTTATCAATAATAGTAACAATGGCTTGTTGAGGGTTATGCTGCAGAATCTTTTCAACTAATTGATTTGAACTCTCAGCTTGTGCTGCAGTGGCATCGAGTAGCACGATAGCAAACGGCTGCTGATTATAGGCACTTAGCGCGGCTTTTTCGTTAGTAACATGAGTAATTGCAAAGTTTAGCTTTAACTGTTCACTCATATCATTTGCCCTGCTGGCAAAGGGTTCTAATAACAATAGGTTTAAGCGACTACTTTTTTCTAAATGGCTCGACAACACGTTTGCTAGTATTTGCGGCAATATATCTTGGCGTTCAAAAGGCAGTACTGCATCTATACCATAGCTACGCGCGGTAGTTTCGGCGATCCGCTCACAATAAATGGGCGGAATTAGCAAAATAGGCGTGTTTTTCGGCGTTTTAAGTAAACCAGAGCGGATCATACGTGAAAACCGCCAACCATCAATTTTACCTACATCTAAGCCGGTTATGATTATATTTACGCTTTGATTCTTTAAGATTTTTAACGCATCTTGGCTGTCTGAGGCTTCAATAAACTCAAACACACTAAGCCTCTCCAGCGTGGCACGTATAGTCTGGCGCTCATCATTACTTGCATTTAATATTAGCAATTTAAGCTGTTTCGCCACTTAGGTACCACTCCGAGAAATGCAGATCATAAAACTGTAAGAGTAATGATATTTAGCCATAAGAACAAGCGTATTTAACCGCTATTTTAAATGTAGTTCATTAGTGGCCAATTAGGGAGAATATAAGGGATATTTTGAGCTTCATTAGTAATAGTAATTAGGGAGAATATAGGGGGTATCTTGAGCTTCGTTACTAATAGTTAAATACCCAAACCACCTCAAAATGCAGAATTCAGCGCTTCACAAGGGCTTAATATCAAGGCGATACTTTGCAGTAATGGTAGTCCCTTTCAAGAAGTAGCAACGATGAGAGTATGCCCCTGTGAAACGCCCACGGGTTGGTTTAAAAGCGATTTATACTGCGTTATTGATATTAATAATAGAACCACTATTATTTGCAATCAATGCCTTGCCTAAATCGCTTTTAATTCCAACTGAAACTCGCATTTTGAGGTGGTTTGGGTATACACTTGGCGCGATTTTAAATGATGTGGAATTCTAACAATGCGCGTAGCTGATTTTAGCTTTGACTTACCTGATGAATTAATTGCTCGTTTTCCTAAAGCAGACAGAACCAGTAGCCGTTTATTGAGCTTAGATGGGCCGAGCGGTGCTGTTGAGCATAAAATATTTAGTGACATTCTCGAACTGGTTAACGAAAACGACTTATTGGTTTTTAACAACACCAAAGTAATACCTGCGCGTATGTTTGGTCAAAAAGAATCTGGCGGTAAAGTTGAAGTGCTGGTAGAGCGTGTATTAGATGAACACCGGGTTCTTGCGCACATTCGTGCTAGTAAATCGCCAAAACCGGGCAATGTACTCATTTTAGAGGGCAAAGCAAAAGCCATTATGGTGGCACGCCACGATACGTTATTTGAGCTTGAGTTTGACCGCAGTGAAAATGTGCTCGACATTTTAAATGATGTTGGCCATATGCCGCTTCCTCCTTACATTGATCGCCCAGATAATGAAGCGGACCGAGAGCGATACCAAACAGTATATGGTGAAAAGCCAGGCGCCGTTGCAGCACCAACAGCAGGCCTTCATTTTGATGATAAACTCATGGCTGCACTTAAAAATAAAGGCGTACAAATGGCCTTTGTTACCTTGCATGTTGGCGCAGGTACATTCCAGCCGGTTAGGGTAGAAAGTGTTGATGAGCACATCATGCACTCTGAATATATTGAAGTGCCGCAAGCTGTGGTGGATGCGGTTGCAAGCACTAAAGCCAAAGGCGGGCGTGTGATTGCGGTAGGTACAACTTCAGTTCGCTCACTAGAGTCGGCTGCAAAAATACATGGCGGCAAGCTAGATACTTACTTTGGCGATACCGATATCTTTATTTTTCCGGGTTATCAATTTAACGTTGTTGATGCCATGGTCACCAACTTCCATTTACCTGAATCAACCCTAATTATGCTGGTCAGTGCCTTTGCAGGGCAAGACAATATTATGGGTGCTTACAATACTGCGATTGAACAACAGTATCGCTTTTTTAGCTATGGCGATGCGATGTTTTTGACCCGTAAATAATTTACAGCGTTATCGGTTTTTATTTTACTCCTAAGCACAGTGAATTTATCACTGCTAATAGTAATAGGGTGGCAAAAAGGGTAGAATCGAGCGGTTAAATTATAGCTTGTTGGACTGTTTTTCCGACACAGAGGATATTATGAAATTTGAATTAGACTGCACCGATGGCAAAGCACGCCGCGGTCGCTTGATTTTTGACCGAGGTGTAATAGAAACACCAGCGTTTATGCCTGTAGGCACTTATGGCACGGTTAAAGGCATGACACCTGATGAAGTTAAAGCAACGGGTGCACAAATCTGTTTAGGCAATACATTTCACTTAATGTTGCGTCCAGGTACTGAAATCATCAAACAGCATGGTGATTTACACGATTTTATGAACTGGGACTTTCCAATTCTTACTGACTCAGGCGGTTTCCAAGTATTTAGCCTTGGCGCAATGCGTAAAATCACTGAAGAAGGCGTAATGTTCCAATCGCCAGTTAATGGTGATCAAATTATGATGTCGCCAGAGAAATCAATGGAAGTGCAGCGTGATCTTGGCTCAGATATCGTGATGATATTTGACGAATGTACGCCATATCCTGCCACTGAAAAAGAAGCCAAAGACTCTATGGAGCTTTCTCTTCGTTGGGCTAAGCGCTCAAAAGAAGGGCATGGCGACAACCCATCAGCATTGTTTGGTATTATTCAAGGCGGTATGTATCCTGAGCTTCGTGCACAATCACAAGCGGGCCTTGAAGAGATTGGTTTTGATGGCTATGCGCTTGGTGGTTTATCGGTTGGTGAACCTAAAAATGAAATGATTAATATTCTTGATCATTGTGCTTATAAAATGCCAGAAAACAAACCACGTTATTTAATGGGTGTAGGCAAGCCAGAAGACTTAGTTGAGTCGGTTCGTCGTGGTATTGATATGTTTGACTGTGTAATGCCAACGCGTAATGCACGTAATGGTCACTTATTTATTACAACGGGTACCATTAAAATCCGTAACGCAGTGCATAAAACAGATACTGGTCCACTTGATCCAGAGTGTGATTGCCATACCTGTAAAAATTATTCGCGCGCCTACTTGCATCATTTAGACAAATGTAACGAAATTTTGGGTGCACGACTAAACACTATCCATAACTTACGATACTATCAACGTGTTATGGAAGGTTTGCGTAATGCTATTAGCGAAGGTCAACTAGAGACATTTGTCCACGATTTTTACGCTCGCCGAGGCCAAGAAGTGCCAGAGCTAGCTGATACAACAATTTAAAATTTAAAAATTAAAGAGGAAGTATTATGAGTTTATTTATTTCAAACGCGCATGCAAGCGCTGGTGCACCTGCAGCAGGCGGCGGTATGGAAATGCTAATTATGTTAGCGATTTTTGGTTTGGTTTTTTACTTTTTAATTTACCGCCCGCAAGCAAAGCGCGTAAAAGAGCATAAAAGCTTAATGAGCGCGATGGCAAAAGGCGATGAAGTGCTAACCCAAGGTGGTTTAGTGGGTAAAATCGTAAAAATTGCTGAAGATAAAGACTTCATCGTGATCTCATTAAATGAGCAAGCAGAAGTAACAGTACAAAAATCAGCAGTATCTGCTGTATTGCCTAAAGGCACAATGAAGTCGCTATAAAAATAATAAGGACGACCCCGTGTTAAACAAGTTTCCAATTTGGAAGTATTTACTTGTTTTAGCTGTGTTAGCCATTGGCCTTTTATATGCTTCACCAAACCTGTATGGCCGCGATCCGGCCATACAGGTTTCTGGCGCTAAAGGCACCGATGTTGACCTCAGTGTTGTAGACAAAGTAAACGCAATCCTCAAAAAAGATAACGTAAGCGCTAAATCGACAAAGCTTGAAGATGGGCAAATTCTTGTTCGTTTTAAAAATGTTGAAGACCAACTAAAAGCACAAGACTTACTGCGTAACTCGCTAAGTAACGATTATATTTCAGCGATTAATATGGCTCCTGCACAACCGGCTTGGTTAAAGTCGCTGGGCGGTAATCCTATGAAGTTAGGCCTAGATTTAAGTGGTGGTGTACATTTCACCATGGAAATCGATATGGTCACTGCGGTGGATAATCAGTTAGAGCAAATGGAGCAAGATTTCCGTAGCGACCTGCGTGAAGAAAAACTACGTTATCGTAGTGTGCGCCGTGTAGCTGGTTCTGAGCGCATGCGTGTAGAAATGCGTAACGAAGAAGATAAAGACGCTGCAGAGCGCTTTTTAGAAAGCCGTTACCCATTAAACGTTTACATTGATGATAGCAGTAACGATAACGCATTCTTTGCCACTATGAGTGAGCTAAAGCTAAAAGAAATTCGTGACTATGCTATCAAGCAAAACGAAACTATTATTCGTAACCGTATCAACCAAATTGGGGTTGCAGAGCCAAACGTACAGCGTCAAGGTGCTGAACGTATTATTGTGCAATTACCAGGGATTCAAGATACCGCTCGCGCTAAAGAAATTTTAGGTGCTACGGCAACGCTTGAGTTTCGTGAGGTTGACGAAAATGCTGACATAAGCGCCGCTGCTCAAGGTCGTATCCCACCGGGTACTGAAATGATCATGAGCCGTGATGGTTATCCTGTGGTACTAAAAAAACGCATTATTCTTGAAGGCAGCCATATTACTGGTGCGCAGTCAGGTGCAGATGAGTACCAGCGTCCACAAGTAAGCATTAAACTCGATAGTAAAGGTGGGGCAAAAATGAATGCCTTTACCAAGCGTGCTATCGGTAAACGTATGGCTACCGTGTTTATTGAATACAAGCCATCAGGTAAAAAAGACAGTGACGGTAAAGCACTTCCGCCAATTAAAGTGGAAGAAGTTATTAACGTAGCAACCATTCAAGCGCGTCTTGACCGTTCATTCCGCATTACCGGTATTGATAACCCAGCTGAAGCACATAACTTAAGTTTACTACTACGTGCGGGTGCACTAGTTGCGCCTATTCAAATTGTAGAAGAACGTACGGTTGGGCCAAGCCTAGGTCAAGAAAACATTGAAGCAGGTATGACCGCTGTAGCTCTTGGCTTTGCGTTTGTACTGGCCTTTATGCTTATTTACTACAAAGGTTTTGGCCTTGTTGCGAATATTGCACTGGCTGCCAACTTAGTACTTATTATTGGTGTTATGTCGTTAATTCCAGGTGCAACGCTTACTCTACCGGGTATAGCTGGTATTGTACTGACTGTTGGTATGGCAGTTGATGCGAACGTACTTATATTTGAACGTATTCGTGAAGAGTTAGCCGATGGCCGCAGCCCTCAACAAGCGGTTCATTTTGGTTACGATAGCGCCTTTAGTACTATTTTTGATGCCAATATCACCACATTAATTGCGGCGATTATCTTGTTTGCTGTTGGTACCGGTCCTGTTGCAGGTTTTGCGGTAACCCTAGCAATTGGTATTTTAACCTCTATGTTTACAGCAATTATAGGTACCCGTGCGGTGATCAACCTATTTATTGGTGGCAAACGTGTTGATAAACTTTCAATTTAAGGAGCAGACATGCAAATTTTAAGATTGGGCGGAAAAACCCTTCGTTTCATGTCTCTTCGAAAAGTGGCAATGGGCTTTTCTACGTTATTAATTATAGCGTCGCTGGCGTCACTTTTTGTTAAAGGCTTAAATTTCGGTTTAGATTTTACTGGCGGTACAGCGGTTGAGGTGGGTTTTTCGCAACCTGCCGATCTGAAAAAAGTACGTAATGTACTGGCTGAAAATGATTTTGCTGATGCATCGGTGCAGCTTTTTGGCTCAAGCCAAGAGATACTGGTTCGTTTAGCCCCTCGTGGTGATGATGTAAAAGCAGAGGTAATTGGTAACCAAGTGATTGCTGCACTTAAACAAGCCGATGATAGCGTAGTAATGCGCCGCATTGAGTTTGTAGGCCCAAGCGTAGGTGAAGACTTAAAAGAGCAGGGTGGCCTTGCCATGTTAACTGCACTTATTTGTATCTTAATTTATGTGGCGTTTCGCTTTGAATGGCGTTTTGCTGTGGGCGCAGTTGGCGCGCTTTTACACGATGTAATCATTACGATTGGTTTATTCTCGGTGCTTGGTTTAGAGTTTGACTTAACTATTTTGGCAGCAATACTTGCCGTGATAGGTTACTCACTAAACGATACCATTGTTGTATCAGACCGTATTCGTGAAAACTTCCGCAAAGTGCGTATTGACGACACGATTGAAATTATTGATATCTCGCTTACGCAAACACTTAACCGTACCTTAGTAACCTCAATCACTACTATTTTAGTACTGATTGCGTTATTTGTATGGGGCGGCCAAACCATTCATGGCTTTGCTACTGCACTACTATTTGGTGTGTTTATTGGTACTTACTCTTCAGTTTACGTTGCCAGCTCGGTGGCTATTGCCATGGGCGTAAGTAAAGAAGATTTAATACCAGAAGTGATTGAAAAAGAAGGCGCTGATTTAGATCCAATGCCTTAATTGAGATTAAACTATTCTTAAAACAAAACCGCTCCTAGTGAGCGGTTTTTTATTGCCTCCTATATAAGTCACATAATAGTCATACTCAGTTGGTATTTTATTGCTCTTATTAAATTTTTATTTGAGCTAGTAGTGACTGAGCAACGACAAGTCTTAGAATCAATTTTGCAACAAGGAGCAATAACAACCTTGTTCCAACCTATTTTCGATATAGCTAAGCAATCTATTATTGGGTATGAAGCGCTTAGCCGTGGCCCTAAAAATGGTCCGTTAGCCATGCCAAATAAGCTATTCGAAGCAGCTCATAAATACCAATTGATTTCAGAGCTTGAGCTTTTATGCCGTTCTCGCGCCATTGAAAATTTTGTAAAACTCAGTCTGCAAGGGAAGTTATTTTTAAATGTCAGCCCAAAAATTCTACTCGATCCGAGCCACCCTAAAGGCGAAACCTTACATTTAATTGAACAGTTTGGTCTTGCTGCCAATCGAGTGGTGATTGAAGTAACTGAACAAGAAAAAGTAGATGATGGCTTTTTACTGTTAAAAACCATCGCTCATTATCGAGAGCTAGGCTTTACGATTGCTATTGACGATCTCGGTGCAGGTTATTCAGGACTAAAGCAATGGTCGCAGTTATGCCCAGATATTGTAAAAATTGATCGTTACTTTATTGATCATTGCGATCAAAGCGAAGTTAAAAAAGAATTTCTAAAATCAATTATGGTGTTAGCACGGGCAACAAATACAGCGGTGATTGCAGAGGGAATCGAACGTTCCGAAGAGCTAGATTTAGTTAAAAGTATAGGCATAAGTCATGTTCAGGGGTTCTTGTTAGAAAGACCGAGTCAACAGCCAAGTTATGACTACAACTGTAAACAGTTACAATCGCTCACTTCGACCCAAGCCGCCTCAAAGTTTGAACAATCAATGGCAATAGGTGTGCTTGCTGTTGCTCAGCCTGCTATTAGCAGTCATACGCGTTGTAAAGAAGCTCATGCACTTTTTGAGCAAGACAAAAGCATAATCAGCTTACCGGTATTAAATAGCAGTCAGCAGCCAATAGGGCTGTTACACAAAGATCAGCTAACAGAAGTGTTTGCCGCGCCTTATGGGCATGCACTTTATGATAAATGTGAAGTCACTGAGTTAATGGATAAACAACCTTTGGTGGTTGATGAAAATCAAATGCTTGATATTGTCTCCCAGCAAATAACAGAGCAAGACTTTGATATTCGTCGCCATATTGTTATCACCTGCAACAATAAGTATTTAGGCTTGGCACCGCTCAGAGACATACTAAAGCACATTACAGCAGAAAAAATCCGCCACGCTCAACATGCTAACCCTTTGACCATGTTACCGGGTAATGTGGCAATTAGTGAGGTAATAGAGCAGCGTCTACAACATAAACAGCCATTTTCACTAGCTTATATCGATTTAAATCACTTTAAACAATTTAACGATTTGTATGGCTATGCCAGTGGTGACAGCGTAATAAAACTTCTGGCCGATGTTACTGTAAAAGCGTGTGCGCACAGCGCTAACTTTGTCGGGCATATTGGCGGCGATGACTTTATGGTGGTGTTTGAAAAAAAAGATGCGGTGGAGATTTGTAATACCATTATCACGCAATTTGAACTACAGTCACGCGTGTTTTTTACGCCAGAGCATATTGCTGGAAAAGGGTATTGGGCAACTAATCGAGAGGGCGAAAAGCAGTTTGTACCTTTACTTACATTATCGATAGGTTTAGTTGAGCCTGATCTGCAGCAGTGCAAAAATAGTCATCAAGTAGCGGCATTAGCGACAGATGCTAAAAAAGAAGCAAAACGTTATCGTCAAAGCTACTTATTTATATGTAATCGAAGAAGGCCTGCTCCCGCTATTGTACGTTTATCCAATAGTAAAAAAAGTGGCTAACCAAAAGCAAAAAAGGAGCCTAGGCTCCTTTTTTTAGTACGTAATTACGATTAACGTAATAACGACTCAGATAATACTGGGCGCATTTCGCGAACAATTGCCTGTGTTAGCTTAGGTGCACCACAGATTACGTTACCGCTCACGTTGTAGTTATTACCGCCAGCAAAATCAACAACCATGCCGCCAGCTTCTTTAACTAATAACTCACCTGCTGCTGTATCCCAAGGTTTTAAACCAATTTCAAAGAAACCATCAACACGACCCGCTGCAACATACGCCATATCTAGGGCTGCAGAGCCTGCACGACGAATATCAGCTGTGTGAACAAATAACGCTTTAAACGCTTCAGAGTATGCATCTAAGTGATGTTTTTGTTTGAAAGGAAAGCCTGTAGCAAGAACTGAACCAGCAAGTTCAACAGTTTTAGATACACGTAAACGTTTGCTGTTTAACTGTGCGCCTTGACCGCGAGAAGCAGTGAAAAGCTCGCCACGAATTGGATCGTAAATTACGGCTTGGTCTAAACGACCTTTAACTTTAAGTGCAATAGATACTGCGAAATGAGGGATACCCTTGATGAAGTTAGTTGTGCCATCAAGTGGGTCAACAATCCATTGGTAATCAGCATCCTTACCTTTGTGTTCGCCTAACTCTTCACCAACGATGCAGTGATCAGGGTAAGAACGTAAAATAGTGTCACGAATTACGGCTTCGGCTTCTTTATCAATGTTAGTAACTAAATCGTTGGTGCCTTTTTGTTGCACTTCAACTTTTGATAAATCTTCACTTGCACGAAGAATAAGTTTGCCTGCGTTACGCGCAGCGCGAACCGCAATGTTTAACATTGGATGCATGGTATTACCTTTGGGTTGTAAAAGAACGTTTATATATTTAAGCCGGCGTATTTTAGCGGTTTTTGCCATAAAGTAAACCATAAAGCCTAAATACTTGTGAGTGTTTTTTGTACAGGTATGATCTTTCGATATATTTATCGAAATAAAAACAAGCAATAAATTTGTAAATTAGCGCTTTACCTAAAGTGAGCTTGAGGTTTTATGATGTTCTATATTCAATTAACAGGAAGAAAATTATGAAATTAGAACACGTAAATTTAGTTGTCAGTGATATAGACGCCATGCTTAAGTTTTACCAAGCAGCGTTTCCCTATTGGTCAATTAGAAGTGAGGGAGAAGGAACCTGGTATGGTAAAGCAAGGCGCTGGGTACATTTTGGTGATAACGATCAATATATTGCTATAAGCGATCACGGTGAAGGGAAAAATCGTGACTTATCAGGGCATCAAATTGGCTTGGCACACTTTGCCTATGTAACCAATAACTTAAATGAAGTAATAGCGCGCTTAAAGCATGCGGGCTTTGCAATAAGTAAGCAAGGCGCTGTAAATCCATTTAGAAAGAACATTTATTATATTGATCCCGCAGGGTTTGAGGTTGAGTTTGTAGAGTATATGAGTGATGTACCTAGTGAGCGAAATAACGACTTATAATATGAATGAAGCCAACTATTTTGGCTTCATCAAATGTTTAGCATATTTAATAATGTTTACCATTCATACCAAGTTGAGTTTTTAGATCATTTGCAAAGCTAATAAATTTTTCTTTAATAGTGCGCTTAACTTTAACTTCCACAGAGCCTAAAACAGTTTTTCCTTCAATTTGAATCGTTGGCGCTTGGCGTTTATTGAGTGAAACTGTTTTATTTTCAAAACTGCCTAAAATACAAAACATTTTAGAAACTACATTAACGTGCTCAGGTACATATATTTCTTCGCTGCCAAAGTAACAATTAACGTGAATAGTGACATGTTGGTGGGTAAAAATAGCATCCGTAAAATCAAGATTGATTGACCCCATGTAGTTTTCTATATAAATGTTTTGAGGCACCACCCATTGGCCGCTTCGTTCACTTGAACCAAGAATGCTTCTTAATGTAAGTGGCTCTTCATCAGTCTCATGCTGCGCACTATAATTAGGTGCAAACTGCGAGTGCTTTTGTGCCTTATATTGCTGGTCAGTAATTAAGGTTAAATCTTCAACAAGGGCCATAAGCGCGCTATTGTCACTCGCTGCCATTGCATCGTCTAAGCGCCTCTCAAATGCTTCTACAGAAATGACACCATGGCTGTAATTATAAATGAGTTGATCAATTACTTGCTCACGAACTTGCTCGATAGGGCGGTCTTCAATTTTAACAGACATTTAAATTATCCTTTTAAGGTTGCTGGCTAGTTCAAAGCAAGCCTTATACCAAATAATAATTCATTTAAAATCATTGGCTTATGTTTTTTTGTTTTTTCATCCTTTATTATATTAACGACAGATTAACCAAATATACAATTATTTAGTAAGTTTCGCTATTCGAGAAAGTTTTACGCAATGGTCTGTAAATGTTTACTTCGTAGGTTTAAGTCAGTATCGGTAGTTTTAATTTAAACCATTGAAATTTAAGTGTAAAAATAGTTGGCCCGATGTTCGCATTAGTTCAAGTGTCTTTAATCAAAAGGAGAACGATTATGAAAACATTTAATAAGTCTATGATTGCAGCCCTAGTATTAGGAACAACCGCAATGGGCGCTCAAGCAAGCAGCTGGGAAAACGAAAGTAAAGATGCTTGGATTGATGGAAAGGCAGAAACAGTACTGCTGATGAACACCAATCTAAACAACTTTGATATCAACACGGACGTAAAAAACGGCAAGGTAATGCTAACAGGTAAAGTAAACAGCGATGTAGATAAAGAACTTGCTGAAGAACTCGTGCTAAGCCTAGATGGTGTAACTGATGTTGAAAACAGTCTAACTGTGGTAAAAAACACCGACATGAAGAAGCATGATTCTAAAATGATGGGTAACGGTACCGAAAGTGATTTAACCGATGCCAAAATCACAACAGTCATCACAACGCGTTACTTATTTGATTCTGAAGTAGGTGGTACAGACATTGATGTTGATACCGATAATGGTGTAGTAACTCTTAAAGGTTCAGTTGAGTCTGATGCTGAAAAGCAATTAGCGATGGAAATTGCTAAGAACGCTGAAGATGTTCGCAAAGTAGTTGATGAATTAACTGTTATTGCAGAATAATACACTATACTAAAAGCCCAGCCTTGCTGGGCTTTTTGCTTTGCTAACGTTAGAAGGGTTAAATTATGGATATTATCAGGATTATTTTTTCTATTTTATTACCACCACTGGGTGTATTTTTACAGGTGGGGCTAGGGATGCACTTTTGGTTAAATATTCTGCTAACCTTGCTCGGCTATTTCCCAGGATTAATTCATGCGATTTATATTATCGCCAAAAAATAACACCATATCGCAGTAATACATTTAATACTGAGTTGCTAATTGCCATCGTAAGGTATGTGTATTAGTTACTCAGACTACTATTATTTAATGAGTTCGTTTCTTCGAAGTCATCATCAATAAATCTAAAAGCTTACTATTTGAGCAGTTGGCCCTTTGATTGTTAAAATAAAGCTTTTTGCTAGTGACAAGCCCCTAAAAACTTTTTATACTGCAACCCGCTTTAGTCGCTCTGTGGCTAAACGCTTCAAAAATTAACTGCTTACAGTTATACAAAGATGGCCCCTTAGCTCAGTTGGTTAGAGCACACGACTCATAATCGTTAGGTCCCCAGTTCGAGTCTGGGAGGGGCCACCACTTTTCAAAGCTTTCCAAGTAAATAAAAACTCATTTTCCTAGTTTATAAAATTCGCTTTTGTTATTTCTATCGTATTTTCACCAGTACACTGATTTTTTTATTAATTCTATTGAATACATTGCAATAAACACAGTTGAATCTACTATTAAAGTGTTATGGGGTTTTATTATAAAAATCTTTACTTTATGCCCTTTAATGTCGCTACTGTTAATTGTCTGCGGTATATAAAATACTGCTTAGTTACCCCTTAGGTGCTCTATGTTATTAAAACGAAAAGTATACCTCAGCCTTATTCTGGCTGTTGTTGCTCCTTTAGCAATATCTACTCTAATCTTTTCCAATAGTATTCGCTCAAATACAGAAGAAAAACTAGCAAAAGTAGATTTACCGACTGCGCTTAGTGAAGTTAAAAGCCAAATAGAGCTGGAACTTTCTACACCTATTGTTGTAGGCAAAGAAATAGCGCAAAACTTATTTGTGCAGCAATGGATGAATAATAATGAAGATGCGCAAAGTCGAGGTAAATTTATTGATTACCTCAAACATATAAAAAATAAAAACCAAGCCAGTAACGCATATATTATTTCTAAAAACTCCCGTAACTATTACACCGATGAGGGTATTTCCAGGCAAATAGATAGTAGTGATACTTGGTTTGATGCTTTTTTAGCATCGGATAGACCATTTGAAGTAGCGCTCGACATAGATAAAGGCAGCTCTGAGGTGATGGTATTTATTAATTATGCCATTGAGCTTGATGGGCAACGACAAGGAATTGCCGGAATTGGCCGTTCGCTCGATTCTATGGTGGATCTCATAAGTGAATATAGGATAGGTGAGGGCGGCATTGTTTATTTGGTCTCTGGTAGTGGCGAGATTATGCTGCATGGTAATAAAACTAAAATAGGGCAATCTGTTGACTTGACGCCGATTAAAAATGGGGCAATTCAAAGTAAAGTAATTGATGGTGATGACTATGTTGTATCAAGTACGCCTGTAAACTCATTAGGTTGGCATCTAGTTGCTGAAATTCCCCAAGAGCAATTATATGGCCCAATTAATAGTGCTATTAATACTAATATCATTTTTGGTGTAATTATTGCTCTTGTCGGTTTAGCGTCAGCACGCGTGTTGGTAGGGCAAATATTTAGGCCAATCGAAAACATTACTTCAGCAGTGAATGCGTTAACAGAAAAAGATGGCGATTTAACAGCGCGACTTCCTACTGACGATAATAATGAAATTTCAGATTTGGCGATTAAGTTTAATCTGTTTTTAGAGCAGTTACATTATATGTTTAAACAGGTCTCTGAGTCGGCAATTCATGTTAAAGGTATTTCCCAAGATGTACTTGAGCAAGTACAAGGAGCAGCTAATTTAGCTGAGGTACAGTCATCGAGTACACAAACGGTGGCGGCAGCGGTTAATGAGATGGAAGTTACGGTTCAGGATATTTCTGGCAGTGCCAGCAATGCGGCAGATATTGCGACTAAAACCGAAGAAACGACGCATAAAGGCGTTGGTTTTGTGCAAAGCACAATTAAACAAATGGAACAGTTAGAAGCATCGATGGCCAATTCTGTGGCTTCGGTGTTAGAGCTCTCGACAGAGATTAAATCAATTTCTCATGTATTGGATGTCATTAAAGGGATTTCTGAGCAAACTAACTTATTGGCGTTAAATGCGGCAATTGAAGCGGCGAGAGCTGGAGAGCAAGGGCGTGGCTTTGCAGTAGTTGCTGATGAAGTGAGAACGCTTGCACAGCGTACTGCGGAGTCTACAGAGCAAATTAATGAGATGATTGCTTCGTTAAATGCTAAAGCTTCAAGCACGGTAACTGCGATTGAATTGGGCAGCAAAAACACTTTAGAAAATGCCGAACGATTAAAAGAAACAGGCCATACATTAAATGGTATTTCACAGGAAATTGTACTGTTAAGCGAGTTAAATAACTCAGTGGCTACAGCAACGCGAGAGCAAACTTTAGCAACCTCAGAAATTAGCCAAAATATTGTAATGATCTCCGACTCGGCAGAGCAAACCAAAGAAAATATGAAAAAGTCAGAGCAGCTTTGTAATGGTTTAAATAAAGAGTCGAATATTTTAAGGGATTTACTAGGTAAGTTTACGCTTTAAGCGCGGTTTTATAAAAATTAGCAGAGCGGGGATACCATCATAGTTATAGAGCACTTGCCTATAACTATGATGTTTTAATAGCCGTTAATTTTTACGATAAATCTCGTGATTCATTTCGTAAATATTAACGCTTAAGCTATCAGAGGCTCTGCAATATGTTTGTAGGCACGCTAGTAACTGCTCACTTAGCTTTTGCTTTTGCTCAATAGAGCGCCCAGCCATAATATGTACAGCAATATGAATAAACCCTTCTTTACCCACACCTAATTGGTAATGTTGATACGCAATAGCACGAGTTTTTATTGTTTCTAAATCAAATAAGCCACTTTCAAATGTTGTTGTGTGGATTTTTTCCACTAGAACCTGAGGTAATAAAGGCAGATCTTCTGAGTGTTCAATAATAACGTGTGGCATTTAGCGTATCCTCTTTAGATTGGTTTGTTTAATTATACCAAACGGGTTTGTACACGCTAACCCTATAGAGCTTAATTTTTAAAAATTTGGCTTAGCATAGTTCAGGCTGTTGCTTTTAGGGCAAATATTGATGGTTGATACGTTTTATGTCAATTTGTGGTGACTTATACGAAGAGTATACCAGCCAGTTGGTATTTGAAATATAGGTTAAGCCAGAGGTACGACTAAATGCGCGTTCGGGAAGGCGTATAACGTCATGATGGCTTTTGGTTGAGAAGTCGTAATAACTCAAACGGTAATCACCTTGTTTTACATTAAAATAGTAAATACGCGATGTCGCTAAGGTGTCGCCTTCAAAAAAGTACCACGAATTATGATTAGATAAATTAATTTCGCTAACCAGTGGTTGCTCAGTTTGGCTATCAGGATCTTTGATCCATAATTGATTAGTTGCTTGGTTGGCAAAAACTAAAGCGCCTTGCTTGTTTTCATAAGCATATAATGTTGGTGAATCTATGGCTTGTTCGAGTTTATTACCATTTAAATCGAAGCGATACACGTGCTGATCATCAGAGACTAATACGCTTTTACTGTCTGCAGCCCAGCTCGGTTTACCATGATCGCTAAAGCCCGTAGGTAATAATTCACTGGTTTGTTTATTAAAGTCATACAGGTATAACGCATGACCACTAGGGTGCGAGGCAACAAAAGCAATATAATCACCATCAGGCGACCATACTGGGTGGTAAATATTGGCATTGAGATTAGTGAGCTGCTTTCGAGATGTACCGTCTTTTTTTGCGGTCCACAACTCCATTGAGCCCGACTCATTAGAGACAAACGCGAGTTTGTTTCTGGTTTTATTGTAATTAGGAAAGCGGGTACTAAAATGGCTCGATAATACAGGGAAAGGAGAGCTTACAACCGCATTATTAACCTCTAAACGCATTAAAGCCGAGTCTATATTCCACTGATGAAAATACAAACTGCCATCACTGGCAAATTCTGGGTAGCTTAAGCCATCTATGCGGGCATTGATCATTTGTTGTGTTTTAAGGTTGTAAAAGTACCCTTGGCGTTTACCTTTTTTTACACCAGAAAAAACGAGTTGCGCCTTAGAGGGGTGCCAATCAACGCCTCTCATATCAATAAACCCAGTAGTTAACTGCTTTGCATTGCCTGTTTTTATATCGATTAAAAATAATTCTTCAAACCCCGTTGGTAAGTTACGAGATACTACAAGTTGAGTTGCATCTGGGGAGAACACAACCGACTCATCGCTATATTGGCATGCTGAAATACAAGGTATTTGAGTAATTGTGTATGGCGATGAGGTTAAATCAACAAGGTTAAGTTGAGTCAGATTATTTTCATCATCTTCACTAATATAAACCAGTTTAGTGCCTAGGGCATTTATGTCTATATCGGTACTCGCTTTGTTACCACACTTCCCTAAAATAGTGGTATTTCCCGAGGCAATATTTTGCTGAATAACCTCACAGCCTTGACCAGATATACGGCGATAATAATAAATAAAGGTTAAGTCAGAGCTAAATACCGCTCGCCCTTCAATGAATGGGGTGTCGGTAAGTGCTATTGCAGCTTGTTCGGGTAAATGTAAATCACGTAAGTATAAATTTGCTTTATGACCAGGGCGGCGCCAAGAATATGCTAAAAAGTGACTGTCGCTGGATATAGCAGGGAATAGCTCTCGTCCAGGGCTGGTAGTAATGGTTTCAACATGATCGTATAAGCGCTCTGCTTGTTGCGATAGCGCAAGAGGCTTATTTTCATCGCTAAAAGCGTTGTAACCCCAGACTCCAGCGAATAACAAGACCACGATAGCCATGACTACAGCGAAAATATATTTAGGGCGAGTAGAGGATGTATTAATACTGTTCTGCGCGTTTGGCATTATTGGTTTTTGCACTAAGCGATAACCTGTTTTACGCAGTGTTTCTATGTAGGTGTTGTCGGGGTCAAGCTCTTTAAAGCTTTTACGAAGGTGCCATATGGCATTAGTGAGCGCTTTCTCACCCACATATTGATTACCATCCCATACGTTTTCGATTAGTTGTTCGCGACTCACCGCATTTGGATAACACGCTACTAAGTAGGTCAGCAGCTCTATAAATTTAGGTTGTAAAATACAGGCTTTATCAGCACAAAACAGCTTATTTTCAAACGCCGATATTTGGCAATTTCCAATTGAAAAAGGCTGTTGAGTATTCATAGTATGTGTATTTAAACCTCTTCCTAGTATGAGTTATTAGCGATGTTTGTACGTGTTGTTTAATGCAAAGTAACACGATAATTAGTTAATATTCAATTTTACAACATTCTAACACAATAAATATAAGTCCATGATTATAAATAAATAGATATTAAATAGATGTAAAATAGGGATATAAACGAGACACCTCTCATTGTGCTTTTATTCACGATTACTTACAACCTGTTATTAGTAAAACAAACCAATTAGTACAAAACAGATTTAATAACTAAAAAGTTAATAAAAAAGCTACTAATGGGATAATAAAAAATGAGGGAAGTCTGTGAGTAAAATATCAACCAAAAAATGCGCTTTAGCTTTGGCTATAACAGCGAGTCTATCTGGGCATGTAATAGCAAATGACGAGGCAATTGATCGTCAATCAACTGCTAAGGCAAGCGAAGAAGTGGTACAAGAAGTACCAGAGAAAATAACAGTAACAGGCTCGCGTTTAAAGCGTGATAGTTTTTCGGTCACAACTCCGCTGGTTACCATGGACAGAGCATCAATTCAGGATACAGGCTTAGGCAATCTTTCAGATGTATTAATCGATAATATGCCTGCACTGAGCCAAAGTATTGGCAACACAACCAGCCAATCAAGCATTTCGGGTACTGGTTTATCAACAGTCCAGCTTCGTGACTTAGGCGCTAATAGAACGTTGACATTGATTGATGGCCGCCGTGTTGTCTCTAATAGTTACGGTGGTAATTATGTTAGTTTAAATACCATTCCAAGTGGCATGGTAGAGCGCGTTGAAATTATCAGTGGTGGTGCGTCGGCCACTTATGGTGCCGATGCGGTAGCCGGTGTTGTTAATATTATTACTCAGTCAAAAAAAGAAGGTTTTGAATTTCAAGCCCGAGGCGGTGAAACAACCGATGGTGGCGGTCGCGAATTTACGCTTGATTTAAACTACGGAACGTCATTTGCTGATGATCGCGGTTATGTATTTGTCAGCTCAAACTGGGATCGTGATTTTGGTATGACCTTTTACGATCGCGACCGAGCGCAAATAGAAGCGGCGCATAGTTACGATGATGAGCTGATGTGTAATCAAATGTACACTGCTGATGGCTATCAGTGTATGAGTGGTATTACACAAGCTGATTGGGCAAGCAAAAGCGATGGTACCTTAGGTGGTGTATTTTTAGAGAATAATAATAACGACACTCAGTTTTGGTACGACGGTCAAACGCTACGTGATGATTGGAAAGGCAATGAAGAAATTTATGGTATTAATTCACAGCAGTACGTTATGCTTGATGTGCCGAGTGATAACTTTTCGACTGCAATAAAAGTCGATTATGATGTAACAGACGACATCATGAGTTATTTCCAAATTCATTACAGTAAGAGTGGCTCGTTTAACGATAAGTCACCAGAAGATGAATACGAAGGGGCTTACGTACCTCGCTACGACCCAGTGACAGGGGATCCTATCGATGATATTGCGCCAGGTTATATTCCTATTGATAACCCATATGTGCCACAAGAAATTATTGACAGTAACCCATACAAAGACCGTATTTATTGGGATCGTCGTTTTGGTGAAGTAGGTAATATCAGCACCGATAACAACCGTACGACTATTCGTACCTGGGCTGGCCTGCAAGGTATGATGTTTGATGATACATGGGATTGGGATATTTCTGCCGGATATGGTCAATTTAAACAGCATCAAATCCGCAGTAACGAGCTAAACACGGTACGTGTCAACCAAGCTCTGCAAGCTGAAGAATTAGCCGATGGCACTATTCAATGTAAAGACGCCGAAGCGCGAGCGCAAGGATGTGTCCCGCTTAATTTATTTGGTGAAGGGTCTATTACCCCTGACATGGCAGACTGGATCCGTACAAATCCAATTATTGATACTGAGATTCAACAGTACACGGTAATGGGTTATATCACCGGTGACTTATATGAATTGCCAGCAGGTAATGTGTCTGCAGTATTTGGAGCAGAGTATCGTAAAGACTCGCAAAGCTTAGATACCAGTGATGATATGAAAGCGGGCGGTATTACGTTTAACGTTGTGCCTTCTTTTTATGGTGAAGTAGAAGTGTATGAGGCGTTTGCTGAGCTTGCAGTGCCAATACTAAAAGATGCGCCATTTGCTAAAAGTTTGTCGGCAGAAACGTCGCTACGATTAGCAAATTACAGTATTGATAATATCAGCACCGTAGCCAGTTATAAGTTAGGATTATTGTGGCAGCCAATTGATGGATACATGCTACGTGCTAACTATGCGCGTGCACAGCGTGCCCCAACTATTACAGAGCTATTATCGCCCCCTCGCGGCGATTTTGATTCATTTGATGATATTTGTGATGGCTTAACTGCAACATCAACAAACCCAGGGCACGATAACTGTCGCTTAGAGCCAACCTTGGCACAAAAGCTGGCTGATGATCCTAACTTTGAATTTGAAAGTGAAGACAATAACTATTCACCAAATACGGGTAATCCAAACTTAAAAGAAGAAACAGCCGATACCTATACCTTTGGTATTACTGTTTCACCTGAGTTTTTAGATGGCTTTAACTTAGCGGTTGATTACTACGACATTGCCATTGTTGATGCAATTGATGAAATAAGTAACGAAAACATCATGCGTGAATGTTATGACTCAGAGGCTGCGTGGGGTAGTGATAACGAATATTGTAACGATATTACCCGTAACGACGAAGGTAACATTGTAAAAATACTTCAGCGTGAATATAACTTAGATGAGTTAACAGCGCGCGGTTACGATGTAGTTGCAACTTACAAATATGACATAGGCAGCTATGGCAATTTGTCATTTAAGCTTGATTACAATCACATTATTGAAAACTCACAAACCTATGAAGGGTTAGATGGTAACAGTGTTACTTCACAGTATGCAGGTTATGGCCGTTCAAAAGATAAAGCGGCTATGTCGATTGTATGGAAAATGGATGACTTACGTATCCGCTGGCGTACGAATTACGTAGGCGCATTTAAAGCAAGCCAAGAAGATGAGAAAGACTACCTTGAGTATGTTGCTGCAAATGATGAGCGCTGTGCTGCGGGCGATGCAGGTTGTATTGCTAACCCTGAGCCACTGGCATACCAAAACTACGGTTCATTTTTAAAGCATAGTTTATCAGCGTCTTACACTATGGCACTGACTGATAAGAGTGACTTGCGTGTATTTGGCGGGATTAATAATGTATTTGACGACAAAGGGGCATTTTACCCAAGTGGTCGAGGGAACTTCTATAGCCGTTACGGCGGCGGTGCAGGTCGTTATGTTTATCTAGGTGCACAATATAGCTTTTAATAATTTTTAGCTGTATTTGTTTGCAAAGGCACTCCTTCGGGCGTGCCTTTTTTATTACTTATAAAATTTGTTTTATCGCAGTGAAAGCGTTTAGTATAAGGCATAACTTAATTTTATTATGAACGAAGGACTTGCTATGAAGTATCTCAAAATGGGTAGTCTAATTGCGTGTTTAGCAGGGCTTACAGGGTGTTCTGATGATGTTGCTTCAGTGAGTTTAGGGCTGTTTACCACTAAAGATGTGGTGGTTAACTCTCAGCAAGATCCGCTTGTTACAGGGGTTACTTGTCATATTAGTCATATTGAGGCTAATTTAGACTTTTCAGACCCATCAGATATGTCGATTGCTTGTCGCCAAACAGGGCCAATTACCGCAGACCAATTACAGTCTATTGACCGTAGTAAGTCGGGTGAAGTCGTGTTTAAATCATCTAAGAGTATTTTGTTTAAGTCGTTAAAAGTTCGTCGCATTTATGATGCTAAAACCCATACGTTATTGTATTTATCGTACTCAACGAAAGAATCTACAGGTAGTCATCATCACGCGCTTTCTACGGTGCCTTTATACAATACACAAGCATGGCAATGGGCGAAGGGGCAAGAATAGTTTATGTTAACCCTATTTAAATCAAAACCCTTATTGGCAGAACAAGAACAACAGTGGCTAGTTGATACCTTTATTTGGGCTGCAGAAAACTTTGACCTGAATTTTTTTACTAAGCACAGCCAAATTATTTTGCCAACGGTCGAGTTTTTTCCTGATTCGGTTTCAAGCATTGAAGAAATGGCCAGTAAAGTGTTTGCGCGTGTTAAACACTATGCTGGTATGGATGAGTGGCCTATAACACTTGTTGCACCGCAACAATTACAACCTCAGGTGTTTCCACATTTTGAATTTAGTGAGCATCTACGTGGTGAGCACTGCCATTTAATGGTGCCACCAAGCCATACAATTAATGTGTCGTTTAACCCAAACCAAATCAATCAACCACAAGATTTAGTAGCTAGCTTTGCAGGTACTCTTGCTACCATTTTAATTCATCATGTAGGCGTATTACCCCCAGGTGGTAAAGCGTACTTACCTCAAGCAACGGATGCTTTAGCGTGCTTTTTAGGTTTTGGGGTGATGATGAGCAATACTGTGTACCAGTTTAAGGGTGGTTGTGGCTCATGTTACAACCCATATGCCAATCGCGAAGCCACGCTCAGTGAAACCCATACTGTATTTATGCATGCGTTAGTAAGCTACTTTAAGCAAGATAAACACTCTAAAAAACATTTAAAACCGCATTTAAGAGGCCAATTTAAAAAAGCGCAAAAAGAAATAAAAACATTGGTTAACCAGTCGGCTAATCCATTGTTGTTGGCTTTTTCGCCAGAGCAAGCCAGTTAACCATGGTTTATATTGATGAGTTTTTATTAATTGCCATTGCTCACTTTTTTGCAGTGGCCAGCCCCGGGCCCGATTTTGCTGTGGTACTTAAGCAAAGCGTACAATATGGAAGGCATAATGCGCTGTGGACCAGTGCAGGTGTAGGTGCAGCTATTTTATTACACATAGCTTATTGCGTGTTGGGAGTCGCGCTGGTTTTAACTCAATCGCCTTCGTTGTTTATGGCACTTAAATATATAGCCGGTGCTTATTTAGCGTATTTAGGTGTGCAGGCGCTGCGCGCTGCCAAACCTTCAAATACCTCATCAGAACAGACTGCAAAACCCAGCCTTGCAGCTGAGTCATCATGGCATGCGTTTCGCCGTGGTTTTTTTACCAATGCATTAAACCCTAAGGCTACGCTATTTTTTATGTCGCTGTTTACCTTAGTGATTAGTCCTACTACACCAGTAATAGTGCAAGTGGGGTATGGCGTTTATATGGCGCTAGCAACTTGGGCTTGGTTTTCTATTTTATCGCTATTGTTATCAAAAGCACGGGTGCGAAACTTTTTTCAGCAAAGTGGTTATTGGTTCGATCGTGGCATTGGCATTATTTTAATCGCACTGGCTGTGCGAGTTGTTATTTGATAGACCCTAAGGAATAGTATGGCGTTATATAATTTTTCGTTTGGCTCCAATATGTCATCTAATCGTTTATTGGCACGTTTACCTAACGCAAAACGTGTGGGTACGGCGCTTTTAAAAGGCTATAAGTTAACCTTTAATATGGCCTTTGCTGATGGTTCAGGTAAATGCACTATTGTGCCCACTAACGAACCCGATGCCGTGGTATATGGGGTGGTGTATCAGCTTAATGAAGCCGAAAAAGAGATCTTAGATAAAATTGAAGGCCCTAATTACGACTGTGTTGATTTAACCGTGAGCCTTTTAGATGACGATGACATTAATGTGCATTGCTACATAGCAAACACACATGACGACACACTGCTGCCTTATGATTGGTACGTGCAGCATGTATATCGTGGTGCGCTTGAGGCCGGTGTGCCAGAACATTATAGTCAACGTATTTTAGCTTATCCTAGTAAGCAAGATACGAATAAAGCGCGCGCCGACATAGAATTTGCGGTTCATCAAGATTAAACAAAAATAATAACCTAAGGTAACACTATGAAACTAACAAAATTAGCCACAGCCGCATTATTGGTTGGCTGGGCGTTCACGAGCTCTGCAGCGGTTGATACCGATAAAATAGCAGAGGTGATCAATACCTCAATGACACGTTTTGATGTACCCGGAATGGCCGTTGCTATTGTTGAAAATGACAAAGTAGTATTTGCTAAAGGCTTTGGTGTTGCCAACCTCAATACAAATAGCAAGGTGAATAAAGACACTTTATTTGGCATTGCTTCAAATACCAAGGCATTTACCAGTGCAGCACTGGCTAAGCTGGTGGATGAAGGCAAATTAAGCTGGGATGATCGCGTAATTGATCATCTCCCTGAATTTAGATTGCATGACCCGTACGTTACCCGTGAAATGCGAATTCGCGATTTGCTAAGCCATCGCAGTGGTTTAGGGCTTGGTCAAGGTGATTTAATGATTTGGCCAAGTACTGATAAATCGGTAGCCGATATTTTATCGGGGCTGAAATATTTAAAACCTGCGAGCAGTTTTCGTAGCCAATATGCTTACAACAATCTAATGTTTGTTACCGCTGGTGAAGTTGTTGCCCGTATATCGGGGATGAGCTGGAACGACTACATTGAAAAAAATATTTTACAGCCGCTCAATATGAGCAACTCACGGGCTGGCTTTTCGCGTATCGCTAAAAATAACAAAAACTGGGCAATTGGGCACATCCCAATGGACGGTAAATTGCATCCCTTTTTTGTTAATTACCTTGAAGATTTTAGAGGGGCAGGAGCCATTGCATCAAGCGTAAATGATATGAGCCAATGGCTTCGTACTCAACTTGCTGGTGGCAAAATGCCTAATGGCGAACAGCTATTTAGTGAAAAGCAGCAAGCACAAATGTGGCACCCACATATTACCTCACTGGCATCTAAAAGTGCCTATGAAGCGTATCATCAGCAATTTAGAGGTTATGGATTAGGCTGGAGTATAGAGGATTACCACGGCGTTAAGAAGCTGGCACATGGTGGTGGCATTTTAGGTATGGTATCGCAGGTTACTCTTTTGCCAGAGAAAAATGTGGGAATTGTGATATTAAGCAACCAACAAGCGTTTTCTGCATTATCGGCGGTGACTCATGAAGTACTTGAAGATGTACTAGAGCTTGAAGATAAAGACTGGGTTGAAGATTTAGCTAAAAAGCACTTTGCAGGTAAAGAAAAAGCCTATGCTAACGCGGCTCCATCAGTGCCTGCAGATATCCAGCCGGCATTGCCAACCATTAATTACACCGGTACTTTGCATGATGATTGGTATGGCGATGTAATAATTGAAGAGTTAGATGGTAAATTACGCATTGATTTTACCCATACAAAGCGCCTCAAAGGTGAGTTGGAGCATTACACAGGTAATACCTTTATTGTTAAATGGGATGAAAAGCTATTAGAGGCAGATGCCTTTATTCGTTTTTCTATGAGTGCAGATAACCGTGTAGAATCAGCGAAAATGAACGCAGTTTCAACGCAAGTGACCGATTTTAGCTTTGATTTTAGAAACCTTGACTTAAAAGCTAAATAACTAGAACCTTGGTTAAATAGTCGTTTAGTATCAACCAAAGTCGCAAAGCCACCCTCAGGTGGCTTTGTTATACTCGTTAAGCAACTTATTTTTGGAGTTAGCTATGCGCACTGCGATTATTTCTCACCCCCACTGCCGTAAACATAAAATGATTGACGATCATCCAGAGTGCCCTGAGCGTTTGGATGCGATTAACGACCGTCTACTTGCAAGTGGGCTGGATGTCGCTATCGAGCAAAAACAAGCGCCTAAGGCCTCGCGTGAGCACTATTTATTGGCGCATAGTGAACAACACATCAAGCATGTAGAAAGTATGATCCCAACCGAAGGGCTTAGCGATTTGGACGGCGATACCTGGTTATGCCCCGATTCATTGAAAGCAATTGAGCGTGCAGTAGGTGCAGGGTTACTCGCTGTTGATGAGGTTTTAGAGGGTAAGTTAGACGCTGCATTTTGCTCAGTGCGCCCGCCAGGGCATCACGCTAACCGAGATAGCTCTTCTGGTTTTTGTGTGTTTAACAACCTTGCGATTGCGGTTAAATATGCACAAAGCAAAGGGGTTAAACGTATTGCCATTATCGATTTTGATGTACACCATGGTAATGGCACGCAAGATATTTTTATGGATGATGAAAATGTGTTGCTGTGCTCGTTATTTCAATATCCATTTTATCCAAATACCGCCATTAAAAATAACGCCACGTTGGTAAATTCACCTTTGCCTATTGCTAGTGATGGTGCTGATTTAAAAGCGCTTTATGAGCAGCAGTGGCTACCAAAATTAACAGAATTTGAGCCTGAGCTACTTTTCATAAGTGCAGGATTTGATGCGCACCTTGAAGATGATATGGCCAGTTTAAAGTTTGTCGAAAGTGATTATATATGGCTTACTGAGCAGTTAGCGCTATTTAGCCAACAACATGGTTGCTTAGGTATTATCTCTTACCTAGAGGGAGGATACTCACTGTCTGCCCTCGGGCGCAGTGCGATTGCACACGTTAAAGCCTTAGTTGATTTCGGCGAGTAACCTAAATGCCTGTTCAGGAGTAAGCTGCTCTATTTTACTGAGGCAACATTGCCCTTCTTTTGCTAAATATTCCTTTACCAATTGCGCTAATTGTATTGCACTGAGTGCATTATGCGCATCGCCATTTAAACCTTGATAGCCACTTACCTTATCTAAAATAACCACGTTTTTCTGCTCATTCACGTCCATAGTATAAATAAAATCATGTAACTCATCTGCATGCTCTAATAGCTCAATCTCATTATTATAAATAATAATTAATGGGTAACTGATGCTCATATATTGTCCTAAATCAAATTGTCATTTACTGAATAATTTATAATCGTGCATTGGTTTAATTTTGGAAGTAAAAGCAATGCCCCACACTAGCCGCTATCAAAAAGTATGCGATGTTTTTACCAATAAGGTGATCGCCTGTACCAAGGATACCCCTTTAATTGAAGCGGTGAAACTAATGCGTGTGCACAATGTTAGCGCTATTTTTGTTAAACATCAGCAGCAAATAGTGGGGGTGTGGACTGAAACTGATTGCTTAACGCTTAACTTTTCTGATCTGACACTTAGACAAATAATGATTGAAAAGGTAATGTCGAGCCCGGTGTTGAGTGTACCCAGCCAGCAATTATTAACCGATACCGCCATGGTGTTTAATAAGCATGGCGTAAGACACTTACTGGTAACCGATGCGAATGATAACCCAAGCGGGGTGATTAGTATTACTGATATTGTGAGTAATCAAGGATTAGAGCATTACCTGCAATTTAGACCGATAAACGAGCAATATAATAAAAATATTAGGGTAGTCCCAAGTTCATTAGCCATCAATGATGCTGTTAACTTAATGCGCAAATACGCCGAAAAAGTTATTTTAGTATTTAATGAAGATGAAAATATCCATGGCATTATTACCCAGCGAGATTTACTAAAACTCATCACCGAGCAGCATAATCATCTTATTTGTTGGGATTTAGCGAGCCGTCCTCTTTATAAAATAAGCCCTCAAGACAGCCTTTTTGATGCTTACAGGTTGATGTCGGAAAGTAATATTCGGCATTTAGTAGTAAGCGAAAATAATCAAATAAACGGTGTATTATCGCTTGAAAACTTAATTAATGAAATTGAAACGGCGTATTGCTGTGAGCTTGAAAAGGTACTTCAGCAGCGAGATATTGCACTGCAGCACTCACAGCGTAATTTATTTTTAGCCAATAAAATTATCGACTCCTCTTTGGATGGCATCATGATCACCGACTCGAATGGGGTGATTATGCAAGTAAATCCTGCATTTACTCATTTAACCGGCTACAAAGAATATGAGGTGATAGGTAAGCGGCCTAATATGTTGAGTTCAGGACGTCATGATAAAAACTTTTATATAAAAATGTGGGATTCACTGACTAAAACAGGCGTATGGCAGGGGGAAATTCATAACCGTAAAAAATCTGGCGATATTTATATTGAGTGGCTCAGTATTATAGAAATAAAAGAGCCAAGTCATAGTGATGTTACTTATGCCGCTATTTTTAGTGACATAACAGAGCGAAAGAGTGCAGAAGAAAAAGTAGTGCAGCTAGCATATTTTGATGAACTAACCGGTTTACCTAATCGGCGCTTATTTAACGATAGGCTCTCTATGGCACTGGCCTCTGCTCACAGAGATAAACAAATGCTAGCGGTAATGTTTATTGACCTTGACCGTTTTAAAGAGGTAAATGACAGCTTGGGCCATAACGCCGGTGATACCTTATTAAAATTAGTTTCTGAGCGCATTATTAACACCCTTAATGAGGGGGATACACTGGCACGATTAGGGGGAGATGAGTTTATTGTTTTGTGTGAGGTTGAAAGCGTAGCAGCTGTTATCAGACTTGCAGAGGGTATTTTAAATCACTTAAATACCCCCTTTAAATTGGAAGGATTTGAAGTGGGTGTTACCGCCTCTATAGGTGCAGCGGTTTATCCAGATGATGGCTTAGACAGTGAAACATTATTAAAGCATGCTGATATTGCCATGTATCGCTCAAAAGATGTGGGGCGTAATTCGTTTCAATTGTTTCAACCCTCAATGAATGCCCGCTCCCTTGAGCGCTTGGCAATGATGAGCCGCTTTCAACATGCACTTGAAAATGATGAGTTTGAGCTTTATTTTCAGCCTAAACAGTGTTTAAAAACAGGGGGGATTATGGGGGCTGAAGCACTACTGCGTTGGCAAGACCCTGATTTAGGCACTATTTCGCCAGCGCAGTTTATTCCGCTTGCTGAAGAGTTAGGTTTAGTTGTTCGTCTCGATTTATGGGTTATTAACCAAGCCGGTAAGGAGTTAACTCTTTGGCAAGCACAAGGAATGAACCCCGGACGTTTAGCGATTAATGTATCTGCTTGCCACCTAAGCCAAGGTAAGTTAGCTGATAACATTAAGGCCATGCTTAATCGCTATCAATTACCTGGGAGTTTACTTGAAATAGAGCTGACCGAAAGTAGCTTTATAGGTTCTTTTTCACAGGCAAAAGAACAGTTACAACAGCTTAAAACGTTAGGTGTACATATTGCGCTTGATGATTTTGGCACGGGGTATTCGGCATTAAGCTATTTAACCAAACTGCCCTTTAACACGTTAAAAATTGATGCCAGTTTTATTGCTAAAATTCCTGATGAATACGGCAATAGCCAAATTGTAGCGGCTATTATAGCCATGGCGACAAGTTTAGGGTTAGATGTGGTTGCTGAGGGAGTTGAGCATGCCTCGCAAGAGACACACTTAGCAACGATAGGCTGTAATATTATTCAGGGTTACCATTATTGCTATCCATTAACACGACAGCAATGGATAGCATTTTATAACCAAGCAGCAAAAGGTTACTCTGAGTCTACGCTCACTTCATAAGAGGTGAATTTTCGAATATTAATCACACCGCTATCAAAAATTAAGTACTGACCTTTTATACCTTGTAAAATACCGCTAACAACAGGGTTTTTATCAAAGTTAAATGAGCTAATTTTAGTTGGGTATTCACTAACTGGAAAATCAAGGTTTACTACGTCTTCATCAAGTTGTTCAATGGCGGTTGCGCCAAACAGCTCACTCAGCTCTGTAAGCTTTTCGCTTATTTGTGGAATAAGTTCGGCGGCTGCTGCTTTTAAATCAAGCGTGTCGTTTTGCCCTTTAAGCATATTACGCCAATTGGTTTTATCAGCAATAAACTGTGCCAGCGCTACTTCAACTAAGCCCGATTGCAAACGAGTCTGCACTTTAAAAATAGGTAAGGCCTGGGTTGCTCCTTGGTCAATCCAACGGGTAGGAATTTGTGTATGGCGAGTAATACCTACTTTTAATCCTGAGGTATTTGCTAGGTAAACATAATGCGGGATCATGCAATTTTCTTCGCCCCACTCTGGCTCGCGACAGGTGCCTTGGTCGTAATGGCAGGTTTCCGGTTTCATGATACACATATCGCAACTGGCAAGTTTGCGCATACACACAAAGCAGTGCCCTTGAGAATAGCTTTTTTTGGTTTTTTTACCACAGTTAGAGCACAAAATTGTGCCACTAAAAGTAAGGGTCAGCTGTTTGCCAATTAAGGCATTTAAATCAACCAGTTCATCACCTATAGGTAGGTGGTATTGAACCGGCTCTGTTAAGCTCGACTTTAATTTACGCAGTGTACCTTGCATCTTTTCTTGGCCCCAAAGATGTTAAAAAGGGGAGTTTAACATTTTTAGGCTGTATTGGCTTTTTAAGAAGTCTAAATAATTATCATAAGAGAGTGCTTTGGCATACAGGTAGCCTTGAGTACGGTCGGCGTTCATTGTTGTAAGTAGCTGATGAACCTCTTGAGTCTCTACGCCCTCAATCGTGATAGTTAGGCCCAGATTATGTGCCATATCTATGGCTGTTTGCACAATAACCTGATGCGCACGATTATCAGTTAAATCAAACACGAATGACTTATCTACTTTAAGTTCGCTAAAGTGATAGTTAACCAAGTAGCTAAGCGATGAATAACCAGTGCCAAAGTCGTCTAGTACTACTTTAACGCCCAAAGTAGCAAGCTCATCAACTAAGGTGACTAATGCATCTTGATTTTCGACAAAAGCAGACTCAGTCAGTTCAAACTTTAATAAGTGAGGAGCAACCTGATACTTAATCAAAATATTCTCTACTTTTTCGGTCAAATTAGTAATGGCTAGATTTTTTGCACTTAAATTAATACTAATACTATGATTGCTTATGCCATCGGATGCCAGCTTTGCAATGTCTTTACAGGCTTGTTCAATAACCCAAATTGTTAATTCATTAATAATACCAGTGTGTTCGGCGAGTATAATTAGCTTTTCTATCGAAATATTTTTAAAGTCAGCATCTGGCCAGCGTAGTAGGGCTTCCGCGCCGTGTATACTGCACTCCTCTAAGCTCACTTGTGGTTGATAATAAAGGGCAAGTTGATCCTCTCTTATCGCTTGCTGTAGCTTGGCTGCAAGAGCAACGTCCATGGTAAGGTTGTCATGCGCAAGTGATGAGCTTACTTTGCTTAGGTTATGTTTAGCGTCGTGTAATGCTAAATAGCCTCGTTTTAACCAAAACTCAAAATCATCACGTTTACCGTAACCACTAATGCCAACACTGTAATTAAGTTGTAAGTCTAGACCTTTAATTTGATATGTTTTTGGTAACTTATTTAAGATCTGTTTGAGTAATTCTTCGAGCGTATGCTGACTCTGGTTTTTAGTGGAAATACAGGCAAATACGCCACTGCCTAAATCAGCAATTTTAGCTGGCTGATTAATACCACTGTTGAGATGGAAAAACTCTCGTTCAAAGCTTAATTGGCATTCAAGTTCGTGAGCAACATGTTTAATTAGCTCATACCCTTGCGAGGGCGTAATAATGGTATTTAGAGAGTTAAAATGACGTATTTTCACCAAGCATAAAGTGGTAGAGCGTCGCTGGGCTTTGAGTGCCATAAAGGCATACTTTAGTTTAGCGCTATTAAGTAGCTTAGTTTGCTGGGTATGTGTTGCATGATATAGCGCTTGCTCACGCTGATAACGAATCCGATCAGCAAGTGCCATTGCCATTAGGACAATTTCACACAAAATGGCCATTAAAAAAGCATGGCGTATTGAAAAACTATAGGAAATAACGCCTGTGAGCTCTAGAGGTTGGATAGCTGCGCCAATGATCAGTGGCACCCACGAAAATACGTAAAACTTAGCCCAACGAAAACCGCTTCTTAATTTGTTGTAAATTAAAATGAAGCAGACAATATAGAGCGATCCTAAAATCACAAAAAATATCGGTGCGGCTATATTTTCAGGAATGAAAAAACTCAATATCCCTAGAACTAGCATCAGTCTTAATAAGCCGATGCTTAATTTATAGCGCCAGCAACCGTCTTTATGATAACGTAAAAACAGTGTGCAAAAGGCGAGGGTAAAAAACGCAATGGTGTAGTTGACCACAATGACTTTTTCGTGAATAAATAACTGCCATTCAAGCGGCCATAAATAAAAGCCAAACCCCAGCACGGTGCCCATTAATGCAATAGCGCTAATAATGTAGCCAATGTAAACTAAATATACGCGGTCTTTAATACCAAAATAAAGTAATAGGTTATATAGCGAGGCCATTAATAGTACGCCAGCAAAAATTCCCCAAATGCCTGTTTGTGAGCGAACTAAGTCAACAAATACGGTATGGCGATATAAGTGAATTGGGGTTTTACTGATCCCCACGGTATCTATTTTTATGATTAATTGTTGTTTAGACTGACCATCTAGTTTAAAGCGAATATGGGGCACGCTGTACTTAAATAAAGTAAGACGCGGCTCTTTATCACCAAGCTTATAAGTGTCGAGTAGCTGGTTATTACTATTGAGCCTATATATAGTGAGGTGATCCACCATCGGATTATCAAAATGCGCCACCACATCTTCTTGTTGACTGCTTTTGTTTTCTAAATCAAGGCGTAACCAATAATTTTGCTGTTGAAAACTCCAAGGAATATCGTTAAATTTTTGCTGTGTAAACTGCGCTTTATTATTCATTACTTCTGCGAAGTTTTGTGTTTTACTCTTGTCTATGTAATATGCATGATCAAGATAAACAGGGGTTATTTTATCTATGGTATAGCGAGATGGCATCACAAAGTTTGTTGCCAATGTGCTGATAATAAAAAAGATAAAAATAAGTATTACGACCGCTATCGCATGATAGCGCAAGGTTTTAAATTCCAATATTAACCTGTGCCCTGATTGTTTTTTTATAGTGTAGCAGTAAAAAGCGCAGATAATCTGCGCTTATAAAGTTTAATGAGTAAAACTCAATAATTATTGTTCACGAGCAATTGCACGATAGGCTATATCTGTACGGTATTCCATGCCGTCCCAGCTGATTTCATCAACCAGTTTATAGGCACGTTGTTGCGCTTCGGTAACGGTATTACCTAGTGCCGTTGCACATAATACTCTACCACCGGCAGTTACTACGTTATCGCCATCTTGCTTAGTCCCTGCGTGAAAAACTTTTTCGCCTTCAGGGTAAGTTACTTTCAGGCCACTAATCGCATCGCCTTTCGGGTAGCTATCTGGGTAGCCTTTGGCAGCTAAAACAACACCTACAGCAGCGCGTGAATCAAACTCAATGATAGTTTTATCAAGCTCTACACGGTTAGCAGCTTCAATCAGCTCAACTAAATCTGATTGCAAACGTAGCATCATAGGTTGTGTTTCAGGGTCGCCAAAACGACAGTTATATTCAATTACTTTTGGTGTGCCGGTGTCATCTATCATTAAGCCTGCATATAAAAAGCCAGTGTACGGGTGGCCTTCGCTAGCCATACCTTCTACCGTAGGGTAAATCACTTCATTCATAATGCGTTGATGAATTTCATCAGTCACTACCGGTGCCGGAGAATAAGCGCCCATACCGCCAGTATTTGGGCCAGCATCGCCATTGTAAGCACGTTTATGATCTTGGCTAGTTGCAAATGGCAGTACGTTTTCACCATCAACCATTACGATAAACGACGCTTCTTCACCTTCTAAAAACTCTTCGATGACAACGCGACTGCCAGCTTCACCAAAGGCATTACCCGCAAGCATATCGCGAATGGCTTCTTCTGCATCGCGTTCATCCATAGCTACAATCACGCCTTTACCTGCCGCTAAACCATCGGCTTTTATAACAATCGGTGCGCCTTTCTCTTTTAAATAGGCAAGCGCAGGGTCGATTTGTTCAAACGTTTGGTAATCAGCGGTTGGGATAGCATGACGTGCTAAAAAGTCTTTAGTGAACGATTTAGACCCTTCAAGCTGGGCAGCGCCTGCTGTTGGGCCAAAAATAGCTAAGCCGTGTTCACGAAACTTATCAACAACACCTAATACTAGCGGCACTTCTGGACCAACAATGGTTAGCTCAACATTATTTTGTTGTGCAAAGCTAAGTAGCCCATCAAGATCTTCAACGTTAATTGCTACGTTCTCAAGTTTTGGCTCAAGGGCTGTGCCCGCATTACCTGGAGCAACATAAACAGTGTTTACTTTTGTATTTTGAGCGGCCTTAAACGCAAGTGCGTGTTCGCGGCCGCCGCTGCCAATGACTAATACATTCATGGCGAATATCCTATTTAAAGCGGTTTTTTAAATTTCAGCGTCATACGGTCGCTTTCACCTATGGCTTTATATTTAGCGGCATCTTGCTCGCCAAGTCTAAGGCTCGGTGGAAGGGTCCATACCCCTTTAGGGTGATCGGCTGTATCAAGAGGGTTTGCATTAATATCGCTTTTTGCTTCAAGTTCAAAACCTGCCTGTTCAGCAAGTGCAATAACCACACTCTGCTTCATATAACCTGATGACTTTTGCATTTCATCGGCTTGCTCTTCGGGTAGGCGATGTTCAACTACGCCTAAAGTGCCGCCAGGTTTAAGTGCTGTATAAAAAGACTTAAATGCATTGCTTGCTGCGTCTTTGTCTTTACTCATGAACCAGTTATGGACATTACGAAAAGTAAGTACCATATCGGCGCTACCTGCAGGGGCAATATCTAAATGAGTAGAAGGAGCAAACTCAGTAAGTTTAACGTGACTAAAGCGGGCATCTTCAGCGATTTTAGCTTTAAAACCAGCAAGAGAACGTTGGTAGTAACCTACCGATGAATCAGCAGGAAAATGCGCGGCATAATAGGTGCCTTGCTCTTTTAATGCTGGCGCTAAAATTTCACTATACCAACCACCGCCAGGCGCAATTTCTACCACAGTCATTGTTGGTTTAAAGCCAAAAAACTCGAGGGTTTCTACAGGATTGCGGTATTGGTCACGTTCACTGCTGCGCTCGCTTGCTTTAACTGCATTTGTTAATGCTGAGTCGTGGCCATGGTTGTGTGCTAATGCCATTGTTGAACTTAATGACAGCGTGGCAACCAGTAGAGATTTTAGTGCAAATTTCATCGTCTAATCCTTCACATTATAATTGTTAGTCATGGTTATAGAATAAGCAGAATACGTGAATTTGATGCAAACAAAAAGAGCTAACTGAAGCAGTTAGCTCTTTAAGCGATTAATGGCGGAAATGGCGCATACCCGTAAACACCATTGCCATACCGGCTTCATCAGCGGCGGCAATTACTTCTTCATCGCGCATGGAACCACCCGGTTGAATAACCGCGGTAATACCTGCTGCAGCTGCAGCATCAATGCCATCACGGAATGGGAAAAATGCATCTGATGCCATTACCGAGCCTTTTACTTCAAGGTTTTCATCAGCGGCTTTAATACCGGCAATTTTAGCTGAGTAAACACGGCTCATTTGGCCTGCACCTACACCTATAGTCATACCGTCGCGGGCATAAACAATGGCGTTTGATTTTACAAATTTAGCCACTTTCCAGCAGAACAGTAAGTCTTTAAGTTCTTGCTCAGAAGGCTGGCGCTTAGAGACAACCGTTAAGTCGCCTTGCGTTACCATACCTAAATCACGGTCTTGAATTAGAACGCCGCCATTAACGCGTTTAATGTCATGGCCTGTGCCTTTAGCAGAGAACTCACCACACTCTAATAAACGTACGTTTTGTTTAGCTGATACTATTTGAGCGGCTTCTGCACTCACGCTTGGCGCAATAATAACTTCAACAAATTGACGTTCAACAATCGCTTGTGCAGTTTTTGCGTCAAGTTCTTGGTTAAAAGCAATAATGCCGCCAAACGCTGACGTTGGATCAGTTTTAAAGGCGCGATCGTATGCTTCTAAGATATTTTCGCCAATTGAAACACCACATGGATTAGCATGTTTTACAATAACACACGCCGGTACATCAAATTCTTTAACACACTCAAGTGCGGCATCGGTATCGGCAATATTGTTAAACGATAATGCTTTACCTTGTAGCTGAGTCGCTGTCGCCACAGACGCTTCAGTGATGTCGTTTTCAACATAAAACGCGGCATCCTGATGCGAATTTTCACCGTAACGCATATCTTGCTTTTTAGTGAATTGCATATTAATAGTACGTGGGAACTTAGTATCTTCAGCGGCTTCTTCTGTGTAATCAGGAACCATTTTACCGAAGTAGTTAGCAATCATACCGTCGTATTGCGCTGTGTGCTCATAGGCGGCAATAGCTAAATCAAAGCGGGTTTTGTAGGTGGTTGAGCCGTTATTATTTTGCATTTCGCTGATAACACGGTCGTAGTCGCTTGCGTTAACAACAATCGTCACATCTTTGTGATTTTTAGCTGCTGCACGCACCATGGTTGGGCCACCAATATCGATGTTTTCAATAGCATCTTCAAGGCTGCAGTTTTCTTGAGCGACAGTGTTCGCAAAGGGGTATAAGTTAACTACAACGATGTCGATAGCAGCAATGTTGTTATCTGCCATTACGTCTTCATCTTGGCCACGACGAGCAAGGATACCGCCATGAATTTTTGGGTGAAGGGTTTTTACGCGACCATCCATGATCTCAGGGTGACCGGTGTGATCTGATACTTCAGTCACTTTAATAGCATTATCAGCAAGTAGTTTACATGTGCCGCCAGTTGAAAGTATTTCAACACCTTGTGCTTCTAGTGCACGGGCAAATTCAACAATACCGGTTTTGTCTGACACACTCAAAAGTGCGCGACGTATAGGACGATGTGTATCCATTGTAGTTTGATTTCCTCAGTTAATGAGCTAGCTTAGAAGCGCGTATTTTAACTGATTCCGACTCAAAAAACGACTTATAACGACCCATAAAGCGTGAGCATTTTGCAATTTCGTTAATAAATTTTACAGATAAAAAAAGCACCCTAAGGTGCTTTCTGCTCAATATACTTTATACCAGTTGTATTGGATTAGTAAGCAATTATAACGACAGATAAATAAGTCAATAACAAGGAAAAAATTTTGCTGTGTAGTTATTCTACATAAAAAATTTTTAACGCAGTTAGGGACTTATTTAGCTCGTTAGAATGATTACGGTTTCAATATAGCTGGTATCAGTTCATACCGTATTTTTTTAGCTTTTTACGTAAAGTACCACGGTTGATACCTAGTAAAATTGCCGCACGAGTCTGGTTGCCACGTGTGTAAGTCATTACTTCTTCAAGCAATGGCGCTTCTAGCTCAGAAAGAACAAGGTCGTAAACGTCTTGCACATCTTGACCGTTAAGCTGTTTTAAGTAGTGGTGAACAGCTTTTTTTACTGCATCACGCAATGGCTGCGGTTTCTCGTGTGACTGAACATGAGGGTTTGTGATAAATGGAGAAGTCACGTTTTGTTCGAACATTATAAAGTCTCTTTCTTTCTTAGTTAGCTGCTAGTGTTTTAAAGTATTGCTCTAATGCGACGACCTGTTCCTCGGAATTGTCGAGCGCATTAAATACTCGCCTAAACTGACCGTCACTGTCATGGGTTTGCAAATACCAAGATACATGTTTGCGAGCGATTCGTGCTCCCATTGGCTCACCGTAAAACATATGGAGGTTGGTTAAATGCTCCATTAAAATACTGCGCACCTCTGCAATAGCAGGTGGCTGCATATGTTCACCAGTTCGCAAATAGTGGTCTATCTCCCTAAATATCCAAGGGCGACCTTGGGCGGCTCGACCAATCATGATGGCATCTGCACCCGTATAGTCCAAAACCTGCTTTGCTTTTTCAGGTGATGTAATATCACCATTAGCAACCACAGGTATCGACACTGAACGTTTTATATCCCTAATTGTGGCGTACTCAGCATCACCTTTATACATACATGCGCGCGTGCGCCCATGTACAGCCAGTGATGCAATGCCATAACGTTCAGCTATTCTTGCAATCTCTACACCATTACGGTTGTCCTGATCCCATCCAGTACGGATTTTAAGTGTTACAGGTATATCAACCGCATTAACGACGGCATCAATAATCTCTTCCACGAGTTCTGGAAACTGTAATAAGGCTGAGCCTGCAAGTTTCTTGTTCACTTTTTTTGCTGGGCACCCCATATTGATATCTATGATCTGTGCACCGTTTGCAACATTGAATTGTGCGGCCTGTGCCATAAGCTCAGGGTCTGCTCCTGCAATTTGCACCGCACGTATACCCGACTCACCAGAATGATCCATTCGGTTCATCGACTTTTCGGTTTTCCAAACCTTCGGATTAGACGACAGCATTTCAGACACAGCAAGGCCAGCGCCTAAACGACGACATAACTGTCTAAATGGTCTGTCTGTTATGCCCGCCATAGGCGCGACAATGACATTATTCTCAAGTTGGTATGAACCGATACGCACGATATTCAATAGGCCTCTTTTCAAGGGGCGCTAAGTTTACGGCTTTTTGCGCAAAAATCAAAGGCTATAAATTGAACAAAAGTGACTTTTTTTTGCTCTTTTCGTATTGACATTTGATAACCGTATGACGAAGCGGTTTATTTGTGTGAATTTTGAACGGTCGTTGTTTTTATAATAAAAAATCTTTATTTTTTATTATGTAAAAAAATAGTAAAGCCTGTTAAATACAGGCTCTAGAAACGACTTTTGAGTTAATACTCTAAACTTTGAAAAAACGCACTATTATACTTTTTTAATGCCACTGACTCGGGTCCAGTCGCCTTCAATGGCAATCTCATCAAGTTCAATAAAGGGCGCATATATATCGGCAACCGATTTTGCTTGCTCTTCTAAAATGCCCGACATGGCAATTTTACCGCCTGGTTTTAATAATCCTAAAATCACACTATGAAGCTCACGCAGAGGTTGCGCTAAAATATTTGCCACAACAATATCGGCTGTAAATTCAGGTTGGTTTTCTGGTAGATAAACTTCAAGCTTGTCAGCAACGCCATTACGGTTAGCGTTATCTAAGCTTGCTTCTAGCGCTTGCGGGTCAATGTCTATCCCTATCATGCGCTCTGCACCTAGTTTAATTGCTGCAATGCCTAATATGCCTGAACCACAACCAAAATCGACTACCGTTTTGCCGCTTAAATCTTGGCTTTCAAGCCACTTTAAACACAGCGCGGTGGTGGCGTGCGTGCCAGTACCAAATGCAAGACCTGGATCAAGTAGTACATTGACTGCGTCAGGGTCTGGAATATCGCGCCAGCTAGGGCAAATCCATAGTTTTTCGCCAAATTGAATAGGGTGGAAGTTATCCATCCATTCACGTTCCCAATCTTTGTCTTCGAGTTGCTCGATTTTGTAAACTAAATTGTCTTTGAGCTCATCATGGCGCTTTAATAACGCAACCACGGCGTTCATATCGTGATTAGCTTCGAACAGACCAATTACTGTGGTATCAGCCCAAAAAACGACAGTGCCAATTTTGGGTTCGTAAATAGGGGTGTCTTTAGCATCAATAAAAGTAACAGAAGCACTACCAGCTTCCATTAATAAGTCACTAACTGCATCTGCGGTTGCAGCATTGGCATTGATACGGATTTGGATCCAAGCCATGTTTATTTCCTTGAAATAGAAAAAAGGCCGCTACAGCGGCCTTTTAAGTTAACTCATAATGTAACGCTAGGTTATTTAGCGTCTAAAAAGCTTTTCAGTAAATCAGAGCGAGAAGGGTGACGTAATTTACGTAGTGCCTTCGCTTCAATTTGACGAATACGCTCACGTGTTACATCAAACTGCTTACCTACTTCTTCCAATGTGTGATCGGTATTCATATCAATACCAAAACGCATACGTAGTACTTTCGCTTCACGGGCAGTTAAGCCAGCGAGCACATCGTTAGTTGCGCCACGAAGAGACTCCATTGTTGCCGAATCGATAGGCGAATCAATAGTCGTATCTTCAATGAAGTCGCCTAAGTGCGAATCTTCATCATCACCAATCGGTGTTTCCATTGAAATTGGCTCTTTTGCAATCTTAAGTACCTTACGGATTTTATCCTCAGGCATCATCATGCGTTCAGCTAATTCTTCTGGATTTGGCTCACGACCCATTTCTTGTAACATTTGACGTGAAATACGGTTCAATTTATTGATCGTTTCAATCATATGTACTGGAATACGGATCGTTCTTGCTTGGTCAGCAATAGAGCGAGTAATTGCTTGGCGGATCCACCACGTAGCATAAGTTGAGAACTTATAACCACGACGGTATTCAAACTTATCAACCGCTTTCATCAAACCAATATTACCTTCTTGAATTAAATCCAAGAACTGTAAACCACGGTTGGTGTATTTTTTAGCGATTGAAATTACCAGACGTAAGTTCGCTTCTACCATCTCTTTTTTAGCACGGCGCGCTTTCGCTTCACCAATACTCATGCGACGGTTTATATCTTTAATACGTTCAATGCTTAAGCCAGTGCTTTCTTCCATTGAAGAAAGTTTGCTAATACAACGAAGTATTTCAGGCTTCACTTCTTCAAGTTTAGCTGAATGCTTTTCGTTAGCTGCAATTTCAATATCAAGCCATGCTGTGTCAGTTTCGTTGTTTGCAAAATGCTTAACAAAGGTTTTCTTTGGAAGCTTTGAGACTTGTACTGCATGCTTCATGATAAGACGTTCTTGAACGCGAACTCGGTCCATCATTTCACGCATGTTATTAACCATGCGGTCAAATTGTTTAGGCACAAGTTTAAAGGTTCTGAACAACTCACCAATTTCTAAAATTGCGGCTTGAGATTCTGGATGAGAGCGACCTTTTTTATCGAATGTTTCACGTGCTTTAGTGTATAAATCACGTAAGTTTTCGAAATGGATGCGCGCTTCTTCAGGATCTGGACCTGTATCTACTTCTTCTTCGTCTTCATCATCGCTGTCATCATCATCGTCGCTGTCATCAAGCTGTTTTTCGCTTAATTCAGAACCAATGTTAGTGGCAGCAATTGGCGGTGCTTCGTCTGCATCAGGATCGAAAAAGCCAGAGATAATGTCGCTAAGGCGCATCTCTTCTGCTTCAAACTTATCCCACTGTTCAAGTAGGTAAGTGATCGCTTCTGGGTATTCAGCAACCGAAATCTGTACTTGGTTAATGCCTTCTTCAATACGTTTAGCGATAACAATTTCGCCTTCACGGGTAAGAAGTTCAACAGTACCCATTTCACGCATGTACATGCGAACAGGGTCTGTTGTACGGCCGATTTCTTTTTCTACAGTAGCAAGGGCTGCAGCGGCAGCTTCCGCTGCGTCTTCGTCTGTCGTGGTTTCTTGCATCATTAATTCATCAGCATCAGGCGCGTTTTCGCTAACCTTGATACCCATGTCATTAATCATGCTAATGATATCTTCTACTTGATCTGAGTCGATAATATCTTGTGGAAGGTGATCATTAACTTCTGCAAAAGTTAAGTAACCTTGCTCTTTACCTTTTTGAATCAGAAGTTTTAATTGTGACTGAGGAGTTGGATCCATAGAGATTGTTTCTTCCACTCTGATAAGTTGATACAACAGGCGCCATCATGGAGTTTGCTCAAAGGCTAACCAGAATAATGTGACGCAGTGAATAGCACAGTATAACAGCCTAAATCAAATCTGACTAGCCGTTAGTCGTTTTTAACGCTGTCATTAGCAAATGACATTCTAGTCGTTCATCGCTATTTAAGCCCTGTGTCTTGTCTTTTATTAATAGGGTCTCTAGTCGATAATTTAAACACTGATCTTCAATAAATTTAAAAGTATTTTGAAAAACAGTCTCTAAACGCTCTTCATCTATTTGATGTTGCCATGTCGCCAACTTAGTTAATGGCTCATAGTCATCAGTGTCTCTAAATGATTCGAGAATTTGTGCAGTGGTAATGCCATCTTTTTGTAAGGCTTGATGTTGTAGGCGTAATAACAAGCCGATCCCTGCAATATTCATTTGTGTTAAATCAGGCAAGTAGGGCACGCTTTTCGCCAAATTAGGGTGCTGAACTAAAATGCCTATCGCTTGGCGCATCGGTGTAATTTTAAATTTACGTTCAATTGCCTGCTGCTGTTTTGGTGTTTTTAAATGATTATTAAGTTGCTCACGGGTGCGACCAATTAATCTGCCAAGTTGCTCCAAGATATTTTCTTGATAGAACTCACTTGGGATTTTTTCAATTAATGGCAGTGCTGCACTGAGTAACTTAGCCTTACCGGAATCGAGCGTTAAATCAATCTCTTTACTTAGTTTATTAAACAGCACTTTAGTGAAGTCATCGGCGTTTTCTAGCCGCTGCTCAAAAGCCTCTTTACCTTCTTGTTGAACGAGTGAATCAGGGTCTTCACCATCGGGTAAAAATACAAAATGCAGTGCTTTGCCATCGTTTAAGTAAGGAAGTGCATTTTCCAGTGCACGCCACGCGGCATCTTTACCTGCACGGTCACCGTCGTAGCAACAAATAACTTTGTCAGTGGTTCTAAATAAGGTGTGCATATGCTCGCTGGTTGTCGCTGTGCCGAGTGCGGCAACTGCGTATTCTATGCCTTGTTCAGCCAGCGCAACGACGTCCATATAACCTTCTACTATAAGTACATGATCGAGTCTTTTATGTGCTTGTTTTGCTTCATAAAGGCCATAAAGTTCAAAGCCTTTGTGGAATATTCGTGTTTCAGGAGAGTTTAAATATTTTGGCCCCTGATCTGCTTGCATTACACGGCCACCAAAAGCAATTACGCGACCGCGTTTATCACGAATAGGAAACATTAAACGATCACGGAAAAAATCGAATTGCTTACCTGGCGTTTTTTCAGATGCGAGCTTCAGCTCAACTAATTGCTCTTTTTGTTCTTGATTACGTCCAAGCTGTTGGCAGAGGCCTTCCCATTCGCTGGGCGCATAGCCCATCATAAACTTTTTAACTGTTGCGCCGCTTAAGCCGCGACCTTTTACATAGTCTATTACTGTTTCAGAATTACTATGATGTTTTAACTGGTGTTGATAAAAACGCGCTGCATGGAGCATTAAATCGTAGTCTGAACGTTTTTGTGCTGCGGTGCGTTCTGGGCCATTACTACTTCCTTGTTCGCGAGGAACATCTAGGTTAAGTAAACTGGCTAGCTCTTCAATTGCATCAACAAACTCAAGTTTGTCATATTCCATAACAAAAGAAATAGCATTGCCGTTAGCGCCACAGCCAAAGCAATGATAAAACTGTTTATCTTGCGATACAGTAAACGAAGGCGATTTTTCATTGTGAAAAGGACAGCAAGCTTGATAGTCTTTGCCCGCTTTTTTCAACCCTACCTTTGAGTCAATCAGGTCGACAATATCGGTTCGTGCCAATAAATCATCGATAAAGTTGCGTGGGATCTTTCCAGCCATTGTTTAAAGTACAGCCCTAAGGTAAATATAAAAGTGTTAAAAGCGAATTATAATACGCAGAGATTGGAACACAAATGCATATTTTTTTGAAGTGCTCTAAACGAAGAAACCGAGCTCAAGGCTCGGTTTACTTCAATCATACTTAATGTATGTGGGAGTATCAGGCAGTTAATCGTTGCTTAATTAAACCTGAGATTTTGCCCATATCGGCACGACCTTCGGCTTTGCTTTTGATTATACCCATTACTTTACCCATGTCTTGCATACCTGCTGCGTTAGTATCAGCAATAGCCGCGTCAATGAGAGCAATGATTTCTTCTTCACTCAATTGTTGAGGTAAAAAAGCTTCAAGTGCTGTAATCTCATTGGCTTCAATTTCAGCTAAATCATCACGCCCAGCATCTTTGTACTGAGTGTAAGAGTCGCGACGTTGTTTAACAAGCTTCACTATAACGGAGGTAATACCTGCGTCGTCTAGTGTTATTTGCTCGTCAATTTCACGTTGCTTGATTGCAGCAAGTACCATACGAATAGGGTTAAGACGTTGTTTGTCTTTAGCTCTCATCGCATCTTTTTGCGCATCTTTTAGCGTTATTAAAAGGCTCATTTATACAAGACCTAATATATTAGTATAATTTAACGCGACGAGCGTTATCACGAGAAAGTTTTTTCATGTGACGTTTAACAGCAGCCGCTTTTTTACGCTTACGCTCAGCTGTTGGTTTTTCATAGTGCTCGCGACGACGAACTTCTGAAAGGATACCTGCTTTTTCACATGAACGCTTGAAGCGACGAAGTGCTACGTCAAACGGTTCGTTCTCTCTTACTTTAATTACTGGCATTAAAAATTCACCTACCTAAATTATGAGCGTTGCTCAAGTTGATCAAACATTGATCAAGTGGTTCAAAAATGGTGCGGTATTGTAATCCGAAGCAACACCACATGTAAAGGATAATATTAACAGAAACCCGACGGCTAAAACAGTGCTAATTTATATGCCGTTGGTATAGCCTGCAAAAAACTTGCCCAGCTTTTTTCTCTTTTATTAACAACCAGTTATTAGGTGCTTTAAACGAAGTTAACTCGGTTTCTACTTCAACATATATTAGTGCGTCAGGGTCGAGCCATTGATTATTTTCTAATAAATCACAGCATGATTGGGCTAAATTTTTGCGAAATGGCGGGTCAATAAAAACTAAATTAAATGTGTCATTGGTGTTTTTGCTTTCAAGAAAGGTCAGGGTATTAGTATTGAGTACCTGTGCATTTTGCGCATTAAGGGTGGCAACATTTTGCGTTAGCTGTTTTGCTGCTAACGGATCAAGCTCTAAAAATGTGGTGTTTTTAGCAAAGCGAGATAGCGCTTCGAACCCTAAACCTCCGGAACCGGCAAAGCAATCGAGAATGCGCGCATCGCGGGTATCGTGCATTAACCAATTAAATACTGTTTCTTTTATTCTGTCGGTTGTAGGGCGCAAGCCTTGAACGTCTTTTACTGGCAGTTTTCGACCGCGAAATTGGCCGCTAATGATTCTAATAACGCCATCGACTGATTTATGGGTGGTGTTATTTGGTGTGATTTTTTTTCTCATTTAACTCACTAAAAATTGGTATCTATGATCTAGCTCAGATAATATTGCAATCATATCACGGCGTGTCATTTTTCAACTGCGCTAAAAGTGTTACTATTATGCACCCTCGAGGATAACGTGTTGCTAAAAAGCAATTATTTAGGCTTAAAAGCACGCTATCATTATCGTTAGTTTATCAGATTTTTATAAGTGGTTATTAGCAAGTATGGCAAAAAAAAGTAAATTCATGTCGTGGCTCGGTTTTGGCAAGTCAGATAAAAAACAAGCAGAAGCTGATAAACAACAAGCATTAGCAAACGAGCAGGCAGAAAAAGCCGAACAAGAGCGCTTAGCAGCAGAACAAGCCGAGGCGGAGCGTTTGCAAGCTGAAGCCGAAGCTGAACGTTTAGAACAAGCCCGAATTGCAGCTGAACAAGCTGAAGCAGAACGTTTAGCGCAAGAGCAAGCTGAAAAAGCCGAACAACAAATAGCTGCCGAAAAAGCAGAGACAGAGCGTTTAGAGCAAGAAAAACAGGCGCAAGCACAACGCGCTGCGGCAGCAGAAAAACAAGCGATTGAACAAGCTAACGCTGAGCTATTGGCTAAACAACAGGCAGATGCCGAGCAGCAAAGACAAGAGCAAGCTAAACGTTTAGCAGAGCAAGAAGCGCAAATGTTGTTAGAGCAAGAGCGTATAGCAGCTGAAAAAGCAGAAGCTGAACGTTTAGAGCAAGAGACACAGGCGCAAGCACAACGCGCTGCGGCAGCAGAAAAACAAGCGATTGAACAAGCTAACGCTGAGCTATTAGCTAAACAACAGGCGGATGCAGAGCAGCAAAGACAAGAGCAAGCTAAACGTTTAGCTGAACAAGAAGCGAAAATGTTGTTAGAGCAAGAACGTATCACGGCTGAACAAGCTGAGAATGAGCGTTTAGAGCAACAGCGCATTGCAGCAGAACAAGCTGAAAATGAACGTTTAGAGCAACAGCGTATTGCAGCAGAGCAAGCTGAAAATGAGCGTCTAGAACAACAGCGTATTGCAGCAGAGCAAGCTGAGAATGAGCGTTTAGAGCAACAGCGCATTGCAGCAGAGCAAGCTGAAAATGAACGTTTAGAGCAACAGCGCATTGCAGCAGAGCAAGCTGAAAATGAGCGTCTAGAACAACAGCGTATTGCAGCAGAGCAAGCTGAGAATGAGCGCTTAGAACAACAGCGTATTGCAGCAGAGCAAGCTGAGAATGAACGTTTAGAGCAACAGCGTATTGCAGCTGAAGAAGAGGCTGAGCGTCTAGAGCAACAGCGACTGACCGCAGAGCTTGCAGAGGAAGAAGCAAAGAAAGCGGAGAAACCTAAAAAAGAAGGCTTTTTCTCTCGTCTCAAAAAAGGCTTACTTAAAACTCGAGTGAATATTGGCTCTGGTTTTTCGTCAATTTTTAGCGGTAAAAAAATTGACGACGAGTTATTTGAAGAGCTAGAGACTCAGTTACTTACTGCTGATCTCGGTGTTGATACCACCATGAAGCTCATTGATAACTTAACTGATGCAGCCGATCGCAAGCAACTTAAAGATGGTGATGCGCTTTATGAGCTTATGAAACAAGAAATGGCAACTATGCTAAAAACAGCAGAGCAGCCTTTAGAAATACCAGCAGATAAAAAACCTTTTGTTATTTTAATGGTAGGGGTAAACGGCGTAGGTAAAACCACCACCATTGGTAAAATGGCCAAGCAATTCCAAAATCAAGGTAAGTCGGTCATGCTTGCTGCCGGTGATACTTTTAGAGCTGCAGCGGTAGAGCAGCTTCAAGTATGGGGTGAACGCAACAGCATTCCGGTAATAGCTCAACATACAGGTGCTGATAGTGCATCGGTAGTATTTGATGCTTTTCAAGCTGCAAAAGCACGTAATGTCGATGTGTTAATTGCTGATACAGCAGGGCGCTTGCAAAATAAAGATAACTTAATGCAAGAGCTGGAAAAAATAGCCCGTGTAATGAAAAAAGTAGACCCTGATGCACCTCATGAAGTGATGCTGACTATTGATGCTGGTACAGGCCAAAATGCAATTAGCCAAGTAAACTTATTTAATCAATGTGTAGGTTTAACCGGTATCACATTATCAAAGCTTGATGGTACTGCTAAAGGTGGGGTTATTTTTGCCGTTGCTGATAAGTTTAATATTCCTATTCGTTACATTGGCGTAGGTGAAAGTATTGATGATTTGCGTACCTTCAAGAGCGATGACTTTATTGACGCGCTATTTAGTCAAGATGAGGACGACGCTTAATTTACCAAAAGGGAGCCTGCTCCCTTTTTAATTGCGAGGAATACCATTTTATTTTAGAGCCTAAGGCTAACAATAAATTGGCAATAATAAAAAATGATAAATTTTCAGCAAGTAAGTAAAACCTATGCCGGTGGACACCGCGCGCTTGAAAAAGTGAACTTTCATATAAAGCCTGGCGAATTGGCCTTTCTAACTGGCCACAGTGGGGCTGGTAAAAGTACACTATTAAAGCTTATTAGCTTAATGGAACGTCCTTCTGCAGGAAACGTGTTTATTAATGGCGTGGATTTAAATAAATTAAATTCCCGTCAAATTCCGTATGCACGTCGCGACATTGGTATTATTTTTCAAAATCATCGATTATTAGAGCGATACACGGTATTTGATAACGTTGCTTTGCCCTTAATTATTGAAGGTACTCACCACAAGCAAATTGCCAAACGTGTGCATGGAGCGCTTGATAAAGTGGGCTTGTTAGATAAAGTGCGCTGTCACCCTTCTACACTTTCTGGTGGTGAACAACAACGAGTAGGGATTGCACGAGCCATCGTCAATTCGCCACCTATATTGCTAGCCGATGAACCTACCGGTAACTTAGACCCTGAATTATCAATGGAAATATTACGACTGTTTGAAGACTTTAATAAACATGGCACCACGGTTTTAATTGCCACTCATGATTTGGGCTTAGTGTCACGGATGAAGTACCGCAGTTTAACGCTTCATGATGGACGAATGAGCCAAGATCCACTGGCTGAGGGGGTATTATGAGTTTACTGTTCAAAAGCCGTCAAAATAGTAATGATAAACAAAAAAAGTCAGTATTCTCTGGCGGTTACTTTTTTATTATTAATATTTTTCGCCAAGGTGTGTACAGTCTAGGAGAAATGTGGCGCACGCCATTGGCTTCAATGATGACCATTGCAGTACTCGGTTTGAGTTTAACGTTGCCTGCAACACTATATTTAGTGGTAAAAAATGTGCAGCAAGTGAGTAGTGGTTTTGAGCAAGCCAGCGAAATATCCTTGTTTGTAAAAGAAAATATGAGCGAGCAAGAAACGCAAACCTTAGTTAAACGTTTAGCGCTATATCCCGAAATACAAACTGTGACTTTTATTTCTCGCACTGAGGCTTTGGATGAGTTCAAAGAAATGTCTGGCTTTGGTCAGGCTTTAGAGTATTTAGATACCAACCCGTTACCGAATGTAGTTTTAGTCACACCAACACAACGACATAGCCAACCTAATGCAGCTAAGCAATTGCTTAAAAAACTTGAAGCCGAACGCGAAGTTGACTTTGGTAAGCTTGATATTGCTTGGCTTGAGCGCCTAAATGCATTACTAAGTTTGTTAAAAGAGAGTGTAATTACTATTGCGCTATTATTACTTACCTCAGTGACGCTTATTATAGGCAATACAATTCGTTTATCTATTATGGATAAAAAAGAAGAAATACAGGTAATGAAGCTAGTAGGGGCAACCAATACCTTTATACACGCTCCCTTTTTATGGACTGGCATTTGGTATGGCGTGATTGGCGGATTGTTTGCCTTTATTTGTGTAGCATTAATGATGTGGTGGCTATCTGCTGCAGTAAGCAGTGTTGCAGGGGTGTATCAAACCAGTTTTACGCTAATAGGGCTTAGTCTTAATGAGTTTGGCGCGTTGGTATTACTTGCTACTAGTTTAGGTTTTATTGGCTCTTACTTATCGGTTAATCGTTACATCTCAGAAATAGAACCTGATAAGGTTTAGGGCCCTAATATAATTCTTAAAACTGTCATGTTTTGAGTTTAAAATAATAAAAAAGCCAAAGCAAAAAGGTTATTTTTGTTTTGGCTAAATCAATTCATAGGTTATTCAGTCGCCTAGCGTAGACTGACTTAACACTAAAAAAACCACTTGATTTATGATTCAAAAAAGTTTTAAATTCAAGTTAGCACTCTTACTAAAAGAGTGCTAAGATGGTTTCAAATGTTTATCACCGAGGTGAAAAATGAGTAAAGATTTATACGCAATGGCACTTACAGTTGGGCAACAAAGCGCAAGTATGGACGGCTACCTTCAAGCTGTTAGTACTATTCCTATGCTTAAAGTTGAGCAAGAGCAGGAACTTGCAAAAAGACTTCAGGAAGAAGGCGATCTTAGTGCTGCAAAGCAACTCATTATGTCGCATTTGCGCTTTGTAGCGCACATAGCTAAAAGCTACTCGGGTTACGGGTTACCTCAAGCTGATTTAATTCAAGAAGGTAACATCGGACTGATGAAAGCAGTAAAACGTTTTGACCCATCAGTGGGTGTACGTTTGGTTTCATTTGCCGTTCATTGGATTAAAGCCGAAATTCATGAGTTTGTGCTTAAAAACTGGCGTATCGTTAAAGTAGCGACGACCAAAGCACAACGTAAATTGTTTTTTAACTTACGTAAAAATAAAAAGCGTTTAGGTTGGTTTAATCAAGCTGAAGTGAGCACAGTAGCTAGCGAGCTAGGTGTGAGTGAAAAAGAAGTACGTGAAATGGAATCGCGTATGAGCGGCCAAGACATGGGCTTTGATTTAACTGGCGACGATAATGATGACGCGCCAACTAGTACTTACTCACCGGTACAGTACTTAACCGATGGTTCTGCTGATTTAGCTGACGACATTGAACAGCAACAATGGCAAGAACAGTCACATACGCGTTTATTTAGCGCTTTGAAAACTCTCGATGAGCGTTCTCAAGATATTGTTAGTGCTCGTTGGTTGTCAGACGATAAAGCAACACTGCAAGAGCTGGCTGAAAAATACAGCGTATCAGCAGAGCGTGTTCGCCAGCTGGAAAAAACAGCAATGAAAAAATTACAAAGCGCGATGAGTTAATCGCACTAAAAAACTGATTAAGCCCTGCATGAAAATGCGGGGCTTTTTTTTAACTAAAAAAGCTAACTAAAAAGGTTAATAGAAAGTATCGTTTTTCTTGTTCTGCTTACCTCTAGTCACATCTATGTATCTTTTAATTAAATATACGCTATTTAAAATTAATGAATAAGTTTGGTTTTAATTTAAATACATGATTTTAGTTTGTTTTTAATTTGGGTATATGAAAATATTCGCGCACCTGAGCGACTTATCGCTCAAATCGTAGCCTAAATTAAGTCATTTAATTGCTGGTTTGTTGCCTTTCAATTTCATTTAACGCGAGTATTTACACTCAATATGAACTCATATTCACTAAAGAAAAAAATCTTGCTATCGGTCGTTCTTGCCCTAGCCGTTATTATTATATTGCTGTCGTGGAATAGCTATACCTCTCAAAAAGCGTTACTGCTAAAAAGCAGTATTGATAACGTAAGCCAATCTGGTAAGCAACAGGCTACGAGTATTGAAGATTGGCTAGCTAGTCGTCAGCAGATAATTAAATCGGTTGCGAATAAGGTTGAGGGCAACACGCTCAGCGCACTTCAGCAAGCAGCATTTTCAGGTGGCTTTCAGTTAACTTACTTTGGAGATAGCAGCGGAAAAATGACTGACTCTGATCCCAGTATTGATCGCACCGGCTACGATCCGCGCACTCGTCCATGGTATAAACAAGCACTGCTTCAAAGTAGCACCGTAATTACCAAACCTTATTTAGATACCGCGTATAATCTGTTGGTTGTTTCTATTGCTAAAACCACGCAAAGCGGAGTGGTTGCGGGGGATTTATCGATTGAGGCCTTGGTTGATAGCGTCAATACAATGTCTTTGCCTGCGGATGGGTACGCCATTATGATGCATAAAGATGGCACTGTGATTGCCTACAAAGACGCTAGAAAAGTAATGGCAGATATTACGCGTATTGACTCGAAAATAAATCATCAATTAATTTTATCTAACAGTCAAAACGGTGAATATACTCCTGTTTACTTTGAGAGTGAAGGCCGAGATAAGCTAGTTTGGGGTGAAAACATTAACAATACAGATTGGCAGTTGTTGTTTGTATTGGATAAACAAACTTTAGAGGCTCCGCTTATTAGTTTATTGTTGACCCAATTAGTGCTGGTTACAGTAGCACTTTTACTGAGTGTGTTGGCTATTTCATGGTTATTGGGTGTATTGCTCGCCCCTTTGAGCCGAGTGTCGCAAGCTTTATCAACAATTGCAGATGGTAACGGTGATTTAACCCAGCGTATAACTGTTGATACGCAAGATGAAGTTGGGGTTCTGGCTGATAGTTTTAATCGTTTTGTTAGCAGCCAACATGAACTGATCAGTCATATTCGTCAATTAGCTACTGACTTAGACTTTGATGCAGAGAAAAGCTTAATCACCAACCAAAGCAGTGTCAGTGAGTTGCAGCGTCAGCAACAAGAAGTGGCTATGGTTGCTACCGCGGTCACAGAAATGGCGAGTGCAACCCATGAAATTGCCGCTAATGCAGAAAACACTGCAACCGCATCGCAACAATCGGCACAAAGTAGCCGTGAAGGTAAGCTGTTAGTTGATAAAACCAGAAACACGATTAATTCACTCGCGGGCGAAATAGACCAAACTACCACAGTTATTGGTGAATTAAGTTTGCATGCTCAGGCTATATCGAGCATTTTAACTACCATTCAAGAAATTGCTGAGCAAACAAATCTCTTAGCGCTTAATGCTGCAATAGAGGCCGCCCGTGCGGGAGAGCAGGGGCGTGGTTTTGCTGTGGTTGCAGATGAGGTGCGCGTGCTCTCAAGAAGAACACAAAACTCTACAGCCGAAATTTATACCACTATAGAAACCTTACAAAACACCACTAAAAAAGCAGTGAGCTTGATGGGCAGCAGTAAGGGCTATGCCAACAATAGTGTGGATGATGTAAATGCTGCCGCACACGCACTAGAAGAAATTACTTTGGCGGTAAATGAGATTTCTGATATGGCGGGTCAAATAGCGGTTGCAGCAGAAGAGCAAACGCAAGTGACCAATGAAATTACTAGAAATACGGTTGCTATTAAAGATGTAACCGATGAAATAACTACCTCAGCTACCGCGCATTTAAGCCAAGCCGAAGTATTAAAAGACAGAGCTACAGATCTAAATGCCAAGGTAGCGACATTTGTTTTATAAATACCATACTTATAATTGAGTTAAATTAACTGTTGGGGTAAGGCGTTCGCTTACTCCATCAGTTTAATGAAATGGCTTGTTGTTGGGCTATTTGTACATACTTACGTTCTACCAGCTGTGATACTGGTACCAGTTCAAATCCTTGCTCGATTAATTGCGGCAAAGCTTGGCGTAAAAAATCGATAGTTTCGGGGTAGGGGTGTGCTATTGCAATGGCAAACTGATATTTAGTTGCTTTTGACTTTAGCTCTTCCAGCCTAAATTGTAGCTGCTCAGGGGTAGTTATATTATCTAAAAATACATGCCGACCAATATTTTCTACCCCCAAAAAGTTAGCTGCATTTTGCGCCTGGCTTAATTCGGTTGTTCGGCTATCTAGAAAATACAACTGACGCTTTTTAAGTACTTCCATGGTCCACTTCATTGCTTGGCTTTGCTGAGTGAGTGCAGAACCCATATGATTATTAACCCCTTTCACTTGTGGCAAACTCGCCAGTGCATTACCGAGTGTTTGTTGAAGTTGTGCTTTATCCATATTTAAAGTAAGCGCCCCAGGGCCTAGCTTTTTGCCATTTAAAGCTTGCATAGGCACATGCAACAGAAGCTCTTTATTTGACTGACTAGCAAGGGTTGCAAATATTTGAGAATAGGGAGTATGAGGCAAAATTGAATAAGACAATTGCCCAGGTAAACTTAGGAATTCTAGGTCACGTTGATGATAACCTATGTCATCGATCACTATGGCTATTTGTTTGGCTTTAACACCATAGGGTGTAGCAAATAGGATTAAAAAAAGCCCAGCTAACACCATTAAATTTATAATTTTCACGTTTTATAATTTTTATTATCTTTAAATAGTTTACCGTTTTTATTGCATGCTAAGTAGCTGTTTTGCTTTTACTAACTGGATATCGGCTAATTCTTCAGCGTTAAAAACGGTGTTTTGTTCTAATTGTTCATTTTTTATTATAACGGCTTTATTTGTTTGTGGAAGTGTTGTTTGATTAATCGCCACATTTGGAGTTACGCCAATCCCTTCAATAGACTCTCCCAGTGGCGTAAAGTAACGTGCGGTGGTTAGTTTTAAGGCGGTATCGCCGTCGCCTAATGGAATAAGTGATTGCACTGTTCCTTTACCAAACGACTGACTCCCTACTATTTTTGCACGTAGATTTTCTTTTAACGCTGCAGCCAGTATTTCTGCTGCTGAGGCTGAATTTTCATTAATCAGGACAACAATCGGAGCACCTTTCAAAATATCGCCGCGTTTAGCGTAAAAAGATTGGTTCGAATCATAAAAGCGCCCTTTGGTCGTTACAATTAAGCCATCTTGAAGAAACAGGTCTGCTACCGCAACTGCACTCTTTAAAGTGCCTCCCGGGTTATCTCGTAAATCAATAATTAGGCCTTTTAATGAATGGCCATAATGGTTTTGCATGGCGGCTATTTGCAAGGCAACTTCATGCAAAGTGTGATTAGAAAAGTTATTAATAGCGATATAACCGCTACCTGAGTCAAGTAGTTGCTTAGTTACACTCGTTAGCTTAATTTGTTTTCTACTGAGATTAAATATTAGCGGTGTTTGAGTGTTATTACGGGTAATACTTAGCTGTACTTTACCGTTAGCACTGTCTTTGATGTATTGTGCAACTAAATCAATCGGACTATTTTCTACATAGTGCTGATTAACGGCAGTAATTATATCGCCTGAGCGAAGTCCTGCTTGTTTGGCTGGTGAATTATTAATTACTTTAACAATCGTGGTGCGTTGCTCGATGCTTTTTACTTCTATACCTAGGCCAGTATAGCGACCATTCGTGTTATTAAATAATGCATTTAGCTCATTTTTATCTAAATACTTAGAGTAGGCGTCGAGCTTAGAGTATAAGCGTTCAAATTGAGACGAGTTGTATTCAATATACTCACTGTTTTGCAGTGCTAAATCATCAACGTAGTAGGTGTGAATATTAAACAGTATTTCATTTATTTTTTGGCTTTCTAAGTCTTTAACCGAGCTTGCATAGGCTGTATTTATAAAGCCAAAAAACACTAATAAAACAAATAAGATAAAACAAAAGCAGGGTGCACGCTTTTTCACAGAGGTTTTTTGTTGGCAAATGTGTGTGTTTATCATAACTGCCTCTAACAGGATGCAGCTATTTTGATATTAAATACGCCTGCACCATTTTATGGGATTAACAGCACGTCCTTTATGACGTATTTCAAAGTATAGACCAGAATCGGCTTGTCCACCACTTTGCCCAACTAATGCAACACTTTCACCTTCTCTGACCATATCACCCACGTCTTTTAGCAAGGTTTGTGCGTGTCCGTATAAGCTCATAAAACCTTGACCATGGTCAAGTACGATTACCCAGCCATAGCCTTTTAACCAGTCGGCAAATACTACTTGGCCATTATCAATGCTATTAACTGAAGTCCCTTCAGATGCAGAAATTAATACACCTTTCCAGTTTATTCCGCCGTGCTTACGTTGACCAAACCTATGCGCTAATTTTCCTTTGCTCGGCCAGTTTAATTTTCCTTTATTACGATTTAAGCCAAGTAGTTCAATTTTTGTAACTTTTTCTTCTTCTTCAAGTTCTTTGATAGTGGCGATCAGAGTTTGTTCGTTTTCTTCTAAATAGCTAATGGAATTTTTGGTTTTATTTAACTGCTTTTTTAGGTTTTGTAAGCTTGCTTGGCGCTCATTTTTAGCCCCAAGAAGTGCTGCTTGTCGTCTTTTTTGTTCTTCAAATAAAGCAACGAGCCTCTCTTTTGTTTTCGCAAGCTCAGCTTGATTTTTTGCAATCTCAACTTGCAGTGCTTTAAGATCATCAAGTTGCTTTATACGAGCTTTATTCAGGTAGTTATAGTAGCTAAGTGTGCGTTCAAATTTGGCGGTATCTTCTTGGTTAAGTAGCATTTTTGAATAGTCATCGCTACCTGCCATATAAGCACTTTTTAACTGTGCTGCTAAAATACGTTGAAATTGGGCTTGTTGTTTTTCAAGCTTTGCCGCGCGTTGTTGTTGCTCTGCTTGCTGTTGTTGTGTTTTTTTAACGGATTGCTCAGCCATATTAAGTGCTTTAGCGTTTTTCGCTATAGCGAGCTCATGTGTTTTTAGTTTTTGCTGCTGTTTAGCTATTTCTTTTTGCTGTTGTTGAAACTCAGCTTGGCTTTGCTCTAAAGCAACTTGTACTTGGGATAGGTCTTTTTTGGTACGATCTTCATTAGCCACTGCAACGCCAGTGGCTAATGAGTTTAGTACACATATACACGCAATGATGCGGCATGCGCTTTTATTCATAAATTATTTCAACACCATAATTGGCGAACCGGTCATTTCTGCAGGTTGTTCCAAACCCATTAAATGCAGCATAGTAGGTGCAACATCGCTCAAGGCTTTACCGGTATGCGCTTGTGCGTCACGACCTACATAAATAAAGGGTACTGGCTCGCTAGTATGTGCTGTGTGCGCTTGGCCTGTTTTAAGGTTTGCCATTTGCTCTGCATTACCATGATCAGCAGTTATTAGTGCTTCTCCACCATATTCTTTAAGGGCATCAACTACACGACCAATACAGCTATCTACTGCTTCACAGGCTTTAACTGCCGCTTCAAATACACCTGAGTGGCCGACCATATCGCCATTAGGGTAGTTACAAATAATGGCATCATACTTTCCACTTTTTATTGCTGCAACGAGTTTATCGGTAAGCATTTGTGAGTTCATTTCTGGCTGTAAATCATACGTTGCTACTTGAGGAGATGGGATCAGCTCGCGAGTTTCGCCGTCAAACTCATTTTCGCGTCCGCCACTAAAGAAAAAGGTAACGTGGGCATATTTTTCAGTTTCAGATATACGTAGCTGAGTTTTACCTTGTTTTTCAAACCATTCGCCAAGTACGTTATTAAGCGGCGTTGGGCCAAAAGCCACTGGCGCATCAATATCAGCAGCGTATTCAGTCATCATCACAAAGGCACTAAGCTCGGGCGATTTTTTCTTATTAAAGCCGTCAAAATCAGGTTCGACAAAGGCGCGAGTGATTTCGCGTGCGCGGTCTGCTCTAAAGTTGGCAAATATAATGGTGTCGCCATCATTTACTTTTACTGATTCGCTACCTTTCGGGGTAATAGTACTTGCTGCTACAAATTCGTCATTTTCATCGCGCTCATAAGCCGCGTTAAGTGCGTTTACGCCATCTTCATAATCAAAGTCGCTTTCACCTAGGGTGATTAAATTATACGCTTTTTCAACACGGTTCCAGCGGTTGTCTCTGTCCATGGCATAGTAACGACCAATTAATGAGGCTAAACGGCCACATTTAAGTTCGCTAAACAAGGCTTCAATACGCTCAATTGATGCTTTAGCGCTGCGTGGGGGAGTATCTCTGCCATCTAAAAAGGCATGAAAGTACACCTCTTTAGCGCCGCGTTTTGCAGCCAATTGTATACTCGCCACAATATGATCTTCGTGACTATGAACGCCACCAGGGCTTAGCAGTCCCATAATATGAACGGCTTTGTTGGCATGAACAGCTTTATCAATGTTTTCAACCAGTGCAGGGGTTGTATCAAATTCGCCATCATCAATGGCTTTTGTGATGCGAGTAAAATCTTGATACACAATACGACCAGCACCTAAATTAACGTGGCCAACCTCAGAATTACCCATTTGACCACCAGGAAGACCCACATCTAAACCCGATGCTGAAATTAATGTATGAGGGCGAGTTGCCCAAAGCTCATCTAACACAGGGGTATTAGCAGCTAAAATGGCATTACTTTGCTCATCTTCTCTGTATCCCCAGCCATCTAAAATCATTAATACCAGTGGTTTTTTATGCTCTGTCATAGTCACTCCTGAATAATTAGCGTTGCTAAAATACACGCTAACATTAATGCCAACATGCCAAGCTTAAGCATACCGTGTTTTATAGCTAGGATCAGCAATGAAAAGAAGATATTAAAAATTTTCAATGAGTTCACTCTCTCAATTGAATATTTTAAAGGGTTAGGTTATTTTTCAGTTAAAAGAGCACTACATTGTGGCTTTCACGCGTGCTTAAACTCGCATTTTTAGCTGATTTGGGTATACTTGCGCGGCTAATCCCTATTTTATTCAAGTATTGAATAGGCTTGTGGGGTAAGTTAAGCCTATGTGTAGGTAAAACTCAGAGTAGCCTAGCAGTGCTCTAAATTGACTTATTGATGAGTGACTGCTCATTGTGTAAGTACAATAAATATGAATTAAATATCTAAAACACCTTGTTTTAGCATGTAACTTTATAGTGGAAGTCGAATGGATCAATATATTGAATTTGTCTCAAATCATCCAATTCTAAGCCTAGCTTGGGTTGCGATTGCGTTTCTTATTGTTAGTGGCGCAATAAAAAGTAAATTTTCAGCAATTCGTCAGATCAATCCTCAGCAGTTAACGTTACTTATTAACCGCGAAGACGGTCAGGTTGTTGATATGCGCGGGCAAAAAGAGTTTAAAACAGGTCATATTGCCGGTGCTGTGCATTTAAACCCAGAAAAAGCTAAAGAATCTGATTTCTCAACCCTTGAAAAGTATAAGAGCAAACCCATTATAGTGGTATGTGCTGCAGGCATGACTGCCTCAGGTGTTGCAACCGCAATGCATAAAGCAGGCTATGAACAGGTTTATGTTTTATCTGGCGGTATGGGTGCGTGGCAATCAGCAAGTCTGCCAACAACAAGCGGTCGCTAATATCTCTTAGCTAAACCGATTAAGGATTAATTATGAGTAACGTTGTTTTATACACCAAAGGATATTGTCCTTTTTGTCATCGCGCATTAGCGCTGTTAGACAGCAAAGGTGTAGAATACACAAACATTGATATTGGCGTTCAGCCAGAGCTTCGCGATGAAATGATCGCCAAAGCCGGTGGCGCAAGCACGGTTCCACAAATTTTTATCAACGATGAACACATCGGTGGCTGTGACGACATGATGGCACTAGAAGCACAAGGTCACCTTGACGCTAAGCTGAGTGCTTAATTTAATTAATTATAATAAATAACAGGTTAGGAATAACAATGAACGAACAAAATCAAAATGCAGCAGCAGAAGCTGATGCAGGCGCACAGTTTACTATTCAACGTATTTACACTAAAGATGTGTCGTTTGAAACGCCAAATTCACCAGCTATTTTTCAAAAAGAGTGGGCTCCAGAAGTAAAATTAGATTTAGATACACGCTCTAATAAGCTTGATGAAGGTGTATACGAAGTTGTTTTAGCATTAACTGTGACAGCATCTATCGGTGAAGAAACTGCGTTTTTGTGTGAAATTCAACAAGCAGGTATTTTTACTATTGCTGAAGTTGAAGAGATGCAATTAGCACACATGCTAGGTGCATTCTGTCCTAACGTGTTATTCCCATATGCACGTGAAGCGGTATCAAACTTAGTAAACCGTGGTACGTTTCCACAACTTAATCTTGCGCCAGTTAACTTTGACGCATTATTTGCACAGTACATGCAGCAACGCACAGCGCAAGCTGAGCAGGCTTCAGCAGACGCATAATTTATGAATACAGCAACATCAGCTGTTACTGTTTTAGGGGCGGGGTCATATGGCACCGCCCTTGCTATTTGTTTAGCCCGAAATGGTCACAAAGTGACTTTATGGGGGCGCAATAGCCAAGACGTTGCGACGCTTGCAGCTGAGCGAAAAAATCAACGTTACTTACCTGATATTCCTTTTCCTGACACCTTAACTCTTGAAGCCGATTTACAGCATGCAACAGCAGCTAGCGATATTGTTTTAGTTGTTGTGCCAAGTCATGCGTTTGCTGACACGTTAAAGCAAATTAAACCGGCTTTGCGCTCTGATGCAAAAGTAGCGTGGGCTACTAAAGGACTTGAGCCAGATACTGGGCGTTTATTGCAAGAAGTGGCAGTGCAAGAACTCGGTGAAGAAGTACCATTAGCGGTGCTTTCGGGGCCAACTTTTGCCAAAGAAATGGCTAAGGGCTCACCAACCGCTATTTCGGTGTCATCAACGTCATCAGCATTTGCGAAACAAATTGCCGATTTATTACATTGCGGTCGCTCGTTTAGAGTGTACAACAATGACGACTTTATTGGCATACAGCTTGGTGGTGCGGTTAAAAACGTAATTGCTATTGGTGCAGGGATTTCTGATGGTGTTGGCTTTGGTGCAAATGCACGTACCGCGCTTATTACCCGTGGTTTAGCAGAGTTATCGCGTTTAGGTTGTGCCCTAGGTGCAAAGCCAGAGACCTTTATGGGGATGGCTGGGTTAGGCGATTTAATTCTAACCTGTACCGATAATCAGTCGCGCAATCGCCGTTTTGGTTTAGCCTTAGGTCAAGGTGAAAGTGTTGATGATGCGATTGCATCAATCGGCCAAGTAGTTGAGGGATTTAGAAATACCAAAGAAGTGTATTTACTCGCGCAGCGTGCTGGTGTTGAAATGCCAATCACTGAGCAAATATACAAAGTACTTTATGAAAATAAAGACATGAAAGCAGCTGCTATGGCCTTATTAGGTCGTGAACAAAAGTCAGAATAAAACGAACTGCTAGGTTTTAGGTGACAGGTATTTTGTTTACCTAAAACCTAAAACCTAAAACCTTATTGGGCGTTTGGAAAACCAAGCTGGCGCCAAGATTCATACACAAACACAGCGACCGCATTAGATAGATTCATACTGCGGCTATCGGCTTGCATAGGAATACGCACGCGTTGCTCGTTTGGCAGTGCTTGAATCATGTCATCAGGTAAGCCTCGGGTTTCTGGGCCGAATACTAAGCAATCACCCGCTTCATACTGTGCTTGGTGATGAAACTGACTACCTTTAGTGGTGCACGCATACACTTTTTTAGGCTGGCACTTTTCTAAGTAAGCTTCAAATGAAGCATGACGTTGCACATGACTAAATTCGTGATAATCAAGGCCAGCGCGTTTTACACGTTTGTCATCCCACTCAAACCCTAACGGTTCAATTAAATGCAGTGCATAGCCTGTATTGGCACATAAACGAATGATATTCCCGGTGTTAGGCGGAATTTCAGGTTGGTATAAAACAATATCCAGCACAATAAGCCCTATAAAATCTTTAATTTGACGGGCTCAGTATACACGAACAATGAATAAAAAATGATATACTGAAAACATTAAATACAGCATAAAACGGAAAGATACGTGCATAATCGCAGTTATGAATTTTGGGTCAAGGCCTCTAGCATCGTGACCATGGTCATGGTTAGCCTAATGATTGCGACCAAAGCATGGGCGTGGCTGGCGTCGGGTTCGGCGTCAATGCTTGGCTCATTAACCGACTCATTAATGGATATCACAGCGACACTAATGAGCTTTTTGGTTTTATCGTATGCACTGCGTCCTGCTGACGATGACCACCGATTTGGTCACGGTAAAGCGGAGGCGCTTGCAGGGCTGGGACAAGCAGCTTTTATTGCAGGCTCGGGTTGTTTATTGGCGTTTCACGGTATTGAGCGACTCATTAACCCCGTAGAGCTGACACATTCATTATTAGGTGTTTGGGTCAGTATTTTTGCCATAGTGTGTACATTAGTGATTGTATTTGTGCAAAATAAAGTCGTGAAGCATACAGAGTCAATCGCTATAAAAGCCGATTCTGTGCACTACAAAGGCGATTTAATTTTAAACGCTGCGGTGCTACTTGCTATTTTGCTGGCCTATTATGGGGTACTGTATGCTGACCCTTTGTTTGCGATAGGTGTGGCAGGGTATTTACTTTATAACAGCTGGGATATAGCAACAGAGAGTGCCTCACACTTAATGGATAAAGAGCTGCCCGATGAAGAAAAGCAAAGCATTTTTGAAATAGCGCGTAACCATAATGACGTTTATGGGGTGCACGGTATTCGCACTCGACAAGGCGGTAAAGTTAAGTTTATTCAGCTGCATTTAGAGCTTGATGACAATTTACCACTTATTCGTGCCCATAAAGTAGCAGATGAAGTAGAAGCCATGATAAGTGCTCGTTTTGAATCTGAGGTAGATATACTCATCCACCTCGATCCGCTTTCTGTTTTAGTGAATTCTAAAACTGCTCAAGAAGTAACAGACTCACAAAACTGATAAAAATTAGCTAATAGCGGCTTTCGAATTTCGTCACGTTCAAAAAGTAGCTCGTGTTTTGCATCTTCAAAACTCTCGATTGTTGCATGAGCATGCCTTTTTGCAAAACTATACTGCGCTTTGTTATTAACCACTGTATCGCTAGCTGCACTTGCTATAAACAATGGAATTGGTACGTTTAGATTATCAATCGACTTTAAGAATGATATCGTAGCTGCGAGCCAGCCAAACGTAACGCCACCTAATTGTATGTTAGGTTCTAATTGATAGGCTTGCCTAAAGTAGGTGTAACGCTCCTCGCTGCTAGTAAGTACGTTTTCTGTAAATGGGATTGGGTTGTAGTTGCCTTGTCCAAATGCATAGCAAGAGTGTAAACCAAGCCAAGTGGCTAAGTTAACAATAAATTGCGTTGGTATTTTTGGTACGTCTTTTGTAAAAATATCAAACATAGGCGCAGACAAAAACACACCTTTATAGCTGTTTTCAAAATTAGCTAAATAATCAACTGCTATCGCGCTACCCATTGAATGAGCCAGCATGACTTTTTTACCTTGCCAATGCTTTGAAACTATTTGCTGATCAAAGTTATTAAGGTCATTGCTGTAGTTATTATAATGTTTTACAAAGCCTTTATGCTTATTTTTAAGATGTCTGTAAGAGCACCCCTGACCTTGGTGATCCATAATAAACACAGCAAAATTATTACAGTATAGCTCCCATATCAGTTCTTTATACTTTTCTAGGCCCTCAACACGCCCCGTACTTATCACTACTGCAGTGGTAGCATTGTTAGGGATTGCGTATGCGTAAAATAACTTTCCTGCAGGTGTATCTAAGTAGCTTTTAGTTAAATGTGAAGTATAAAAAACACTAATGGCCTCTTGATTACTCTCAAGCTGGGCTTCTGAACTATAAAACATGCTTTACTCTTTGATTAACGGCAAGGTTATATTAGCACACAAGCCACCTTGTTCTTTATTCGATAAGACTAAATTTCCGCCATGCGCTATTACCGCATTTTTTGCAATGGCTAACCCTAACCCCGTACCCCCGCTGATGCGGTCGCGTGCATCTGATTGCCTAAAAAACGGTTCACACAATTTATCAAGTTGCGCTTTAGGGACGCCTGGACCATCATCACATATTTGTATGTATATGGTATCACTGTGTTTTAAGCTAATACTAATAGTATGTTGTGCATATTTAATGGCGTTGCGCAGAATGTTCTCTAAGGCACTGGCAATTAACATTTCGTCGCACTCTATATTTACTTCAACATTACCGTGTACAACTAGGGCTTTATTGTGCTGTTTTGCTTCAAACTGAGCATCGTTAATCACATGGTCAACAATCACTTGCAGCGACTGTGTTTGCAGCGATAAAGGTTGGCTATTAGCTTCTAAGCGCGATACCTGCAATACATCGGCTATCATTTTATCTAGTTGATTAGCTTCTTTTTCAATACGCAATAAATACGATTGGCTTGCTTCACTTGCCTGCATTTGTGCCAACCCCGTAGCCATTTTTAAACGGGTTAGCGGAGAGCGTAATTCATGGGATATATCGGCTAATAAACGCTTTTGAGCGCTGAGTAGCTGCTCAAGTTGATCAGCCATACGGTTAAAGTCGCGTCCTAAAACTCCAAGTTCATCTTTTCGCTGACTATTTATCGCCGCACGCGCACTTAAATCACCGTTTGAAAGTTTGATTGCTGCTTGTTTTAAGCTATTTATAGGGGCAATTAAGTTACGACTAAATAAGAAACTTAATGTAAGTGAGGCGATAATTGCAATGGAAATTTTTAACCAAACGGGTAATAACCTTAAGCGAATAAAGAGTGGTCGCTGCTGATTGATATCGATTTCATATAACTCAAATTCCCCTTCAGGAACCCGAATGCGTACAGGCCCAAAAGCTTGGTAATATTCAGTAAAAATAACCTGTGGCGACATGCCCTTACTAAAGTTAAGTAAGCTTAAATCAATATTGTTCTCAACATTTTTACTGATCAACACTTCATCGCTATTTTGTGAATTTAAATAAAGTAACTTACGTTTAGTTAAACGCGGATGAGTAATAATGTCATTAATAGAGCGCTTGTGTTTATGTGCGCTACGCTCGATACCTCGTGCCAAATATTCTAGGTTTTTTTGCATCGGCCCTTGTAGTGGATCATGGCTAATGGCGTTTATTAGTGAAATATTACTCAAGAAAAAGAGCGCTGTAAAAGTGCCTATAATCGTCAGCCAAAACCACGTAAAGACCTTAAAAAACAAATAATACCGTGGGTGGCGAAGCCAACTAAAACGCAGGGGTTTATTCTCCTTGGATGAAGACATAACCCGTTCCCCTCATTGTTTTAATTTTATCGCCCTCAATATGCTCGGCTATTTTTTTACGAATATTACTCACATGCATATCTATAGAGCGGTCGAAAGACGCTAAGCGTCTGCCTAATACATCTTCGCTTATTTGCTCTTTGCTAATTACATCTGGCGCGTGTTTTATCAATAAAGCGAGTATTTCGTATTCGGTGCCCGTTAGTGTGAGGGGGCTGTTATTAATACTGGCCTCTCGCGCAGCAAAATTAATAGTAATACCATTTAAAGAGAGCTTTTTATTAGTGTTATTGCTCACACTATTTATATGTTCAATGCGGCGAGTAATTGCTTTTACGCGGGCAAGGAGTTCTCTGTGATTAAACGGCTTTGGTATGTAGTCGTCAGCGCCGAGCTCTAAACCAAAAATACGGTCAAAGTCTTCTCCTTTAGCGGTCAACATAATCACTGGTGTTAATTTACTTTGCCTGAGTTGCTTCAGCACTTCAAAGCCATCTATAGAGGGTAGCATAACGTCTAGTAATATAAGCGCGTAATCGTTTTGCAAGGCAAGCTCTAAGCCTTGTTGACCATCATGTGCGGTTTGAACGCTAAAGCCCTGTGCACTTAGGTATTCGCTTAATAATTCGCATAAACCGGTATCATCATCAATCATTAATAGTTTCATATATAAAGCCTTACGCGCTGTTTATGGTTTTATTTTACGCGTTTAATGTATCAATAGTTAGTCTTTACATAACCTTTACACTGCTTTGCGTTACTTTGCATTGAGCCAGTTATAGTGAACACACTGGTTAGCAGCCAACAACCAACCCAATATAAAGGTGATGATTATGACTAAAGTAAACACGCTATCAAAATTAGTACTTATATGTGGCTTAACAGCTGCAACGCTCAGTGCGGGCAGCGCATTTGCAAAAGGCGATGGCTATAAACAAGAACACTCTCAAGCGCGCTTTTTACTCTCTGAGCGAGCAGTAGATAAGCTGGCACTTACGCAAGATCAACAAACACAACTAAAAGCGATTTTTACAGCGCAAAAAACGCAAATTAAAGCGCTAAGAAGCCAAGACAAAGACGTGCGCAAGGCACAGCGTCAAGCCTATAAAGCACAAATGGATGCATTATTGTCAGCGCCAAATTTTGACGAAAATGCAGCTAAAGAGTTATTAACCGCACGCCAAGATAAGAAACAGCAATTGGGGTTAATTAAATTAAAAACCCAGCATCAAGTAATGCAATTGCTTAACGCTGAGCAAAAAGAAAAGTTAGCTAAAATACAGCAGCGAATGAATAAAAAACACCGTAAACATAGAGCATAACGTTTTAACGCAAAGCAAAAAGCCAGCTAAATGCTGGCTTTTTTATATTACACGAGTGATTATTTAAAAAAGTCATCTTCATTTTTTGCCATCATTGCTTCAATGTCTTCAATCATGTCTTGATTGAATTCATCTGCAGAGGTGATGGGTGCTGAAATTTTATTATTTTCAAACGACCACTCACCTAAGTCAATAAGTTGGCAACGCTTTGAACAAAAAGGGCGGTGCGGACTTTGTGCTGACCATTCTACTTTTATTTTGCAGGTTGGGCAGTTAACCATAGTTGGCATAATTTACTCTCAAATTGATATAAGCTTAGCCGCTCAATTTATCGTTAAGCAACTAAGCACTTTATTTAAAAACTAGTAACACGGTTTATCTCAGCCAGAGAGGTAACGCCCTCTGCTGCTTTTCGAAGACCTGATAAGCGTATGTTATTAAACCCTGCTTTAAGTGATACTTCGGCAATTTCTAGTGAGTTACCCCCACGCATAATAATTTGTGCAATTTCTGGAGTAACTTTCATAACTTCATAAATACCAACACGGCCTTTGAAGCCATCTGTACAGTTTTCACAGCCTTTAGGGGCATATAAAACCATATCCTGTATTTGCTGTTCACTAAAGCCTTGGCGCATAAGTTCTTCACGCGGTAATTGCTCTGGCGTTTTACATTTAGAGCATAACCTTCGGGCTAAACGCTGGGCGATTATCAAGCTGATTGAACTGGCCACATTATACGCGGGTACGCCCATATTTAACAAACGAGTAATCGTTTCTGGTGCTGAGTTAGTATGTAATGTAGATAACACTAAATGACCGGTTTGCGCCGCCTTAATAGATATTTCAGCAGTTTCTAAATCACGTATTTCACCGACCATTACTACATCGGGATCTTGGCGTAAAAATGCCCGCAAAGCGTTAGCAAAGGTCATGTCGGCTTTAGTGTTTATTTGTACTTGGTTAATCCCTTCGAGGTTAATTTCTACCGGATCTTCGGCGGTACTAATATTTCGCTCGGGCTGATTTAGTATATTTAAGCCCGTATACAGGGATACGGTTTTACCCGAGCCAGTTGGGCCAGTAACTAAAATCATCCCCTGAGGTTGATTTAGTGCATCGAGGTAGAGCTCTTTCTGTTCGGGCTCATAGCCTAAAACATCAATACCTAACATGGCACTTGATGAATCGAGGATACGCATTACAATTTTTTCGCCCCACAAAGTGGGCATAGTACTAACACGAAAATCAATACTTTTACGTTCTGTCACTTTGAGTTTTATGCGGCCATCTTGTGGCTTACGTTTTTCAGCGATATCAAGGCGCGACATAACTTTTATACGGGCAGATAGCTTACTGGCTAAGGTATTTGGCGGGCTGGCTACCTCATGCAAAATTCCGTCGATACGAAAGCGAATACGGTATTTATGTTCATAAGGTTCAAAGTGTAAGTCTGAAGCGCCTTTTTTTATTGCGTCCATTAAAATTTTATTAATGTAGACAATAATAGGGGCGTCGTCTTTGTCATCGTCTTTAGACGTATGATCTTTTTGTGGCTCAGAATCTAGTTCAGCAAACTCTTTAAATTCATCCTCACTTAAATTTAAGCTACCTGCAGCATCCAGTAGTTGCTCAATTTTATGGTCAAGCTGTAGGTAGTCAACCACTACCACTTCACACGATAAACCGGTGCTAAATTCAAAGTTTTCAAAAGCGCCGTAATCGGTAGGATCTGAAGCGGCAATATATACTTTTCTGCCTTTTTGTACCAAAGGTAAAATATGATGCTTACGGATCAGCTTTTCTTTAACTAGCTCGGCAGGAATTTGTGCAACATTAAAATCTTTTAAATCAAAAAAAGGCACTCTAAACAAATCAATACATTGCTCAGCTAAATCGTTGCTATCTATTTTTCCGCATTTAGAAATAAGTTCTGCGGTTGACGCAAAGTCTTGCTGCCTGGCTTTTACGGTATCGGTATCAACCCGGCCGAGGGTAATAAATTTTCGTAGTAACGGTGAGTTAATATTCATTGCGCACCTGATTTAATCCTTCTTTACTCAGCAATTTATCAGAAAAAAGAAAGGAATACATTAATCGTACCAATGCAGCAGATAATTTACCGATAAAAATATCAGTTTATTGCGCTGTGATTGGGTCAGTCACTCTATATTGTAGACTTTGCTTGCTGTAAATAATAATTATGTAGCTTAAGTAAGTCTTGTTTTACATCGTTTAAATCGCGGTTATTATTTAAAATATCATCCGCTTTTTGTTGTTTATGCTCACGAGACATTTGTGCGTCAATTATTTGTTTTGCTTGTTCAGAGCTTATATTGTCACGTTTTGTGGTGCGGGTAATTTGTATTTCTACTGGTACATCAATCAGCAAGGTGCGATTACAGTAGCTATCAAGCCCATTTTCGAATAATAACGGGGCAACTAAAACCACATAGTCGCTTTGCGCGTTTTTTAAGTCAGTGAGCAGTTTAGTGCGTATTAAAGGGTGCAACAGCGCATTGAGCCATGTTTTTTGCTCCGGATTACTAAAAATCCGGGCTCTTAGCTCGCCACGGTTTAATGCGCCATGTTCATCGAGTATGTCAGTGCCAAAATGCTCAACAATAGCTTTTAAACCATCAGTGCCAGGTTCAACTACTTGGCGAGCCACAATATCAGCATCAACAATAGTAATGCCTAGCTCTGCCAACATATCGCTAACTGCGGTTTTACCGCAGCCAATTCCGCCGGTTAGTCCCAATACCCAGTTGTTTTTATGATGTTGTGTATTGTTCATAGTTAGTAGCCAATAAAATTAAAATAGCTGTTTTGCAGTTGCGTCCCCCATAGCATAGTGATCCAACCTGCTATTGCTAAGTAAGGGCCAAAAGGAATAGGCGTTGCTTTGTCTTTACCTTGAATACTCAGTAGGGCAATGCCAATAACAGCGCCAACTACGCTTGAAAGTAAAATAACGGTCAATAACGATTGCCAACCCAGCAGTGCGCCAAACACCGCCAGTAATTTAAAGTCGCCATAACCCATACCTTCTTTGCCGGTTATTAACTTAAACAGCCAAAACACGCTCCATAAGCTTAAGTAACCACATGCTGCACCAATAATCGCATCGCTAGGGGCTATGGTATAACCCAATACTGAGGCGATTAACGCCAGCCATAAAAGCGGCAAAGTAAGCTGATCTGGCAGTAGCATGTGATCAATATCAACAAAAGTCAGTGCTACCAATGCCCAAGTCACTACAATGTACAATAAAGCCTGCTCTGTTGCGCCAAAGGTGTAGGCAACCGCTAAACTTAAAATAGCGGTGATGGCTTCAACGGTTGGGTAACGCACTGAGATTGGGTTATCACAGGTTGCGCATTTACCTTTTAAAAATAACCAACTAAATATAGGAATGTTTTGCCATGGTTTAATGGCTGCTTCGCACTTAGGACAACATGAGTTGGGCTTAACTAAATTAAACGTGTCAGTAGTTTGTGAAGTGATCTGTTCAGTCTTTGGGCTGGTTAGTTCATCGGCTAATAATAAGCGGCATTCAGTTTGCCATTCTTTTTGCATCATTAGTGGCAAGCGATATATCACTACATTTAAAAAGCTACCTATACATAAACTTACTAGGCCAACCATGGTCAAGTAAAACCATAGGTTTGCTTGCATCGCGTTGCTGATATCAATAAAAAGACTTTGCATTTATTTTACCTAAAACTAAATTCTGTGTTGATAATACAGTGGTTTTACATAAGTGCAAAGTTAGGTTCGAGGTTTGGGCGACGGGCGACGAGATGCGGGGAACCACCGCGTTTTAATTGTTCTGTAGGCGGAGCTTTATGCCGCGCAAGGTCATTATTCACAATAGAGGTTAAGAGACGCTTCGCTTTTAGAGGTAGTTAAGGTTACGGGCGGCAAGCTGGGGTCTCGAACCCCGCGCCTAAAACCTGTCTAAATAACTGAACCTAGTTGGAATATAGGTAAGTACATGGCCACAATTAAGCCACCCACTAGCACGCCGAGTACCGCCATTATTAATGGCTCTAATAGGCTAGATAGGCCATCTACGGCGTCATCCACCTCTTGCTCATAAATAGTGGCCACTTTAGCCAGCATGCCATCTAAGGATCCTGACTCTTCACCAATGGCGACCATTTGTACCACCATATCGGGGAATATTTTTGAATTACGCATCGCCCAGTTCATTTGATTACCTGAGCTTACCTCAGCTTTTATTTCTAAAATAGCATAACGATAAACCGCATTACCTGAGGCACCGGCTGCAGAATCAAGCGCATCTACCAGCGGTACACCCGCAGCAAAGGTGGTCGATAAAGTACGCGCATAACGTGCCACGGCCGCTTTATTTAAAATCATACCTATAACAGGGAGCTTGAGTATGGCGCGGTCGGTGGCATCTCTGAGCGCTAAACTTCTGAGTGCGGCTTCTTTATATATGTAGCCAAATGCCATTACGGCAATCAATATCATCCACCAATACTCTTGCATAAATTCAGAAATGGCGATAACAAATAAAGTAAAAGCGGGCAGCTCTGCGCCAAAACCAGCAAATATTTCTTGAAACTGTGGTACTACAAATATCAGCAAGATAGAAGTTACAATACCTGCAACCACTAAAACCGATATAGGATAAAACATGGCTTTTTTAATTTTTGATTTTAGTGCTTCTGACTTTTCTTTATATAGCGCAACGCGGTCAAATATTTTATCCAGTGCACCAGATTGCTCACCAGAGGCCACTAAATCGCAATATAAATCATCAAAATAGCGAGGGTATTTTCTAAGTGCGTTAGAAAGCGGCAACCCTGCTTTGACTTCATCGCCAATAGCACTCATCAGCTTACTCACGCTTTTATTGGTGGAGCCTGAAGCTATCATCTCAATGGACTGAATTAGTGGTACACCCGCCATTAGCATAGTGGCAATTTGTCGAGTAACTAAGGCAATATCTTTCGGGGTTACTTTTTGTACGCTTTTTATACCAAACAGCGGCTTGGCTTTACGTTTAACTTTTGAGGGAGTAATGCCTTGTTTGCGTAACTGCGCTTTGACTAGTGCAATGCTTGATCCAGTAAGCTCACCCTCAAGCTTCTTGCCGCGAGCGCTTACACCTACCCATTGAAAGGTATCTAGGCCTTTATTTTCTTGTTTATCTGCCATATGAAACTCACTTGAATTAAACGGGGGTTAAATTACGCAATTAGTAAAAATTTATATAAAAAAAAGCGCCCTACAGAGCGCTTATTAAAAGTTAAATACCGATCATAATTATAATTATAATTATGATGATGGTGTTGCAGCAGCAGCTTGAGGGCAGCTCTTTGGAGCTAGGCTAGCATCACCAGTAATGCCGGCTGTAGCACACGTCCAAGCTCCAGTTGTATCATTACGTGTCCAAGTTAAGGTTGCGCCATTGACTTGAGAAGGTGCATTTTGAACAGTACATACAATGGTATTTGCTGTAGCTGTAATTGCACAATTTTGCGTATCAGTATTGGTAACAGCTTTGATATCACCGATGGCAGAAACAGTTTCACCATTATTCTTCATTATTTCAAACTCAGTTTTAGCGCCTGTTATTTCAGCTAAACCAGCAGTTAGCTTAGATGAAGCTTGATAATTAGAATAAGCAGGCAGTGCTACTGCTGCTAAAATACCGATGATTGCTACTACAATCATTAATTCAATTAGGGTGAAACCCTTTTGGTTTTGTTGTGTCATTGTTTGCATGTTTCCTCTCCTAAAGGATAATGTTGTGGTAAGCCAAACGGGTATAAGTTTTAAAACTATAACTTATGTGTTTACTTAACCTGTTACTACAAAAATAAAATCATTTTGCCAAATTTAGTGCTGCGCTTGAGTGGTAAAATATTTGCCGCAAATACAGCACGCTATATGGCGATTACGTACTAACTTGACCCTTATTTGAGTATAAGCCTAACTATTAAAAGTTAGTTATAACCCGTGTAAGTTACAAGTTAATTATAAAAATAAACCCTGTCGCTTATTTTTACTCTGTCCCTTATAAAGGCTTTTTCACTCTTTTTAACTAATTAAAAATTCAAAACTAGTTAATATGGATGAGTCTAACACTGTTTATTGCGCTTTTGTATGTAAAAACTTTATAAAAAACGCATTAATTTAATAACTTGTTACAAATAATCCTTTTGAATTATTTAATGCCCTTTTTTAAAAGCTGTCAATCAATTAGCGCAAGAATATATAAATAAATTTTACATTATTTATTCAAATCGCATCGATAAATCGATTGATTGTAAATTTTTTGTAAGCGCGCCGCTTGAAATAAAGTCGACCCCAGCTTGCGAGTAGGCTTTGAGCGTTTCTAGGGTCATATTGCCTGATACTTCTAACTTAGCGCGCTTATTTGTAATGCTAACCGCTTGGCGTATTTGCTCTGGGTTAAAGTTATCTAACATTATGATGTCGGCGCCAGCGTTAATGGCTTGCTCTAGCTCATCAAACGATTCAACCTCAACCTCTATAGGTTTATCGGCATGATTTAGCTTAGCTTGAGTAATAGCGTTATTAATTCCTCCACAAGCCGCTATGTGGTTTTCTTTAATTAAAAACGCATCAAACAAACCAATTCGGTGGTTTGCACCGCCACCACACTTAACTGCGTATTTTTGCAATGCTCTTAGCCCAGGTATGGTTTTACGAGTATCGAGTAGTTGCGTGCTTGTACCACTTAGCTCTTTTACATAATGCGCGGTGGTGGTGGCTGTGCCAGAAAGCGTTTGTACAAAATTAAGTGCGGTGCGCTCGGCCGTTAAAATAGCGCGAGCAGAACCGGATGCGGTAAATAGGGTGCTATTGGCACTGACAAAGTCGCCATCGTTAACGCATATGTTTACAACCACACTTGGGTCGACTTGTTTGAACACTTCAATGATTAGGTCTTTACCACAAAAAATGCAGTCTTCACGGGTGATCACTTTCGCATTGGCTTGCTCTGCTTGAGGAATAAGCTGTGCGGTAATATCGCCTTGTTCTGCGCTTTGATAATTAAGGTCTTCATCCAGTGCTAAAGTAACAAGTTGGCTAATTAGGGTATGCGAAATAGACATGAAAAAGCTCATAGTAGATAATAAATTAACTAAATTTTACTCTGTTTAATTACTAATTAGAAGCAGCTAACAACTAAACTAAAAATTAACGCGTTAATCATATTTTATCGTTTAGTATTACGCTATCTTTATAGGGTTAAATCTATTAGCATCTTGATATACATCAATTTTGGTTGATTAACCTGAGCGCTGCGAGCTACGGGTAACGGGCTATGGGCAGCGGGCTACATAAGTTTTAAATAAATAGTATGAAAATAGATTCTTTAGGCGTTATAAATAATATTAGCCAGCGGGCGTGTAGCCACTTTGACGAGCGACCTGCTCACTGCGATATTTCGCTGTTGGTTATTCATAATATTTCATTACCCGCGGGGGGGTTTAACACATCTTACGTTGATGACTTATTTATGGGGTGTATTGATTGTAATGCGCACCCTAGCTTTAGTGACCTAGAAGGGGTTAGGGTATCAGCGCATTGTTTTATTAAGCGCTGCGGCGAGATAATACAGTACGTGCCTTTTGAAAAACGTGCATGGCACGCAGGGCGTTCCTGCTTTGCTGGGCAACAAAATTGTAATGATTTTAGTATAGGTATAGAGCTTGAGGGCACAGATACAACTAACTACACCGATGCGCAATATCAAAGTTTAGCTGCATTGGCGCACGCTATTATGCAGCGTTACCCAAAAATAACAGCCAGTAATATAGTAGGGCACTGCGATATTGCCCCTGGGCGAAAAACCGACCCTGGAGAGAGTTTTAACTGGCGTAAATTTTTTAACCTAATTGAATAACTAAGTAAAGCGAGTAACTACATGATTTTGGTTTCAATAATAATAGCACTGATACTTGAGCGTTTAGGTGCTCGCTCTGCGCATTGGCAAATGAGTTATTACGCTAATGGCTACTTAACTCGCTCTGTTAATTTATTGACCAATAAAGGTTTATTTGGCACAGCTACGGGGTTTTTAATTTGGCTATTCCTGCCTGTGATTGCTATTGGGTGTGTGTATTTTTTATCTGACTTTGTACTTTGGCAGCTTGTTTTTAATGTGGCAGTGTTATTGGTGTGCTTTGGTTGTGCTAAACAGCGTGCTTTGTATAAGTCGTACCTCAATGCATTAACTCGAGGTGATCAAACTGCAGCTACCTTATACGCTTTGCAATTGGGACAAAAGCGCACAGAGGAGCAACAAGGAGGTGAAACCTTAGGGCAAACGCTGGCTTGGGTTAACTTTCGATTTTATTGTGCGGTTATATTTTGGTTTGTGGTATTGGGTGTTGCCGGTGCTGTTTTTTATGCGCTAGTGCGCACTTTTGCCGACTTAGTGAGTGACAATAGTGATGAAGTCATTGCTAAGCATTTTAAGTTAATCCACCGTTTATTGTTTTGGCTAGATTGGCTCCCAGCGCGTATTACCAGTTTTGGTTATTTAGTGATTGGTAACTTTAATAAAGGGACTAGCTGTTGGCTGCATTACGTGTTTGACTTTTCAAGCCCTAATCGCAAGGTGGTTACTTATACGGCGTTAGCGGCTGAACAAGTTGAAGAGCGCTATTATGGTTGCACCTTTGAAGCCACCTGCATGATCAAACTGGTTAAGCGCAATGTACTTTTTTATTTAGTATTAATTGCCTTAATGACTTTATTTGGTGGTTTAAGCTAAAGAGCAGGGGTTAGGTTCTAGGTATTAGTTGGCGGGCTACGAGCAATGAGCAACGGGGAACGGGGAACGGGGAACGGGCTTAAAACCTTTAACCTCTAACCTAGAGCCCAAATATGCGCGAGGTAAACTCTCACTTACAATGATATAAAAGTATGTTTGTATAAGGTGCTAGGTTTTATCCTACTGCCGAACCCCGAACCCCGAACCCCGAACCCCGAACCCCGAAAATTAAAATCATCTGGTCTGACCATTTGTTTTTCATCTTATTAACCTTTCTTTACCCTCTGTGATCTGTGTATTATTTGAACTTTGTTTAAATTACGTTACGCTGGCCTTAGGGCTTTAAAACTGCTGTAAATTGACAGTAATTACGGTTTTTGATAACGTATGGCAAAATTTGGTATGACCAATTTACCTTTTGGTCAGGTCATTCAGTTAAAAGCCTTATTTAATGGGCTGCTAGCACTTATACAACGCGGACGTTGATTGATGTCTTTAAAAATTAAAGCGGCAAAATTATCTGATGTTATTTTACAACAACTTGAGAACATGATTCTTGAGGGGTCGTTAGCACCAGGAGAAAAGTTACCACCGGAGCGTGAACTCGCTAAGCAATTTGAAGTGTCGCGTCCGTCGTTGCGTGAAGCCATTCAAAAGCTTGAGGCAAAAGGGCTCGTAACCCGTCGTCAAGGTGGTGGAACGTATGTAAAAAATCAATTGGAAGAGGGGCTGACTGATCCGTTGTTTGATTTGATCAGTAAACACCCCGAATCGCAATTTGATTTATTAGAATTTCGTCATGCTCTAGAGGGAATTGCGGCTTATTACGCAGCACTTCGCGGCACAAGCAACGATTTTGCAAAAGTAAAACAAAGCTTTGATCAGATTGCATTAGCTAAAGATGAATTAAAGCAAAAAGCCAAAGCGATTAATGACTTTCATTTTTGCATCGCTGAGGCGTCTCATAACGTAGTGTTACTGCATTTAGTAAGAGGGATGCAAAGCTTACTTGAGCAGAATGTTTTACAAAATTTAACGGTATTACTTAAAAAGTCAGATATAAGCAGCCAATTAGCCGAGCATAGACGCTTATTAATGGATGCAGTGATTGACGGTAATCCTGAACAAGCTCGCTTAGCGAGTAATGCGCATTTAGCCTATATTGAAGAAGCATTGCTTGAAGCGGGTAAAGAGCATTCGCGAATTGAACGTAGTTTAAGACGCACCAAACAAAATTAAGCAAGTACATTCACTTTTAACTTGAGTTAACAGTGAAGTATTCAATACATAAAATTAGTATTTTAAACATAAGGAAACCTCCATATGTCTGAAGTCAATAAAATTGACGTAGACGCGCTAGAAACACAAGAGTGGTTACAAGCTCTTGAATCGGTTGTGCGCGAAGAAGGTGTTGAACGAGCTCAGTTTTTACTTGAGCAAGTGTTAGAACAAGCCCGTTTAGACGGTGTTGATATGCCAACAGGCATTAACACAAACTACGTTAATACGATTCCGGTTGATCAAGAACCTGCCTACCCTGGTGATGTAAATCTTGAGCGCCGTATTCGTTCAATTATTCGCTGGAACGCGATTATGATTGTATTGCGTGCATCGAAAAAAGATCTCGACTTAGGCGGCCATATGGCGTCTTACCAATCGTCTGCTGCATTTTACGAAGTGTGTTTTAACCATTTCTTTAAAGCGCCAAATGATGTTGATGGCGGCGATTTAGTTTATTACCAAGGTCATATTTCTCCGGGTATTTATGCGCGTGCATTTGTTGAAGGGCGTTTAAGTGCTGAACAGCTTGATAATTTCCGTCAGGAAGTAGATGGTAAAGGCCTACCTTCTTACCCTCATCCTAAATTAATGCCTGAGTTTTGGCAGTTCCCAACGGTATCTATGGGCTTAGGTCCAATTTCTTCAATTTACCAAGCGCGTTTCTTAAAGTACTTAGATGGCCGTGGATTAAAAGACACTAAAAACCAACGTGTATATGCGTTTTTAGGTGATGGTGAAATGGATGAGCCAGAATCACGTGGTGCTATTTCTTTTGCTGCCCGTGAAAAGCTAGATAACCTATGTTACTTAGTTAACTGTAACCTACAGCGCTTAGATGGCCCTGTAATGGGTAACGGTAAAATCATTCAAGAGCTAGAAGGCCTATTTAAAGGCGCTGGCTGGAATGTTATTAAACTTGTTTGGGGCAGCGGTTGGGATATTCTGCTTGCTAAAGACACCACAGGTAAATTACTACAGTTAATGAACGAAACTGTTGATGGTGATTACCAAACATATAAAGCAAAAGATGGCGCGTACGTACGTGAACATTTCTTTGGTCGTTACCCAGAAACAGCAGCACTTGTTGCTGATATGACAGATGAAGAAATTTTCGCCCTTAAGCGCGGTGGTCATGAGCCTTCAAAACTGTTTGCTGCATTTAAAAAAGCAGAAGAAACGAAAGGTCGTCCAACAGTAATCCTTGCTAAAACAGTAAAAGGTTACGGCATGGGTGAAGCGGCTGAAGGTAAAAACATTGCGCACCAAGTTAAGAAAATGGATATGTCGCATGTGGCTCACTTACGCTCACGTTTAGGCTTAGATGATTTAGTATCTGAAGAGCAATTGAAAGAGCTACCATACTTAGAGCTTGAAAAAGATTCTCCAGAGTATAAGTACCTTCATGCACGTCGTGATGCGCTACAAGGTTACACGCCAACACGTATCGCTAAGTTTTCTGAAAAGTTACAGTTACCAGAAGTAGATGCGTTCAAGCCATTACTTGAAGAGCAAAAGCGTGATATTTCAACCACTATGGGCTTTGTGCGTGCACTTAATATCTTATTAAAAGATAAAGGTATTGGTAAAAATATTGTGCCAATTATTGCCGATGAAGCACGTACTTTTGGTATGGAAGGTTTATTCCGTCAAATCGGTATTTACAACCCACATGGCCAAAATTACACCCCTCAAGACCGTGATATTGTTTCTTACTATAAAGAAGCAACCTCAGGGCAGGTATTACAAGAAGGGATTAACGAGCTAGGTGCAATGTCGTCATGGGTTGCTGCTGCAACATCTTACAGTACCAACGACTTACCGATGATCCCATTCTACATTTACTACTCTATGTTTGGTTTCCAACGTGTTGGTGACATGGCATGGATGGCAGGGGATCAACAAGCACGTGGTTTCTTATTAGGTGCTACAGCGGGTCGTACAACGCTAAATGGTGAAGGCTTACAGCACGAAGATGGCCACAGCCACATTCTTGCAAACACTGTACCTAACTGTATTTCTTACGATCCTACTTATGCATTTGAAGTAGCGGTTATCGTGCAAGACGGTATTCGTCGTATGTACGGTGAAGAGCAAGAAAACATTTACTACTATCTAACGCTAATGAACGAAAACTACCATCAGCCAGCAATGCCAGAAGGCGCTGAAGAAGGTATTCGTAAAGGTATCTACAAGCTAGAAAGCTACGAAGGTAAAAAAGCCAACGTACAGCTATTAAGCTCAGGTACTATCATGACTGAAGTGCGTAAAGCTGCGGCAATTTTAAGCGAAGAGTTTGGTATTGCGTCTGATGTTTACTCAGTAACTTCATTCAATGAACTTACCCGTGATGGACAAGATGTTGAACGTTTCAACATGCTTAACCCAGAAAGCGAGCAAAAAACGCCATACATCACTAGCGTATTAAACGATTCAGTAACTGTTGCTGCAACGGATTACATGAAAAACTACGCAGAACAAGCGCGTTCATTTATTCCAAGCAATAACTACAAAGTATTGGGTACAGATGGTTACGGTCGTTCAGACAGCCGTGAAAACCTACGTCGTCACTTTGAAGTTAACGCAAGCTACGTGGTAGTTGCGACATTATCTGAACTTGCTAAACGTGGTGAAGTTGAAAAGTCAGTGGTTGTTGAAGCAATTAAAAAATTCAACATCGACACTAACAAACTAAATCCACTGTACGCATAAGAGGTTTGCAATGAGTATTGAAATTAAAGTACCTGATATCGGTGGCGATGAAGTAGAAGTAACCGAAATACTAGTGAGCGTTGGCGATAAAGTTGAAGTTGACCAATCACTATTAAGTGTTGAAGGTGATAAAGCTGCGATGGAAGTACCTGCTGAACAAGCCGGTACGGTAAAAGAAATTAAAGTAAATGTGGGTGACACTGTTACCACAGGCACTTTAGTGTTCATCTTTGAAGGTGAAGCGCAAGACTCTGCTGCTGACTCTAAAGAAGCTGAAAAAACCGAGGAAGCAGCACCTGCTGCGCCATCGGCTTCATCAACCAAAGAAGTTACTGTGCCAGATATTGGTGATGACGAAGTTGAAGTAACTGAAATTATGGTTGCAGTTGGTGATAGCGTAGAAGAAGAGCAGTCTATCTTAAACGTTGAAGGCGACAAAGCGGCAATGGAAGTACCAGCACCCTTTGCCGGTACAGTAAAAGAAATTAAAGTAAATACTGGTGACAAAGTGAAAACGGGTTCATTAGTATTTGTTTTTGAAGTGTCAGGTGGTGATAACCAAAGTGCTCCTGCAGCTGATTCAAAAGCACAAGAGAAGCCTGCTGAACAAACATCGGCATCAAGCACTAAAGAAGTTAGCGTGCCTGATATTGGTGATGACGAAGTTGAAGTAACAGAAGTGATGGTTGCGGTTGGCGATAGCGTAGAAGAAGAGCAATCTATCTTAAACGTTGAAGGCGACAAAGCAGCTATGGAAGTACCGGCGCCGTTTGCAGGTACTGTTAAAGAGATTAAAGTAGCGACTGGCGATAAAGTTAAAACTGGCTCATTGATTTTTGTATTTGAAGTGGCGGGTAGTGCACCAGCTGCAGCACCTGCAGAAAAATCAGCACCAGCGCCTAAAACAGAATCTAAGCCGGCAGCTCAGACTGAGTCAAAACCAGCAGCATCATCTGCTAAAGCAAGCTCTGAAAGCTTTGAAAACAATAGCGCTTATGCACATGCATCGCCAGTGGTTCGCCGTTTAGCACGTGAGTTTGGTATTAACCTTGCCAACGTTAAAGGCACGGGTCGTAAAAACCGTGTTGTTAAAGAAGACGTGCAAAACTATGTTAAGCAACTGGTTAAGCAAGTTGAGTCTGGTCAAGTACCAGCAGCTAAAGGCAATGCTGGTGGCGGTGAGCTTGGTTTAATTCCATGGCCAAAAGTTGATTTTGCTAAGTTTGGTGAAATTGAAGAGAAAAAACTCTCTCGTATTCAAAAGCTGTCAGGTAAAAACTTACACCGTAACTGGGTACAAATCCCACATGTTACCCAGTTTGATGAAGCGGATATCACGAGCCTTGAGCAGTTCCGTAAAGAGCAAAATGCCCTTAACGAGAAGAAAAAGCTGGGTGTTAAAATTACGCCATTAGTATTTGTAATGAAAGCAGCTGCTAAAGCGCTTGCTGAGTTCCCTACATTTAACTCATCGCTTTCAGAGGATGGCGAAAGCTTAATCCTTAAAAAGTACATTAATATTGGTGTAGCGGTTGATACGCCAAATGGCTTAGTTGTACCAGTGTTTAAAGATGTTGATAAAAAAGGCATTATTGAACTATCTCGTGAACTAATGGAAGTATCTGCTAAAGCGCGTGATGGCAAGTTAAGTTCATCAGATATGCAAGGTGGTTGTTTTACTATTTCAAGCCTAGGTGGCATTGGCGGTACGGCATTTACGCCGATTGTGAATGCGCCTGAGGTGGCAATTTTAGGTGTGTCAAAATCTGAAATGAAGCCTAAGTGGAATGGTAAAGAGTTTGAGCCTAAGCTAATGGTTCCACTTTCAATGTCTTACGACCATAGAGTGATTGACGGTGCACTTGCTGCACGCTTTACTGTTACTCTTGCAAGTTACATGAGTGATATACGCCAGTTAGTGATGTGATCACTACAGAGTGAGTAAAATCAAATCCCAGCCAGTTGTTTTTAGCTGGGATTTTTATCATTTGCAATGATACAATATTTGCACAAATGCCCTTTTCTGCCTTGCAGAAACATGGCAGTTAAATTTTGGGGCTGTGTCCCGTTCAAACAATAAAGGTAATAGCATGAGCAACGAATTAAAAACTCAAGTTGTTGTACTAGGCGGTGGTCCTGGTGGTTACTCTGCAGCTTTTCGCGCTGCTGACTTGGGCTTAGAAGTTACATTAGTAGAATCTCGCGAGACATTAGGCGGTGTATGTCTTAATGTTGGTTGTATTCCTTCTAAAGCACTTTTACACGTAGCTAAAGTGATTGATGATGCTGCAGAAATGTCATCTCACGGCGTTACTTTTGGCGCACCAAAAATTGACTTAGATGAAGTTCGTTCTTGGAAAGACTCTGTTGTTGGCCAGCTTACAGGTGGCTTAGACGGCATGGCTAAAATGCGTAAAGTAAAAGTTGTATCTGGTTACGGTAAATTTACTGGTAGCAACACTTTAGATGTTGAAGGCGCTGACGGTAAAACAACCATTACCTTTGATAACGCAATTATTGCTGCGGGTTCTAAACCTGTAAACTTACCTTTCATCCCTGAGGATGATCGCGTTATTGATTCAACGGGCGCGCTAGAGCTTAAAGATGTTCCTGAAAAGCTACTTGTTTTAGGTGGTGGTATTATCGGTCTTGAAATGGGTACGGTTTACCGTGCACTAGGTTCTGCAATTGATGTTGTAGAATTTGCAGACCAACTTGTTCCTGCTGCTGATAAAGACATCATTAAAATTTACCAAAAGCATGTTAAAGACAAGTTTAATGTAATGCTTTCAACTAAAGTAACTGGCGTTGAAGCAAAAGACGACGGTTTATATGTTACGTTTGAAGGCAAAAATGCACCGGCAGAGCCAGTACGTTACGATAAAGTACTTGTTGCTGTAGGTCGTACACCAAATGGTAACATGTTAGACGCTGATAAAGCGGGTGTGAATATTGATGAGCGTGGTTTTATTAACGTTGATAAGCAATTACGTACTAACGTAGAACATATTTTTGCGATTGGTGACTTAGTGGGTCAGCCTATGCTTGCGCATAAAGCGGTTCATGAAGGCCATGTTGCAGCAGAAGTTATCTCTGGTCAAAAACATTACTTTGATCCTAAGTGTATTCCTTCAATTGCTTACACTGACCCTGAAATTGCATGGGCGGGTGTAACTGAAAAAGAAGCGAAAGAGCAAGGTTTAAGCATTGAAACAGCTGTATTCCCTTGGGCTGCATCGGGTCGTGCTATTGCTTCTTCACGTACTGAAGGTTCTACTAAGCTTATTTTTGATAAAGAAAGCGGCCGTATTATCGGTGGTGCTATGATTGGTATTAACGCAGGCGAAATGCTGGGCGAAATCGGTCTAGGTATTGAAATGGGTGCAGATGGTGAAGACCTAGCGCTAACAATTCATGCTCACCCAACATTGAACGAATCAATCGGCCTTGCTGCTGAAATTTTTGAAGGTTCAATCACTGATTTACCAAACAAAAAAGCAGTTAAAAAGAAGAAGTAATTTCTTTTAGTTAATCGCGATAAAAAACCCAAGCCTCGGCTTGGGTTTTTTGTTTTTATAGCCTCAGCGTTTAGCAAAAGATTGTTCTGTGTAGCGCAGCGTCTCTATGGTGCAAAAACAAAGACTAAACCATGTCGAGCTGCGAGTGTCGGGCAACGGGCTTAAAACCCTAAATTAAACCTGCGCGAGATAAATTCACGCCTGCAACATAAAAGTTATGCTTGCAAAAAGCTCGGTGTTTTATTTTACTAGCGCCCGCAGCCCGCAGCCCGCAGCCCGCAGCCCGCAGCCCGCAGATATCTATTTCCTTTTATTTTAGCTACAATGCGCAGCCATCAGTTTATAGGTAATTAACCACAGTGACCCAGAGTTTAAAAAATTCAGTTTTAGCATTACGTGCTCAGCAAATAAGTGAATCTCGACGTGAGTTTAATGCCCGTGGTGGAAAAATGGATCGCTGTGAGCAATGCTTAATTGCCAAGCATTACTGTATTTGTGAGGACGCTGAGTACGCAAGCTGTAGCGCTGCAGTATGCTTACTTATGTATCACAATGAAAGTTTTAAACCGTCTAATACAGGGCGTTTAATTGCGGAAATAGTGCCTGATAATCATGCGTTTCGTTGGGATAGAACCTCCCCAGATCCTGCTTTATTAGCATTGTTGAATAATGATAAATATCAGCCTTTTGTGATTTTTCCGGCTGAAGATGTTGAAACTGATAGGGTGGTAACCCAGGTTGAAACGCATGCAGGTAAACAGCCATTGTTTATATTTTTAGATGGTACATGGCGAGAAGCTAAAAAAATGATTCGTAAGAGTCCTTATTTAGATAACTTACCTGTGCTTTCTATTACCGCAGAAAAACTCTCAGATTACCGATTACGTGTAGCGCCCCATGCTCATCAGTTAGGAACGGCAGAAGTAGCTATTATGGTATTAGCATTGGCTGGTGAAGTTGATGCGAGCACTAAATTAGAACAGCATTTTATTAAGTTTCGCGACGCTTATTTACTTGGTAAGCGTAACAAAGGCAGGCCCGAATAAAGTGCAGGGTATTAATACGAAAAAGCTGAATTTGACGCTTGAGTATAGCCTAAACATATATAACTTGGCTGACCGCTGACTTTCAGGCAAAAGAAAAGCGCGAACCATCTCTAGTCGCGCTTGCGGAATCTTCTAACTTTGTTGCATCCTGCAATTGAACCTAATCAACTCCAATTTTTACGATCCGTGTTATTACAATATTACTTTCTAGTTCTATGTAATATAGGCTATCCGGGCCTGTCTCCATAAATTCCTAAAACATCCTGTAAGGTAAAATCTATTACCAATCCTTATTGCACATCCGAGTGCATTCCCTTTGTTACCATTCCGTTGTGTTGCCTTTAAGGCCTGTCCTTTTTGTTCCCTATCCTTTATAAACAACTATTCCGCTGTTGTTATCCATTATGCATCATCCTGATGCTATCCCTTGTGCAACAATCCATTGCGATACTCATCCTGAGCCTGTCCTTAAATCCCTGTTATCCTAAAAACCAAACCTTGGTATTCGAGTAGTTAATCCGTTTCCATTTACTCGGTAAGCGTCGTTGCTTATTTATGGGTTAATTATAGAGAGTGATTTGCAGTAAATGTAGGATAAAACCGCTTATGGTTTATGTTCTTACAAATGAAATATTTATAAATTATCTAAAATACAATGGCTTGCTGTATTTATGGGGTGTTATGCAGGGTGTTTTTACTCATTTACTGCCATAAGCGTAAGAGATATCTTACAAGGGTTTTCTTTTTTGGGCGTATTTATCACTAAGTAATTATATAAAGTGTGCACTTTTTAGTTCATCGCGGTAAAATTAATGATAATAATTATTAGTCAGGTAAGAAAATATGAAAAAAACACTAGCGCTTGTCGTTGGACTAATTATCTCAGCACCTGCTGTTGCAACCGATGTTGTGAATATTTACTCATTTAGACAACCTTTTTTAATTAAACCTATTTTAGATGATTTTACACAGCAAACAGGCATTAAAACTAATGTTGTGTTTGCTAAAAAAGGCCTAATCGAGCGTGTTAAGCGTGAAGGCAAGCACAGCAAAGCAGATTTAGTTTTAACGTCTAACTTTAGTGCGTTAATTCAGTTAGAAGAGCTAAAGCTAACGCGAACTATTGATAGCGAGAAGGTTAATAAGAATGTGCCGGCTGCATTTCGTGATGGCGATGGTCAGTGGGTGGCGCTCACTAAGCGAGTGCGAAATGTTTACTCTTCAAAAGAGCGTTTAGGTCCATTACCTGAGCTGAGTTATGAAGATTTAGCTGCACCTGAATATAAAGGTCAAATTTGTACTCGCTCTGGTAAACACCCTTATAACTTAGGGTTAGTGGCTTCTATGATTGCTCATCATGGTGAAGTCCAGACTAAAACATGGCTCGAGGGTGTAAAAGCGAATTTAGCGCGTAAGCCGCAGGGAAATGACCGTGCGCAAGTGAAAGCCGTTAAAGAAGGTTTATGTAATTTAGCTTTAGGTAACAGTTACTACTTAGGTAAAATGTTGCAAGATGAAGCGCAAAAACCGTGGGCAGATGCGGTTAATATTAATTTTCCAAACCAAACTAACCGTGGTTCGCATATTAACGTATCGGGTGCGGTAATTACTAAGTATGCTAAAAACCCTGAAAATGCCTTGAAACTTATAGAGTATATGACCGACAATAAGGCGCAAAATATGTATGCCTCGCTCAATATGGAGTACCCGGTCAAGCCAGGTGTTAAGCTTTCAAGTTTGGTTGCATCATGGGGAAGCTTTAAGGAAGACAGCTTACCGCTTGATGAAATTAGCAAATATCGTCCGTTAGCCCTTAAGCTAATTGATGAGGTGAAGTTCGATCTTTAATGACTTATAAATTTCAGCTGTCGAAGTGGCAGCTTATTGCGTGGTCGACAGGGTTATTACTGTCGACCCCGTTGTTTTTTCTGCTAGTAGAATCTTTACAAGGCGACTCAGAGGTATTTACTCACCTGTGGAATACCGTGCTGTGGGACTACATAAGTAATACCGTATTGCTGGTTTTAGGTGTAGGGTTACTTAGCTGTCTGATTGCGTTGCCACTGGGTTGGCTCACCGCTTATTGCCGTTTTCCTGGCAAACAACAGTTTGAATGGGCACTGATGCTGCCGCTTGCCATGCCTACCTATATTATTGCTTATGTGTACACGGATTTACTCGACTACGCGGGGCCGATACAAATAACACTAAGAGAATGGTTTGGTTGGCAATCACCCAATGATTACTGGTTTTTTGATATACGCACTTTGCCAGGGGCTATCATCATGATTGCGCTGGTACTCTACCCGTATTTATATTTAATTTTTAAAACCGCACTACGTGAACAATCCTTTAAATTAGTTCAAGCAAGCCAATTAATGGGATTAAGTGCATGGAAAAGCTTTTTTAAAGTAAGCCTAGTGCTTTCTCGTGGTGCTATTGTTGCTGCGCTGGCTTTGATCAGCATGGAAACCATGGCTGATTTTGCTACCGTTAGCTACTTTGCAGTCAGTACATTAACCACCGCAGTATACGATACTTGGTTTGGTTATTACTCATTAACTGCGGCAGCAAAAATTTCAGGGGTGATGTTGTTACTGCTATTCTTAGCATTGATCACCGAGCGTTTTAGCCGTCGTAACCAAGCTGTATTTGAGCGTCAGTCAAGTGTGAACAGTGAGGCGCTTTATATTCTTAAAGGTAAGTCTGCATGGTTAGCAACGGGGTTTTGTAGCCTTATTTTAATAATCTCATTTATTATTCCCATGGTTGTTTTGCTCAAGTATGCAATCATGTATTTTGATCAAGCGTGGAGTAGTGAATTTTTTAGCTATGCATGGCAAAGTTTGAAAGTGGCCGCAGTAGTGAGTGTAGTGACTATTGTTTTGAGTGTTTTAGTGGTGTTTTATCAGCGCATTGCAAAACAAGTAAACCCACTTATACCTGGGCGCTTAGCAAGTACCGGGTATGCACTCCCTGGGACAGTATTAGCTATTGCTGTATTGTTGCCACTCACCCTATTAGAAAATACTATTAACCGCATTCTGACTCCTTATAACTTAGATATTGGTTTATTACTTACTGGTAGTTTACTAACGATTATCTTTGCTTATATTGTGCGTTTTTACGCAGTTGCTCATGGTGCTATAGAGTCGAGCTTTTCACGCATTAGCCCCTCGCTTGATATGGCAAGTCAGTCAATGGGGAAAAGCCAAGGCCACACATTACGCTTAGTGCATTTGCCTTTATTACGCCGAGGCTTATTAACCGCTGGTTTATTGGTATTTATTGAGTGTATGAAAGAGCTGCCCGCAGCCTTACTGCTAAGGCCTTTTGATTTTGAAAGTTTAGCTACGCACGTGTTTCAATATGTTAGCGATGAACAATTAGAGCTGGCCTCCATATCAGCTTTATTTATAGTGGTGGTAGGTTTTATTCCGTTATATTTTATTAACCGTTCAATGGAGCAACATAGTTAAATGAGTAGTTTGATTTTACAAGGTGTGAGCTATGCATATAACGGGACTAAGGTTGTAGATGATTTAGACTTAACCTTAGGTAAAGACGAAATAGTGTGTTTACTCGGTGCCAGTGGCTGCGGCAAAACCACCACGCTTAAAGCCATTGCAGGGTTAATTGAAGCCAAACAAGGACAGGTATTTATTGATGGTAAGTTAGTCAGTGACGCCAATACGTTTGTGTCACCAGAGCATCGTAATATTGGCATGATGTTTCAAGACTACGCATTATTCCCACATTTAACGGTGGCGAATAATATTGGCTTTGGTCTAAGCGGTATGAGCAAAGCGGATAAACAGGCTCGCGTGGATGAAATGTTAAAACTTGTGCACTTGGTTGGCTGCGCGGATAGATATCCACATCAACTCTCTGGTGGTCAACAGCAACGGGTAGCGATTGCGCGTGCATTAGCTTATAAACCCAGCTTACTATTGTTAGATGAGCCGTTTTCTAATATTGATACCCAAGTCCGATTTGAATTAATCGCTGATATAAGACGTATTATTAAAGCTCAACAAGTGTCGGCAGTATTTGTTACTCACTCAAAAGAAGAGGCGTTTGCATTTTCAGATACACTTGCTGTTATGCACCAAGGTAAAATTGCGCAGCAAGGAACGCCAGAGCAGCTTTTTGCTAAACCAAGTTCAAAGGAGGTTGCAGAGTTTCTGGGTCAGGGCATATACTTAAGCGCAACTGCATTAACAGCCACTGAATATGAAACGCCGTTTGGTGTGGTTAAATCAATACTGCCACAGCAACACGCAGTGGCTGAAAAGGGGGTTATTTATGTGCGTCCACACCAGCTTGAGCTTGCCAGTAGTAACAATAACGAACTGCAGTGTGAGTGCGTTACAATTCTAAGCAGTCGCTTTATTGGCTCTGCTTATGTATATACTGTGGTTATTGCTGAACAAGAAATAGAAGTTGCAGCTCAGTATGGCCAGTCATTTGAAATTAATGAACAGGTTATAATAAAAATAAAACCGCACACGGTGAATTTTTTTAAATCGTAATTAATCACTGTGTTTTGCTCTAAAAAGTAAGGAATAACAATGGCGCAAGCGCAATCAGGGATTTGTGCTGAAGCAAACTTACACGGTTTGCACTTATTTTTTAATGTACTTGATGGTCACGACGAATCACTTCGCGCTAAGCTTAAACAAGTGAGCGATATTGAAGATGAGTTTAGTGATCAGTTTTCTGAATCTATGCTTTCTTGCATGGTGGCAATTGGTGCGCAATATTGGCCGCATATCTTACCTGATTTCATGCCAAGCGAGCTGCAAAGCTTTCCTAATATTACCCATAGCGAGTTTGTTATGAGTGCAAGGCCATGTGATTTGTTTGTGCAAATCCGCTCAGACAGAGAAGACGTGAACCACTTGTTTGCACTACAAATACTCAAACTATTCACCCCTGATGTTGAGCTGGTAGAGCAAGTTCGTAATTTCCGTTTTTTAGATGGTCGTGATTTTAATGGTTTTATTTATGCGGGCGATACCCCACATGGCCGTCAAAAACGCGTAACGGCGTTAGTAAACAAACCTGATAGTTTTGAAGATCAAGGTAGTTACATTCATGTGCAGCGCTTCAAACATGACTTGAGCTTGTGGCAGCATTTGTCATTACATGAACAAGAGCAAATAATGGGTCGTACACGCCTTGATAATACCTTGCTCAGCCCCGCACTTGAGAGCAGCCATGCAACCCGAAGTGAATTAAAAGACGAACAAGGTCAGGCACTGTTACTTAACCAAAGCATGCCTTATGGCGATGTGTATGAGCAAGGTATGTTAGTGATTACGTGCTCTGCTAAAGGGGATGCATTCGAAAAAGTGCTAACTAGCCGACTAGGGCAGGGAGAGAATTATGATCACTGGCTTGATTTTACTCAGGCGGATATGGGCTCTGCATTTTTTGCCCCCTCAGTACGATTTTTAAAGCAGTTATAACAATTACAAAACGGCTATGTATTATTCATAGCCGTCTTTATTACAGCGTTAGTGATTAAACCGTATCAAATAAAATACGAACACGCTCTAGTGTGAGGTCTATTTCTGAGATTTTAGCTGGTGCGATAAAAATAGTATCATCGCCAGCAATAGTACCTAGTACGCCATCTGCTTTGCCTAATGAATCAAGTAAACGCGCAATGAGTTGAGCAGCTCCAGGACTGGTGCGAATAATAATCATCATTTCGTTATGCATAATATCAATAACGAGCTGGCGTAATGGGCTCTTAGCGGTTGGTACCCCCATTTCGGCGGGTAAACAGTATACCATTTCTTGTTTTGCATTACGGGTGCGTACCGCGCCAAACTTACTTAACATTCGCGACACTTTACTTTGGCTAATATTATCAAAGCCTTGCTCTTTTAACGCATCAACTATTTCGCCTTGTGAGCCAAAGTTTTCTTCTTTTAAAAGTGCTTTAAAGGCTTTAACCAATGCTTCTTGTTTATCTTGTGGTTGCATAGTGTCTAATTAGTTATGTAATAGATACTGCAAATTCTACACAAAAATGCATAATTATGCAGCAGTTGTTTGCTTAAGTTGCCATTTTGCTGCGTTTAAACAGCAAAGTTTACAACTATGGTCGAAAATATAGCTAAAATAAGCAGGATAAATTTGTTTTTAGTCGTTAATTTCTTTATCTTATGAACCACAAATATTTCCTACCTCAAATCACGGAGAATTCCAATGAAAGTTGCTGTATTAGGTGCTGCAGGCGGTATCGGTCAAGCGTTGTCTTTATTATTAAAAACAGGTTTACCAGCTGGCTCTGAATTATCACTATATGATGTTGCGCCAGTAGTTCCTGGTGTTGCTGTTGACCTTTCTCACATCCCAACAGATGTTAAAGTTGCAGGTTTTGGTGCTGACGATTTAGATAAAGCATTAACAGGTTGTGATATCGTTCTTATCCCAGCGGGTATGCCACGTAAGCCAGGTATGGATCGTGCTGATTTATTTAATGTTAACGCTGGTATCATCAAAACACTAGCAGAAGGCATTGTTGCTAACTGTCCTAAAGCGCTTGTGGGTATTATTACTAACCCAGTTAACGGCACTGTACCAATTGTTGCTGAAGTATTTAAAAAAGCAGGTACTTATGATGCTAAACGTGTATTCGGTATTACAACACTCGATGTGATCCGTTCTGAAGCGTTCATTGCTGAGCTTAAAGGCGTTGACGTAGCAAGCGTTAAAGTTCCAGTAATTGGTGGCCACTCAGGCACAACTATCCTACCGTTACTTTCTCAAGTTGAAGGTGTTACTTTCACTGATGAAGAAGTGGCTGCACTGACTCCACGTATCCAAAACGCGGGTACTGAAGTAGTTAATGCTAAAGCGGGCGGTGGTTCTGCAACATTATCAATGGGTGCTGCTGCTGCACGTTTTTGTATGTCTTTAGTTAAAGGCTTACAAGGTGAAGACGTTGTAGATTATGCATACGTTGCTGTTGAAAATGGCGATGCAGAGTACTTCGCACATCCAGTACGTTTAGGTAAAAATGGCGTAGAAGAAATTCTTTCTTACGGCACCCTAAGCGCATTTGAAGAGCAAGCAAAAAATGACATGCTTGAAACTCTGAAAAAAGACATTAAAGAAGGTGTTGATTTTATGGCGTAATAGCCAAAATTAACCCATAAAAAAGCCTGCACTTGCAGGCTTTTTTATTGCTCGGAACTATCTACACAGTATAACTTAGTGGTCGCGGTCAACCGCTATTCTAGCTAAGCTAATTAACGCTTGCTTGTAACTTGATTCAGCTAAGCAATCTAAACAAGCAATTGCTTTCTCTGCTTCTTGCTCTGCTTTTTGCATAGTGAACTCAAGGGCATTGGTATGTTTAAGTGCAGCGAGTATCTCATCTAGATGCTCCATACCATTACAGTGCTCAATAGCGTCTCTTATTAACTGTGTTTGATGCTCACTACCGTGTTGCATTGCATATATAAGAGGTAACGTCGGCTTACCTTCAGCTAAATCATCGCCAATGTTTTTACCAAGTTGGTCGGCATCAGCGTTGTAATCTAAAACATCATCCACTAACTGAAAAGCAGTGCCTAAATGCATACCATACAAATTAAGTGCGTTTAATACACTGTCATCTTGCTCAGTAATAATAGCAGCTAGCCCGGTTGCAGCTTCAAATAACTTGGCGGTTTTAGAGTAAATAACCTGCATATAACTGGCTTCAGTAGTATCTGGGTCATTACAGTTCATTAATTGCAGCACTTCGCCTTCAGCAATAATATTGGTTGCATCGGCTAATACTTGCATTATCTGCATTTTACCAAGGCCTACCATTAGCTGAAACGAGCGAGTATAAATAAAGTCTCCCACGAGAACACTGGCGGCATTACCAAACTCGGCATTTGCTGTGGGTGTGCCACGGCGCAAGTTAGATTCATCTACTACATCGTCATGTAAAAGCGTTGCGGTATGAATAAATTCAATAATTGTTGCTAGCGTAATGTGATCTTTACCTTGGTAACCTAGCGCTTTTGCCGCCAAAATAGCCAACATGGGGCGAACACGTTTGCCACCGCTGTTAACAATATACAAACCAAGTTGATTAACTAACGCCACATCTGAGCGCATTTGCGCATGTATTAGTTGATTGACGTCATTCATATCGCTTTCGATTAACGCCTGGATAGCTTTTATATCCATTGATCTCCGAGCCAATTTTAATGTGTGAACGGCGCAGATTGTACAACAAAAAACGCATTAGCTCGATATTTTGTGATGATTCCTTAAAAAAACACCCTTAAGTAGGTTAAATGACCTATTAACTTGGTGAATAAATGATTAAACAGCGCGGTTTAAATTTGAATCATCCTTGACGGTTAATTGAACTGCGTGGGCTTGCTTTGCGATTGCTAATTTATTTTCTCTAACCGTTAAAAAGCGCTTGGCAAAGGGGGATTTTAATATAAAATAGGGGAAATATTGAATTGCTCTCAATGCAGCTACTTTTTATTCATTTAATTACAAAAAGAGGCTTGCTAGTTTTTTCGCATTAGCGTAAACTTCGCGCCCTATTGAAGAATATTTTAGTTGCGTCGATTTGAGGGCGCACAGACGGAGTTAATTATGTACGCGGTTTTCCAAAGTGGTGGTAAACAGCACCGTGTGACTGAAGGTCAAACAATTCGTCTTGAGAAATTAGACGTTGAAACTGGTGCAGCAGTTGAATTTGATTCAGTACTTTTAGTTGCTGATGGTGAGAAGATCGAGATTGGTGTACCGTTCGTAAACGGTGGTAAAGTAACAGCTGAGGTTGTTTCACACGGTCGCGGTGAGAAGATTAAGGTTGTTAAATTTAGACGCCGTAAGCATTCTCGTAAGCAAATGGGCCATCGTCAATGGTTCACAGAAGTTAAAATCACTGGCATTAGCGCTTAATTAGAGGTACTTAGAAATGGCACATAAAAAAGCAGCTGGTAGTACTCGTAACGGTCGCGATTCAGAAAGCAAACGCCTAGGTGTTAAGCGTTTTGGTGGCGAATCAGTTCTAGCGGGTAGCATCATTGTTCGTCAACGTGGAACTCGTTTTCATGCTGGCGCAAACGTAGGTATCGGTAAAGACCACACTATCTTCGCAAAAGCAGATGGTAAAGTTCAGTTTGAACAAAAAGGTCCTTTAAACCGTAAATACGTAACTATCGTAGCTGAGTAATCAGTAAGGTAGTTAAAAAACCCCGCCTTTGCGGGGTTTTTTGTTTTAAGCAGCTCTAAATATATACCCAAGTGTTTTTATGCTCAGTGTGCTCTATAGGCCACTTAGGTATATAATAGAGTTATTAACAAGCCAATCCCTAAAGTGAGTAATCATGAAGTTTGTAGATGAAGTAGAAATTCGCGCAGAAGCTGGTGACGGTGGCAGCGGCATCGTGTCTTTTCGTCGTGAGAAATATGTTCCAGATGGTGGACCTGATGGCGGTGACGGTGGAGACGGTGGTAGTGTTTATCTACAAGCTGATGAAAACTTAAATACCCTTATTGACTATCAATTCGAGCGTTTTCATAGAGCAGAACGCGGTACTAACGGTCAAAGCCGTAACTGTACTGGTAAAAAAGGTGAAGATCTGATTGTAAAAGTACCGGTAGGCACACGTATCATTGATGTTGATACACAAGAATCATTAGGGGATTTAACCCAAGATGGTCAACGAATTGTGGTTGCAAAAGGCGGTTTCCATGGCTTGGGGAATGCGCGTTTTAAATCAAGTACCAATCGTGCCCCACGTCAAAAAACACTCGGAACACCTGGTGAAGTACGTAACCTTAAGTTAGAGCTAATGCTGCTCGCTGATGTAGGTTTACTGGGTTTACCAAATGCCGGTAAATCGACCTTTATTCGCAGCGTATCGGCTGCAAAACCTAAAGTAGCAGATTATCCATTTACTACGCTTATCCCTAACTTAGGTGTTGTTCGTCCTGAAGCAAATAAATCATTTGTCATTGCCGATATTCCTGGCTTGATTGAAGGTGCATCGGATGGTGCAGGCTTAGGTATTCGTTTCTTAAAGCATTTAGAACGCTGTCGTGTGTTATTGCACATTATTGATGTTATGCCAGTTGATGGTTCAAATCCTGTTGATAATGCTTTTGCAATCATTAACGAGCTACATCAGTACAGCCCTAAGCTTGCTGAAAAGCCTCGCTGGTTAGTATTTAATAAAATTGACTTATTGCCAGAAGATGAAGCCAAGGCCTTATGTGAGCAAATTGCAGAAGAGTTAGGTGAGTCTGAAAATATTTATAGTATTGCTGCAATTAATAAATTGAATACTCAGCCATTAATTCACGACATCATGATGCTACTTGATAACATGCCTAAAGAAAAGTTTGTTGAAGTTGCAGACGAAGAGGTTGAATTTAAATGGGATACCTACCATCAAAAAGCCACTAAAGGCGATGATGATGACTGGGATGATTGGGATGAAGATGATTACGACGTAGAAGTTGTCTACGAGCGTTAATGATAATTGTATATGTTTAAAAGGAGCTAACGCTCCTTTTTTATTTTTTAATAATAAAGAATTAGGTGTTTAGTGTGATAATTTCAATGATTGCAGCAATGGCAAACAACCGTGTCATTGGTTTAGATAATAAAATGCCATGGCACTTACCTGGCGATCTTCAGCACTTTAAAAAAGTAACCTCTGGTAAGCCCGTTATTATGGGGCGTAAAACATTTGAGTCGATAGGTAGGCCGCTGCCTGGGCGTCGCAATATTATTATTACTCGCAACACTAAATATAAAGCAGCGGGAATTGAAACAGTAACCACGCCTGAGGCTGCACTTGAGCTTGTTAATGATGTTGCAGAGGTGATGATTATTGGCGGTGGAAACATTTACCAGCAGTTCTTAGGGCAAGCACATCGGTTGTATTTAACCTTTATTGACTTAGATGTAGAAGGGGATACACAGTTTCCTGATTACCAAAATGTTGCAAGTTGGCAAATTGAAGATGAAATGTTGATAGCTCCTGATGATAAAAATAAATATAGTTATAAGTTCGTAACTTTGAATAAAATCTCTTAACATTATTGCCAAAATCTGAGCGTGTTGGTACAATATTAAACAGTCGAGTACGAAAAAAGTATTAATATAGGGTGTCCAATCAATGATTAAATTACCGAAGCTAGTTGTAATTGCTGCTATTGCAGCGGGTTCGTTTGCTTATACTGCGCCTGCAAGCGCTAATGATCAGTTAGCTGTTTCAGTCTGTGAATACATTGCTGGTGATGATAAAAACCGTCTGCGTAGCAAATTAAAAAGTTCACGTGTGAAAGTTCGTAATATCTATGATGCAGTTTTCTGTAATGGTAATAACTTATTGCGTCACGCTGTTGCAAGTAATGCAGTTGATACAGGCGAGTACATTGTTAAAAACTTATCAAAGAGCTCACTTGAAGATGGTGCCGATATTGCTTGGGCTGAGGCAAATCATGCTGGATCACCTTTAATCCCTATTATTAAAGACCGCGCAGGCCTTTAAATAAAAGCTTAATTAATAAAAAAAACCACGTTTAAACGCGGTTTTTTTACTTAGATAAATTGTCATTTTACACCCTGTTTAACTACCTTTAAGTCTAGTTCCCCCCTGAGTATTTATCCTTATTACTCTTATTACATAAAAATGTCATAAAAACTCAATACTCTATGTGTATGTCAGTTTTGAGATATATTTATGCGTGTATCATTTTTTACCCGTTTACTAGCCATTTTATTAACGTTAGCAAGTATCCTTTTAGCCGCTACCTTGTTATGGGCAAGCCATACATTACTTAAACTTCAGCAACAAGATAGCGCATATAGCCAATTAAAAAATAGCATAATGGTCGAGCTTGCCGATCATTTGGAAAGTTATTTAGTACAAGGTAATAGCCAATACCTAAAACAATCATCGACCTTGATTGAGCAGCTTAAAGCGCAACAGTTAACGGTGCTGCCTCCTGAATTAGAAATTCGTTTAGCTGCACAATTAACTTCATTAAATACAGATATTAATGGTAAATACAGAGCACTTGGAAAACTATCTGGCAATGAAACTGCGCTGTTAGATAACGCGCTTAGACAAATGGCCGGCTCAGCCTCTTCACTCATTAATTATGCGCAAAAAGCACCAATGCAAACCAGTAACGCTCTTAATTATTATAAATTAGCGAGTGATTATTACAGTGAAGTGGTTAATTTATCTTTATCGACTTACCAGTTGATCAATGATTACCAACCTGAGGTAGAGAAAAACCTGCAACAAAGTATAAAAACCCTAAATTTACTAGCTATAAATATTGAGCAGTTACCGAACTTAGGGGTAATGACTGAGGTTGATGAGTTTGCTTTATTTGTAGATGAGGAACCGGAAGATTTGGCAGCTGAAATAAAAGCGGAGTTGGTGAGTTGGCCTAAACGTTATTTGCGCGATTTAAGCAGTACTTTATCGCAATCAAAACAACGTGATTCTGGAACGAATGAGTTACGTGAACAAATTAGTTTAGTATCAAAAACAGTGATTGAGGCAGAGCAAACATTAAAAGCACAGCAAGATAACGTGAAACGACAAGTGTTTTGGGTGTTTGGAATAGCAATAGGCGGATTAGTAATATTAGCTTTTAGTGTCTATTGGGTACAGCGCAGACAGGTTTTACAGCCTTTACGACAACTGCGAGATGGGTTTGCATTTTTAATAGAAAGTAATGAGTTAAAAAATATTACAGTGAATAATCCTAAAACAGAGGTAGGAGAAATAGCACAGTATTTTAACCAGCTAATTGAGCGCCAGCGTTTAGAAGCGCAAGAAAGAGCGAATATGCTCAATGTAGTCAGTCAGTTTATGCAGCAAATGAGTGAGCATTTACATACTATTGGGCAAAAAAGTAATACGAGTTATCAGCAGGTAAATCACAATGAAGAACTGCTTCTTAATATTCAGCAACTTGGTGAGCAGGTTAATCATATTAACGCTCAGGCTGCTGAAAATGCCCAAAGTACTTATGAGGCAATGCAGCAAAGTGTTGGTTTTGCTAAAAGTATGCTTAATGCCAGTTCTGATACACAGCAACGTATTGAGCAGGGGATGCATAGTGTTCAGGAATTACTGAGTGGGGTGCAAGGAGTGAGTAATATTATTACGGTTATACGTACCATCGCTGAGCAAACAAACTTACTCGCGCTCAACGCTGCGATAGAATCAGCAAGAGCCGGTGAGCAAGGTCGAGGTTTTGCCGTAGTTGCCGATGAGGTAAGGCAATTAGCAATGCAAACCCAAGGTTCGTTAAAAGAGATCAATGATCAGTTGGCGCTACTAAGTGAAAACTCTCAAGTGGTTTATAAACAAATCAATGCACTAACTGAGGATGCACAATTACAAACCGCAAATGCTCAAGAGCTTAAAGCAAACTCTGAAGGAGTCGCAGGCAATGCGCAGCAGGCTAATAAAGTTGCGATTGATGCAATGGAGCTGGCTAAACAGCAAAATGAGTTGCTCCAAGGCTTTACTCTATCGATGCATGATATGAAAAGCCAAGTAAGTGAGTCGAGTGAATTAGTTGCTGATATAGGCTCGCAGTTAGAGTTGCAAATGACATCTATTAAAGAAGGTCTAGGTTTAGATAACAACAGCGATTAATCGAAGACGAATTAAATATTAATCTGTATGCTAAAAGACTATGTAATTATCCTAAGGAATTAATATGATAGAGCAAGGTCAAACAATACCTGCAGTAAGTTTATCTCAGCTTAGTGATGAAGGTATGCAAACGCTCACTAATAATGAATTATTCGCAGATAAAAAAGTTGTATTATTTGCAGTGCCGGGTGCTTTTACGCCTACTTGTTCCAATGCTCATTTGCCTGGTTATATCGCGCTAGCTGATAAATTCAAGGCTAAGGGTATTAACGCTATTTATTGTGTATCGGTAAATGATGCATTTGTTATGAAAGCATGGGGCGAGTCACAAAATGCAGAACATATAGATATGCTTGCAGACGGCGATGCCAGTTTTACTCGTGCCTTAGAGCTTGAAAAAGATACTGCTGGCTTTGGTGGTTTGCGTTCTAAGCGCTACGCTATGGTTGTAGATAATGGTGTTGTTAGCGAATTACTTGTAGAACAAGAAAAAGAATTTGTAATAAGTAGTGCTGAAGCCGTTTTAGCCAAGCTATAACTAAGCTGTTTTAGGTATTGAATAAAAGCCGATACATATGTATCGGCTTTTTTTATCTAAGGAGAAAGTAGTTTACGGCTGGTATTGACCGCTTAGCGTTAAACCAGAAAAGGTTTGATACGCATTTACGCTTAGATGCCATGTTCCCGCTTGAGGGTTACTAAATGTACATGTTTCAGCGTTACCATTTTTATAAGGACGACAATCATAGCTTGAGCTAGTTGGTTGACTGCCAAATTTTACAAATAAATCTGCATCACCGGTGCCGCCAGACGTTGTTACTGTAAAGCTAGCCATGCCAGCTGGCACATCTAGCGTGTAATGTTTCCACTGACCTGCATTTGCAGTAACATCAGACACTGTGCCACCACCTGCTTGAGGTGTACCTGAACCACCACCGGTTGAACCACCTGTAATGTTACCGACTAAGCTAACACCAGTGTAGGCAGAATAACCATTTAACATTATATGATAAGTACCTGGGGTTGGGTTATCAATAGAGCACTCTTCACTGTTACCGCCTTTATAAGGGCGACAGTCGTATGTAGAGGTAGTTGGTTTGCTACCAGCACGTACATACAAGTCAGCATCACCTGTACCACCGCTCATAGTGAAAGTAACATTAGTGGCACCGCTTGGGACTGTCATAGTGTAAAAGTCTTGTGCACTTGCTGCACCACTTAATCCCGTTTTCACTTGTCCATCAACAAGCTCATTATCACCTGATGTTGGCGGTGGTGTGCCACCTGATGCTGCGGCAACAGCGGCTGCAGCATCCACAATACCTGTGCCACAGCTAGTACATGTTGCAGAGAATGAGCGAGTGGTTGTTTTTAAGATGTTTTCAATTTCATCAGGAGTCGCATTTGGTTTAGCTTGTTTGATCAATGCAGCAACACCCGCAACATGAGGTGCAGCCATTGATGTACCTTGCGAAAAACCATAGCTGTCGCTTGATGGTGTTGTTGAACCTGAGTTGTAAGTAGATAAAACACCCTCAGAATCATTTGCAAAGCTTTGCGCGCCACCTGGGGCTGCTACATCAATATTACTACCATAATTTGAGTAATATGCGCGGCCACCGTTACGGCCAACTGATGCAACGTTAACAACACCACTACAGTTACCTGGGTTGTAGTTTGCAGAATTATCGTTATCGTTACCTGCGGCAATAACAACAACAGTACCGTTATTGCGTGCTGTATTAATAGCATTTTGAGTCGTTGAGCTACATGCACCTGCACCACCTAAGCTCATGTTTATAACATCAGCAGGGTTAGCATTTGCCGATGTACCCGACACATTTCCACCTGAAGCCCAAATAATACCATCAGCAATATCAGAGGTTAAACCGCCACATTTACCTAACACACGTACAGGCACTACTTTCGCGTCGTAAGCAACACCAGCAACACCTTCACCGTTATTAGTTACCGCAGCAACAGTTCCTGCTACGTGAGTACCGTGCCAGCTAGAACCTTGTGCACCGTTGTTACCACATTCTCCGGCTGCAACAGCATCCCCTGGATCGCGAGCATCGTTATCACGGCCATTGCCATCATTAGCGACTGATAGATTAGAGATCATATCGTAGCCAGGTAAAATATTGGCGTTTAAATCAGCGTGCGGACGGTAACCAGTATCAAGAACAGCTACAACCACGCCGCTACCTGTAGCAGTATCCCAGGCTGTTGGTAGATTTAGGCCACCGGCTTGCTCATAGTAATGCCATTGGTCGCCATAACGAGGGTCGTTTGGTGTTGCAAATGGTTTTAACATTTGATCGACTTCAATGTATTCAACATTGCCTGAATTGACCATTTCTTGCATAAACTGTTGTGCTTCTTCAGCATTAAGCTTTTTGTCGGCACGCATTACGTGATGATCATTCAATGCCATTGCGCGGATATATTTAGCTTTAACTTTACCTTTTTTTGAGGTGAAGTTTTTTACAAAGCTTTGCGCTTTTTTATTCATCATTGCAGGCGATGCTTCAGTTGTTGATACGTTCATCATATCGCTATTATTTTTATATTTGATAATGAACTGAGTTTCAAACCCACCTTGATTTTGCATTTTAGCTGAGGTTTCAGCCATAGAAGGTGAGATTGCTTGTTCTGGATTTGCCATGCTTGAGCTGGCTGCAAATAGTGTACTTATTGTTAGCGCAACAGCGCATTTTTTAAATGAATCATTAGAAGTCATAATTACCCTTAGTTTTATTATTATTTGTGGAAAGCCACAAAGCGGGTACAAAGGTAAATGATCTGTTAACTATTTTGAAATATTAAATACGTATGTGCCTATTTCATTTAGTTATAACCGTGAATTCAGTAAGCTTTCAGTCGTTTTGTATTTGTTTTTATTATGTTGACGATCCTAATGTATTAGATTTATTTGGTGCTTTTTATCATTATTTAATCTTTATTGATAAATTAAAAACAATATAACAGCTATCTTGTTGTTACCGAAACTTTGTTATAATTCACCAAAGTTTTTAAGAGATGACCAAATGACTCACCTTGATGTGATAGTGATCGGTGCCGGAGCTGCAGGTTTAATGTGTGCAGCGCAAGCAGGATATCGCGGCCGAAGTGTTACAGTGCTTGATATGGGTAAAAAGCCAGGACGTAAAATTTTAATTAGTGGCGGCGGGCGTTGTAACTTTACTAACGAAAATGCGAGCCCTAATAACTATTTATGCACTAATCCCCATTTTGTAAAGTCGTGCTTAAGTCGTTATACCCAGCATGACTTTGTAGAGCTTGTAGACCGACATGGTTTGGCGTATCACCATAAAACATTGGGACAATTATTCTGTGACAATAGCGCACAAGACATTGTTGATATTTTACTAACAGAGTGTGAGTGGGCGGGTGTTACAATTAAACTACGCAGCGAAGTGTTAAATGTAGCTAAAACAGCAACAGGTTACAGTGTCACAACTGAGCAAGAAACACTGACCTGTGAGTCGTTAGTTGTCGCATCTGGCGGTTTAACTATGCCTAAACTTGGCGCGACGCCAATAGGTTATAAAATTGCAGAGCAATTTGGTTTAAAGGTATTGCCGACGATGGCCGCTCTAGTTCCCTTTACCTTACATCAGCACGATAAAGAGCGTTTTGAAGGGCTTTCGGGTATTAGTATTTCTTGTGAAGTTGCAAGCGAAGATGGCACTGTATTTAAAGAGAATATTTTATTTACTCACCGCGGCTTATCCGGGCCTGCCATATTACAAATAAGCTCATTTTGGCGAGCAGGTCAGGCGGTGACGATCAATTTATTACCTGAACTAGATTTAAAGCAACAGCTAGCCGATTGGCGAGAAACGCAAGCGCAAAAATCGTTAAAAAATAGCCTTGCTACTATCTTACCTAAGCGTTTTGTTGAAATACTCTATGACAGTAAAGCTATTCCTGATTGCAATATTAACCAGCTAACGCATGGCCAAATAGATGCACTCGCGGATTATATTCATGCTTGGCAAATTAAGCCAAATGGTACCGAAGGTTACAGAACCGCAGAAGTGACTTTAGGTGGTGTAGATACCGATGAGCTAAGCTCAAAAACATTTGAGGCTAAAAAAGCCAAAGGTTTATACTTTATTGGTGAAGTGACCGATGTAACGGGTTGGCTAGGAGGCTATAATTTCCAATACGCGTGGAGCTGTGGATTTGCCGCTGGGCAATACGCGTAAAAAGTCGCTCAGCGCGGCTTATTAAACCTGCCACTTAAGCTCTTAAGTGGCATTTTTTATTTCTAACTTTTAAGTCTATATTGCTGCATTTTACTATTCGGTTTTTCGGGAATAGTCATTTCGATTATGCCTGCATCAATTGCAGGTTTTAAATAGCGCTCTCTAAAATGTTTTCGATCTTTTAACCCTAGCTGGTTTTGTAGCTCTTGTCGGTTTAATGGTTTTTCGCTTTGGTTAAATACATTTATTAAAGCGATGACTTGGGGGGCTTGTATGTCTAAGTGTATAGTGTTTTTAACTTGAGGGGGGTGTTGTGGGGTTTGGCTTTTTGTTATTGATTTTAAATCACTTTCTAAAATATCTAATGCTGAAAGTAATGTCTCTAACATGTACTCAATAAACACGGATGAGTCACCGGTTTTGGTACTTAGGTTAATGCTTTCAAAGTATCGTTGGCGTGTTGCCGCTATTAAGTTATGAATGTTTAGCAATGAAAACAGCGTATGCCATTGTGATAATTGTTGGGTTTGCCACACACACGCTAACTCAGTATTACCCTGTGCAACCGGTTGAATAAACTGTAATTCATAATGGCATACTGCACTACTGATTAGAGGGTGGTGGTTAGTTGTATTAAACCACGCAAATAATTCTTCTACCATTTTTGGCACTCGAATTGCCTGTGGTGCCATTTGTAAGCCATTTTTTAACGCTAGACCTTGCTCCCTATAACGGCCTGACTTTTCACTTTGATCTTTCATTAAGCTGCGATGCAGAGCTAATAAGCTATCTGGGCTTGATAGGTCAGATACTGTAAATTGAAATTCAGAGTTTTTCATTTGTATAGAGGTGAGTTTTTGTTGCTTATAGTGCTCAATAGTTGCTGGCGAATATAAGGCACTGATTTTACCTAAAGCTTCACTAATATTTGCAATGCTGTGAGTCATGCTGGCTGAGATTGAAAATGGGGGAGTGGCGTTGCTCATTTCGTTATAGAGGTTATTTAAATCAGGAGATTAGAATACGCGAACTGAATATAAAAGTCAGTTTTAATAGTGATTTAGTATTTATTTAAAATTTTACATAGTCTTTAATTACTGGTTTTAAATGTTAAACCGACGCCAAATAGCGCCGGTTTATTAGTTACTCTTCGATAAACGCTTCACCTTCGTTCATCCACTTAGCGGCTGGCTTGCCTTTTAAGTAATGATCAAAGTACTGCATCATACGTACTGAGAAATCTACCTGATTAGGGAATTGCTTTAAGTGATGCGGTTCACCTTCATATTGTAAAAATGTAGCATCTTTACCCGCACGGCGCAGTGCTAAGTAATATTGCACGCCTTCATGCCATGGCACAGCATCATCTTTATCACCAAACATAATCAGAATCGGGGTATTTACTTTATCCGCAAAAAAGACTGGTGAGTTCTCAATATAAAGCTCAGGGGCTTCAAATAAGTTTTTACCAATGCGACTTTGCCCTGTTTCATATTGAAATTGGCGAGCAAGCCCTGACTTTAAGCGAATGCCACTGTAGGCGCTGGTCATGTTAGACACTGGCGCCCCCGAAACTACAGCTTTAAACATATCAGTTTCAGTGATCATAAACGCGCTTTGATAACCCGCCCATGAGTGGCCTTGTAGCCCTATTTTATTAGCATCGGCAATGCCTAAATCAATCAGCTTTTGGGTGGCGTTGATCATGGTTTGAGTTGAAGACTTACCTGGGTGACCTATTTCAAAGCGAATATCAGGTAAAAAGATGGCGTAGCCATTTGATGTAAACATTGGGAAGTTAGGACGATGATTTAATTCCATTTTAGGGAAATCGTACATACGCTGGCTCATATAGCGGTAAAAGTACACCACAACCGGTACTTTATCGCCTTTTTTATAGCCGGCAGGTTTGATTAATACCCCTTGTAAATCTTCTCCATCAAAGCCTTTATAGCTAATAAGTTCAGGTTCTTGGCCCCACGCGAAGTTATTAACTTGTGGATTTAAGTTCGTGACCTTTTGTGGCTTATTAAAGCTAAAGTCAGTTTGGTAAATATCAGGGAATTGCTGATAGGTTTGCTCAGTAAATAAGTATTTATCGGCATTTTTGGCTTTTTTAATTACATCAAAACGCTTATTACCTGTGAGTACTTTAGTAACGTTAAGCGTTGTTAAATTAAGTTTAGCCACCTCACTTTGCTTACTTTGTAAGTTAATTGCAGAGAGCAAAAGAGTATCATTGCTGTTAAAGCCCACTTGGTTTTTATCAAGCTTGATTACTCTGTACTGAGTATTACTTTGTTTACCATTAGTTAAGCGTTTGGCTTGTTTGGTATTTACATTAAACGACCAAATATCATATTTACTATAAACCAGTATTTCGCTGCTATCGTTAAGCCAGCCAGCAAAGCCATAGCCAGGCTGCTTAGATGGGTAATCGTGTTTGTCATCGGCAAAGGTAGCGTTAATTGCTTTGCTGAGTACGCTCACTTTGTTATTGCCTAAGTTTTTAAGCTGTACTTGGTTGTTATCAAAGTAAGCAGCAAACTGACCATTAGGCGCAAGGCTAGGTCTAAATGGATAGTCGTTAATAATAGGTGTTTGTTTACCCGTTTTTATATCAACCGCAAAGTAGTCAGCAAAAAAGCCGCCATACATTATTTTTTCAAGATGGGCTAGATTTGAGTAGCCTAATAATGAATCCGCGCGTTCAGTATTAAGTGCCAGCTCTGGCATATTTGGTGTGCTTAACTGTACAACTTGTTGCGAGTTTACATGGTATACCGCCGTGTAATGTCTGTTTTTATTGTTTTTATGCCACTGCTGCTCTTCGCGAGGTTTAATTTGTGCATCGTTGTTGTGCCATACATTTAACCCTTTTTGGTCGCGAATAACCTCAAAGTTATACAGGGACGACTCATCGGTATATTCTTTTTTCTTAACTTTTGCAGCAAGTTTTGGGCGGTTTTCAAAGTATAGGCGTGTACCATCTTCGGCCCACGTTAATGTTGCAGTTTTACCCATTAACCATTCTGGGTTAGGTGACTGCACAGTGGTAAGCGTTTCGTTCTGCCAAAGCGTTAATTCGTATTGGCGGCGACGCTTATCATCGTTTACATAGTTACCTAAAGTAAATGCAACACTCTTATTGATTGGATGCCAAGCTATTTTGTTGGCAACCACACCAGGCTCGTCAATTAATGCTGTGCTGGTAAAATCATTGAGTGAAAATAAAGTAATTTGATTATTATTACCATCCACATAGCTTTGGCTCACTAATAATTGATCGCTGGTGGCGCTAATATCATAGGTGAAAGCACTTTCAAGAGTGTGGGTGCGTTTATCGCTTAAGTTGACGACAACCAGTGGGTAGCTTTTATCTTTTTTATCAGCTGTGATAGCGCTATCTTTATCGGAGTTTTTATCATCCGCGTCGGTGCTCTCATTTTTACGATAGGCAAGCCATTGGCCGTTATTAGCGAGTACGTAATCTTTTACGTCATTAAAGCGTTGTTGCTCACCGGTTTGGGTATTCACTAATACTAGATTGTTTTTTAAATCACTTTTTTTCTTAGTGGTCTCTTTTTCAAGTAGGGTAGGCACTTGGGTGAATACGACCCAGTTCGCCATTTTGTTAATTGTAGGGCGAGTGCCTCGCTCTACCTCAGCAATAAGCTTGTTGTTATTTAGCGAGTAGACTTGCCCAGTGGCATTGCCACGATAAGGAGTTGCACTTAAAGAGAGGATTTGACCATTTTCAGAAAGCTGTGTGCCTTTTGCAGATTTAAAATCAAATACATCTTTAAATTCTAATGGCTTATTTGCTAAGGCACTGGCGCTCGTTAAGCTGGTAATAAGTGCACAGCCTATAAGAGTGAGTTGTGTTTTCATTATAGATTCTCGTTTTTTAACATTATTTTATTGTAACGAGTTTTAATAACAATTCGAGTAGATACGATAAGCGGTAGCAAGGCAGAGATGAGAGGGGAAAAATGAATGGTAAAAGGTTAAATTTTCGGGCCACGGGATGCGAGGTGTTTGGCATCGGTAAAAAGTTAGGGAAGTAAAAGTTTAATTGTGGTTTTCAATTTTTTACTTTTTGCTCTGTGTTCAAATTAATTTTTAAATATAATTTATAAAAAGAACACAGAGTTTATGTGGAATTGATGATAGGAGAATAATTTAATAACCTTGCTGGCAAGATTACCTAAAACCTAAAACCTAAAACCTAAAACCTTATAACCAAATTTTTTGAAGTTCTGGCCATTGTTTTTCAAATTGCTCACTTGGGCGAGCACTAAAATTACTGCGCACAAACTGATTCATTTTACCTTCAACGTAGGCAAGCAAAAAGTTAGCTAGGGTTAACTCATCGCTTTGGAAGTTTTTACCTTCACGTAGCTTACGCTCTCTAAGAATTTGTTTAAATTGGGTTTCTAGTTTTTCAAATAAGCCCTGTACACGCTCACGAAGTCGCTCTTGTTCTCCTTGTAGAGCGTCGCCTGTTAATATACGAGTAATGCCAGGGTTTTTCTCAGCAAACGTTAGCAACAGTAATAAGGTATTATATACGCGTGCTTTGCTTTCTTTTTCGTTATCTAAAATAAGATTAATACGTGATAGCAGGGTATCTTCAATAAACTCAATTAATCCTTCAAACATCCGCGCTTTGCTCGGAAAGTGGCGATAAAGAGCGGCTTCAGATACGCCAACTTCTGCGGCAAGTTTGGCAGTTGTAATACGCTGGCCAGGGCTGGTTTCTAACATTTGTGCGAGTGCTTGCAGTATTTGCTCTTTGCGATTACTTTTTTTTGTCGCAGGCATGAACATTCCTTTTTTAATAGTTATTTTTTCTACATCAATGTGCGATAACACAGCTACCGGCCTAGTGCTGCTGCGGGCAATAACCAGTAAGGCGGTATTTTCACGTATTACGTGAAGCTCTGGTACTGCGCAAGCATTAAACTATATTAGCGAAGTAAAATTACACTAAAAGGTCACAAGGCGTCATCATGTTAATGTTTTATTCAGTTTGTTTCCAGCCTTTTTATAATCGCTTGGCAAGCTGTTCGATCACTTTGATTGCTATTTCTGTTTTGCTGGCCTCAGGTAAATCGAGTTGTTCATTTTGCCAATAAAGAGTAAGTGCGTTACGTTCTGAATTAAAGCCTAAATCACTCTGCGATACGTCGTTTGCGCAAATCATATCGAGGTTTTTATTAGTCAATTTCCCTTTAGCATAGTTAGCAACATTTTGCGTTTCTGCTGCAAAGCCGACAGTGTAAGGGCGGCTTTGTGTAAGGTTTGCTATCGCTGCTATAACATCTGGGTTCTTAACTAAGCTAAGAGTGAGTTCATCGCCTTGTTTTTTCATTTTTTGCGTGGCGATATTTGCTGCACGGTAATCGGCTACAGCAGCGCACCCAATAAAGGCGTCTGATTGAGGGGCGTAACTGAGAGATTCTTGCAGTAGCTGCTCAGCACTTTCTATATTAATTAAATTAACACCTTGCGGCGCGGTAATGGTTACTGGGCCTGAAATTAAGTTAACTTGCGCGCCAAATGATAAAGCGGCTTGTGCTAGTGCATAGCCCATTTTTCCTGAGCTGTGGTTTGATATAAAACGCACCGGATCGAGAGGTTCTCGAGTTGGACCTGCGGTAATAGTAATGGTTTTACCCGCTAAGAGTTGTGGTTGCGCAGGTTCAGTGCATAAACTCACTAATTCATGCGGTTCAAGCATTCGCCCTGCACCCACATCACCACAGGCTTGCTCACCCTTACCTGGTCCCCAAACAGCAACGCCACGAGCCTTTAAAGTGGCTATATTAGCTTGCGTTGCAAGGTGTGCGTACATTTGCTGATTCATTGCCGGCGCTATGGCTACTTTTGCAGGGGTTGCGAGCAATAACGTAGTGAGTAGGTCATCAGCAATGCCTGCGGCCATTTTTGCAATAATATTGCTGGTGGCAGGGGCAACTAAAATTAAATCAGCCCATTTTGCAAATTCAATATGTCCCATTGCAGCTTCTGCTGATGGGTCGAGTAATGAGTCAGACACCATTTCACCACTGACGGCTTGCATCGTTAGCGGGGTAATAAAATGCTTTGCTGATTCAGTCATTACAACTTTAACGTCACAACCATGGTCTTTTAAACGTCTTACGAGTTCGGCACATTTATAGGCTGCAATTCCACCGCTAATTCCCAGCACTATTTTTTTATTTGTTAAATTAATCATGGTTGTTCATCAATTTTATAAAATATGCTGGCTAAAATAACAAATCTTGAGCGTGACAGCTAAGATAAAATGCGTTTTATCGCGCTAATTTTTAATTTTGCATTACAGTTATATGATACTGACCGCTTTCAAGGATGAACGATGCAATTAACCTCTCTGCCTAATTCACTCAGACCGCGAGAAAAGCTGCTAGAAAAAGGCGCAAAGGCACTCTCTGATGCTGAACTATTGGCTATATTTTTACGTACTGGTTTACCCGGTATGAATGCGATAGAGCTGGCACAGCACCTGCTTAATGAAAATAAAACCCTGCATAATTTGTTTAATGCCAGCATAGATGAATTTTGTGCGCAAAAAGGGCTAGGAACAGCTAAATATGTACAGCTACAAGCGGTACTTGAGCTGAGTCAGCGTTATATGCAAGAAGGCTTTGTTCGCGATGCGGTTTTTAACTCGCCTCAAGCTGTATACGACTATTTAACCTTGCAAATGCGAGGGCTGCAGCAGGAGGTGTTTATGGTGTTGTATCTTGATAGCCAAAATCGTTTATTAAAAGATGAAATTTTATTTTATGGTACGATTAACGCCGCCAGTGTGTATCCGCGTGAAGTTGTTAAAGCGGCTTTAAAAAATAATGCAGCGACGGTTATTTTTTCACATAATCATCCCAGCGGTATTGCAGAGCCAAGTCAGGCCGATAAGCTAATTACCAATAAATTGTGCCAAGCGCTGCAATTAGTCGACATAAATGTATTGGATCATATTATTATTGGCGGTGAAAAATGTGTTTCGTTTGCCGAACGGGGACTTATTTAAGTTTATCGCTCGCAGATATGTGCTAAAAATGAGCGGTTTACTGTGTTTTGGCAAATTAGTTTAATTTAAATGCAGTTTTTACTTTCCCTAAGGGCATTCGATCTTTATAATTAGCCGCTATCAAATTTACACATGAGCTGGTTGGATAAGATCAGTATTTGATCTTTGCCTGTAAAAGCTGTATAAAGAGCGCCCTTCGATTTATCTCTAGGGCACAAATACATGGCCTTAGGGAAAATTAAGCTCGAGCGAAGTTATTGGAGATATATAGACATGTCTAAAGTATGTCAAGTTACAGGTAAGCGTCCAGCGGTTGGTAACCACCGTTCACACGCGAGAAACGCGACTAAACGTCGTTTCCTACCTAACCTACAAACACACCGTTTTTGGGTTGAAAGTGAAAAACGTTTTGTAACATTACGCACTACTACTAAAGGTATGCGTATTATCGATAAAAAAGGCATTGACACGGTTCTTACAGAAATCCGTGCTCGTGGCGAAAAAGTTTAAGGAACTGAATTATGCGCGATAAGATCCGTTTAGTTTCAACTGCTGGTACTGGTTTTTTCTACACTACCGACAAGAACAAGCGTAACATGCCTGAAAAAATGGAAATCAAAAAGTTCGATCCTAAGGCTCGTAAACATGTGATTTTCAAAGAAGCTAAAATCAAGTAATTTAGTTTTCTTTCAGAAGTGTAAAAACCCAGCTTATGCTGGGTTTTTTGTTTTTAAAATCCACTCTATTATCCACCGACAATATACTCACCGTAATTGTGTCCATTTAATTAAACCGCTAACTGGCTTTTGTTAGGCACCATAGCTTATTTCTTTAATAACGGTATCAGTTGTTTGTAATACCAATCCGCAATAATACTTAATCATTTTACGGGGCTAAACGTGTCGCAACCTGCGTTAAAAAATTCTCGTTTAGAACAACTAAATAGCAAATTTTTTGCCTAGCTATCAACACGTTTTTCCAGCCTCAAAATAGACCACTTAATTAAGCGAATTGGTATAACCAAAGAAAACATAAAGAGTATTAAATGACTTTACGGGCTAAGCTGTTGGGTGTTGTGTATTTAGAGTGAGATTGTGCGGTGTATAAGCATGTCTGGAGAGGGAACGGGTGTTTTACTATGGCTCGCTAGGGTATAAACTGTAAGTAGCCCTTAGGCTACTTACAGTGTGATTCTTATACTTTAAAGTTCTCTACTGATATTCTTAGCTCTTCGGCTAACTTAGCCACTTCTGAACTTGAAATATTCGTTTGTACAGCACCTTCTGCTGTTTGCTCGGCAATAGCAACAATAGACTCTAAGCGTTCACTGATCTCTTGTGATACTTGTTGTTGTTCTTGTGCTGCTGTTGATATCTCTTCACTGACATTGTGCGCTTGCGATACCGCAAGAGTAATTGAATCCAGTGCACTATTAGCTAAATCACTTTGCTCAACACACGAAACCGCGCGTTCTTTACCTTTTTCCATTGCCTTAACTGCTTCTTCAGCGCCCGACTGTAGTGATTCAATCATAGATTGAATTTCTTGTGTCGACTCTTGAGTTTTACTTGCAAGCGATCTTACTTCATCAGCTACCACAGCAAACCCTCGACCGTACTCACCGGCACGCGCTGCCTCAATCGCCGCATTAAGTGCAAGTAAGTTAGTTTGCTCAGCGATACCACGAATAACGTCTAAAATACTACCAATTGAGGCGCTGTCTTTGTGTAGTTTATTAATAACACTTGATGCTTCATCAACTTCGTAAGCGAGTTGTTCAATGGTTGCTTTATTTTGATTTGAAATACCTTTAACGCGTTCAGCTTCTTTATCGGCATTTTTGATTTCGCCTAGTGCTTGTTGAGCACTGTTGCTCACTGTTTGAGAAGTACTGCTCATTTCAGTGGTTGCGGTTGCCGCTTGCTCTACTTGCGCTTGTTGATTACTAATCGCTTTGCTTGATTCACCGGTAATTGTTGAGGTTTGCTCAGAAGCGGCAGCAAGTTGTGTTGAACGCGAAATAATACCGGTAATTAAGCTGCGTAAGCTATCAATTAAGGTATTACAGCTTTTCGATAATTCACCAAATTCATCTTTTGCGCTGTCATCTAAGCGTTGAGTCATATCACCACTGGCAACAATATCTAGAATGCGGTTAACTTCAGCTAAAGGCTTAGTAATACGGTTAACCGTAATGATGGCTACAAGCACTGCGATGATAGTCGCAATAATCATACCTATCCAAGTCCATAAATTAGCTGAGTTTACATCGCTGCGAACGCCTTCTTGCAAAGTAAATGCAACGCCGCTTGCTTGTAGTACTAATTCGTCAATTTGGCTAAGTGCTGTTTTAGTGGCTTTTTCCGATTCTTCTAATTCACGTTCAGTTGTGCTGATTGCATCAATAAGGCGTTTTTTATTCGCTGAAAGGCTATCGTTACCTAAGATATTGCTTTCAAGCGTATCTACGTAGCCTTTTAGGTCGTTAAACAAGCCGCTATGGCTTTGCTCTATCGCGGGTTGTATTAATGCAACAGTACGAACGACTTCTTCAAAATAATACACTTGTTCATTTTTAATAATATCGAGCGTGTTAAGCGTTTTAACAGTTAACATATCGGTGCTGCTGGTAACCACAGACATAAAGTTATTTTCAAGGTTATTAGCTGCTTGGTAAGCACGCGGGTGGTTATCTTCTAAGCCATCAATATCAATAATATCAAGTACCATAGAGTTAGCGTCTTCAGCCGCGAGTTCAACAGTTTCTAATTGAGCTTTGAGCTTTTTATTAAGCACTAACTGAGTGTTTTTGTCTTTCAGCAGACTCTCTATAATGTTTAAAAAACTTAAGTAGGTTTTTTCAACGTCAAGGCTGCTCTTATTTAATTGTGGGTCATCTTTTACTACCTGTTGTAGCTCGCGATGTAGCTTATCAAATAATTGTTTTTGTTCTTCTATTTGTGCTTTTATTGGCGCTAGCTCTTGAGCAGATGAAGTGTGAAAACTGGCTTGAGCAGCTTTACTCATCAAAATAAATTCAGCTTGTAATTGAGCGCTCTTGTTTAATGCCGGAAGCGATAGCTGATTAACTTTTTGAGTTGAACGATCTATATTTGCTATTTTTATTAAAGAGTTACCGCCAATAATTAAAAGTAATAAAGTGATAAATATAAAACCACCCCAAATACGTTGACTCACTGTTAGATTCATATGGTTTTCCATTCAAAAATACGTCTATTAAAACTTATCGGCGCTTTCAACAATAAGTTAAGTAATTAAAAATAATTAATTTTTACTGTTAATAGTTAGTTGCTAAATTTACCGTGAAACTTCATCACACACTAAGCATACATAATTCAACTATTCGACTATGGATATAAAATAATACAAGGCAATTCTCCTCGTCCTTAATTAGATTAAGGGAGTGTTGCTATTTTTTACACTTAGTTGTGAATGGTTTGTAATTATGTAATTTAACATGCACTCTTAAACTTAACAGATGTATTAACTTTTTTCAGTTTATTTAGACAAAAGTTGTGATTTTTCTGAAATTTTTTGTTTGCTTTGTAAATCTATTAAGGTCATTGAGCCGCCCCAGACGCAACCTGTGTCTAGAGCGTACAGGTGTTTGTAGGGAGTTTGACCTTCAAGGGCAGCCCAATGACCAAAAATAAGGTCATGTTGAGCGTTAACGATTTTAGGGTGAGAAAACCAAGGAATTAATGAGTGGCTATTGGCTGTTGCTTCTTTTGCATTAAAATCAAGCAAATTATCAGGCGTAACAAAGCGCATACGGGTGAAATAATTAACGATATAGCGAAACTTTGCAGCGTCATCAAGCTGCTCACTCCATGAAAGTGGGTGAGGCTGATACATGTTTTTTAAGAAGTATTGAGCGTTGTCAGCACCATAGCATTGCTGCGCGAATTGGGCATGCTGAATGGCTTGCTCGCATGACCAATCAGGATTAAGTCCTGCGTGAGAGATAAAACAATCATACTGCTCTAAATAAAGAGCTAAAGGCTGAGTTTGTAAAAACGCGATGTACTCGGGGAGTTTACTGCTGTTGAACAGTGTCGTTAGTTTGTCTTTAGGGTTGGGTGCAACATTATTTAAATAACAGGCAATCATGTGTAAGTCATGATTGCCTAATGTGACGCTAACGCTGTCTTGATGTTGATAAATATAATCAAGGCACGCTTTGGAGTCTGGGCCGCGAGCAACAATATCACCTACTAGGTAGAGGTGGTCTTTGCTAGGGTTAAAGTCGACTTGCTTTAACAATAAACTAAATTCGTTAAAGCAGCCTTGTAAATCACCTATTGCGTAGTCAGCCATTAGTCGCTGTTTTAATCAGTGTAAGATATTAGGGCAAGCTAAACGGAACACATTTATGGGTGCTTCAAACTCAGCACCAAACTCGTTTCGTAAAGTGTAATGCCCTTGCATGGTGCCTACGGGAGTGTCTAATATTGCACCACTGGTGTATTTGTAACTTTCACCAGGGGCTATATCTGGGGTTTCACCCACCACACCTTCGCCTTGCACTTCTACTTCTTTACCGTTGGCATCGGTAATTAACCAATAGCGGCTAAGTAGTTTTGCACTACATAAACTGTGGTTTTTTATAGTAACGGAATAAGCAAATACAAATTTATCAAGTTCAGGTTGCGATTGCTCTTCTACATAAAATGTTTCTACAGATACCTTTACAGGTGATCCCATATTACTGCTTGTTGTCATAAATCCAGTTAGCTATATCAATAAATTGTTGTAACGACAGGCTCTCAGCACGCAAGGTAATATCAATGCCAATGCTGGTTAACTCTTCAGCGGTTAAAAGGTTGCCTAGGCTGTTGCGCAGTGTTTTACGACGTTGATTAAACGCTTCTAAACAGACTGTATTTAGTATTTTAACGCTTTTAGCTGTGCGCTGTTCTGCCTTTTTGGGGATTAAGCGAATAACCGCAGAATCTACTTTAGGTGCAGGTTTAAAGCACTCTGGTGGTACTTCTACTACAGGCATCGCATTACAGTAGTATTGAGTCATTACACTCAAGCGGCCAAAGGTTTTGCTGCCTGGGCCTGCAACCATGCGTTTTACCACTTCTTTTTGCAGCATAAAGTGCATGTGCTCAATATGATCGGCAAATTCAAAAAGGTGAAACAACAAAGGAGTAGAAATGTTGTACGGTAGGTTACCAAATACTTTTAGCTTTTTGTCGTCTTTAACTAGGCTTGCAAAATCAAACTTCATTGCATCGCCTTGGTTTACGGTTAATTTAGGCCCTAAAAAAGGGTGTTCAATTAAACGTTGGGCTAAATCTTTATCTAGCTCAACAACCGTTAAATGGCCACTTAAATCGGCTACAGGCTCAGTAATAGCGCCAAGGCCTGGGCCAATTTCGACTAAATTATCTTGCGGCTTGGGATCAATAGCGGTGACAATTTTATCGATGATTGATTCATCGAATAAAAAGTTTTGGCCAAAACGTTTACGGGCGCGGTGTCCTAAATGTACTTTATCGGTCATTGATTCTGTGCTTTTTCATGGGCGAGCTTAATTGCTTCGCGGATCGCTAATTCAAAACTGCCAACATCAGCATCGCCTGTACCGGCTAAATCAAGCGCAGTACCGTGGTCGACTGAAGTGCGGATAAATGGAAGGCCAAGAGTTATATTCACTGACTTACCAAATCCTTTGTATTTTAGCACAGGTAATCCCTGATCGTGATACATAGCCAGTACTGCATCGGCTTCATTTAGGTATTTATCTTGAAATAATGTATCTGCTGGTAAAGGACCGATTAAGTTCATCCCTTCAGCTCTTAGTATGTCAAGTGTAGGCGTTATCGTGTCGATTTCTTCGCGGCCTAAATGGCCATCTTCACCAGCGTGCGGGTTTAAGCCACAGACTAAAATACGCGGTTGCTCAATACCAAACTTGGTTTTTAAGTCATGATTAAGAATATTAGCCACTTTAACCAGTCGCTCTTGGGTAATAGCACGAGCAACATAAGCAAGCGGGATATGCGTTGTTACTAATGCAACTCGCAGCCCTTCGGTAGCTAATAACATAACAACATCAGCGGTGCCCGACTGTTGAGCAAAGTACTCAGTGTGGCCACTAAAAGAAATACCGGCTTGGTTAATAATACCTTTATGAACAGGGCCAGTAACAACGGCATCAAAAGTGCCGTCCATATTCTTCTCACTGGCGATACGCAGTGTATCTAGTACGTATTGACCGTTTGCGTCATTTAGCTCACCCAGTTCAACTGACTCGGCTAAATCAATCTGTTTTATATATAAGCTGCCAGCCGCTGTAGGCATGGCTTCGGCGCTTTCATCAAATTCAATTAACTTAATGTTTAAACCTAAATGTTTAGCGCGCTGCTTTAGTAGCGATGCATCTGCAATCGCTACTAGCTGTGCATCCCAGCTGTGCTGTGCCAGTTTTAATAGCAAGTCAGGGCCAATGCCAGCAGGCTCACCAGGGGTTACCGCAATTCTTAAGGTCATAATTATTCGTCTGTTGGGAAAATTTCAACATGGGCTTGTTCGCGCATTTCTTGCTGCCAGTTAAAGCTTTCTTCTTTAAATTTACGATTAAACAACATGCCATGTGCACGATTACGTTTAGCTTGCTCGGTTTTATCAGCAACGCGTGTATCTAATAACTGTACAATGTGCCAACCATACTGAGTTCTAAATGGTTCGCTGATTTCGTTTTGATCAAGAGATAGTAATGTATCTCTAAACGCAGGTACGTAGGTAGTTGGATCAGTCCAGTCGTATTGTCCGCCTTTAAGTGCTGAGCCTGGATCTTGCGAGTGCTCTTTAGCTAGTTCTGCAAAGTCAGCATTTCCAGCACGTAAATCCTTAACAAAGCCAGTTAGCATAGTGCGGGCTTTTTCTTCGCTTAAAATAATTGAAGGCTTAATAAGAATATGACGAGATTTAACTTCTGTGGTTTCTACTACTTGGCGACCACGTACGTCTTGCACCTTAATAATGTGAAAACCTGCGCCAGAGCGAAGCGGGCCAATAATCGCATCTTTCTTTTGACCTTTTACAGCTTCTGCAAATAAAGATGGCATTTCGTTAATGCCCATCCAGCCTAATTGACCTCCCTCAAGCGCTTTTGAGCCACTTGATGAAGAAATAGCAATACGCTTAAATTCTTGGCCGTCTTGCAGCAGCTCAATTACTTTGTCTGCGCGTGTTTTTGCAGAGCTTACGTCGTCTGCACTTGCCCCGCTTGGAATATCGATAAGAATATGACCAATATCGTATTCTTCGGCATTTTGGCCTTGGCTATCCATAATTTTTAGTAAGTTATCAATTTCTTGGTCACTTACATATATACGGCGGTCTACGTTTGCACGCGTTACTTGTTGCGTGGTTATCTCTTTACGAATTTCTTCACGGTAAGCTTGAAAGCTCTCACCCGACGCTTCAATAGTACGACGTAAATCAGCAATTGTACCGCCTTGCTCTTTGGCCATGTTGGCAAGTGTTTGGTCAAGCTGGCTATCTGAAATCTCTAAGCCCATGCGCTCAGCCATTTGCATCATTAGCGTTTGATTAACTAAGCGCTCAATTGCTTGTACACGTAGTGTTTCGTCTTTTGGCAGCTGTTGATTTTGTTCTTCTGCTTGCTTTTTAACACGATCAACAATGGTATCTACTTCACTTTTTAAAATAACGCCTTGGTTTACAATACCAATCACTTTATCTATTTCGACCGGTGCGGCGAATGCACTTTGGCATAAGCTAAACGTTAAAACTGCTGATGTTAATAATTTTTTTAAATTCATATTCTTTTTACTACTCTTACTAATAGTACTGTTGTAATGCTAAAAGCGACTAGATTGATATAGTTATTTGTAAATTTTTACTATACAAAATGCAGCTTAGTCATTAAGAAAATACGGCCTACGATAACCAAAAATACCTTGTTGTAATAATTTTTGAGCATCATAACGGCTTTTACTACCAAGCCCTTTTAATACAAAATTCAAACGAATGCTTGAATCAAAAGTGGCTTGGGGTTGCCCAATTGACTGATTTAAATCAGTTTCAATTTGGCGGTGGCCAGTAATTTGGAACGCCCAACAGCACGATTCATACTGTAATCCACTAAATACTTCAATACTGCGGTTATTATCAAGGTCGCGATGGTAACTTGCAATAAATTGCCATTCGTCACTAATAGGGATGCTTGTAAATAAGCCCGCTTGTTCGATTGTATTTCCTGAGACATCATTTGCATAGCGATGGTTCAATTGAACCAGCTGATTATCGTCACCTTTATAATCTAAGGTTAAATTTGACTGGATAATTTGCTTGCCATCCGTGTCGTACTGAATTCCACCCGATAAATACCAGCGGCGATGCCAATGTAACATGGTTTGCGCTGCAAACAAGGCATTGTAGTTACTGTCGCTATTCAGCCCTTGCTCTGTGGGCTTGGCTGAATCACTTAAATAAAATATTTGGCCAGCACTGAAATTAAATACTTCTTCATTTTTATTATCAAATAAACGGGTGGTTGCCCCAAGCGTAAACTGATTTGCAGCGGCAATACGGTCAACACTTGAAAAACGCGCATCTCTAAATAAGCCAAAAAAGTCATCTTGTAATTTAGTGGTATCGTATAAGCCAATGTCAGATTGATCTTTGTTAGGCGTATATAAATACTGAATTTGTGGCTCTAAGGTTTGAATACCATCGTCGATAAAAATTGAGGTATCACGCTCAAAGTTAAGCTGAGAATATAAGCGCACTTTTGGCAATGTGCGCGAAACATTATCGCTATACTGTGTACCCTGTAAATCACCGTCTTGTTTATAGTTAGTTTGCAATAAGCTCACTTCAGATAAAAACGACCAGGCATACTCTTTGTAATCAAAGCGTGCTTTAGGTTCTATATGCACGCGAGTTGCTTGATCAATAACCGCTGAGCTATTAGTAAAGTGGCTCAGCTCCCCTGAAACAGTAAAATCGAAGTAATCAATTTTCCACGGCGTAGTTTGTGTAAAGTTAACTTGCGGTAAGGCTGTATATGACTCTAAGTGGTCACCGAGTACTTCAAAGTTTTGTATTTTTATATCAGTACGCCACATCTCGCCCATATGAGTTAGTGAGCCGGTACGATAAAGCTGAGTATCGGTTTTACTTGCATAAGTTGAGTTTAAATCAGTGAGGTAGTTATCATCACTGACATTGGTAATATCAATACTGGCTCGCCAGTCTTCGCCTATATAGCTTTTTTGTTGCCAATGAAACAAAAAACGCTCGTCAAGCTCAGGCTCTGAGTCATCTTTATTTAAGTATTCGACAGCCACTAAACCTTGGTGTTCTGGAGTTAGATATCTAAATTCAGTTTGTAGCTGTAAACCTTTACGTGACATATAACGCGGCGTAATGGTTGCATCATAGTTTGGAGCAATATTCCAATAATAAGGCGTAATAGTCTCTAACCCATAACGATCTGAACTTGAAAAGCTGGGCGTTAATAAGCCTGACTTACGGCGCTCATCGAGTGGGAAAGTAAAATAAGGTAAATAGAGTACTGGCGTGTCTAAAATACGTAGCACCGCATTGTAGGTTTCACCCCAGCCTTCTTCTCGTGATAAATTAATTTCGTCGGCTTCAATCGCCCACACAGGCGTATTACCAGGGCAAGCAGTAAAGCTTGCATTCATCAGCATTAAGCCAGACTTGTCGATGGTGAGTTTTTCCGCGCCGCCTTTGCCTTGCTGTTGTGTTAGGCTGTATTGTGCGCCTAATAAGCTAAAGGCTGAGTTATTTAAATCGGCGTTTAAGCCCGCACTTTGAACTTTGCTCACATAATCGCGATAGGTAATAGGGCCGGTGGCATTGAGTAAGCCGCGTTGTTTATCAATCAGTGCTGATTGTGCGGACAAACTCATGTTAACGGTGTTAATATCAACATTACCAGTAAATTCAGCGCTTTGTGTGCCTAAAAGCTCAACGTCATCAGCGCTGATATCAACCGTTCCAAGCTCAAGGCCAGCTAGCGGTTGCCAAGCTCTGGTTTGCATTGAAGTGCCACAAAAGTTGTGTGTCAGTTCAGTTTCGGCAAGCGATGGTGCGCTCAGTACGCTTAGCATCAAAATGCCCCAGGTTTTGCTCATTTATCGACCTTTATGCTCTGTGATTAGTTACAAGCTATACATAATAAAGGAAAACAATAGCAAAGTAATTAGTGAAAAATAGATAGCTTATAAAATGACACGTTTTGAGAGTTTACAACAGTTTATTAATACTCACTTTAGTGAGCAATCCTGCGCGCTTAATGCAATAACCGCAGATGCCAGTTTTCGCCGTTATTATAGGTTAAGCGCTGAAAATAAAAGCTTTATTGTGATGGACTCAGATCCAAAAAAAGTTAACAACGTCCCTTATATTGCATTAAATAAGGTGTTTTCTGAGCATGGGTTTTTATTACCATCCATTATTCATAGTGATGAGCAGCAAGGTTTTTTTATTTTAAGTGATTTGGGTAACACCCATTTAGCTGACTTGCTTGATGATGCCAATCGCAGCGAGCATTACCAGCAGCTGATCAGTTTAAGTGCCAAGTGGGCTAAAACGCCTAAAGCTCCGTCAATGAATCCGTATGACCATGACTTTATTGCACTTGAGCTGGATATTTTTAAAAATTGGTTAGTTAATGATTTTATTAGTACAGAGCTCAGCGCTGAGCAACAAAATATATGGCAAACAAGTGCTGCGCTGCTAATCAATACACTGCTTGAACAACCCACAGTGACTATGCATCGCGATTACCACAGCCGTAATATTATGCGCTGCGAGCAGCAATGGGCAATTATTGATTATCAAGACGCGGTACAAGGTCCGTTATGTTATGACTTAGTCTCGCTTTTAAGAGATTGTTATTTTAAATTGCCCAACGACGAGCTGACTCATTTACTTGAGTTTGGTTATGACGAATTTAAGCGCCAAAGTTTAATAACTAACGAGTCATTCGCACAATTTAAGTATTGGTTTGATTTAACCGGCTTGCAGCGCCATTTAAAAGCAGCGGGTATTTTTTGTCGCTTGTTTTTACGGGATGGCAAAAAAGGTTACTTAGCGAATATACTACCGACACTAACTTATATTGTTGAAGTGGCGGCAGAGTACCCAGAGCTTAGTGGTTTGTCTGATTGGGTAAAAAGTTACGTGGTGCCAAAGGTACAGCAGCGGTTAAAAGAGGAACAATTATGAAGGCCATGATCTTAGCTGCTGGACGCGGTAAACGTATGATGCCGCTCACCGCACAGTTGCCAAAACCTATGTTATGTGTAGCAGGTAAACCACTTATTGAACATCATATTATGCGCTTAAAAGCGGCTGGTATAACGCAAATTGTGATTAACCTTGCGTGGCAAGGAGATAAAATAAAAACCTACTTTGCAGATGGCAGTGCATGGGGTGTAAGTATTACCTATAGCCAGGAAGCAACTGGCGGGCTTGAAACTGCAGGCGGTATTATTCAAGCACTTCCTTTATTAGGTGAGTCATTTATTGTTATTAATGGTGATGTTTACAGCGACTACGATATTAGTGCATTAATGCAGCTGCATTTACAGCCAAAAGAAGCGCACATTGTATTGGTTGAAAATCCTGCGCATAACCCAGAGGGTGATTTTACCCTAAGCCACTTACCTAATAGTGAACAGCGCTATACTTTTTCTGGAATTGGCCGTTATCAGGCTGATTTCTTTGAAGGGCTGGCCCTAGGTACCCGCCCGTTAGGGCCTTTACTGCGTGAAAAAATAAATGAACATTTAGTCTCCACTGAACTCTATATTGGCCAATGGGACGATATAGGCACACCAGAGCGTTTATCGACTCTTAACCAACAATTAGCGCCATAAGCTAAATATAAAACACTAGAGGTAAGTTTTAAAATGTGGGGAAAAATTCTCGGTTTCTGTTTTGGTTTTATGTTTGGCAAAATATTTGGCGCCATTTTAGGCTTATACCTAGGTCATATGTTTGATAAAAGCCTAAAGAAAGACTTTGATCAGGCTGGCGGCTTCTCTAACCTTTTTAAGGGCGATGATGTTAACGAGCGCCAAGCACTGTTTTTTTCTAGCTGCTTTGCAGTAATGGGGCATATCGCCAAGTCAAATGGACGAATAAGCGAAACCCATATTAAAGCTGCGACGCTATTTATGGATGAAATGGGCTTAAAAGGCGAAGAGCGCCGTGAAGCTCAACAAGCGTTTCAATCAGGTAAAGACAGCGACTTTTCACTCAAAGACACAGTTTATGACTTTAAAGAACGTTTTGCTAAACGTTACGATTTACTGCAGTTATTTTTAGAAATTCAAATTCAAATGGCGTTTTCTGATGGCGTGCTTGCCGCGCAAGAAAAGCAATTATTACAAGAAGTCAGCAAGCAGTTGGGGGTATCTAAAGCACACTTTGCCTTTGTACTAAAACGTTATCAAGCAGAGTTTAATTTTAGGCAGCAACAACAGCGCTTTAGGCAGCAGCAAAGTCAGAGCAGTAGTTACCGAGAAGGCTCAGGACATCATGTACCGCCAAGTAATGATATGAATCGCTCGCAGGCATTGGCCTTATTGGGATTAAATAAAGACGCGTCGCAACGTGATATTAAAGTAGCGTACCGAAAGCTTATGGCTCAGCACCATCCTGATAAACTGGTATCGCAAGGTTTACCTAAGCATATGATGGAAGTCGCGGTTAAAAAAAGCCAAGATATTCAAGCCGCTTACGAGTATTTAAAAAAGGCGGCGTAAAAAACCGTCTATTTCTTTGCTCAAGCGTGCATGTTGCTGCGGCGCGTCGCGCAATCCAAACAGCTGGCGCTGGCGGTAATCAAACTTTGCATTACGGTTAACCCAACGCTGACGGTTTTTAAGGTTCATTAAAATATCGTTACTGTCTGTAGCAAAATAAATATCCAACAAAGCAGGGGTGACCAAGGATGTTATTTGGCTTAACTTGGCATTGCGTTTTGTATTAGGAAGGTAACTACTCAAACTAATGAAGGCGTTTATTTTTAAGTCTGCAAATTCAGCGTAGTGCTCCAACAACACCCCAGAACTGGTGCCTTGTGCAATAACAACAATATTGTCAGACTCCATTGCTGCCTGCTGATACAAGGCTTCGTAGCGAGCGAGCAGCTTTAACTTGTAGTTATCCACGACCTCGGTATTTACTTGCTCAACATAGTCGGCATGATGAGGCTGTTTTTGTGTGCTGGTGTCAGGCTCAGTATTTGCGTTGGCTGTTTCATTATTTGTGCCCACAGAATCATTAATCGTTTTTGCTGTGTCATCTTGGGCTGCTTGCCAATCTACATCAGGAACTGTCATCGCATAAGAAGTGTACCCATGATTATTCAGCTCTTTACGCAAAAAGTTCATGCCGGAATTGTTTGTGGGCGTTGATTGCCAGTCAGGAATGAGTATGACTACCCCTCTAAAGTCGGCGCTCATATATTCACTGTATAAAGTTAAAAACTCAGTATCACCAACTAAAATAGACTTTACTTCATCACTTTGGGCTAGGCGAGAGATATCCGCATCAATATTTTTTGAAAAGGGAGGAGGAGCGATATACTCAGCACTAAGCACTTGAAAACTGATTAATGCACAGCCAAGCGAAAGAGTAGTAATAATGACTTTAAACATCTGCGTAATAAACATAATAAGCTTTTAATTTAAATCTTATTTATGTATCGGCGTAGCACTCTTAAAGTTTAGCTATTTACTGCAAATAACTAAAAGATTAATCCGTATTAAAAGTCGGGTTCAGCTTCAAAAGTAAGTACTTGCTCCGTTACAGGGTGTTTGAGTTGTAGCATTTGTGCATGCAGCTGTAGGCGAGGAGCCGCAGCAAGTGCGTCTTTGTGGGCATATAAACGATCGCCTAAAATAGGGTGGCCTAAGCTTAGCATATGTACTCGCAGCTGGTGGGAACGCCCTGTAATCGGAGTAAGCTCTACACGGGTTGCCTGTGCTTCACGTTCAAGCACTTTAAAATGCGTGAGTGAAGGTTTGCCATTGTCGTGATCAACCATTTGCTTAGGACGGTTCGGCCAATCACAAATAAGCGGTAAATCAACGGAGCCGGTTTCACTTTCAAGTTGCCCATAAACTCGCGCAATGTAACGCTTTGCCGTTTCACGCTCTTGAAATTGCATACTTAAATGGCGGTGAGCGGCTTTGTTCATTGCCAAGCAAAGTATCCCTGAGGTAGCCATATCTAAACGGTGAACAATTTTAGCCGTAGGAAAAACACGGTTGACGCGATTAATTAAGCTATCGGCATGTTTTGGGTCTTTACCTGGTACGGTGAGTAACTCGCTAGGCTTATTTACAATAAGTAAATCATCGTCTTGAAACAGTATAGTTAAATACGGGCTCATAGGGGGATTGTAATTAACTAACACGGCAGACCTCAGTGATTTTGAAGTGCGCTATTTTAGTGGAGCGAGCGCAAAGGCTCAAGTAAAAAGCGCGATATAAATATCGCGCTTTTTTCAATACACACGCTAGTTAATCTTTAACTAACGACTGACAGCTTATAGCTCACAGCAAGATCCCTTAGTGCGAAACCACAATTAAACGAATGGCATCGAGTTTTAACTGCGCTTTTTCAATATGTGCGGTTAGCTCATTGCGCTGTTTATCGTAAAAGGTAATTTCTTCTTGGCGAATATTTGGGTTTATTTGTTTAAGTGCCTCTAAACGCTGCTGCTCTTCACTCAACGATGTTTGCATTTTAGTTAATGACTCTGCACGAATAACATCCAGCTTTTGTTGAGCCATGTCTTTTGCTGTGTTGATCATTGGATGAACCGCACTTTGTAATGCACCGGCTAATTTACTTGCTGTTTGGCGACCTACCGCAGATAACTGTTGATTAAAGCCATCAAAGCCAACGTTTTCGCCTAAGTTATTACTGCTCTTATCGAGTAAAATACGAATAGGCGTAGGCGGTAAAAAGCGGCCCACTTGCAGTACTTTTGGTGCCATTGCTTCGGCAACAAAGATTAGCTCAACAAAGAATGTTCCTGGTGGTAACTTTTTGTTTTTAAGTAACGCCACTGACGCACTACCAAAGTCATCATCGCAAATCATGTCCATAGTGCCTTGCACCATAGGGTGATCCCAACTAATAAAGTGAACATCTTCTTGTGAAAGAGCGGTATCACGGTCAAATGTCACCGTCATGCCATCTTCTTTTAAAGCTGGGAATGAGGCATTAAGCATATGCTCAGTGGGTTTTAAAATAATGGTGTTTTCACCTTTATCTTCTTGGCTTACGCCAAAGGTGTCGAACACATTGATCATGTAACTTGGTAGCTCAAACTGATTATCGAGTTTTTCAATGTCAGCTACAAGTGAATCAGCAGCGCCTTGCCCTGATGAATGCAGTTCTAGTAGGCGATCTCGGCCACTTTCCATTTGCTTACGTAATACTGCATTCTTTTGTGCTACTTGCTCAAGCAATGGGTCTAGCTCATCTTCGTCACAATTATGAGCTGCAATATATTCAAGTAAGTCTTCGCTAAACTCTTTATATAATAACTGCCCTGTGGTTGAAGTGCTTTCAAATGCATCTAGGCCTTCGTTGTACCAACGTAATAACACTTCCTGAGCCGTATTTTCAAAGTAAGGCACATGAATGTTCACATCTTGTGTTTGTCCTATGCGGTCTAAGCGACCAATACGTTGCTCAAGTAAATCTGGGTTGAGCGGTAAATCAAACAACACTAAATGATGTGAGAATTGGAAGTTACGACCTTCTGAACCAATTTCAGAACACAATAATATTTGAGCATTATCGTATTCATCGGCAAAGAATGCCGCGGCGCGGTCTCGTTCAATTATCGACATGCCCTCGTGGAAAACCGAGGCTTTAATTGCTTCGCGTTCACGTAATATTTGCTCAAGGCTGATTGCGGTTTCGGCTTTAGCACAAATGAGTAATACTTTTTCACGTTTGAGAGTTTTTAGCGTTTCGATTAGCCAATCTACACGGGGGTCAAATAAACCCCAGCTGGCGCTTTCACCTTCAAACTCTTGAAATATTTTTTCAGGGAAAAGTGCACGTTGTGCACTGAGTTCAGCATTTTGAATGCCGCTCATATTACCTAGTACAGTCATTGCTGTTTTGTACTGCTTAGGTAAAGCCATAGGGTAGGCGTGTAATTTACGACTTGGGTAACCATCAATACCACTGCGACTATTTCTAAATAAGATGCGGCCAGTACCGTGACGGTCTAAAAGCATATTTAAAATTTCTTTACGTGCTTCAAGGTCGCCTTGTTGTGCTGTTTCAAGAATATCGGTGATATCCGTTTCTTTTAATAGCTCAATCAAGGTTGCTTTAGCGTTATCATCTAATGATTGCTCTTGCAGTAGTTGGTTAGCAGCTTCGGCTACATCTTTGTAGTTTGCTTCTTCTTCTTTAAATACGTCGTAGTCGTAAAAGCGATCTGGGTCGAGCAGTTGTAAGCGTGCAAAGTGGCTACGATGACCCAGTTGGTCTGGCGTTGCTGTTAATAGAATTAACCCCGGAATGTCTTGGCTTAGCTCAGCCATACGTTGGTATTCGGCACTAGGTTTATTGTTGTTAATGCTTAAATGATGGGCTTCATCAATGACTAATAAGTCCCAGTCGGCCAAAGTAGCTTGTTCAAACCAACGTTTTTTCTTAGTTAAAAACTCAAGACTGGTAAGCACCAGTTGCTCGGTATCAAATACGTTAGGTGAATCAGCAAACGCTTCGTCGCAGCGCTCTTCATCAAAAATAGAAAAACGTAAATTAAAACGGCGTAGCATTTCTACTAACCATTGGTGCTGCAAGTTCTCAGGTACCACAATGAGCACACGGCTGGCGCGACCAGTAATAATTTGTTGATGTAAAATCATGCCAGCTTCGATGGTTTTACCCAAACCTACTTCATCAGAAAGTAATACACGTGGCGCAAAACGTTTACCTACTTCTTGGGCAATATAAAGCTGATGCGGAATAAGGTTGGCACGTTGGCCAATTAAACCTTTAATAGGTGACTGTTGGCGTTCAAATTGGTGTAACCAAGTTTGGTAGCGCAAAGTGTATCGATCAAAGCGGTCTACTTGGCCTGCAAATAAACGGTCTTGTGGTTTATTAAATTTAATAAAATGGTCTAAAAAGGTTTCTTTTAATTGTACTTTTTCACCGTTATCAATACGTTCACCGTGATAGCACAGTAATTCGCCTTGTACTTCAATTGACTCAACTTGTAATTCCCACTCCTCAACGCTTCGGATCACATCACCAGGATTAAATGCTACGCGGGTTACCGGAGCTTCTGCAGAAGAATAAACACGGTTTTCACCACTGGCAGGAAATAAAATGCTGACCTGGCGGCCATCAATGGCAACAACGGTGCCCAATCCTAAATCTGACTCTGTATCACTGATCCAACGCTGACCTAAGGAAAAATTCATGTATGTCTCGTCTATGAAGAAAAAGGCGGCTATGTTACCTGTTAGATAACACCACTGCAAGGCGCTATTTGCCTGACTTTTAATTAATTTTATAAGTGTGAATTATTCCTATCTATAAGCACTGATTAGTGCGCCGATTTTGTAGGAAATTCAAACTAAATGATATTTGTCATAAAACAGACTTTTATGACAAATAGACTAAACTCAAATTATACCTAAGTAATTAATCAAGTTTATTAGTCACACTGATTAGTTTATTGGGTATAGCATAAAAATCATAAAACGTAAGGAAAGTGCTATGGAAAAAGCTTCGAACCTTGATAGTAAAATGTATGTGCTAGATACCAATGTATTGCTTCATGAACCCCTCGCGTATTTGTCATTTCAAGAACACCAAGTGGTTATTCCAATGACGGTATTGGAAGAGCTTGATCACATTAAAGATAGAAAACACGATGTAAGTCGCGATGCCCGAGTGGCCATTCGTGGACTTGATGGAGTGCTCAGCCAGGCCTCTCCCGAGCAAATGTTACAAGGGGTTGCGCTACCAAGTAATAAACAAGGCGGATTAACGGGAAGCTTACTGATTGTAAATGACCATTTATTTGCCGATTCTATTTCCGGCTTACCGGGCAATGAAAACGACCACCGCATTATTAATTGCGCGGTGCACTTACAAAATCAGCACAGTGATAAAAAAGTCATACTGGTTACTAAAGATATCAACATGCGCTTAAAAGCCAAAGGGGCGGGGCTTAAATATGTTGAAGATTACCGTACCGATCAGCTTATTGACGATATCGCCTTACTTACCAGCGGCTATAAAAAAATTACTGGTGATTTTTGGCAGCATGTTGGCGAGTGTAACACTGAGCAACACGGGCGTGAAACAGTCCATCATATCCCTAAAGATTTAATCCCAGATGTGTTTTGTAATGAGTATTTACTTGATGATGGCGATCAGTTTGCCGCTAGAGTCAAATCTTACGATGGTGAGCATATTACCATTAAAGATATTGGAGCAGAGCGACTAATGCATCAAAGTGCTTGGGGAATAAAGCCAAAAAATATTTACCAAGCAATGGCACTAGATGCACTGCTCGATACCTCTATTGAACTTGTTATTTTAACCGGCCCTGCGGGGTGTGGTAAAACCTTACTCGCGCTTGCTTGTGCACTTGAGATGGTGATTGAAAAAGGTGTTTACGATAAAGTGATTGTAACCCGAAACACCCCTGAAATTGCCGAATCGATTGGCTTTTTACCTGGCACCGAGGAAGAGAAAATGGCGCCTTGGCTGGCTGCCATAACCGATACCTTAGAGGTGCTGCATAAAGGAGATGAGAACCCTGTTTCAAGCCGTAATTACATTATGGAAAAAGCCAATGTTCAGTTTAAATCGGTAAACTTTATGCGTGGGCGAAGCATTCAAAATGCGGTGGTGATTTTAGATGAAAGCCAAAACTTAACGGCTTCTCAGCTCAAAACCATAATTACCCGCTGTGGTGAAGGAACTAAACTTATTTGTACCGGAAATTTAGCACAAATAGACAGTAATTATTTAACCGCTGTTACCTCAGGGCTTACCTATATTGTGGAGCGATTTAAGCACTTTGAAGGCGGCGCTACTGTTAATCTTAATGGTGTAGTAAGAAGTCGACTAGCGTCATTTGCAGAGGAGAATTTATAAGTGTTCTTTGGCTCGATAATCTACTATTTTATTATCGAGCCAAAAATTAAGTATTTAATCTAGGTGATTCATCGCTTATTAAAGCGCTTAATTACACGTCAACAGTTTGACGTTTAATTAATACGTATATCTAGCTTGTCAAATATCTACACATCGATCTTCAGAAAAAAGATATGAATTTATTTAAAGCTATGCCAGGTCTATTTAAGTTCATTACTTGTTCATATCTCGTTAGGCATTTTTGATAAATAATAAGCTTTGACTGTATTAAACAGTAATTGATACATTCTTTTTATAGGAGCGTACGTTATTAAATGTGAAGGGGTAACCATACTAGTGAAATGGTACGCTTAGTGCATAGTTTAAAAGGGATAGCAGGAAATTTAGGTTTTAACCGATTATTATTGTGTGCTCAACACACTGAGCAAATATTAAAAGCGGATGGCAAGCACGCTGCAGCTGCAATTAAATAATTAATAATACAGTTAGAGCGAGTGCAAATTTATATAAAAAGTTTAGATGTAAGCAATGATAAATAAAGCAAAAATATTAATTGTAGATGACGATGCGCTTAACCGAATCATTTTAGAAAGAACTTTAAGTGATGAGCATGAGGTTTACTTAGTGGCAAGTGGCGAAGAGGCGTTGACATTTGTTAAGCATACGCAAGTAGATTTAATTATTTTAGACATCATGATGCCTGGCATGAATGGTTACGACGTGCTGGTGGAACTTAAAGAAAGTAGCCTTAGCCATGCGATCCCCATTATTTTTATCTCAGCGAACAGCTCTCATGAAGACGAAGCAAAAGGTTTAGAATTAGGCGCAATGGATTACATTGTAAAGCCATTTTGTGCCTCAATTGTTAAAGTGCGTGTACGCAATCAACTACTTATTAAGCAAAAAAACGATTTATTAGAAATGCTTGCGTCTATTGATGGTTTAACAGAAATACCTAACAGACGTTATTTAGATGAAAATTTGGAGCGAGAGTGGCGAAGAAGTAAGCGTAATAACTCTTCCATGTGTGTATTGCTTATCGATATTGACCACTTTAAGCGCTATAACGATTGTTACGGTCATCGTGCTGGCGATGATTGTTTAAAAGCTGTGGCGCAAACTCTAGCGGCGCAATGTGAGCGCGGCAGTGATTTTGTTGCCCGTTATGGTGGTGAAGAGTTTGTAGCCGTATTACCAGAAACCAATCAGCAAGGGGCTATTGCATTTGCTAATAAGTTACGTGAAGCCATTAATGATTTGAATATAGAGCACAACGCATCGTTAAATGCTTCACACATTACTATTAGCATTGGTATTGCCTCAAGTGAGAGCAGTCAAGCATACACAGAGAAGGCATTGCTAGAAGAAGCTGACTCAGGTTTATATAATGCTAAAAAGTCAGGGCGCAATGCGATTGAATTGGCGCCCATAGGAACATGTGAGCGTTTAGTTTGTCAGCATTGATAGTGCTGAGCTGCCAATCCCCACTAATTTGTCATTTTTAAATACTAATGGTGTGCATTCATCCTTGGTCATTTTTCCATCTGAATGAATGCTGTGTGTTGCGTAAAACAACACTTGGTAAACATCATCCTGTTTTTTTAATAATTCAGTGAAATTAGGTGTTTTTAGTTGGTTTAATACTGACTGATACGAGCTATCCATTGCCAGACCTGAAATGATTTCACGATTGTTTTTATGTGTGGCCTGCCAGCTTGAAGAACTATTGCCTGCCCAATGACCTTCTGCTTCACCATCAGATACAGCGATTACACAACCCGTTAAAAAAGGAGCAGTTAGTGCAGCGATTAAAAGTGTTTTTTTCATTTTGTTATTCCCTAGATGATTAATTAAAAACAATATAGCAAAGACCAAGCCAGTTTTTAAATTCTTAAAAATCAATGGGTTGTTTTTGTTGTGTTTGGTGGGGTGGTGGCTTTTTTAAAATATAAATCTAAAAAGCCACTTTTTAGTAATTTTGACTAAGTTACTTTTATGGCATTAAACCAAGCGGTTACGCGACTCGTGTTGACTAAATGCTGCAATATTTAAACCCACTTCTTTTACTAAGCGCACGATAGATTCAGTGCTCGCCCACGCGATATGTGGGGTAAGTAGTAAATTATCACCCGTATAATTAGCCAGAGGATTGGTCAGCTCAGCGGGCTCTTTGGTCAGCACATCAACGCCGGCACCGGCAATAATATTGGCTTTTAATGCTTCTACTAAGTCAGCTTCATTGATAATCCCGCCGCGTGCGGTATTAATAATTAGCGCAGTTGGTTTCATCATTTTTAATTCATTAAGTGTAATTAAGTCGCGTGTTTCATCATTAAGTGGGCAGTGAACGCTAATAATGTCTGCTGTTTTTATTGCTATTTCAAATGGGGTGCGTCCGTCGCGACACGCTTCGCCTTTGCGCTCTGCAATAATCACCTCAGCGCCAAACGCTTCAGCTACTTTAGATACTGCCTTACCCAAAGTACCTCCGCCAATAATAGCCAATGTTTTACCTTGAATGTCATTAAAGCTGTAATCAAGTCGACAAAACATGTCACTTTTTTGCCATGCGCCTTGCTGGCAATCCGCTTGATAGCGGTGAGTATTACCTAATAAGTTAGTAATCAACGAAAAGGTATGCTGAACAACAGAAGGGGTTGAATAACCGGCAACATTGGTAACTGCAATGCCTAAGTCTTTCGCGGCATCTAAATCAACATTATTAGTGCCAGTTGCACTGACACAAATGAGTTTCAATGATTTTAATTGTGTCATAGTGTCACGATTAATCACTACTTTGTTAGTGATTAACACCTCGGCATTTTGGCTATGTGCCAACACTTGCTCTGGGCTAGTTAGCTGATGCACGGTAAGATCTCCAAGTGCTGAGATACCATCAAGTGAGGTGTTTGCCAGTGTGGCGTTATCAAGAATTGTTATGTTCACGATGTGTCCTAATAGTGTATGTGTAAAAAGAATGATAATCCCAGTACGCGAAGTACTTGTGTTAAAAAGAGTATCATCTATTTGAATATTATTGGGTTTATCAGATTGCGTTTACATTAGCAGTTGTAGAGCTATATTTAAATGTGGTCTGCCCACTGAGGGTTAACTTGCATGTTATTATGGCCAACTGCCTTGCTAAGTTAACTTGAACAAAGTGCAATTAGTAAGGTCTATCCATTTGAATTAATAATTAATAGCTATAGTTTATACACATGAGGCAGTTAGTCTGACAATAATGCTCAGTACTAAACTATAACGCTATGAAAACTCAGTAAATCGAACTTTAGTATTGCTAGTTTCGTACTTTTGCTTGAGTTATAATCAAAATCAGACATAACGGGACGTTTTAACGTGTCGTTTTTAACTTTGTAGATGCAGTAAATGATTGAATTAGAAGATAAGTACGCAGATATAAGACCTTACAATGACGATGAAGTTGCCGCCTCATTAACGCGATTAATTAACGATAATGCGTTTCTTGATGTGATAGCAAAGTACAATTTGCCACGCTTTATATCCGCAGTTGGGTTTTTAGCACGCGCTATAATAAAACATCAGTTGCGTAAAAAGTGGGGCAAAGTTAAAACAGTTGAAGATGTACAAAACGAAGTGGCGCATTATTTAAATAAATTAGTAAGGCGCACCACATCAAACGTTACTTTTTCAGGTTTAGAGGCATTAGACCCTAATCAAGCCTATCTTTTTGTTTCAAATCATAGAGACATTGTACTTGACCCTGCATTAGTTAATTGGGGCCTTTATCAGCATAAAATGAAAACAGTGAGAATTGCGATTGGTGATAACTTATTGCAAATTCCTTACATTACTGAGCTTATGCGTTTGAATAAAAGCTTTATTGTAAAACGCTCAGCTAAAGCCCCAAAAGAGATGTTAAAAGCGTTGACTCAGTTATCGGCTTATATTTATGACTCGCTTACTAGTGGGCATTCTATTTGGATTGCTCAAAAAGAAGGTCGGGCTAAAGACGGTGTAGATCAAACCGATCCTGCACTGTTAAAAATGCTACAACTAAATGGACGTAAACAAAAGAAAGAGTTTGGTGAGTACATTAAAGAGCTAAAAGTGGTGCCGGTTGCAATATCTTACCAATATGAACCCTGTGCAATAGCGAAGGCAAAAGAGCTCTATCATAAACAACACCATGGTAAATACGTGAAATCGGCGGGTGAAGATATTGCTAGTATTGTTGAAGGCTTTAGTTCAGCCAAAGGGCATGTGCACTTATCGTTTGGCCAGCCTATTCAGTCAGATTGCGATAGTGCAGATGAGCTGGCAAAAACCATTGATAAGCAAATAATTGATTCGTTTTATTTACACCCAGGTAACTATATTGCAGGTGGATGTACTGAGGCGGTTATAAATAAAAATGATGCAGCACAATTTGCAGAGCGTTTAGCAAAAGTGCCAGAAGAATTAAGGCCTTTAGTACTAGCAATGTACGCTAAGCCCTACCATAGAAAAACACAAGTAGATGAACAAAGCTGTGAACATTAATTAACAGTTTAGGCGTAGATAAAAGCAGCAATTAATTTGCTGCTTTTTTTTTAAACAAAAATAGCGCTATACTCAAGCTATACTTTTTTATACTGGAGGGTTTGATGCAACAAATTGAAATATTTGATATTCCTAGCCCTTGTAAAGGTATTTGCTTGGTTAATAATCGGGGTTACTGCAAAGGATGTTATCGCAGTCGTGATGAGCGATTTTCGTGGAATTCGTTGACCAATGCGCAAAAAAAGAAAGTATTGAGCCTATGCCAACAACGCTATAAACGTTATTTACAGCAAAAAAAGAAAGCTGCGCAAGCCGCTTCGCCAGCACAACAGCAAGGCTTTGATTTTTAAAATTGTAGTTTGTACTTTGATCTGAGTTTAGCGACCGTGCCATTGTTGTGTAATTTCTTAAGTGTAGCCTCAAGCTGTTGAGCAATACTCGCATGACTGATATGTAAATAATGATAAAGCGGGTAGGTAGCAACCACTTGTTTTTCATAACAGCCTAAAGCGGGAGGAATGGTTTTATTGGCCATCGCAAAATCAATCAGTAATGCAGCTTCTACTTTTTGCTGGATCAGTAAATTTAATTGAGTGGTATTATTTTTTACCTCAATAACCTTGCCTTGAAAATCAATACTGTCTAAATATCGCTGTTGTACAGGGTAGCTGGCTATAATGGCAACGCTATCCATTGTTTTAGTAGAGCTGGGTTCACAGTGCTTATAAAGCTTAAGATTAAATTTGAATAACGGATAGTTAACCCGAATTAAGTTTTTGTATGCACTTTCAATACTAATATCACGAGCAAGCTGCCCATCTAACATGCCACTGTTTGCTGCAAATAATGCATTTTGACGATTAAAATCGATAATATTTAATTTAAAGCCCATATCTGTATACGCTAATTGTAATAGCTCAATAGTATAATTTGCTTGCTGGGTGTTCTGCGGGCGATTAAATGTATAACTGTAACTATGGCCAAATGACGGATTACTAAAAATTAAACCTATTAATACAAGCAACCCTTTACAGTATTTAAACACGTCAGCAGTTCCTGTCTATTGGGGCAAATGGATAGGCGAGTATAATAACAAATTGGCTGTCTTTTGCCCAGTTTCTAGTCATAATCTAGCAGAGCCTATCATTAACAATTATTGATACCCTTAGATTATTTAAAGTAGATTTTTTTTATTCGTTATAAAGTTAGTTTATTATAAGTTTAAACGTATAATCTAAGTTTTATTAGGCCAGTAAAAGAGGGGAATATGAGTTATAACCTGTGTGATTTACCACGAGAGCAAAAATATCAGATTCAGCTAGATTACGAAGCTTCATTTTGGGCATATCAAATTAAGCGTGGCAAGAAAACGCGTGAGCAAGTTTATGATACCCTGCACAGTCGCCCAGTTGCAGAGCAAGGTTTTTTAAAGCAAAAGTTTGAGCAATATTTGGCACTTATGCTTAGTTAGGGTCTGCTTGCTATGATTGTTATTAAACAATTAGAATCAGTGAAAGCGCCTTTAATAAATAAGTTTTATACCTTATATAAAGTCCGGGGTCGCGCCAATAAACAAGACCAATTGTGGGTTGCTTACGATAACCACACTATTATTGCTGCGTGCCGCTTACAGCACAAACCAACTTTTTTATTTTTATCGACAGTTTTTGTGGCTCCTGCATATCGTTCCACTGGTGTGGCAACAAAGCTGCTAAGCACTCTTTTAAGTCAGCAAGCCGACGCTGTTTACACCTTCGCTTACCAACACATTACTGATTTTTATCAGGCACTTGGTTTTAACCAGGTGTTAACATATACTCCTGCATTATTAACGCTATTTGATGCATATAAGCACCGAAATATTATCGCATTGAAATATCAGCAACCCTAAATCAGTAATAGGAAACACATGGGCATCAGTATTAATAGGTTTATCACAGCCATGTTTGTGCTATTTATGCTCATTAGCGTTGCTGCAACAGCGCAAGTAAAACGGCTATCACCAAGCGAAGGGTTATCTCAAAGTTACGTTAATACTATGCTTATCGATAATAATGGCTATTTATGGCTCTCTACCGAAGGAGGGTTAAATCGCTACGACGGCTATCAGGTTATTCCAATTAATGGCCCAAATGGTGAGTTAGAAGAAGCCATTATTGATCGCATATACCAAGATCCAGAAGGGCAAATTTGGATTGCTTCCTTGTTAGCAGGGCTTTTTAGGTATGACCCGCAAACAGATACCTATCAGCAGTATTTAAAAAAACCAGTTACAGAAGAGCAAATTCTTCAGCAGTCTGTTTTTACCATGTTAGCCACAGATGATAAATCCTTGTGGGTTGGTCAAGGCAGAGTGTTTGCAAAACTTGATATAGCCAGTGGCTCTATTACTCCTTTATTTAAGCTGCCTGAGCAATTTGAAAATGCGTTTGTACGTACCTTGTTTCATTACAATGGCTATATCTTTATTGGCAGTACAGATGGTGCTTATGTATTTAATATTGCAACGCAACAAGTACGCCCCTTAGAGCATTTAAGCGAAACCGATGTACACATCTATCAAAACAATGTGAAGTCATTTGCACTGGGTGATAGTAATCAGTTATTGGTTGGAGCTGTTAAAGGCTTATATGCTGTTGATATTAGTAATATAGAGACATTGTTTAATAATAGTGAGCAGGCATTTACAAGTGAAAAGCTACTGGCTGACTTGAATGTTTGGGATATTGATAATCAGCAAGGGATTGTTGATTTAGCAACCGATAAAGGCCTGCTTAGTTTTAATTTAACTACCAAAATAGTGGTTAAAAATAAACGCATTCAACAAAGTAAATACACGCTTGCCGATACCAGTATTATTGATATGGTAAAAGATAAATCAGGTGGTATGTGGCTTGCGACTAAAACTGATGGTGCTTTTTATTTATCGGGTGACAACTATAAATTTTATAATGTAGAGGGCAGTGCTTTAGGAGGGGATGGATTTTCACATCACTCAGTCTGGGCAATTAAACAATTTCAAGATAAGTTATGGCTAGGTACTCATAACGGTTTAACGGCTGTTGATATAAAAAATAACACCTCAAGGGTGTATTTAAAAGATTATAAAGTTGATTTACTAACCACAGAATTTACCGTTTTCAAAATTATGCCTTATAAAAATAAACTCTGGTTACACTCAAACCGAGGACTGTTTATTTTTGACCCGCAAACCCAGCAGCTTACCCAACCTAAAACTGCCAGCCCCAAAAACCAAATATTTATAAACGATTGGATGCATGGTATTACCTTGCTAGAAAATGGTGATTTATATTTTGTTCACCCTGATCATGGCATGTTTAAATATAATGTTGATAGCCAGGTGCTAACTCCATTAAAGGGCGAGTTTTCTCAATTTGACCCGTTTTTAGCCTATGGCTTTTTACCGCCATTACCCTCAAAGCCGCAGAGGCCGTTATTTTTTAGCGGTGGAGTGTTATACCAATTTAACCCGGATGAGCGCAGTTTAAACACCCTTTATAAAGTACCTAAACACCATGACAATGTTGCAGTGAGCATTCTTTCGTATGTTGAAGATAGGCAAGGGATTCTGTGGCTTTCTTTATCTAACTTTGGTTTGATTGGAATTGATGCCAATAGCTATGAATTAGTACATACCATTGATTTAGATAAAAATAAATTAGGCACACTATTATACGATATGGTGCTTGATGAAGAGGGAATGATTTGGATGAGTAGTCATAAAGGAATATGGCGACTAAACCCGAGCACCATCCATTTTCAGCAATTTACTACATCAGATGGAGTGCTTTCTGCTGAATTTAATAGTGGTGCTATGGCCAAATTAAATGACGGACGAATTGCCTATGGTAGCCTTAAAGGCTTTACTTACTTTGACCCTAAAGAGAATAAAAATAGCCAAGGTTTGTTAGATCACGTCAACATAACTCGCATTAACTTAATGTCTCGAGACTTGTCGCTTAACTTACAACAGCCATTAAAAAATATTACTTTAAATCATGATGATATAGGGCTTGAAATTGCATTTTCAGCGATGTCATTTAGCTTTCAAGAACGTATTATTTACGAATATCAGCTCGACAAAGGTAAAAAAAGTTATACCCGTAATAATCGCGTGGTGTTTCCTAAATTAAACCCCGGTAGCTATCAGTTAAAAGTCTGGGCAAAGGATCCGTTGACGGGTGACTATACCCCGCCAGCGACGTTAAATATTAAAGTGAAATACCCATTATGGCGCGCCCCTTACTTTTTAGCACTTTATGCTATTTTGTTATTCACAATAGTGACAGCTTGGGTAATGAGACGTAATAAAATACAGCGTATTTTATTAGCCGCACACAAAGAAAGCCAAGATAGCGAGGCACGTTTAAAGCTGGCGCTAGAGGGAAGTGAGTCGGGTGTTTGGGATTGGCAAGCAAATCAGTTAAATATTTATCAGCCTAGATTGGTCAACGAGTTAGGTTATGAAGACGACTCAGTCAGTTTAGATGACTACTTAGATAAAGTTCATCCACAAGAGCGTGCCATTTTTAGGTTGGAGTGGTTAGAATTTTTATCAACCGACAAAGGATACTTTAACTGTACTTACCGACTACGTCATGCCAAAGGTCATTGGCGCTGGTACAAAGACTTTGGCAAAGTGGTTGAATGGGATGAAACAACACCGCAAAAAGTAGCGGGTACGTATACTAATATGACACGCGAAATGGTGTTTGAAGAACACGCTCGATTATTTACCGCCGCGTTTGAACAAACCCGAGATTGGGTATTTATTTTAGATAAAAACTTTAACATACGTGCTTCAAATAAGTCGCTGCAAACGGCTTTTGCTGTATCGGCAGAGCCTCGTTCAACTCGCTCGCTTAATTTAGGTTTGACTCGCAGTAGCTATTTTGACTATTTACGCATTATGCAAAAGCTTGAAGTAGGCGAGCACTTCTCATGTGAAGACACTGTGGTACTGGCTAATAAAGAGCAGCGTCATGTGTTAGTTAAAATAAGCGCTGTAGCGGATGAAAGTAAAAGGTTGAGTAGCTATGTGGTTATTTTAACGGATATTCATGCGCAGAAATCAGCTGAGAACGAGCTGCATCTATTAACTAATTACGATTCATTAACGGGCTTGCCAAATAGAACCTTGTTTAATGACCGAGCTGTGCATGCCATAGATCAAGCGCGTCGTCATAACAGCAAAGTCGCTCTATTACATGTAAATATAAAACGCTTTAAATACTTTAATGACTCATTTGGTACAGAAAACGCCGATGAAATCATTAAGCTGGTGGCAAACCGCTTAAAAACAGCATTACGCCCCTGTGATAGCATAGCGCGTTTAGGTGGTGATGAATTTGTTATTTTAGTTGAAGACATTCAGCAAATAGAAGAAGTATTACTTATATGCACCAAGCTTATGGATTGCGTGAATATAGACATTGCTATGAATAGCCAAAATGTAAATGTGCACCTTAGTATTGGTGTGGCGCTTTTCCCTGATGACGCTGCGCATTACAAGGCGCTGTTAAAAGCATCAAATGTGGCGCTCTATTATGCTAAAGATGGTTTAGAAGGGTGTTACAAGTTCTATAAACAAGAAATGAATCAAAGAGTTGAAAGGGCCCTGCATTTAGAGTCGCAATTGATCAAAGCGTATCACGAGCACGAGTTTTGTAATTATTATCAGCCTATAATTAGTACATCTACACAAAAAACTGAGGGCTTTGAGGTATTACTACGTTGGCCTGAGAATCAACTAGCCAGTACTCAAGAGTTTGCAAATGTGGCTGAAAATATTGGTTTAATTACCAAAATTATGCTGCAAACATTTAAAAGAGCACTTGTACAGTTGGTGCGTTGGCGCAAGGTGAATCCCGATTTATATTTATCAATTAATTTATCGGCACTTGATTTTGAGTTTGCTGAGCTTATACCTGAAATTCGCCAAGCACTAAATAATGCAGCGCTGCCGCCCGAGGCTATTGTGTTTGAAATAACAGAGTCTATTTTAATGCGAGACTCAGACTATGCACTTAAAAATATGGATGCACTAAAGCAGCTCGGATGTAAGCTATACATGGATGACTTTGGGACAGGTTATGCTTCATTAACGTATTTAAAACGTTTCCCCATCGATGTATTAAAAATTGATCGGAGCTTTGTGCAAGATATTGGTATTGATTCGGATAATGAAGCGATTATTCAATCCACTCTGACTTTAGCCAGCAGTTTAGGTAAAGAGTGTATTGCTGAGGGGGTTGAAAGCGCACATCAGCTGGCCTTCTTAAAAGCTCAAGGTTGCAGCTACTTCCAAGGTTACTTATTTAGTAAAGCTGTGCCTAAAGAGCAAGTGCTTGAGCTCATTGAGCGCGATTGGCACCCTGTATTCTCACAAGCTTAAAGCGCCGTTTATTACATTGTTTTATTAAGGGCGCTTACCACAATGGCGACAAAACAAGTGTGAGCTGCGTTTATTAAGCTCCGCTTTTATCGCTTTATTAGCCTCTAACTTACTTAATCCAAGTTTGTAGCGAAGATCTTCAAGGTGATGTAATTGCTCGTCGGAGAGTTTACCATCGGTTATTTGCTCATGGGTGGCATCTTCAAATAACTGACGACGTTTACGAACTTGCTCTGAAAAGCTCGATGCTAATAAACCAGTGGGTATAGCCACCATGCCCATGCTGACTAGAGTGATGACACCGCCAAACAGCTTACCAATGGGTGTTATTGGCACAACATCACCATAGCCTACAGTCGTAAGTGTTGCCATTGCCCACCACATTGCGGCCGGAATTGAGCCAAACTTGTCTGGTTGAATGTCATGTTCTAATAAATAAATACCGCATGAAGCTAAAATAAGTACTACTGCCATAATAAAAAATGCAGCCAACAATGAACTTGATTCATCAATAAATGCCTGTAATAACAGCTGCATTGCCCGTGAATAACGAGTGAGCTTAAATACTCTTAATAAACGTAGTACGCGTAAAAAACGTAAGTCTAAAGCAAAGAAAAACATTAATAGACTTGGCAAAATGGCGATTAAATCGATGATAGCCAGTGGTGATAAAATATAGCGGATCCGCTTTTGTGTATTGGAGCAATCCATAGAGGCGTATTTTACTCTATCTACACAGGTCCAAGCACGTATTAGGTATTCAGCACTAAATATGGCAACCGATACCAGCTCTAACATTAAAAATTCGTTGTAGTACTCAGTGGCAATGCTGTGCACTGATTCGAGTACGATGGCCACCACATTTATCATAATAATAGTGATTAGTAGGGCATCTAAAAAGTGACCGGCCCGTTGGTACTTACCTGAAGACTCAAATACTTGGTTGATGGTTTGTCTAAGTTTCTGCATAATAATTATTCTAATGTGAGTAACATATTGATACTGCCTTCTTCAAAATCACGACTAATTTTAAATCCGAGTTTACGAGCCAGCTCAATCATGCCAGTGTTTTCAGGTAGGGTGATCCCCTCAACGGTTTTTACCCCTTGGCGCTTACAATGAGAAATTGCTGCATTCATTAAAATACGCCCTAATCCAAGCCCTTGGCAATCAGAACGTACTACAATAGCAAACTCTGCTTGTAAGTTATCTGGGTCCATAATCACTCGTGAAACCCCTAGGGTGTGCTGTTGCTCGTCTTGTGTTTGGGTAACAATAAACGCCATTTCGCGGTCGTAATCAATTTGCGTCATTTTCGCGAGTTGATCGTGGTTAAATTGTGGTAACTCACCAAAAAAGCGTTTATACCTATCTTCTTTGGTTAATGACTGGTCAAACGCTTGATGTGCTTGCTCATCTTCAGGTTTGATTGGTCTGAGCGTTGCTAAGGTATTATTTTTTAAAGTGACTTGTTCAACCAGCTCAATAGGGTAAGGACGAATAGATAAACGTTTTCGATGTGCTTGAGCCTGATACTGATTCAAATTCATGGTGGCATCAAGTACTAAAAACTGGCCATTACTAGCTAGAATAGGATTTAGCTCTAACGAGGTGATATCCGGTTGATCTACGACCAATTGAGAAATTCGAGTTAGTAGTGAACACAAGCGATATTTATCTACTTTTTCTGGCAGAACACGCTCTTTAAGTACGCCTTTATCATGGGCGGCGGCAATTAAATATTTAGCTAGGTTCATATTCAGTGGTGGCAAAGCGACTGCGGCTTGTGCATATTCAAGCCCTGTACCGGCTTCACCTAATAAAATAACCGGCCCAAAATTAGGCTCTGTTTTAATGGCTATACGCAGCTCGTTAGCTCCCGCTCGAGGTGCCATTTTTTGTAACGAAAAACCATCAATTATGGCATCAGGGTAGGTGTTCTTTATTCTTAACAGCATGGCAAATGCGGTTTGCTCTACCTCTTGCGCATCATTGAGGTTTAGTACGACACCGCCGACTTCAGACTTAGAGGGAATACTGGGGCTAATCAATTTCAATGCCACCGGAAAGCCCAGCTCTATTGCTTGCTCTTTGGCTTCGGTTGGAGTGTAGGCAACTTCAGTTTGAATACAGTCAATGCCGTAACTACTTAAAATATGACTTGCTTGATGGGTTGATAAGTAATGTTGTTCATCATTTAAAAACTCTTTTATAGTCGCTTTCGCTGCTGCTTTATTAATAGTGGCATCGTCAGTATTTGATTCTGGCGTTTGAGTTAAATGCTTTTGGTTACGACGGTAGCTTACTAAGTGCATAAAGGCGCCTACCGCCCCTTCTGGGGTACGATAGGTAGGGATGGCGTTATTAGCGCAGATGCGTCTTGCAGCAAAAGCAGCATCTTCTCCCATAAAATTAGTAATTACATACGGGCGTGCCATTTTCGGTAATTTATTTAGTGCCTCAACAATAACCTGAGCGTAATTTTCACTTGGGGCCAAAGCTGATGGAGTGTGGATGATCAGTAAGTTTTTAACTTCTTTAGCATTTAGTAATATTTCTAACGCATGCTTATAACGCACTGGCGCAGAATCGCCAAAAATATCGACCGGATTGGCAGCGGTGTCTGAATGCGGGATCACTTTATTAAGTGCTTCGCGAGTTTCATCACTGAGCTGAGCAAGTTTTCCTGAACTTTGAATGAGTTCATCAACCGCCATCACTCCAGGGCCGCCACCATTGGTTAATATGGTAAGTTGCTCTACTTGCAGTAACTTAGGATGCATTGCCAAGGTTTGGGTGGCGGCAAAGAGCTCACGTAAGTCGTTTACTCTTAGCATACCCGCACGTTGAAACATGGCATCATATACCGCATCTGAGCTTTGTTTTCCGCCGGTGTGTATTTCAGCGGCGAGAGCCCCTGCGCTGGTTCTGCCAGTTTTAATAGCAATAACAGGTTTAGAAAATGCGGCTGCTCGAGCGGCAGAAATAAAGCTGCGGATATCATCAATATTATCGATGTACAGTAAGATGGCTTTGGTTTTAGCATCACGGCCTAAAAAGTCGAGTATTTCGTCAAACTCAATATCTAAACAATCCCCCATAGATACAAAGTATGAAAAGCCAATTTCTTTATTTTTTGCCCAATCAAGAATAGTTGCGCAAACTGCTGCAGATTGCGATACAAAAGCCAGTTTACCTGGCGTGGCAACAGTATGAGAAAAGCTTGCATTTAAGCCTATATGCGGAATAAGTAACCCTAAGCAATTTGAGCCAAGCAGGGTGACTTTATGCTTAGCTGCGCTCTCTTTGAGTGCCTTTTTTTGAACTGTGGTTAAGCCATCCGCAATAATAATGGCACTATGACAGCCAAGTGTACCTAGCTGCTCAATAATTTTCATTAAGGTGTTTTTATTGGTACAGATAACGGCTAAATCAGGCACTTTAGGTAAGGCTTCAATACTGGGGTAAGCCAATACGCCATGTACCGCTGTATGATTTGGGGTAACGGGCATAATAGGCCCTTTAAAGCCACCTTGCAGTAAGTTACGCATTACCACATTACCCGCGCGAGTGGCGGTGTTTGATGCCCCAATAACAGCGACAGAGCTTGGGTTAAAAAACTGGTTAATACGTTTTAGACTCATTGCGTTTCCTTGGCTGATTAAGTTTTGCGTTCTGTACTGTCTCAATGTAACCTGTTTATTGTGTTTTTTCGAGCGTGAACATGCTTATTATTGATATTGGTCAAGGAGAGTGAAGTGAATAAAATATCGAATGTAACCGTTGTTATGGCAGCAGTTTGTTTAAGCATCGGCTTAATTGCATTGGGCTTTATCATCAAAGGAGCTGCGCTTGATATTAAAGGCATGGAGCGCACTGTTCAGGTAAAAGGCTTAGCAGAGCGTGAAGTGGTCGCTGATACTGTTATTTGGCCGCTGCAGTTTAATGACGCCGATAACAACCTTGAAAAGCTTGTTGAGCGAGTTGAGCAAAAAAACGATGCCGTAATTGCCTTTTTAAAGCTACATGGCTTTGACGATGAGGAAATATCGACAGGCACTCAATCTATTATTGATAAGCAAGCGCGTGAATACGCGAACGACAATCAAACGTTTAGATACGTTATTAGCTCAAATATTATTGTTTACTCTAATGCCCCCGATAAAGTTAAAAACGCACTGAGTAAAGTGAGTCAGTTAGCTAAACAAAATATAGCTATAGTCCAAGATAACTATCAAACTCGTATTGAATATATTTTTACTGGGCTTAACGATATAAAACCTGCCATGGTGCAAGAGGCCACAGAAAAAGCCCGTGAAGTAGCAAATAAATTTGCGAAAGATTCAAACTCCCTTTTAGGTAAAATTAAAACCGCACGCCAAGGGCAGTTTAGTATTAGCGATCGGGATTCAAACACACCGCAAATTAAAAATGTACGCGTGGTTACCAGCGTAGAATATTACTTATCAGATTAGTGCCGCAACTTGTTCAGTAGAGCGCTGTAAATATGCGGCGCTTAACAGCAAGGTAATTTCGCTTGGAGGGTCGTTTTTTAATGCCTCAAGCAATTGTAATTTTGCTCTAGGATTTTGTTTTTGTTCTATTTCCATTAATGCCAGTAAGGCTGAAAACTCATGTTTTACCGGTATGTTGGGCTTATGTGCATAAACGATATAGCTGGCCACAGGAGTGAGCCCGTGCTGATTGATTTGCGCCAATGCATGCAGTAGCTCTTCATTAGATTCAAATAACATTAACGAGCGAACATAGTTAAAAGGCAATTGGCTCGGCGCTGCGTGCTTGAACACATTATGTAACACGTTATTGCCATGGCTATCTGTACTAATAAAGCCTTTATTTAATTTAAGCGCAGGAGTAAAAAAGCTCAGTGCATCTAAACTGGTTAGCTGTTCAATAAACGGCGCTGGTGGCGTATTGCTCGCTAAAATTCGCACGGCAATATTTTGCATAAAATCGTATTTAATACTCATGCGTAACGCGCTTTCAAACAGATAATTAAGCTGCATCACTTTTTGTGCGTCAGTGAGCTTTTTAAAGTCGTTATCAAGCTCATCAAACTGTTGTTGTTTAATACGCGCATTGAGTAGCTGTATGCTTAGATCCATTCTGTTCTCCTTGAATACCTACTTTATCCTAGCTTAATTTTTTGCTTTATAAAACAAAAGGCCGCAATTGCGACCTTTTATATGTTTAAGTAGTTACTTGATAATTAAGCTTGTTTGCTAGCAACCCACTCATTAACAAAGTTTTCTAGTACGTTTAATGGTACAGGGCCATTTTTAAGCACTACGTCGTGGAATTGACGAATATCAAACTTGTCGCCAAGCTGCTTTTTAGCCGCTTCACGTAGTTCTAAAATTTTCAGCATACCCACTTTGTAAGCCGTTGCTTGTGATGGCATTACAATATGACGCTCAACCATTTTTACACCGTCAGAAGTGGCGTTAGGAGTGTTGTTAACGTAGTAATCAATACCTTCTTGGCGAGTCCACTTCATTGCGTGAATACCGGTATCAACCACTAGACGACAGGCACGCCATAACTCCATAGCTAAACGACCAAAATCTGAATACGGGTCTTCATAAAGGCCCATTTCTTTTGGTAGTAACTCTGAGTATAAACCCCAACCTTCAATGTAGGCTGTGTAACCACCAAACTTACGGAACTTAGGCACGCCTTCCAGCTCTTGTGAAATAGCAATTTGCATGTGATGACCCGGAATACCCTCATGGTAAGCGAGAGCTTCCATTTGGTAAGTTGGCATTGCTTCCATGTCATAGAGGTTGGCATAGTAAATACCTGGGCGAGAACCATCTGGCGCAGGTTGTTGATAAAACGCTTTACCTGCGGCTTTTTCACGGAAAGCTTCAACACGTTTTACTATCATGTCGGCTTTTGGTTTTACAATAAACAGCTCATCTAAGCGTGTTTTCATGTTATCAATTAAGCCTTTAGCTTCACTTAGGTATTGCGCTTTACCCGCTTCAGTATTAGCAAGGTAAAATTGCTTGTCGGTTTTCATAAACTGCATAAAGGCGTTTAAGTCACCCTCAAAACCAACTTTATCTTTGATGGCACGCATTTCATCATGAATACGTGACACTTCGGCAAGGCCAATGGCATGAATTTCTTTTGCAGTAAGGTCTGTCGTGGTAGTGCGTTTAAGCGCGTTATTGTAAAACGCTTCGCCATCAGGGAATTTCCAAGCACCGTCACGGTCATCAGCACGCTTTTCTAGCTGTGCAATGTAGTTAATTAACTTAGAGTAAGCAGGTTTAACTGCTGTTTTTAATGCATCAGTCGCTTTACTAATAAGTGCATCTTTTTCAGCTTGGTCGATTTCTAAGGCATTTACTTTGCGTTTAAAGTCAGCCAAAAGAGTTGAATCTTCACCTTGTTCAAACGGTGCACCTTTAATAATGTTTTTGCTTGAATCAATCACGTGTGGAAATACAAATTTAGGCGCGATGATGTTTTTATCGGCGCGAATTTCTAAGCCGGTAATCAGTTGATCGAATACACCCGGTACCCCATTTAAACGAGCAATATAATCGTTTGCTTCTTTTACGTTGCTAATTTGATGCTGGTTAATTAAAAAAGCCGGCACCATAGAGTGCGTACCAAACATTTGGTTTACTGGGTAGTTATGGTAACGCCATTTAAAATCAGCAATGCTGGCTTCTAAATCTTGCTTTTTTAAATCATAACTTACTTGAGTAGCTGCATCTAATTGCGCACGGTCAATGCTGTTGAGGGTGACCAAATCGGCTTTAGTTTGTGCCAAGTCTTTAAGCGCTTTTTCTTCGCTGTTGTCATCCCATTTATCGTAATCTTTTTTGATGCCCATGTAGGTTTGATAAACTGGGCTGCTCATTACATCACGATTAAAAGTGTCTTCAAAAAAAGCATTCGCTTTATCAATTTCACTTTGTACAGGTTGAACTTGAACAGCCGGTGCAGGCGTTGATTGTTGTGTTGCTTGTTGGCAACCGGCAAGCAGTGCCACGCTTACCGTGGCAGCAATTAGAGTAAGTTTACGCATTCGTTTCCCTTTTGTTGTTAGAAACCCATTAGGGTATTTTAATTTTTCATGTGTTTACTTTACATGCGTATAACGCCAAAAGCGTTATACGAACAATTCTAGCAGGTCATTTAAAAAGCGATGGCCTTTAAGGCTTACTTGCCAATGGCCGTCTTTTTCTATTAATAAACCTGTGTTAATAGCTTTATTCAAAGCCGCTTGTTGGCTTTGTAATGGCTGATTAGTTAGCGCACTGTAGTCTTCAATCGGGCATGGCTCTGTTAAACGAAAGCGATTCATAAAAAATTCAAACGCTAAGTCATCTTGCTCTACTTGCCAGCTTTTGTACAAGTAGGGCTTAATAATGTCCATGTAGCCCCGTGGGTGTTTAACCTTTTCAGTGCGTGTTATCACCCCTGTTTTCGCATCAGTAACCTTACCATGGGCGCCACAGCCAATACCAAGATAATCGCCAAACCGCCAATAATTCAAGTTATGTTGGCATTGAAAGCCTGGTTTTGCATATCCTGATATTTCGTATTGCTGATAGCCGGCTTGTGCTAATAATGCTTGGCCTTGTTCTTGAATATCCCATAAGGTTTCATCTTGCGGCAACGTGGGCGGTTTTGAAGCAAATTGTGTATTAGGCTCAATGGTGAGCTGATACCAAGAAATATGTGGTGGGTTGAGGGCAATAATTTGTTTTAAATCACTTAGTGCGTCATCGAGAGATTGCCCTGGTAAGCCATGCATTAAATCAAGGTTAAAGCTATTCAACCCTGCTTCAGTAGCTTGTTGTGCTGCATAACTGGCTTCATCGGCACCATGAATTCGGCCTAAGGCTTTTAACTTATCATTTTGCATGCTTTGCACGCCAATTGAGATACGGTTAATCCCTGCTTTTACATAATCTTTAAAACGGCCAGTTTCGACTGTGCCTGGGTTTGCTTCAAGGGTTATTTCACAGTTATCGCTTAAACCAATTAGGCTATCTATTTCATTGAGTAAACGGGTATATGCCGCGCCGGTTAATAGGCTTGGCGTGCCGCCGCCAATAAAAATACTGTGAATTTTCCGCCCTTGTACTAAGTGTAAATCAGCTTTTAAATCGTCAATTAAGTGCTGTACATATTCAGCTTCAGGGATGTCACCTTTTTGCCCGTGGCTATTAAAGTCGCAGTAAGGGCATTTTTGCACGCACCAAGGCACGTGCACATATAAACTCAGTGGAGGAAGGTTCACAGGCCGCCTTTGTGTTGTAACTCTTGTAGTAATTTATTAAGTGCTTGCCCACGGTGACTTAGTGCATTCTTCTGCTCTTTTGTAAGCTCTGCACTGGTACAACTTTCTGATGGTACAAAAAAGATAGGATCGTAACCAAAGCCACCTTTACCGTGTTGGCTAAGGGTAATTTCGCCCTCCCAGCTAGCACTGCAAATAAGTGGAGTAGGGTCGTCGGCATGACGCATTAGTACCAACACACACCAAAAGCGAGCGCTGCGATTAGGGTTGTTGCCTAAATCAGCCAGTAATTTATCGATATTATCTTGATCGCTTGCGCTATTTCCTGCAAAACGAGCAGAGTAAACACCTGGCGCGCCATTCAGGCCATCAACTTCTAAGCCTGAATCATCTGCAATAGCAGGCAGTCCGGTAATTTTAGCCGCATGACGCGCTTTAATTATCGCGTTTTCTACAAACGTGGTGCCTGTTTCGTCTACGTCACTGACATTAAAGTCGCTTTGCGGTACAACATTAATATTAAGTGAGCTGAGCATGTTAGCCAGCTCATTCACTTTTCCGGGGTTGCCGGTTGCAAGAACTAAGGTGTTGGTCATATTTAATCTACGTAAAATTTTTGCTTAAACTTTAATGTTTGAAACTGATTACCTTGTTGGATTTCAATTTCAAAACGTAAAATCTCTTCGTTGGTGTAATCTACTTGTGCTAGGTAATAAATTGAATCGCCTTCAACGACTTCTTTAAAGTTAAGGGTTTGCTTGTTACCTAATAAGTTTTTAGCGGTACCTTGTAATGTCGCTTTTTGAGCGGCTTTATCTGCATTATTTTTTAATATTGAAATATTAACAATGCCTTTATAGCCACTACGCTCAAGGTCATAGGCTTTAGCTATTTGCGGTTGAATAAACGTTGATGGAAAGGCTATGTAATGAACTTGCCAAGGGCCTAGTTCTTTGTATTGGGCGCCTTGTTCTTGAGCGCTGTGCGCATTAAATGCTAAAGCGAGACAAGCAATAAAACAAAACTTTATTAAACGTTGCATGGTTAACTCCTGAGTATGTAAAAAAGAGGCGCTAGGCCTCTTTTATATTACGTTGTGCTTAAGCTAAAAGGTCCATTAGCAGCATTTGTAAAAACTGAATGCCGATGATCAGTACCAATACCGATAAGTCTAAGCCTCCTAGTGGCGGTAAGATTTTACGGATTGGCTTTAGCATTGGCTCAGTAAGCTGATGGAATACCGCTTCAATTGGGTTATAGCCTTGGCTTACCCAGCTTAAAATAGCGCGGATGATTAACACCCAAAAGACTAAATTTAAACCTTCTTTTAAAACAGTTATTAGTGCCTGTATAAGCACAGGTTGAATAGCCCAAGAGCTATAAATAAGCCACATTAATGTACTTATTTTTGCCGCAGCCACTATAAATGCCAGCAACAAAGAGGCTAAATCAAGCCCGCCTAGCCCTGGAATGATTTTTCGCAGCGGGTTAACTGCAAACGAAGTGGCTTTGACCACAAATTGGCTCATCGGGTTGTAAAAGTCGGCTTTTGCCCACTGTAGCCAAAAACGCAGTAGTACCACCATTAAAAACAGATCAAACAAGGTGCTAATTAAAAATTGCATGGCATTCATAGTATAACCTTCAATAAAAAATGGTTTTAAAGTTCTTGTTCCATTTGCACTGCACGCGCAATACACGCATCCATTGCATCACCCACAGTTTGGGTTAAACCTTGCGCTTTTAAATGCTCAACAGCTGCATGCGTGGTACCGCCTTTTGAGGTTACATTGGCGCGCAGTTGCGAAATGCTAATATCTGGTTGGCTAAGTGCCATTTCAGCTGCGCCTAGCGCTGTTTGCTGTACTAAGCGACGCGCGTCTTCATCATTAAAGCCAAGTGCTTTCGCTTTTTCTTCAATCGCTTCCATAAATAAGAAAAAGTAAGCTGGCGATGAGCCTGTCACAGCAATGACATCGTTAATTTGCGATTCTTGCTCTACCCACACAACTATACCTGTACATTCAAAAACTTGTTGTACAAATTCATGTTCGCTTTGCGTTTCGCCAGCGCCATACAAGCCCGATACACCACGGCCAAGTAACGACGGTGTATTTGGCATACAACGCACCATTTTCACATCTTGGCCAAGCATTTCACGTAAGCGTTTAACGGTTAAGCCTGCAGCGACTGAGATAAATAATTTATCACTAAAGTCGATGCCTGAATCTTGAAATGATTGGCACAAGTCGCCCATCATTTGTGGTTTAACAGACAGAACAATGACATCTGCATCGCGCATAGCTTCGTTATTGTCACTGGTGGTTTGCACCTTAAAGTCGGATGCTACCTTGGCTAGTTTTTCTTGGTTGCGGTTAGTTGCAATAATATTGTTTGCGTTAAAGCCGTTTTTTACCATGCCACCAATGATGGCGTAGCTCATATTACCTGTGCCTATAAATGCGATTTTTTTATCTGACATATGTCTGTTATCACCTTTTAAGTTCGTGTTCCAAAAATATCTGTGCCGATCCTCACCATGGTTGAACCTGCCGTTATGGCAGCCTCTACATCGTTACTCATCCCCATCGACAACGTATCTATATGAGGATATTGGGTCTGTAGTTTATCAAAGCAAGTTTGTAATTGCTCAAAATATTGAATTTGCGTGTTAGCATCGTCACTTTTTGCAGGAATAGCCATTAGTCCGCGTAATTTTAACTGTGAACACTGACTTATAAATTGTGCTAGTTGGTCTATTTCCTCTGCGGCACAGCCGGATTTCGCGTCTTCTGCGCTAATATTAACTTGTATCAGTATATTAAGAGCGGGCATTTCCTGTGGGCGCTGAGCGTTTAAGCGTTTTGCTATTTTTAGTCTGTCGACGCTTTGTACCCAGTCAAAGTGGTTGGCCACCAAAGCGCTTTTATTTGACTGTATAGGGCCAATGAAATGCCAAACAATATCGCTAAATGTGGCTAGTTGCGCTATTTTATCTACAGCTTCTTGAACATAAGATTCACCAAATTGGCGTTGCCCTTGCTCATATGCTGCCATAATATCAGAGACGGGTTTGGTTTTGGATACTGCAAGTAACGTAATGTCGTTACTATTGCGCTGTGCATTTTGCGCTGCCTCTGCAATTCTAGCGTAGGCGGATGTGAGTCGTTCTGCTATTGTAACCATATATTTATCAGTTAGTTGTGGAGTCATAAATGGATATCACCGAATTATTGGCATTTAGTGTGCAACATAAAGCATCAGATTTGCACTTATCATCAGGGGTATCACCTATGATACGTGTTGATGGTGATGTGCGACGAATTAATATACCAGCACTTGGAGATAAAGAAGTCAGCAGTCTGGTTTATGACATTATGAACGATAACCAGCGTAAGGACTATGAACAAAATCTCGAAGTGGATTTTTCTTTTGAAGTCCCTAATTTAGCACGTTTTCGTGTAAATGCCTTTAACTCTAATCGTGGTCCTGCTGCCGTGTTTCGTACTATCCCGAGTGATGTATTGACACTTGAAGATTTGGGCGCGCCGGAAATATTCAAACAAATTTCAGATAACCCACGAGGCTTAGTATTAGTTACCGGCCCTACAGGCTCTGGTAAGTCGACTACACTCGCAGCCATGGTGGACTATATAAATCAAAATAAACATCATCATGTACTGACCATTGAAGATCCTATCGAATTTGTGCACGATAATAAACTCAGCTTAATTAACCAGCGTGAAGTTCACCGCGATACACATAGTTTTTCTAATGCCTTGCGAAGTGCATTGCGTGAAGACCCTGATGTTATTTTGGTAGGTGAGTTACGAGATCTAGAAACTATTCGCCTTGCTATGACTGCTGCTGAAACTGGTCACTTAGTGTTTGGCACTTTGCATACCACGTCGGCACCTAAAACCATTGACCGTATTATTGATGTATTCCCTGGTGAAGAAAAAGATATGATCCGCTCTATGCTTTCTGAATCATTGCGTGCGGTTATCTCACAAACACTGATCAAAAAGGTCGGTGGAGGGCGAGTGGCTGCACACGAAATCATGTTGGCAACGCCTGCTATTCGTAACTTAATTCGTGAAGATAAAATTGCTCAAATGTACTCATCGATTCAAACCGGTGCGTCGCAGGGCATGCAAACCATGGATCAATGTTTAACAAACCTTGTTAACAGAGGCATTATCACTCACTCTGCGGCGTATACAAAAGCACAAGATAAGACGCAGTTTAGCGCTTAAGGAATTATTATGACTTTATCTCTAAATCACTTTTTACAAATAATGATCGACAAAAAAGGCTCTGATCTATTTGTATCAAGCCAGCTGCCTATTAGCGCTAAAATTAATGGCGAGCTTATACCCCTTAATGATGACAAACTAACCGATGAGCAAGCGCTGGAATTAGTTGAATCAGCGATGAGTGAAAAGCAAAAGGCAGAGTTTCATAGCACCAAAGAGTGTAACTTTGCAATTGCAACCAGCGAAGGACGCTTTCGTATTTCGGCTTTTTGGCAACGTGACAGAGCGGGGATGGTTATTCGCCGGATTGTGACCCAAATACCTGATGTAAAAGAGCTGGGATTGCCCTCAGTACTTACTGATGTGATTATGTCAAAGCGCGGACTGGTATTATTTGTTGGTGGTACTGGAACAGGTAAATCAACGTCTTTGGCGGCGCTTATTGGTTATAGAAATCGCAATCAACGTGGGCATATTTTAACTATAGAAGATCCAATAGAGTTTGTTCATGAACATAAAAAAAGCATTATTACTCAACGTGAAGTGGGCTTAGATACTGAAAGTTTTGAGTCAGCACTAAAAAGCTCTTTACGCCAAGCGCCTGATGTTATTTTGATTGGTGAAATTCGATCGCAAGAAACTATGGAGTATGCGTTAAGCTTTGCAGAAACAGGTCATTTATGTGTTGCCACCTTACATGCTAACAATGCTAACCAAGCTATTGATCGTATTATGCACTTAGTGCCAAAAGAGAAGCACGATAAGCTTAAATATGATTTAGCATTAAACTTACGCGCTATTATTGCCCAGCAGCTTATCCCTACCTCTGATGGTGAGGGACGTGCTGCTGCTATAGAGGTATTATTGAATACGCCAATGGTGAGTGAGCTGATTAAAAACGGTAACATTGGTGGTATTAAAGAAACTATGGCCAAATCAACTGAAATGGGCATGCAGACCTTTGACCAAGCGCTGTTTGAGCTTTACAGACAGCAACGGATTAACTATGCCGATGCACTTCATCATGCAGACTCGCCAAATGATTTACGTTTAATGATAAAACTACGTAATAACGAGCAGCAAGGGGCAGGCTTTTTGCAAGGTGTAACCATTGATGGCCTTGATGATAAAGGTAATATTACCTAAGGACAATTAACTCGTTGCTGCCTACATGGATGTAAGCCAGTAGAATAACGTAGGAGCAATTATCGAACCCACTAGGTTACAAACCTCGCGCCGCGATTAAATTGCCCCTAGTTTGAACGAGTTTTAATCCGTAAAGACTAACAGACCCTAGTCAAAATCCACACGTAAAAAAAGCGCCTTAGGCGCTTTTTTTGTTAAATCAATTTATTCGCCATAACTGGCTTCAAAAAAGCTCTCTAGAATAATCACCGCAGACATATTATCTACGTTGCCTTTACCTAAGTTTTTATAACCACCACGTTCAAACAACCGTGCTTTAGCATCAGCGGTAGTTAAGCGCTCATCTTGAGTATGAACCGCTATACCGTAATGATTATGCAAACGATTGGCGAACTTTTTGGCTTTAAAGGTAACCTCTTGTGAGGTGCCATCCATATTAAGCGGTAAGCCAACCACCATTAAGTCAGGTTGCCACTCTTTTACCTGTACAGCAATGTCATCCCAATTAGGGATGCCATCTTGAGCTTTCACCGCCTTTAGGCTGGTGGCGCTGCCTGTCAATTCTTGACCAATTGCAATACCAATGCTCTTAGTACCAAAATCAAATCCCATTACGGTGCGCTCACCTTGCGCTTTTACAGTTTTTTTAGTCATGTTTGTCTTTTATGTTATTAGGCATGTCCAGCTTCGGGGCTTAATTGGCTAACATCAAAACCAAGCATAGAGACTGCCATTTCCCAGCGCTTTTCCACTGGGGTATCAAAAATTATTTTGGGGTCGGCTTTTATAATCAGCCAGCTATTATCAAGTAGCTCTTGTTCTAACTGGCCTTGCTCCCAACCTGAGTAACCTAAGGTAATTATAAATTGCTCGGGTGCTTGAGCGGTAGTTAATGTGGCTAATACATCTTTTGAGGTAGTGATCATAATATCACTGCTCAATTTTTGGCTTGCCGAGTACCCAGGTTTTGGTGAATGTAGCACAAAGCCACGATCCGTTTTTACCGGCCCGCCAGCATACACTGTCACTTGCGCGGCATGTTGCGACTTATCGTTATCAATATCAATTTTGTCGAGTAGCTCACCTACGGTAACATCAATCGGCTGATTGATAACAAGTCCCATAGCGCCTTCTTCATTGTGTTCACAAATATAAGTGACGGCACGTTTAAAAAAAGGGTCTTGCATTGATGGCATTGCGATTAAAAAATGATTTTCTAATGACTGCATAATTTTTACCCTTTTAGTTATTGAATCTTGAGTATGGCATAGTCCCATGTTTTAACACTAAAAATTTATTCAACTTTAAGCGGTGGCTATAGAAGCGCCACTGCTTAAATTTTGTTATGGCTTTAATATTATTTACTAAGCTTTCTCTCTATAGCATCAAATAAAATACCGGTAATAGAAATCTCGTAAGCGGCCTCAATCTCTTTAACACAGGTTGGGGCTGTTACGTTAATTTCAGTTAACTTATCGCCAATGATATCTAAGCCAACAAATATTAAGCCTTTTTCTTTCAATGTAGGGGCAACTGCTTGAGCAATTTTAAGATCTGACTCACTAATTGGGCGTGCTTCACCACGTCCGCCGGCGGCTAAGTTACCGCGCGTTTCGCCGTTTTGTGGGATACGCGCTAAACAATAAGGAATAACTTCACCATCAACAACCAATACGCGCTTGTCACCTTGAGTGATCTCTTCAATGTAATTTTGCGCCATCGCAAAGCGACTGCCATGCTCAGTTAAGGTTTCGCATATTACGCCAATATTGGCATCATCTGCTTTTACTCTAAAAATAGAAGCACCACCCATACCATCCAGTGGTTTTAAAATAATATCTTTGTGCTCGGCTAAAAATTCACGGATTTGCTTTTGGCTGCGCGTAACTAACGTATCAGGTGTATGCTCACTAAACCAAGCGGTAAATAGTTTTTCATTGGCGTCACGCAAGCTCTGTGGCTTATTAATAACTAAAGTACCCGCTTGCTCAGCACGTTCTAAAATATAGGTTGCGTAAATATATTCAGTATCAAAAGGCGGATCTTTACGCATTAAAATAACGTCTAAGTCAGCCAGTGCAATGGTGGTTTTTTCTTCAAGTTGGTACCACTTTTCTGCGTTATCAAAAACCTGTGCTTTGGCTGCAGTAGCGTAGGCATTGCCTTGACGCAGCGATAAATCATCCATTTCCATGTAGTAAATTTCGTAGCCACGGGTTTGCGCTTGCATCATCATTGCAAAACCGGTGTCTTTTTTAATATTAAATCCACTAATAGGATCTGAAATAATACCTAACTTAATTGCCATGCGCTGTGCCTTAGTTTATGTGTTTTTTACAACTGTAATCTTGATATGTGGGTGCTTTTAGTTATTTCAATTAGCTAAATCGCCAAATTGTAATTGCAGTGCGCTTAAAACGGTTAACGCTGCTGTTTCTGTGCGAAGTACCCGCGGGCCTAAGCGAATATCTACAAATTCTTGTTGCTTTGTTTGTGCTATTTCATCGTCAGTAAATCCACCCTCAGGCCCTACTAAAAAGCGCACGCCGTCATCGGGAACGGTAATGGTTTTAATACTGTGTTCGGCGCGAGGATGCAAAGTTAATTTAATGGCAGCTGTTTGCTGTTCAAGCCAGGTTTTTAAATCAACAGGTGAGTGTACTTTTGGCACAAAGTTGCGCCCAGATTGCTCTGCTGCGGCAATGGCTATTTTTTGCCATTGCTGGTGTTTTTTTTCTAAGCGGTCGCCACTTAGTTTTACGCCGCAGCGCTGGCTAAAAATAGGGGTGATTTCAGTGATCCCTAATTCAACAGACTTTTGAATGGTAAAATCCATTTTGTCACCACGGGATACGCACTGGCCTAAATGAATTTTTAATGGTGATTCAACGTCATGAGGATTAAATTCAAGCGGCATAACAACCACGCTCTTTTTACTCACCTCAATAATTTCACTTAGAAACTCTCCGCCTTCACCATTAAAAATAGAAACCTGCTCGCCCACTTTCATGCGCAACACACGGCCTATGTGCCCTGCAGCATCATCGTCAAGGTTTAAAGGAGTATTAAGGGCAATTGGTGATGATTGATAAATATGAGGCACTCGCATGGCAAATCACTTTTTTACATAGAAGTTATATCCCTCTATGGTAAGTAAGCAAAGGCTTGGGTGCAATTATTTATTTTTCATATTCAGGGACTGCAAGCTCTGTTAGTTCTTGTGCGGTTTGGGCTATATCGGTATCACAGGACAAATGATTTGAATGGCACTCTTCATTTATGGGGTTAATGTCATAGCCATGATTGGTTTGACTAATAATATAGCGTTTTTCATGTAATGAATTATAAATAAAGCGTTGTGTATCATCAGCGAGCAAATAATCTGTTTGGTTGAATAATACGCCTTGAACATTGTGGTGTTCGTGAAGGTAGCTGGCCAGTTCTGAAATACTGATTTCGTTCTCAATATCGCAATAGCAATAATCTTTAACGAGTTCATCAAACATCATTTTAACCAGCTTTTGCGTGTTCGCACCGGCTATTATGATGTCCTTTTTAGCAGCATCATTAGTATTTATGTAATGTTTTACAAATGCTCGGCTGAACTCGTTATCTATATCGATTAATAGATAACTTCCTGTTTTAATTGCCATATGCCTAAAGTCCCTGTTAATTTACCAAACAATTAAATAGGGACGTTAAGCAACGGCTAAATTTAATGAGTTTGGTACTAAATTGAAAACATACTTATTAATAAATAACCAATAGCACAAAATACAGCAAATTCAATACAGGCAATGCCAATATTATCCTGATGATCGACTTCAAGTGCGGTATCTATATTTGGCATTGAAATAATTTTTATAATATACGTTAAACAGTATAGTAACAGCCACATCACACCGCAATGCATTACCAAAGTAAATAAGTTCTCTACCATTTTACCGTTTTGAAACGCCGCACTCGATAAACCAGCATACGCAGCAAGAGCTAAGCCTATTGATTTACCCGCATAGCGAATACCAATGGAGGTGTTTTCTAAACCAAAGTTACTTTGCAACGAGGCCCCTTGGTTGGCTTTAGCAAAGCGGTTTTCGCGTATTTTACTGTCTAGGGCAAACATGCCTTGTAAAACAAAAAAGCTTACAGAGGCTATTAATAAATTACTAAAGCCTTGAGTGTGTGTCCACGTATATAAACCCAATACTAAAATGCAGTTGGCAATCAGCATGCCTGAATCAACCAACGCAGCACAAACGTTTTGTTTTAATATAGCTGCTTCTTCATTAAAGCGGCGTAAAATCCATTTACGGTGGATTAAATGTCCCATTTTTATAAACGAAAATAACAGCACAATTAATAAAATGACTTTCAGCGGATTTGATTGAGCGGTGCTAATACTAATTTCATCGAACAAAAATGCCATCGTGGCGATCACGACTGATATTTCAGAAGCAAAACTAATTCCCATTGCAAAGTTATCATGTTGCGCTAATTCTTCTTTAAGTGCTTGTTTTGCTTTTATTTGAGTAATAATTCTTAAACTGATGATAATAATACAAATAACCACAAAACTAATAGCAATCGCAACTAAACTAGTGTTAGATAATGACAAGTATGACATGGTGTTCCTAAATAGATTTACCTTGATAGGTTTTTAACCATTCTAGTATGGTTATTGGTGAGATAAAAGAGGGTATTGATGAGTAACGACACGCAGCTTCCTATTGAATTACAAAAACTGGGTGAAACGCGTTTTGCAGCGCTGTATCCCGAACAACAAATCCAGCAGCAAATAGTGCGTTTATTAGCGTTAAGTGATTTTGCTTGGCGCAGTTTAAGCTCTCAACCTTCGCTGTTGTCTTGGTTGCTATGCGAAGTTGAAATTAACAATAGAGAAATTTCAGATCCCTTTGCAACACTTAATATAAATGAAGTAGAAGAGCAGCAATGTCATCAATTACTGCGCCAATATCGTGAAAAGTACTGGCTAAAAGTCGCTTTTTTAGACTTATGTTGTGAAAACTCAATTGCGGATAGCATTAAATACATTAGTGAACTTGCCAATAAACTGATAGATAGTGCTAATCAATGGGCCTACAATAATGTTGCTAAAACTAATGGTGAACCATTAGATGAAGATAAAAACGCTTTACCATTAATGGTACTAGGCATGGGGAAGTTAGGAGGGCAAGAGCTAAATTACTCATCTGATATCGACCTTATTTTTGCATACCCCCGCAACGTTAAAACCCAAGGCGGTCGTCGCTCGCTCGAAGCATCTGTTTTTTATACTAAAGTGGCCCAAAAGTTAATTACAGCCCTGAACCAATGCACCGTGGATGGCCAAGTATTTCGGGTTGATATGCGTTTGCGCCCATTTGGTGAAAGTGGTCCGTTGGTGATGAGCTTTAATGCCATTGAAGACTATTACCAAGAGCAAGGGCGTGATTGGGAGCGCTACGCGATGTTAAAAGGGCGATTAATTGGCACGCCTAATCGTTATTGGCAGGAGTTTAATACCTTGCTGAGACCTTTTGTTTATCGTCGCTACATTGATTTTTCGGTGATTGAATCGCTTAGAAAAATGAAACTCATGATTGCCCAAGAAGTGCGTCGTAAGCGCTTAACTAATAACATTAAATTAGGTGGTGGCGGCATTCGCGAAGTTGAATTTATTATTCAAGCATTGCAAATGGTCAGAGGCGGCAGAGAAGCAAATTTACAAACACAATCTTTATTAACTGCATTAGAGCAGCTAACAGTTAGCCAAGTGATTGATGAGCATGAAGCCAGAGGGCTTAAAAATAACTACCTTTATTTACGTAGGGTAGAGCAATACCTACAAATTTTTGATGATCAGCAAACACAAACTCTGCCTGATGATGAGCTAAATCAGCAACGGCTGAATGTATTGTTGAAGCAAGGTAATTTTGACTCAGCTATTGAAAAAATAGAACAGGTCATGGCGCAAATTCATAATGAGTTTATTCAGGTAATTGGTGAAGAAACTGAACCACTTGATACTTGTGAAGGCGCGTTTATAAGTACTTGGGATCATGGTGATGTTAGCTTTTTGAATGAACCAAGAGAAGAGTGGCAAACACCATTACATGACTTCAAACAGCGCCTATCTAAAGCCAAAGTGGGCAACCGTGGACGCGATATTCTTGATAAATTAATGCCTGCATTACTAAAACAATTAAACGACTTTAATGCTACTGCCAGTGCGTTTACAACGGTATGCCAAATACTAAATAAAATTATTTCGCGCACCGCTTATTTAGAGCTGTTGTATGAAAACCCTGGAACGTTAAAGCAGTTAGTTTTGCTCTGTTGCCATAGCAAGTGGATTGGAGAGCATATTTCATTGTATCCCATTCTACTCGATGAACTTATCGATCCTGCAGTGCTGTATAAACCGACCCCATTAACAGCGTACAAAGATGAAATAAGACAGTATTTTTTACGTATTGAACATGACGATCTTGAACAACAAATGGAGGCATTGCGTCAGTTTAAACAAACCCATCAGTTACGGATTGCTGCCGCAGATGCCACTGGCGTTATTGATGTTATGAAAGTAAGCGATCACTTAACTGCACTTGCAGAAGCGATAGTTGATCAGGCTGTTAATATTGCTTGGTATCATTGTATTAAACGTTTTGGCATGCCACCTAATACCGACGATGAACATAAAGGCTTTGCCGTTATTGCGTATGGAAAAACCGGTGGTTTTGAGGTGGGTTATGACTCTGATCTCGATTTAGTTTTTGTGCATAACCATGACGGTACCAGCTATACCAGCGGCGACAAGGCAATTGACTCAAGGCAATTTTATTTAAAGCTAGCACAGCGTTTAATGCATTTATTTAATACTCGTACTGCTTCAGGTATTTTATATGAATTAGATACTCGACTTCGTCCAGAGGGGGCATCAGGGTTATTAGCGATTAACTTAGAGAGTTTTAATCATTACCAACAAACTCAAGCATGGACGTGGGAGCATCAAGCTTTAGTCAGAGCGAGGCTGATTTTAGGCCAAACTGAATTAGTAACGCGTTTTGCACAAATTCGTGCCGAGATATTGTGTCAAAAACGTGATGTTAAACTGCTAAAAACCGACGTAATTAAAATGCGCGAAAAAATGCGTGGCCATTTAGCTAAAGGCAACGAACAGCAGTTTGATTTAAAACAAGACGTGGGGGCGATGACCGATATTGAGTTTATCACTCAATATTTAGTATTAAAGTACGCTCATGAGTTTACCCACTTATGCGACAATTCTGACAATGTCAGAATTTTAACGGACGCGGCTAAAATTGGTTGCATTACAGACACACAGAAACAGCAACTTATTAAAGCCTATATAGATTATCGCTCACGCTATCATGTGTTGAGCTTAGATCAGCAGGGTCGCTGCGTAAAACGTGAAGATTTTAGTGAAGATATTAAAAATGTCACGTCGATATGGCAGGCTATTTTTGAATTAAATTGAATAAATACATAGGCGCTCGATTATTATTGAGCGCCTATAAAGCCAAGGGTCTGTTGAACTTTGCGGATTGATATTTGTTCAAACTAGGGGCAATTTAATCGCGGCGCGAGGTTTGTAACCTAGTGGGCTAAGTAAGAACCGAGCAACAAAGAGTTAATTGCCCCTAGGCAGAACCCTTCGGGCAGCGCCTGTTTGGCATTTATTCCACGTTATCGCCTATTTATGGGGAATAACCACACTTCATAGGCTCTGCCTTGCCTAAATACCAAACAGACAGCTGCAAATTCAACCTTGAAAGGTCAACAGACCCTAGTTAATTACTTAGCTTTAAACAGTTTGTACGTACAAATTCAGACGGTAGCTCGGTAATAACCGCTGCGCGTTGTTTAGGGCAGAAAAACGCATACACTTCATTTGAAAAATCATCATTTATAGAGCGGCTAACGCGGTATAAAGCGGAGTTAAAACTGCTATCTATTCGAAAGTGATCTTTAACAACGTAATCTTTGTCTAAGTACCACATTAAAGTAATACCTTCGTTATTAGCATATTGGGTTAGTACGGTACGCAAGGTTGAGTCACGTTGGAAGCGACGCGGGCCTACTTCTCCACTCCAATTTAAAGGCATAGGCTCTACTACAAAAGAACGCTGGTTTAGCGCTCTGTCGAGGCTAAGATCGGGTTTTTCGAGTTCAATTACAAATTTGTCATTGTCTTTATTGACAGAAATTCTATCTCGGATTGATGCATAAAACCGCGATAACCCTTCAGCCGCAGCGTTAGTGGTTTGTTGATAATTAAGTGACGACGAACCATTTAGTAGAAAGTAAATGGCTGCGCCAATTAACAATAAAGCTAAAAGTATATATCTAATCCAAAACCACATGGCTGTTACTCATCTTTGTTATTTTAATAACCCATCTTTAATAGAAAGAGGGGGCGTCTTTATCGGGTCGTGTTTTAAAACGTCTATGCAACCACATATATTGTTCAGGGGCGGCATTTATTGATTGTTCCATGCGCTGATTAACACGTGTTACATCGGCTTTATCATCGCCGCTTGGGAAGTTTTCAAGCTCAGGCATGATTTCTAAGTGATACTTTCCGTTTTCATCCCGACGAGTAATTAGGCTCATTGTTTCGCAGTTTTTACTACCTGCAAACATCAGTGTACCAGTGGTTGTTGCTGTATCGGGTACTGCGTAAAAAGGCACAAACTCACAGCGGCTACGGCCATAATCCTGATCGGGTAAGTAATAGCAAACTTTTTTATTTTTTAATGCTTTCAATAGTCCTTTAACATCTTTTTTACCAACCATGTACTCGTTAGATCGAAGGCGTCCATTGGTGGTAAAATATTCCATAAGCGGGTTATTATGTGGGCGATAAAAACCAATACCTTGGCACTTCAATCCCATTACGCGGCTTGCCATTTCAAGGTGAAGTATATGTGGAACAAGTAATAAAACGCCTTTTCCTGATTGTTGTACGCGCTCAAAATGTTCAAGTCCTTTTAGTGACCCGAGTACTTTTTCTACCCGCCACTGTGGCCACCACCAAGCCATACCGGTTTCAACCATTGCAATACCAGTATTTTCCATGTTCTTAAGTACCAGCTGTTGTTGCTCGGCTTCGCTCATTGCGGGGAAACAGCGTTTAATATTAACTTCAGCAATATGCCTTCTACGCTTCATATATTTATGAACCAAGCGTCCTAGCTGCTTACCCATAGCTAATTGTAGTTTTTGCGGTAACCATGAAATGAGATATAAAAACAAAACACCAATCCAGGTTAGCCAATAACGAGGACCTAAAAAAGAGGCTTTAAAAGGGGATGAGTTGACCACAAAAATTTTTCTCTAAAAATAAAACGTTAGTTTAACGCTATGTGTTAAAAAATACAAAAAGCCAGCAAAAAGCTGGCTTTAGTGATTATTTATAATGAAGTCGTCTGCTTAGTTAACGGTATTTAAACCTTGGTTTATACCCACTAAATCTTCACGGCTCAATGTTCCTGTTGCTTGTTTTAAGCGAAGCGTTGAAACAACATAACGATAACGTACATCAGCAAGGTTACGCTTTGCATTGTACAAGTTTTGCGTACTGATCAGTACATCAACGATTGTACGTGTACCTACTTCAAAACCCGCTTCAGTGGCTTTTAATGCGCTTTGTGCTGAGATAACCGCTTGTTCAAGCGCTTTAAATGTTGCAATGTCAGATACCACTTGATTGTAAGAAGTAATTACAGAGCGAGTGACTGCACGATAATCGGTTTCAAAATCTTGGCTAGCAGCAACGTAAAATGCACGTGCTTGATCTGTTGCAGCAACCGTTGCGCCACCTGAGTAAAGTGGGACGCTAAAGTTTAGTCCAATAGAGGTTGAATCAGAACGAGGCTGGTCGTCAAAACTAGCGCCATTTAACTCACTATCTGTTAATGAGTCGCCGTAGCTAGCATTTAACGTTAGTTTTGGGTAATGACCTGCTTTTGCGAGTTCAATTTGTTCTTTAGCTATATCAACCGTTATTTTTGATACTTGCAGATTTAAGTTTTTGTCTTTAGCTATTTTAACTAAATCAGTTGCAGGCGTACTTGGCTTAACAGTAGAAAATGTTTCGGTGTTTAACATATCCAGCTTTGCGTGGTACTTACCAGTGATCTCACGTAGCTGCTCACGGGCTGTTTCTACCGCATTATTAGCAATGATCTCTTGCGCTACTGAATTATCAAATTGTGCTTGTGCTTCATGTACATCGGTAATAGCTGTTAAACCTACAGCGTAACGCTGTTTAGTTTGTTCAAGTTGGCGCTCAATGGCACGTTTTTCAGCTTGTACAAATTCAAGGTTATCAATAGCGCTAAGTACGTTAAAATAGCCCTCAGCAACACGCACAATTAGGTTTTGCTTGGCAAAGTCGTATTGGCCGCTTGCTTGAAGTGCTTGTTTGTCGGCTATACCTAATGAATTCCATGCGCCTAAATCAAATAACGTTTGGCTTAAGCTAATACCACGAGAAAACTCGTCGTTTTCAGCATTAATTTTATCAAGAGAAGATAAATCCTCAGATTGTCTGAAGGAAGTTGAGTCAGACTTTGTGTAACTCATAGTCAAGCCAATTTGCGGTAATAGTGCGCTCATAGCGCGATCGCTTTGGTATGATTGAGCATCAGCTTGGGCTTTTGCTTTTAAAACGGTAGGATCGTTGGCTGTTGCGATTTCAAAAACTTGAAGTAAATCTTCAGCATTGGCTACGGTTGAGCCCAATGCGCATGATAAACTAACCAGTGCTGCAAGGATGTTCTTTTTCATGTGATGTTCGGTCCTTAGACAATTTTTGTACTACAGGCATGTTAACCTGTTTTACTTAATAACTAAAAAAAAAATTAGTAAAACAACGTTCTCAAGTGTAACAGAATATATACCTAACACGCCTCATTCGCTCAATTTAGCGTTTTAATAGGGCTGGTAATCAAAGCGTTGATGTATCTGCGCTTCCAAAAAGGAAATAAAAAATATGGCGAATAAAAGTCGTACTCAATTTACCCATGATGATGTGAGATTAAAACCGGTTGAAAATTTGTATAACGGTTTTTTTAAAATAAACCTTTATCAATTTCAGCATGCCCTGTTTGCTGGTGGAGAGTCTGAGGTTATTCGTCGAGAAATTTTAGAGCGTGGCGATGCGGTCGCGGTATTACCTTATGATCCAGTCACTGAGCAAGTATTGCTTATAGAACAAATTCGAATTGGCGCAATTAAAAGCAAACATACGCCTTGGCTGTTAGAATGTATAGCGGGTATGACCGATGGCAGTGAAGATTACGAAGCGGTTGTTAAAAAAGAAGCGCTTGAAGAAGCGGGGCTTAATTTAACAGAACTTGAGTTTATGTTGTCTTACCTTTCAAGCCCCGGCGGTACTACAGAGCGTTTGTTCTTATATTTAGCTCACGCCGATTTAAGCCAAATGAGTACTGGCATTTATGGGTTAGAAACCGAAGGTGAAGATATTAAAACCCATATTATGCACGTAGACGAAGCACTACAGCGACTTAATAGTGGTGAAATAGATAATGCTGCTACCGTAATTTGCTTGCAATGGTTAGCGCTAAATCGCGATAAGATACGTAAAAAGTGGACATAGTTTTTAATTTTTAATAGTAATGGCGGTATTTTGACAGCACTTTTAACCACTAATCGATACATTCAAAGCCTTCCAAAGTATTTAACGCTTTGTGAGCACAATTACGTACGCCTTTTAAAACTACTGCCTCATGAGCAAGTGATTGGCAATGTAAGAGAAATTAAATTAGGGCACAGTGAATTTGTAATTCACATAGATGATAGTGCTAAGTACACACTTGATGTGTCTATTAAACAGTTAAATGGCATGCTCGTTGGCATTGCACCGTTGTATTTAACGGTACGTTTGTACAATGATGCGAAGGTGGCTGAAATTATTCATCATGACTACCACCAACGAATTAAGCCTTCTTATGGTTACCCTAACCCAAAAATGCATCAAAAAGATGAAAAGTATCAGTTAAATGCTTTTTTGTATGACTGGTTGGTAGCGTGTGTTGAAAGAGGTCAATCAACACTTAATTGGGATGTAAATAATGGCTTGGTTTGATGACATCTATTATTTTGAACAAACTACGCTTCGAATTGCACACCTAACTGATTGCCACCTTTTTAGTGATAAAGATGCTGAATACTTTGGCGTTAATACCGCTGAACATTTTGTTAAAGCATTGGCCGATATAGCAAAGCAGCAGCCTGATGCGTTGATATTTGGTGGTGACCTAACGCAAGATCACAGCTTTAATTCGTATTTATTATTTGCAGAACTTATTCATAATAGTGAAGTTGATTGCCCCGTATTTTGGGTGCCTGGTAACCATGATGAGATTGAACAGCTTAATTTAATTAGTGGTGGGCAAATACAACACGCTAAACACATAGTGGCACAAGGGATTGAGCTGATATTAATTAATTCTAAAGGTAATACGCCTGCAGGGTGGGTCAGTGCCACGCATTTAGATGAAATTATGGCTTGCTTAGTTGATTCAAATAATCGTCACATTGCATTTTGTCATCACAACCCATTACCTATTAATGGCTACCTAGATAAACATATGTTAGAAAATGGGCCGCAACTATTAAATTTATTAGTTAATAATGGTCGCGTTGATGCGCTGTTTCATGGGCATGTCCATAATGACTATCAACAGCAGTTTAGAGGGCTCAATGTTTACGCTACCCCAGCCAGCTGCGTGCAATTTAGTAAACACAGTGCGACTTGGCAGCAAGAAAATAAAGGGGCAGCTTATCGCATGCTGTATTTAAATGCTGAGCAACAACAGGTGCATATACACTCGGACGTGGTATGGTTAAACGAGTAATTTATATTCACGGTTTTAATAGCTCTGAAAAATCATATAAAGCTGTGCGCTTTGGTGAGCTTATGGCACACTATGATGTTGATTATTGTGTGCCGCGTTTAAATCATGAGCCTGTAGAGGCTATTATAGCGCTTGAACAACTATTAACACCGAATACCGTATTATTGGGCAGCTCGCTAGGTGGTTTTTTTGCCACGTATTTATCGCAGCGTTATCAAATTCCTGCGGTGGTAATTAATCCTGCCGTTGCCCCATATACATTATTAGAGCCTATACTTGGGCCTAATTATAATCCGTATCAAGATTATAATTACCAATTACAATCTCGTCATATAGATGCGTTAAAAGCATTAACGGTGACAGAGTTAAAACACCCTGAACTGTTGTACTTATTACAGCAAACAGGGGATGAAGTGTTAAATTTTCAGCACGCAATAAAGTATTACTCACAATGTAAACAGTTAATTGAATTTGGCGGCGATCATAGCTTTAATGGCTTTGAGCGAGCTTTTTCAAGCATTGTAGATTTTCTTAAAATCAGATATTAGCGTATATAAAGATAAAAACTATGACTCAACAAAATTATAACGCCGAAGCCATTGAAGTACTAAATGGATTAGAGCCGGTAAAACGCCGCCCTGGCATGTATACAGATACCACAAGGCCAAACCATTTAGGCCAAGAGGTTATTGATAACAGTGTTGATGAGGCAATGGCTGGGCACGCAACACGTATTGATGTCATTTTACATGAAGATAATTCGCTTGAGGTGAGTGACGATGGCCGAGGTATGCCAATTGACATTCACCCAGAAGAAGGTATTCCAGGAGTTGAGTTAATATTTACTAAGCTGCATGCCGGCGGTAAGTTTTCAAACAAAAACTATCAATTCTCTGGTGGCTTGCATGGCGTAGGTATCTCGGTTGTTAATGCGCTATCTACCCGCGTGGAAGTAACGGTTCGCCGTGATGCGCAGCAATTTAGAATGGCTTTTGAGCATGGCGATAAAGTTGAAGATTTAAATGTTATTGGCTCAGTGGGTAAACGCAACACTGGTACTACGGTACGTTTTTGGCCAGATACCAGCTATTTTGACTCTGCTAATTTTTCTTTGACTAAGCTTAATCACTTATTAAAAGCTAAAGCGGTTTTATGTCCAGGTTTGCGTATTAAGTTTGTAAATAAACAAACGAAAGAAACCCAAGAGTGGTTTTATGAAACAGGCTTAAAAGATTACTTAATTGAAGCCGTTAAAGGTTACGAAATACTACCTAAAGACCCATTTGTGGGTGAGTTTTCAAGTTCTATTGAAGGCGCTGATTGGGCGGTAGTATGGATGCCTGAAGGTGGTGAGTCGATAGCCGAAAGTTATGTAAACTTAATTCCTACCGCGCAAGGGGGCACCCATGTAAATGGTCTGCGCCAAGGGCTTTTAGAGGCGATGCGTGAATTTTGTGAGTTTAGAAATTTATTACCACGTGGCGTAAAGCTGACCCCAGATGATATTTGGGAACGTTGTAGTTATGTGTTGTCGGTTAAAATGCAAGACCCACAATTTGCAGGGCAAACCAAAGAAAAACTCTCATCACGTTCATGTGCTGCGTTTGTATCGGGTGTAGTAAAAGATGCCTTTAGCTTATGGCTAAATGAGCACACTGACACCGCAGAGCTACTTTCTGAACTATGTATTTCAAATGCACAGCGTCGCTTACGTGCGGCTAAAAAAGTAGTACGTAAGCGAGTTACATCAGGCCCAGCATTACCAGGCAAACTGACCGATTGTAGTGCTGCTGATAATGACCGCACAGAATTGTTTTTAGTAGAGGGTGACTCAGCAGGGGGCTCAGCTAAACAAGCGCGAGATCGTGAATTCCAAGCAATTATGCCGTTAAGAGGTAAAATTTTAAATACTTGGGAGGTTGAGTCAGGGCAAATTTTGGCCTCTCAAGAAGTGCACGATATTTCAGTTGCGCTAGGTATAGACCCAGACTCAGCCGATATGTCGGGACTACGTTATAATAAAATTTGTATATTAGCGGATGCTGACTCCGATGGACTGCATATTGCCACCTTACTGTGTGCCTTATTTGTTCGCCATTTCCCACAATTAGTTAAAACCGGCCATGTGTATGTTGCTATGCCACCGTTATTTAGAATTGATATTGGTAAAGATGTTTACTACGCGCTGGATGAAGATGAAAAAACCGGTATCTTAGCGCGCATAGAAGCAGAAAAAAAACGTGGAAAAGTAAACGTACAACGCTTTAAAGGTTTGGGCGAAATGAACCCGCTACAATTGCGTGAAACAACCATGGACCCTAATACTCGTCGTTTAGTACAGCTTACTCTTGATGAAGAGCAGCAAACAATGGAAATGATGGATATGCTACTCGCTAAAAAGCGCTCATCAGATCGCCGTCAATGGCTAGAGGATCATGGTAACAAGGCACAAGTTTAATAAGCCTTTGGGCTTTAAAACAGGAGAGGCAAATGAATAAATTATTTAGCACACTGTTGTTACTGGGCTTAATATCATCGCCAGTGATGGCGAAAAATATACTCGACAAGCTGACCGCTGCACCGGGTTTTGAAATCAGCTTATTTGCTGATGATGTTGAAAATGCACGGCAAATTGCAGTATCAAGCCGAGGTATTGTGTATGCAGGGTCTCGTAAAGCGGGCAATGTGTATGCACTGATTGACCATAACAGCGATGGTGTGGCAGATAAAAAAATAGTGATTGCAGAGGGATTAAATATGCCCTCGGGTTTAGCAATTAAAGGCGGTGACTTATATGTTGGTGAAGTGCACCGTATTATCCGTTTTAAAAATATCGATAAACACCTCAAAAACCCTGAGTATGAAGTGTTTTATAGCGATTTACCGTCAGAGCGTCATCATGGTTGGAAGTTTTTGCGTTTTGCACCAAACGACGAGCTGATAATTCCCGTTGGCGTACCGTGTAATATTTGTGAGGAAGATGCTCGCTTTGGCCGTATTTTTTCGTTAAATACCGATACCAAAGAAATAACGACTTTAGCCAAAGGTGTACGTAATACGGTGGGTTTTGACTTTCATCCTAGTACGCAAATGCTATGGTTTAGCGATAACGGCCGCGACATGATGGGGGATGATATTCCACCTGATGAGCTAAACCGCATTACTAAGGAAGAAGAGCACTTTGGTTTTCCATACGTGCATGGTGGCGTTATTGTTGATCCTGAGTTTGGTGAAGGCAAAAATATTGCTGATTACACTCAACCTGCATTGGCATTGGGGGCGCATGTTGCGCCATTAGGTATTCATTTTTATACCGGCAAACAGTTCCCAGATAGCTACAAACAACAGTTATTTGTTGCTGAGCATGGTTCATGGAATCGCTCTAAAAAGGTTGGTTATAAAGTGGCTGTGGCAACCATAGAAAATGCCAAAGTAACTAAATATACGCCACTGATCACCGGCTTTATGCAAGACGAAACGACATTTGGACGCCCTGTTGCATTTGCACAATTAAATGATGGCAGTCTATTGGTAAGCGATGATTACGCTAACGTAATTTACCGCGTAAGCTATAAGAAAAACTAGGTAAGCTTTAATGAGTGATACAGATACCTTGCTAATGCAAGGAATTGAACAGCAAACAATGGGGCGTTTTACCGAAGACGCCTATTTAAATTATTCAATGTACGTGATCATGGATCGTGCCTTACCGCACGTTGGTGACGGCTTAAAACCCGTTCAGCGTCGTATTATTTATGCGATGAGTGAACTGGGGTTATCGGCAAGTGCTAAATACAAAAAATCAGCCCGTACCGTGGGTGATGTATTAGGTAAATACCATCCTCACGGTGATAGTGCCTGTTATGAAGCCATGGTACTTATGGCGCAGCCGTTTTCTTATCGCTACCCGTTAGTTGATGGTCAAGGTAACTGGGGTGCTGCAGATGATCCGAAGTCGTTTGCGGCAATGCGTTATACCGAAGCGCGTTTATCTAAATTCTCTGAAGTATTACTTAAAGAGTTAGGCCAAGGGACTGTTGATTGGACGCCAAACTTCGACGGCACCATGGATGAACCATTAGTATTGCCATCGCGCTTACCGCATATATTACTTAATGGTGTCACCGGTATTGCGGTAGGTATGGCAACCGATATACCGCCCCATAATGTGCGTGAAGTAGCCAGTGCCTGTTGTTTATTACTTGATAAACCAAAAACAGAACTCGAAGAGTTATTGGATTTAGTGCATGCGCCTGATTATCCAACTGATGCTGAAATAATTACTCCAAAAGCTGATATTCACAAAATTTATAAAACCGGTCGTGGCTCAATTAAAATGCGCGCTGTGTATTGTGAAGAGCAGGGCGATATAGTTATTACTGCGTTACCGCATCAATGTTCGGGTGCAAAAGTACTTGAGCAAATTGCAGCGCAAATGAATGCTAAAAAGTTGCCGATGGTGGCCGATTTACGTGATGAATCTGATCATGAAAACCCGACCCGTATTGTGATTGTGCCGCGTTCAAATCGAATTAAAGCTGAGCCATTAATGGCGCACTTATTTGCCACCACCGATCTTGAAAAAAATTACCGCGTAAACTTAAATATGCTCGGCTTAGATGGTCGTCCACAGGTTAAAGACTTACGTAGTATTTTGACGGAGTGGCTAACCTTTAGACGCGAAACGGTTCGTCGTCGTTTGCAATATCGACTTGATAAAGTACTGGCTCGATTACATATTTTAGAAGGTTTACTGGCTGCCTTTTTAAATATTGATGAAGTTATAGAAATCATCCGCTCTGAAGATAAGCCTAAACCAATATTGATGGAGCGCTTTGATTTAACCGATATTCAAGCAGAAGCCATTTTAGAATTAAAACTTCGCCATTTGGCAAAACTTGAAGAGTTTAAAATTCGTGGTGAGCAAGACGAATTGGCAAAAGAGCGTGACAAATTAGAGCAAACATTGGGCTCAGATCGTCGCATGTCGACCTTATTGAAAAAAGAAATTCAAGAAGCTGCAGAAATGTATGGTGATGATCGCCGCTCGCCTGTGATTGAGCGTGTAGAAGCCAAAGCACTGAGCGAAAAAGATTTAATTCCATCAGAGTCAGTCACCGTGGTGCTATCAGATAAAGGCTGGGCACGGGTTGGTAAGGGTCATGACTTAGATGTGGAAGGATTAAATTACAGAGCTGGTGATGGTTATAGAGCATCAGCGAGAGGTAAAAGTAATCAGCCTGCGGTATTTTTAGATTCAGCTGGACGTGCATTTGCCACTGATGCTCATAGTCTTCCTTCAGCGCGAAGCCAAGGCGAGCCAATGACAGGGCGCTTTAATCTAACCTCAGGCGCCAGCTTTGAGCACGTAGTAATGGGTGAGGATGCTCAAGTGTTGTTAATGGCCTCCGACGCTGGTTATGGTTTTATTACTGACTTTAAAGATTTAGTGAGCAAAAACAAAAACGGTAAAGCGTTAGTGAGTGTGCCAAAAGGTGGTGTGTTACTTTCGCCAATTCGCGTTAACGACGTGGCTACTGACTACTGTATGGCGATTTCTAACGAAGGGCGGATGTTGTTATTCCCACTGCGTGACCTACCTAAGCTAGGTAAAGGTAAGGGTAATAAAATTATTTCTATTCCGGGTGCGAAAGTACAAGCCCGCGAAGAGTTTGTAAAAGTATTAGCTGTTGTGCCGCAAGGCAGCAGTGTAACGCTGCATGCAGGTAAGCGTAAGCTGACCCTTAAACCAAGCGACCTTGAGCATTACCATGGCGAGCGAGGCCGCAGAGGGAATAAGTTACCTCGTGGTTTACAGCGCGTAGATGAAGCTGTGGTAGAGTTAACACCGCAACAAGTTGATGAGCCAAGCTCAGACGCAGAGCCAAGTTAATCTTGAGATAAAATTAGATAAAATTAGAAAACGGCTTACTCAGGTAAGCCGTTTTTTTATGACTGTTTTATTTCAGCGCACGCTTGTGCGCTATTTTCTCGTCTGCGTAACAAAATAACGTTATAATAAAACAATACATGATTGTGGTTATATTGGAGAGGCGCACTTGCTAGCTGTTATACGTATTTTAATAATGCTGTTGTTTATATTATTAAGTTGTTTTTTTGGTTTGTTGTTATCAATATTTAGACCATTTCATCCTAATAATGTGCACGTTATTGCAAGTTGGTTTGGCTCAATGGCTAAAATGCTTGGGGTTAAATTAGAACTAAAATATCATCCCGATGCGCTTAAGGTGGGGCCCGCTGTGTATGTAGCGAATCACCAAAATAGCTATGATTTATTTACTATTCCAGCTATGGTGCCAAAAAATTGTGTGAGTGTTGGCAAAAAAAGCCTGAAGTGGATCCCGTTTTTTGGTCAGCTTTATTGGTTATCGGGTAATATTTTAATCGACAGAGCAAATCGCTCTAAAGCGGCAGGCACTATTTCTAAGGCAGCGGCTAAAATAAAACAAAAAGGCTTGTCGGTGTGGATGTTCCCTGAGGGGACGCGTAGTTATGGTCGTGGTTTACTCCCTTTTAAAACCGGTGCTTTTCATACAGCAATGAGTGCAGAGGTACCTGTTGTGCCAGTATGTATGAACACAACCGATAAAACCATTAAACTAAATCGCTGGGATAATGGTACAATTTACATTGAAATGTTAGCCCCCATAGCACTTGATAACAGTATCAGTGCCCGTGAACATGCTAAAAGTGTGCACAGCATTATGGCTGCTAAAATAACAGAATTAGATGCTCAAGTGAGAGAGAAATAATGGAAAACTGGCGTGAAATAAGTGAAGACATCGTAACTTCATTACTTGAAGATGGTTCCGATCCGGAAATCCTTTATGAAGTAGAGCACCACTTTGTATGTGAAGATTTTACTAAGTTAGAACAAGCTGCACTTGCTGCGTTTAAACTAGGTTACGATGTAGAAGAGCCAGCAGAACTTGAGCTTGAAGACGGCGAAAAGATTTGGAGTTTTGACATTGTTGTTGAAGCCGAATTAGATGTTGACGTTATAATGGAAGACGTTGATAAGCTTGCACAGCTTGCGGTTGAATGCGACGTAGAATACGACGGTTGGGGCACTTACTTTCAAGAGTAAGGGTTACCAATGCAAAAGGCGAACAATTATGTTCGCCTTTTTTGTGTCTTATTGGATCTGTATTGTAATTACAGCCACTTTTTATTTTTAAAGTAAATACCAATCCCACCAGTCAAAACAACCAAAAACACCACAAATGCGGTAAATGCATAGGGACTATCTGTGCCAGGTATACCGCCAACATTGACCCCCAATAACCCAGTTAAAAATCCCAGTGGTAAAAATAAAGCAGCCACCACCGACATCACATACATACGCTGATTTAATTGCTCAGACACTTGGTTAGTAATGGTTTGCTGAATAACGAGTGCACGTTCTATTGAACTATCGAGCTCTTCTAAATAGCGAATAAGTAAATTGGTGGTTTCATTTAGCTTGGCTTTATCATCGTCAAACAGCCATGGGTAATGATTATTAACCATGTTGCTGAGCGCTTCTTTTTGCGGTTTTAAGTAACGTTTTAGCGCGATTGTTTGGCGGCGAAGTTGCGACAAGCCTTGGTTATCAAACTTTTTACTAGGCTCATCAATTTCTTCTTCAAAATCATCTAAGCTTTCATCTAGTTCATCTATTACCGTTTGCATACGTGAAGTGAGCTTTTGCGCTAAGCTACACACTAGTTCAGAAATACTGCTTGGTCCCTCATTATTATTTAACGAGGTTAGAATATCTTGCACTGATAATAACCGGCGCTTACGGGTAGTGATCACCACGTCTTTATTAATAAATAGGCGAATAGACACCATGTCTTCAGGGCTTTGCGCTGGGTTTAAATTGATTCCACGTAAAAACAGCATATGGCCATTCATTGTAGGAGTAATGCGAGGACGTGTTTCATCTGCGGTGAGTGATTCAAGTTCGTAGTCGTTTAATTGGCCGCAGTTTTTTAACCAATCAACGGCTTCTTTTTGACTGTAATCCATATGCACCCACAGCTTTCCATCAGTAGGTTGCCATTGGTGTAACTGTTTACTGTTTTCTATTGGGCGAGCCCCGCCTTGTTCATCAAGAATAAGCGCATGAAGTAAGCCATTGATCATAATAATTTCTCATAGATAGTATATTTTTAATACAGTTGACTGTAGTGTATTTAACTTAGCTTTACTTTGTAGAGTTAATCAACAAAAAATTGTTTTTTAGCCTATGGTTAAGTGCATACGTTAGGGGTGCATTGTTAAACGAGTTAACTTAAAAGGTCAATCAAATCGGCTTATCGAGTAGATGAATTTATTTTGTTGGTGTTTTGTTGGCTGTAGCGTATAAAACACTTTTTTTACTAAGGGCACATTTATGACGACAAAAATAACAGTTGGTTGGCGTGAGTGGTTAAGTTTACCCGAGCTAGGCATCGAGCAAATTAAAGCAAAAATAGACACTGGTGCGCGTACTTCCTGTATTCATGCAATTAATATTGAAGAATACGAAGTCGATGGCGAAAAATGGGTTAAATTTACAGCCCAACCATTGCAAGAAGACGAGCAAACGCAAATTACCTGCAATGCCAAAGTTAAAAAGATGAAGTACGTTACCAGCTCTAGTGGCCAAAAAGAATTGCGTTACTTTATTGAAACTACATTACATGCCGGCGAATTTAGTTGGCCAATAGAAATTACATTAACAAGTCGTGCGTCTATGAAGTTTAGAATGTTGTTAGGGCGCACAGCAATGGAAAATCGCATAGTCGTTGATCCGGCTTTATCACATTTATTATAAGAATTCGTTGAGTAGCAAACATAATTATATCTGCTTGCTCAACATCATTTAGTTAAGGCTTTAATGATGAAAATTGGTATTTTATCTCGTAACAAAAAATTATATTCAACGCGTCGCCTAATCGAAGCTGCTGAGGCGCGCGGACATGAAGTGAAAGTAATTGATGCGTTACGCTCTTACATGAACATAAACTCAGAGCAACCTGAAATTCATTATCGTGGTGAAAACCTAAAAGATTTCGACGCTATCGTGCCACGTATTGGTGCATCGGTTACATTTTATGGTTGTGCTGTATTACGCCAATTTGAAATGATGGGGGTGTTCCCTGTTAATGAATCAGTAGCTATTTCTCGCTCTCGCGATAAATTACGTTCTTTGCAGTTACTATCGCGTAAAGGTGTGGGTATGCCGGTTACAGGCTTTGCCAGCAAGCCCGATGACGTAAAAGATTTATTAGAAATGGTAGGCGGCGCACCGGTCGTTATTAAGTTACTTGAGGGTACTCAAGGTATTGGTGTGGTATTGGCTGAAACACGTAAAGCAGCTGAAAGTGTTATTGAAGCATTCATGGGTTTAAAAGCCAATATCATGGTGCAAGAGTACATTAAAGAAGCCGGTGGTGCAGACATTCGTTGCTTTGTATTGGGCGATAAAGTGATTGCTGCGATGAAACGCCAAGCACAAGAGGGCGAGTTCCGCTCTAATCTTCATCGTGGTGGTAGCGCTACACTGGTACGTATTACCCCAGAAGAACGTAAAACAGCGGTTGCTGCAGCAAAAGCAATGGGTTTAAACGTTGCTGGCGTTGATTTACTCCGTTCATCTCGCGGCCCTTTGGTTATGGAAGTAAATTCATCGCCAGGCCTAGAAGGGATTGAAGTGGCAACTGGTAAAGATATTGCGGGTATGGTGATTGACTTTATTGAAAAAACGGCCTCAGTGAAAGGAACAGCAACTCGTGGCAAAGGTTAAAATTAACCGACCTTTCACCCTGTTAGGTGAAAGCATTGGTGTAGGTGAACGTAAAACACTCGCACTAGAAGCTGCAAAGCTTTATACCCATTCACCGCTTAATATTCCTATTGAAGTGGTCAACGGTGTTATGGAAGGCCCTGTATTGATGGTCTGTGCGGCAATACATGGCGATGAGCTTAATGGGGTTGAGGTTGTGCGCCAGTTACTGGCTAAGATCGATCCTAACCAGTTGCGTGGCACATTAATAGCGGTGCCGATTGTGAATGTATTTGGTTTTATTCATAAATCTCGTTACTTGCCCGATCGCCGTGATATGAATCGAAGTTTTCCTGGCTCTGAACGTGGTTCGTTAGCAGGTCGCATGGCGTATATGTTTTTTAACCAAGTCGCTGTGCATTGTACGCATATTATAGATTTGCATACGGGGGCGATTCATCGTACTAACTTACCGCAAATACGCGCTAATTTAGCCGATGAAGCTACAGCGCAAATGGCTAAGGCTTTTGGCACACCTGCGGTTATTGATGCGTCGTTACGCAATGGCTCATTGCGCAGTGAAGCGGCTAATTTGGGTATACCCGTTATTACCTACGAAGCAGGTGAAGCGTTGCGCTTTGACCCGATTGCGATTGCAGCGGGTGTACAAGGGGTTGATTATGTTATGCGTCATTTAAAAATGATGCGTGGTAAGCGCCCTAAAAAACTACCTGAGCCGGTTATTGCAGGTTCAACAAGTTGGGTACGAGCTGAGGTTGATGGCATAGTAAGAGCGCAAGTATCGTTAGGTGAACGTGTCTCAAAAGGGCAAATACTGGCATACATAAGTAGTCCGCTTGGCGACTCTGAGCTTGAATTGCTTGCTCCACGTAGTGGCATTATTATTGGTCAGCAAACCATGCCTCTAGTAAATGAAGGCGATGCTGTGTTTCATATTGCTTACTTTGCTCACTCAAATAGTTTGGTAGAGCAACAGCTGGAAAGCTTTATTGGTGAAATAAGTGATTTAGATGATGAACTGAAAACGGCTGAGCTGAATAATTAACTTCACCCGTAAGAATTAAAAAAGCCGCTTAAGTTTATTAGCTGAAGCGGCTTTTTTGTAATTGTTATTTAATTACGTGGCTTTGGGCCAATAATTCGTTTAATTTTAGGCGCTTTTGTTGGTTTTGGCTCTGTATTGAGTACTAACACGGGACGGGTAACAAATAGATTATTAGGGTAAATCACTCTATGTCCATCAACGTGTTCGAGTAATACATTCATCAGCCCCATTTCAATAATGCGCCCTTCAATGGCATTGGCCCCATCCACGATTCTAACCCAATAGCCTACACGGCAGTCATTTTGTATAAACATGAGTAAAAAAGCAGTTAAGTTGCTCAATAATGACCAAGCCGCAAACAGCGCAACGCCTAACATGGCAAATAAGGAAGAGCCTAATACCAGTAAACCACGCAGCTCTATTCCCCAAAAAACTAAAACTAAACACAACATAACAAAGGCGAGTATTATTTTTAATAGTAACTCTGCTCGGTATTTTCTGTGTAAATCGATTTTACCTCTAATGGCTTTTTCGAGTAATTTTTTAGTGAGCTTTAACAATAACGGAAAGCTCAACAGTGCAATCACGGTTACGATTAGCTTATATTGTGTGCTCACAAGCTCTAAAAGAGAGATTAATTCCAAAACGTATTCTCACAATAATGATAGGCGCAAAGTGTAACGTGTTAGCTTTGTGCGCAGTAGTGATTTAAAAAGAATTTTTAACGCTCAGTAGCCACTGTACAGAGTCAACATCGTTATATTTATTTAGTGGCGCGGCAATATCAAGGTGGATCATGGTACCTGCATTGGCGCGACTTGGCGCAAGGCGTAAACCGAGTCCAACATTTTTAAGTACAGGTGTGTTTTCAACTTGATACAGGGTATTCGAGTCATTGTTATACCATGCGCGACCTACATCTAGAAAGGCTGCGCCTCCCACTTTAAACAGTTGTAGTAAGTCATACTCCCAATAGTAGCGCTTTTCTAAGCTGACTAAAAAACTCCGATCGCCATGTTGAAACTCCATAGGGTAACCGCGTAAACCGGTTTCGCCCCCGAGGGTGAGCTGCTTATCGTTGGTGAGGTTTTTTGCGTATTGTAGCCTGGCTTTTACATACCAAGACTGATCAATGCTGGTATTTAAATAATATTGAATTTGGCTGGTGGTGATTAAGTTTTCAAGCTGTTTTTGTTCTTTATTCCAATAACCTTGAATATCTGCGTGAAAGCGCCATAGCGTATTATCACCACTAAAGTGTGCTTTGTTAAAATTAAATGAGTAAATAGCGCGGCTATCGTCGTTACTAATCGATTCATCAGAATAACCCAGCGTAGCTTTTATATTCCGGCCTAAATTTAAATCCTCGGTACGGTAAATACTGTCAAAGTTACGCACTTTTATAAAGTTATCTTCAAACCAGTGGCCGCTTACATAAGGATAACTAAGCTGCCTATTTTCAGCTAGCGGCACAGTGGTTTCATCTATGCTTTTAAATGTTTGTTGCTCATCGATATAACCTAGGCTCAAGCGCTGTGTCCAGTTATGGCTAAGGGCTTTAGAGTGACCAAAAAATACCTGATTTAGATCGGTGGTCTGTTCAAACTCACTAAATTTATCGCCCCTAAGGTACAGGGCCTCTTCTCGCTGGGTAGAGTAACTCAGGGCACCATAACTATAGGGTGTATCAATGGCGTAAAATGGGTAAGTAAGCTCAACTAAGTGACTTTTACCGTCACTGTTATCGGCATACTCTATACGACCTCTGTAGCGTGTTGATAGGATATTTGGATCATCGTAAACAAATAAATAGCCATTACGATCACTGTCGGTTTTGCGAGCAAACGATAATCGTTTGCCCCAACCAAATAAGTTAGACTCGCGAAAGCCGATACTTGATTTATTTTCGCCACCACTGCGGCTAAAGCTAAGCTCGGGTAGCAAAGTCCACAAATCGCGAGTCACCACGGTTACATCAATATCGCCATCGCAGTTTTCGTTGGCAACAATTTGTGCGTCATATAAATAGTTTTGTTTACGCAGTAGCCGCTCAGATTCAGCCAAGGTTTTTTGATTAAAAGTATCACCCGCTTTAAACAATAAAATGCTTTTAATAACCTCAGGCTCAGTTTGTATATGTGCACGATTAGCAAAGCGAAACAGTGCGTTGTTTTCAGCTTCGAGTTCGGTATTAAAAACATTAAGTTGTTTAAGATTAATTGAGGCAATTTTAGCGTTACTATTTATCGTAAGCGGTGGAGGTTGAGACTCGATTTGTCGACGCAAGTTAATTTCAGAAGTTTTCAATGAATCGTCATTTTGGCAGCTTTGGGCTAGTGGCGTTTCTTGCGCGCAAACGCTGAGCATAAACATACTCAAAATAGAAAGGCTAAAACAACTACGTGCAATCCATTTTCTATTTAGCATTGACCCTCTTTAGCGCTATTTTGCAAAATAAAACACTTACTCTTAGCTTACATCATTGTTATTAATATGTAAGTAAAAGTGCCAATTTAGTTTATTTTTTATAGCAATTATAAGGTATTAGCGATAAATAGACGTGGCCTTAGCTTAAATAAAATGTTAACGCTGCCAATAGGTTGTCGGCATCTTGACCTTCGCCGTTAATCCACACACTTTGACTGTAATGCTCAAAATTTAAATTAAAAGTGTGGTTAGCATAGTTAAAACGCAGTTGGTGACGATCAGCCCCAGCTGCAAATTCACTAATGCTAATTTCATCGCTGTGCAAAAAAAACGTTCCCCACAACTCAAAGTCTTCATCGTGCGGCAACTCTGTTGGTTTAACAATAATGCATTGATGTGTGTGATCGTATTCAAGTTCGGTCATAAGGGGCTTATTGCGTTGCTAGATAATGTCGAATTGCGGTTAAAAACTCACCGCCATATTTGTTTAATTTAGTAAAACCAACCCCCGACACTTTTAAAAATTCACTGTCGTTGGTAGGCATAAGCTGCGCCATTTCGGCCAGCGTTTTATCGTTAAATACTACATAAGGGGGTACGTCATCGGCATCGGCTAATTCTTTACGTAATGCACGTAGGCGAGCAAATAACTTTTTATCGTAATTAAACTGCGCTAATTTATCCTGATAAACGTGCTTAGCTTGTAGGCGTGGTTCAGCCAGTTGTAGCGCATACTCACTCTTTAAAATAGCGCGTGCAGCTTCGGTAAGCCGTAGTGATGCGCCTTGGGTTATATCTTGGCTTAGTAGCCCTTGGTGAATAAGTTGGCGTAAAATACTGAGCCAAAACTCACTGCTTTTATCTTTACCTATGCCATAGGTGCTGAGTTCATGATGGTTGTTATCACGAATGCGGCTGGTATTTGCGCCGCGTAATAACTCTACAATGTAACCTAAACCAAATCGTTGCTGTGCCCGATACACACACGAAAGAGCTTGTTGGGCCACCAGTGTGCCATCAAAGCTTTTTGGTGGATTTAAGCAAATATCGCAGTTACCGCACGGCTCTCGTTGGTATTCACTAAAGTAGTTTAATAATATTTGACGTCTGCAAGTCTGTGCTTCGGCAAAACTGGCCATGGCATTAAAACGCTGCTCTTCTACACGACGGCGTTGTTCATCGTCAATATCTTCAAAAAAGCGTCTAACCCGACCTATATCAGCGGGGTCAAAATACATAATGGCTTCTGCAGCGAGTCCATCACGTCCAGCGCGACCGGTTTCCTGATAATACGCTTCAATACTTTTTGGAATGTCGTAATGTAATACAAAACGTACGTTAGGCTTGTTAATTCCCATACCAAAGGCAACGGTGGCAACCACAATTTGAATATCGTCGCGGGCAAATCCAGTTTGCACAAATTGACGCTGTTCGTTACTCATTCCCGCATGATAAGCAGCCGCATTAAGGCCTGCATCGGCAAGCTTTTCAGCAATATCATCAACCCGCTTGCGGCTGGTGCAATAAATAATGCCACTTTGACTTTTTTGCTCTTTCAAATAGCGCAGTAATTGCACCATAGGTTTAAATTTCTCTTCTATGGTGTAACGAATATTAGGGCGGTCAAAGCTGCCGGTATGAATATAAGGCTGCTGTAGCTTGAGTTGCTCAACAATATCAAAGCGGGTGGCTTTATCAGCGGTGGCAGTGAGTGCCATCATAGGTACATGTGTAAAGCGTTGCTTTAATTCATTTAACCTAAAATAGTGAGGTCTAAAGTCATGTCCCCAATGAGAAACACAGTGTGCTTCATCAATAGCAAACAAACTGACATTTAAATGCGATAAGCGCTCTAAAAATTCCCTTTGTAGTACTTTCTCTGGGGCAACATAAAGTAATTTTATTAGCCCCTGATGCAACTGCTGATAGACTAACTGCTGTTCTTCACGGGCTAAGCTGTTATTTATATAAGCGGCTTTTACGCCTAGAGCTTGTAACTGAGTTACTTGATCTTGCATTAAAGAAATGAGCGGAGAGATAACAATAGTTACCCCCTCTAATACTAGTGCGGGTATTTGGTAACACACCGATTTACCACCACCGGTAGGCAATAATACTAACGAGTCTTGGCCGTTAATCGCAGCATCAATTACTGCACTTTGACCGTCGCGAAATTCGCTGTAGCCAAACACTTGTTTGAGTACAGTTTCAGGTTTACGCACCAGCGTATTTGGAGAGGGAGTTAGTGTATTCATCGGCGCTATTTTAGTGGTTTTTTATCAGGATGTCTTTAGCTTTCATTATTTGGTGTAAACATCGGTAATGATAATCGAGGAGGTTACAACAGCTTTAAGTTGTGCTTTACTCATCGTACCACCTTAAAACATAGAGAATAATAATGAATAAAGAAATGTTGATTGAACAAGTTGGGGCGTTGTTTGTTAATAATATGCCTTTTAACCAATTTTTAAAAATAGCGGTGGAGTCACTTAGTACTGAACAAGCTAAAATCTCCTTTCCTTGGCAAGATGTATTAATAGGCAACCCCGCGCAAAAAATTCTCCATGGCGGAGTTATTTCGGCGGTACTTGATAATGTCGGTGGAATGCTTGCTGCTGCCAGTGTGATCGGAAAACTAGACGATGCAGATTTACCCAGTGTACATAAAAGGCTAGCCACACTGGGGACTATAGATTTACGCACCGACTATTTACGCCCAGGCAAAGGCGAGGTTTTTATTGCTAGCGCTAAGCTGATTCGCTCAGGAAATAAAGTATGTGTGTGCCGAATGGAGTTACACAATGAGCAGTCAGTACAAATTGCTTTTGGAACGGGCACGTATTTAGTTGGCTAAAAAGTGAGAGGGGGGTAAACTGACGGCCTTTTAAATCACCAAGTGGTTACTATGTCGATTGATACCGAGCAGCGAAAGGGCGCTATTTTTGCCTGCCTCGCTTTTTTTATGTGGGGCCTCGCACCCATTTATTTTAAGATGATCCAACATGTGTCAGCATTTGAAATTTTAATGCACCGTGTTATTTGGTCAGTGGTGTTTCTTATTGTGGTGGTGAGTGTGCTCAGCTACTGGGATAAAATTAAACGCATTTTAATCCAACCTAAACTTATTTTGATGTTAGTTGTTACCTCGACCTTACTAGGGTTTAACTGGGGATTGTTTATTTGGGCCATCAATAACAATCACATGTTGGATGCCAGCCTAGGTTACTACATTAATCCTCTATTAAATGTGTTGCTTGGTATGGTGTTTTTAAACGAGCGATTACGTAAGTTGCAAGGTGCTGCTGTTGCTTTAGCTTTTACAGGCGTGCTGTTACAGCTAATTAGTTTTGGCTCATTCCCCGTGGTAGCGTTTTCATTAGCAACATCTTTCGCACTATATGGCCTATTACGTAAAAAGCTACAAGTTGATGCTCTGCCTGGGATTTTAATTGAGGCATTAATATTGTTACCCGTGGCGCTTACCTATTGGTGGCTAATGGTACCGACTGAAACGTCAAATTTACCAGGGAATGATTGGCTAACCAATGTATTATTGGTGAGCGCGGGCATAGTAACTACGCTGCCACTGCTGTGTTTTACCGGCGCGGCTAAGCGTTTGCAATATACAACGTTAGGGTTTTTTCAGTATATAGGGCCTAGCCTAATGTTTATTTTAGCGGTGGTATTTTATGGTGAGGTGTTTGATGCTGAGCGCGTAATTACCTTTGCGTGTATTTGGAGTGCACTGGCTATTTTTAGTTGGGACTCATACCATCAATCGCGAAAACGCAGAAAAGCGGCCATTGTAGCCTCTGGTGTGGTTTAAAAACTAAACCACTTTATTACGACCCGACTCTTTGGCTTTGTAGAGCTTTAAGTCGGCTTGTTTTAATAGTTCGTCAATTTGATAGGTTTCACTGTGGCTGAAGCCTATCGATAACGTAAACTTGATGTTTGCTTGACTGAATTCATGACTGTTAAGCTCAATAAAAAGCCTGAAGCTCTCTAGTCGTTTTAGCGCTTCCTGTTCGGTTAGCTCAGTAAAAAATACCGCGAATTCTTCTCCGCCTAAACGGGCAACCAATTGGTTTTCAAAATATTTATTAAAGCATATCGCAAGCCCTTTAAGCACTTCATCTCCGGCATCATGGCCATAGGTATCATTAATAGCTTTAAAATGGTCAATATCAAGCATAGCTAACATGGCTGGTGCTTTTGCTTTTTTAAACTGCTTTAATGACTTATTAGCCTCTTCAAAAAAGTAACGGCGATTAGGGAGTTTAGTTAAATAGTCAGTATTGGCTTGGCGCTTTATAGTTTCGATATGCTCTAGCATATCGACGTTTTGGCTTAACCTGCAGTAAAATTCTTCACTATTAAAAGGTTTATACAAGTAGTCATTTGCCCCATTTTTTAAAAATAAGGCAGACAAATTAGACGATGTAGCGCCTGAGATACCAATAATAGCTTTTTCGTCATTACTATAAATGCGCCTAATTTCATTACACAGCTCAATACCGCCCATATTAGGCATTTCTTTATCTATGATAATCACAGAGATGTCAGGGGTATTTTCAAGCTCTTTAAGTGCCTCTAGGCCATCGGCTGCTTGTAATATTTGGTATTTATGACGTGTTAATAAATTACAAATATATTGGCGTGTAGACGCTGAGTCATCAACAACCAGTACTTTAACTTGCTTATTGCGAGGTAGGCGATAAAGCTGCTTTTCTAAATATTCGTAAGCTTGTTTATTGCCTTTGATAATGTAATCAATAATAGGGTACTTTTCGACGGTGTCGCGAGTTTGATTATCGATATTGCCAGTCATAACAATGGTAGGGATATCTGCTGCAATCGTGCAGGGAACCGCTTCCCCTTGCGGGGCATCAGGCAATATAAAATCAACGACTGCGCAAAAATAAGCATGTTTACTTATTAGCTCTTTAGTCTCAGCCAGCGACTGGGCAATATCAACTTCATAGCCAATTTTTTGCGCGATATGCTTTTGCACTCGCGCAATAGTGGGGGTGTCTTCAACAATAAGTATTCTGTGCGTCACGTGGCAGCCTGTTTAAATTTTGCAAAAATGTTTGCTTATACAAGTTGTAACTGCTAAAACGCCAAAAAGCAACTATTGTAATGACTTATAGATTGTCTGCCTCAGAGTAATAATCTTGACTGATTGGTGTTGGCCCTGAAATTTTTGAGCGACCAAATAATGTATGAAATTTTGTTTTGCAGGTTGTTAACTTTAAGTATTTAACCCATGCTCGCTCTATGGGGTTGCTTGGCTCTACTATGCCACTAACCGCATTTACAAATTGTTGCTGATGTTCGTTTTGTGGCTCAACTGCTTTGTTATACAAGCTTTTTAAAACAACACCGTGCTGTTCTAAAATACTTGCCTCTAACAGGGTAAAGTGTCCGCTGCGACTAAATCCGCGTGGAAAGTTTTGATCATCATAAAACTGACGTTGACTAACAAATGCTTGACGAAGTAGTGAAATATCATTGCTCATAGCTGTACCCTCATACCAATTATTAGCTGGAGTATGGTACATAATCGCTATTTTTTTAAACAAAAAATTTTTATCGTGAGGATAAAAAATTGGACATAGATTTATTAAAAACATTTGTTGAAGTGGTGCGTACTCGCCATTTTGGTAAAGCGGCAGAAAACCTATACATAACGCAGTCTGCAGTGAGTTTTCGAATTCGTCAATTAGAGCAGGGCTTAGGCGTAAATTTATTTATTCGCCAGCGCAATAATATTCAACTCACCGCCCCTGGTGAGCGCTTGTTGCCGCATGCTCAAATGATTATTACTGGAATGCAAAGGGCCAAAGTGGATGTTGCACTTGCAGATAATATGCATAAGCAAATCAGCTTGGCTGGGACTCCTAATATTTGGGATGCGTTTTTACAGTTTGGTATTACAAATATAGTATCGGCTATGCCCGGTGTATCTTTGGTGGCAGAGGTAAAAGCACAACAAGAGAGCACTCGATTACTATTAGAGCGCACCCTTGATCTAGCCATTTTATTTGATCCACCAAAAGTAGACGAACTCGTTGTTGAACGAATTTGTGAACTACCTATTATTCCGGTTAGTGGCTACGACACCGCAACAGGCGATAACTTTTTTGATAATCAATATGTTTATGTTGATTGGGGAACTACGTTTTCTCTTTGGCATGCCCGTCAATTTACCGGTAAAACGCCGCCTTATTTTAGAACCAGTACCGGACGTATAGCGCTTGATTTAATACTGCAATGTGGCGGTAGTGCGTTTATTCCACAGGTATTAGTTAAAGATCATTTAGAAAAAGGCGAACTTTTTCATGTAAAAGGGGTAGAAAATACGTCAAGAGATGTATTTGTTGCCTATCATAGAGATAACGAACAGAAAGAGTTAATAGAAACTCTGGTTAATTTGCTGTCGCAAATGACACCGAGTTTATTGAAACAAAGTAAGTAGTCGTTAAGCGGTATATTTTAGATGTTATTTTGATTTCAGATTTAATGCAGTTTTATTAACTTAAAAAGACAAAAATGTGTCCTTTGTAATATTTTTGTCATTTAGTGGTGACACACTGCTGCTGTTTTAAAAATTAGTCTATTGTGATTATCGAGGAAATAACATGAAATTTGCAAAATCGAGCTTATGCTTAGCCTTACTTAGTGGTTTATCTTTTAATGCGCTTGCAGAAGTAGACATTTACGGTAAAGCGAATGTAACCGTTCAATCATCTGACGATGGTGAAGGGTCGTTTACTGAAATTAAAAGTAATGCATCTCGTTTCGGACTTAAAGGGTCTGAAAAAATTTCAGACGGTTTAGAAGCTGTTTATAAGTTTGAATTTCAGGTTGATGTGTCGGATGCTGACTCAAAAGGCGATAAAGATAATATTTCAGCACGTAATCAATATGTAGGTTTTAAAGGTTCATTTGGTCAGGTAGTAATAGGCCGTAACGATACAGCGCTAAAGCAGGCGCAAGGTAAACTTGATTTATTTAATGACCTTGAAGGTGATATTAAAAACACTTTTAAAGGTGAAAACCGCTTAGGTAACTCAGTATCTTACGCTTCAAACTCATATGAAGGCTTTAAAGTATTAGCTTCATTTATTGCAGAAGATGATAAAGATGCCAAAAATGGTTACTCAGTGGCGTTAACTTATGGTGATGCTGGCCTTAAAAAGAGCGCTGTATATGCTGCTGTTGCTGCTGATAGTGAAGTAAATGGTTACGACGTAGTACGTGCAACAGTTCAAGGTAAAATTGAAGACTTTAGACTTGGTGCAATGTACCAAACACAAGAAAAAGTAGACGGTAGCGCTGAAGCTGACGGTTACTTAGTGAATGCAGCTTACCTAATGGGTAGCAACACTTTTAAAGTGCAATATCAAACAATGGATTTTGATGACAGCGATGATAAAAGTGCAGTATCGGTAGGTGTTGATCACAAGCTAAACAAAAATCTTAAGGTGTTTGGCTTTTACTCAAGTTTTGATATGGACAACAACGTTGACCAAGATTACCTAGGTTTAGGTATGGAATATAAGTTTTAACTAAACCTCAGTTAAAACACTCCCTTTTAACCGCACTCAGCTGAGTGCGGTTTTTTTTGCTTTAAATTATTTACTTATCTGCGCATAATAGCCAAGCATTTGGAATGAGGTGAAACTCCTCAACTATACCCGTAACTGTAATCAGTTTTACTGTAAGTCAGATACAAGTGCCTTAAAACTTCATATAACGAGCGGGTTAACTCATTTTCTTTTTGGTACTTGTGGTACTGAGTGTGGGTTTTCCCTGCCTAGGATAATTTTTTGCACACTCAAACCGCTAAAAAAACTGCACTTCTAACCGTTAATAATGTCTCTTGGCGAGTGGGTAACACCTTAATCCTTGAGCAAATTAATTTGAGTATTGAGCGTGGCAAGTTTGTTGGCTTAATTGGTCCTAATGGTGCGGGAAAATCGAGTTTACTGCGTTGCTTGTATCGATTTAATCAGCCGTCAGCGGGAGAGGTTAAATTTAATAACACCGATATTTGGCAACTAAAAAGCGAAGACTACGCCAAGCAAGTTGCCGTTGTGCTACAAGAAACACCGTCGCAATTTAACCTCTCGTTATTCGATGTTGTGGCTCTAGGGCTTACGCCACATAAAACGCTATTCAGTTCGACCACCCAAGCAGATAAACAAAAAATAGCTCAGGCTATTAGCCATGTGGGGCTTGAATCTCATAGTACTCAATTATTTGATTCGCTATCTGGCGGTGAAAAGCAACGAGCCTTTATTGCCCGCGCTATTGTGCAGCAACCGCAACTTCTTATTATGGATGAACCAACTAGTCACCTTGATGTGAAATATCAAATTCAACTGATGGAGCTGGCTAAATCTCTAGGGATCACGGTATTTGCGTCATTTCATGACTTAAATTTAGCTGCTGCTATGTGTGATGAGTTAGTGGTTATTAAAAATGGAAAAGTTGTTGATGCAGGTAAGCCAAATAAAGTGGTCACTGAGCAGATGCTGGATGAGGTGTTTGGCGTTTGTGCACAAGTGAGCACTCACCCTCAATCAGCAGCTTCGGGTGAGGCTATTCCTTATATTACTTATTATTATGGATACCAATAATATGACGGTTTTTTCTAACCATACCGTTGCATTAATCGCTGCGCTACTATGCGCACTATTAAGTTTATTTATTGCACTGAGTTTTGGTGCGGCACCCACGTCGCTCGCTGATGTTTACCAAAGCTTAACCTTTTCAAACGAGGCTTCATTTACCAGCCGTATTATTATTGAATTAAGAATGCCACGTACTTTACTGGCTTTTTTAGCTGGGAGTGGCTTAGCGATTGCAGGTTTAATACTACAAACAGTCACCCGTAACCCCTTAGCAGATCCTTATTTATTTGGTATTTCGTCCGGCGCTTCATTAGGTGTGGTTATACTAATGTCTTTTGTGGGAGCTGGGGCGGGTATAGCGCTATCTGGGGCGGCATTAACCGGTAGTTTAGTGGCGATGGGATTATTAATTTTAATTGCTGGCAGCCAGCGTAATGCCCAAGTTGAATCGATGTTATTGGCGGGGGTAGCCCTATCATTTTTATTTAGTGCTTTTACTAGTTTGCTACTTTATTGGAGCGATCCACAAGCGGTCGCGGCTATTTTATTTTGGACTTTAGGTAGTTTTGCTAAAGCACAGTGGCAGTCGCTGCTGTTACCTGTCTTAGTCATTATAGTTTGTACAATAATCATGTTGGGTTTTAGGCGCCAGCTTAATGCCATGTTGTTAGGCGATGAAAGTGCGACAACGCTTGGCGTAAGAGTACATCGTTTTAGAATTTTAATGCTTATTTTAAGCTCGTTGATCACGGCCGTGTTAGTTGCCAACTGTGGTGGTATTGGTTTTGTTGGCTTGATGGTGCCACACATAGTGCGCTTTTTTATCTCTCAAGGTAGCCGCGTTGGATTATTAATGACCGGGTTAGTCGGGGGAATATTTATGGTGTGGGTCGATGTGCTCGCTCGCTCACTATTAAGTAATCAAGAGTTGCCAATCGGGGTGATCACGGCGGCTATCGGCAGTCTATTCTTTTTAAGTATATTGTATTTTCGTAAGCGCCAGCTGGTGGTTCAATAATGAAAACACTAATGGTACAAGGCACTACCTCAGATGCGGGTAAAAGCACCTTAGTTGCAGCGCTTTGCAGAGTGTTTGCCAATCAAGGTGTTAATGTTGCGCCGTTTAAACCGCAAAACATGGCGCTTAATAGTGCCGTAACTCACGATGGCGGTGAAATTGGTAGAGCCCAAGCATTACAAGCCGTTGCAGCAAAAGTAGCACCTGAAATAGACTTTAACCCGATATTACTCAAACCCAATAGTGATACCGGCGCGCAAGTTATTATTCATGGTAGGGCTATCAGCAATATGGAAGCCGACTCTTACCATGACTATAAAAAAGTGGCTATGGAAGCGGTATTAACCTCGCATAATCGTTTAGCTAAACGCTTTGACTTATTGTTGGTTGAAGGGGCTGGTAGCCCAGCTGAAATTAACTTACGCGCAAACGATATCGCCAATATGGGCTACGCCGAAAAGGTCGATTGCCCGGTTATTATTATTGCTGATATTGATAAAGGGGGTGTGTTTGCTCACTTAGTAGGGACTTTGGCGCTATTAAGCGAATCAGAGCAAGCACGGGTAAAAGGCTTTGTGATTAATCGTTTTCGTGGTGACATTAGCCTATTACAAGGCGGGTTAGATTGGCTTGAAGAGTACACAGGTAAACCTGTGTTAGGGGTGTTACCCTACCTACACGATTTAGCACTTGATGCCGAAGATGCCGTTGCCATAGATAATAATGTGACCGAAGCCAGCATTAATATTGCGGTGCTGCTAGTGCCTCATATTAGTAACCATACCGATTTTGATGCACTGCGATTACACCCACATATAAATATAACCTATGTGCGCCATACTCAAACAATTCCTGATGTTGATTTAATTATTGTGCCTGGCAGTAAAAATGTACTTAGCGATTTGGTATTTTTAAAAAATGAAGGCTGGGATCAGCAAATAAAACGCCATTTACGCTATGGTGGCAAAGTATTGGGTATTTGCGGCGGTATGCAAATGCTAGGTAATACGATTTGTGACCCTAATGCGGTGGAATCATCATTAGGGCAAATAGCTGGGTTAGCGCTTAGCGATTTTGATACGTTATTGGGTGAGCAAAAAGTGCTAAGCCAAGTAAATGCAATACTCAATTTAAACCAGCAGCAGGTTGCTTGTCAGGGTTACGAAATACATGCTGGGATCAGTAAAGGTCAAGCGCTCAACAAACCACTTATTCGCTTTAACAAACACCCAAATGGCTTTGAAACTGATGGTTTTATTAGTGATGATAATGCTATTGCTGGTACTTATTTACATGGCTTATTTGACAACGCAGCCGCTACAGAACTGCTATTAAAGTGGCTAAAACCAGACAGTGAAATTAGTGCTATCAGCATCAATGAACATCGCGAGCGCCAGCTAGAACGCCTCGCTGAAATGTGCCAAACACATTTAAACATTGAACAAATTATTAAAATTTACCAAGGACATAACAATGACTGAATCAACAAACGACAAGCACCAACAGCGCCAGCAAAAAGTAAAAGAACAAGTTGATGCTCGAGTAGCAGCGGCACAGCAAGAAAAAGGCATTTTTCAGGTTATTACTGGTAATGGCAAAGGTAAATCAACCTCTGGTTTTGGTGTGGTTGCACGCTGTGTTGGCCATGGTAAAAAGGCCGCGGTATGTCAGTTCATTAAAGGTACATGGGAATGTGGTGAGCGTAATTTACTACAAGGTGCTGGAGTTGAATTTGCTGTTATGAACACAGGTTTTACTTGGGATACGCAAAATAAAGAGGCCGATACTGCGGCAGCACAAGCAACATGGCAAGAGTCAAAGCGGATGCTAAGCGACAGCAGTATCGATGTGGTATTACTCGATGAGCTCACCTATATGGTGACCTATGGCTATATCGACCTTGAGGAAGTGGTTGCTGCAATTAACAACCGACCTGCAATGCAATCGGTAATTATTACTGGCCGTGCTGCGCACCGTACCTTAATTGAGCTGGCCGATACCGTAAGTGAAGTGCGTAATGTAAAGCATGCGTTTGAGTCGGGCGTAAAAGCACTAAAAGGCTTTGATTACTAATGTTAAAACGCATTATTCTTGGGCTGTTATTGTTTGCTGTTTATGTACCTCAAGTATTAGCCGACAAGCCGCTTCGTATTGTGGCTTTGGCACCACACATAGTCGAAAATTTATATGCTATTGGGGCGGGTGATCTAATAGTGGGCACGCTGGATTACGCAGATTACCCACAAGAGGCGACTAAAATTGAGCGTATCGGCGGCTATAATGGCATTTCTATCGAAAAGTTACTCATGCTCAAGCCTGACATGGTCATTGCGTGGAAAAGCGGTAATCAGGCAGAAGATTTAGCACAAATTAAGCGACTAGGGATTGAATTGCATTTAAGTAATCCACGCTCTATTGAAGGCGTAGCTAAGGAAATACTAAAATTAGGTCAATTAACCGGTCATATTGAGCAAAGTAAAAAAGTAGCTGAGGCATTTACAGTTAAGCTCAACGCAATTAAAGCCGCGCAGCATAATAAAACCATGCTTACTGGGTTTTATCAGCTGTGGCCAGAGCCTATGATGACGGTATCAAAAAATACCTGGATAAATCAGTTAATCGAAACCTGCCAAGTAACCAATGTATTTGCCGACAGCGACACAGATTACCCACAAATCAGCATTGAAAACGTGATAGTGACTAAGCCACAAGTTATTATTATTCCTGATGAAAAATCAAAACGGGTAATACCTACAGTTAATTGGCAGCAATGGCCTGAAATTCCGGCGGTTAAATATGAGCAATTTATTAGTGTTAACGCGGATTTATTACATCGTTTTTCCCCTAGAATGCTTGATGGGTTAGCACAAATGTGTGACAAAATTGAGGTATCTAGAGAACTTATTAAGAGTCAATTATGAGCAACTGGTCATCTTTTTTAAATCACGAACTTAGCCAAGCATATATGCAGCAAACCCTTGAATATGTTGCGAATAAACGATCAAACGGTATTGCTGTGTATCCACCAGAACCGCAGGTGTTTAGTGCATTTGATGCAACTCCACTTAGCGATATTAAAGTGGTTATATTAGGCCAAGACCCTTACCATGGAGAAGGGCAAGCGCATGGCTTGTGTTTTTCTGTATTGCCTGAAGTTAAAAAGCTCCCGCCTTCACTTAAAAATATTTATAAAGAGTTAGTGACTGACATTAATGGTTTTATTACGCCAGAGCATGGCTATTTACAAAGCTGGGCAGATCAAGGCGTGTTTTTGCTTAATACCGTATTAACAGTAGAGCAAGGCCAAGCCCATTCCCATAAACATTTAGGTTGGGAGCAATTTACCGATAACGTAATTACTCATATAAATGAGCATTGCCAAGGAGTGGTGTTTATTTTGTGGGGCGCACATGCACAAAAAAAAGGTAAAAGCATTGATCGCCAGCGCCATCATGTATTGTCTGGACCGCACCCTTCACCGCTTTCAGCGCATCGCGGCTTTTTTGGCTGTCAGCACTTTTCAAAAACCAATGAACTGTTAATAGCGCAAGGAGCGCAGCCCATTAATTGGCAAGTATAGGGTAATTGGTATTAAAAAAGGCTTTCATAAATGAAAGCCTTTTTAGTTGCTGTTGTTGATTAAAACTCTAATTCATCAATAGCAATACTATCAGCAAAATAGTCGAGCTCCTGTAGTTCTTTGCGCAAACGTTGCTTATCTTTTATTGCTTCTATTTCGCGCCATTTTCTTTTTTTATTTTTTTGAGAGGTTTTTTTCGATGTATCAGAACCTTCTAATATCTCTATTATTTCGTTTAGGCTATCCATTGATTATCTCCTATTGACCACTTTTTGAACCTCGGCAGTATCTATACCACAGCTATTAATAAAATAGAATATAAATGTGACGAAACTGTTACTGATGGGTGGTATTTTGATGAAGATCAATACAAAAAGAACGTAAATGGGGACAAGTCGAGTATTTAAAGTAAATCGCAGACATAAAAAAACGCCGCTAAAAGCGACGTTTCTTAACTCATTAAACAGCTGTTAGTTACATCGCTTTAAAGCGTGCCTCTAGTTGCTCTTGCGCATCTGCAAATGAGCGAATACCTTCAGCTAGTTTCTCAGTGGCCATAGCATCTTGGTTATGTAACCAACGGAACTGTGCTTCGCTAAGTGGCTCTGGTTTTGGCTCTTTAGCAATGTCGCTCTCTAGTAAGTACTCTTGTGCGTCTTCTAAATTACCTAGCTCTTCTAAAAGATTAGGACTAATTGTTAGCTTATCGCAGCCTGTAAGGGCAATAATTTCACCGGTGTTACGAAAGCTTGCGCCCATAACAACCGTTTTGTAATCGTGACGTTTGTAAAACTCAAAAATACTACGCACCGATTGTACGCCAGGATCTTGTAGCGGGTCGGTTGGTTTTTCCATACCGTTTGCTACGTGCCAATCTAAAATTCTGCCAACAAATGGCGAAATTAAAAATACGTTTGCATCAGCACAGGCACGAGCTTGAGCATCACTAAATAAAAGCGTTAAGTTACATTTAGTGCCTTCTTTTTCTAACTGTTCTGCGGCTTTAATGCCTTCCCAAGTAGAGGCAACTTTAATTAAAATCTTGTCTTTGCTTACACCTTCTTTCTCGTAAAGGCTTAGTAAAGTATGTGCTTTATTAATTGTTGCTTGGGTATCAAATGATAAACGTGCATCAACCTCAGTAGAAATATAACCCGGAACAATTTCGCTAATTTCTTTACCGAGTAACACTGCAAAATAGTCACAAGCCAGCTCTAGTTGTTTTGCAGGCTGTTGCTCGGTTTCTTTAGCGTATTGCCATGCTTTATCTAGATAAGGTTTGTAAGCTTCAATCTCGCTCGCTTTTAAAAGCAGCGATGGATTGGTAGTCGCATCTTCAGGTTGATGTTTTTTTATGGCTTCTATATCGCCCGTGTCGGCCACGATAGAAGAATGTTGTTTAAGCCTTTGTAGAGCGCTAGTCATTTGCTTTTCCTCATTCCAAGCAAGTTAAAAGAAAATCTAAACTACCTTAATATAGCTATACTGCAACAGTGTGACAATGCTTGATAGGTCTTATGTCCTTATCAATGAAAAAACGGTAACGGTTGAGTTTTAGGTAGGATAATTTTAAACAAAACGTGCTTTTCGTCTCATTTAATGTTGAAATTGACATTAAATAATTTACAAGTCAATAGCTAACTATGATCACTGTTATTTCACCAGCAAAGAATCTTGATTACGACACGCCACCCGCAACAGATAAGTTCACTCAACCTGAATTACTTGAGCACAGCGAAGCGCTCATGAAAGTATGCCGTGAACTAACTCCTGCGCAGATTGGCAGTTTAATGAAAATTAGCGATAAGCTCGCGGGCCTTAATGCAGCACGTTTTAGTGAGTGGGCGCAACCGTTTACTACGAGTAATGCTAAACAGGCTGTGCTTGCCTTTAATGGCGATGTATATGGCGGTTTAGATGCCGACACCCTAACGGCTAAGCAACTTGATTATGCTCAAGAGCATTTACGTATACTCTCGGGTTTATACGGATTATTAAAACCACTTGATTTAATGCAAGCCTACCGCCTAGAAATGGGTACAAAGCTTGAAAACAGCCGTGGTAAAAACCTATATGAGTTTTGGGGCAGTATTATTGCTAATAAACTTAACGACGTTTTAGCGGCGCAAGATGCACAATACTTAGTTAATTTAGCGTCTAACGAATACTTTAAAGCGGTAGATAAAAAATCGCTTAACGCACAAATTATTACGCCACATTTTAAAGACTGTAAAAACGGCCAATATAAAGTGATTAGCTTTTACGCTAAAAAAGCGCGCGGTATGATGGCGCGTTACCTTATCGAAAACCAAGTCACGCAGTTAAGTCAGCTTAAAGAGTTTACCGTGGCCGGTTATTACTTTAGCTCAGAGGCAACCACTAAAGAACTTGAACCGGTATTTTTGCGCGAAGAGCAAAGCTAAATTTAGCGCTATTTGCAGCTAAACACATACCCAAAAAGCTATGCACTGCATGGCTTTTTTTATACTGGCGCTATTTTTGCAAACCTTAGGTTATTAATAGAAACTAAGGTATAAAATAAATGCTCTCAATTCCCTCAATTACAGAAGCCGAAAAACTTATAGAAGAGAAGCTCGGCGGTTGGTTTGATGTTGTTATAAGTCATATCCCTAACTTTATAGTCGCGGTGATTATTGCGATTATATTTTCATTCATTGCCCGCCTTGCAGGCAAAGGAATGAAAAAAGTATTACGTCGCTCGCTCGATTCAACTCAAATTGCCGACTTAATGGCCTCCATTTTTAAAGTTATTGTTCTGAGTGTTGGGGTCTTTATTGCCCTTGATTTTATGGGCTTAAAAAGTACCGTTACGTCACTGCTTGCGGGTGCAGGTATTGTTGGTCTCGCCATTGGTTTTGCTTTTCAAGATATGACCGAAAACCTAATTGCGGGTATTGCTATGGGTATTCGTAAACCGTTCAAAGCGGGTGATGTTATCGAGACCGATAACGTATTTGGTTCAGTGCATTCAATAAACTTGCGCAACACACTAATAGAGAGCTTTTACGGGCAGTTGATACTGGTTCCTAATAAAATACTATTTAGAAATGTACTGCGTAATTACAGCACTTTAGGGGTCAGAAGAATAGAGGTACCTGTAGGTATTTCTTACGCTGATGATATAGAAAAAGCCAGTGAAGTTATTGTCGAAAAAATTAATCAATTCGACTTTGTGATCCGCAAAAATGAGACCGCGGTGTACGCAGAAGGCTTTGGTGATAGCAGTATAAACTTACTGGTATGGTTTTGGATTAAATACCCTGGTGAGCCCGATTTTATGACGGTGCGTCACAAAGGTGTTGTGGCAGTAAAGCAAGCACTCGATGCTGCTGATATAAGTATTCCGTTTCCTATTCGTACGTTGGATTTTGGTATTAAGGGCGGTGAAAAACTCGATGCCATGATAAGCGATAAAATAAGTCAGCAGTCAGCAAACAAAGAGGGTGACAATAATACTGATGCAAGCCAAGGTAAATAAATAATTTAAAACCCGATGGTAAAAGCATTGGGAAATAGTTACTGACTATCAGCGCGTTTTTACAAAGTAAAACGCGCTTTTTTATAATAATTAATTGATGATCTGAAGTAATTAAAGCCTTGCGTTAACTAAGTTAAAGCGTCTTAATTAGAAAACTATATCGATAAGGTTTCTCATCTCAAAATAGATTACTTAATTAATCGAATTTGTGCTCAAGCTTGATGCAAGCCCTATATAGTAAGTGTCTGTGAGTAATAAAGGATTCAATGGTATAAGTAGCTGCAATGAGCGTCGCGATTGGTGCGTAAACGAAAAGGCTTTTAATCAAGCTATTTAAACTGGATTGGGATTATGTCTGTATTGAATTTATATTGTGAAGGCCATAAAAAGCGCCGCTTGTGTTGGAGAAGCAAGCAGCGCTGAAGAATAAGTTAAGAAGGAGGTGTATTAAATAACACTAATTTTGTTGCGAATTACTTTAACTCCATCCATATTTTCTAAAAATTTTTGTGCAAGAGCACGTTCAAAACCGTTACTAGCTTTGCCATTAAGTTCAACGTCGCCATTTTCGACCTGTACGTTCAAATTTTCTAATTCTAAATTTGGATTAGTACGTAACTCATGAGTAATAGATTGTTGTAAATTAGGTTGTGTGGCCACACTACTTACTACTGCTAAATGCGTTGCTGCACTAACTTTAAAAGCAGAGACTAATAAAAATAAACAACAAAACGAAATAAAACCGATAGTAAATTTAATGCGACTCATAACTATATCCTTAGTGTTTTTGAAAAAGCAGCGCCGATACTCGGCGTTTTAATACTCATACACTAGCTTGGGTTACAAGTTTTATTCCAAAATTAACCATTTGAAATAATTGGATATTTTATTAAGTAGTTATTCAGCTAAGTAGTTTTTACATATTACTCTGAATTGCTTACTCACTGTTTTTAAGCCACAAAAAAGCCGACAAACGTCGGCTCAATCAAATGTATTAAAGCTAAAGCTATTTTTTCTTTTTAGCTTTGGCTTTTTTCTTCGCTTTCATTTTTACTGGATCTTTACGCTTTTTAACTGGTGGCTTAGCTTCTTTATGTTTTGGCTCTAATCCTTTAAATACACGGCGTTTTAGCTTCTGTTCTATGTAACGTTCTACTTTGTAAAGGATGCCAATATCGTGCGCTTCAATTAGTGAAATCGCTATGCCTTTTTTACCCGCGCGGCCTGTACGGCCAATACGGTGTACGTAAACATCTGCAGTGCGAGGCATATCAAAGTTAATTACGTGGCTTATATCAGCTACATCAATACCACGCGCGGCGACATCGGTCGCGACTAAAATGCGGGTTTTGCCACTGTGGAAATTTTCCATCGCTTTCATGCGTTTATCTTGTGGCATTTCACCACGTAGCCACGCAGCTTTAACGCCGTTATTGGTTAGTTCACCAATAAGGGTTTCAAGGCGCTCACGAGTTTTTACAAACACAATCGCTTTACTAACATCAGGGCCGTTTAAGGTGTTAACTAATAGCTCAAGTTTATGATGATAATCGTCGGCTAAATGAACCCATTGATGTATTTTAGCTTTTTCTTTGCGTGATGATTCGGCTTCAAGCAGAGCTGGGTCGTTTAAAATACGCTCTGCAAATAATTCTACGCTGTCACCTTCAAGAGTAGCTGAGAATAAAAAGCACTGACGACGGTTTTTAGCTTCATCACAAATACGCAGCATTTCTTTACGAAAGCCCATGTCGAGCATGCGGTCGGCTTCATCAAGAATGAGCATTTCTACGTTTTCTGCGTGGAAGTTTTCAGTTTCCAAATACTCCATTAAACGCCCAGGTGTGGCGATTAAAATGTCGTTATTATTTTCAAAAATTTCTTTGTGTGTACCGTAATTAATACCGCCGGTAACCACCCCAATTTTTAAGTGGGTTTGTTTTGCAAGTAACTCACATTGTTCATGAATTTGATAAGCAAGCTCGCGAGTTGGGGTCATAATTAATACCCGTGCAAAGCCCGGGTCACGACGCGGGAAATCCATTAAATATTGAATTGCTGGAATTAAAAATGCCGCCGTTTTACCCGTACCTGTTGGTGCAGACGCTAAAATATCACGCCCTTGCAACGCCTCAGGAATGGCTTGTTGTTGAATGCTAGTAGGGGTTTCAAAACCCATTTTATTGATAGCATTGAGTAGCTTATTATCAAGATCAAATTCAGAAAATTGCATAGAGTGTCAAAAATAGGGGACAATTGCCGTTAATTATACGCACTTAAACCTACTTGGTGAATGAAAAGGTGAAAAAATGTCTGGTTTTGCATTTAAACAATTTAAGGTTGAGCACGACCAGTGCGCCATGAAGGTATCTACCGATGGTATTTTACTTGGAGCATGGGCTGATTTAAGCGGTGCAAGTTCGTTATTAGATATTGGCACAGGTACGGGGTTGTTGGCGTTAATGTGTAAACAGCGAGTGCCAGATTTAAAGGTGAGTGCGGTTGAGGTTGATAAGGCCGCCTACCAGCAAGCTGTACAAAATTGCCAGCAAAGCCCTTGGCCAGACATTAGCATTTATCACCAGTGTGTACAGCAGTTTGCGGCTGAGACTAAATTTGATTGCGTTATATCTAATCCACCTTATTTTAATCACAGTTTAAAAAGTGATAATGCAGCACGCAATGCCGCTCGCCATACCGATGGTTTAAGCTTTGCAGAACTGATTGCTGCGTTTAAACGCTTAACGCATAAGCAAGCACGTTTTAATTTAATTCTGCCTAGTGAAGAGGCACAGTTATTTATAACCTTGGCGCAGCAGCAAGGGCTGTATTTAAGCGCGCATTGCCAAGTAAAAACCACACCGAGTAAAGTGTTCAGCCGCAGCTTAATGCGCTTTAGCTCAATCAAAACAGAATTAGAGCAATCAGTGCTTTGCATAAAAGATGAAAACAACACCTACACAGCTGATTATGTCGGGCTTTGCAAAGCATTTTATTTAAAGATGTAAGCTATTTGTTGAGCTTGGTTATTTAGGGCGTGTTGATCTTTGATGGTTGGATTTGCAGCAGTATGTTTGGTTTTTAGGCAAGGCAGAGCCTATGTAGTGTGGTTATTCCCCATAAATAGGCGATAACGCAGCATAAATACCAAACATGCGCTGCCCTCTGGGTTCTTTCTCGGGACGATAAACTCTTTGTTGCTCGGTTTTTACTTAGCCCGCTAGGTTACACACCTCGCGCCGCGATTTAATCGCCCCTAGGTTGAACAAACTTCAATCCGCAATGATCAACACGCCCTAGTAAAAAAGGATAATTTACCCATTATGCATACGTATTCAGTTTTTATTTAATCAATCACCAGACTAGTGTTAACCACTTGTAAATAACGTCGAGTATGTTGTTTAACTCGCTCAACACTTGGAACACACACTATGAAGCTGAATAAAATAATCACCACTGCAGGATTGAGCCTTGGCTTAACTTTACCAAGCTTAGCTATGGCTGCACCTACAACATTTGTGCATCTATTTGAATGGAACTGGCAAGATATAGCTCAAGAATGTGAACAGTTTTTAGGGCCCAAAGGATATGCTGCTGTACAGGTATCTCCGCCTAACGAGCATATTACAGGTAATCAATGGTGGACTCGCTACCAACCTGTGAGCTACCAACTGCAAAGCCGTGGCGGGAACCGGACGCAGTTTATAGATATGGTTAATCGATGTAATTCGGCAGGCGTAGATATATATGTTGATACCCTAATAAACCATATGGCTGCAGGTAATGGTACTGGTACCGACGGTAATAACTTTGGTAATAAACAATATCCTATTTACAGCCCACAAGATTTTCACCAAAGCTGTTCAATTAACCCTGAGGATTACGGTAATAATCGCTATCGTGTGCAACATTGCGAGCTGGTAGGGCTTGCCGATTTAAATACCGCTTCAACTTATGTGCAAAATACGTTAGCGGCATATATTAATGACTTACAAGCCTTAGGAGTTAAAGGCTTTAGGTTTGATGCTGCTAAGCATGTTGCTGCAAGTGATATTCAAAGTTTAATGGCAAAAATAAATGGCTCGCCAGTGGTTTTTCATGAGGTGATAGTTCAAGGTACTGAAGCGGTAGATGCCTCAGAGTATTTAAGTACAGGTTTAGTTACTGAGTTTAAATACAGTACACAGCTTGGTAATACATTTAGAAATGGCTCGCTTGCGTGGCTAAGTAATTTTGGTGAAGGTTGGGGTTTTATGCCAAGTTCATCAGCTGTGGTATTTGTTGATAACCATGATAACCAACGTGGGCATGGTGGTGCGGGTAATGTAATTACTTTTGAAGATGGCCGTTTATACGACCTAGCTAACGTCTTTATGTTGGCGTATCCGTATGGGTACCCAAAAGTCATGTCGAGTTATGACTTTCATGGTGATACCGATGCAGGTGGGCCAAGTGTGCCAGTGCACAACAATGGTAACTTGGAATGTTTTGCAAGCAAATGGAAGTGTGAGCATCGTTGGTCGTACATTGCTGGTGGTGTTGATTTTAGAAATAACACTGCCGATAACTGGGTTGTAACCAACTGGTGGGATAACACCAATAACCAGATTGCATTTGGGCGAGGTAGCTCAGGCCATATGGCAATTAATAAAGAAGACTCAACTTTAAATGCAACAGTTCAAACAGATATGGCTGCTGGGCAGTACTGTAACGTATTAAAAGGTGAGCTTTCGGGTGATGCTAAAAGCTGTAGTAGTGAGGTTATTACAGTTAATAGTAACGGCACGATTAATTTAAATGTGGCGCCATGGGATGCCATGGCTATTCATAAAAATGCTAAAGTACTACAAGGCTCGCTCCCTAATAACGGCGGTGATTGGCAAAGAACCGTTGTTTTTATCAATGCGCTAACACAAAGCGGACAAGATATGTTTGTTCGTGGTGGAATAGATCACACTTATGCCAATGCAAACCTTGGTAGAAACTGCCAAACAACGAACGTTGAATGTGCCATGCCTATTCGTCACAACAATTTAAAAAACAACACCACTTTGCCTTGGAAAGCAAACGATAATTACCTAGATTGGTATGGTATTGAGCAAGGTCAAAGCAGTGAGGCGCAGGGTACCGCGATGGATTGGACTACTAATATATGGCCTAGTGAATTCGGGGCGCAAAAAACGGTAGATAATGATGGTTTTGGCGTTACAGCACTTAACATATGGGGCGAACACTACTGGATGCTTGATGTTGATATGGATTGCAGTAAAGCCGTTAACGGCTGGTTTGAACTCAAAGCATTTATAAAAAATGGCCCAGAGTGGGAGGGCGATATAAATCAAGCAAGCATCCCATATGCAAGCACTAACCATATGGCCCAGTGCGGCAAAATTAATATGTTTGAATTTAATAGCTCAAGTGTAGAGGTGCGTGACTTTTAAATATGCACTTTTAATCATGTACTTTAAAACGTGATTATTATTTAAAAACCAAGTGTGTTAAAGGCACTTGGTTTTTATTTTTTACATGCACCTAATTAGCTATGTAATTTCATAGTGTGTTTATAAATCAGCTGGTATTATTGTTTTATTCGCTATTTAAAATCAAAGCAACTCAATGAAAAACTTCAATAAACTAACTTTGCTAAGCACTCTCGCTGCAGCTTTATTTATAAGCCATAGTGCGCATGCAAACATGAGTCCTGTAGGGCTTTGGAAAACCATTAATGAAGACACCAAAGAAGCAAAGTCTTATGTACGCATTACTGAACAAGATGGGGTACTGACTGGCAAAATTGAAACAATACTCAATAAAAATAAGCAAGATGCGCTTTGCAGCGAGTGTGGTGGTGATAAAAAGAATCAGCCGATGCTAGGCATGACCATTATTGAAAACGTAACTTATGCAGGTGACGGTAGTTGGGAAGACGGTGAAATACTCGACCCAAATAACGGTAAAACCTACAGCGTGCGTTTAACACCGCAGCAAAATGGCGAAAAACTTGAAGTGCGTGGTTATGTGGGCTTTTTTTACCGTAACCAATACTGGTTAAAAGTAGAGTAGTTAAATATTAAAAAGCGCTGCATAGCAGCGCTTTTTGCAAGAGTGCACAGTTACAGGGTTTCAGCGTACTCTGTCATCACCTGTTCTACCCAGGTGGCAATACGTTCGTCGCTTAGCTCGTACTGACTATCTTCATCAAGGGCTAAACCAACAAATTGTTTACCGTCTTCGGTAAGGGCTTTAGAGGCTTCAAATTCGTAATTACTGTCGTTAGGCCAAAAGCCAAGTTGAGTAATGGCTTGGGCATTTATTTCATCATGAAGCATGCCTAATGCGTCTTGAAACCACTGGCCATACCCTTGCTGATCGCCCATCCCAAATAAGGCAATGGTTTTACCATTTAGGTCAACGTCTTTTATGTCGTCCCACTTTGATTCCCAATCTTCTTGAATTTCGCCAAAGTCCCACGTAGAAATACCAAAAATGATAAAGTCATATTGCTCAGCGTTTTTAAGCGGCTCGTCTTTAATATTATGTAAGCTGACAATGTCGGCGCCAATAATATCTCGTATTTTTTCTGCCGCCATTTCTGTATAGCAGGTAGTAGAACCAAAAAATAAACCAATCTGCATCGTATTTATCACTGTGTAATTGCCTGTTATGATAGGCTCAAGTTTACCGTAAGGTATTTTTAATTGATACCTTCTCCCGTGGTATTACCAACATGAGATCACAACGTGACAACGCTATCTGACGATTTACCTGAACAAAATAATGAGCTAAGCAGCAATAGCGACTTTTTAGAAACCTTTCTTGATAGCCTCTATTTAGAGCAAGGCGTAAGTGAAAACACACTGAGCGCTTATCGCAGTGACTTAGATAAGTTTTGCCAATTTTTAAAAGGCGAAAACTTAATGACGGTAACCAGCCTCGACGTTGAAAGTTACTTAGCGCACCGTGTTGATTTGGGGTTAAAACCACGCAGTACTGCACGCAGTATTAGTGCATTAAAACGTTTTTATCTGTACTTTGTACGCGAAAAAATAATTAGCGACTCACCTATGGTTAATATTGCTCAGCCTAAAGCGGGGCAGTCGTTACCAAAAACGCTTTCTGAGGCTGAAGTAGAGGCGCTATTAAGTGCCCCCAATATTGAAGAGCCAATGGGGCTGCGCGACAAAGCCATGCTCGAGCTATTGTATGCAACGGGTTTGCGGGTAACTGAGCTGGTAGGGCTGAGAATGGAGCAAATAAATTTGCGCCAAGCTGTGGTGTTTGTAAAAGGTAAAGGAAATAAAGAGCGATTAGTGCCTTTAGGTGAAGAGGCTATGTATTGGCTGGAGCAATTTTTAAAGCTTGGGCGAGCACAAATGATAAAACATGCCACCGATTTTGTATTTCCCTCTAAACGTGGGGTGGGCATGACACGACAAACTTTTTGGCATCGGATTAAACACTATGCTATTTTGGCATCCGTTGAGTCGCCGTTATCACCTCACACCTTGCGACATGCATTTGCAACGCATTTATTAAATCATGGGGCTGACTTGCGTGTGGTGCAGATGATGCTTGGCCACAGCGACCTATCAACTACCCAAATTTATACGCATGTAGCGAATGAGCGATTAAAATCGGTGCATGCTGAGCATCATCCTCGTGCTTAAGCGAATTTTTTTGTCACTAAGCCGGTCATATAGACACGATAAGATAAGTATTTTTAGGATAGAGAACCCGTTATGAAAAAATTAATGTTAGCAGGTGCCATGTTGTGCACTAGTTTGAGCGCTTTTGCTAATGGTGTTGCAGTAACACCCGATGCCAATGATCCTATCGTGACAAAATTTGCCGCGCTAGGAGTAACTGTTAAACAAATTAACCCAAGTCCGGTTGCGGGCTTAAAAGAATTGATCACCAATAAAGGGGTGCTGTATGCAAGCCCTGACGGTCAGTTTTTAATGCAAGGTACGCTAATCGATTTAAACAACCGTAGTAATTTAACTGAGCAAGCACTTAACGGTGTGCGTCAATCAGGGTTAAAAGAATACGAAGATTCAATGATTGTGTATAAAGCGCCAGAAGAAAAACACAGCATTACCGTGTTTACTGATATTAGCTGTGGTTACTGTCGTAAATTACACCGTGAGCTTGATGACTTACTTGAGTCGGGTATTACGGTTAAATACCTAGCATTTCCACGTGGCGGCCTGCAAGGATCAGGTTATGCTGATTTAATGAATGTGTGGTGTGCTAAAGATCAGCAAGAAGCACTTACTGAAGCTAAATCTGGTGCAGATACACAAATTGTAAAAGACTGTAGCGCACCCGTTGCAGAGCATTACCAATTAGGGCAAAGCTTTGGTATTAGTGGTACACCGGCTATTATTTTAGAAGATGGCACGATGATCCCAGGCTACCAACCAGCTGCCGCATTAAGCGCTGCGCTTGAGGCCAACAAAGCAGGTTAATTAAAAACCTGAGTACCTGTTTAAAAAGGCCTTTATGGCCTTTTTTTGTCTTTTTGTTATGAATATCATAAGTTAAAAACCAGCATGAAAAAAATGATCATTGCGCGAGAACCCGTTGACGACTCTCATCTACCTAGTCATCTACATCCTGTTATTAAGCAAATTTATGCCACGCGTAACGTCTGCCATGCTGATGAATTAAATAATAGTGCGGCCACTTTGCTCGACTTTAAGCTATTTAAAGATATAGACAAAGCCAGCCAACTATTAATTGATGCACTGCATGCACAAAGTAAAATACTAATTGTTGGCGATTTTGACGCCGATGGCGCAACCAGCACCGCCACCTTAATGCAAGGGTTGGCCATGTTTGGCTTTACCCATTTAGATTATTTAGTGCCAGACCGCTTTAGTTTAGGTTATGGCTTAAGCCCAGCATTGGCTGAGCAAATAGTCACTATGCAGCCCGATTTAGTGATCACCGTAGATAACGGTATATCGTGTATTGCAGGGATTGATATTGTTAAAGCCGCAGGCATTAAAGTGCTGGTTACAGATCATCATTTACAAGGCGAGCAACTGCCTAGTGCCGATGCTATTGTTAATCCTAATCGTCATGACTGTGATTTTCCCTCTAAGTCGATAGCTGGTGTTGGTGTGGCGTTTTATTTGCTTATCGCATTGAGAAGTGCGCTGCGTGAACAAGGCTACTTTAACCAACATCCTATGCCAAATATTGCTGACTTACTCGATATTGTAGCCCTTGGTACGGTGGCCGATGTGGTGGCTCTGGATGCGAATAACCGTACGTTAGTGCATCAAGGCTTGGCACGTATTCGAAGTGGTAAAACCCGCCCAGGTATCACCGCACTGATTGAAGTGGCTAATCGCAATGCAGCTCGTTTGAGTGCCAGCGATTTTGGCTTTTCATTGGCGCCACGTTTAAATGCAGCAGGGCGTTTAGATGATATGAGCCTAGGTATAGCTTGCTTACTTAGCAACGACATAAATCAAGCAAGGCGCATAGCCGGTGAGCTTGACAGCTTAAACTTTGCCAGACGTGAAATTGAGCAAGGCATGCAAGTAGAAGCGCAAGCCGTGCTCGATAGATTGGCATTTAAAGAAGATAGTGTGCCTGATGCTATTTGTTTGTATCAAGACGATTGGCATCAAGGTGTTATTGGCATTTTAGCGGGGCGCTTAAAAGAAAAGTACCACCGCCCAACCGTGATATTTGCGGGTGGCGAAAACGGTGAAATAAAAGGTTCATGTCGCTCTATTGAAGGTTTACATATGCGCGACCTGCTTGAAGGTTTAAACACTGCGCAGCCTGGTTTAATTAATAAATTTGGCGGCCACGCAATGGCGGCAGGTTTAAGTATTAACGAGCAGCAATTTGCTGAGTTCAAACGCGCATTTGATAGTGCAGTTAGCGAGCAACTCAGTGAAGAAAGTAAACGCTGTATTGTATTTACCGATGGTGAGCTACCTAATGATTGCTTTAGCATGGATTTTGCCCAGCTTTTAAAACAATCGGGCCCGTGGGGGCAGCAGTTTCCTGAGCCGATATTTGAACACACCTTTGAAGTAATCCAACAGCGTATTGTGGGTGAAAAACACTTAAAGCTAGTATTAAAGCATCAGTCTGCACGCTTAGTGGATGCCATTGCCTTTGGGATTGATTTAAAAGCGTGGCCAGATACTGAGGCGCAGTTTGTTAAAGTAGCGTATCAGCTCGATATAAATGAATTTAGAGGTAAATTTAGCTTACAACTTATAGTTAGAGAGCTTGAAAAAGTGGGCTAAAAAATATCTTCAAACCATGCATAAAAGGCTAATAAAACGCGCGGTTTTTTGTTAAAATCGGGCGTTTTTATTATTTAATGATTTTTAATTGCGCTCGGTCTCTTTTTTAAGTGCGCAATAACCTAGCCATTTTGGAGTAATGTACATGTTTGAAGTGAATCCTGTGATTAATCAAATCAAGGAAATTCGCGAACGTACTGAACTGCTTCGGGGGTACCTTTGACTACGCTCTTAAACAAGAACGTTTAGAAGAAGTTAACGCCGAACTTGAAGATTCAGCCGTATGGAATGAGCCTGAGCGCGCACAAGCCCTTGGTCGTGAAAAGTCAGCACTAGAAGCCGTGGTTGAAACAATCGATAACCTTGTTGCTGGTACTGACGATGTTGAAGGATTAGTAGAGCTTGCTGTTGAAGCTGAAGATCAAGACACCTTTGATGAAGCACAAAGCGAACTAGCTGATTTAAACCAGCAGCTTGAAGGGCTTGAGTTTCGTCGTATGTTTTCAGGCTCTCACGATTCAAACGATGCCTACCTTGATTTACAATCAGGCTCTGGTGGTACTGAAGCACAAGACTGGTGTAATATTTTACTGCGTATGTACTTACGCTGGGGTGAAGCAAAAGGCTTTAAAGTAGAGCTTGTTGAAGCGACCGATGGCGATGTTGCTGGTATTAAAGGCGCAACGGTACGTTTTTCTGGTGAGTATGCATATGGTTGGTTACGCACTGAAACAGGCGTACACCGCCTAGTTCGTAAAAGCCCATTTGATTCAAGTGGCCGTCGTCATACTTCGTTTGCATCTGCGTTTGTTTACCCAGAAGTTGATGACAACATTGAGATTGATATTAATCCGTCTGACTTACGTATAGACGTTTACCGTGCATCAGGCGCGGGTGGTCAGCACGTAAATACCACTGAATCGGCAGTACGTATTACCCACGTACCAACCAATACCGTGGTGCAGTGTCAAAACGAGCGCTCGCAGCATAAAAATAAAGCCCAAGCAATGAAGCAGTTAAAAGCGAAATTATTTGAGCTTGAGCTACAACAGCAAAATGCTGAAAAGCAAAGTCAAGAAGACAACAAGTCTGATATTGGCTGGGGGAGTCAAATTCGTTCATACGTACTTGATGACTCGCGTATTAAAGACTTACGTACTGGCGTTGAAAACCGTAACACTCAAGCGGTACTCGATGGCGACCTAGATAAATTTATTGAAGCCAGCTTAAAATCTGGTTTATAACCACCAAGCTAAAAAAGAGCTAAAAAATGACTGATCAAATCCAAGACGAAAATAAGTTAATCGCTGAGCGTCGCGGCAAATTAGACGCTATTCGCGAAAATTGCCCAGCCAACGGTCATCCAAACCAATTCCGTCGTGAGCATTACACGGCAGATTTGCAGGCTGAGTTTGGTGATAAGAGTAAAGAAGAGCTAATCGAATTACAGCATGTGGTATCGATTGCAGGTCGTATTCTTGCTAAACGTGGTCCATTTATGTCTATTCAAGACATGAAAGGCCGTGTACAAGCATATGCCTCAAAAGACGTTCAAAAAGATTTAAAAGCAAAATATGGTCAGCTTGATATTGGCGATATTATTGGTGTTAAAGGCGCATTGAACAAATCAGGTAAAGGCGATTTATACGTAGAAATGACAGAGTACGAACTGCTGACTAAGTCACTTCGCCCATTACCAGAAAAATTCCATGGTTTATCAGATCAAGAAACTAAATACCGCCAACGTTATGTTGATTTAATTACTAACGAAGCAACGCGTGAAACATTCCGTATTCGCTCACAAGTAGTTGAAGGCATTCGTCGCTTTTTAGCAGACCGCGATTTTATGGAAGTAGAAACGCCAATGCTGCAGGTTATTCCTGGTGGCGCGACGGCACGTCCGTTTGTAACACACCACAATGCGCTTGATATCGACATGTACTTGCGTATTGCACCAGAGCTTTACTTAAAGCGTTTAGTGGTAGGTGGTTTTGACCGCGTATTCGAAATTAACCGTAACTTCCGTAACGAAGGGTTATCGACACGCCACAACCCAGAATTCACTATGATTGAGTTCTACCAAGCGTATGCTGACTACATTGATCTAATGAACATCACCGAAGACATGTTACGTACAGTTGCAACTAACGTACTGGGCAGCCCAATTGTGGTTAACACCACTAAAGATGAAAACGGCGAAGTTGTTGATTCAGTCGAGTATGACTTTGGTCAACCGTTCACGCGTTTAAGCATGGCAGATGCTATCTTAAAATATAACCCAGAGTTTGATGCAGCGGTATTTAACGACCCAGAAAACCACTTTGAAGAATTAAAAGCGTACGCTAAACAAGTACACGTTAAAATTCCTGAAAACTGCGTATGGGGTCCAGGTAAATTCTTATGTGAAATATTTGAAGAAACGGCTGAGCATATGCTTATCCAACCTACATTTATCACAGGCTACCCGTGGGAAGTATCTCCACTTGCACGTCGTAACGACGAAAATCCATTTGTAACTGATCGTTTTGAATTTTTTGTTGGCGGTCGTGAATTAGCAAATGGTTTCTCAGAGCTTAACGATGCACAAGATCAAGCTGAGCGTTTTACTCGTCAGGTTGAAGAGAAAGACGCTGGTGATGATGAAGCAATGCATTATGACGAAGACTACATTCGCGCACTTGAGTATGGTTTACCACCAACGGCAGGTGAGGGCATAGGTATTGACCGTTTAGTGATGCTATTTACTGACTCATCAACTATCAAAGATGTTATTTTATTCCCGCACATGCGCCCACAAGCTGACTAAGCTTGAAGGAATAAACTATAAAATTATTAACGCCGCTAATTAGCGGCGTTTTTTTTGCCTTATTGTTTGTGAGACATTGCCTAAACTTTATATTAGGGCTTTTAATTAATAAGTACTACACTGATAATAAAATGTAAGTACAAAGGGATATTAACCTTTAATTCAGTTTCATTATCATAAAGTTGCCTCACTGCTTAGCAACATTAAAGCAGTGCTATAACTTTTTGGTATGATTGTTTTTTAAACATTATGTTGTATTTATGTGAATTTTTTAGCTAAAATATGGCCGAAATTTGTACACGGTCATTCTTAGTCGTAAAAAATAAAAATTTCTAAAGGACTTAGATAAATAATATGAAAGTTAAACAAGTAGAATCTTTACCCGATGAGAGCACCACAGAGCAACAGCGACAAGCTTATTACCGCGCGTGTATTGCCGAGTTTCAAAAGTTGGGCTACCAAGAGCAATATCTTGCTGAACTTACGGATGAACTAGTGCCAGTGATGGGTGTAAACTCAAGCACTCCAAATACCTAACCTGATTAATTTTCAAACTAATTACACTTTAAAACCAGACATGTGTGCAATCTATAGCCATATAGTCACTTTTGTCAGAAAAGTGTTTGACATATTTTCTGAAATCTTTATTATACGCCCCACAAGACGGAGAGGTGTCCGAGTGGCCGAAGGAGCTCCCCTGCTAAGGGAGTATAGAGTTTGTAGCTCTATCGAGGGTTCGAATCCCTCCCTCTCCACCATTTTTTAAATGGCGAAATCTTGTAAATGTAAAGATGGGCGCATAGCTCAGCTGGATAGAGTACCTGGCTACGAACCAGGCGGTCGGAGGTTCGAATCCTCCTGCGCCCACCACTCTTTACACACTCTGCTTAGAGTTAAAACAAGCAAAAATGAAAGTGGGCGCATAGCTCAGCTGGATAGAGTACCTGGCTACGAACCAGGCGGTCGGAGGTTCGAATCCTCCTGCGCCCACCACTTTCAACTCTCACTTAGAGTTTAAATAAGTAAATATGAAAGTGGGCGCATAGCTCAGCTGGATAGAGTACCTGGCTACGAACCAGGCGGTCGGAGGTTCGAATCCTCCTGCGCCCACCACTTTCTATTACTATTAAAGTTAATAGAAAAGAAACCGACGAAAGTCGGTTTTTTTATGTCTGAAATAAAGTGAATATGGAAAAGTAGTAAGCTACGAACCAGACGGTCGGAGGTCCACTCTTACAAGACACGTCCTGCGCCCAGCACTTTCATAAATAAGCCGACATTAAGTCGGTTTTTTTGTGCCTAAAATAAAGTGAATATGGGAAAGTAGCTAGCTACGAACCAGACGGTCAGAGGTTCACTCTTACAAGATACGTCCTGCGTCCACCTCTTTCATAAATAAGCCGACATTAAGTCGGTTTTTTTGTGCCTGAAATTTGAGAAAGCTTTCAGGTATTAGTTAAACCCAATTATGCACACCGCTAAATTTTACATTCAGCCACTTTTCTAAAAGCGCAGCGCCTCTTAACCTCTTTGTGAATAACGGCTTTAAAAACTTAAATATACAAAGAACTTGCTTATATTAGCAGCGCAGCTTCTCATTCCTAAAACCTAAAACCTAAAACCTAAAACCTAAAACCTAAAACCTAAAACCTAAAACCTAAGCTGCTCTTTAAACTCGGCTGTGTTATTTTGAACGTCTTGTTTAAAAGGATCTTGCTGTATGTTTAAAACCGTATTTTTTATATTCTTATTTATTTTAAGCGTACTTTTTACTGTTACCGCACACGTAAATGAGGCTAAACATACAATCGCCGTAGGTGCAGAGCAGTTTGCTTTGTACTTACCGCAATTAAAAAATAAGCGTGTAGGGCTTGTGGTTAATCAAACTTCTGTAGTGGGGCAAACGCATTTAGTTGATAGCTTGCTGGCTAAAAACATCAATATTACTAAAATTTTTGCACCTGAGCATGGCTTTCGAGGCGATCATGACGCGGGAGCGTATGTTAAAAACGCCGTTGATAGCAAAACCGGCATTCCACTGATTTCTATTTACGGTAAAAACAAAAAACCAAGCGCCAAGGTGCTAAGCGATGTTGATATCATTATTTTTGATATTCAAGATGTGGGCGTACGTTTTTATACTTACATTAGCTCTATGCATTACATGATGGAAGCAGCTGCTGAGCTAGGCGTTGAATTTATAGTACTAGATAGGCCAAACCCTAATATTAGCCACATTGACGGGCCAATTTTAGAGCCGCAGTTTAAATCGTTTGTGGGTATGCACCCAATCCCTGTACTGCATGGTATGACGGTAGGCGAGCTAGCTAAAATGATCAAAGGCGAGGGCTGGCTAAATCAAGCGGCTGAGTTACAGCTGAGCGTCATTGCTGTTGATCATTACACCCGCACAACACCATATAGTTTGCCGGTAAAACCAAGCCCTAATTTACCCAACGATCAGTCAATAGCGCTTTATCCCTCGCTGTGCTTTTTTGAGGCAACCCCTGTTAGCATAGGTAGAGGTACCGACTTTGCATTTCAGGTTATTGGTTATTCACCGATAGCACTTGGGGACTTTAGCTTTACCCCTCGCTCAATAAAAGGCGCAGCGCTTGACCCTAAATTTAAAAACCAGATGGTGAAAGGGATTGATTTACGCCATAGTGATACCACTGGCTTAAACTTAAATTATTTAATTAATGCTTACCAGCAACTGACTCAGGCTAAACAGCCGTTTTTTGAACGTGCCGACTTTATGGATAAACTCGCAGGAACTGATCAGCTCAGGCTTGCCATAGAAGCGGGGCGATCAGCTGAGGAAATTAAACAAAGTTGGCAAGCGGGGCTTGAGCAATTTAAACAGCAAAGAGCGCCTTATTTGCTCTACCAATAAAGGAATGGGTGTGTATTTAAATTTTTCCGTGTTAGCAAAGCGTACTTTTTTTAACGCGCTGACAATTGCGCTTTGCTTTATTATTACCGGTTGCAGTGGCGCAAGCAGTGCAATTAAATCTCAGCGCCCGTTTATTCCTAATCAAATACAAAGCCTCGCTCATGCTCAGGTGGTTGCCACCTTTCCTGAGTCCAACCCCAGCAGCAGAGAATATGTAAATAATCGTGGCACCTTTAAAGCGTATAAAGGGCGCGGAAAATTATTACTACAAAATGAAAGTGCCTTAAGTGCTGATATTTATATTAATAATAAAAAGTTAGCGCTTGATACCCTGCAAAAAAATACTGAGTATGCCTTTAATTTAGGGCAGTACACTCACAACGGAGTTAACACTTTTAAGGTTGATAACATTCAACCTGCTGACGGCAGTTTAACTCTGCGATTTGCCTTTGCTACTCTAAATAGCTCAGTGGCTAAAACCATTGATTTTAGTGCGGTAGATAAGCTAATAGAAAAAGATGTAAGTGCGGGCTTTCCTGGTGCGGTATTAGCGGTAATTAAAGCGGGTAAGATATTAAAATTAACCGCTTATGGTGATGCCAAGCAATATCAGCAAAATGACTTAATGTTGTTACGCCCAGAGCCCATGCAAACAAATACACTCTTTGATTTAGCCTCAAACACAAAAATATTTGCTACTAACTTTGCGTTAATGAAACTAGTAAGCGAAGGGCAATTAAACATAAATAACAGAGTGAGTGATTACCTAACAGAATACCAAGGCGATGGACGAGAGCTGCGCCAAGTTAAAGACTTACTCACTCATAAAGCCGGTTACCCACCGGTGTTTGATTTTCATCGAAAAGACACCCGCTATGGCGAAGCTTTTTTTTCACAAGCCAGCGACACCACTAAACAATTACTACTTACCAGCGTACCACTAGCCAGTGAGCCAAGCGCTCAGCATGTTTACTCTGATATTGATTACATGATTTTAGGAGTTTTAATTGAGCGTATTAGCGGCCAACCGCTCGACGAATACCTAGAGCAGCATATTTACGCGCCTTTAAAGCTTAACAACACTTTATTTAACCCGCTTAAAAAAGGCTTTAATCGTCAGCAGTTTGCCGCCACGGAGCTAAGTGGAAATACCCGCGATGGCCGTATTCATTTTGATAATATTCGCACCAATGTATTGCAAGGGCAGGTACATGATGAGCGTGCTTTTTATTCACTTGATGGTGTAGCAGGTCATGCAGGACTATTTAGTAATGCCCCCGATTTAGCCGTTTTATGCCAAGTGTTACTCAACAAGGGCGGTTACGGCGATAAGCAAATTTTTAATGCCAGTAGTTTGGCGCAGTTTTTAACCCCACAAAGTACCGATGAAACCTACGGCTTAGGCTTTCGTCTTGCAGGAAATAATCAAGCGCGGCGCTGGCACTTTGGCCCGTATGCCAGCCCACAAGCTTATGGACACACAGGTTGGACTGGCACAGTAACTGTGATTGATCCCGCTTACGATTTAGCCATCATCTTACTTACCAATGCACGCCATTCACCAATTAAAGGTAGTGAAAAACGTTATCAGTTTGTAGGTAAAAACTATGAAACAGCTCAATATGGTTCTATTGTTTCATTAATTTATGAGGCGCTGTTAAATCAGTAAACTCAGTGAGTGACTTAATGGTGTAAATCTATTAAGTTAACTGCTTACTATTAACTAACCAAGGCTGTTAAAGCCGCGTTTATTATAAAAATTAAAAAGGTTTGTTTATGCATTGGTATTCTATTTTGCCACCGCTGATTGCCATTATTATTGTGTTTTGGCGCAAAGAAGTCATTATGGCACTGCTTGTTGCGGTAATTTCATCGGAATTTTTACTTGCCCTACAAGGTGAAGGAAATAGCGTATTTACTACGTTTTTAAATAGCATTGAGCGCATAGTTGCTGTGGCCAGTTCCCCCGGTAATACCCGTATTCTCATATTTAGTATTTTAATAGGTGCCTTACTTGCCTATATTCGCGAGTCTGGCGGTGTTGCTGCTACCGTTAATTTACTAATGAACAAAGGCGTTGCTAAAAGTAAGCGCCAAGTGGGCTTTTTAACTATGTTTACCGGCGTTGCGGTATTTATAGAGTCAAACTTAAGTGTGCTTACCTCGGGTATTTTATCTCGCGGCCTGTTCGACAAATTTAAAATGAGCCGCGCGCGTTTAGCTTACATAATCGATAGCACCAGCGCCCCTGTGTGTATTTTAATTTTATTAAATGGCTGGGGTGCATTTGTACTGGGCTTGTTAGGTAATTACGAATTAGGCGAGTCGGCGGTATCGGTATTGTGGGGCAGTGTAGGCTATAATTTTTACGCCATAATCACCTTGGTTATTGTTTTTTATACCATTGCCTTTGATAAAGTACATGGCCCAATGAAAGTAGCCGAGCAAAAACTAGAGCTACAAACAACCGAGCTAAAAGAAGAAGTAAAAGGTTCTAAAGCACGCTTTATGTTGGTGCCATTACTTACGCTGATTGTGAGCATGGTCGGTTTTATGTTTTACACTGGTAACGGCGTACTTGCCGAGGGCAGTGGTTCAAAATCGGTATTGTATGCCACGGTGTTGGCTATTGTTGTGGCCTATTGTTTAATGATTAGTTCGCGCCAGTTTACCCACCACCAATTAGTCGATACTGGCTTTAAAGGCATGGGCGAATTACTCCCGCTGGTAAGTATTGTATTGCTCTCACTCACCTTGGGCGCAAGCTTAAAAGAGCTAGGTACAGGGGTGTTCGTGGCATCTTTGGTTGGCGATTACTTACCAATATATTTAATAGTGCCAGTACTGTTTTTAACCGGTGCGGTTATGTCGTTTACTACAGGTACATCGTGGGGCACATTTGCCATACTTATCCCCATTGGCGTACCGCTTATTCAAGCGCTTGGTTTACCGCCATCGCTGGTGGTAGGCGCTATTTTAGGTGGTGGGATATTTGGCGATCACTGCTCCCCTATATCCGACACCAGCGCAGTATCGGCCATCGCCTCAGGTTGTGATTTACTCACCCACGTTAAAACCCAATTACCTTATGCGTTAGTGGGCGGCGGCCTAACGTTTGTAGCTTACTTAGTAACGAGCTTAATTGTTTTGTAGGTTGGCTAGAGCGTAGCGAAACCCAACAAAGTGAGTGAGTTTAAAGCCTGCAAATATGCAGGCTTTTTTGTTTGTCATAGCAGCAATAACACAGCACTCACTGATGAATTAACTTTTTATATTTGGCGGGAGTTATTTGCAAAATGGCATTGAATTCATTGTTTAGATGGGATTGATCAGCAAAACCGCATTCAAGAGCGAGTTGTGCCAAACTTAGCAGTGGGTTTTCTTTTATCAATTTTTTGGCCTGCCTGACTCTGTAAATACGTGCTAAGTGTTTGGCGGTAATGCCGCAGGTATTTTTAACGTAACGCTCTAATTGCCGTCTGCCTTTTGGGCTATCATCGTAAGCAGTAGTAAGTGGAGTAAGATTGATTATTTTATGGATCAGTGTTCGTGTATGCTCAATAGTATGATGATGTACTTCTGGTGCATTGAAGTGTACTGATAATAAATCAATAAATGAATCTAAACTCGCATGTTGATTAAGCGCTTGTGCAATACCCGTTAAAGTGGTTGGGGCAACAAGGGAATGATTAACCTTTTTTAGGTGAGCAAGCCCTGCGGGCTTAAACCTGATCCCACAAAAAATGGAGCCTGCAGTAAATGTCACTTTTTCTGATTGAGTTGATATGGTTTGCATGGAATAGGGGAGATTTAATGGTTTGCCAGCTAAGTTAAGCTGCCCAGAAATTAAAAATATCACCCCTTGGGCACCATCGCAGGGGAGCCAGCTCTCACCTGAAAATTGGGCGCGAGCAAACCAAAGTGCTTGTACATAATTTGCGATATTGCCCGTTGGACTATAAAGCTCAAGTAATAGTTTATCGTTCATTAAACTCAACAGTCGGTTTAAACATTTTCACCATGCGATTCCAGCTATTTATAGCATTGATTGCCACTGTGAGGGTAACTAAATTTGGTTGATCAAATAACTCGGCAAGAACAAGATAAAAGTCATCATCAATGTTCTGTGACAAGGTTAACTTTTCGCAAAGCGCTAATGCAGCACGCTCTTTCTTGTTATAAAGAGGCGTGTCTTGCCACGCATTGAGGGCAATAATACGGTTAATACTTTCGCCATACTCCAGCGCTTGTTTGCTATGCATTGCTAAGCAATACGCACATTGGTTTAACTGTGATGTTCTTAGTTTTAGCAGCTCCCAAATTGTTAATCCAAAGCTTGCTTCGACTTTCCGTTTGATCAGTGCTTCTTGCTTAATCAAGTAGGTCATTAACTCGGGTTCAACTGTATAGTAATTAGCTCTTTGCATAATCGTTCCTAATAGATAAATAACAGTTATCTAGTTTAGTGACGAGTAAATAAAAATAATTGCAAAAAAGCGACTTTCGCTAATAAGTTAATGGTAAAAAAGCTCTGGCAATAGCAAGGATCAGTGTATTAGTTTCTAAAGCTTACCCTTTGGCTCTATATGGTAAATACCTATGGCGTCGATCCCAAGATACAAATCACCATTTGGGTGGCTAGAGTACAACGATAAAATCACTAGGGGATTGTTTAAATTGTAGGAGGAGTAAAAGCGAATTTCACCACTGAGGGCACAGAGGCGCTTCGCTGCACAGAGGTTAAATATTGGTAGTAGGAGACGGCTTTAGCCACGAAGGGTTTAACACCCGTGATAGATTGACCATCTTAGGTACTGAGCTTTCTAGCGCGTGTTACTAACTGTGTAAAAACCTTATTCAAGGTTTTTTCGCGCTGGCGACTACAGCCAAAGAGGGGCTGCCGCTGGCCCCTCTCTGGACTCTCCCAGCGCCACCCGAGCATCACACTTAATCCTTCAAAACATAATTGATGTGAACGTAAACGGCGAAGATACGCCAACTTACACATCCTGTACGCTCCCCAGTTCGGCCATCCATGGCCTCTCGTTCAAAGCTACGCTTTTCACCCATGGCCTAGTTTCGCCTTAACGCGCATTGCCTACATGGATGTAGGTACTTAGGATTTGTCGGGAACAAAATCCTGCCATGCGCGATATTACTCATCAATTACTTATTTTCTGGACGTGATGACGGGGGAAGGGTGTTAAACGTGAGGTTGGTGTTTGGTCTTGGCAAGATGCAAGACCTGACCCTATGCATTTCTTTTGTATGCTACGGTGTTGGCTATTGTTGTAGCCTATTGTTTAATGATTGGATCGCGCCAGTTTACCCACCACCAATTAGTCGATACCGGCTTTAAAGGCATGGGCGAATTACTCCCACTGGTAAGTATTGTATTGCTCTCGCTCACCTTAGGCGCAAGCTTAAAAGAGCTAGGTACAGGCGTGTTTGTGGCATCTTTGGTTGGCGATTACTTACCGATATATTTAATAGTGCCAGTGCTGTTTTTAACCGGTGCGGTTATGTCGTTTACTACAGGTACATCGTGGGGCACATTTGCCATACTTATCCCCATTGGCGTACCGCTTATTCAAGCGCTTGGTTTACCGCCATCGCTGGTGGTAGGCGCTATTTTAGGTGGCGGGATATTTGGCGATCATTGTTCCCCTATATCCGACACCAGCGCAGTATCGGCCATCGCCTCAGGTTGTGATTTACTCACCCACGTTAAAACCCAGTTACCTTATGCGTTAGTAGGCGGCGGCCTTACGTTTGTAGCGTACCTAGTAACGAGCTTAATTGTGTTATAAACACATTTCAGAGCAAGACAGTTCCAAACATTCAAAAGCCTGCTTAATCGCAGGCTTTTTTATTTACACGTAGGTTGGGTTGAGTGACACGAAACCCAACGGAACGCCAGTTTATTTAACAGCTTTAAAGCCGAACGTATACACTGTTTTTTAGGCGCTTAGCTTGCTAGCGCGTCGGGTGTGAGCCCGAAAAGTTAAATATAGCTTAAAATCTTATCCAAGCTTGTGCTTACCATCATTGCTTGTAGTTATTGCAGTTTGTTAACGGACATAATTGTTTAAATAGTCAAAAGGCTTTTATGTAAAGTTAAAGCCTTACGTACTTTATGTTCAGTATGAATTCATATTGACAGTATTTATTAGGGTGGTAATCTAACAGGAGCAGTGGCGCATCGCCATTCCGCTTTAAGTGATTTTTTATGATAGGTACTGTTATCTTCGGATGACTGTTTTAGATGTCTTCGGATCTACTAAAACAACAAGGGGCTGCCCTGCCGCATTGTCTGAGCCGGCAAGCGACTGCAGCCAATATGGTATGCCTGGCAAGTTAGTATTTAGGTCTAAACCTTTCAATATCATCATTTATTTAAAAGCGGCTAGATATTAACTCCTATTGTATGGATTGCCAGGCCTACATCATGAAAAGGATTTTTGTGTCTTTAGATTATCAGTATTATGTAAAAAAACGAGTTTCTCGTTCAATTCCTTCATTAGGCGTATTAAAAAGAACCTTGAGTATTACTGATTCAGAGATAACACAATTTTATGCTTTACTCGAAAATGGTAAGGCGTATAGAAAAGTTGTTGGTACTTTTAAAAGCTCAGGGGTGGAGCGGTTAGTTTATGATCCTGACCCATTAGTTCGTAAAATTCAAAGAATGATTAACTCTCGAATTTTCAACCCTAAAAAACCTAAAGAAGGTCTTATTTTATGGCCAACATATCTATATGGTTCAGTGCCTAATACTTTTTATTTAAACGAGGGGAAGCTAGAGTTACAATCAAGAGATTATATATCTTGTGCGAAAACTCATTGCTTAAGAAAAAGTGTATTAAAAGTTGATATTAGTGATTTTTATGAAAATATTCATAGAGAAGATGTATTTAATATCTTTAAAAATGTTTTAAAGTATAAAGATGACGTTTCCAGCATTTTAGCTGATTTTTGTACTTATGAAGACAAAATCCCTCAGGGTGGACTCACTTCTAGCTTCATTGCTTCTGCAGCTCTTTTTGATGTTGAGCCTAAACTAGTTCAAAGACTTCATAAAAAAAAGTTGAATTACACACGTCTTGTAGATGACATTACAGTATCAAGCTTTCATAGTAATTATGATTTTAGTTTAGCAATAAGCCTAATTAAAGAGATGTTACTTAAAAAAAACCTTCCTATAAATGAAGATAAGTTAATTATCTCGAATCACAGTAACTCTGCAACGTTAGTTCACGGTTTACGTGTTAATTTTAAGGAACCAAGATTACCAGAAAATGAGATTTCAAAAATAAGAGCTTCTGTTAGAGGATTAGAGAGGTTGGCCGAATGCTCTGCTTATCGAGTAAGTAGGGACTATAGAAAAAGCCATGCTATGTGCATGGGAAGAATAAATAGAATGCAAAGAATAGGCCACAACAAAGCCAAGCAACTTCTTGTAAGGGTTCTTAAAATACTCCCTTTACCTTCACACAAAGACATTATTACATGTAATAAACTTGTTTATCGACTAGAAAAAAATCATCCTAATGACAAATATAAATACTCTTATAAACGAATTTATAACTTGGCACATTTCGAATTAAATATTTTACAGAGAACTTTTAAAGCGCAAGCAAAAAGTTTAAGAAATAGATTAAGAGAGGTAAAACCAGGTGAAATTTAAAGATATCGACCCTCTTGAGTCTTTTAAATTAATGATACAGGTATATCTAGTTGCTGCTCTAGTTATATTACTTTGTGTTTTTATCCATATATATAAACAAGAAAACTTTTCTCAAATGCCGATTTGCTTATCTCTTGAATGTATTGGTTCGTTTTTCGAGAAATTTAAGCTTGCTGTTGATGTATTTGATTACCTGATAAAAGCCTTATTAACCGGTGTTACCATTTTTAGTTTTTACTACGCACTAAAAAACTATATAAGTACTACTAAAGCAGCCAAGACTACCATCCACTTGACTAATTTAAATACCTTTAAAGATTATCTAATATCTGAATCTCAGAGTATGAAAGTACTTAATGTAAAAAAAATAGATACTCTAAAATGGTATAATTTGATTTACCCTGACTCTAGAGCTGGAGAGTTAGATATATCAGATAATTATAAAATGCTTATTAATGACATTAACCTTTTGATTGAAGAGTCGAATAATTACTTTTTGGGTGAGTCTACAAAAGCAACTTTTTTTGATTATAAAAATCACCAAACACAAATGATAAAAGTATTAAGAAAAATTGGAATTGAATTAGCTCGTTCACCAAGAAATAATCTAAAGGAAGCTGAAAAGTCTGTTTTTGATATTATTAATAAAGTTAATAAAGAATTTTGTGGTAAAAAAGGCCCTAGTTTAATTAAAAAGCAAAAATATAATTAGAGCCTATTTTAATTTAGTGTTTAAGCCCCACACATCTTAACCTCATCTCCAGCATGCTTCAGCGCAATAATCTGTCCTTTCCTGTTATGTGCCATAGCGAGTATGTCACCCGTATTTATATTACTTTCTACTGCGTGCCTTCCCTTTAAATCACTGAGCAGTGACTGCTTAATTTGTACCAGTACCTCGTCATTGCAGCTGGCTATGTACCAGTCGTTGTCGACCTTTACGAGCGTGCCGTATTCTATATGGTGTTGTTGATGGCGGCGTAAGTCGTTTGCTAGTTGGGTGTCGAGCGCGCGTTTTTGTTGCGTTATAGTGCTTGCGTAGTTACCTGTTTGATCTATTTCATGCGTTGTTATAAACGAGTAGTCGTGTATGTCTATGGTGTTTAATACGGTTTTAGGGACAGTATTTATCACGTTGTTACTGTCGAGCACTATAAAAGCCAGTAAGCCCAATGCGCAGGTAAGGCTTGTGAGTTGCAGGGCAAAGCCAAGCTTTTTAGGTTGTTTTTGGATTACGCTATGTTTTAACGCCTGTTGCTGAGCGTGCGAAAGTCTGGTGCGTGCTTTACGCTCGTTATAATGTTGTGTGAGCTTTTCATCAAACTGCTCATCAGGCTTGTTCATTATAATCTCCTAATAATTGTTTTAGGTTTTGTTTGGCGTAGCGTAGCCTTGTTTTTATGGTTTGGGCGTTGCTTTGCGTTATAAGTTCTATGTCGGCAAGGCTAAAGCCTTCTTGTTGTAAGGTGATGGCTTCGCGCTGCACAAAGCTAAGTTGCTTGAGCGCAGCATTAAACGCTTCATAACTTATGTATGTGTCGCCTATGTGTGAGTCACTACTTGTTAATTCACTTTGATTGTTATTTTGCGCAGGCAGTTGGCTGTTTTCGTCAAGCTCGACAAAATGTTGCTGTTTGCGGTATTCGTCTATCAGAGTGTTACGTGCGAGTCGAAATAACCAGGCTTTAGGCGTGGTTTGCGCTTGGTACAGATGGCGCTTTTCGATTACTTTGAGCCATGTTTGTTGGCTTATATCGTAGGCTAACTGTGTATTAGACTGGGTAACTAGGTAGTGATATAAATCGTTACTGTATAAGGCAATAAGCTGCTCTAAGTGGCAGTTGTCGCCACTTTTTGCATACCGCGCCATGCAGTCTTTGCTTGGCGCTTCAAATAACCATGACTTAATACTCAATAGCATAGGCGCTTATTCCTTTACTGCGAACTGTCTAATTTAAAATCAAGCTGTACGGTTTGACCTGTTTGTAATTGTGCCACACCTTCAATTACTTTTGGACGATATTTCCAGCGTTTAATGGCGCGAAGTGCCTCGCGATCAAATATGCGTTTTGGCTCGGAATTTACTACCGTGGCATCAATCACTTCACCAGTGGGTGAAATATTAAAGCTAAGTTGCACCCAGCCTTCTATACCATCACGAGCTGCGCTAGTTGGGTACTTTGGATTTATGCGCACAATGGGTGAAGCATCTCCCGTAGGACGGGTCAGTGTTTGCTTCATATCGTTACCAAATCCGTCAATTACTATGGGTGGTGCTGTGCTTATTGCTGTTATTGGCTCATTACTAGGTGTTACACGTGGTGGTGCTTTAGGCGGCACTTTAGGTGTGGGTGGTGGCGGTATTCTTTTAATATGCGTGGTTTGTTTATCTTCTGGTGCTTGAAAAATCTCAACAGTAATATCATCACCCAATTTTATAGGTGCTCTTTGTTCGCCACTAATTAAGTATTGCATAAAGGCAAATGCAATAAAGGTCATCACAGCACCGCCAATAACAGCTGTTGATGTTTTGAACATGGGGTTTTTAGGAAATTCAAGTGTGTGCATAAGCCGCTCCAAATTAACTTATTATGTTGTTTCAGAGCTATAACGGCTGAAAAATAGAAAAGGGGTTAAATAGTTTTAAAATTTTATTAAAAATACAGGGGTAGTATTTAACCTATATAAAAGGTCTCTTGATTTTTTTATTTTGGGTTGGCTAAAAAGAATGTAGTTAATTTAAGGTTTGCCTGTTATTTTCTATTTTATTTACTCTAGGTAGATGAAATTTAGAGCTTTAAGTTGCTTCCCTGCTGTTGTTAGATTTTACTTCTCAGTAGTGGCGGTGGCAACATTCAGGCATGCTCATTAAAAAGGATTTTATAAATGAAAAAAGCAATATTCGTTTTTTTATTATTTGTTAGTGCGTGTTCATATTTCGAAAGTGAAACAGAGCAAGCTAATCGTTTATCCAAAACACACCAAGTAGACATTCAAGCTGGTGAACCCCGTTTATTTTTCCCTGAACAATTTGCAGTTAGTGATGGAGAGCCTCCAATTCTTGAAATGGAAATGACTACGCTTGCAGATGCTTCTGAGTCACTCGATGGTATTGAGGCCGCATTAACGACCTATCCTCCAGGGTTTGTTGCTGAAGCAATTGACGCTATTTACCTTTCTGGACCTATGCTTATAGAGGGGGCTGCTGCTGGAGGAACCTATTCAAGTAATTCCATAATTCTAGTTAATCTCTCAGGATGGAATGGCACGAATTTTAATTTCGAAAATTCGTTGAAAGGGGTTCATCATGAATTAAGCTCGTTAGTTTATATACGTTCACCTTTCGTTATTTTTGCATGGCAAGCTTTGCTGCCTAAAGACTGGGAGCCCGCAGCATCTAATTTTGACGCGCTTACAAAGTATAAATCTGCACCCGATTATAACGCAGGCTTTTTGTCTGATTATGGTAAAACCTCTGTCGGAAACGACTTTAATATTTATGCTGAATTTGCCTTTGCTGAACCTGAAAAACTGCGGGAACTTGCCGCTACCTATCCAATAATAGCTAAAAAGTTGAGTTTGTTTATTACCGCGTATACGCAGTTTTCGGCTAAATATCAGCAAGACTTTGAAGATTATTTTGCGAGAACCGGTTTGAGTGATGTTGCTGTACAGCCTGATAATTTTGAAATGACTATCCATTTAGATTTAAGCGATATAAAGCCACAGATAAGCCAATAAAGTTTTGCTTTTTGAGCTGTTATCTCTGATTAGCATTATGCTAGAATCGGGCTTATCATATAATAAATAAGGATATTTTTTTGGATATTATCATTGGTCAAAATGTGCTGAAGAAAAAAGCGCAGCTAACTCAACTTTCCGAGCGCGCTATTGGGCGAGCTTTCAAAGAGCAAGCCGCTTTGGCAATCCAAATGACGCAGTGCAGCGCAGCGGTTTATCGCCGCTTACAACGCACCTATAAATCTACTGTAACTCCTAGGGATCAAAAGCGTGTTAAAGCCGGTGGCTTAACGACACAATCAGTTGTTTTTTCTACCAGCAATAATAGTCAAAAATCTTTTAATAGCTTACTTCCAGCTATGCGTGGCGGCGCTTCAGCGCCTGGTAGTGTTGCAAAAACATCTAACGATGTTGCTATTGCCTCAAATCAGCCCCAAGCAATCAATCTATTAGCTTTATTACACCCAGTGATAAACGAAGATATTATGAAAACAGGTAATAGTGTTGAGAAAGCAGCAACTATTTTAGGCCTTGTTACTACAACTGTTGGTTTTGCTGTTCCTGGTGGCAGTGTTGCTTCTTCAATTGTGAGCTGGGTTGGTAGTGGTGCTACTTATTCAGGGTTTACTATGTCGAGAATTCGCCCTGACGCCCCTGATCGTGCATATCACCAACTAACAAACTATATTACTTGCTTGGCTGCATGGAATAAAAAGGCATGCGAATTAATTGATATTGCAGATCCAAATGGGAAGTGGACTTTTCGAGATATTGAAACAGGGTTTGCTTAAAAGCTAAAACAATTAAGGGAGTATAATTACTCCCTTAATTGATGTTTGCTTAGCGTGTTTTGAAAGCATTAAAAGCAGTATAAGTTAATTTTTCACGTCATCTTCGTGAAGATCTTTAAACAGCTCCCCTTGGGGATGCACAAAAAATTCATCATCATCTTCATCTACTACCAACATTTGATCTTGCGCGGTAGTTTCTTCAATGCGCGGATCCATCGTAGCTGCAAGTGGCGAGTTGGTAACATCGGATGTACCGACCACATAATCACTGGGCTCTGGCTGTTCAACTTTTTGTTTAGAGTTAATAAAGGTTAGTAGTAAGTACATAGCCACGGTTAATAGCGAAATTGACGCATACAATGCTTGGTGACCAAAGTAGGTCATCAGCTGTGCGTTAACTGTTGAGCCTATTGCTGCACCGGCGCCAAAAGCGACTAATAATGCAGATGATACGCCTACGCGCTCTTCGTCCTCAACACGCGAATTAGCTAGCGCCGAACAAAGCGGATATAAAGTAAACGCAAATAAACCAAAGATAAAAGTGAGTATGTAAGCTATTAGTTGTGAAGTAGGCAATAAAAACAATGCCAAACTTACAACACCGATAGCTGCTGCATTAGTTCGAATTAATACGCTACGACGAACGCGATCAGAGAGCATCCCCATTGGCCACTGGGCTAGCAAACCAGCAAAAATAGTCACCGACATAAAAATAGCAATTTCTGCGGCACCAAAGCCAGATAGCTTAGCAAATATAGGCGCTAGGCCATAAAAACTACCATTGATAATGCCTGCAAAGTGCACCGCAGTAAGCGACTGTGGCACTTTTTTAGCGTAATCAAACAGGCTCATTTTTATCGGCTTTAAGGGTTTGGGGTGAATTCTGCGAGTGATAGAAATTGGAATAATACCGATAGCCAACGCCATGCACACTAAAAATAGCGGTGCATACCCTAGCTCAGGAAATTGTGCGAGCGCTAGTTGGCCTAAAATCATGCCTAAGTAAGAGGTGATCATATAAAAAGAGAAGACTCGCCCGCGAGACTCAGGCGCTGATTGTTCGTTTAGCCAGCTTTCTAGCACCATGTAATTACACATCATCCCTAAGCCAACAAAAAGCCTAAGGCCTAACCATATATATAGATTGTCGCTTACTCCGTGTGCGGCCACACAGGCAGTAACCGCCGCAGTACTTGCTGCAAAGGTTCTGATGTGACCCACCGATTTAATTAAATGATAGCCAAGTTTTGAACCCAGTAATAAGCCAAGGTAATAACACGAGGTCATTAGGCCTATCCAAAACGTAGACGTGCCTTGTTTACCTAAGTAAAGGGCTAAATAGGTTGTAAGTAAGCCGGTACCAATAATTAAAAATAAATTGGCAAAATACAGTGATGGAAATGATTTCATTAAGATGCAAATTATGAGCTAAGACAACTAGATACTAGAGCAAGCATGAAGGTTTTCCAAGCTGTAAAAAATGTGCTCTGTAATAATGAATACTCAGTATAAGAATATAGAGCGGTCGATAAATTATTTATTGATAAAAATAGCTTTGGATAAAATAGCGACCTAAAAAATCGGACGGTTAAGTGCGATGCTAGAATAGCGAGTGTATTGCGGGTATTATGCATAAAGATAATTTTCAGCATTACTTACTCTTTAGAGAGGAGCTAATGGCAGCAGTAATATTTTTTGGAATTAAAAATGACCAGTGATAATCAAGCTATAAATAAGCGTAAAAAGAATAATCCGCTTATCGAAATCGTATTTAATATCATCATACCTTCAGTCATTTTAATGAAATTTTCAGGGCCTGAATATTTAGGCAGCGTGATTGGTTTAATTGTGGCGCTTATATTCCCTATTAGTTACGGTATTTATGATTTTATAAAAGCGGGCTCATTAAATTTTATTTCACTTTTGGGCTTTTTAAGTACTTTGCTTACCGGTGGTATTGCGCTGTTTGAGCTTAATGTTGAGTGGTTAGCAATTAAAGAAGCGGCTATACCAGCAATCATTGGTTTTACCGTGCTGATGTCGGGCTTTTTTGGTAAACCCTTGCTAGCCAAGCTCTTATTAAACTCACTTTTATTTAAGTTAGACACTATTTACGATGCCCTTGATGAGCGCGGCAATACGCAAAACTTTAAACAAAAGATTACTAATGCTAATTACTTATTAGCGCTGACCTTTGTGTTTTCATCAACGATGAATTACCTCTTAGCTAAATGGATTGTTACTAGCCCAGCAGGTAGCGTGGAATTTAACGAGCAACTTGGTGAAATGACGCTATTGAGTTATCCAGTGATCGCGATTCCATCTATGATAATGCTGATTGGAATTTTTATTTATGTGATTAAAGTGCTGACCAAGCTGACCGGTATGAAGTTTGAAGATATGGTAAATGCCGAGTAGATAAAACGCATAAAAAAACCGTTGCTTAACAACGGTTTTTTTTGCTATCAATATTTACTTGTAGTGAGAGTAAAGTTGGTAATTAGTTCTGTGGTACGGAATAAGTTTATAGTTTGGTTGTAAAAAAGTGACTAAGTCGGTGAGTTCAGATACGGTCATGGTATCGTTAAATACCGTCATTTTTGAGCTGCCATCTTCATTTCTGGCGTCGGGTCTATAAGGCCTAGAAAACCGATGTGAGGGGTTTATCACTGACGTGACCAGCTCAGCATAAGTAATTATTTTGGTTTTATTACCTCCTAGCTTAATAGAAATATCGTCATGTTTTGTTACGCTGCTATCTTCAACGCCTGCAAGGGTGTGACATGCCAAGCACTTATATTTTAAAAACACGGCTTTACCTTGTTCTGCATTCCCCTCTGGCAAGCTAAAACCTCGTGGAGAATCAACTCCTTTATCACAGCCTGTGAGTGCAATTAAACACACGATTAGTGGAGTGTATTTCATTAGAGCTCCTGTATTCTCAAATTAATTTTACGCATTACTAACGCAAATTCATTTGCGTCAACAAATGCTTCTTTTAAGAAATAGCCTAATTTGAGTGTAGTCAAAGAGTGGCGAATAGCCTAATTGTTGTGCATATATGCTCAAGGAGAATAACTAAAGAATTGAATGATAATTAATGATGGAATGAAACATCACAAGCATGAAAAAGCCCAGCAACTTGCTGGGCTTCGTAAACTAAACGTTTATCTTAAATATTAACTGTTCAATTGACCCGTAGATGATTCTATATGGGCGCGAACAAACCACTGGTATTGCTCAAGCTCTGCAAGTTGCGCAATGATCATATCTTCAGATACCGGATCAAGATCACCGAGTGACTCAATAGCTTTACGGTGATCACCGTTAACGCCGTTATATACTTTATCTAAGGCGGCTAGGTGTTCAGTTACTAAACCTTTGCCGATAGCGTAATCTTCCCATGAACGACGATCGACAATTGATTTTGGTGTACCAACAGGCACGCCGCCTAAAGTGGCGATACGTTCTGCTATGGTGTCGGTCATTTCACGCACAGTTTCAACTTGTGGGTCTAGCATCTCATGTACGCCAATAAAGTTTGGACCTACTACATTCCAATGAATATGTTTTAAAGTTAGCTGTAAATCAATTAGCGCTACCATGCGATCTTCTAGAACAGATATTGCTTTATTTGCTGATTCGTTTTCTACACCGGGAGCGGTAAATTCAGCGACTTTGTTTGCATTATTACTGTTACTCATTATTCCTCCTGCTATTTTAAAATAGTGTTCGCTTTACTCAAGTGAGTGTTTTAATTGCGATAACGAACACGTCTTGTACTAATAGAAGCAATGGGCATGCCGATAGATTATTTAATTTAAGTAATTGAAATTTAAGGGTTTAATTTTTATTTAATAAACTTTTAAGGAGTGTTTAGCTAAAAGGGTATGAAAAATATGCACTTTTTTGTAAATTCTGCAAAATCGAAGTGCTAAAAATTGTTAGCAAATAGCTTGCTCTTTATAGTTGTTCTAATGGAGGTATTGTCATTGTTGATTAATGATCTGTTACATATACTCAACCCAAAGATCTATTAAAGGAGAAGTGTATGCTGAGGTTTTTTTCCATCGAGCAAGGAGTGATCAAAGAGTTAGAGCCGTTGCCCGATACTCCTGTTGAAGTATCCATAAGGAATGCACATTGGATTGATACTATTAATCCAACACCGCAGGAGCAAAATGCGCTTGCAAAAACGCTCAATATAACTTTTCCTGATTCGGTCGATGTAGAAGAGATTGAAACGTCGTCAAGGTGCTTTATCGATAGCGAAGGTTTGCATGTACATGCATTGTTTATGTCACCTAACGAAGGACGGTTCAATACTGTGACTGTAGCTTGTTTGTTGCAAAACAATTGCTTACTTACTATTCGTGATGAAGAACTGGCTGACTTTAGACTATTGCGCTTAAGAGCGCGCAAAGGTCAGGTGGCATGTGATACGGCAAAACAGTTATTAATTACTTTATTTGATCAAAAAGTTGAAAACCATGCTGATATGCTCGAAGACATGCATCATCAATTAGAGAAGCTTAGCGCATATGTACTTGAAGAAGATAACTCAGACCTAGAAGAAGCGGTTGGTCGCATAGCTCGTTTAGAAGATGCTAATGGTAAAGTGCGTTTATGTTTAATGGATACTCGACGCAATATTTCGTTTTTAATACGTCGTTTAGGCGCGCAAAATGATGAGCGCGAGTCACTTCGAGAAATCGTACTTGATATAGAAACCTTAATGTCACACTGTACCTTTCTGTTTGATAAAATAAACTTTTTGATGGATTCAACGCAGGGCTTTATTAATATTGAACAAAATCAAATTATCAAAACTTTCTCTATTGCTTCAGTGGTTTTCTTACCGCCTACAGTAGTGGCTAGTGTGTATGGTATGAATTTTAATATAATGCCAGAGTTACATTGGGAGTGGGGTTATCCATTTGCAATTGGCATTATGTTGCTGTCGGGCTTCGCCCCTTATTTATTTTTTAAACATAAAGGGTGGTTGTAATACTTTAATGTTGCAAGCTGAGCGCTCAAATCATTAACCGGGATACTGATGTGCTTTTAATACTTCAAGCGGAATAATGTCGAGCGCTTTTTGGTTTGTCGCTTCAAGTACCACAGGAGGAGCAACGTTCGCAGCAATGGCATGATACCAACGAATCGCACATAAGCACCACTTATCGCCAGCTTTTAAACCAGCAAAATCATACAAAGGATTAGGGCTAATTAAATCGTTGCCTTGCGCCTTGGAAAACTGCAAAAATTCGTCGGTCATAATGGCGCATACACTATGATTGCCAAAGTCTGAATCTGGTACATAGCAAAACCCCTCACGGGTATAGCCACCGTTACCACAGCAAAGTTGTAAGCGAGTTCCTAGTACATTTAATTGATTAGCCATATGAAAACTTACCTTGTAATAACCATTAAAAGCAGGGTGTTTACCATAACAGGCTGTTAGTGACTTAGCTATCTATGCTGTTAATTTTATATATCTGTTAAGTGAGTAAAAACTGCATTTGGCAAAGCTAAATACAGTTTTCATTAAAGAAGAATATTTACGAGAGCAGTGCTGCAGCTAAACGTACAAAATCAGAAGACGTTAAAATACCTACTAGCTGACCTTGCTCGCTCACAACGGGCATGCAACCGTGGCGATTATCTACAAAAAATTTAACGACATCTGATAGCGGCTGCTCTGGGGTTACACTAATAAAATCACTCACCATAATATCTTCTACTTTTGTGAGTTTTTCTTTGCGTTGTAATGCATTAGCACCAAACGTTGCCATGATACCCATGACTTTGGCGACCATTATTTTTTGTGTGAGCATACCGACAAATGCGCCGTCTTCGTCAATAACAGGAATATGGCGAACGTTTTTTTCTTTCATTAAATTATGTGCGTCATGCAAAGTGCTTTTTACGTTCACTGAAAATGGGTTCGGTGTCATTAAGTCTGTAACGTTTTGACTCATGTTTATTCCTTTATATTATCTGTGGTGTATCAGCTTATATTAGCGCTATTTTTAAGCTTTGCACCTTATTCAGATCAAGGTTTTTACGGATTTTATAAACTGAGGGAGAAGAGGCAACACTTAATTAAATGCCAAAAAGCATTTAATTAAGTGATAAAACTACAGGTAAATGTTATTCATAACCACGTGGTGTTTTTGTTTTAATAACAGCAATGTATCCATGCCAACTAGCGTAACTAAGTAGCGGCATAATAATAATGAATCCAGCGGCACCTGCAGCAAAGCCCAGCGCTACCAGTACAAATATACAAATTGACCACACAACCATGGCTGCAAAGTTTTCTTTAACTGCGTGGATTGAAGAAACGACTGCGGTCATTATATCAACTCGTCTTTCCATCATAATTTGCGGCGTAAATGCAGAAATTGAAAACACACTGACCAGTAAAATCCCACCGATAATGCTGCCTATAGTTAAAAACGCAGAAAGTTCTTCAAAGGTGGGGTTTACATGGTTTGGGTATAACGCATGCACAATTGCAGCTAGGCGCATCCAAATAATCATAATTACCATGAGTAATACCGCAAAACCCCACTCACCTACAGGGTTACGAAACATTGATTTTAATGAATGGCTTAATGTAGGTTTGTGGCCTTTTTCAAGTTCCCAGGCTACATCGTATAGGCCAACGGCGAATACCGGACCGATTAAAGCAAAAGCAACGGTTGCAGGTAAAATAGCTAAGTGGCTGTCGGTAAGTACAACAGAGTAAACAATCGCTACCGGAATAAGCGTGAAGATTAAACCGTAAATTAAACTCAACATGGGCGCGCGCGCCATATCTTTAAACGCTAACGAAAGCCAATGAAAAGCGGCAAATGTATTTACTTTGTTGCACTCTAAACAACGTGCGAATTTAGTGTCTTTGTCTATTGTGTTTGTAGTTGGCATAAAGATGCTCCTTTTTTAGTCACCTTTTAGGTTTAGAACATAGATGTTTTATTTACAACTCATAAACAACTTATACGATTGATTTAGTCGCATTGTTCATTTGTTAGTCATTTTTGTTGGGTTAGCTATTTTGTTTATTTAAATATATGTTTGAGCATGTACTTAAAAAGTGGGTTCGTATTTCTTTTCCACAGTGGTAATCTAAGCCCTGAAGCTAATTTTAAGAGACCGTAATGAAGGAAAATAAACAACAATTTCAGGGAGCTTTACTGGGTAGTAAACGGTTTTTACCTCTGTTTGTGACGCAGTTTTTCTCTGCTTTAAATGACAATGTTTATAAGCAATCAATCCTACTTATTTTAATTTTTCAGGCTGCTACGGTAGCTGATGGTGCCTTTTATTCTAATCTGGCGGCAGGATTATTTATTTTACCGTTTTTTCTATTTTCAGGCATGGCTGGGCAAATTGCAGAAAAGTTGGAAAAATCAAAACTAATCAGCATCGTAAAGTTTTGCGAAATACCTATTATGCTGGTGGGCGTAGTATCGATTTTAACCGAGCAGGTTTGGTTAATGTTAGGTACTGTATTTTTAATGGGTTTACAAAGCACTTTTTTTGGACCGCTTAAGTACTCTATTTTACCGCAGCATGTGGCCCCAAATGAACTAACTAAAGCGAATGGACTGGTGGAGTCGGGTACTTTTGTAGCAATTTTATTGGGCACGGTATTTGGCACCTATTATATAACCCAAGCAGCGGGCCCTATTTATATCAGTATCGCAATAGTAAGCCTTGCAGTTATTGGCTTTTTAAGCAGTCGATTTATTCCTAAAAGTGCAGCCAATGATGCTAACTTAAAAGTATCGATTAACCCTATTACTTCAACCAAAAGTGTTTTTAATGCGCTTAACGCACAAACCGAGTCGGTGGGTAAGTCAGTATTAGGGATCAGCTGGTTTTGGCTTATTGGTGCGGTGATACTAACGGCGCTCCCTAACTACGTAAAACATGTAATGGGAGGCGATGAGTTGGTGGTGACGGCTGCTTTAGTGGTGTTTTCGTTGAGTATTGCATTAGGATCTTTATTGTGTGAAAAGCTATCGCGATCACGTATTGAGTTGGGTATTGTGCCTTTTGGTGCACTGTTAATTACCTTATTTTTATATTTATTAAGTCAAGAACCTGGCATTGAATCTTATCGTTTAGTTAATGAGTTGCAGCTTACTCTTGAGCAAGTAATTAATACTGGCGATATGCTATGGCATTTTGTTTGGATGGCAGGAATTGGTATTGCCGCAGGGTTTTATACGGTACCTTTGTATGCACTCATTCAGCAGCGCACTCACCCCGATAGCCGTTCACGAGTAATTGCAGCTAACAATGTATTAAACGCATTGTTTATGGTTGGCAGCGCCGTTTTAAGTATTGTTACTTTAACGCTATTACACTGGGATATTTCACAATTACTGTTGTTATTAGCAGGGCTTAATTTACTAATATCGCTGTACATATACACCAAAGTACCGGAGTTTTTCTTACGTTTTATTATCTATATTTTAGCGATTTGTATGTATCGTGTGCGCACTAAAGGCCAGCTCAATATTCCCGATGAAGGAGCTGCGGTGGTGGTAAGTAATCATGTTAGCTTTGTTGATTGGATGTTTATTTTAGCGGCGTCACCTAGGCCAATTCGATTTGTTGTATTTGCACCTATTTATTATTCACCTGCACTTAATTGGTTGTTTAAAATGGCCAAAGCTATCCCAATTGATAGTCAAAAATCAAATCCTAAGGCGTTTAATAAAGCTTTTGATGACATTGCACAAGCATTGGAACGTGGTGAGCTGGTGGGTATTTTTCCTGAAGGAAAGCTCAGCGGTGATGGCGAAGTTGATGTGTTTCGCCGTGGTATTGAAAAAATAATTCAGCGCACGCCTGTGCCTGTTATCCCAGTTCATTTAGATGGATTATGGGGCAGTATGTTTAGTCGAAAAACTAAATGGCGACTACCTAGACCCAAATGGTCGTTGGTGAGCGTAGCGATTGGTGAGCCGGTTGCGTCTGAAAATGTGAGTGCCGATGACTTACGTGATCGAGTACTTGCTTTAAAGTAGCTTTACAATAAAAAAGCGCTGCAATTAATTGCAGCGCTGTGGTTGTGTTACTTAATGGTTATTAACGGTCTAAATTCATTACTTTAGTCCATGCTTTAACAAAGTCTTCTACAAACTTTTGTTTTGATGTATCAAAAGCATACACCTCAGCAACTGCACGTAGTTCTGAATTTGAACCAAAAATCAGATCAACCGAAGTAGCAGTGTACTTTTGCTCACCCGACTGACGATCAAAGCCTTGATAAATACCAGCATCAGACGATTTTTTCCATACCGTCGACATATCTAATAAGTTAACGAAGAAATCGTTATTTAGTGTACCTGGCTTGTCGGTAAATACGCCGTAGTCAGTGCCTTTGTAGTTTGCATCAAGTGAGCGTAAGCCACCGACTAATACAGTCATTTCAGGAACTGTTAGGTCAAGCTGATCCGCTTTATCAATCAGCATTTCAGTTGGTGATTTATAGCTTTTCTCTGCATCAAAGTAGTTTCTAAAACCATCGGCAGGCAACTCTAATAAGCTAAATGCATTAACGTCAGTTTGTGCTTGTGTAGCATCGCCACGGCCAGCATTAAACGGCACGTCTACTGAGTAGCCTGCATCTTTGGCTGCTTTTTCAATCGCTGCATTACCACCAAGCACAATTAAATCAGCAAGCGATACATGGCTTTTGCTAAATAAGCTGTCGTTAAAGTCAGCTTGAATTGCTTTTAATACTTTGAGTACTTTTGTGGTTTCTGCTGGATTATTTACTGCCCAATCTTTTTGTGGTGCTAGCGCAATACGTGCGCCATTGGCTCCGCCGCGCATATCTGAATCACGGTAACTGGCAGCCGATGCCCATGCTACACGTACTAACTCAGGTACACTTAGGTTCGAGTCTAAAATAGCCGTTTTAAGCTCTTTTACTGCACCAGCATCAATGTTTGATTTAGTCTCTGCTGAAATAGGGTCTTGCCAAATTAAGTCTTCTTTTGGTACTTCTTTACCTAAAAAGTTACGTGGTGGTCCCATATCTCGGTGAGTTAATTTGTACCATGCTTTAGCAAAGGCTAGTTGATACTCTTTAGGGTCATTTAAAAAGCGTTCAGCAATTTTGCGATATTCAGGATCAAATTTTAACGCTAAATCGGCAGTGGTCATTACCGGTGGGTTAAATTTACCTTTAACGTGCGCATCAGGTACTGACTTATGTAATGATTCATCTGTTGGGATCCACTGAATAGCGCCAGCAGGACTGCGAGTTTGTTTCCACTCAAAGTTAAGTAGGTTGCTTAAGTATAATGATGACCAGCGAGTAGGTGCTTGTGTCCATGCGCCTTCTAAACCACTAGATACGGTATCTTCAGAGTGACCTTTACCACATTTGTTTTTCCAGCCTAAACCTTGCTCTTCAATACCTGCTGCAGCAGGCTCTGCACCTACACAGTCTTTAGGTTTGTGCGCACCATGCATTTTACCAAAAGTGTGACCACCGGCGATAAGTGCTAGGGTTTCTTCATCGTTCATCGCCATGCGAGAAAACGCAACACGAATATTTTTAGCTGAGCCAATAGGATCAGGTACTCCTTTAGGCCCTTCTGGGTTTACATAAATTAAACCCATGTGAGTTGCACCTAACGGACGTTCTAGTTTGCCGCTAGCATCTTCACGGTCGCTGGCAAGCATTTCTACTTCAGGACCCCAGTAAACCATGTCTGGTTCCCAATCGTCAGTACGGCCACCAGCAAAACCATAGGTTTCAAATCCCATGTTTTCTAAGGCAACATTACCGGCTAATACGATTAAGTCTGACCATGAAAGGGCTTCACCGTATTTTTGTTTAATTGGCCAAAGTAAACGGCGCGCTTTATCCAAGCTTACGTTATCTGGCCAGCTATTAAGCGGTTCAAAACGTTGTTGACCACCGCCAGCGCCACCACGGCCATCAAGCGTACGATAGGTACCTGCACTGTGCCAGGTCATACGAATAAAAAATGGACCATAGTTACCAAAATCTGCCGGCCACCAATCTTGAGATTGGGTTAGCAGAGCGTCGATATCACTTTTTACAGTGTCTAAATCTAGGCTGTTAAATGCCTCTGCATAATTAAAGTCACTACCGTAAGGGTTTGAACGTAGAGCATGATCGCGAAGAGGAGATAGGTTAAGTTGATCTGGCCACCAAAATTGGTTGGTTCTGGTTGCACCCATTTTTGCCTCACCCATACCTACAGCACCTTTTGGCTTAGACATTTGTGGTTTTTCTTGACTAAAAGCAGAGCCAGACATAAGTGCCATACTTATAAATCCAACAAGCGCTTTTTTTGTAAATGATCGGTTTTTCATTGTCAGCTTCCTTAAAGTTAACGAATTTCGTTATATACAAAGCGTATTAAAAATAGGGTCTACTCATTTAAAAACAGTAGGCTAAAACTTCATTCAAGTTGTTTTTAAACGAACCTGAATGCACTAAGCAGTGCGAATAGTATAGTAAGGAGGCTAAAAACCGTGTGTGAAATAAAGCGATTGATACAATCTATAAAAATGATTCATTAAAGTTAAATGATTAAATAAACAAATCACTAAAGAGCTTTGAAAGTGGCAGACATAAAAAAGCCCAGCGTAGGCTGGGCTATTAGATTAAAGTGAGTGCTATTGAGTTTTCATTAATTTACTGGTGATTACACCTGAGGTCATAGAGCCCGACACGTTGAGTGCAGTGCGCGCCATGTCTATTAATGGTTCAATAGAAATAAGTAAAGCCACTACCTCTATAGGTAGTCCCATGGTTGGTAATACAACCAACGCTGCGAAGGTAGCACCACCGCCAACACCTGCAATACCAAACGAACTAATAACCACAATACCAATTAGCGGTAAAATAAACTCAAATGTAAGTGGGTCAATCCCCACGCTTGGCGCAACCATCATCGCAAGCATAGCAGGGTAAATACCAGCACAACCGTTTTGACCTATAGTGGCACCAAAAGAAGCCGATAAATTAGCGATTGCAGGTGGCACTTTTAACTGGTTAATTTGCACATCAACATTCATAGGAATAGATGCCGCTGAGCTACGTGAGCTAAAAGCAAAGGTAAGCACAGGCCAAATTTTTTCAAAGTAATTTTTTGGATTAACGCCCACTAAGCTAAGCAATAAACCATGCACAACAAACATTAGTAAAATAGCCACGTAAGAAGCCACAATAAAGGCGAGTAAATTTAAAATATCGCTACTGCTTGAGTTTGCCACAACGCTTGCCATTAGGCCCGCAACACCATAAGGCGTTAGTGCAATTACCATGCGAACTAAGCTCATTACTGTTGCTTGTAGGGCGTTTACACCGTTACGAATTGGGCTAGCAAGTTCTGTTTTTTCAAGCATTACTTTACGTGCAGCTATACCAACAAGTACACCAAATATAACCGTGGCAATAATAGAGGTTGAACGTTGATTACTTAAATCCGCAAATGGGTTTTCAGGGATAAAGCTCAGTAGCATTTGCGGCACACTTAAGTCGGCTACATTCGCGGCTTTGCTTTGTAGGGTGTCCATTCGAGCGGCTTCACGAGTACCCGAAACAAGCCCTTCAATGCTCAAGTCAAATCCATACGTTACAGCAATACCAATTAGCGCAGCAATTGCGGTGGTAAACAGTAAAACAGAGATACTAATAAAGGATATTTTTCCTAGCGAGCCTTGGTTCTCAAGCTTAACCACAGCGGCAATCATAAAGACCAATACCAATGGCATAATGATCATTTTTAGTAACCCGACATAGCCTTTACCTACTATGCTTACCCAGCTGAGTATTTCTTTAATGGTTTCTGGGGAGTGGGCAAACAAAAACTGTAGGGCTAAACCAAAGGCGCTACCAAGCACTAAACCAAATAAAACGGTACGAGATAAAGAGCTGCTTTTTTGCGAAACAAGATAGATGGCGAACAGCAAACCGACAAATAATGCCAACATTAATAATACAGCAAGCGACATGGTACCCTCTTTTATAGCTGTGAATTAGCGCGGCACTTTAACGCTTTGTAAGACGTTAACAAAATACGCTTTCGCTATGGGATAGAATTAAAATGAATATAGTAATAATATTAAAGTATAACGAATGAGCACATTATTGAAAAAAATCAGCCCATATGATTGTATTTTCTTCAAATTATGGGACTTACTATAGATCGTAAGCCTTGTTTAAAGCGTAAGTCTGATACGAATTAATTGGTCAACGTGTTCACTTTAGTTTTATTTAAAGATAGGGAGTAAAGGTATGTTAAAGGCAATAATGGCGCTGGTGATGGTTTTAGTGGTTAGCGGGTGTTCAACCCAATATCCAAACCAAGCATTACTGGGTAAGCAATTTCCCACCGTTAGCGGAGAAAGCTTAGAGCAACAGTCATTCACCATTCCTGATGATTTTAATAACCCAAATACGTTGTTATTAATTGGATATAAACAAGATAGCCAGTTTGATATTGATCGTTGGCTTATTGGTTTAGATATGAGTGCAGTTGATGTGACTGCCTATGAGTTGCCAACCATTCAGGGTATGCTTCCTCGTATGTTTAGTACCTTAATTGATAGCGGTATGCGCAAAGGGATCCCAAAAGAGTTGTGGGGTGGGGTGATCACAATTTACGAAGATGGCGATAAAGTTCAGGCATTTACTGGCAACGAAAATCCTAATAACAGCCGTGTGATACTGCTTGATGAGAGTGGCAAAATTATTTACTTTTACGACCGTGGTTTTTCTGTATCAGCATTAAATAATTTAAAAGCGGTTTTGGAAAAGCAATAAGTTGTAGTTAAATTAGCTGCTTTTGGGCACGCCATTATTAAGTTAGCGTGCCACGTTAAAAGTACTACTCGCTTACGTTATTTCTGCCTTTCTTTTTAGCTCTATAAAGGGCTAAATCGGCATTTTTTAATGCCTCATCAAAGCTTTGTTTTGCCGCTCTTTGCGCTACACCTATAGAAACCGTCACGTTTACCGTTTTATTGTCGCTTGGCTGTTTACCTTTACGAGATTTCTTATCGGTTCGTTTTGGGTTTCTGATCACCATGTCGTAGGTGGCAATATTTTCGCGCAGTGTTTCTAGTTCAGGGATTGACTGCTCGGCTGTTTTACGCGGGAACACCACCGTAAACTCTTCTCCGCCATAGCGATAAATCTTGCCACCCCCTTTAATGCCAGCCATTTTAGCCGCCACTAGCTTTAACACTTGGTCGCCAATATCGTGGCCATAGGTATCGTTGAATTTTTTAAAGTGGTCAATGTCGAGCATAGCAACGGTGTACTTTCGACCTAATGATAAAGCAAGCTGATTAAGAGCTCGCCGCGTTGGTAAGCTGGTTAAATCGTCTCTATAGGCTAAATAATAAGAATCTGTACTTACTGCTAATAAATACAAAGAAGCCATAAGCACGGCTATTACAGACCAAGGAAAATCAATAATGTGTTGCTGATTAAGGCACCACACAATAAAAGTAATTAATAAGGCGGTTTGAGTCAGGTTATGGGCTCTTAAGCTTTGCCAAATAAGCAAGCCGCCAATTATTGAAAGCGGTAAAACAATGGGTAAATAAGGAAGCAGCTGAGTATAAAAAGAAGATTGTATTGTTAGTTCTTGCAAGTGTTGGCTCAGTGCTAACCAAGCAAATGCAGCACCGCCACAGACAATAACGAGTAAACTGCGAGTTACAGTATGTATTGATAAGAGCGCTCTATCTTTTATAACTGCCAATAGCATTAATAAACTTGTAGCGCATAATAAGGTCCATTCAGGTTGCGCTTTAAGCCAGTCAGACCATGGTAAAGCGTAGTCTAATGAAGATAAATAAAGCACCCAAAATGCGCATAGTAGTGCAACTCGACTTCGATTAAACTGAGTAGCAAATACAGCAGTAATAACCAGTAATGGATAAACAAGATTATTAATAAGAGAGAGCTTACTTTGCCATTGAGCTTGAAACTGAACTAATAATAAAAATAAGCCACATAGACCTAAAAGGCTCAAAGAAGTTGATTTAACTCCTGCTAATTTTAACAACCTATGCTCCAAAGACCGATGTCTAAAAAATAAAGGCTTATTGTATTCATATTGAAAAATATTACTACTTTAATGCTTGTTAATTATTTAAAAACAATACTTTAAAACTAATTTTGGCGGCTTTTATCGACACTTTTTAGCCAAATGTATGACATTTTAGCAAATGTAAATATAGTAAGTTAATTAAACCTATTATCCAGAGTTCAGGTTATTTAATTAGTTGGCGAATATCGCTTCCTGTTGGTGCTTCATGGGCACGTAACGAAAAGGCGGGTAAAACCGCTAATATATGATCAAATATATCTGACTGAATATTTTCATATTCACCCCAATTAGTGGTATTGGTGAATGCATAAATCTCAATGGGTAAACCTTGGGTTGTTGGCGCTAATTGCCTTACCATTAAGGTCATACCTTGATGAATATGTGGGTGCTGTTTTAATAGCGCGACCAAATAGTGACGAAATGTACCCACATTAGTTAGCCTGCGGCCATTTAAAGTGCAGCTCATATCTACTTTTTTAGTGGTGTTTTGCTCCTCAATAACCAATAGCATACTTTCAAGGTACTCACTTAGTAAGTCGGCTTTTTTAAGGGCAACAACTGCGGCTTCATCTAAAAAGTGCACACTACTCATTTCAAGGTGAATGCTACGTTTTATTCGGCGTCCGCCAGAGTCTGACATACCGCGCCAATTTTTAAATGAGTCAGAGATCAAGGCATAAGTAGGAATGGTGGTAATGGTTTTATCCCAATTTCTTACTTTAACCGTGGTTAACGCAATATCAATAACATCACCGTCGGCACCGTACTTAGGCATTTCTAACCAGTCACCTACCGCCAGCATATTATTGGCAGAGAGCTGAATACCTGCTACTAATCCTAAAATAGCGTCTTTAAATACCAGTAATAACACCGCAGACAGAGCGCCTAAGCCGCTTAGTAAAATTAACGGTGATTTATTCATTAACAATGAAACGGCTAAAATGGCAGTTAATACACTGGCAATAAGCTTAATTGTTTGCAAAAAGCCGCGCAGCGGAAAGTGAGCGCTCAAGGGGCGCTTATCGGAAATTGCTTGAAATATATCCAGTAAAGAAAATAGCGAAAGTAAGGCAAATAAAATGATCCATTGATCGGTGATCATTTGAATCAAATACAAAAAAGTGGTGCCTTCGGGTACCCACAGTTGCGCCTGAATAACAACGACCGCTCCTTGTAAAACAAATGAGATATTACGAGCGAGCTTTTGTGCTGAATATAAAGGACTTTTGCTATCGGGTTGCGCAGCTTGTTCGCTAAAGCGGTTTTTAACTAAACGCTGAGAAACCAGCCTTAAAATGAGGTGTAATATTAATGCAAATAGCGCAATCCAAGCCAATACAATCAGGTCGTACCATAAAAATGGGCTTCCCGGAAAATAATCGCCAAACCATTGCAGTAAAAAATCTCGCAGCTGTGCGCGTGTTCCTGTCATTAATACTCCATAAGGACGCTATTATTAATTACTGATTGTTAGTTAAGCAGCTGCAATGTAAAAAGTCTATTTAAGACTTTTTACATTATGTAGTTACAGTTTACCATGCTCGAGTTGCTGGCTGAGTTCTTCAAAAATACTTGGATCATCTATGGTTGATGGAATTTGCAGTTCTTCACCATCAATTAACTGCCGCAGGTTTTTACGTAAAATTTTGCCAGAACGGGTTTTTGGTAATCGCTCTACACACATAATATTTTTAAGGCACGCAATAGCACCAATTTGATTACGCACGGTTTGCACCAATTGCTGTTCTACCTCTTTATGTGAGCCATGAAAATCATTTTTTAGCACCACCATCGCCATTGGGTTTTGCCCTTTTAACGCATCACTAATGCCAAATACTGCACACTCAGCCACAGCTGGGTGCGCGGCAACAATTTCTTCCATTTCACCGGTGGATAGACGGTGCCCTGCGACATTAATTACATCATCGGTGCGACCCATAATAAAGAGGTAGCCATCGTCATCAATATAACCGCCATCACCAGATAAATAGTAGCCCTCATATTCAGCCAAATAACCAGCCTTAAAACGAGCCGTATTTTTCCAAATTGTCGGTAAACATCCCGGTGGTAAAGGTCGCTTTATAACAACCGCGCCTTGTTCATTCGGATCACATTCATCCCCATTCATATCTAAAATTCGTACATCAAATCCAGGTGTTGCAACTGTTGAGCTTCCCGCTTTTGTAGGCAGGTGTTCAATGCCAACAGGGTTACACGCAATTGCCCAGCCGGTTTCTGTTTGCCACCAATGATCAAGCACCGGTAAACCTGTTTTTTCTTTGAGCCAATCGTAGGTAGGTGGGTCTAAACGCTCTCCGGCTAAAAATAATCGTTTCAGACTAGAAGTATCATACTTCTTAAATCCTTCGGCATTGGGGTCCTCTTTTTTAATCGCGCGAAACGCAGTGGGGGCACTAAATAAAGCATTCACTTTGTATTCTTCTACTACGCGCCAAAAAGCACTGGCATCGGGGGTTCTAACCGGTTTTCCTTCAAATAAAATAGTTGCGCACCGATACATAAGTGGCGCATACACAATATACGAATGACCCACTACCCAGCCAATATCAGAGGCGGCCCAAAATACGTCACCGGGTTTCATGCCGTAGACGGTTTCCATGCTGTAATGCATAGCAACCGCATGGCCGCCATTTTCACGCACCACACCTTTAGGTGTCCCTGTTGTGCCAGAGGTGTATAAAATATAAAGTGGATGATCGCCACTGACCGCAACGGGATCAACCGGTGTGGCTGTTTGCATTGCAACAGCCCAGTCAATATCACGTTCGGGCATAAGCGGTGCGGTGGCTTGCTCACGCTGATAAATAATACAGTGTTCAACTTTATAGCTAGCAGCTTCAACCGCGTTATCGAGTAATTCTTTGTACTCAATTACAGTATTAACTTCTACACCGCAGGAGGCACTGAGTACCAATTTGGGCTTGGCGTCATCAATCCGTACCGCTAATTCATGCGCTGCAAAACCGCCAAATACAACAGAATGAATAGCTCCAATTCGGGCACATGCCAACATACCAATTACGGCTTCGGGGATCATGGGCATATAAATCACTACGCGGTCGCCTTTAGTCACTCCTAAAGACTGCATTACCCCTGCAAATTTAGCGACCTCTTGCTGTAGTTGTAAATAGCTATAACTGCGTTTGCTATTGGTAACCGGTGAGTCATAAATTAACGCTGTTTCATTACCATGCCCAGCGATGACATGCTGATCTACGGCTAAAAAACAGCTGTTAAGTTGGCCGTCTGCATACCAATGGTGCAGTCCTTCTTGATCTTGTGTGTATGCTGCTTCTGGAGCCTTGTACCAAGGAAAGCGTTTACTTTGCGATAACCAAAACGCTGCCGGGTCTTGTTTAAATTCGTTGTAATGTTGTTTATATTCACCTGACATAAAGGCTCCTGAGTCAAATTTAATCTAACTAAACTAAGCGCTTTTTATCAGCAGTGATATTCGACTATGGTCGGTTAAATAGTAAGCGATGCTTTTAGTTTTTGGCCAACGTAATGATTGTATAGAACTAAAAAGTTCCAACTAATGTAAAATGTTTCAGTAATTAATGAAGAGTAAATGGATATAAGAATGAATCAAATGGTCAGAGTAGGCGTTGCAGTAATAGTAATGCATGATAATAAAATTTTACTCGGTGAACGGATAGGCGCACATGGCGCAAATACGTGGGCAACCCCTGGAGGGCATTTAGAATTTGGCGAAACGGTTGAGCAATGCGCTGTGCGTGAAGTAGTAGAAGAGACAGGGCTCAATGTCACTAATATTCGTAAACTCGATTTTACCAACGATATTTTTAGCGCAGAGAACAAACATTACATTACCTTATATGTGCAAGCAGACTATGAAGGTGGAGAGGTTATAAATAAAGAGCCTCACAAATGTTTACAGTGGCGTTGGTGCGATATTAATGACTTGCCCGCACCTTTGTTTATCTCATTAAAAAATTATCTAGCACAGAATACCTTGCCCGCTGAGTATTAAAGGTTTTTTGGCATAGGAAGTTGCCATTTATTTAAAATTTGCTGATATTCACCACTTTCCTTGATGGCATTTAACCTATCGCTAATAATTTTTGCTGTGTGTGAGTCAAGCTGATTACTGGCTGCAAAATGCAAAGAAGAGGGTAACTCATCTAAATGGATGCGTTTTGAAATTAAATTAGGGTCGAGCCCAGTACGTTTTAATTCGTTTTCAAGTGTGAGCGTATTAGTAACAACAAAGTCGATGCGATCTTTATATAGCATTTTCCAGAGTTGCTGGTAATAACTGACTAATACTAGGTTTTCATTTTCAGTAAAACCTTTGGCTTCTAAATAGGCCTGCGCAGAGTAGCCGCGGATCGTAGCTACTTTGTATTCTTTAGCGAAGTTTAAATGAATCACTTCATCTTTATGGCTGCGTAAGCTAACTAGGTATGCGTCTGCAAAGTAAACTTTACCCAACCACTTAAATTGATGATGCCTGTTTGGTGTTTTTAGCAGTGACAGCATAATGGCATTAGGATTGGCTCGTTGCTGTTGAAACATGCGCGCCATCGGCATTATTTCAAACTTTGCGGTTAAAGCGGTGCCTTTTAATACTGCTTTAGCGATATCAACTAACGCGCCCTGTGTTTCACCTTGAGGGTTTTTAAAATGATAAGGCGGTAAATCTTCAGCGATAAAGGTAACAGGGGTGGCGTTGCAGAACGCACTATAAAAAATCAATACAAAAACAGTTAACATCATACGCAAAAGCATAAATAATTGTCTTTAAAGCAATATCATGAGGCTAGTGTAAATAAAATTAGTAAAAAGGTATATGGTAAGTGTGTTTTTTAAGTAAGTAGAATGTTTAATTATTGTTTTTTATGAATTGGCGAGGTGAACAATGATACCAGCGCTTAAAAGCACGATTAAAAGAGCTTTGATCGTTAAATCCCAGCATAAATGCGATTTTATTTAATGAATAGTGGGGAATATAAGTTAATAAACGTCGTTTTTGCTCTGCTTTAAGCAACGCGGCAAACGTGGTTTTTTCTTTTTTTAGATGGCGCTGTACTGTGCGTGGCGTCATATTTAAGGCCGCAGCTGTCCTAAGTAAAGAGCAATCTTGTAAGTCGTGTTTTGACATTAAAATATGATTAATTTTTTCTGATAATAACTGCTGACTTTTAAACTGGGATAGCTGTTGCTCTGACATTTGCTTAAGCATTGCGTTGATTTGGCTATTATCGGTTTTAAAGGGCAGGATTAAGTAATTACTTGGAAACTCGATTTGATTAAAGCTAGCTCCAGCTTTTACTGGGCAATTAAACCAATTAGTTAATCTGTGTTGTTCGGTGTTTGAAAAGTGTGTTGAAAAATACACACAGCTAGGTGAAAGCTCAGGATTAAGTAGTTGGCGTACCACACTGACCCATGCGGTCATATTTCGTAAAACAGCCTGTGAACTACATTGCGGATCGGCTACCCAGGTTACTTTACACCGTGTTTTTTGTTGCTCAAACTTGGCGCGACCAATATTAGCCACTAGGCTGTCGTAATTAAGTAGTGCAGTAATAGCACTGGCTAAATTAGTACTCGATTCAATTAAATACCCCAATACACCAAAATCAGCGGTGCGTATTTGTTTTCCTAATTCAAAGCCAAATAAGGGATCGTTTAACGCCTGTTGTGCATAACCAAGCAACGCATTGTAGCTTTTTAAGCTGATACGCGGCGCCAATTTTTGTGACTGTTTATTGGTATACTCGTTAAAATCAATAGCGCTTAAAGCCACTTGGCTAGCTAAGCCCTTGGCTTCAAGATAATCCAAACAGCTACAAAAGTAATGATCGGCTAAGGTTTTCATTTGTCGCCTAAAGCTAAAAAATAGTCATCTAATCGCAAGTTTGCCACGGCATATTTTTATATGCTAGTGATCTATAAAAATAATATGGTGAAGGTCATGGTAAAAATAAAGGTTAAGCGTACTGTGGCAGCAACGCCTGAGCAAATACGCAGCGTATTACTAGCACATGCCGATTTAGGACGGTTTTTTAATGCCCACTTTACACTACTAACACCACAAGAGCCGGGTGAAATAACTGGCGGGAAAGGCACTATTAGAGAAATTAAAATGCAAGGCACTACCTTTAAAGAGCAAATAATAGCTGCAGATAACAGTCATATTAGTTACTGTATTATAGGCAGCAAGCCCGTTGCACAGCATCGTGGTGATATTTACTTAAATGCTAATAACAAAGAACCATCGCTCACTGAGGTTAATTACCATATTCGCTGCGTTGCACCTTTATGGCTACCCGATTTTATACTGGCTTTTTTTATAAAAAAAGATGTTAGTCAAGCACTTAAAAAAATAGCCCGTTATTTTCAGGAGCGTGTTGTATGAGCATTGAAATTATTTTACTTGCACTGAGCCCTATTTTTTTACTGTTTGTTGCTATTGAGTTTATTAAATTTAGGCGTTACTACGATATAAAAGACAGCTTTGCCAATGCGTTACTGGCTTTATTACATCAAGGTGCTGATGCTATTGCGTTAATTGTACTAATGCCATTTTTTTACTGGCTGTATCAGTTTCGGTTATTTGATATTGAATTGACGGCACTAACTGTATTAGGTGCCTTTGTATTGCAAGACTTTTTATATTATTGGTTTCATCGTGCATCACACCATATACATTGGTTATGGGCCGCTCATGTCGTACATCATAGCTCTACAAAAATGAATTTTACTACTGCGTTTAGACAAAGTTTAATGTATCCACTTGCAGGTATGTGGCTGTTTTGGATGCCTATGATATTACTTGGTTTTGAGCCTGTGATTGTTTTTGCTGTGGTTGCCCTTAATTTGGCATATCAATTTTTTGTTCACACCCAAGTGGTAAAAAAGCTGGGTTGGTTTGAAAGCGTATTTAATACTCCATCACATCATCGGGTTCATCACGCTATTAACAATGGCTACTTAGATAAAAACTTTGCAGGGGTACTAATTGTTTGGGATAAGTTATTTGGCACATATGTAGAAGAGGATGAAAACAAGCCTTGTAAATACGGAATTATTGGCCAACTACACAGTAATAATCCAATCAAAATTACTTTTCATCAGTGGCAACACCTCTTTAAAAGTACTTACAGGGCAAACGGGTTAAAAGCTAAATTAAAAGTGGTATTTGGTTACCCAACAAGCTCTCAAAGTAGTAATAAGTAAGCCTATTTTTGAATAAAAAAAAGCCAGGAGTAAATAGCATCACTCCTAGCTTATCTCACAGTGAAATTTAATTTATTTGGCCGTTGTGATCACTGTATCTATTAAGTGAACAACCCCATTACTTGTATAAATATCAGTAGTTGTTACATTACTACCCGCTACTTGTAATGATGTAGCCGGTAAGCTTACTTGCCACCAAATATCGTTCACAGCTTGGCCATTATTCTGACCTGCTGCCGTATCACCTGAGAAGGTATATAAAGGACGACCAAGATAAGCGACTTGCATGCTGTCATCTGAGCGAGCAATTAACGATAAACCTGGCACATTTTCAATTGATGCTGCAGTACCAAGAACCGGTGGCCACGTTGTTGCACAAGCTGCTTCACACGTGCTCATTGCCTCGCCTAAATCATTATCAAATACATAAACTGTTTTGCCTGGCATGGCGTCGGCCATACCCGTTACTAAACGATTATTAGTTGAATCGTAAGCAATGCTGTCTGTTGCTGTGTTTTCTGTGCTGGTAAAGTCTACGATGTTTATGCTTAGCATGTTATCAGCAAGGGTGGTCACCGTTTTACCATTGGCTGCAAATGCATCAGTACTGCCCACTTGAGCGCCTAAAACATGTTGAGTCAGTACACCTGTTAGTGCTGTCGTGTCAGCCAATAAAGCCTCTAAATCAGCCGTAGGAATTTTGCTAAATGCAGAATTTGTTGGTGCAAATACCGTAAATGATTGAGTGGTATCGTTAAAGGTATCTACTAGTGATGCTGCTTGTAGTGCAGTGACCAAAGTAGATAATGCGGGTGTTTCAGTAGCCACAGTAGCAATTGTTTTAGTCGGAGTCCCAACTTCTGCCGGTGGCATAATCACTTTATTTAATACATGAATAACGCCGTTACTGGCGGTTACATTTGCCTCTGTGATTGCCGAATCATTGATAAATAGTGAGCTGTCTACATAAGAAATAGCTGCCATGTCGCCATTGGCCATTTCTATCTTGTTGCTGTTGCTATTGGCAATACTTACTGCGTCATCTGATAAAACTGTTGTGTCAGGGAAAACATGGTACAGCAAAATATCACGAAGCGTATCAGTATCAGCCAGTAGCGCATTAATTGTATCCTGACCGAGTGCAGCAAATGCAGCGTCTGTAGGAGCAAATACACTAAAAGTATTATCTGGATCGGCAACTAGTGTATCTAAGCCTGTTGCTGTTAGAGCCGCGAGAAGAGTCGTAAAGTTACCATCAGCGCTCGCTATGTCAGCAATTGTATTGGTACTTTGAGGTAAAGTAACATCAGAAATAATAACCGAATCAATTACATGAATAACACCATTTGTGGTCATAATATCTTTTACTACAATATTGGCTCCGCCAAACGATAGCATGTTTGTTTCTGCGTTTATCGCCACTGGAAGGGTATTGCCAAGTAGCGTTTCTGCTGATTGACCGTTAAGAGACATTGCAGTAACAGAATCAACTGATCCTACAAGCACATGCTGCTTCAAAATATCGGCTAAAACGGTGGGATTAGCCAGTAACGTGTTTAAAAAGTTGCTACCAATTGCCTCGAATGCAGCATCCGTAGGGGCAAATACGGTAAATTCTGATGATTCATCGGCAAGTGCTGAAGTAAGGGATGCAGCATCAAGAGCTGCAAGTAATGTACTAAAATTGCCAGCTTGTTGAGCTGTTTCAATAATATTATTAGTTGGTGCTGTTTCTGGCACTGTTTTTGGCGTGAGCACCGCGTCAATAACATGAATGATTCCGTTGTCGGTCACAATGTCGGTCATTGTTACTGTGCTGGTATTTACTAATAAATTCTCACCATTTAAAGATAAAGCAATGTTTTGCCCGTTAACAGTCTCAACAGTGCTACCCGCTAAGCCAATAGCTGTTTGCGCGTCTACTCTGCCAGCGATCACATGATAAGTTAAAATAGAACTTAGGGTGTCTGTATCAGCTAATAAGCTATTAATGGTCTCTTCGCCTAATAATGCGAATGCATCATCGGTAGGGGCAAATACAGTATAGCTGGTAGTTAAATCATCGAGAGTTTCATCTAGACCGGTTGCTTCTAGTGCTGCAACAAGAGTGGTGAACTCTTCAGAGTCCTGTGCGGCGTCAAAGACTGAGACGGCAGGTTGTGGGTCTACAGTTACTGGAGCGTTGTTATCGTCATCACTACTACAGCCTTGAATCAGTAACAAGGGAAGTATGATAGCACCGAGCTTAAATACTTTATTCATAATTGTTCCTTTAATCGAATGTTACAGTGTTACAGCTTTGTGAATACTACGAAGCTATTAACAGTGTTGATCAAAAAAACATGGGTTATTTTTATACAATTTAATAGGTGTAAGATTTTATTGAATTTTTATTCAAGAAAACGTTTAAATTTTAGTTTTTTTACTGCGTGGTGCGCCAAGTAAAATAAATACATGGCAAATACACACAGATAGAAATGCACTAATTCCCAAAGCGCCACCAAAACCATCAAGAATAGGCACTAGATAGGCAAAAAACAGTGAAAATATAATTGCTGAACTGGCAAGCGTATACACACCAAAACGGTGGGGAGCACTCATTCCAATAAATGTGCCGCCAAAAAAGACGATGCTATATAGCTCAGCGTTAAGGCTCAGCTGCGCAAAAATCAAATAGGCAATAATCGATAGAGCTGCAGAGGCTCGGATCCCATCAAAGCGATTATGTTTAGCCAAGTAAAAGGTTAAAAACGCCCCTAGCAAAGCAAGTAGCGGATAAATAAGCGTCATATTACTAACTCCTTGGCCAAAACAAATAAGGCGACGCTAGCAAATGCAATGCTACCTAATCGTCCGCCAAACCCCGCAAATACATTAATGGTGAGTGTGTATAAAACAGCACCAATGGCAGAAATAATCGCAATTTCCCAGTATTCATTAATTAAACTAGTGGAGCACATACCGGCAAAACTGCCTGCATAAATAGCTGCATAGGGATGGTTTTTGTAATCTGCAGGGAATGGAATAAATGAACCGATAAGCCCCGTTAAACCTGCAGATACAACAATAGGCAATGCGAATGTGGTATGCATTAAAAAACACGACAAGCAGCCGATAAAAAAGGTGATGAATTTTAAAAGTATGAATTTAGTCATGGCGCGCACATCATAATGTATCAGTTTTAGCTTTAATAGTTAAAAACTGATATTTAAGACTAAAATCGATAAACCACAGCTAAAAGGTGAATTATTACTGTTGAAAATTAGCGATATGCAATGAATGACTAAAAATAACACTGTTAATGTTCTATAAATTGCAAATTATGTATAATGCAGCATATTTCATATATTAAAAGTTATAACCTAAGGTAATTTATGTCTAACTGTTTACATCTGGCTATCCCCGCTGGCGATCTTGAAAAAGCGAAAACGTTTTACTGTGACGTACTCGGCTGTAAAACCGGCAATAGTGAAGCGGGACGATGGGTAGACATTGATTTTTGGGGTAACGAATTAACTCTACATCAAAGTGTTGAGCGTTTACCTACGGTACGTCATGATGTTGATATGGGGGCAGTGGCTGTTCCACACTTTGGTATTCATTTATCAGAAAGTGAGTTTCAAGGACTTAAGCAACGTATTGCTGATGCCGGTCTTGAATATTTAGATAAACCTTACCGTCGTTTTGTTGGTGATGAGTTTGAACAAGAAACGTTTTTTATTGAAGATCCTAACGGTAACGTGCTCGAAATGAAAACTATGGTTAATCCTGAGGTTCTATTTAAAAAGGGTTAAGCTAAGGCTATAGCAGAGCTAGCCTTACTGGCTAGCTCTCGTTTTTATGCTTTTAAACGGCGGCTACTACTATTTTTTCAGCTTGCTTTGCCTTTCTTTGCAATTTCTGTTTATACATTGCTTCATCACCTGCTTTTAAAACTGTGTCTAAGTTATCGGGTGGCTGAGTATAGCTAGTTTGCCCAACACTGGCGTAAATAGAAATGGTATGGCCCTGATGCTCTATAGTTAACTGGTTTAATTTTTGTTCTAAGGTGTTAACTCGCTGGTTAATTTTTTCGTTGCTATTAAACAATGCCATGGCCACAAATTCATCGCCCCCTAAGCGACCAACGGCATCTTCACTGCGCATATGTTGACTAAGAGACTCTGCAACTTTGCACAGTACTTTGTCGCCCACATCATGACCATAAGTATCATTAATTGCTTTAAAACGGTCTAAATCTATGTATAAAAAGCACAAAACGCCTCCTCGTTGCTTATGCTCTGCTAGTAAGTCGTTTGCTTTTAAGCTCCATCCGCGACGATTGTATATATGGCACAAATGATCAAAGTTAGCGTGTCGTTCAGCCTGTTTTTTTGCATAACTCAATCTTTGAATTCGTCTACCGACTGCAATAGCAAGTAATAAAGATTCAATTGTAAACGCAATAACAAATCCATAGCGTTGAATGAACGGGCTGTAATCGGTTAGTAGTACCCTAAAAATCATACTAATACACACACTTGCCAGTGCTATAAATACCAAGCTTGCTTCATTAACACCGTACTTTGTTTGTATGGCGCTGAGGATAAAAATAGTGATGACAATAAATAATGATAAATAGCCTGTTACTGCAGAGGTAATATTGGTTATAAGTGGTAGATCGAGCGCTATTTTTTGTAAGCATAAAGTCAGTACGCATAAGGCGGCTACTTTTAGTGTATTACTTATCTTAGGAAAGTATTTAGGTAGCTCCAATATAGCGCTCATAAACCATGTGGCACTCACTATAGTTAAACCGATACTCAACGTATAAAAATGGCTAACGTACGCAGAGTAGTGCTGTTGTGTAAATAAATAAGGCTGTCCTTCTTGAAAGAATATAAAGCTAGCGATGCAAAAAATATAAATGCCATACAGTTTAAAAAGAGGGTCTTTTATGCCGTGACCTATAATTAGTGCATAAAAAATAAGCGTGGCGCAAAGACCATAAAAAATGCCAAAAATAAGGTTGTAGCGTTGAATTTTTTCGACAAAAGGCTGTGTATCTGACCAAGTAAAGCGTGGGGTATAAGCCGCAGAAGTGGTAATCATAAGCTGTGCAGTAAAAACGCCTGGGTCCATTAAAATTGCCATCTGATTGGTTTTTAAAGGTGTTTTATATGCTGAATTTTGCTGCCACGAAAAGTCTTTAAGTGCAGGGCGAGTAAATGAAAATACCCCGCCTTGCTTTAAGTTACAGCTTAATTCAAGATGATTAATACCATTTTTAAGTTTAATATTTGAGGCAACTTCTTTGGATAAAGACACCGAAGTATTGGTTGCTCTTGAGCTGAGCTGACAACGTTCTTGCGCATAAGTAACGCTACTAAATAGCATAGCAAAAGCGCATATAAAAATGCTAAACCTAACCACCTGAGCGCCTAACATGCTAAAAACTCCTTGTCTTTATCGTACAATATATCATTACTAAGTAGACGAATACTTTTAAGTCATATTAACAAAGTCTAATGATAAAGTATTTAAATAATGACTTGCGCAAAAGTAAGTTAGTTTTAATCACACATGTATTTCACTGGGGGCTTTGTTGAAATGGCGTTTAAACTCACGGCTAAATTGTGACGCACTGGTGTAACCTACTTTAAATGCGGCCTCATTTGCTTTACTGCCAGAGGTGGTTATTAATTCTTTTGCTTTAGCTAAACGCACTTTTTTTAAATACTGCAAAGGGGATTCAAACGTAACTTGTTTAAAGGCACGATGAAAAGATGACACACTCATGTTCACTTCTTCAGCTAAGTGCTCTACGGTAATAGGGCTTGCATAATCACTATGTAATGTTGATAAGGTACGCGCTATGCGTGCGTAATGGCCATCGTGCATTGCAAGTCCAATTAAAGTGTTGCCTTGAGGGCCACACAGCACCCTATATACTAATTCTTTAACTATATCGTCACCAAATACCTCAGCCTCAAGCGGATCGTTTAACACTGTTAACAGTCGATGGGTAACTTGCTCCATAGCTAAATCTAAAGTGGCGCTTTGTACGGCTCCGCTTTGTGTTAAAGGAGTTAAAATAGGCTTATGTTGCATCATTTGGTTAACCAGTTTGTGCAGCATGGCTGGGTTTATATCAATTGCTATACCCATTACTGGTAAATCGTTATCAGTAAACGCTTCACATTCTAGTGGTACGGGCACTCCCAGTACTAAATAATCGCCTGCACCATACTGTATTTGATGCTCAGGGAAGTGAATAATTTTATGTCCTTGGCCAACAATAATAATACCTGAATTATAAATAAGCGGCTGACGCGCTGAGCTTTTGGTGGCGCGATGAAAGTACACCCCTGGAATAATTGTTTCCATGGTACCTTCAAAGCTGAGCAACTTATTATGCTCTGCGTATTGTTGTAACAAAGTGGCGATGGTTGTCATAAGAGCGGCTTAAATTAACGGTATTTGGCGTAAAATAACAACGCTGATAGTTTTAGGCAAGCTTTTGGTAGCTATTAGGCTTTTTATATATGTGCTATGCCACTATTATGCATCCATCAACACTTTATTTATTTAAGAATTGATAAGGTGCTTAGTAATTAACCGTCCCCTTTAGGAGCAAAATAATGAAATTTAGCTACGTAAATCCCACTTTAATTCAATTTGGTCAGCAACAAATTGCCGCACTTACTGATTTGATCGCAAAAGATCAAAAGGTATTAGTTGTTTACGGTGGCGGTTCTATTAAAAAGAACGGCGTGTACGATGAAGTTGCAGCAGCACTTGAAGGTTTTGATTGGGTAGAGTTTTCGGGCGTAGGTGCCAACCCAACAATTGAAGTGTTAGACCAAGCAGTAAAAATTTGTAAAGAACAAGACATCGATTTCGTTTTAGGTGTAGGCGGCGGCTCTGTAATTGACGGCGTTAAATACATTGCAGCATCTGCTGTATATGATGGCGAAGGTTGGGATATTCCTACTGGTAAGCATACAATTACCAGTGCATTACCAATTGGTGCCGTATTAACGCTACCAGCTACAGGTTCTGAATCTAACCAAAACTCGGTGGTAAGCAAAGAAGCAACGAAGCAAAAACTACCGTTTGCATCTCCAGAAGTATTACCAAAATTTGCCATTATGGACCCTGATGTAATGAAAACATTACCGCAGCGCCAGCTTGTTAATGGTTTAGTAGATGCATGGGTACATACGTGTGAGCAGTACCTAACATTCCCAGAAGGTGCACTTGTTCAAGAAGGTTACGCAGAAGCACTGTTAAAAGCGCTTAAAACATTGGGTGATAACTTTGAAAACCAAGACGATGCATGGCGTGCAAACCTTATGTGGGCTGCAAACCAAGCACTTAACGGCTTAATTGGTTCTGGCGTATCGCAAGATTGGGCAACTCACATGATTGGCCATGAGCTTACAGCTGCTTACGGCGTTGATCATGCACGTTCACTGGCTATTGTTCAGCCTTCTTTACTGCGAAATCAATTTGCAGTTAAAAAAGCAAAACTAGAACAAATGGGTAAAAACGTATTTGGTCTTGCACAAACAGACGATTTAGCAGAGCAAACAATTCAAGCGATTGAAGCGTTTTACCACAGCCTTGACGTAGCAACTGAGCTTACTGAGCATGGCGATGATAAAGCGGCTGCTATTGATAATATTATTGGCAAGCTTGAAGCGCATGGCATGGTTGCCCTTGGTGAAAACCAAGCTATTACGTTAAAAGAAAGCCGTGAAATTTTAGAACAAGCGGTTGCTTAATAATGATTAATATTGATCCCTAACATTGGTTAGCGGTTTTTTGCAGCAAAATAAGATTGAATGAAATAAAATTTTATTTTGCTGCATTACTTTTTTTGATGTTTTCAGGTACAGTATTGAAGAAAATAATATTTAGATGAGTAATGAGCTTATCTAATCGTGTGTTTCAATAGGGAATTCGTTTAACTGTGCGTTCAAATCGTTTTTTAATTGTAATGTTACTTGTGCTTGTGCATAGCTTTATAAGCTGTGACGGCGCCGCGTACCATTTACAAGAAGACGTTGACCACGTAAATAGCTCATTATCGCAACTAGGTTCATCTGCTGATGATAGCGATAATGCCCCAACAACAGAAATACATGCTCACCAGCATTGCCACAGTGGTTATAGCCACAGCTCAAATCACTCAATAACTCCCGAGAAAAGTAAACCAACTTTAGCGATATGCTATCACGGCTTACATTATCCACCAGACGTACCGCCACCGAATTCATTTAGCTAGTTCTTAATTTAATTTCAATTAATTACTGTGCTTTTAGCTGCCTACACATAAGTGTTTTATGGGCCGTTATAGGCATGTTTAGATTGCTGAGCAATTTACACTGTCGCTATCTTTTGCGTAGGTTGTGAATGGTTTGCAAGTGAACTCTGTTTATTAAAAACGGACAAGCTATATGAATAAAAAATCAATTATGTTGGTGGTGATGCTGTGCACGCTGCCTGCTTTTAGTGCGTTTGCAAATGTTAAAACACTAACTCTAAAACAAGCGTTGATAAATACCGAGCAACAAAATCCGCTATTAAAACGCTACCCTTATCATCAAAAAATACTCAGCGCGCTTAAATCTCAAGCTGCACTTTCGCCTAACCCTATCTTAAATATAGAAGCTGAAAATCTGCTGGGGACAAACGATGCACGTGGTGTGCAAGACGCTGAAATAACCTTGGCATTTAGCCAGCTTATAGAGCTTGGGAATAAACGCCAAAGCCGTATAAATTACGCTACGGCAAACATTAAAGCCCAAGCAATACAATATCAAAATACTCGTTTAGCCTTATTGGCAACCACTGGTGAGCGGTATTACGAAGCGCTTAAATTTCAAACCTTACTTTCTCTCAATAGCGAACGACATCAGGTTGTAAGCCAAGCACTTAAAGCAATAAAGCAGCGAGCTGATGCTGGCGCTGTATCGCAAGCGGATGTAACCCGTATGCGTTATGCGCTTAGCCAAGTTGAGCTTGATAAAGCTAAGCTAAATAGCGAATTTGAGCGAGCACGTTTATCGCTCAATGAGCTGTGGAGTGAGCAACATGATTACACGGATTTAGCTGGGAATATTAATACATTAATGCCGCTTAGGTCTGAGCAAGGGTTACTTGATGCGGTTAACCAAGCGCCTGATTTTGCTATGTTACAGCAGCAATACCTACAGCAAGCGGCCAACTTAACGCTGCAAAAAGCTAATGGGCAAAGCGATATTAATATAGGTGCAGGCGTGAGCTACAACCAGCAAAACAATACCAGTTCGTTGCTGTTTTCGTTTTCAATGCCGTTGCAATTGAGTAACTCAAATAGCGGTAATATTGAAGCAGCTAACAGTCAGTTAGCATTGTTACGTGAGCAGCAAGGACTGTTACGGGTTCAATTACGTCAGCAAGTTCGTACTTTGTATACCTATTACCAAGGTAAGACATTACAGGCACAGTTGTTATCTGGGCAAGTTATTCCCCAAGCCCAAACACTCATTGAGCAAAGTTTAAAAAGCTATCAACGCGGACAAATTTCGGTGTTGCAATTGCTCGATGCTCAACAAGCTCTTTTTGACTCTAAACGCGCGTTGATTAACACATATGCAGCGTTATATCAGACCCATCTCGCACTTGAGCGTTTAACTGGCCAATCTTTAACTGAGACTTTTCAATCATGAACAACACTTTTATCGCATTATTAGTATTTCTCTCGTTTGTAGCTAGCTTAACAAGCACACATGTATTTGCCTCAGCAGAACATGACCAAACAGAGCAAACCCAAAAACAAGGTCCACACGGCGGCTTTTTATTAACTAACGAAAAGCTCACTCTTGAGTTAAAGCTGCAAGAATTGGCAGGTAAAGTTGAGCTGCGCGTATATGGTTATGAGCAAAATCAGCCGGTAGATGTAAACGATTTAAGTATAGAAATAAACTTAAAACGCTTAGTAGAAACGCCGCAAAAAATACAATTTACCCGTGAGAATGGCTACCTTGTTAGCACGCAACCTATAAATGAGCCACATTCGTTTGAGCTTTTGATTACTGCTAATTATAAAGGTGAACGCGTCAGCTTTGAGTACTCTCAGCACGAAGGCCAAACTGTGCTTAGCGAGCGAGCAATTAAAGGCGCGGGCATTAAAACAGAGATAGCACAAAGCGGCGAGGTTGATATTTCCGACACGCTGTTCGGTGTTATTACACCTACACAGCATGGCACAGTAGAAATTATGGCGCCATATACCGGATTGATCAGCGATATTTTTGTCAGTATTGGTCAAACCGTTCAAAAAGGCGATGTACTGGCCAGCGTCACCAATCGCGAAACTTTGCAAAACTACAGCATTAAAAGCCCTATTAGCGGTGTTGTAACCGAACAATATTTAAAGCGTGGCGAACTGGCAAGTACTCGTGCGCTAATGCAAGTCGTGAACCTTGATAAAGTATGGGTTAAGCTCTCAGCCTTTCCTGAAAATATTGAAAACCTAGCCATTGGTCAAAGCGCTGTCGTGTACGATTTACATCATCATTTAAATGCCCAAGGTAAGGTGTTTTTTATAGCACCTATGATGACTGGCGGGCATATTGCACGTGCTCGTATTGAGCTTAATAACCCTGATGGTCATTGGCGTCCAGGTATGCATGTTAATAGTGATGTCAGTATCGATAAGGTTAATGCTAACGTGCGTGTAAAGCCTGAGGCTATTCAAGAGTTTAACGGTATGGCGAGTGTGTTTGTGCGTAAAAATAGTGTGTTTGAAGTACGCCCTGTTACTTTAGGCGCAAAAAGTAGCGAGTGGGTTGAAGTGATCGCGGGTTTAAGCCCAGGTAGCGAGTACGTCACAACCAATAGCTATGTGATCAAAGCCGATATTTTAAAAAGCGGCGCAAGTCACGCTCACTAGGAGGTACCATGATTAACTGGATTGTTTCTTTTGCGGTTAAACGCCGCATGATGGTACTGGCACTGACATTTTTATTTGCTGGGTTTGGTGTGTATAACATCCAAAACTTAGCGGTAGATGCTGTACCCGATATTACCAATGTACAAGTGCAAATTAACTCTAAAGCGCCTGGTTTTACGCCGCTTGAAGTTGAGCAGCGTATTACTTACTTAGTCGAAACAGCGATGGCGGGTATTCCTAAGCTTGATTATACCCGTTCGCTTTCTCGCTATGGGCTTTCTCAAGTAACCATTATTTTTGATGAAGGCACCGATATTTATTGGGCGCGTCAACAAATTGGTGAGCGTATTCAAAGTATTCGCGCCGATTTACCTAATAATGTTGAGCCAAACCTTGGACCTATTGCCAGTGGTTTAGGTGAAATATTTACCTATAGCGTGCATGCAAAACCCGATGCGTTAAAAAGTGATGGTATGCCTTACAGCGCCGAAGATTTACGTACTTTACAAGATTGGGTTATTCGTCCGCAGCTTTTAAAAGTAAAAGGCGTAACCGAAATAAATAGCCAAGGTGGCTTTGAGCGCCAGTACCAAGTTGCGCCCATACCAGAAAAGCTCATCGCTTATAAGCTAACAATCAACGATGTTATTAGTGCACTTGAGCTTAATAACAGCAATCGCGGAGCCGGTTATATAGAGCGCTTTGACGGCCAATATTTAGTGCGCTCCCCTGGGCAATTAAAAACATTAGCGGATATAGCAAACACCGTTATTGCTAAGCGTGATGATGCTCCTGTGCGAATTAAGGACGTGGCAAATGTATACTTAGGAAAAGAACTAAGAACTGGCGCGGCTACCTATAATGGCGAGGAAACCGTATTAGGCACGGCGATGATGCTAATTGGTGAAAATAGCCGTGTGGTTGCCAAAGCCATGGCTGATAAGCTTATACAAGTACAAAAAAGTTTACCTGCAGGGGTTATTGTTGAGCCTGTTTATGACCGCACCAATCTGGTTGATAAAACCATCGCCACAGTACAAAAAAACCTGTTTGAAGGTGCGGTATTGGTCATCGTCATTTTATTGTTATTGCTTGGGAATATCACTGGTGCGCTTATTACCTCCATGGTTATCCCGCTGAGTATGCTATTTGCTATTACAGGCATGGTGGGCAATCGAGTCTCGGGTAACTTAATGAGCTTAGGTGCAATCGATTTTGGATTAATTGTTGATGGCGCGGTGATTGTGGTTGAAAACTGCCTTCGTCAATTAGGGATGGTTCAACATAAACATGGTCGCTTACTTACGCTCAGTGAGCGTTTAGAGGTTGTAACTTCAGCCACCAAAGAAGTGTTTAGCCCCGCAGTATTTGGTATTTTAATTATTATGTTGGTGTATTTACCGCTATTTGCGCTCAGCGGTGTTGAGGGCAAAATGTTTCAGCCTATGGCGTTTACCGTGGTTGCCGCGTTAATAGGTGCACTTATTTTTGCTGTCACCTTTGTGCCGGCGGCTATTGCCGTATTTGTGCGTGGTAAAGTAGATGAAAGCGAAAACGTAGTAATGCGTGGCGTTAAAAAAATCTACAAGCCACTGCTTAACTTATCGCTTAAATTACCGTGGGTGATGGTGAGTATTGCTACTGTTTTGGTATTAGTGCTTGGCTTTAAAGTTAAAAATATGGGCGCCGAATTCTTACCGCAGCTAGATGAAGGTGACATTGCAATGCATGCGCTGCGTATTACTGGCACCGGTATTGAACAATCGGTGCAAATGCAAAAGCAGTTGGAGCAGGCTTTATTAGAGCAACCTGAAATTGCAAACGTATTTTCAAAGATTGGCACCGCGGATGTAGCCAGCGATCCTATGCCACCTAATGTTGCCGACACTTTTTTAATGTTAAAGCCGCGTGAGCAATGGCCAGATCCGTCACTAAGTAAAGACGCGTTAGTGCAGCAAATTCGTCATCGTGTGAATGAGGTACCGGGTAATAACTATGAATTTACCCAGCCTATAGAAATGCGCTTTAACGAGTTAATTGCCGGTGTGCGTGCCGATGTAGCGCTGCGTATTTACGGTGACGATTTAGCCACACTTAAACAGTTTGGCGAAAAAGCCACTGGTTTAATGCGAAATATTACCGGTGCTACTGATGTTCGTTTAGAGCAAATGGAGGGCTTGCCTACACTGTCTGTTACCCCAATGCGAGATCATATGGCGCTATTAGGATTAACCGTAAACGACATTCAACAAACCCTTGCCGCTGCTGTTGGTGGGGTGCAAACAGGGCTAATTTATGAGGGTGATAAGCGCTTTTCGTTATTAGTACGCTTAGATAAGCGTTGGTCTGATGATGTCTCTGTGCTTGCGCGTTTACCTATTGCGTTACCTAAAAGTAGTAACCCTGAGCTTGCATTTGTACCGCTTGGAGAAGTGGCTACAATTAGTATTGAAAAAGGCCCTAATCAAATAAATCGCGAAAGCGGCAAGCGCAATGTGGTAGTAACAGCTAATGTAACAGGACGCGATTTAGCCAGCTTTGTAAGAGATGCCCAAGCGACTATGAACGCACAACTTAACCTACCCAGCGGTTATTGGCTTGAATACGGCGGTACGTTTGAGCAATTACAATCGGCGAGTAAGCGTTTATCGTTGGTAGTGCCTGTGACTTTATTGCTTATTTTTGGCTTACTTTATAGTGCTTTTGGATCGCTGCGTGATTCACTTATTATATTCAGTGGTGTACCACTGGCACTGACCGGTGGGGTATTGGCATTATTGCTACGAGATATGCCGCTTTCTATTTCAGCGGGTGTGGGGTTTATTGCGCTAAGTGGGGTTGCGGTATTAAACGGTGTAGTGATGTTGTCGTTCATTAAGCAATTACGAAATGAGGGGTTAAGCTTATATTATGCAATACATAGCGGGGCACTACAGCGGTTACGCCCAGTGCTAATGACCGCGCTTGTGGCTAGTTTAGGCTTTATACCTATGGCGCTAAATACCGGTACCGGCGCTGAAATACAACGGCCTTTGGCAACCGTGGTGGTAGGTGGAATTATGTCATCCACTTTGCTCACATTGTTAATTTTACCAGCACTTTATAAATTAGTGCATGCAAAATTTAAAAAGCAGCAAACAGCTTAGCTAATTACTAATTAGGTAATAACGTAAAAAGCAGCTGAAGTGTCAGCTGCTTTTTTGTTAAGTAAGGAGTTGCTTAGTTATATTGAAATAGGCTATCCCAGCGCTCATCTAATATGGCTTTTGCGCGCTCTAGATTTACCGCGTTATATAGGGTGTTTGTGCAAGTTACTAAATGCATACGTTCAAGCTTTTCAAGCGCGTCGCTAATTTCAAAATCTAGCTCGCATTGGTACTTGCTTTTAAACCACGTCTCTATCTGCTCATCAAGTGCGTGAGCGCTTAAGCCATTTTCAGATTTTAGTAAAAATGAATAAGCGAGTAGGGCTTCTTTAATGTCTTCTTCTTCGGCGGCGTCTATTAGTGTATGAAAAACACCCGCGTTGTTATCTAGGTTTTTAAAGTACAGATTATCGCTCAGCGCTTTCATAAATTTAATTTTACGGTTTTTAAATTTACTCCACTCTTTAAATACAAAACTGCCAAATACACCAATACCAATGGCTAACGTAATAAAGTGCTGCTGAGTCATGGTAACGACTTTATCACTAAACCCTCCCCAAAATGCAAACAAAGCAAACAATAAAAGTAATGAGGCGCCCAGTTTGGTAACTAACACCACCGCACCGCCAATAAGTGCTGACGAGCCAATAATCACTTTATCAATAGGACGCATCCGTACTTCGCTATTAGGGAATAGCATTTCTAAGTCAGCTTTTGGCACATTTTGAAATAGTTTTACTATGGTTGAGCTGGGCTCAAACCCCATAGGTAGTTTATTTTTTGATTCAAAATAGGCTTTATCTTTAAAACGGATAAATACTGCTACGCGATCGTAGTTGGTAAAATGCAGTGGCTTTTTACGTAACCCCCAAAAACTGGTTATGGTTTCGCTCAGCTGTGACTCGCCACGGCGATAAAAAACCACTTCTTCAAAATCCTCAAACTCTACCTCAAGGCGAACTTTAAAAAGCGATTCTTCGTTTAATGCATCTTGTAGGTCTTGATGGGTGATCACTTCAAAATTAGCCGCATTTAATACGTTGGCGAAATCTTTAGCAAAATCGCGTTGGCACTGGGCTTTTTGCTCATCAGTCACGCTGTTTATTAAACGAGTATCGCTATTTGGGTCAAAAGGCGCGTAATTGTTTTTTAATGACTCAAGTGTGCCATGGTACTGAAAGTGAATTAAGCTGGCTAAAAGTTCACAAAGCTGCTTAAAAGAAGTTTGTTGGTCTTTGGTAAGCTCTTTGGCGCACATTGTAATGATGTCGTGTTTTCTAAAAGGAATGTAGCGAGCAGTTTGCATATTGTGAAAATTTTAAAAGTATAATGGTATATAAAGATAATAAAGCAGTCTTTTACTGATTACTATGTTGACTGTATTTCTTCAGGTAGCATTAACCTAATTATGAGATGATTTAATCACTTACCTAATTGCTAACAGGACGTTTATGGCTATACAAAAAAAGCTCAAGCAAAAAACACGTCAGTTTATTGAGTCTAAAAATATGCTGGGTGGGATTACTATCGCCTCATTTTTAGAATCCACCATAGTTCCCATTCCACTCGAGGCGGTGCTGGTACCGCTTATGCAAGCAAGGCGGGAAAAGCTTTGGCAAATTGCCCTAATGGCAACACTAGGCTGCATTGTAGGTGCGTTATTTGGCTATGCTTTAGGCTATTACTTATTTGATATCATTGGCGATTGGGTTATCAACACATTCTCAAGCCCTGAGCAGTTTGAAAACGTAAAACAAAAAATGCAGGCACAAGGGTTTTGGTTTGTGTTAAGCCTAGGTATCGTTCCTATTCCGTTTCAAATTGCGATGCTGGCCGCTGGCGCAACTAAGTATTCGCTGGCGCTGTTTTTATTAGCAAGCGCTATTGCTCGCTCTATACGTTATTTCGGCTTGGCAATCGTGGTGTATTATGCGGGCAATCAAGCTGAGCGTATTATCAGCAAGCACAAAACTAAGACCATGATTGGGTTAACTATTTTAGTTGCGATTGGCTGGGGTGTTAGCACATTAATTTAAATTAATCAGTTTTAGTTTATGGTATAGTTTTTAGCAACAATAATAAGTTTAAATACAGCCTATGATGAATCCGGAAAAAGTGAGCCTTAAGCTCAGCCGTTTTGTAAAAATTACCAGATTAAACAAACTGTTAATTTTAGCTACGCTGGCGTTTATTATTGGCTTTTCAATTTTTTCGTTAATGCGCTTTCCTTTATTGGATTTCAAGCAAAATCTCTACGGCTTTACCACTGACTTTATTAACTTAGTGGTCATTTTTACTATTTTCTTTGTGGTGCAATGCTCACAGCTAGCTAAAAAAGCCTACGTGTATGTCAGTATCGGTTTAATGTTATGGATTGTTGGCTCTACTGCCGATGTGCTTGATGAAGTGATACGCCAGCCTTATTGGATAAGCAATTACGTAGAGGATTTATGTCGCACATTAGGTATGTTAATTACCGCTTATGGTTTATTTAAAACCATGCACTTTATGCAGCGAATGCATACCCGGTTGGCGCAAGAATTTATTATAGATGATTTAACTAAAGTATATAACCGACGCTGTTTTTATCAGCATGTGAAGGAGGTTGTTAATAATCCTTACACTATTTTAATTATAGATATTGATCATTTCAAACGTATTAATGACGATTTTGGCCATGATGTGGGCGATCGGGTGCTTAAACAGTTCGCAGATAAAGTGAACCATCTTTTTAAAAATGAAAATATTTTTGCTCGCATAGGCGGTGAGGAGTTCGCCGCTTACCTGCCTAGTTATGAGCTTGATGAAGTGCTTAACTTTGCGCAGACTATTCTAGAGACTGCTCGAACTGTTACAGTACAAAACCAACGCTCTTTAACGGTTAGTATAGGTATTGCGCACCGCAGTAGCGAACAGACCTTTGACAATGTAATGAAACGTGCAGATCAGGCATTATACCGAGCCAAAAAAGCAGGCCGTGATCGCCTTGAGGTTGCTTAAACATAGTAATTTTATAAAATAGATTTCGCTCATGCTGTTTTTGGGGACTTGTGTTGCGAGATAAAAAAGGGACTGTATGGATGAGTTAATCGGATTAGCAATTATTGTATCTATTGCGATTGTTGCAGGGGCTATTTGTGGATTAGTGGCCTTAGTGCAATTGAACACCCTTAAACAAGAGGTTGCAGTATTAAAACTAAAACTATTACAGTTCGAGTTAAGCTCAAATGCAGCAAAAAATGAAAAATCCTCCGCTGACCCTCAAGTAGATAACGCAATACCTCTAAACCGCTCAGATATTCCTGCTGCTGTTAATAAACCTGCGAGCATTAAACCTCCACCACCTCGTAAAACGATAACTAAAAAACCATCGAGTATTGAACTGCTTTTTAAACAATTACGTGCAGGCTTCGAGAAAAATTGGATGACCTGGATTGGTGCTATTGCTTTGGCTTTAGGTGGCGTGTTTTTAGCAAAATACAGTTTAGAGGCGGGGCTATTTTCACCTGCAATGAGGCTCAGTGCCGGTGGATTATTTGGCATTGGCTTAATCGCAGCAGCGTATTATTTACATTATAAACGTATCGTTTTTGAAGGCTTTAATAATTACATTCCTGCAGCCCTTGCCAGTGGCGGCTTTATGACTTGTTTTGCCTTAATGTTTTTGGCCTATAACAGCTTTAGCATGCTAAGTGCTGAGTGGGCATTTATTGGCTTAGCAGTTATTACTGTGTGTGCTAGTGCAATGGCAATAAAGCTAGGCCCTTTACTTGCTGTAATAGGCATTATAGGCGCTTACAGTGTCCCTGTTTGGGTAAATACGGGCAGTGGGCAGTTATTTTCTTTGCTTATTTATGTTGCCCTTGTGAGTGTTGCCGCAGCAGTTGTGGCACATAAAGTACAGCGAGTGTGGTTGTGGTATTTACTGTGGGTAGGGCATATTAGCTGGTACTTGGTTGGACTCACTCTATTTAACTACGACACAGTGTGGGTAATAGGCGTTTTTGCGTTGTTAAGTATTTTAGGATTAATCGCTATTGCACGTTTAGGCTTGGGCTTTAATACCCTTGAAGTACGCCCACACAGCTTTAAACGGTTAGTTAACTTATTTCCAGATCACGGATTATTAATAGCCTTTATTGCTCCTTTAATGATTGCCATGCTGTTGAGTGTGTTTAATTTACAATGGCAAATTGTGGCGTTGCTAAGCATCGCTTTACTCCTATTTTTAGTGCTAAAAAATAGCCGTTGGGATGCATGGCAGGGGGTCTCTTTATTAATTGCACTGTTATTAGTGGTCAGTGCTAAACAAACTTATGCCTTTGATGATGCGTTATTTATTTTTAAAAATGAATACGGATTAGGCTTATTACTTGCTCTGGGGCTAAGTGGCTATGGACTCTATTTTGGTAATAAATCCCCAAAACGATTAGCTTTTCATTTGCTTGCTTCATTAAGCATGTTTGCATTAGTTGGCACTTTGTATGCGATGATCCCAAACACGGCTTTAGCAACCGCTTACCCACTTTGGGCGGTGTTGCTATGTTTAATGAGTGCGGTGTTAATTAAATTTACGCAAAATAATACAACCTTATGGCAGCGCTTTAGTTATTGGGTGGGGGCAAACGCCAATATTACCTTAGCAATTACGATGTTACTGAGTGATAGCGGCCTTACCATTGCACTGGCTGTTCAAGTATTACTGCTGAGCTTACTGATAAAAAAATACAATGTGGCTATGCCACACTGGCCAATAAAAGCCCTTGTGGCAGCATTACTTTTACGCCTTACCTTATCGCCGTGGACGCCTAGTTATGATGAGCTAAGCATATTTGGTTTGCATTGGAGCTTAGTTGTTTACCCGCTGTGTATTGGGTTATTTTTTGCAGCGGCTAAATGTTTTAATACTTCAAAACTAAAAATATGGCTTGAAGGAGCAGCACTGCATTGTTTAGCGTTATTTGTGACAACCGAGACCAGTTATCAACTGGTAGGGCACTACCCTCAGCTGTTTTCTTTAAGTTTTTATGAGCAAGTTTTGCTCAGTTGTAACTTGCTTGCTTTAGGCTGCGTTTATTTATATCGCGCGCAAAGTGCTGGGCAGCTGGGTAAGTTATACCGCACTGCAGGTTTGATTTTATCAGCGTTAGCTGGCTTGTTATTAATCAGTACAACGCTGGATAATAATCCGTTATTAATGCGTCTTTATGTTGGTGAAACGCCAATATTTAACTGGGTGATTTTAATTTGGTTGGTACCGAGCCTACTGGCGTTATGGTTAGCGAGTTTAGTTAAATCGTTAAATGCTAAATTGAGTCAAATTACACTCGGAGTGTCTGGTTTATTAGCCCTGTTAGCTATCAATACCTTGATCCGCCAATATTGGCAAGGTGGCTTCATTTATCTTGATAAAGCAACCAGTGACGCCGAACTATATAGCTATTCGGTTATTTGGTTGTTACTCGGCGCACTGGTCGTGATAGCCGGGCATTTAAAACAGCAACGGTTACTGCAAAATGTTGGTCTTGGTATTCTTGGCGCTGTAATTGTTAAGGTATTTTTAATTGATATGGCAAACTTAACGGGACTTCTAAAAGCATTGTCCTTCATTGGTTTAGGGCTGTCGCTGGTAGGGCTAAGTTGGTTGTTCCAAAAACTCAGAAAGCGCAGTCATAGTTAAGTTTAAGCCCAGTACTTACTGGGCTTAAACTCTTATTAATCGTCAAGTACTGTGATTCAGCAGTGCTTTAAGTTTGCCTGGTTTTACTGGCTTACTCAGGTAATGAATATTTTCGGCTTTGGTGGTTTGTTTTAGCTCGGTGTCACGCACAGCGGTAATTAAAATAGCCGGAATATCGCTTTGCCAAATCTCGCGTAGCGCTTTAATTAAAGTAATCCCATCCCAATCATTACCTAATTGATAGTCCATTAAAATAACATCAGGTGCTCTCTGTTCTTTTGCATAAGTTAACACCGCGTCTACTTTATCGAATAGGGTGTAATTTGCCTGCCAGCGCTTCAGTAGGCTGGCCATGGCGGCAAGGTTTTCAGGATCGTCGTCAACGGCAATAATATTTATCGCGGCGCGGTTGTCGACTATATTTTGACTGCTTTGTTTTTGCTGTACTAATTGCGCATCACCATAAGGCACTTCAATGCTAAATCGGCTGCCTTTATTAGGTAATGAAACCACATCAATCGGTAGGCTCAATAAATCAGCCATACGTTTAACCACCCCTAAACCTAAGCCAACGCCTTTATTATCGCCCGCTTCAATTCGGTAAAAGTCGTTAAATATTTTTGCTTGTTCAATATCGCTAATGCCAGGGCCGGTATCCCATACTTCAATCCGTAAACTGTGTTTTCTGTTTCTACAAGCAATTAATACACGGCCATTTTCGGTGTATTTAATCGCATTAGACAGCAAGTTTTGTAGTATTCGGCGCAAGTAAGTAATGTCGCTGTGTACTATTTGTTTATTTGAACGCACTTTAAATGAAAGTCCTTTATCGCTCGATAAAATCGCATATTCGCTTTTAAGGGGATCTAAAATATCATCAATGCAAAAGTGACGAGGATTTGGGGTCATCGCCCCTTGCTCTAGCTTGGCAATTTCTAATAAAGCCGACATTAAATGCACGGTGGAATCGAGGCTATCACCTAGCTTATTAAAGTTATTTTTATTGGTGCTATCTAACTGAGTTTCATCAATGGCGGCGAGATATAATCGTGCCGCATTGAGCGGCTGTAAAATATCATGGCTAGCCAGTGCTAAAAAGCGAGTTTTACTATCATTCGCTTGCTCAGCTTCGCGCTTGGCTAAAGTAAGTGCTTGCTCTGTTTGTACGCGACTATCGATTTGTGCTTGCAGGTTACTATTAATGGTTTGCACCTCTTGGGTACGCGCTTCAATACGGTTTTCTAAGTCCATATTGATTTCTTCGAGCGCATTTTGCGTACTAATATGATTGGTAATATCAGAAAAGCTTGTTACAAACCCCCCATCAGGCAGTGGGTTGCCTATCATTTCGTAAACTTGGCCATTACGACGATGGCGAATAAAGTGATGTGAACTGCCATTTTTTAAATGCTGAACACGCTTATCAACATGGCGCTCGATTTCACCGGGGCCGCATTCACCGCGCTCTGCGTTATAACGGATTATTTCTTCAATGGGCTGGCCAACTTGTAAAAAACCTTCAGGGTAATTAAACATTTCGCTGTAGCGCTTATTCCAAGCAACGAGGTTAAGATCTTTATCTACCACAGAGAGTCCGTGGCTTAAGTTTTCTAGTGAAGTAAATAATAAGTTTTGATTAAACTGCAGTGCCTGTGTGGTTTCATCAAAAAAGTTTACCACTTCTTCAAACGCCATGCGTTTCCCAGGTGATACTGTATGAATAAGTGCTTGCGCAGAGGAAGCACCCAATACACCAGTTAGTGCGCGTTCGCAGTAGGCAATAAAATCAGCGCGAGGGTGTGCATTGTTGTCGTTTAAATCGTGATGGAGTGCGTAATGCGATAAAATTTGTTGGCTACGTTGAATGCCTAAAAAGGTTTGTAGCAAAATTTTAAAGTCGTATACCGTGGCTTTTACGTTTTTATTTAAGCGACGAGATAAAATGGCCTGATCTTTGGGATTAACAAATGCTGCCGCTTGAATTTTATCAATTAAGCGCTCTTCAGCTCCCAAGGAAAAGCTAATATAACAGCCAATATTAGCAAACAACGCAATTAAGGTGCCTCTAGTTATAAGCGTTTGCTGTAGCTCACTGTCTAGTGGGTTAGGGGCTTCTAAAATAGGTAGCATCAAAAATAGCACCCAACAAATGACTCCTGCGAGTAGCCCGGCATAAACGCCGTAAGCATGACCTTTTCGCCAATATAACCCACCCACAATAGCAGGCAATAATTGCGACACCAATGAGAAAGCCACTAACCCCATACTGGCCAGCGCACTGCCACTACCAAACCATTGCTGATAGAAGTAGGCTAAAATAAGCACCCCAGCAATGGTAAAGCGGCGCACCAATAAAATACGGGATTTATAGCTGCTGGTGATTAAATTACGTTTAAATTTACGACGCAACATTAAGGGTAGCACCACGTCGTTGGAGATCATGGTGCTTAGCGTGAGCGTTGCAACAACAATCATGGCTGTGGCAGCAGAAAGCCCACCTATAAACACAAAGGTGGTTAAAAAAGCGTTATCGTGCAGCATAGGCAGTGCCAGTACAAAGCTGTCAGGTGATAAACTACGACCAATTTCTGGATGAATAGCAGCGGTGGCTATAGGTAAAATCATTGCAGCGGTCAATAACAAGTACAATGGAAAAGCCCAGCGAGCAGTAAATAAATGGCGCTTATCTTGGTTATCAACCACGGTGACATGAAATTGCCGTGGCAAACAAATAATAGCGGCCGCCGCCATCAGCGACTGACCTACAAAGTTAAAGCTAAAAAAGTCAAACTGCGCCCAATGCAGCCAAATTGACTCGGCGACTTGGCCAGAACTTTCTGCGGGTAAATTAAATAAGCTATATATTGCAAGCCCTGCTACAGCAGCCAGAGCAAACAGCTTTATTAGCGACTCAAACGCCACAGCAAGCATTAAGCCTGAGCGGTACTCGGTTACATCAACTTTGCGCGTGCCAAAAAATATAGCAAATAGTGCCATCATTAAAGTGGCTGATAACGCCAAAATATCCCCAGATATTTGATTACTATTTTGCAAAAGTAAAAAGCTGGAACTAAGCGCTTTTAATTGCAATGCGATGTAAGGAATAGTGGCCAATAAGGCAATAATGGTCACCATAATTGCAGTGGTTTGGCGTTTGCCGTAACGCGCTGAAATAAAGTCGGCAATAGTGGTGATATTTTGTTTTTTACTCACCAATACCAGTTTACGTAAAAAGCCCTGGCCGAAAAAAAACAGTAAGGCGGGTCCTAATAAAATAGGCAAAAAGCTCCAACTACTAGTAGCAGCGGTGCCTACCGAGCCATAGTAAGTCCACGAAGTACAATAAATCCCCAATGCAAATGAATACACAAATGGATGATGACTAATACGCTTGGCAAGTGGGGTGGTCTTATCACCCCAATTTGCCAGCCAAAACAGCACGCCTATGTAGCCAAAGGCAACAATGAGTAGTACAGCTGTCATGTTTATTTAACCTCGTAGAGTGTTTTTATAATTTGTCATAACTATACCCAAACTATTTCAAGATGCGAGCGCCAGTTGGAGTTTGCTTATTAACAATACCTAGCTGCAAATAAAGTAGGGGGTATACATTTTGTTTATGTTATCTATAAATAAAATAAAACTATGATATTTAAGGGTTAATTTGTTTTTGTCTATTTAGTTAGACTAATGTCTTATTCCCACGGTTTGTTTTAATTTGGCTAAAAACTTGAGCAATAAAAATCTATTAAGCTACTGAAATTTAAGTGGTTCATGAGTTGTTTATTAATTGATCATGCGCAGTTTACGAAAACGTTAATATGTTGTTACGACTATTGTCGCAATTCAATATTTGAATTGCATTGCTAAATTGGTTAACGAATATAAAAAACCACCCATCACAATCGTGATGTTTAAAGGGGAAAATAAAAATGGCTTTTAAAAATGAAGAACAAGCAAAAGCTTATTGGGCAGAAAACATTTCATTACTGTTTAAATTATTAGCAGTATGGTTTGTGGTCTCTTTTGGCTTTGGCATATTACTGGTTGATGTACTTAATGAAGTACGTTTTTTTGGGTTTAAACTTGGCTTCTGGTTCGCCCAGCAAGGCGCGATTTATACCTTTGTGGCTTTGATTTTTGTGTACGTTTTCAAAATGAATACGTTAGATAAAAAATATGGCGTAGACGAATAGGAGCTAGTCAATGGATGTTCAAATACTCACATTTATAATTGTCGGTTTAAGCTTTGCGCTTTATATCGGTATTGCAATTTGGGCTCGTGCTGGGTCAACAAATGAATTCTACGTTGCTGGTGGCGGTGTACCTCCACTAGCCAATGGTATGGCAACTGCTGCGGATTGGATGAGTGCTGCGTCGTTCATTTCAATGGCGGGTATTATCTCGTTTGCGGGTTACGACGGAAGTGTTTACTTAATGGGGTGGACCGGTGGTTATGTACTACTGGCTATGTGTTTAGCGCCTTACTTACGTAAATTCGGCAAGTTTACCGTGCCAGATTTTATCGGTGACCGTTACTACTCACGTACTGCGCGTTTAGTGGCTATTTTATGTGCCATCTTTATTTGTTTTACTTACATTGCGGGTCAAATGCGCGGTGTTGGTGTAGTGTTCTCTCGTTTCTTAGAAGTTGAAATTGAAACCGGTGTGTACATCGGTATGATCATTGTTTTCTTCTATGCCGTGCTTGGTGGCATGAAAGGTATTACTTACACGCAAGTTGCGCAGTACTGTGTACTAGTGTTTGCTTATTTAGTACCGGCTATTTTCATCTCTATGATGGCAACAGGTCACTTTTTCCCACAAACTGGTTTTGGTGCCACGCTAAGTGATGGCTCTGGAATGTATGTATTGGATAAACTTGACGGTTTAAGTGCTGAGCTTGGTTTTGGCCAATACACTGAAGGTTCTAAGAGCATGATTGATGTATTTGCAATCACAGGTGCTCTTATGGTGGGTACAGCCGGTTTACCACACGTAATTGTTCGCTTTTTCACTGTTCCTCGCGTAAAAGACACACGTATTTCAGCAGCGTGGACACTGGTGTTTATTGCTATTGTTTACACAACAGCACCCGCAGTAGCTTCGTTTGCCCGTGTAAACATGATTGACACAATAAATGGTAAAGACGGAAGCGGTACAGCGTATGCAGAGGCACCAGCTTGGATTAAAAACTGGGAACGTACGGGTCTAATCACCTTTAATGATAAAAATGGTGACGGCAAAATGTTCTACACATCAGGTAAAATCACTGACCCTAATAGCGCAAACGAAGTAAATGTTGACCGCGATATTATGGTACTAGCGAATCCTGAAATAGCCGACTTACCAGCCTGGGTTATTGCACTCGTTGCAGCAGGTGGTATTGCCGCGGCGCTATCGACTACAGCGGGCTTACTATTGGTTATTTCAACCTCAGTATCGCACGATTTACTAAAACGGACACTCAAACCGGATATAACCGACAAGCAAGAATTACTTGCAGCGAGGTTGGCAGCGATGATTGCTATTGTAATATCCGCTTACTTTGGGATTAACCCGCCAGGATTTGTGGCCTCGGTTGTTGCCTTTGCCTTCGGCTTAGCGGCGGCGAGCTTCTTCCCTGCAATTATTATGGGTATTTTCTCTAAATCAATGAATAAACATGGTGCAATTGCAGGCATGGTAACGGGTATCACCTTTACTGCTGCATACATCATCTACTTCAAGTTTGTGAGTCCAGAGCTTAATAGCCCAGAAAATTGGTTCTTAGGTATTTCACCTGAAGGGATTGGTTTAGTAGGCATGATCATTAACTTTGCAGTAGCTGCAGGTGTTATGAAAATGACTCAACCGACACCAGTTGAAATTCAAGAAATGGTTGAAGGTATTCGTAATCCTAAAGGGTCTAGTGAAGCGCATGCTCACTAATCCATATATCTAATGATATAACGCATCAAAGCCCGACTTAAGTCGGGCTTTTTATTTGTTTAAATAATGACTACATTAAATAATCGCTATATTAAATAACCATATTTCAGGTTAAGTCGCTTTTTTATTGAGGATGATTTATGAGTAGTGAGCAACAGGAAGTCGCGCAGTTTATTAACAAGCAAGCACCATTTTCAATGTTACAGGACAGCGCCTGCAGTTATTTTGTTAACCATCTCGATAGTATTTATTTGACCCGAGAAAACCAAACGCAATGGCTTAACAGTGAACAGCCTAAATTATTTTTAATTCGTTCCGGGTTATACGATTTAGTGGATGCTCAAGGCGATACGGTAACGCGTTTAACTCAAGGTGATTACTTTGGTTATCCCTCGTTACTGACGGGAGATTCAATACAAAACAGTTTAGAAGTACAAAAAGAGGGCATTGTCTATATGCTCGACCAAACGGATTTTGATTACTTACGTCGAGAATATAAAGCATTCGAGCAATACTTTGTTCGTGCTCATGCTAATCGATTGCTGTCATCACATTATAAAAGCAATAACGACAGCTGGTCTGAGCGTAAAATATCAGAGATCATGACTCGCAAAGCGATTACGCTGCCTCCCGATGCCAGCATCCGTCATAGTGCTAAAAAAATGCAAGAGCATGGGATTTCATCAATGATGATCACCGAAAATTCGCATCTTGTTGGGGTAGTTACAGATCGGGATTTACGTAACCGAGTGCTTGCTGATGAAGTGGATCCCGCGCAAGCTATCAATAGTATTATGACCAATAAGCCTAAGTTTATATTTGAAAATAACCGCGTATTTTCAGCGCTGCACTTAATGCTTAAGCATAATATTCATCATTTACCTGTGCTTGACGAAAACCACAAACCGCTAGGAATGATCACCAGTACAGACTTACTACGCCAACAAAAAAGCGACCCAGTGCAGCTAATTGGTCGTATTTACAAGGCCCATAATGTGGCTGATTTAAAACGTTACGCGAAAGAAATTCCTGAGTTATTAAAAGGGTTTTCAAATAATATTGATGATATTTCGCTGATCGGAAAGTTACTCAGTGGTTTAACCGATGCGTTGACCTCGCGGCTAATTTTTTTATTTCAACAACACCATGGCGCCGCGCCAACCAGTTTTAGTTTTATTTGTTTTGGCTCTCAAGCGCGCGAAGAGCAAACACTGCATTCAGATCAAGATAATGGCTTGTTATTACCTGATGGTCTAAACGATGAACAGCACGCATATTTTAAACAGATGGGCGAATTTGTTTGTGAAAACTTAGTTGAGTGCGGCATTCGTCGTTGTCCTGGTAACATAATGGCTAGCAGTGATGCGTGTCGAATGAGTGTTAGTGATTGGGGGGCGAAGTTTTTAAAGTGGATCACCAGTCCCACACCCCAGGCAATGCTCAACTGTAAAATCTTTTTTGATCTGCGCTTTATTGAAGGCTCAACCACACTCTATAGCCAGTTTTGTGAAGAGTTGACCCATATTTCTCGCAACGATCTTTTTTATGCGGCAATGGCCAGCGATGTTAACGCTAACAGTGCGCCGATTGGTTTATTCAATAACTTTAAAACCGAAAAAACAGAGCAACATCATAAGTACATCGATCTTAAAAAGCGCGGGGTGGTGATCATTAACGATCTAGCGCGACTTTATGCATTAAAAGTAGGCATTCGCCGTGCTAACACCCAAGAGAGGTTGGATGCTTTATTAAAGTATTCACTATTAAGCAAAGAAGATATTTATAATTTAAAAGATTGTTGGCGATTTTTAACTCAGCTTCGGCTGCGCACACAAATAAATGAAGAAGGGTTACCTAGTAATTGCATTAACCCAGACAAACTCAATTCGTTAGAACGTCATCAGCTTAAAGAAGCGTTTTACTTAGTAAAACAAGCGCAGCAAGGCGCGGCGTTTAAATTTGCGCGTGGGAGTTTGTAACAATAATGGTTAAGCAGCTTATTACGCGGTACTTAAAGCGTCGCCATTTGCTTGCGCAAAGTGCTTTAAAGCAACGTTATTTAGTGATTGATTTGGAATTAACAGGGCTTGATCCTAAACAACATGAAATTGTCTCGGTTGCTTGGGTACTGATTGAGAATCAATGTATCAAAAACAGTCAATCGCAGCATATCGTTAATAAAGAGGTTAAAAGCCTAGAGCAAAGCCCTGTTTTTCACGGCATTAGTACTGATTCGGTGGCACAAGGGCAAAGCCTACAGAGTATTTTAATGTCTTTAAGCGCTCACTTTAGTGACTGCATTTTAGTATTTCATAATGCCATGCTCGACTGGGGCTTTTTAAAGTTAGCACTAAAAAATGCAGGGATCACCCAGCGGCCTAAGCTGATCATCGATACCTTACAAATAGAAAAAAAGCGTTTACTGCAACACGCAAGCGATATAAAGTTAGATGATTTAACCTTAAATGAATGCCGTAATCGCTACGATTTACCAAGTTATCATTGTCATCATGCGCTTACCGATGCACAAGCGACCGCCGAATTACTGCTAGCTCAGTGCCATCAAATAAGCCGTGGTAAAGAGCTGCAATTGAGGTCAATAATTTAACAAAACTACAGTATTTACCAATTATTTTTCTAAGTTATTATTTTTTAAAAGGATTTATTATGGTGATTGAAGCCGCCAGTAAGTATTACAACCAGTTAAACAATGACCTCAAAGCAGTTAAAAAGTACATTCACAATAATTTTGGTGTGTTTCTTACTATTCTTTACTTATTAGGTAGTTTATCAGGTGTTGTGTATCTTTACGTTTTAATTAATAACTTCTCTGTTGATGTATTCAATTTCATTGAAATAAGTGACTTTTTACTGGCACTGATTTCAAGTCCTTTACTTATTACTATTTATACTGCGATCATCGTTTTAACAGCTATTTATTTAAATTGGCGCTCAGGACACATGCCAGATCCTAGTAAAACAACCGTGTTAAAAAGACTTTATTATGGCTTTTGTTACCCGTACTATTTATTGAAACCTAGTTATACAGCGGTATTATTTTTAGCACTCATAATACCTACATACCCTACTATATTGGCGCATTTTCATAGTAAAGATATAGTAAACGAAAAAACAATGAGTTATCACTTATCATTAAATTATCCAATTGCTCAGAGTAAAGTAACTCAACTTCAAAATGTGCAAATAGTAGCCTCAACAATTGGAAATTTATTTGTTTATGATAATAAACAAAATAAGTTACTTATTATTTCGCAAGAAAATATTTCAGCATTAATACCTAACGAAAATAAAGGAAAAACGGTTAGCTCAGAGTCAAAAGAATAGCCTCGACATCACCAAAAATTAGTTAATTTAATGGGGATACTCAGGCATGTAAGCATTAAATATTTAGCTGAAATATTATTGAATATTACTTATAGGTGTAGGCATATAATTCACAATTTCACTTTTTCAAGGAACGAATATGAAACTTATCAGTGCTATTTTTATTATCTTACTTCCTCTTATTACATTTGCTAATTCAGGCGTGCCAGCTAATCGTCATATTTCTGTGCATGGCACAGCTGAGGTATTAGTTGAGCCAGATATGGCTCAAATTATATTTGAAGTAAAAAGCATTGAAGATACATTACTTGAGGCTAAACGTGACCTTGATGGCCGGATCAGCGTGTTACTTGAAGAATTAGATAAATACGCTTTTGGGCAAGGTGATGTTCATATATCGGGTTTAAAAAGCAAGGTATACACTAAGGTTGGTACAGAATCTGGGGTTGCTTTAAGCGATAATTATTTAGCTCTGAAAACAGTTAAAGTCACATTAAAAGATATTAAAAAAGTCGATGAGTTTATTGATTTTACTCAACGCTTACAAATAGACAATATCAAAAAAATTAATGGTTTATCCTCCAAGGCCACGCAGTTAGAGGCAGAGGCAACACAACTAGCAATTGATAACGCAAAAGCGAAGGGAAATAAGCTCGCTCAGTCTTTTGGTGCTGAACTTGGCAACGTTTATAGTATTAGTGCAAATTCCAGTAGCTCAGATTACGACGCGAGCGGTGTTAAGCACATTGTTTTATCTAGCCACAGAAATAGCATGGCTACTAGAAATAACGAGAACCCATTTACGCAGCAGCAATATTTAGGTGCAAGAATAAGCGTTAAAGCATCAATAAATGTGGTGTTTGATTTAAAACTAAAATAGCAAATATCGCAAAGCCGAGTTAAAAGTAAAAGCGCATTGCGTGTTGATTATGGCGTTAATTTAAAGTTTCTAATGCTTGGCTCTTATAATCACAGGCAAGGTCGATTACAATACCGCCATCTAAAAGGCGACGCTGCCTTTCTCTGTACGTAACTAGAGTGGATTTTATATTTCATGGCAATCAAACTTGCAATTAATGGTTTTGGTCGTATTGGTCGAAATATTGTCCGTGCACTATACGAATCAGGCTTAAGCGACGAGATCAAAATTGTTGCAATTAACGAACTAGCCGACCCTGAAGCTATTGCCCATTTATTAAAATACGACACCTCTCATGGTCGTTTTACTTTTCCAGTTAAACTAGGTGAAGACACTATCAGCGTTGCTGATGACACCATTGCGTTATTTTGTGAAGAAAATCCAGTTGAATTACCGTGGCAAACGCTAGATGTTGACGTGGTACTTGAATGTACTGGCGTGTACCACTCACGTGAGCATGCACAGTTACATATTGCCGCAGGTGCTAAAAAAGTGTTGTTTTCCCATCCTGCTGATAATGATGTAGATGCCACCATTGTATATGGCATAAACGACGATGAGTTGAAAAACGAGCATACTATTGTCTCTAATGGTTCGTGTACCACCAACTGCGTTGTTCCTGTTATTAAAGTACTCGATGATGCCTTTGGTATTGAGTCTGGCGCTATTACAACTATTCATGCGTCAATGAACGATCAGCAAGTGATTGATGCGTATCACCATGATTTACGCCGAACTCGTGCCGCCAGCCAATCTATTATTCCGGTAGACACAAAATTAGCCCGTGGTATCGACCGTATTTTACCTAAATTTAAAGGCCGCTTTGAGGCTATTGCCGTTCGTGTACCGACTATTAATGTGACCGCCATGGATTTAAGTGTCACGGTAAATACCGATGTAGATTTAAGTGCGGTTAATAGTGCGCTTAAAGCACAAGCTAAAGATAGGCTTGAGGGTATTTTAAGTTACACCGAAGAGCCACTGGTATCGGTTGATTTTAACCACGATCCCCATTCTTGTATTATAGATGGCACACAGACACGTGTTAGTCATAAACGGCTGATAAAATTACTAGTTTGGTGTGATAATGAGTGGGGGTTTGCGAATCGCATGCTTGATACCGCTCGTGCTATGATGGCATTTAAGTAATATTTAAAACGTATTTTTTGGTTCAGTATCGTTAACTAAGGAGATGTTCATGTCGGTCATAAAAATGGCAGATTTAGATTTAAACGGCAAGCGTGTATTAATTCGTGAAGATTTAAATGTACCCGTTAAAGCAGGTAAAGTGACGTCAGACGCACGTATTCGTGCTGCACTACCTACTATCAAACTTGCGCTAGAAAAAGGTGCAAAAGTGATGGTTATGTCACACCTAGGCCGTCCTACGGAAGGGCAATACGAAGACGAATTTTCATTAGCACCCGTTGTTGATTACTTAAATGATGCACTTGAGCAAACTGTTCGCCTAGAAAAAGATTACTTAAACGGCGTTGATGTTGCAGATAACGAAGTGGTTGTTTTTGAAAACGTACGTTTTAACGAAGGCGAGAAAAAAGACGACGAAGCCTTATCAAAGCAACTCGCTGCATTATGTGATGTTTACGTAATGGATGCCTTTGGTACTGCGCATCGCGCACAAGCGTCAACCCATGGTGTGGGTCTGTTTGCTGATGTAGCGTGTGCCGGCCCATTATTATCGGCTGAACTAGACGCCTTAGGCAAAGCACTTGATAACCCAGCCCGTCCGTTAGTGGCGATTGTGGGTGGTTCTAAAGTATCAACTAAATTAACCGTACTTGATTCGTTATCTAAAATTGTTGATCAGCTTGTTACCGGCGGTGGTATTGCCAATACCTTTATTGCAGCTGCTGGTCATCCTGTAGGTAAGTCGCTTTATGAGGCTGATTTAATGGATGAAGCAAATCGTTTATGCGCTGCAGCGAAAGCCAACGATGGCGAAATACCGGTACCGACAGATGTTGTTGTGGGTAATGAGTTTTCAGAGTCAGCTGTAGCCACACTTAAAGATGTAAGTGAAGTCACCAGCGACGATATGATTTTTGATATTGGCCCTGATACCGCTAATCAACTTGCAAAAATTATTGCTAATGCGGGCACTGTTGTATGGAATGGCCCAGTGGGTGTGTTTGAGTTTGATCAATTTGGTAATGGCACTCGCGCTATTGCAAAAGCGATTGCTGATTCAAGCGCATTTTCTATTGCTGGTGGTGGTGACACCCTAGCGGCAATTGATAAGTATGGCATTAGTGATAAAGTATCGTATATCTCTACAGGTGGTGGTGCGTTCTTAGAGTTTTTAGAAGGCAAAAAACTACCTGCAGTTGCAATGCTAGAATCACGCGCTAAATAATACCTAGGGTATTAGCTAGCCGTAAAGCAGATGTGCTAATCCCACATCTGCTACAATTAACGAGTAAATACCTCTCACTTTTATTTAGTCGTTAATAATATGAATTTTAGGTCATTTGCCTTTTAATTCATGGCGCAGTGATTGCGCCAAACTAACAAATCCGTTCAAACTAGGTAGTAAAATAACTACCGATAAATTGGAGAATACCCAATGGCTTTAATCAGTATGCGACAACTTCTTGATCATGCCGCAGAGCATGGTTACGGTGTACCCGCGTTTAATGTAAATAACCAAGAGCAAATGCGTGCAATTATGGAAGCGGCTGATAAAACAAACAGCCCTGTTATTGTGCAAGGTTCTGCGGGCGCACGTGCGTATGCCGGTGCACCTTTTATTCGTCATATGATTTTAGCGGCAGTTGAAGAATGGCCACATATTCCTGTGGTTATGCATCAGGATCATGGTACATCACCGGGTGTATGTCAGCGTTCAATTCAGCTAGGTTTTTCATCAGTAATGATGGATGGCTCATTAATGAGCGATGGTAAAACACCTTCAAGCTACGATTACAACGTTGATGTAACACGTAAAACAGTTGAAATGGCGCATGCGTGTGGCGTATCTGTAGAGGGTGAGCTAGGTGTATTAGGTTCACTTGAAACTGGTGAAGCGGGTGAAGAAGATGGTGTTGGCGCTGAGGGTAAACTTACCACTGAGCAAATGCTAACAAATCCAGAAGAAGCGGCAGATTTTGTAAATAAAACCCATGTTGATGCACTAGCTATTGCCTGTGGTACATCGCACGGTGCCTACAAATTTACTCGTCCACCAACCGATGACATTTTAGCAATTGATCGTATTAAAGAAATTCACGCGCGTATACCAAATACCCACTTAGTGATGCATGGTTCGTCTTCTGTTCCACAAGAGTGGTTAGAAGTGATCAATCAATACGGTGGTGAGATCCCAGAAACTTACGGCGTGCCAGTTGAGCAAATCGTTGAAGGTATTAAATACGGTGTGCGTAAGGTAAACATTGATACTGACTTACGTTTAGCGTCTACCGGTGCGATTCGTCGCCATTTAGCGATGAACCCGTCTAACTTCGACCCACGTAAGTTTTTAGCTGCTGCAACCCAAGCAATGACTGATATTTGTATCGCTCGTTACGAAGCGTTTGGTACGGCGGGTCAAGCAAGTAAAATTAAGCCAATTTCATTAGATGAAATGCACCTTAAATACTTAAGCGGTGAGTTAAACCCAAAAATAAAGTAATGGACCAATAATAGCGATATTATTACACTCATTCAAAAAGCCAGTTGCGTTTGCGCTGGCTTTTTTGATCTATGAGGGATCAGTATTTTACCTAGTTATTAATTAGGGATCACTCGATTACTAACTTGTCATATCTGGGATCATTACTTTACTAAGTAAAAGGCTTAAAGTGACGTATTTTAAACTTTTGAGTGTTACGCATTATAAAGAGTGAGCACAAAACATACAAAAATTCATTGGTTTAGCTTTGTTGGTGGGTAAAATAGTGATCCGTAAAGGGATCTGCTTGATAAAACTCTGATCCCAGCATTTTAGATCATAATAAACCTGATCTAGACTCTATTAAGTGGGTGCTAACTTTTATTATTAAGCGTTAAAATTTATGCTTAGTTAGTAATTTGGTGATCCCATGTTGATACCATAAATAGTGACTTTAATGATTGATTCTTTTTACTGCAAACCGCTTTTTTATTACTGCTCAAGATGATAAAAATATGACAAATTCTATTTTTTGTCACTATTTTGTGTTTTTTTTACACTCATTTTAATTTAGACGTTACACTTTAATAAAAATGTCATACTTAGTCATAATAATGAAACCTACTCAATAGCCTAAGAGATAAATTGGAATGTCACGTAAAGTATTAGTCGTTGATGACGAAGCACCTATCAGGGAAATGTTGGTTTTTGTTTTAGAACAAAATGGGTTTCAAGCCATTGAGGCAGAAGATTATGATTCTGCAATATCAGCAATGGTTGAACCTTATCCAGATATGGTGTTACTCGATTGGATGCTACCTGGCGGTAGTGGAATTCAAATCGCTAAAAAATTCAAACAAAATGAACACACACGCCAAATTCCTATCATTATGCTGACAGCCCGCGGCGAAGAAGAAGATAAAATACGCGGTTTAGAAGTCGGTGCTGATGATTACGTTACAAAACCGTTTTCACCTAAAGAGTTAATGGCGCGTATTAAAGCGGTTATTCGTCGTGTTGCTCCTACCTCACTTGAAGAGGCCATTGAAGTACATGGCTTACGTTTAGATCCTATTTCGCATCGTGTGACATCAGGTGGCAGTGAGCTTGATATGGGGCCAACGGAATTTCGACTATTACACTTTTTTATGACCCATCCTGAGCGTGTATATAGCCGAGAGCAATTACTTGATCATGTATGGGGTACTAACGTTTATGTTGAAGACAGAACTGTAGATGTTCATATCCGTCGCCTGCGTAAGGCAATTGCTACGCTTGGGCATGACCGCTTAGTACAAACAGTTCGCGGTGCTGGTTATCGCTTTTCGAGTAAATTATAAGTTTACTTCGTAAGTCACAATCTATTAACCTAGCACAGTCAAACTTTTGCTAGCGTTTATAAGGTAAAGAGCGTGTATGTATCGAGTTATTAACAAGCAGGCGTTAACCAAACGGCTGTTTGTCTATTTTATACCTTTGCTTTTAATTGGGGTGCTTATTGGTGCCCCATTTTTGATGTTGTTTTTGGGTGCTTTTTCGCTACTTATGTGGCATTACCATCAGCTTTATCGCTTAAGTGACTGGCTGCATAATCAACGCAGCTTTAACCCGCCTGAAGGGGAAGGGTCGTGGGAGCAAGTATTTGAGGGTATTTACCAGCTGCAACACCGCAATCGTAAAAAGCGTAATGAGCTGGCAGAACTAATACGGCGTTTTCGTGACGGCGCTGAGGCCGTGCCCGATGCCGTTGTTGTGCTACAAAACGATTTATCAATTGTGTGGTGTAATCAGCTTGCACTCAAAGTGCTAGGGTTACAGTGGCCGGTTGATCATGGTCAGCGTTTAGATAACTTAATTCGCGATCCTAAATTTGCTAAATATATGCGTCGTAAAGAGTTTAGCGATGCACTGGAGCTTGAAAGTGGTCACAGTGTTGAGCAAGTTCTTGAATTTAGGGTAATGCCCTATGCCAATACACAGTTGTTGGTAGTGGTACGCGATGTTACTCGCTTAAAGCAACTTGAGCAGATGCGTAAAGACTTTGTAGCAAACGTCTCTCATGAGCTTAGAACCCCTTTAACTGTTGTTACCGGCTACCTTGAAATGCTCGATAGTGATTCACTTCCCCCGCCTGCAATGTGGAATAAAGCACAAACTACTATGCTAGAGCAATGTAAGCGTATGGATAGCTTAGTGAATCAGCTGTTGTCGTTATCGCGCATCGAAGGGGGAAAGCGACACAGTAATGACAAAGCGGTGAATGTGCCACGATTATTAAACTTAATTGAAACAGAAGCGCAATCTATTAATCAAGACAAAGGCCATCAACTTATTTTTAAGATTGATGCATCGCTTGATATTACCGGAGCTGAGGATGAACTTAGAAGTGCCTTTTCAAATTTAGTATTTAATGCCATTCATTATACTAAACCAGGCGGTAAAATTGAGGTACTTTGGCAGCGCAACAATGAACAAGCATGTTTTAGTGTTACCGATAATGGTGATGGTATTGCACCTGAGCATATTAACCGGTTAACTGAGCGTTTTTATCGAGTAGATAAAGCCAGAAGCCGCACCACAGGTGGCTCAGGCTTAGGTTTAGCTATTACCAAGCATGTGCTTACTCGCCATGGTAGTCAATTAAAAATTCACAGCGAGCTGGGTAAAGGTTCTTGTTTTTCTTTCGCGTTTTCAAGCGATAGACTTATCGTTATTTCGCCATTAGTAACAAGCAACACAAGCAGTCATAAAAGTGTCATTTAAGAGTCACACCATTGTCATGTACTCACTTTAGAGTGAACCGCAGTTAGGAAATGGGACGAACAAACTGGAGAACCCCAAAATGAAATTTAAAAACTTAGTTGCCGCAATGGGTGTGGCTGTTACAACATTTGTATCTGCACAAGCGGTTGCATTAGAAGACGGTATTCCTGAGTATCAAAAAATTAGCGGTGTATCAGGTAACTTTTCATCGGTAGGGTCTGACACATTAGCCAACATGATGACCTTTTGGGCTGAAGAATATAAGCGCATTTATCCAAATGTAAATATTCAAATTCAAGCGGCAGGTTCGTCTACTGCGCCACCAGCACTAACAGAAGGTACGGCTAACTTAGGTCCAATGAGCCGTGCAATGAAGTCAAAAGAAATTGAAGCATTTGAAAAGCGTCATGGCTACAAACCAACACAAGTGCGAGTAGCAATTGATGCGTTGGCAGTATTTGTACACAAAGATAACCCAATCGAAGGACTACGCATTGACCAAATCGATGCTATTTTCTCATCAACTCGTAAATGTGGTGCATCAGAGCAAGTAAATCGCTGGAGTGATGTTGGTCTAGAAGGTGATTGGGCTGCAAAAGACGTGCAATTATACGGACGTAACTCAGTATCAGGTACTTACGGTTACTTTAAAAAGAAAGCGTTATGTAAAGGTGATTTCCGTAATAACGTGAACGAGCAACCGGGCTCGGCTTCTGTTGTACAGTCAATTTCAGCGTCATTAAATGCGATTGGTTACTCTGGCATTGGTTATAAAACATCGGGTGTGCGTACTGTTCCGTTATCTAAAAAAGGCACTAACTTTGTTGATGCCACGCTTGAAAACGTAGCACAAGGTAAATACCCACTGTCACGTTTCTTATATGTTTATGTAAATAAACACCCAAATAAGCCACTTGGCCCAGTTGAAGCTGAGTTTTTAAAGATGGTACTTTCTCAAGACGGTCAAAAAATTGTAGAAAAAGATGGTTATGTGCCACTTTCTGCAAAGTTAGTTGAATTAGAGCTTAAAAAGTTAGGCTTGAAATAAGCAGCTAGCAACCAAAGTAAATAATAAAAAACCGCTCAATGAGCGGTTTTTTTGTTTTACTTAAGATTATTTAGTTCGTTGCTTTACCTAAATTTTCAGCTTGCACTTTGCATTGATTGTAAGCCTCAATACATTTTGATGAGCAAACCTGCGATTTAAGACTATCGGTGGTTGTTTGCTGCTCACAGCTGGTTTCACATTGATAACTTTGTTGAGCACATTGATTAAGTGCTGGATTACCCGCTTGGCTCTGGCAGCCAGCAACAACCGCAAACGAAAAAGCCACGAGGCTAGTTTTAATAAAAGTTTTCATGCTTATCCTTAAAATGAGGCCACACCAGTATTAAACTTCAACCTGAATATTGTCGATTAATCTAACACTACCTAAAAAGGCGGCAGCTAAAATTACAAATCGTGTATCTTCGAGTGTAGCAGCTTTTAATGTATCTCGTTGAGCTATCGAAAAATAATCTGGTTTTAGGCCCGCGTCTTCTAATGCGCTCTTCGCTTCACTTTCCAGTGTGGCAAAGTCTTTATTACCGTTTTCTAGTTGCTGCGCACAGTGTTTTAAGGTGTTAAATAAAACAGGGGCGGTTTGTCTTTCCTCAGTTGATAAATACCCATTACGAGAGCTCATGGCAAGGCCGCTAACTTCACGCATGGTGGGTACACCAATAATTTCTACTGGTATCGATAAATCAGTGGCCATAGTTTTAACAACTTGTAGCTGCTGAAAGTCTTTTTCACCAAAGCAAGCGTAATCAGGTTGTACTAAATTAAATAGCTTAGTAACAACAGTTGCTACGCCTTTAAAGTGACCTGGGCGTGAACCGCCACAATACCCCATTGAAATACCAGGTACATCAACAAAGCTTTGCACGCCTAAACCATTAGGATAAATAGTTTCTACACTGGGGATAAACAAAATATCTGTTTCAAGATCGGCTAGCCCTTGTTTATCAGCATCTAGAGTACGCGGATAGCTGTCTAAATCTTCGTTAGCGCCAAATTGCATTGGGTTAACAAAAATACTCACGACCACTTTGTCGGCCAGTGTTTTTGCTTTTTCTACCAGTGAAAAATGACCACGGTGTAGATTACCCATAGTAGGCACGAGCGCCACGCTTAAACCTGCCTGGCGCCAAGCTTTAACTTGACTGCGTAATGATTTAATTTCAGTGATTGACTGCATTATTTAAACTCGTGTTCAGCGCTTGGGAATACGCCGCTTTTGACATCGTTACAATACTTTTTAACAGCAGCAGGCATATTGCCTGTTTCGAGTAAAAAGTTTTTTGAAAATTTAGGAATATAACCTGCAGAAATGCCCACCAAGTCATGCATAACCAAAATTTGGCCATCGGTTACATTACCGGCACCAATCCCGATTGTAGGGATGCTCAATGACTCTGTAACGCGTTTTGCTAAGGCACTTGGAATACATTCAAGCACCAGTAGTTGTGCGCCTGCCGCTTCTAATGCTTTTGCATCGGCAATAATTTTTTGTGCTTGAGCTTCTTCACGGCCTTGGATTTTAAAACCACCGAATACATGCACTGATTGCGGTGTAAGCCCCAAATGGCCACATACCGGGATACCTTGTTGGGTTAGCGATTTAATACTGTCATGCAGCCATTCACCGCCTTCAAGTTTGACCATATTAGCACCAGCACGCATCAGCTCTGCAGCATTTTTACATGCGTCGCTTGGGTTTGCGTAGGTCATAAACGGTAAGTCAGCTATAACAAATAAGTCACGGCTTCCCGCGCGCACACAGCGAGTATGGTAGGCAATTTCTTGGTTTGTAACCGCTAAGGTGTCGTCGCCACCTTGTAATACCATACCCAAAGAATCACCAACTAAAACAACATCAACGCCGTTATCATGAAATAACTTAGCAAAACTAGCATCGTATGCTGTTAACGCAGTGATCTTATTACTTTCAGCCTTCATTTTATTCAAAGTTGAAACGGTTATTTTAGACATAATATTCTCGCAGACAATGGCCTTAATTAATTACCGTGGTAATTGTTGTAAGTCGTTAAGCGGTAGGGTATTTGCTATCTGTTGGATAGATGCGCCGCTAGGTAAAATCAGTTCTGGTGCAATTTCTTGCAGTGGGTAAACAACAAATTCTCGCTCAGTTAATCCGTAATGAGGTACGGTTAAACGTTCGGTATTTAAAATGTGTTCACCAAATAATAAAATATCAATATCCAATGTGCGTGCGCCCCAGCGCTCGGCCTTTCTAACTCGCCCATGTTCCAGCTCAATGGCTTGGGTTAAATCGAGTAGTTGCTCTGGCTCAAGTGAAGTGTTAATACAGGCGACAGCATTCACATAATCGGGTTGATCTTGTGGTCCCATAGGCCTGCTCGCATAATAATGCGAGCAGGCTATAAATTCGCTGTTTGGCAAGCTTTCAAGTGCAATAACAGCGTTATCAAGTTGTTTTTTAGGGCTGTTAAGGTTTGCACCTAACCCCAAATAGACACGTTGCATTATTTACTCAGTAGGCTTTTTTGTGGTACGACGGCGAGGTCGCTTACGTGGTTTTGGACCGCCTTGATGACCAAGCTCTCGCACCATTTCTTTTTGGCCATTAATATCTTGGCCTAAGTACTGTGTCCACCACTGTGCCAGCTCTGTATGCTCAGTTTCACCAGCATCAACACGCAATAATAAAAAATCATAAGCGGCTTTAAAGCGCGGCTGCTGTGTTAAACGATAGGCACGTTGGCCAGCACGTTTATCTAAGCGTTGTTGAATATGCCAAATATCACGAGCACCTAAAGTAAAGCGTTTTGGTACGGCAATATGTTGGGCATTCTCACTAAGTACTTTATTAATTGCTTGAGCAAATGCATCGTATTCTGATAGTTGCTCTTGGCGTCGAATTTTTTCAGTTCGTTCAATCAGTGGGAACCACAATAATGCTGCAAATACGAATGCAGGAGTTACTTTCTTATCTGCATTAATACGTATGTCGGTGTTTGCAAACATCTGCTTTATGAAGGTTTCTTCAAGTCCGCCTGGTTTTTTATCTAAAATACGGTCTAGCTCAGGAAATAACGATTTAAATAAACCGTACTGACGCAGCATTATAAAGTTTTGCTGTGCTTTGCCGTTTAAAAATAGCTTGAGTATTTCTTCAAATAAACGCGCTGGCGGAATATTATCAAGCAAGCTCGCTAATTCGGTAATCGGTTTTTCGCTTGCTGGTGCTATTTGCATATCTAACTTAGTGGCAAAGCGCACTGCGCGGAGCATACGTACCGGATCTTCACGGTAGCGTGTTTCAGGATCGCCAATTAACTCAATTTGTTTTGCTTTGATAGCGGCTAAGCCATTTGCGTAATCGTAAACACAAAAATCATTAATTGAGTAGTACAAAGCGTTGATTGAAAAATCACGACGTTCTGCATCTTCTTCAATACTGCCAAATACGTTATCGCGAAGAAGTTGCCCGTGCTCACTTGACTGACTAATTTGATTTTTATCTTCTTGTGCTTCGTGATGGCCGCGCATTGTAGCCACTTCAATAATCTCACGGCCAAAAACAATGTGCGCTAAACGAAAGCGACGACCAATTAAGCGACAGTTACGAAACAGTTTTTTTACTTGCTCAGGAGTGGCATTGGTTACAACATCAAAATCTTTAGGCTGTTGACCTAACAATACATCGCGAATGCAACCACCAACTAAGTAAGCATCATAGCCACCATCTTTTAGGCGGTAGAGTACTTTGATTGCATTTGGGCTAAATTGTTTGCGAGAAATACCATGCTCACCTCTAGGGATCACTAACGGCTCACTGCTGATTGCGACATTTTCGTTATTGGCACTTGGGCCGATAATTTGTCGACAAAATTGAAAAAGCTTGGAAATAATAGTCTGTCTCCTAGAGAAGCGGTTGATTGGCTCGCTATTGCAATCAAAATCACAGCAAGTATTCACTTAAAGCGTCATTCTTACCATTTAATGTAATTAGCATATATTTAGGCGGCTATCATATACCAGCAAGGTAAAAAAATTAAGTTGCAGCGCTGAAATTAAGCCATTTTTAACGATTTTATTTGAATTAATTCCACGTAATACGTAAAGGGAGGTTAAATCTGTATTTCGCGCTTAGCAGGAACAAGGCTTAAGTTAAAATGCGCCACGCCCCAAGCGAGTAATTGTTCGCAGGTTAAATCCATTAGTTGCTCATGTACTGGCAAGCCTAAAAATTTAAATACAGCTATTAAAGTTGGTTTTGGATTTTGTTTGCAAATTGCAGGGGCGTAATTTTGCTTAGACAGTTTAAACCCTGGTTTTGCTACTGCCAAAGGCAAATGAGCAAATTCCGGAATAGCGCAATTTAGTTGTTTAAATAAACTAATTTGACGCGCAGTCGGTTCAATTAAATCAGCGCCTCGTACAATTCGGTTGATCCCTTGCTCAATGTCATCAACCACCACCACGAGTTGATAGGCAAATAAACCGTCACTACGTTTTATTATGTAATCTTCATGAGCGAGAGCTGGATCAACGTCAATATGTCCTTGAATAAGGTCTTTATAATCAACAGTCGCATGGCATTGAGTTAAACGTAGGGCATGACCTTGCTCACTTAGTTGGCTGTGTTTACATTGCCCTTGATAAATACCGCCGAGGGCTTTTATTTGCTTACGAGAGCATTGGCAGGCATAAATAAGCTGTTGTTGTGACAGAGAGTGAACGGCATCTTGGTAAATAGTAAGACGCTGTGTTTGATACACAACGTTTTCATCCCAATTGAGGTTGTAGGCTTCTAAGGTATTTAGGATATCGGTGGCGGCGCCTTTTACAACGCGAGTGGTGTCTATATCTTCAATGCGAACTAACCACTTTCCTTGGTTAGTTTTTGCATCAAGGTAGCTACCTACAGCCGCCACAAGTGAGCCAAAATGTAACGGTCCTGACGGAGACGGTGCAAATCGGCCGCGATAGTTAGATACTTGCGCAGTAACGGCTGTAGAAGACATGGCTATAATTAATTAGCCGCGTCCAGATTGCTTTTCTTTAATTTCAGCAAGTGTTTTACAATCTACACATAAATCAGCAGTAGGGCGCGCTTCTAAGCGGCGAATGCCAATTTCAATACCACAAGATTCACAAAAGCCAAATTCGTCTTCTTTAATTAATATAATTGTTTTTTCAATTTTTTTAATTAATTTGCGCTCGCGGTCACGCGTTCGAAGCTCTAATGAGAACTCTTCTTCTTGTGCTGCACGGTCAACGGGATCAGGAAAGTTAGCAGCTTCATCTTGCATGTGTGATTTGGTACGATCAACTTCGTTACGTAAATCATTACGCCAAGTTTCTAAAATTGTTTTAAAATGAGCACGTTGTGCATCATTCATGTACTCTTCACCCGGTTTTTCTTGGTATGGTTCTAAACCGGCTTGAGCCAATAAACCATGTCTTTTTTGGTCTGGCATAACTCTCTCCTAAATCCTTAATTTAATGCCTCAGCATTAGCCGGCGGTATAAATAACAGAAACTCATACCCTAGGCAAATTTATTTTTAAATAATCGAATTAGCTTAACCCTGTTTGGTGATATAAAAGTAGTAAAAGTATTGTATATACTTTTTATCACAGTATTGGTTTATAAACTGGCGTAGTTATATGGGCAATAACAATAAAAACAACTTATTTTTACTTTTTGGTTAAGTATTTTTTGGGCGTGGCGAAATACTAACGTTTAAATGCGCTTTTTTTACTCAACAAATGCTACTTTCTCAACCAAAGTTACTTCACTGGCAGAAATACGGGCTTTATAAGCTAATACTTCTACGCCTTGCTCAATCGCTTCGCTAAGTAATTGTGCATAGGTTGAATCTATATGTGCCGCCGCACTCACTTGTGTGATCCCTTGATGTAGCACCGCAAATAGTAACACCGCACGATGCCCTTGTTTTACCATTTCGATTAATTCACGAATATGCTTTTGCCCACGAACTGTTTGCGCATCTGGGAAGTAACCTTGGCCGCTTTGTGGATGCTCTTCACTCAGCAGCGTGACTGATTTAACTTCAACATAGCAATTGGCTTTATTGTTGTGGGTAAGTAAAAAGTCGATGCGGCTGTTTTCACTGCCATATTTCACTTCACTTTGGACTTGTTGATAGCCTGTTAGCTCTTTAATTACTTCAGCATTAATCGCCTCCTCTACTACTTTATTAGCAACGGCTGTATTTACACAAATAAGCTGTGATAAGTTATTTTGCGTCAGCTCTAATGACTGTGGGTACTTTCGTTTGGTGTTACTGCTGGTGGAATAAAAGGCATTAAAACCAGAGTCAGCACAGCCCGTCATTTTCCCCGTATTAGCACAGTGAGCGGTAAAAGTGCTGCCATCACTGAGCTCTAAATCAGCTAAAAAGCGTTTGTAACGTTTTAATAACGTAGCAGATTGTAATGGCGGTGTGTACTTCATTAATGACTTCCTTATATAACTAGAATTCAGGTTAAGTAAAATAAGACTTTACGGACTATTTGAGGTTATTTACCGCAAGCAGTTGGGAACTTAAGCGCGCTATAGTAAACTCAACCACACATTTAAGTGCAAGGATATTCTAACATGAGTGAAAAATTTGTTGTTCAATTAAGCGAGCAGTCGGCACCAGGACACTGGGGCGAAAGTGCGTCACTATCTTTTAACGAACACGGCGCAACGGTTCATTTATCTGAGCAAGAAACATTAAAAAACGTGCAAAAAGCAGGTCGTACTATTGCCAGCCAAGGCATTAAAAGTGTTGTGCTTGAAGGCGATGTTTGGTGTACAGAGAGCCAATGGGCCTTTTATCAAGGCTTTGTATCACCAAAAGTACTGCACGGTGTTGAGTTTGTTGATAATGCACAATCTGATTTAAAAGAACTTGCTGATTTAAAAGCTTCAGCAACGTGGGCACGTGAAATGGTTAACGGCACCGCCGATGACATTTACCCAGAGAGCCTAGCAGAAAAAGCGGCTGAATTTATTCAATCACTGGCACCAGAACATGTTAGCTACCAAATAATAAAAGGCGATGCGCTATTAGAGCAGCAATGGATTGGTATTCATGCTGTAGGTCGTGGTAGTGAACGCCCACCAGTGTTACTTGAGCTTGATTACAATCCAACTGGCGATGATAACGCACCAGTAAGCGCTGCACTTGTAGGTAAAGGTATTACGTTTGACTCAGGTGGTTACTCAATTAAGTCTAGCGAAGGCATGTTAGGCATGAAATGCGACATGGGCGGAGCGGCAACAGTTACCGCAGGTTTAGCATTGGCCATTAACCATGGTGTAGAAAAGCGTATTAAGCTGTTTTTATGTTGTGCAGAGAACTTAATTTCCGGTCATGCATACAAACTAGGTGACATTCTTACCTACAAAAATGGCACAAGCGTTGAAATTGTAAACACGGATGCTGAAGGTCGTTTAGTATTAGCTGATGGCCTAATGGCGGCAGGTGAGACAGGTGCACCACTTATTATTGACGCAGCAACATTAACTGGCGCAGCCCTTGTTGCCGTTGGTCAAGAATACAACGCGTTATTTGCCCTTGATAAAGAGTTAGTGCGTGAAGTAGAAGACTTTGCATCACAAGAAATGGAAGCCGCTTGGCCATTACCGCTTGAAAAGTGGCATCAACAAAACTGCCCATCACCGTATGCAGATACAGCAAACAGCCGTGCACAAAAAGGCGGTGGTTATGGTGGAGCTTCAAATGCAGCAGGTTTCTTATCTCGCTTTGTGCCAAACGATGGCAAAGGTTGGGTACACATTGATTTAGCGGCTGCATTTAATATGGGTGGTGGCACTAGTCAGTGGGCTTCAGGTGCAACTACCCAAGGTATGCGTACAGTAGCGCGCACCTTGCTTGAAAAGGCCTAATCAATTCAGATTAAGCAATTAGTAAAAAATAGGTACCTTAAGGTGCCTATTTTTTTATCCGCCATACAAGCAATTTTGTTTTATTTACGGTAAAATCCTTCGCCAATACGTGTTTGAGCATCTATTTTATTTAAACCTCGCTCAAATATTATACATACCACTGGGATCCTTACTATGTCAGAAAAGTGCTATATCACGGCTCAACAATTACTTGAAGATTCATTCCGCGTAGCGGCACAAGTGTATAAAGATGGCTTTCGTCCAGATTTTATTATTGGTATATGGCGCGGTGGTGCTCCAATCGGGATCGCAGTTCAAGAATATTATGACTACAAAGGCATAGAGACCGATCATATTGCGGTGCGTACGTCGTCTTATTACGGTATTGGCAAGCAATCAAAAGAAATCAAAGTACATGGTTTACACTACATTGTTGAAAACGCGAATGCGGGTGATTCATTATTGATTGTGGATGATGTGTTTGACTCAGGTCGGAGTATTGTGGCGCTAAAAGAGAAGCTTTCTGAACTAATGCGCTTAAACTTACCGAGTGATATTCGTATTGCTTGTCCATACTACAAGCCAAAAAACTCAAAAGTAGATACAGTGCCTGATTACTACATTCATGAGTCTGAAGAATGGTTAGTATTCCCGCATGAATTATCAGGGTTAACGCCAGATGAAATTATTGAAGGCAAATCTGATTTAGCTAAAATCCACGATATTTTACTTGAAAAATAAACGTGATTTTGCTTAATAAAAAAGGCCTTAATGGCCTTTTTTATTGTCTTTAAAGCTGTGCAAAGCTATCTACATAGTCACTGAGTTTAGGAATATCGACAGCTTGCAGCCCTTGAGTGCTTCGTTGCACTAGGTTTTTTTCTACTAACTCACTCACTACCCGTCGGTATGCACGTTCAGTGGTTGCAAAGCGCTCTGCTTCTGCATTTACCGTAGGATAAGCACGCAATAAAGTGGGGTTGTTATTCTCCGCACGTAATAAGCAATCTTTAGCAATGTTGTAGCTTAAGGGAAGTAACAGTTTATCTAAGTTAATCTTTTGATTTTCTTGAAACTTAGCGGCAATGGTTTGCGCCGTGTATAGGCTCAGTTCTGGTTTATCGAGCAATAATGAGCGCCAATGCTTTAGCTCAATAAGATTATACGTGACATCACTGAAGCAAGTTACTGTGTAAATACACGGGTTATTATTCAGTGCTTCAATTTCGCCAATCAAGGTGTTGTTACAGTCGAGCTGGCCAAGTAGCAGACGTCGGCCATTTCCTACATCGTAACTAAACGATACAGTACCACTTCGCACCAATACCAACTTAGTGAGTGGTTGGTCTTGCTGTATTAATATTTCTTTTTTTGATTGCTGATAACTACTGCCGGCAAATGTCAGCAGCTGTTCAACAAGGTAACTGGAAAAATGGTATTGAAACATCAATCATGCTCTTCGGACAATTGTCCTATTTATTACACCTTAATGACGATAGCATTAAGATTAAGAATTTACGCTAACTTACCCACGCCGTTATTTAATGGCGTTAAATGACCTTCATTCTACCGTGTAATGATTAAAAAATTGTGGGTAAAACCAGTATATTTTAAGGTTTTATTGGTAAGTTAGCTTTTTTATTTAAACTGCTAAGCAGCAGTTTTTAATAATGTACTAAAATTTAGCTAGTAATATTAACCTAAAGCCTAGGAGAGAACAATTGAGTTGGGAATATTTAGGTTATTTAGCATCCGTTTTACTAGTTATTTCTTTGACCATGACCGATGTAACCAAACTGCGTTGGTTTAATTTATTGGGCTGTATTGCGTTTACTTTTTACGGTACAGCAATCGGTTCTGTACCGGTGGCATTTACTAATGGCTTGTTAGCTCTGGTCAATATATATCACATTATTAAGTTATATCGTCAGTCTAGGGCTGATACAAAAAAGGGTTAACTTTTAAGTTAACCCTTTTTTGTTTTTACTCAGACTTTGCTGAATCTTTTTGGTAGCGTAATTTACCTGCTATCCACGTTTGCAATACCTGAGTTTTATAAAGCTGCTCAATAGGCACTTTAAAGTAGTCTTGATCAACCAGTATAAAGTCAGCCCATTTACCTTGCTCTAAACTACCTACTTTAAACTCTTGATGCGCTGCATACGCGCCGCCAAGGGTAAACGCACGTAATGCATCTTCTCTGCTCAATACCTCACTGGCGCGCCAACCGTTTTCAGGCAGTTGATTATGATCCATGCGCGTTATCGCAGAATATAAACCATCAAATGGGTTCGCTAGTTCGACAGGGTAATCAGATCCCGCCGCAATCGTTGAACCTTGGTCTAAAAATGTTTGCCAAGCATAAGCGCCTTGTAGTTGTTTGTCGGTTAAACGCTGCTCAGCCATATGCATGTCTGATGTGGCATGCACAGGTTGCATAGATGGAATTATTTTCAGGGTTTTAAAGCGCGGGATATCCTCTGGCGAGACTATTTGTGCATGCTCCATACGATTGCGCAGTAGTATGCCACCGGTTTGTTTAAATACATTTTGATAGGCATCTAGCACAATTTTATTTGCTCTATCGCCAATTGCATGTGTGTTAGCGCTAAAACCACTTTTAAAAGTCAGGGTAAATAATTGCTCTAGCTTTTGTTGGGTTTCAAGCATAAGGCCAAAATGGTTGGCTCTATCAGCGTATTCTTCAATAAGCGCAGCACCACGTGACCCTAATGCCCCATCAGCATAAATTTTTACACTGCGGATAGATAAAAAGTCCTGCGCATCTTGATAACGACCGGCTTTAAGCATCATGTTTAAATCTGGGCTTGCTGCACTTAACATCGCTACAATTCTAAGCGGTAATGTGCCTAACTCGGCGCGTTGTTTGTAAACTTGCCATGTGGTTTTATCAATACCTGCATCATGAGTTGAGGTAATGCCTAGGCTTAGTAAGTGTTTACCTGCGGCATCTAATGCATCACTGACCGATTGTGCAGACGTTACAGGCATATGTTGAGTAATTAAGGTTTCTGCTTTATCAATAAAAATGCCGGTAGGTTTACCAAACTCACCTTTTATAATTTCTCCGCCAGCTGGGGCTGGTGTGTCAGCGTTAATATTGGCAAGTTCTAATGCTTTTGAGTTAACCCAAATGGCGTGACCATCTACTCGCGATAAAATAACAGGGCGATCGTTAACGACTTTGTCTAAGTCAGTGGCCGTAGGAAAGCGAGTATTTGACCATAGCTCTTGGTTCCAGCCTCGACCAATGATCCAACCTTCTTTACCTTTGGCAAATTCCTTGAGTTTAGCGATTACTTCATCTACCGACTTTGCACCGCGCACATCAAGTTGCGACAAATTATTACCTAGCCCGATGACATGTCCATGCGCATCAATGAGCCCTGGGAGTAGGGTTTTGCCTTTCGCGTCAATTAGCGTTGCACCCGGAAAGCTATTTTTCAAGCTGTCTGGACCTGTTTTAACTACTTTGCCATCTTTTATAACTAAGGTTGTAAATGTGTTTACTTCGCCATGGCGCATTTTTCCTTTATACAAAGGTGAGTAGCCATTGGCGTTATAAATGACTTTAGTTTGTGCTATTGCCACGCTAGTGACGGCACAAAGGCTTGCTAGCAATATTGGTTTTATTAGTTTTATCAGTTGCATAAGACGCACATTGTTATTATTTGTACTATCACAGTAGCAAACTCAAATTTAGAATACCAATAAGACGATTTTTTGTTGATACAATAGCGTACCTATAGTAGGTTAAACAGTAATCATTTAAAAAATAAAAACTAATTAAAACTTAACTTTCATGCATAAGGAAACGCAATGAAACCACTTTACCTCACAATTCCGTTAACATTACTTCTCTGCGCATGTAGTGCAACATCACCTGAGAATAAGGTTGTTGAAAAAATAGACTATATTGATTTGTCAAGCGCAGAACTTCGTGATTCGGGAAAAGATTACTGGAATATTTTTAAAAGAGTGGAGCCTTTATACCCCATTGAAGCTGCTAAAAAAGGGCTTGCAGGGTGTGTTGAGCTCGTAACTATGATTAATCAGGAAGGAAAGGCGCAAGGCTATAAAATACTTTCTTCATACCCTCAAAAGCTATTTGATAAAGCAGCCGCAAAATCCCTCAATTTATGGAAATGGCTTCCGGCTGAAAATAATAAAAATAAACAACCCATTCTTACGCACATTAGAATGGATTTTATGCTTGAATCTAAAGACGTTAGTAAAAAATATTTGAAAAACTGCCCCCCCACCGAAGAAAAATTTTTGGTAAAAGGAAAAGTATATAAACGTACTTTATAATATATTTTCTTTATTTACTGGCGTACAAGCTGTATTCGCTTAATGACAATTGTGCGTCTTTATCACGGTCATAACTGCCAAAACGTGACCATAAAGCAGGATCACTGGCAGCTTCAGAACGAGTCAAAAAGCCATCTTGGTTGCGGTCAAGTTTTTCAAACTTTTCGGCAATATAACTGCTTGTTGCAAAACTCATGCAGCTAAAAACAGTCAGTGTTAGTAAAATAATATTATGAAAAGGCTTCATATAAATGCTCAGTACAGGTTAGTGGTTAAGTAGTTTTTAAACTCAGTTAAAGAAATTCTGTTGTCTTGATTTTCATCCCAATTTGAAAATGAGTTTAATAGCTGAGGCTGAGCAGCAAGCTCGCTGTGGGTTAAATATCCATCATTATTTTTGTCCAAGTGGTCAAAGCGTTGCTTTACATCAAGTGCGAATGCACTTTGGCTGATAAAAAGTAAAGCACCAATAAAGGGAAGCAGTATTCTCATAGTTGGCGTTCCAGGTGTATTTTAATTGCTGGCAGTATTGAAAGAAAGCACTTGCCATAATTTAACTCCCAACATTAAATCCGTTTACACACTCCCTCAGGGATTATGGCAAATGCTTTTAACTCTATAATATAAAACTTAACTTGAATCTAAACTTAAGGTTTAAAGTTTTCGAACTCTTTTTTAGAAATCATCTCGTTATTGTCTTTGTCTAAATCAGTAAACTGCTTAAGTAGCTGCTTATCTTGTTTGGCCTCAGTGAGCGATATTTGGCCGTCCATATTTTTATCTAAATGCATAAAACGTACATTTAACGACGATGCCAATGCCGTCGCGCTAATAGCTAAAAATAGTAGCGAAAAAGCACCAATTAATTGTTTCATAAATATACTCCTTTATTTTACAAACTGTTTAAATTCATCGAACGATAATTGTCCGTCTTCATTCTTGTCTATTTGTGCAAAATTCTCATGCAGTAATGCATCTTCGCCGGCCTCTGCTTCGCTTAATGTACCGTTGCTGTCTTTATCTAGGCTGTAAAATGCTGTGTTCACATCAAGCGCAAATAAATGGCTACTTGTGAAACATAACGCTATTAAGGCAGTAGATTTTAAATAACCTTTAGTCATTCCTTGGCCTTTAAAAATTAATATTTATAAGCGTATTACAATTATAGTGCCATCTTTAATTTTTATTAAAAATCAATGGTTTAATTTTTTAACTTGTTTTTAATGAGTAATATTTACCGACGGTTGTGTGTTTTATGCAACATTTTCTTAGTTAGAATTTTTTACTATTTTTAAATCAAGTGTTTAACTTGTCGCAATTGTGCGACATTGCAACGGTTTTACTCTCAAAAATGCATTTGGTTCAGCGAGTGTATAAGTTGAGCGCTTAATAATAGAGCGCTTAAAAGTAGTAAAGGATTAGTGTATGCCTGCAATCATGGCTGAAAAATATAAAGCATTGGTAAACTGGCGTCCTAATTTGATTGGCCAGTTTGTAATGAGTATGCTGTTGTCACTTTTGCCTTTGTCTATTGTGGTTATTGTATTTTTAAATGTATTAAATAAACAATTAGCGGTCACACAGCAAATTGTCAGTAATAACTATCAAGTAACCAAGTCGTTTAATGCACTTAAACAAGAGCTCAATAGTTTAGAGAGGGCAACAAGGCAAAACTGGGTTTTAAAAAGCGATTCACTCGATAAACTTATCGTGGATAAATGGCAGTCATCGCTGGACAATATAAATGAGCTTAAACAGCTTTCTAGCAGCCAACAAAGTACTCAACAATGGCAACGGTTAACAGATACGCTAAAAGCAGCGCATACCAAACTGGTGGTTGAAGCTCGTGAGCAAGCAGAGTTGTTTGTGCCAATTAGTGAAATACTGGCAGATCTAACAATGTGGTTGCGCGAAACCAATGAAGCCAAAATCACTCAAAACCAAATTAAACTGACAAATTTACAAGCCTCCTTTATAAACTGGTTAGTGGCACTTACGCCTTTAACCTTACTTGTTGGCGGTGGGTTTTTATGGCGGATAAGTGGCCGTTTAAAAGGTTTAACCTCCGTTATTGATAAATTAGGCCAAGGAGATTGGCAGCAAAAAATATCAGTGCAGGGATCAGCTGAGCTCATTGAACTAGGTAACAAGTTGCAGTGGGTGCAGGCGCAACTGCATATGCTAGAGCAGCAAAAAGATACGTTTTTACGCCATGTTACTCACGAATTAAAAACGCCTTTGGCCTCTATGGTTGAGGGCACTGAGTTATTAGCCGATGAAATTGTTGGGCCAATTAATAATGAGCAAAAAGCAGTGCTTGAGTTAATTAGTCAATCTATGGTGCGATTACGCACTATGATAGACAGCTTGTTAAGTTATAACGCGATTCGAACTAGTAAAGATAATGTGAGTGAAGTGGAATTTAACCAGCTAATAAAAAAGGTAAGTAATCATTTTGAACATAGGTTAAATGCACGAGAGCAGTCGCTTATTTGGCACAATAGCTTACCGACAGTTGCACTTAATTTACCGAGAGAATTAATTGAAATGATTTTAATTCAGTTAATCTCTAATGGTTTAAAGTTTTCACAGCCAAACCAAGCAGTGTCGATTAGCTTAAGTTTAGAAAGCAATAGCTTAATTATACAGGTTGCTGATGAGGGCTGCGGTATTAAAGAGCATGAAAAAGAATATGTTTTTGGCGCTTTTTATCAAGGTAAACACAGTAAAGAGATTAGTCTTCAAGGCAGTGGTTTAGGCCTTACCATAGTAAAAGAATCGGTTGAACAGTTACAGGGTAAGTTAACTATTGAGCATAATGAGCCGCAAGGCTGTCGATTTAACATTGTCATCCCCTATAAAAATAAAGGAGTTAAATAATATGTCTGCGCGTTTAATGGCTATTTTATGGCTAACCAGCAGTCTCGTTTTTTTATCTGGGTGTGAATTAACAAACACTCAAAAAACAGCTAAACCTAAGTTAATAGCTCAAACTCAGCCCGACAATAAAAGCAACCAGCCCAACCCAAAGCCTCGGCCAAAACTAGATCTTATGTATCCGCCCGCAGCGCAAGTTATTGCATGGCATGCCCATCAGTGTGGTGGCTTTAAATTAACGCCTGACAATAAAACTTACTTAGGGGAGCAAGCACTTAAGGCATTTTTTAATACCGCATGCGTCAACCTTAGTCGCGACCCTGATACTGTTATGAGTCAATTGCTTAAGCTAGATCAAGCTTACTATTGGCCAGACGATATAAAACACTATTTATGGCTGCAAAAGCAGCAGGTATTAATGCAAATAAATGCAAAAAAACAACAACAAGCATTAAACGCTGAAATGCAAAAAACCTTATCGTCATTAGCTGCAATTGAACAGCAACTTTTATTACGTGAAGAAACCAAGGAGCAGTAACTATGTCAGTCACACTTCCATCAAGCGCTAAAGTGTTACTCGTTGATGACGATGCCAGCTTACTGCAGTTACTGGCAATTCGAATTCAGTCAAAAGGTTATGAAGTAACAACGTGTGATAGTGGCATGAATGCATTACAAATACTTAAAAGCCAAGTATTTGATGCGGTGATCACCGATTTAAGAATGGATGAAATGGATGGAATGGCACTGCACCGACAATTGCAAAGCCGCTACCCAGCACTACCTGTAATTATGATGACGGCTCATGGTTCAATTCCTGATGCGGTAGAGGCGACTAAGCAAGGTATTTTTGCCTTTATTACTAAGCCAGTTGATAAAGATGAGCTATTCGATAGCTTAGCTAAAGCCATAGAAATACATGGGGTGAATAATGATGATATTACTCCGCAAAGCAATATTGTTACTCGCAGTGGCGCTATGCTGCATTTGCTAGAGCAAGTTAAATTACTAGGCCCTACTCAGGTAAATGTACTTATCTCTGGTGCTAGTGGTACGGGTAAGGAGCTGCTTGCACAGGCAATTCATCAGCACAGCCATGTTAGTGATGGCCCATTTGTGGCTATTAACTGTGGTGCAGTCCCTGGTGAGTTATTAGAATCGGAGTTATTTGGTCACAAAAAAGGCGCATTTACAGGGGCGGTAAAAGATCACCAAGGCCTTTTTCAGCAAGCGCAAGGGGGGACCTTATTTCTAGATGAAATTGGTGATATGCCGCTAAATTTACAAGTTAAGTTATTACGCGTGCTGCAAGAAAAAACCATTCGCCCAGTCGGTTTTCAAGAAGAAATCCCCATTAATGTGCGAATTGTTTCAGCGACCCATAAAAACTTGCCTGAAGCTATTAACAATCAAGAGTTTAGAGAAGATTTATATTATCGTTTAAACGTAGTAAACCTCAAACTTCCTCCGCTGCGAGAGCGCCGTGAAGATATTAGCTTATTAGCTAACTTTTTTAGCGCTAATATTGCAAAACGTATGGAGCAAAAAGAAAAACGTTTTGCAAACGATGCCATGCATGCATTGGTAAGGTATGATTGGCCAGGTAATATTCGTCAATTACAAAATGTAGTGGAGCAGGTGGTTGCCTTAACACCAAGTGACGTTATATCTGAACATTTAGTGCTTAGTGCGTTAAATAGCAATGAAAATAACGTTGAGCCACTTTCGCTTAACGACGCTAAAAAAGAGTTTGAGCGAGATTACGTTATCAATACCCTGAAAATGGCAGGGGGTAATGTGGCCGAAGGTGCCAAGCTTGCCAAGCGTAATCGTTCTGATTTTTATAAGCTGATTAAAAAGCATGAAATTGACGTAGATAGCTTAATGTAATTTTAAAAAAGGAAGTGAGCATGCAGTTATTTATGGTGTATTTAGGTGGGCGTATTCAAGGTTGCCACATAGAAATGCACGACGTACGCTTTGTGGTAGGTCAAAACATTGAGCAAACTTATAGCAAGCTTAAAAGTCAGTGGGTAGGCGACAAAAATAGCGTACACATGGATAGCTACATGGCGGTTAATCACATTGATGGTTATAAAGTCGAGGTAGTTGATAGTTATGTAGAGCAAAATAAGCAGCTTTATTTTGTTAACTTAGGTGCTTACAGAAGCGACTCACTAGCAGAGCAACACGACTTTGCTTTGTATGTTGCCAGCAGTAGTGAAGAAGCAAAACAGCGCGCTAAAAATGATTTACTCGCAGGGCTTAGCCATCTACATAAAGATGATTTACATGACGTTGATGATTGCTTTGCTATCGACTTACTCGATAGCCAGCTTAATATTAAACTAACCCCAAGTGGTCAAGCACAAACAATTAAACCTGACTGGTTTGGTTATCATGTATTATAATAAATGAGGATTTATTAAGTTTATTAGGATGTTGTGTGAAAAAGTATGCGTTTATACTTTTGCTAGTTGGCTTAAGTGGCTGTAAATCACTGTCGGGTTTACCGCCCGTTGTTGATTTAAATAAACTGGTAAAGCAAGTAAAAAACGATCCTACTGACGTAGTTGCAATTCACAAGCAAGCACAAAAAACACACCGTTCTATTAAGGCACAGGTTGGTAGCGTAAAACAGCTTTTAGCCGCATTAGAAAGCGTTGTTGGGCGCAAGTGGGGTAAACAAAACACTCAGCAACCTAGTGCCAAAAAATACGTAAAATACAGTAATGATTACCAAGCTCGTGCCATTATTGATTTTGAGCAAGGCACTGTAAAAGTAGAAACCATCGCGTTAAAAAATACAATAAGCTTGTTACAGCAGGCCATTGTTATGACCTTACTGACCTCTAGCGATCCCGATAAAACCGATATTTTTACTAGCGAAGCGCCAATTTTAGAAGGCGAGCCGTTTTTATATCAACAAGTGCTCGATCAAGATAAGTTACCCATAAAATATAGCTGGCGTGCTAATCGATTTGCGCGTTATTTAGTGAGTAATCGCTTACAAAAAAGGCGTCAGTATGGGCATCTTATTTCGTCGGTTAGCTTTGATTTAGTGGAGCAAAACACCCATTTAAGAAAGCAAAAGTACAGTGATTATGTGCTGGCGGCTGCAAAAAAATATCAAATATCGGCAGCGCTTATTTATGCCATTATTGAAACCGAAAGTAGCTTTAATCCACATGCGGTGAGCTCATCAAACGCATATGGATTAATGCAAGTGATCCCCGCAACTGCCGGGCGTGATGTGTATCAAAAAATTAAAAAAGTACCTGGGCAGCCAACCAAAGCAGTGTTGTTTAATCCAAAGCATAATATAGATATTGGCAGCGCGTATTTAAGTATTTTAAAAAATAATTACTTACATAAAATTAATACCGATAAAAGTAAGCACTTTGCCATGATCTCGTCTTATAACGGTGGGGCGGGTAATGTATTGCGTATATTTAATAAAAATAGAAGTGTGGCGTTTTCACAAATAAATCAGCTTACTTCAAGCCAGTTTTATAACATTCTCACCACTAAGCACTCACGTGCGGAATCAAGACGCTATTTATACAAAGTCACTAAAGCAGAAAAAACCTATCAGTGACTTACTTACTCATCACTTTCTTGTTGCTCACTTTTAGCGGCCATTTTAAAGGCCACTATTACTAAACCAAACATGGCAAATGGAATAGCGGCTAATAGGTATTCGACCAGATGACTGTCTTGAAAATTAGCTTGCAGCAAAAAATGCCCCGCAACACACATAATAATAACGATCAAAAGGATGGGCAGTAACCTAAGTTCTTTTTTTGCTGAGTGTTTTTTCATTAGTTAAGATGAGTTGAGGTATAAAAAAATAATGCACTATTGTAATGAGCTTACTAAAGCTTGGCAAACAACACTGATTTTTAAATTGCGATTAGGTATGATTAACATCAAAGAAAACCTTAAAAGTAGTGGTTGGGGATAAAGTGCAACAAAGCTTAAAACAAGTTTACCTAGTTGGCGGAGCAGTGCGAGATAAACTGCTAAACATACAATCAAAAGATAACGATTACGTTGTTATTGGTGAAACGCCAGAGGTTATGGAAGCGCTTGGTTTTTTACCTATTGGCAGCGATTTTCCCGTTTACTTGCACCCAAAAACCAAAGAAGAATATGCACTAGGGCGTACCGAGCGTAAAAGTGGTAAAGGTTATACCGGCTTTGTGGTGGATGCGAGCCCAAACGTAACCCTTGAAGAAGACTTAGCACGCCGAGATTTAACCATTAACTCTATGGCACTTGACGAAAACGGCACTGTTATTGACCCTTTTAATGGTCAAGATGATTTAAAAAATAAAATACTGCGCCACACCACACACGCATTTGTAGAAGACCCTGTTCGGGTATTACGTATTGCCCGTTTTTTAGCCCGTTATGGTAGTGAATGGTCTATTCATCCAAGTACTACTGCATTAATGCAGGAGCTTAAAAATAAAGGCGAGCTGGAACATTTAGTGCCAGAGCGAGTATGGCTTGAAACAGAAAAAGCGCTTGGTGAAAAGCATCCAGAGCTTTATTTTCAAGCATTAGATGGCTTAGGTATTTTTCCTGAAATTGAACAGATGAAAAACACTCCGCAGCCGGCAAATCATCATCCTGAGGGCGATGTTTTTGTCCATACTATGTTAGTCCTTAGACGAGCAGCCGATTTAAACTTTAACCTAGAAACCCGGTTTGCTGCTTTAACTCATGATTTTGGTAAAGCGCTCAGTTATAAAAAACGCGGTAATTTACGCGGCCATGAACGTGAAGGGGTTGCTGTGGTTGAGGCCTTTTGTGAGCGGCTAAAAGTGCCTAATCGCTTTCGCGATATCGGCGTGCTCACCAGCGATAACCATACCCTTTGTCACACGCTTGAACAATTAAGGCCGCAAACCATTCATAAATTAATCGTCACTAATTTAAATGCACTAGTGCACCCAGAGCGTTTTATTGCCTTTACTCAAGCGTGCCAGTGTGATGCACAAGGACGAGGCGAGACGCTTGTGGATAAGCCCTATCCACAAGCCGCTAAATTACGTGCTATTCACAACGAACTACAAAAAATGGATAAAAAACAGATAGTACAAGACGCGCTTAAAAGCGGCAAAAAGGGCCCTGAAATAGGCGAAACGGTCAAGCAGGCAGAAATAGACTGTATTAAAGCGTTTTTACAGCTTAATGGCTAACTTGTAAGGTTTGTGTAGTTAAGCACTACGAGCTAAAGCCTCAGCTTGCATGGCTTGTTTATTACTTACCTTGTGCTTTTTAGTCGCGCCCTGTTGAGCATGGTTATTGGCTGCATTAGGACGATATAAATCGAGAATAAACTCTATTTCTTCGGGTTCTAGTAACTCTTTCATTTTGACTCCTCCTAGGTGAGTAGACTAAGACTGAGCGAATGAATTAAAAGTGAATCGTTACACTTGAGTGTGAATTAAATTGTAACTGCAAAGCTTTAAAATAAAGCGGTTTATAATTAAACCGCTTTTTGTTTAATTATTTAAAGGCAGGTTCACGGTAAACACCACACCGTTGCTTTGCTCATTATTGTGTGCTGTTACTGTACCGTTATGGTAATCACACACCAACCTGACAATATATAACCCTAAACCCAAATGCGGTTGTTGCTGCATTTGCTGGCTGCGCACCGATACCATAGAGTCAAAAATATGTTCAGTAAGCCCCTCAGGCAATAAAGTACCTGTATTACTTACCGTTAATGTTGCTTTGTTTTCGCTTTGCTTCAGACTGACTTCAATCGCGGTGTTGGCTTCACTAAATTCCAAGGCATTATTTATTAGCTTATCGAGCAGTTGCGCTATAAATTCAGGGGCACCTTGCATTGGCAGTGTGCATTGGCAAATGTTGAGTGTAAATAACTGGTTAGGATAAGTAAGTTGGTAGCCCTGCATACAGCCACTAATTACTTTTTGTAAATCAAACGGCTCTGGCTCATTACTTTGAATGCTTTGCTCAAGTCGGGTTGCTTCACTCATAGTGGTAATTATTTTCCCTAAACGCTCAACTCCTTCACTGGCACGCTCAAGGTATTTTTGACTCAGTTCACTTTGCTGCAAGCTTTGTAAGTTCTCAAGTGATGAACGTACAACCGCAACCGGTGTGCGCAGCTCGTGAGATAAGCGCGACGACATATTTTCTAAATAATCGGTATAGCCACCAAGTCGGCTCACTATATTTGAAAAGCTACGCGACAGGTCGCCAATTTCGTCATTGGCATCGCTGTAATTTATATGGCCTGTTACTCGTCCTTGCGCATCAATGGCTTGCTCTGCTGTATCTCGTAGTCGCCTAATACGGCTCGATATACGCGAAGCAAAAAAGAACAAAGTGACTGTGCCAATTAACATGACCGCTAAAATCACATTAAATAGTTTTTCCAGCGATTTATTACGCAGTGTACGCACGCCATTGGTGGTTTCTTCAGCTATAACTGCCCCAATAACCTTATCCTCGATCCAAATAGGATACGCAGCCGATAATATTACCGCTTTGTTATCGGGAGTGAGTCGCCAAGACGAGGCCGGTTGACCTTTCAGTGCTTTGGCTAAATGAGCGCCTTGCATTGAAGCTACATCGTGTAAGGTATCTATAAATTCATCTTCAGGACGCGTTAAAATTTTATAATACAAAGGATGTAAATAGGCTTGTTCAAAGCGCTGCCACGCAGTTTTTGGCGCTTGATTTTTTAGCCCATCGGCCCATACGCCATCGGCATTTTGAATACTGCCCGATTGCGCTAATACACGGTGATGATTATCGACCACCCATATGCGACTGCCGCTGTGTCCCATGCCTTTTAATATACGGTTTATTTCAGGGGAGGGCACCAGTACCGAACCTAAATCATTCGGGTTATTTAAGTTCGATGTAGACATTATACTAGGGGTTTGGTTTGGTTGTTTACTATCAACATCGGCAATGGCAAATCCCAGTTTATTGCCAAGCATACTCAAAGGAAAGCGCAGCTCAAGGTTGTAACCAGTGTCAGTTTTTTTAAAGAAACCCTGAATTTTAGTAAAAGGCATTTTACTATTGGCATCAAATGCGTTGACCCAGCCATCTTGGCGCGGAGCAATAATATAAGTATTAAATTGCCCATCAGGGTTTTTTAGGCCAATTTTTATGTAATCGTTATTGGTAATGCTGAGGCTGTTTTTGGCACGGTAAACTAAAGCATCGTCAGTGACGTTAAAGAGCGCATATAAGTAATTATCAAACTTACCCACCATGTGGCTAAATGATAAGTTGCTCAGTTGATGGTTATCATCGGCTGTTTGTAAGTAACGTTTGTCATAAAGCCAAAACAGCGATTGGTAAGCGTCCCAATCGCTGAGTTTGCCATCGAGCTGAATTGGGCTTTTTAAATTATAAGCATAGAGATCGCGGCCTTTTACTACCTGATCTAAAAAGTTGGTTTGTTCGTCAAATAAAGCGGGGCGTTCATGCAGGGCCGTGGCCAGTGCGCGTGTAGTGCCTACCAACGTTTTTTCTTGGCCTTGGCGTAAAAACTTTTCCATTTCCCATACATATTCGTAGCCTAACCATGGCAACAAAAACAAAAAGCACGAAAGTAGGATAAATTTACTGCGTAGGCCAAATCTCAGCATGTGGGTTGCTCCCACCTATAGCCCATGCCATACACGGTATCTATACAGTCAAACTGGCTATCGAGTGCTATAAACTTTTTACGAATACGTTTTACATGCGAGGTAATGGTGCTGTCGTCTACATAAATTTTAGCATCGCTCATTAACTCATTACGGCTTTTAACGTGGCCAGGTCGTTGGGCGAGTGAATGCAGCATCCAAAACTCAGTTACGGTTAAATCAACCAACTGTTGCTGCCAAAGCACCTGCATGCGTTGCGTATCGAGTGTTAGTTGACCGCGAATTATTAATGCGTTGGCATCGGCGGGTTGCTCTAATGCTTCCATGCGGCGAAATAGCGCACCAATACGCGCGGCTAAATGCGCTAAGCTAATATCTTTGGTTAAGTAGTCATCGGCGCCCATGCGCAGGCCGCATACGGTGTCTATTTCGCTGTCGCGAGCGGTTAAAAAAATAATTGGTAAGGTTTTAGAAAGTGAACGCAGTGTTTGGCACAGTAAAAAGCCGCCATCAATTTCATGGCCTAAGCCAATATCAACAATGGCTAAATCGGGGAGTGCTTCTTTAAAAGCTACTTCTGCTTGAGGGCGGTTTTCATAACCACTTACCTGATAGCCTTGAGCGCTCAGCATTTCTATGTAGTTTTCGCGAATGGCAGTTTCATCTTCAACGATAGCTATTTTTTTCATTTTTTAATTACTCATATTGACTTAGGCGCACTATAGCGAAGTTTTTGCGCTAAGTACGGTTAAAAACACAATTGCCATTTTTTTGCCACAATTGCTCAGCAGTTTGCCATTTTTACTCCCCTTTATTGCCACTTCATGGTGTTTTAATACAGCTATTGAAATTACCAATACAACGCAAGTGCCAACCAATAGCTTGCCAACCATTATTAATAGTAAGGAATAGACCATGAAGAAAACATTAATCGCACTCACACTTGTTAGCACTTTTTGTACACCAGTATTTGCTGCGGATACCCCATCAAAAGAAGCAAAAAAAGAAACAATAGTTGGCTTGAGCACCGGTGCCATTATTGGTGGTGTTGTTGGTGGGCCAATCGGCGCGTTTGTAGGCGCATTTGCTGGTGGTTTGATTGGCGATGCCAAGGTAGCTGAGCAAACCATTGCTGAGCAGCAGCAAGCTTTAACTGTAATGGCAGAGAAAACCAACGACTACCAGCATGTACTTAATCATAACAGTCACCTAGAGGCGCAACTTGAACTACTGGCGCAACAAAATGAGCAACTAACGCAATCACAGCTTAATAATTTATTGGCGATGACAGTGCAATTTAAAACAGGCTCTAGCGATATTGCTCCTCATTTTGCCAAGCAGCTTGATCAATTGGTAGCGTTATTAAAAAGCCAACCGCAACTCGCACTCGATTTAAGTGGCTTTGCCGATCAGCGCGGTGCAGAGCAAGCGAACTTATTACTCTCAAAAGCCAGAGTAAACGCCGTACAAAGTTACTTAATTAAACAGGGAGTAAGCCATACACGTTTGAGCACACAAGCGTTTGGCGAGCAGCAAAGCATAGCAAATAGTAACACCCTTGAAGATAACTTTTTTGACAGACGCGTTACCCTGACTACCCGTGCGCTTAATCAAACGACTGATCAAACAGCAAGCAATTAATCGCAAGGCGTTCGAGGGAGTGATTTATGTTGAGTAAACCCACCAAAGTGCTTACCAAGGTAAGCCTTTTTATTTTTATTATCATCGTGCTTTTAGCCAGCTTTAAAAGCCATGCACAGTCGCCAAAACTATCCTTGTTTGATAGCCAAGGAGTGGCGGTAAACCCTGGGGTTATTTTAAAAAGCGATGCAAAAATGACCCTAACAGGGCTAATTAATCGTGTTGTAGTAACGCAGCACTACATAAATGAAAACCCTTTTGCCGTAAATGCACGTTATGTATTTCCTTTACCCGATGAAAGCGCCGTGCAAGCAATGACCATGCGTATTGGCGAGCGAGTTATTAAAGGTAAAATAGCAAAAAAACGCCAAGCTGAAAAACAGTACCAAGCTGCCAAAAAAGCAGGCAAACAAGCTTCATTGCTGCGACAGCAGCGTGCAAATATGTTTATTACAAATGTGGCAAATGTAGGGCCAGGAGAAGAAATAGTTATAACGCTTGAGTATCAAGAGATTATTGATTACCAGCACGGAACCTTTGCGATTCATTTTCCAACCACAATTACGCCACGCTATCATGCAATAACAGGTGAAGTTAACGATGAACAAGATACACATGCGATAAAAAACGCTAATGCACCTTCGTTCACTCCACAGGGTTGGTTAAGCCCTGTTTACACAAAACAAACCAATGAGGCGACAAGTTCCAGCGATTTAAGCTTAACAATTAACATGGATATAGGCTTAGAATTGGTTGATATAAACGCTAAGTACCATCAAGTTAATATTGAAAACCCTGCATTTGGGCAATACAGCATTGTGCTAAAACCACAGCAAGCCATAAATAGAGACTTTGTACTTGAGTTTAAGCCACTTCAAATAGCGCAAGCGCAAGCTGCACTTTTTACTCAGCAAGCACAAAATGGTGAGCAGTATGCGTTAGCAATGTTAATGCCGCCAAGCGATAGTTTTACTCAATCTCAGCGTTTACCGCGTGAAATGGTGTTTGTAGTTGATACCTCGGGATCTATGCATGGGCAGTCTATTGAACAAGCTAAAAAAGCGCTGTTTTACGCATTATCATTATTAGATAGTGATGATAGCTTCAATATTGTCAGTTTTAATAATGAGGTTGCAGTCATGAGTGAGACCCCATTAATTGCCAGTGACTTCAATTTACGTCGCGCAGAGCGTTTTATTTATAACTTACAAGCCGATGGCGGAACTGAAATAAAAGGCGCACTTGATGCAGTACTCGATGGTACGCAGTTTGAAGGGTTTGTGCGCCAAGTTGTATTTTTAACCGATGGTAGCGTAAGTAACGAAGATCAGTTATTTAAACATATTGCGCATGCCTTAGGTGATAGTCGTTTATTTACTGTGGGCATTGGTAGTGCGCCTAACCGTTATTTTATGCGTCGTGCCGCTGATATAGGCAAGGGAACTTACACCTTTATAAGCAGTGCTCATGATGTGCAGCCGAAAATGCAGCAGTTGTTTGATAAACTTGCTCATCCGGCGATGACTAATTTAGCGTTAACAAATACAAATGGAGACAGCTTAGATTTTTGGCCCTCACCTTTGCCTGACCTATATTTTGCTGAGCCTATTATGGTGGCTATTAAATTAGACACTACCGATACAATTACTTTTACGGGGCAAACTGCGCATGGGGAGTTTAAGGTTAAGCTTAATCCGCAAGCAAGTTCAAAAGCCACAGGAATTGATAAGCTTTGGGCACGTCAAAAAATAAAGTCGTTATTGTTATACAACCAACAAAGTGTTGTAAAACAGCAAGTGCAGCAGCTCGCGCTTGAGCATCAATTACTTAGCCCATTTACTGCGTTTATTGCCATAGAAGAGACGACCATAAAAGAAGTTGCTAAACAAAGCACACAAGTGGCTAATACTATGCCACAAGGAATGAGTATGCGCTTGCCGCAAACAGATGGGCAAAGCAAAATACATATTGTGTTTGGAGCATTACTACTTCTAGGTGGTCTTTTGTTAGTAAGGCGCTGTAAATGAAAAAGTGGCTAAGCATAGGTTTACTTGCCTTAGGTTTGAGCTTGTTTGGCCATGGTGTATACATGCAGGCAAAGGCGTGGCTTGCACAAGTGTTAATAGAGCAAGCTTGGCAAACAACCCTTAAATCGCCCAATAAAAAAATTAAGCCGTGGTTTTATGCTGATAGCTACCCGGTGGCACAAATAATATGGCCAAAGCATAATAAACGACTAACCGTGCTTGATGGTGCAAGTGGTAGAAACTTAGCGTTTGCGCCGAGCCACTTTTTACCAGCTGGGGAATTAGGTGGGGCTGATTTTGGTAATTCGCAAGGAGCACTTATTGCTGGCCACAACGATACCCACTTTGCGTTTTTAAAAAACGCTAAAGTGGGGGAACAATTTTCTCTACAACTTAAAAATGGCCAAATACAGCATTATTCAGTAACACACGTTGAGGTAATTCATCAGCACAACACCGATTTTTTGCAGCAATCAGGGTTGTATTTATTAACCTGTTACCCTTTTGATTCACTGGCCTCGGGTACCGATTTAAGATGGTTAGTGTCGGCAGAAATATTCTCACCCGAAGTTGAGTTAGGAATATCGACCACTAGTTCTTGATGGCGTTGACTAATCATTACGCCTATAAACACCACAAATATGCTGATCCACTGGCCAAGAGTTAGTACTTCGTTGAGGATAATGGCTGACAAAATTAAAGTGAAAATAGGGATTAAATTAGAGTAAGCCGCGGCGGTTAATACCGACACTTTACTAATCGCATAGTTGTACATGCCGTACCCACCCAAAGTAACACAAGAGCCTAAGTACAATATGCTCATTAGTGCGGTTAAATCGTGTTGGTTTTCACTGGGTAGGTCAATAAACAGTAAAAACGGAGCAAAAAACAAACTACCACTCAAGCCTTGCAGAGCAATTAATGTGAGTGGGGAGTAGCGGTTAGCTAAATGTTTTATACACACGGTATAAAATGCCGCGCACACCATGGCCATTAATTCTAAAAAATTCCCCAGTAATGGGTTTGGAGCTTGGCTTGAACTCGGTGAGAGCAAAGTCAGTAAAATACTACCGCCAATACACAGCGTAAAACCCACCACAATAGCTTTACTAATATGCTCTTTGAGCATGAAAAACGCTAAAAATGCCACAATAATGGGTAAGCAAGACACAATCACCCCCGCCTGAGATGCAGAGGTGTACTCCATTGCGTGGCCTTCAAATAAAAAGTACAAACAAGGCTCTGCCAGCGACATACCTAATAAATACTTCCAATCGCCTTTTAAATATTCAAAACGAATTACGTAACGCCATAAACATAACGAAATCAGTAAAGTGGTGAGCATACGTAAAAATATCACCAAGGCCGGATCATAAATCGCAATCGCGTATTTAAGTGCAATAAAGGAGCTACCCCACAAAAAGGTGGCAATAATTAAACATAAACTGGCAGGCATAAGGTGTAATTTAATCGGTTGAATATAGTGCGATCCTAGCACGCAGAGGGGGTGCTTGAATATTTTTTACTTGTTCAAAAATACCGAACTGGTATAAATAAATTCATCATTTATTGCGCTAAGTAAAAAACATGCAAAGGGATCAGGTAGTAGTTGTAAAGCTAGGTACAAGCGTACTCACTGGCGGTACCGATAAGTTAGACAAAGCACATATGGTGGAACTTGTTCGCCAATGCTGTGACCTAAAAAAGCAAGGTCATCAGGTTATTTTAGTTTCTAGTGGTGCGGTTGCCGCAGGTCGCGAACAGCTATTAAAACCCTGTGGGCGCACATTAATAGACAAACAAATGTTGGCCGCCATTGGACAGGGGCAGCTCATTCATATTTGGCAAAGTTTATTTGCGTTGTATGGTGTTAACGTGGGGCAAATGCTACTAACGCGCGCGGATGTTGACGACAGAGAGCGTTATTTAAATGCCCGCGATACTCTCAATGCCTTATTAAATTATGATGTTGTGCCGATCATCAATGAAAACGACGCGGTTGCTACCAGTGAAATAAAAGTAGGTGACAACGATAACTTATCGGCATTAGTGGCTATTTTGGCCAATGCCGATAAATTACTATTGCTGACCGATCAACAAGGGTTATTTACCAGCGATCCGCGCACCGACATTAACGCCACCTTGATTGACGAAGTTACTCATATTAATGATGAGTTACGCCAACTTGCGGGTGGCAGCGGTACAAACCTAGGCACAGGGGGTATGGCAACCAAACTACAGGCCGCAGATATTGCCAGAAGAGCTGGGGTTGAGGTGATTATTGCCAAAGGCGCTGATGAAAATGTGATTTTAAAATGCATGAGCGAGCAACTACCAGGCACTCGCTTTTTAAAACTTACCGCGCCTAAAGATGGCCGAAAAAAATGGTTATTGGCAGGGCCTAAAAGTAGCGGCCAAATTTTAATTGATGCCGGTGCGGTGCATGCATTGCAATCTAAGGGCGCTAGTTTACTTGCTAAAGGCATTACGCGTGCTATTGGTGAATTTGAACGTGGAGATTTAATTAACTTAATTGATGTAAACGAGCAAATTATTGCACGCGGGTTAACTCGCTTTAGCCATCTTGAAATCGATAAAATAAAAGGCGCACACTCTAATCAAATCAGCCATTTACTTGATTACGATAGCGGCGTGGAAGTGCTACACAGAGATGATATGGTGGTGTTGTAATTAAGCACTTTTTTAACGATATAGCGCAACGTATAATCCGCATATAGTGTTGCGCTTTTTTGTGTTAAAATCTTGCACCTTAAATTTGTTGTAAAGAGTATTGAAGATGAAATTAGTTCGCTGGGTTTTAGGTTGTATCATCTTATTTTTTAATTTTGTTTTTACGCCGCGTAGCAAAAAACGTGATCCGCAAGAGCAAACTAAGCTTGATCAGCAAACCGCACAATTTAAGCTCTATCAATTCAAAGCATGCCCTTTTTGTGTAAAAGTGCGCCGTTCAATTAAGCGTGAAGGCTTAAAAATTGAAACACGCGATGCAAAAAATGATGAGCAATACCGCCAAGAGCTATTAGAGCAAGGCGGAAAAGTTAAAGTACCTTGTTTACGTATTGAGCAAGATGGCCAAGTAAAATGGCTTTATGAATCAAACGATATTATTGCTTACTTAAACAAAGTAGCCGCTTAAAATATTTATTGGTATTTCATACCATCTCACTTATTAAAAGAGACATTACCATGACAATTCGTACCCGTGTTGCTCCGTCGCCAACTGGTGACCCGCATCTTGGCACCGCTTACATTGCCTTATTTAACTACTGTTTTGCTAAACAGCAAGGCGGTGAATTTGTACTTCGTATTGAAGATACTGACCAAGTTCGCAGCACACCAGAATCTGAACAAGCCATCATGGATAGCTTACGCTGGTTAGGCCTTGAGTGGGATCATGGTCCTGATGTAGGTGGTGAGTTTGGTCCATACCGTCAATCTGAGCGCAGTGATTTATATAAAAAATACGCCCATCAGTTAGTTGAAGACGGCAAAGCATTTTATTGTTTTGCAACCAGCGAAGAACTGGACCAAATGCGTGAAGAGCAAATGGCCGAAGGTCTGCGTCCTAAATACGATGGCCGTGGCTTAAACCATACAGAAGACGAAATTAAAGCAAACCTAGCTGCTGGTAAACCGTACGTTATACGTATGAAAATCCCAAGCGAAGGTACCTTTAAGTTCAACGATTACCTACGCGACGAAATTGAGATCCCGTGGGAAAACGTAGACATGCAAGTGCTATTAAAAGCGGATGGTTTTCCAACGTACTTTTTAGCTAACGTGGTGGATGATCACCATATGCAAATTAGCCACATTTTCCGTGGTGAAGAGTGGATAAACTCAGCGCCTAAGCTATTAAAACTGTATGAAGATTTTGGTTGGGAAGCACCCGTACTAGGTCACTTACCATTATTGCGTAATCCAGATAAATCAAAACTGTCTAAGCGTAAAAACCCAACGTCTATTAATTACTACAAAGAAATGGGTTACTTACCAGAAGCGGTACTAAACTACTTAGGCCGTATGGGTTGGTCAATGCCTGATGAGCGTGAAAAGTTCACCCTTAATGAAATGATTGAACATTTTGACATGAAGCGTGTATCACTTGGTGGCCCAGTATTCGACGTAGACAAGTTAAGCTGGTTAAACGGTATGTGGATCCGCGAAAACTTAACTGATGCAGAGCTAATGCAGCGTTTTGTTGACTGGAAATTTAATGGCGACATGCTGGCTAAAGTCTTACCTGAAGCTAAAACGCGTATAAATACACTCTCTGACATGGTTGATTTAGCAGGGCACTTTGTAGGCGGCATCCCGACTTACGACCCAGCGCTATTAACCGCCGGTAAAGCTGACGAAGATGTTATTCGCCAAGCGCTGCAGTTTTTTGTATGGCAGCTAGAAGGCTTACGTAGCTTTGAAAAACCAGCTATTTTTGCAATTGCAAAAGAAGTAGCCACCTTCCACGAGCTTAAAATTAAAGATTTCTTAGAGCCTATATTTGTGGCTATTACCGGCAAAACATCATCAACTTCGGTATTAGATGCAATGGAAATTTTAGGGTCTGACCTATCGCGTGCACGTTTACGTGTTGCGTTGGCTCATTTAGGTATTTCTAAAAAGCAGGCTAAAAAAATAGAACGCGCATACCGCGATTATCCAAGTGCGTAATCGTGTATACAGATTCAAAAGCCGCTTAATTTAAGCGGCTTTTTTGTGCCTGTAATTCTAAGATGGAGTTGCCAGCATAGGGTAAGTAAATAAGAAAAAATGAAACACATTAACGAGCCAATGACACAAAATAGCCCATTCTAATCGGCTTGTTTTATAGTAAATATAGCCATAACCAAAACCTGCTACGGCCGCCACGAGCATATAATGAGTACCCGCTGAAAAGTGTGCTAGCGAAAATACACAAGTGCTGATCACCGGTGCCAGTAATGCAAACCTGCCTGGGGTTATTAGTTTTGAAAGCTTAGTTTGTATCACTCCCCTGAATAATGCCTCTTCTGCAACGCAGGTAAAAAGTAGGTTGATAGCTATAAATAACAACCAAAATTCAGGTACTTTTGGCGCAAATTCAACAAGGTTTAACGTTAAAGCAGTTATAAGCGCCGCTAAAATAGTGATAATTATGATTAAAGCAGGGTAGCCGATAGTCACTGGCTTTATCGTTTTGTTTTTTGCAAAAAAATAAGCGCTCAGCATTAAACCCGCTAATGCTTTATCAAAATTAGCATACAGGGTAAATGCAATTGCGTTACTAGTGACTTGTTCATTAACAACGATAGGCAGGTTATTAAACCCCGCAAACCAGTGTAAGGCTAACCCGAGTGAGGCTGTTATAAATAAAGACGTTAGAACATTACGTTTTAACGCTGAGGTTGCCAATAACGTAAAGTGAAACAATCCCACATAAACAGCTATAACAGCAACGGCGTTTAAATTTATATATTGTTGATAATAGGCACTAATAACACTTAGCAGTAATAAGTATTGCCATAATGGTTGGCGAAATACAGTGAGTTTACACTGTGGGAAAACACATAAAATAGCGGCAGCTAAAAAGTAAAAAGTCATTGGCAAATACAGCTTGTTGTTTGATAGAGGAAATGAGAGAAAACGAATTACATAGCGTTATAGTCTCAATTAGATAATTTTGAGCTATTAATAATTATAGGCTTGTCCGCTACAAATAACGGCTAAATCACAATTGTAGCGGGATACTGATTGGCACTGCTCTAGTGTAAATGCATTGCCACCTAAATAAAGCACATCGTTTTTAAGGGATTCTATAGCTTGTGATTTCAAACGGTTATAGCTAATTGAGGATGTTCGCGTATCATCTGATACATCGCAGCTTTCGCCTTTTATTCCACCAAGGGGGCTTGCACCTCTATCGAGAGCGTCCTGAACACTGTAAAATTGCTCTAGACCACGTTTTTTAATGTGGCTTGAAACGTGTTCTGATAAAACCTCGTCGTCGATATTGGTTGTGTAAGTAACGTTATTACAGCCAGTTAAAAATGAAACCGCACATATTAATAAAGAAAAATACTTCATTAGTTAATCCCTTAAACTCGTATTTGCCTAATTTACTTAGTAAATTAGCGAGTTGCAAATTATCATTTTTCACCTTTATTAAACAGATTCGACCTCTCAAGATTTTTTTTCTGGTAGTATAGCTAGGTTATAAGCAGTTTAAGCAGTGAACACACTATGTTAAGTCCTTACTATCAGCAGCATGCTGATTATGTTTCAATTTCTCGTGAGCAAGGTTGTCGCTTTGCTAAATGTGTAGCCGACGACTACAACCCGCTTCATGATAAAGACGCTAAAAAGTTTTGCGCACCAGGAGACTTACTTTTTTCTCTAGTGTTAGACCGCTATGGCATTAGTGAGCGAATGGAGTTTACCTTTGCCGGTATGGTTGATGAAAATACCAAGCTAAATTTTCCAGAACAACCTGGAGAAGAGTTTGATGTAAACCATGGCGAAAAAGTAATTTTAAAGGTTAAACGCGACGGTAAAACCAGTAAATGCCCAACACTTACAAACAGTTTAATAAAAAATTATGTTGAGTTCTCAGGTGCTGCGTTCCCGCATGTAATTATTCCTTTAATGGGCAAGCAAGAGGTAATGATAAATCCTGCGCGGCCTATGATTATTTATGAATCAATGATCATTAACCTTAATAACATTGATATTAAATCACCGTCCCTTGAGTTTGCAGAGCCAAGCTTTGAATACGCTGGTAAACGCGGCAAAATAACCTTGCGCTTTAATTTATTAGAAAACGGCGAAAAGGTGGGTTTTGGTGAAAAACACATGGTGGTATCGGGTATTCGTGAATACTGTCAAAGCACCGTAGATGATTTAATTGCATTTTATAATGAGCGCAAAGCCACATTAAAACCGGCTTAAATACTTCATTTTACTTAGGCGCTATTTAGCGCCTTTTTTATTACTTAAGCTCAGGTATAATAGCGTTCTTTGTTATTTTAAAGCCAAGCTTATGTCTGCCACATCGTTCTCATCACTAGCCCTAGACCCGTTACTATTAACGGCAATAGAGCAAAATAATTACACTACGCCTACCGCCATTCAGCACAAAACGATACCGCCAATTTTAGCGGGCAAAGACGTTATGGGCAGCGCTCAAACTGGCACCGGTAAAACAGCCGCGTTTGTTTTGCCGCTATTACATAAGCTTTTAAATACCACTAAAAAAGACGAACCAGGCATTGCTCGTGTGGTTATTTTAACGCCCACTAGGGAGCTTGCTCAGCAAGTATTTGCAAGCTTTGAAAAATACGCACAAGGTACAGATATAAAAGGTGCACTTGCCTATGGTGGCGCAAGTATTGGCCCGCAAATCAAAGCACTTAAAACAGCGCAAGTAATAGTGGCAACGCCAGGGCGCTTGCTTGATCATATAGTGAAGGGCAGTGTGGTGCTTTCAAGCGTGGACTCTTTAGTATTTGATGAAGCAGACCGTATGCTGGATATGGGTTTTATTGACGAAATTAGACGAATACTGCGTCATATCCCAGGCGATCGTCAAACCTTACTGTTTTCAGCCACCTTTGATGACAGTGTATTTGAGCTGAGTAAAAAATTGCTCAAAGACCCTGAGCTTATTGAAGTCGATAAGCGCAATTCTGCTGCTGTAGAGGTTGAACAAGTTATTTACGCAGTAGATGAAGACAGAAAGCGTGAACTGGTATCGCACATGATTGGCATGAAAAACTGGCGCCAAGTACTTATATTCACCCGCACAAAACAAATGGCCGATAAGCTTGCCAAAGAAATGTGTAAAGATGGTTTAAAAACCGAATCTATTCATGGTGATAAATCACAAGGTGCTCGCGACCGAGCTCTTCATAACTTCAAAGAAGGCAGTACACGTGTTCTAGTGGCCACCGATGTAGCAGCGCGCGGTTTAGATATACCGGCACTTAAATATGTAATTAACTTTGAATTACCATACATAGCTGAAGATTATGTACACCGTATTGGCCGTACAGGCCGAGCTGGCGAGCAAGGTTTAGCAATGTCATTAGTGAGCTTAGATGAGCAATGGCTACTTGAAGAAATTGAAGTACTGCTTGATACGCGTTTAGCCCCACAATGGCTTGAAGGCTATGAACCTGATTTAAATAAGCCACCCAAAGATAACCGCAAAAACACCAACAAAGCGCGTAAAGATCGCGATAAAAAACGTATTACAGGGCAAAGAGCGCCGAATAGAAGACGTAAATAAAAGCGTTCAGTTTTTAGCTATCAGCTGTCAGTAAAAAAGAGCCCAACACGGCGTTAAATTTAGCGCCGTGGTTTGCTGCATATTCTTAATTCACTACCTCTCCCTGTTAGTTCTTTTTAGCACACAGCTTAAGTATTAAGTCATTGTATTGTTTACATGTAATCAATAAATTGTAATTATTTTGTCGAGAATGAAATCAGGTGATTAAAACGTAAAATATAAAAAAGGAAGTGACATTGAATTATCTCAATTGGTTGAAAAAGGAATACGCTGAGCTAGGTAATGTGTCAGACGAAACTATTAATGCTCATATAAACTCAGCCAAAATGGACTCTCAGCTATTTAGGGAGTTTATCAAAGTCTTAGGATTTTTAATTTTTGTGGTTCCATTCAATTTGTATCTGTCTATTTCAGGGGTGGTCACTTTTAATAGTATTTACTATTGGCTTATTGTGATCTTTTCGAGTTTTATTGGGGTTTTTGTTGCATTGTATTGCGAACAAACCTTAATTAAGAAACAGCTAAAAAAAACAATCCGCGATAAACACAGTAATAAAATATAAATTTAAAAATAAATTGACCGGCGAATTACATTATAAAAATAAAAAGGCAAGCCATATAGGTGTAGTAGCTCATATCTGATCTTACAGCTGAGGAGAATTAGTTTAGATTTCACCTGACAAGCAGCTAAGAGTGATAAGCGGATACTGAAAAAGTTAAATTTTTACTGCTTTTTTGAGTTGAAGCCTAGTTTTGTCTAATAACATTATTAAACGCCGTTTTGGGGCAAAATAACATGCTTAACTCCTAGCTTTTTTAATTACTTGTTTACAAAAGTAATTGTTGGTGAAATTATCATGGTATGTAATATACGCCTTTTTGGTGTGTTATAAACCACCAAAATGGGGTTCAATAAGCTGTTAAGTTTCTAAGGAGGGCTCATGCCAGAATTCAAAATATTAAATAATATTCTTGATTGTATGGAGTCAAATGGAACGACTTATAAAATGGTTGAAATTACCATTAATGAAGCACTTGTCGAAGAAATAAACTCAGATAGTAAAATATCATACACTTTAGAAGAGCTTAAAATGGCAGCGGATAAATGTCTTGCTCATGAATGGTTAAAACATAGCTATCTTGGCTCTGGCAAATATGAACATCTAAGAATAACACCAAAAGGTGTTGGCGCAGCAAGGTCGAAACAAAAATCTGAAGAGTTAAAGTCTTCTCGTTCATTCTTGAAAAAAGCATCGGATTATATTGAAGATCATAAAGGTTTGTTCATTGTTTTAGGCTTCTTTTTAGCTCTAGCTACATTCGCTTTAAAAATATTTGGAGACAGCTAATGGAAAATAAACAGTTTGAAATTTCCCTAAAGTGTTTGTTCTGTGATTGTGAACTACAAGGAGATACAGAAAAAGAATACAGCTCGGGTGACATGCTTGAATGTCAAGAGTGTGGAGAGTTGAATGACTATGATGCATTGATTGATGTGGCAGCCGATGAAGGAAGGGAAGTTGCCGCCAAATATGTAAACGAAGAAATTGAAAAGATGCTAAAAAAAGCATTCAAGTAATCGAAACTTAACAAACCAATTCAAAGGACAAAAAACAGCTGGCTTTTGCTCCTTCGTCGCTAATTTTAGCCAACAGTTTTATTGCCTCTTAACGAGGCATTAAGCCTATTAGGGGGCATTAATGAGTAAGTATGAATTGAAAGATGCTATTGATGAACATATGCCGCATATTGATGAAATTCTCCAAGAGTCAAAAGTAGCTATATTTGATCGGTTTATGCGAGCTGCTTCAATTTTTGTTGATGTTGCAATAACTGATTCTAGTTTTGGAAGCAAGGAAGAGCTTCTTAAAAGTGAAGCTTTTCTTAAGGGAATAATTCCATTGGTAAACGACTGGTATTGGGAGAAATATGGCGAGCTCGCGAAAAATCCAAAGGATATAATTTATTCGGGAATTGTTAATCCCTATGGGCAACCTGTACTAGTAAAAATCCCATCTACAACTAGTAGAGTTGAAGTACCAAATGAAACAGCATGGCTTACTTTTCCAGATTGCCTGCAAGAAAGCGAGTCATTACCCGATATGATTCAAACTCCATTGATACTGGATAAGCTACCCACAAATGAAAAAGAGGTACTACTTTCTGAGTTCGATGAAGTTGTATCTATGACGCGATCGATAAACCTAAATATAATGTCTGCTAGCAAACTTGATGCAGAAACTACTCATATGGCACAGGGAATATGGAGTCATTTTGAAAAAGCTATTACGGATATCCTTTCATTTAAAAATCATCAAGCATCTATTGGGTGTTGGGAGTTACATCTAGCAATAGAAAAAACGCTAAAAGTGTATCTAAAGCAGGCCGATGGAAAGAAATACTTTGGACACAATTTGAACACGCTCGGGAATAAAGCAAGGGACTATATTCCAGAAATTGACTTATCAATGATAAAATCGTTGCCAAGTGACAAAGATGCTATCCAGCTTCGATACTCCGAATTAGTTCATAATGTTGATGAAGCTGTGGATTATTATAAAAAAGCATTGGCATTGGTTTTCTTTATAACTAGCAAACTATCCCGAAAGTATAAGTTCAATAACGCGTCTTTCTTAATAAAAATGGCACCTTGGGCAAAGTAAGGCCTAACAAGTTGCTGCACTCGGAAAAATTAATCGCAGCGCTCCTAATTTTCCGGTGAGCAAGGCGTTAGAAGCAATGCAAACTTTTGAGTACAACCATACTATGATAAACAAGCTTGATAATTCGAATAAAGAAGTTGCCAATCAAATTTTCGAGGTCTTTCAAAATTCTTATAAAGTTGAAGCTAAACTTATTGGTATTCTTAATTTTCCACCGCTATCGCGCAGTGGCAAAGATATAGAAAGTTCCAAAACCCTATTTTACGGTTTTATTGAAAATGGATGTATTGCCGCAGTCATAGAGATTACTTTAAAAGATAAGTATTTAGAGATCGACAGTTTAACTGTTGACCCAAGTTATTTTAGGAAAGGCATTGCAAGCAAATTACTTAATTACGTTCTTGGCTCATTCGAATATACAAAAGCTATTGTAGAAACGGCTGTAGCTAACGAGCCCGCAATAAGGTTGTACAAAAAGCATGGCTTTGCGGAGTTAAAACGGTGGACTCCATCTCATGGCATCGAAAAACTAGCTTTGTTCAAACCTGACAGATCAAGTTAGTACTTATTAAAATAAACGAAGCTAACTACTTGAACTGGCTTATTTTATGTCGCTTATTATTGTTGCCCGAACCTCGAACCTCGAACCTCGAACCTCGAACCTCGAACCTCGAACCTCGAACCTCGAACCCCGAACCCCGCAATTAAGCTATCAGTTTTTCCGCAAGGTTGAGTTCCATTGTTGCTTTTAATAAACGGTATAAGTTAATTGACGCGTCAATTTCTTCTTTACGGTTGGTTAAGCTTTCAATATTTAAGCCCAGCGGCACACCTAAGTGGGCACAGCTTTTTAAAATTGAGTCGAGGTTTTCGCGACAAATACGCACTGATTCGCTTAGTGTATTTTCCGAATCAAGCATGCGCCATTTAGTTGCCTCTGGCACTGAGATGCCTAGCCACTGCATAAACTCTAAGGTTTTTTCACCACCACAAGGCGTAAAGGTTAATATAATTCGATTAGGTGTCAGGCCTTGTGCTTTGCATGTGCGCGCATAACTGGTTATTAAATCTATAGTTGCTTGTGCGTTGTAAACGGCTTGAGAGATAAAAAACTGGCACCCTTGTGCTGTTTTTTCTATTAAGCGTTGGTGCTCGTTACGCTTGTTGGCATGGCGCTCAGCAATGGTTACACCACCTAAAAAGAAGTCTTCAGACTGCTCTGCCAGAGTTTTATAGGCATTCGGTAAGCTCAGCTTTATATCACCTGCTGATGATGGGCTGCCCACTAGCACCACGTTTTTTAAATCGTAGTCATTTTTAGTTTCATCTAACCACGCTTTAAACTCACTCACACCGCGCTGAGCTACACTTTTATAAGTAATTACATCAAGATCAGATAAGCCTCGTAAGAGTTGACTGTACTCGCGCGGATCAACTGTTTGCTTAAATGCAAATGGACGCGCTTGCTCTGTACGGCTGCTTTCATCTTGAATGTCATAAATAATTACGCCGTCATATTCAATTTCGTGTAAACGGCCTAATAACTTTTCGGCAATGATTTTTAATTGCGCTTTATCAGTCCCAATTTTTGGCGGTGTTGTGCCAATTAGGTAAACACCTTGGTTGGTGTCCTGTATTTTTTCTTGAAGTGATAAAGCCATAATCCCCATTCCAGCTTAATTTGTGATGATGGATTTAATATAGCAGCCATTTAGACGTCTAGATAGATTTATTTGTTGAAAGTTTCTCAACTAACGTGAATTATTTTCATAGTTAAATTAAATAACTGACACAGTTGTTTACATAATTAATAGGCTTAGGGCTCTTATATTTAATTACTTTACGGCATACTTAGTTTGGTAAATGTTTTAAAAATTGCTCAATTTAAAAAGGGATAACAATGAAATTTAAATTATTGGCAACTAGCCTAGCGGTATCGCTGGCCTTAACAGGTTGTGCTATGCAGCAAAGTCAAAACACGCAAACAGCAGCTCAACAAGAACAAGTTAATAAAGCAGATGAGCGTGTTTTTTCACAAGATTACCTAATAGAAGAGCTAGATAACGGCCTACGTGTGATGGTAGTTAAAACCGATTACCCAGATGTAGTATCGCTACAAATACCTGTATCTGTTGGCTCGCGTAATGAAGTGGAAGCGGGTAAAACTGGTTTTGCTCACTTTTTTGAACACATGATGTTTAAAGGCTCTGAAAAGTTTCCGCAAGATGTGTATTCAGATATTCTAAAAAATTCAGGGGTTGATAACCGCGCCTACACAACTAACGATTACACTAACTACCACTTAAATTTTTCAAAACAACATCTTGATAAAGTACTTGAGATTGAAGCTGATATTTTTCAAAACTTAAGCTACACCGAAGAACAATTTAGAACGGAAGCGCTAACGGTCAAAGGCGAGTACTTAAAAAATAATGCCAGTCCAATTCGTAAATTATTAAGTGCGGTACGCCAAGAAGCGTTCGAAAAACATACCTATAAACACACTACAATGGGCTTTTTTGAAGACATTGAAGCTATGCCAGATCAAATGGCCTACGGTAAAGAGTTTTTTGATAAGTTTTATAAGCCTGAATATGTATCGCTTGTGATTGTTGGTGATGTTGATCCAAAAGAGACCATGGCGATGGTTAAAAAACATTGGGGTAACTGGCAAAAAGGCGACTATGTTGCTGATATTCCTAAAGAGCCAACTCAGCAAGCGCCAAAATATGTGCATGAGCAAAACGAGGGATTACCAGGCCATTGGTTACTTGTGTCGTATAAAGGGGCCGCATGGGAGCCTCAGAAAAAAGACAGAGCCGCACTAGATTTACTGTCGCAGCTTTATTTTTCGAGCAATTCAGATATTTACCAAGAGCTGGTAGTAGAAAAGCAAATCGCGAGTCAAATGTTTACCTATAACCCTGAAACTAAAGATCCAGGGTTACTGCATGTATTTGTAAAAGTTGAAAATGCCGATGATTTAGCCACAGTGCGTGATGCTATAAACCGTACGTATGCCAAAGCGCGTACCGAGTTGGTTGATAGCCAAAAACTCAGCGATTTAAAGTCTAATCTTAAATACAGTTTTATAAATGGTTTAGATTCGTCGCAAGCAATTGCTTCTACACTTGCCAGCTATATGCATTTTGAGCGCGATCCTGAGGTAATTAATCAGCTGTATAAATCGGCAGACAATATCACTAGCGAAGATATTAGAGCCGTTGCAAATAAGTATTTTGTTGATAATGCCCGCACCACAATTACTATGTCGGCACTTGATAAAGCCCCTGGTTTTGAACAAGAAAGCGATTTAAATGCCTTGGTAGCTAAGTATCAGCAAGTACCGAGTAAGCCAATCTTTAAGGTGCTGGATAAAACTAATAGCTCGCCGTTAATCGATATTAACTTACTATTTAATACCGGTGCCGCTGCCGATCCGCAAGGTAAAAAAGGGGTTGCTGCACTCACTGCCGCAATGCTGGCGCAAGGTGGCTCAACCTCAATGAGTTACAAAGATATTAAAAAGGCAATGTACCCACTGGCGGGTAGCTTTGGTTATCAAATAGATAAAGAAATGCTGTCGTTCCAAGGGCGTATTCATAAAGATAATGCAGCTCAGTGGTATGCCTTAGTGAGTGAGCAGCTGCTAAACCCAGGCTTTAGAGAAGATGACTTTAAACGTCTGAAAAAAGAAATGATCGATGGCATTAAATCAGGTTTAAAAGCCTCTAATGATGAAGAGTTGGGTAAAGAAGTGCTCTACAGTGTGCTTTATAAAGGCCACCCTTATGAAAGCTATAACTACGGTGATTTATCAGATTTAGAAGCGCTCACTCTTGATGATGTTAAAGCATTTTATAATGCTGAGCTTACACAAGCTAAACTTACTGTGGGTTTAATTGGTGCCGTGCCTGAAAAACTTAAAGCACAAATGTTAGCTGACTTGGCGACACTTCCAAAAGGCGAACAAAGCCGCTTAACAATCCCTGATGCGCCAGTGCTTGAAGGTCATCATGCAACAATTGTTGAAAAGTCAGCGCAATCAACGGCTGTATCGTTTGGCTTTCCTATTGATACCATTCGTAGCAGCGAAGACTGGACCGCATTGTGGCTAGTGCGTTCGTATTTTGGTGAGCACCGCAGTTCTAACAGTTACTTGTACGAACGTATTCGTCAAACGCGTGGCATGAATTACGGTGATTACGCCTATATTGAATACTTCCCTAGAGGTATGTTTCAAACTAAACCGGATGCAAACTTAGGCCGCTCTGAGCAAATATTCCAAGTGTGGCTGCGTCCACTGCGCTCAAACAATGATGCGCATTTTGCTACCCGTACCGCATTATTTGAGCTAGATAAGCTAATTAAAAATGGTATGACCGAGGCAGATTTTGAAGCCACACGTAACTTTTTAATTAACTTTGTGCCACAAATGGTTGCTAGTCAAAATCGTCAGTTAGGTTATGCGCTAGATAGCGAGTTTTATAACACCGACAGCTTTGTAAACTACGTCACAAGCAAACTGAAAACATTGACTGTTGACGATGTAAATCGAGTGATTAAAGACAACCTACAAACTGAGAATATTCACTATGTGTTTGTTACCGGTGATGGTGAAGATATGCAAAAACGTTTAGCAACTATGCAAACCTCGCCTATGGTGTACAACACCGATAAGCCTGCCGAGTTAGTGGCTGAAGATAAGGTAATTGCTGATTATAAACTGGCAATTCCTGCGAAAAATATTGAAGTAGTGAAAGTGGATAAAGTATTTCAATAATTTAAGTTTTTAAGTATTAAAAAATGCCCCTGTGCCGTAAGCATTGGGGCATTTTTATATTTTAGGTTGTAAATACTAGTTACTTACTAAAAGTACTGAGGCTGCACCAAGGGCAAAACTAATAACAGAGCTAATAACTAAACCAGCAATAAAACTTTTAGATGGACTGTTATTGGCATCATTTTGGTTGTTTTCATCAAGCTTAATAAGCTCACCTTGGCGTACTTCAAATACCGCACATAAGGCCATGGTGGTTTCTTTTGAGGCTGCACCTTCTTTTTCTACTCGTTGAATGGTTCGCAAGCTTATATCGCAGGCATCGGCAAGCTGTTGTTGTGTCCAATCGAATGTGTGCCTAAGCGACTTTACCGTTGTAGGGTTTAATTGCATGTTAAAGTTTCCCTACAAATAGTTCCATTACTGCTGCAGTGGTATAGCCAAATACTGCACCACCTAATGCACAGCCTAGAATAAATAAAGCTGCTTTTTTAGGATCGCTAGGAAGACTACTTTGAACTTGCTTGGCAAGCACTTCTTGATCTTTATATAGGGTGCATTCAAGTCGCCCAGTCAGTATATTGAGCATGTCAAACTTCACTTGGTACTGCGAGTTTTCAAAATCAAATTTGTGTGAGCTTTTTATATTAACACTGCGTCTACTGCTAACTAAGTCATCGTTAATATAGACTTCTTCTTTACCAGTAAAGTAGCTTCCAAAACAGGCTATTTGGTTATCGCCATCTTGAAAGTAAAATTTATAACCAAGTTTTTTTGTATTTAATATGTCGTTTTTCATCATCGTTATCCTTGTTGAGTTGATGATGCTAATTTAGCGTTTATTATTATTTTTTACGCCGTCAGCAGTACGCCAGTGGCCATTTTGGCACATGACACACGTGCTGTCATATGTTGTTATTTACTGATTTTTATTAACTTATTTTATTTTTGTATGAATAGCTAAATCAGCCTAGCTGTCATATGCTCTAGCTTTAAAAAAGTATTACATAGATAAAACTTAGCTAGTTATATCTAATAACTAGAACAAATAACGAAGGGATTAACACCTAGGCGGCTAAATCCGTTAGAATTAGCGGTAGGCTCTTTGTACTAACTTAAGGCATTATTATGCGTCATGAAATTTGGCAACAGCTTCGTAGCGAAGCAAATGAAGTAGTAACTCGTGAACCCCTTTTAGCGAGCCATGTGTATTCGTGTATTTTAAATCATGAGTGCTTAGGGTCGGCATTGAGTTTTATTGTTGCTAACAAGCTAGCTGATGCTGTGGTTTCTGCTTTTACAATCCGTGAGCTGTTTGACCAAGCTTTTGTAAAGTGTGACCGCATGCTGACACATGTTGCTCATGATATTAAAGCAGTAAAAGATCGTGACCCTGCAGCCGAAACCTACCTTACTGTGATTTTAAATTTAAAAGGGTTTCACGCCATACAAGCACACCGCTTAGCTAACTGCTTATGGCAACAAAATCGTAAAGAGCTTGCGCGCTTTATTCAAAGCCGTACCTCAGAGGTGTTTGGGGTTGATATTCACCCTGCCTGTAAAGTAGGCCAAGGCATCATGTTTGACCATGCTACCGGTATTGTAATTGGCGAAACCGCCGTGATTGAAGATAATGTATCTATATTACAATCGGTTACATTAGGTGGTACGGGTAACGAGCAAGGCGATCGCCATCCTAAAATCAGGGCGGGCGTACTTATTGGTGCGGGCGCTAAAGTGTTGGGTAATATTGAAGTGGGCGAGGGCGCACGTATTGGTGCAGGCTCTGTGGTACTAAGCCCTGTGCCGCCTCACACAACTGCTGTTGGCGTACCTGCAAAAATTATTGGTCGTCCTGATTGTGAGTGCCCGGCAGAAAGTATGAACCAAAACTTTTTAGAATACCCCGAGCCAGAAAACGAATCGCACACCAGTGCAATGCTTTAATTTTTGAGTACCTAGAAATGATATATAAAAGTAACCTTGTGGCTATGCTGCTCTGTTTTTCTTCAGGCGTGGCGTTAGCAAGTGGTTACTTTTTGTTTTTTAAAGATTCCACTCGTGTTTCCTCAGCGCCCAAACAAGCTGTAATCTCTTCGGCTAGCAATCAAGTCAATAATCAAACAACTACTTTGCAAGGTTTAGTGCAGGTTAATAAAGCCCAAGAGGCTGATCAACAAACTCAGCTAGCACAACATGTGGTTGAGCTTAATCAGCGGCTTGAAAAAAAATCAATCCAGCTTAAGCAGTCTCAACAACAGTTAAAGTTAAATCAATCAGAAAGTGTAGAGCTTGATGATGAGCTCGCAATACAGTTTGAACAAGAGGCTGATAATCTCGAATGGAGTTACGAGCTTGAAGTCGCGTTAACTGACTTTTTAATTATTAATGAGTTTGCAGATAGCGCTGAGCTTACAGCGCTAAAGTGTAAGCAAACAATTTGTAAGTTTGAGCTTACCATTAACCAACATGCCGTTAATTATGGAGCTAAATTATGGCGCGAGCTAAACGATAAACTTCATCTTGAACCTTGGTGGCAGCAATTTAAACTCAGTGCATCTCAATCTAACGATGCCCGTATTGAGTTTACTGTTAGTACGCAAGGCTAGCGCTTAGCAATATGGCTAAGCTTCTACCTTTGAAATAACCTGGCCATCTACTAACTCAGTGATCAACACATCACCCACTTTTACATCTTCCACTGATTTAACCACTTTATTTTGCGCCGTTTTCGTTATGCTGTAACCGCGCGCTAATACATTAAGGGGGCTGACCGAATCAAGCCGACTTGCTTGTAAGGCAAGCGTATTATTTGCGTGTTGTAGTTGCTGCTGCATCGCTTGGTGTAACCTTGCATGTAGTTGTGCTAACTGATGGTTTGCATTTGCTAGCTTTTTATCTGGTGATTGGCGCATTAGGCGTGGAGTTAAATTAGCTAACACGCGTTCTTGCTTGTATAAACGCTGACGCATTGCCTGTTGCAGTGCAATACTCAACTCATCTAAGCGTTGTGATTTTTGGTTTAGCTGATTGCGCGGGTGGCATAAATTTAAGCGGTGCTGCAACTGTGTGGCTAGTGCGCGTTTATCGGCAATGTCGTGTTTAAATGCATTCGCTAAACGGCTAATTAATTGGTTAACCTTATTGTGTAATTCTTGCGTATTGGGACTTACGAGCTCTGCGGCTGCAGAAGGAGTTGCTGCACGTACATCAGCGACATAATCGCTAATTGTGGTATCTATCTCATGGCCAACAGCGCTCACAATGGGTAGTGCGCTTTGATAAATAGCGCGAGCAAGGTGCTCATGGTTAAAGCACCATAAATCTTCTAATGAACCACCACCGCGTCCGAGAATGATAACGTCGACTTCATTACGTAAATTTGCCAGCTCTATTTGCTTTATTAAATGGCCATGGGCTTCTTTGCCTTGCACCATAGCGGGGTAAATAACGATTTCTAATTGCGGAGCACGACGTTTTAGTACTGTTAAAATATCTTTAATTGCGGCGCCTGTAGGTGAGGTGATCACCCCTATGCGATTTATGTTTTGGGGTAGGGATTTTTTATAAGCGGAGCTAAATAAGCCCTCTGCAGCCAAACGCATTTTTAGCGCGTCAAACTCTTGCTTAAGTTGTCCTTCGCCGGCAGGCTCCATATGTTCAACAATAAGCTGGTAGTCACCACGGGGCTCGTACAAAGATACACGTGCTTTAACGGTTACTTGTGCGCCGTTAATTGGTCGGTAACTTTGGTTGCGATTATTGCCTCGCCACATGGCGGCTTTAATTTGCGCTTTATCGTCTTTTAACGAAAAATACCAATGCCCAGAAGCAGGCGCAATAAAGTTAGAAATTTCACCTGTGAGTATTAAAGACGCAAAACCTTGTTCAAGTAAGGCACGTATTTCACGATTAAGGCGAGATACGGTATAAACCGTTTGCGAGGGCTTAGAAAACATAAAAACTACCAAAAAACATTTATAAATCTAGCTTATCATAAATAAATACAAAATATTATTTACTAGTGCCTACAACGCTGTTAAAATTTGGCCGCAATTCCTTATCTTAGATCCACATGTGAGAAGTTGCCAAAATGCTTAGAATCGCTAAAGAAGCTCTTACCTTTGATGACGTACTTTTAGTACCTGGTCATTCTACTGTTTTGCCACATACGGCAAATATTTCAACTCGCTTAACGCGTGGTATCAAACTTAACTTGCCGCTCATTTCAGCATCTATGGATACTGTTACAGAAGCTCGTTTAGCTATTGCCCTCGCGCAGGAAGGTGGTCTTGGTTTTATTCATAAAAACATGACCATTGCAGAACAAGCGAAAAATGTTCGTAAAGTTAAAACCTATGAAGCAGGTATTGTTTCATACCCTGTTACAGTAACCGCCGATCTGACTATTGCAGATGCCGTTGAGCTGTCTCAGGAAAAGGGATTCTCAGGTTTTCCGGTCACCGATAGCGAAAATAACCTTGTAGGTATTGTAACTAGTCGTGATATGCGCTTTGAAACTAAGCTTGAACAGCCGGTTTCAACAGTGATGACGAAAAAAGAAAACCTAGTAACGGTTAAAGAGGGAACTGCTCGCGAAGATATCTTAAGCTTAATGCACGAACACCGCATTGAGAAGATTCTTGTGGTTGATGATGCGTTTAAACTTAAAGGCATGATCACCGTAAAAGATTACCAAAAAGCACAAGACAAACCAGATGCATGTAAAGACGAGCAAGGTCGTTTACGTGTAGGTGCTGCGGTAGGCGTTGGCGCAGGCACTGATGAGCGAATTGCTGCATTAGTTGAAGCCGGTGTTGATGTACTACTAATCGATACTTCTCATGGTCACTCTCAAGGTGTTATTGACCGTGTTGCAGCGACTCGTCAAGCTTACCCAGACTTACAAATTGTTGCGGGTAACGTGGCAACTGCCGAAGGTGCTATTGCCCTTGCAGATGCCGGTGTTGATGCTGTCAAAGTAGGTATCGGCCCAGGTTCTATTTGTACTACACGTATTGTTACTGGTTGTGGTGTACCACAAATAACAGCCATTTCAGATGCGGTTGAAGGCCTTAAAGGTCGCGATATTCCAGTGATTGCCGATGGCGGTATTCGTTTTTCTGGTGATATTGTAAAAGCATTGGTTGCGGGTGCATCGTGTGTAATGGTTGGCTCTATGCTCGCGGGTACTGAAGAAGCACCAGGTGAAGTTGAACTTTATCAAGGTCGCTACTACAAGTCTTACCGTGGTATGGGTAGCTTAGGTGCGATGGATCAAAAAGAAGGTTCATCAGATCGCTACTTCCAAAAATCAAACCAAGCTGACAAGTTAGTACCTGAAGGTATTGAAGGTCGTGTTGCTTATAAAGGGCCAATTGCAACCATTATTCACCAACAAGTGGGTGGTCTTCGCAGTGCAATGGGCTTAACCGGTTGTGCCACAATCGAAGAGTTAAACACTAAACCACAGTTTGTACGTGTAACTTCTGCTGGTATGGGTGAGTCGCATGTTCATGATGTGCAAATCACTAAAGAAGCACCGAACTACCGTTTAGGCTAATCAGCCTTAACAACTTGAAATAAGTGGGCTAACCTTTGTTAGCCCTAATATAGTCACACAGCTTAAGCTGGTGGCGTTTAGCACCTGACTTTACGAGATACTTCATGAGCAAAGACATTCACGATTCACGAATCCTCATTTTAGATTTTGGTTCACAATACACGCAGTTAATTGCCCGTCGCGTACGCGAAATTGGTGTTTACTGTGAGCTTTGGGCTTGGGATGTAACCGAAGAGCAAATTCGCGAGTTTAACCCACAAGGTATTATCCTTTCAGGTGGCCCAGAATCAACTACGCTTGAAAACAGCCCGCGTGCTCCTGAGTATGTATTTAATGCAGGCGTCCCCGTACTTGGTATTTGTTACGGTATGCAAACTATGGCAACGCAGCTTGGCGGCCGTGTACATAGCTCAGATAAAAAAGAATTTGGTTACGCACAAGTTGAAAAAGTGGGTAACTGTGCATTATTTGATGCCATTGAAGATCATATTACTGATGGCGGCAATGGTGTACTAGATGTGTGGATGAGCCACGGCGATAAAGTAATGGAAATTCCAGATACTTTTAAAACTACTGCTAAAACATCTACTTGTCCACATGCGGCAATGTCTAACGAAGAAAAACGTTTTTACGGCGTACAATTTCACCCAGAAGTAACACACACACATCAAGGTCAACGTTTACTAGAGCGTTTTGCTATTGATATTTGTGGTTGTGAAAAATTATGGACGCCGGCAAAAATCATTGATGACGCCATTGAGCGTATCAAAGAAACAGTAGGCGACGACGAAGTTATTTTAGGCTTATCAGGCGGTGTAGATTCATCGGTTGTAGCTATGCTTATTCACCGTGCTATTGGTGAACGACTAACCTGTGTATTTGTTGATAACGGGCTACTTCGTTTAAACGAAGGCCAGCAAGTTATGGATATGTTTGGCAATAAGTTTGGCTTAAACATTGTTAAAGTAGATGCCGAAGATCAATTTTTAAATGACTTAGCAGGTAAATCAGACCCAGAAGATAAGCGTAAAGCCATTGGCCACACGTTTATTAATGTATTTGATGAGCAAGCTAAAAAGCTTAAAAACGCAAAATGGTTAGGCCAAGGTACAATTTACCCTGACGTAATCGAATCAGCGGCCTCAGCGACTGGTAAAGCACACGTAATTAAATCGCACCATAATGTGGGCGGCTTACCAGATGATATGCAAATGGGCTTAGTAGAGCCATTACGTGAGTTATTTAAAGATGAAGTACGTAAAATTGGTTTAGAGCTAGGTTTACCGTACGACATGCTTTACCGTCACCCATTCCCAGGGCCAGGTTTAGGTGTGCGTGTACTTGGCGAAATCAAAAAAGAGTACTGTGATTTACTTCGCCGCGCTGATGCTATTTTCATTGAAGAGCTTCACAAAGCAGAGCTTTACCATAAAGTAAGCCAAGCGTTTACTGTATTCTTACCGGTTAAGTCGGTAGGGGTTATGGGTGATGCACGTAAGTATGATTGGGTTGTTTCACTTCGTTGTGTAGAAACCATTGACTTTATGACTGCGCGTTGGTCACATTTACCGTATGAGTTCTTAGGTGTGGTTTCAAACCGTATCATTAACGAAATCGATGGTATCTCACGTGTTGTTTATGATATTTCAGGTAAACCACCTGCAACTATCGAGTGGGAATAATCCTCCCGTTACTGTAATTTCGTAATAACTAACGGCGAATTAGCATGCTAATTCGCCGTTTTGTTTATTTAAAAAGCAAACAAACCAAAAAGTTGATTTTTTACTTTACCTTTGTCAAAAGGTCTTTATAATTCATCGTCATTGCAGGGGCGTAGTTCCAATTGGTAGAACAGCGGTCTCCAAAACCGACGGTTGGGAGTTCGAATCTCTCCGCCCCTGCCATTTCTTCTTTACATCGTTTTGATTACTTCCTATATTATTCATCTTACTAATCCATCGAGTTGTTATGCATTCACGTTACGCATCTGTTTTTGGTATAGAAAAGCTTGAACTTAATCAACACTTTCGCCCAGCTCAAGCTGAGTTGTCAGCGACTTCATCGTTAATACTCTGTGATACATTAAAAGATGATATTGAGCGTGCCTTTGCGCCTGTAACAATAAACTCAATTGTTAAATCATCAACCATTGAGTTTAGTGAGCAACAATTAGGCCTGCCTGATTCTAACCTAACCTGTGCGCAAAAACGTGCGTTATGGGCTTTAATGAGTGAACACCTTGATACACTTTAAGTCGGTTACCGATGAGAATATCAATGAGCTGATGGCCATTGAAAATGCCTGTCATACACACCCTTGGACGTTAAAAACAATGCAGTCGTGTTTGCAGGGGCGCTATTTTAATTTAGCTGCGTTCAAAGACGAGCAAATGATAGGCTTTTACATTGGTGAAAAAGCAGGGCCCGATTTTACCTTAATGGATATTTGTGTCGCCCCGAGCTTTCAGGGACAAGGATTTGCTAAGCAGTTATTAACGCAGTTTATAGCGTACGGCGAGCAACACAGTGCCGAAAACTTATTTTTAGAAGTGAGAGAGTCTAATACGCGGGCGATTGCTTTGTATGAGCGTGCGGGCTTTATTGAAATGTCAGTACGTAAAAATTATTACCCCAGCGATGCGCCAAATAAAAACGGCTTTGAAGATGCGATTTTAATGGGCATGGCACTGGGTTTAAATTTTTAATGATTACTTATTAGCGATGGCTTGTTCTATTGCTGTAATGAGTTCTAAAACGCGTTTTTCTCTTTGAGTCATATCATTGCCTTTTAAACTTTGCTCAAGCGCTGAGGCGCTTTGGTAAATTTCATCAAAGTTAAAACAACCAGCGCTGCCTTTAATACTATGGGCAAGGGCGCGTAATGTCTCACAGTCACGGCTGTTATATAGTGCTTTTATCTGTTGTAAATAATCAGGTAAACTTGCTAAATAATTAGCATTTATTTGCTGAAACTTTTCACTCTTCAATAAGCTATCCCACTTGTTTTGGTTATCACGTTCAAGGTGTAAATAGCTGACTAATACATTTTCTAGTGCGTCTTTATCAATGGGTTTACCCAGCGCTTTATCACAGCCTGCTTCAAGGTAAGTATCAATATCATGATTCATCACATTCGCGGTCAGAGCGATAATTGGGCCATCATAGGCCGCATCTCTGAGCATTTTAGTTGCTTCTAACCCACCCATAACCGGCATTTGCATATCCATGATTATAAGCTGGTAGTCGTTTACCAACGCCATTTCTACAGCTTGTGCACCATTGTTGGCTATATCGGGCTCTAATCCCCATGTTTGTAATAGCAATTTAATCAGTAACTGATTATCGGGGTTATCTTCTGCTACCAAAATATGTGCATCAAAGCTGTTGCTTGCAAAAGATAGCTGCGGATCCTTTTCTGGTGTTAGTTGAGAATGCTCGGTTAATAATAAATTGCCGCCAAGGCTATTATGCAAATGGCAATCTATATCGATGGTAAAGCAACTACCCACACCCACCTCACTGGTTACACTTACATCACCACCTAGTAACTGAGCTAAGTTTTTTGAAATACACAGCCCTAATCCCGTACCACCAAACCGACGTGTCGTTGTAGCATCGGCTTGCTCAAATGGCGTAAATAATCGTTTTATTTGGTTTGACGACATACCAATGCCAGTATCTTCTATAACAAAGGTAAGCGTTTTTGGTGCTTGGTATTTAGCGGTTATTGTAACCTGACCTTGCTCAGTGAATTTAACCGCATTACTGGCAATATTAATCAGTATTTGTTTTAAGCGAGTAATATCACTATTAATGGTATGCGGTAGCGGAAGTGCATAATTAATTGTAAATGACAGCTGCTTCTCTTGTGCTAGAGGTTTAATGATTGATTCAACATCATGAATAAGTTGTACAACATTTAACGGCGTTTGCTCAACCGCGAGTTTTTCGGCTTCAATTTTTGAAAGATCGAGAATGTTATTAATAAGCTCTAACAAATGTTTTGAGTTACGTAGAATAGTGCCTAAATGATGTTTGTCATTGGTTGGTTTTTCGCTATGCAGTAGTTGCTCTGTAAATCCCATAATGGCTGTAAGCGGAGTGCGAATTTCATGACTCATATTGGCTAAAAAGCGGCTTTTAAGCTGGTTTGCTTGTTCTGCTTGGGCGATGGCGGTTTCAAGCTTACTGTTCATCGACTCAAGCGCCTTAGTCCGACTTTCTACTTTGTCTTCTAAGTGATGCTTATATTCTTCTAGTTGCTGTTGATAATGCTTAATTTGGTTAATCATGTGATTAAAGTCGTTAAACAGTATTCCTACTTCATCCGTAGTATATGCAGGGAGTGTAACAGAGAGGTCGCCATCACCAACGCGATGACTTGCTTCACCTAATAATTCTATTGGGTTAAGCAGTAAATTACGCACCACAATAAAAATTAAGATTGGTAGGGTGATCACAGAAATAATTACAATTAGCCCAGTGATCACACTAATTGCTTTGCCTGACTGATACAATACTGCTTTTGGAATGGTCGACACATAATAGTAGCCGCCACTCATTTGGGCTGCAAAAATCAGTCGCTCTATTTTATCCACACTTGAAAGTTCAATGGTTGATAAGCTGCCTATATCCGCTAAATCGTTAATTTTATTTAGTTCATACTCGCTGACATAGTGGCCACGCATTTTATAATCGGAGCTAAATAAAATTTTACCATCGTTGGCCAGTAACAAATTTAAGGTGTTGTTATAAGGCGCTTCTAAAATGCTGGTGTTTAAAATAGAAGGGTCGACTTTAAGAATAATAAAGCCTAATTGTTGTGGGCGTTTTAAATAATAGTCGACGCTATATATGCGCTGCACAAAGTATAAGTTAGTGGTGCCATCTTCTTTTTGCACCATAAACTGCTGCTGGCTTAAATTACTTTGTTTAACTTGATCAAAAAATGGGTAGGATTTGGGCGCTACGGTTAAATTACTGGAATAATAGGCGTCACTTTTACCTGTATTTGAGACTAAGTTAATACTAATAATGTCAGGGTAGGCTTCACTGTAACTGGCAAATACGTCCATTAACGCGCCAAGGCGATAGGTATAGCTGGCGTCTTCAAATAAATTTTTAGCTAAAAAGTCACTTAGTACCGGTGAAGCAGAGAGTAACTTAGCCGTTGCATGAAAAGAATCGATATAGTTGAATACTTTTTGCTGTTGTTGTTCTACAAAGCGACTCATGATCAAGTCGGCCTGCTTTTGCGTAGAGTTGGTCACATTAGTGAGCGTAAAGCCCCCTAAAAATAACAATGGCAGTATAACCAGTGGAGTTATATACCATAATAATCGAATACTTAGCTTACTGGTTTTCATTACCCAACATCAAATCCTCCATGTAATCGACCAATAATATGATTTACAGCCCTATTACTCAAGCTTGGTGTTAAGTTAGTGGGCAATTTATAGCGTTATTGTTAATAATCGCTGAAAACACCAAACTTAAAAAAGATCCGTTAATAACCAACCATTGATTGTTTATAAAGCCAAGATCAGCGAAAATAGTCTTTAATTACGATTAACTTAACGGATAGCGTCACAAGAGCTAATTTGGGTTCTTGTTGGGGTATGTTGAGCTTTAGAGGTTAGCTTATTTTTAGCCTTGAAAGCTCAGCATACTAAAATACAAATACATCCGTATATCAACTAAAAGAACCTTTTTAATGGCAGACCAAAATCTCCTTAGCGAAATTAATAAACGCCGTACCTTTGCGATCATCTCGCATCCGGATGCGGGTAAAACCACTATCACTGAAAAAGTATTGTTGTTCGGACAAGCAATTCAAAAAGCTGGAACGGTAAAAGGCCGTGGCTCTAATCAGCATGCTAAGTCTGATTGGATGGAAATGGAAAAAGAGCGTGGTATATCTGTTACTACCTCTGTAATGCAATTTCCTTATAACAATGCGTTAGTTAATTTACTTGATACCCCAGGACACGAAGACTTCTCTGAAGATACATACCGAACTTTAACCGCGGTAGATTCGTGTTTAATGGTAATTGATGCTGCTAAAGGTGTAGAAGAGCGTACCCGTAAGCTAATGGAAGTAACACGCCTGCGTACCACGCCTATTGTTACCTTTATGAATAAATGTGACCGTGATATTCGTGACCCAATGGAACTACTTGACGAAGTAGAAACAGAGCTAAATATTGCCTGTGCACCTGTTACTTGGCCAATTGGCTGTGGTAAAGAGTTTAAAGGTGTTTATCATATCCATAACGAAGAGACCATCTTATATAAAACAGGTCAAGGTCACACTATTCAAGAAGTACGCAGTATTAAAGGGCTCGATAACCCTGAGCTTGACCAAGCCATTGGTGATGAACTTGCAGCGCAGTTACGCGATGAACTAGAGCTAGTTATTGGTGCATCACACGAATTTGATTTAGATCTATTCTTAGCGGGTGAGTTATCGCCTGTGTATTTTGGTACCGCACTTGGTAACTTTGGTGTAGATCATGTCTTAGATGGGTTAACTCAGTGGGCGCCAACCCCATTACCACGTGAGACAGAAGACCGCCAAGTTGTAGCCACAGAAGAAAACTTCACTGGATTTGTATTTAAAATTCAGGCCAACATGGATCCAAAACACCGTGACCGTATTGCTTTTATGCGTATTGTGTCGGGTAAATATAGCCAAGGCATGAAAATGAATCATGTGCGTATCGGTAAACAAGTCAGTATTTCTGATGCGGTAACCTTTATGGCGGGCGATCGTGAGCGTGCGGCTGATGCTTACGCTGGTGATATTATTGGTTTACATAACCACGGTACGATTCAAATTGGTGATACCTTTACCCAAGGCGAAAAAATTAAGTTTAGCGGTATTCCAAACTTTGCCCCTGAATTGTTCCGCCGTATTCGTCTGCGCGATCCATTAAAACAAAAACAGTTATTAAAAGGATTGGTACAGCTTTCAGAAGAGGGCGCAGTACAAGTATTCAGACCATTAATTAATAATGACTTAATTGTAGGTGCGGTAGGTGTGTTGCAGTTTGACGTGGTTGTAGCGCGTTTAAAAGCTGAATATAACGTTGATGCAATTTACGAAAGCGTTAATGTAAATACAGCCCGCTGGGTTAGCTGTGATGATGTTAAAAAGTTTGAAGAGTTTAAGCGTAAGTGCGAAAGCAACTTAGCACTCGATGGTGGCGATAATTTAACTTATATCGCACCGAGTCGTGTAAATCTTAACTTGTCGACTGAGCGTTACCCTGAAGTGACATTTAACCACACGCGTGAGAACTAACACTTAGCCACTAGAATTAACACAAAGCCTGCTTTGGCGGGCTTATAAAGGTAAATAATATAATGAATATTCGTACTATTTTAGTAGAAAAAGCCATTGCCGCTATGACCGCTGCAGGCTTGCCAGAAGATACTAACCCAGCGGTTACGCAAAGCACACGTCCACAGTTTGGTGATTACCAAATTAATGGCGCGATGGGCGCAGCTAAAAAAATGAAAAGTAATCCGCGTGAATTGGCGCAAAAAATTATTGATCAGTTAGATGTAAGCGACATTGCCGAAAAAACGGAAATTGCTGGCCCTGGTTTTATTAATATTCACTTAAAGCCAGAGTTTTTAGCACAAAGCGTACAAGCCGCTAATAACCACGCAAAACTTGCAGTAAATGAGCACGCCAAACCACAAAAAGTAGTGGTTGATTACTCATCGCCGAACCTTGCAAAAGAAATGCACGTAGGTCATTTACGCTCAACTATTATTGGTGATGCGGTAGTACGCGCACTTGAATTTAGAGGCGATACCGTTGTTCGTCAAAATCACATGGGTGATTGGGGCACACAGTTTGGTATGTTGATTGCGCATTTAGAAGATCAAATTAACCAAGGTGTTGACTTAGATACTGTTGCGCTTGCTGACTTAGAAACTTTTTACCGCGATGCTAAAAAGCGTTTTGATGACGAAGAAGGTTTTGCCGATAAAGCACGTAACTACGTAGTTAAACTGCAAAGTGGCGACGCTCACTGTGAAAAACTGTGGAAGCTATTTATTGCCACTTCAGTGAAACACTCAGAGGAAGTATATAAGCGTTTAAACGTAACCCTTACGCCTGCCGATATTATGGCTGAAAGTGCTTATAACAGTGAACTTAACGATATTATTAGCCTGTTAAAAGATAAAAATATTGCAGTAGAGTCGCAAGGCGCACAGGTGGTATTTTTAGATGAGCTGGCAAATAAAGACGGTGAGCCTTCAGCGTTTATCGTGCAAAAATCAGGTGGCGGCTTCTTATATGCAACCACAGATTTAGCCGCGTGTGATTACCGTTCAAACAAACTAGGCGCTGAGCGTATTTTAATATTTGTTGATGCGCGCCAAAGTCTGCACTTTAATCAAGTGGAACTTACTGCGCGTAAAGCTGGTTTGTTACGTGATGAAACCAGTTACGAGTTTTGCCCATTTGGCACCATGATGGGCGCTGATGGTAAACCATTTAAAACCCGTACAGGCGGTACGGTAAAATTAGCTGATTTACTTGAAGAGTCAATTACTCGCGCAGCAGCTAAACTCGCTGAGCGTGAATCAGATTTATCTGACGAAGATCGTAGTGAAATTGCCCGTAAAGTAGGTATTGGCGCGGTTAAATACGCTGACCTTTCTAAACACCGTACCAGCGATTACATATTCAACTGGGACAGCATGCTAAGTTTTGAAGGTGCAACAGCCCCTTACTTACAATATGCGTATACGCGTGTTCGCAGTATTTTCCGTAAGTCAGGTGTTGATGCTGCAAGCTTAAAGGCTGATGTGAGCATTATTGAGCCGCAAGAGAAAACGCTCGCGCTTAAATTATTGCAGTTAGAAGAAGTTCTTGATCTGATGATCAATGAAGCCACACCGCACGTATTATGTGGTTACTTATACGAACTAGCTAGCCTATATATGACATTCTACGAAGCTTGCCCAGTACTTAAAGAGGGCGTAGAGCCAAGTGTTCGTGATAGCCGTTTAGTATTGTGTAATTTAGTGGCAGATACGCTGAAAACAGGGTTAGATCTACTAGGTATCGAAGTCATGGAGCAAATGTAATCACCGTCGTATTTTAATCTAATACTGCGTTGTCCACTCGACTGACCCTAATCACATACAACTACGTATGCTCATAGGGATAAGTCGAGTGTCCGCCTTATCTTAGACTAAACTACTTAGGTGAACGTCTGCTGCGTGTAGTTCGCTTTAGCTGCGTTGGTAAAATTATTTAGCCTAAGTCACATACAAAAGTAACAAGGTACTAGGAAGAAATAGGCTTTAGGCACTAGGAAAAGTGTGACACGTATTACAGAGCGCTTATAAACTTTTGACGAACCTAGAACCTAGAACCTAGAACCTAGAACCTAGAACCTAGAACCTAGAACCTAGAACCTAGAACGAACCTAAGAACCTAGAACCTAGAACCTAGAACCTAGAACCTAGAACCTAGAACCTAGAACCTAGAACCTAGAACCTAGAACCTAGAACCTAGAACCTAGAACCTAGAACCTAGAACCTAGAACCTAGAGGGAATTTTATGAAACTCGAAGATATTCGTCGTGAATACCTGCAAGATGCGCTTAGTGAAGACAACTTGCTTGATGATCCGTTTAAGCAGTTTGAAACTTGGCTAGAGCATGCTGTTGGTAGTAACTTGCCTGATCCTACAGCTATGGTGGTCGCTACGGTCGATGAAACCGGTCAGCCTTCACAGCGTATTGTATTGTTAAAACATTTAGATGATAACGGGTTTGTATTTTTTACTAATACCGGCTCACGTAAAGCGCAAGAACTAAGAAGCAATAACAAAATATCGCTGCACTTTCCGTGGCACCACATGGAGCGCCAAGTGATTGTATACGGCGAGGCAAAACCATTACCTACATCGGCAGTCGCTAAATACTTTTTATCTCGCCCTAAAGAAAGTCAATTAGCCGCATGGGCGTCGCAACAAAGCCGTCCAGTTTCATCGCGCAAGGTGCTAATGGAGACCTTTGCCAACATGAAAAACAAATTCGCTAAAGGCGAAATTCCGCTCCCTGATTTTTGGGGCGGGTATTGTGTTGTGCCGCAAAAAATCGAGTTTTGGCAAGGCGGAGCGCATCGCCTGCATGATCGCTTTATGTATCAGCGTCAAGCCGACAATAGCTGGCAAATAACCCGCTTAAACCCTTAGTTGGCTGCTAGCTTTGCAATTTATAGACTCGCACTGTCATCTCGATTTTAGTGAGTTTGATACAAATCGCGAATCGCTTATTAATGCCTGTGTAGCAAAGGGCATTAATCAATTTATTGTGCCAGGTATTAGCTTGGCGCAATCTCAAAAATTACTCGAGTTTAAAGCAACCTACCCACAAATTAGAATAGCTGCAGGGCTACATCCTTACTTTTTAGCGCAACATCAGCAATCGCATTTAGAATCACTGTATAACTTTGCTAAAACAAACAAAACTCAGCTAGTGGCTATTGGGGAATGCGGGCTAGATCGCAGTATCGAAAATCTTGAAAAACAAACCTTTCTGTTTGAGCAACAAATAGCGCTTGCTAATGAGCTTGAGTTACCGCTGATTGTGCATCACAGACAAAGCCATGATTTAATAGCGCAATCGTTTAAGCGTTGTAAGCCTAAGAATGGCGGTGTGATCCATGCTTTTTCAGGCTCAATACAACAAGCACAGTACTACATAAAAATGGGCTTTAAGCTTGGAGTGGGTGGGGTTATCACCTATGAGCGGGCTGCTAAAACTCGTGCGGTTGTAGCAAAGCTTGAGTCACAGCATTTAGTGCTTGAGACTGATTCACCTTCAATGCCGCTAAATGGTTATCAGGGAGAAATAAATACCCCATTGCATATTCCTAACGTGTTTGATGCGCTCTATGCTTTAAAGCCAAATAGCGATAAATATCGATTAGCTGAGCAGCTTTATGATTCGTGCTCTGACGTTTTTTGTATATAACGATTTACTTGCCAGCGTTTTAACCCTCGGCCTAATTGCCAAGTAAAAATACAAGCAATCACTAGCATAAGTAATACTTGGCGGCCTAAATCGTGAAAATGGTTATGGCTTGAAGATACCGCAGCACGCGTTAAATAGGTAATAGATACAAAGCCAATAGGGCGATTGTCGTCAGAAATAACTTGTTCAACAAACGGTGTTTTTAATTTACTAATGCCTGGTGATGAGTCTGGTAATAAACCATATACATGATGTGATTGCCAGTTATCGCTGCTTGCAAGCACTACACCTTGTTTATCATAAATGGTGGCTGAAAGAACAAACTCATCTTTACTGATATTGTTGCATAAGGTGGTGAGCTGCGATTTGTTTTTTTCTATTAGCGGTTTTTTGGCATTCAGTGCCATAAACTGAGTGAGTGACTTGGCTGCACTATTGGCACTATCGTAAAGTAGTTGATGGCTTTGGTGGCTACTGTTTATTCCTACCCAGCTTAATAATACAAAGCAACCCGCGGCCAATAACAAACGAATTAAACGCTTTTTTTGCGAGGCTGTAAGTGGATTTTTAAGATGGTTATTTTTCATAGTCACCGTATATGCTGCTGACAGCATTTTGATTTGATGTTACAACTACACTATAACCCTAAATCCCCCCTGATGGCGAATTTTGTATCTCATATCCTTATTATCAATGAGCTAAATGTCAGGAAATATAAACGGAGATCCCATGTCGAACGCGAACATGGCACAGCAAAGCGCTGAGCTATTATCATCATCACTTATTCTTAATAAATGGTTTAGCTACCAACAAGGTGTTTTTACACCACTAAATACAACACCAAACAGAAACCAAGGGTTATTTAGTATTGCCTTTGGCCGTGATTTTAATATTCAGCATATCAATAGCATTATTGAGTTTTTTGCGTCTCACCAGCAAAAAGTAACGGCTATTTGTCAATATCAGCCAGATTTAGGGTTATCTCCGGCATTATGTTTTTATATAGAAAATGCAGAGCGCGCAATAAACCCACTTGAACTTCAAACTTTTGCAAATACCTTGGCGTGTCAGTTAGTGCAAGTAACTAGCCCCCCAGATTTACAAAAACCAGGATTATTGGTAATGGATATGGATTCAACGGCCATTACTATTGAGTGTATTGATGAAATTGCACGCTTAGCGAATGTATACGACGAGGTTGCCAACGTAACCGCGCAGGCAATGGCAGGTAAGCTTGATTTTAGCGAAAGCTTACACCAGCGTGTTGCCAAGCTCGAAGGCATTGAAAAGAGCTTAATTGATGAGCTTAAAAGTGCACTGCCTTTAATGCCAGGTATTAAAGCGTTATGCCAAATTTTAAAACACCACGATTGGTATTTAGCGATTGCATCGGGCGGCTTTGTGCCGTTTGCTGAGCGAGTGCAGGAGCTGATTAATTTAGATGAAGTGCATGCTAATGTGCTGGAATTTAAAGACAATAAACTAACTGGTAAAGTGTTAGGTGGGATTGTTGATGCTGAGCAAAAAGCGGTTGTTTTAAACGCGCTACAACAAAAGCTGGGGCTTGAAAAATGCCAAACAGTTGCCATAGGCGATGGTGCAAACGATTTAAAAATGATGGCTCAAGCTGGCTTAGGCGTTGCTGTACATGGTAAACCAAAAGTAGTTGAGCAAGCCCAAGCAGCTATTTGCCAAGGCTCGTTATTACAACTGTTATATATGCTGGCGGTTCCGCTAAACCCATCACAGGTTTAACGTAAACGATTTAACCAGATTAGCTTTCGTCTAGACATTTGCTCAACCTGTTGTTGGTTGAGCGCTAAATGCTCAAGTGCTTCATCACTTACATCAATAATGTCGCCCACACCTGATACAGACCATAATGCATCCTCTAAGTCTTTGGCCTTGTGAATTGCGTATTGGCTAACGTATTTTAGCTCGTTTGCTAAGTAGTCAGTATCGAGTCGACCAGTGCGAGAAATATATAAACGCATTATAAAAACCAGCTCAGATTTAAGCCCTTTACTTACTTGCTGTTTAAACTCGCTACAGTCAGTACCTAAAACACATTGGCTGGTAATGGCATCGGCTATATTTTCTTTTTTAGGATCAAAGTTAATTACTAAACTAAACTCTAGCGGCGGATCTTGACGGGTGCGATCTTTAATATTAGGGGTGATCACATCAATAATATGCGCTTTAGTAATAATATTTGATAAGTCTGTTTTAGCATTCAACAAGGCAAAATTTTGTAAAATAACATGCAGTGGGCTTGGATATAAACCAAATCCCATGGCGCCAATTTCAAAATGCGCCATTGATTTATGTAAATAAATCGGAAACTGGCAAAGCGTTTTTGTTACCATATTTCTAAGTGCTGTAGAAAGGCCTGGTACTTTAGGTGACTCTTCAGCAACTTTTAATTTCTGTTTATTACTATTGATTAAAAGGGTAAAAAAATCGACCCCAGTATGAGATGAGCCTTTATCTGCATGCGCTTTCAAATTAATCGTAGTCAGCGATTTGCTCACTGCCATGACTTCATATTGAATAAGATTTAATGAATAGTTCTTGGTAATTTTTTGCAAATCAGGAAATGATAACGAAACAATATCGCCTTTTTTAAAGTCCACTTCTTGATTGCACTCTAGCTGTAAGCCAAATATTGAAAAATCACGGGTATACCCATGCAATACCGCATCACGAGTATTAATCACTACATTAGTTTTGTATAAATAGCGTTTATTAGAGCGAAGATTTACATACTCTAGAGGTACGGTGTTGAGCTCCGGTGGAGATGCATGTTTACTGTGGCCAAAATATTTTAATTTATTGGCTAAGGCTTTATCAAATTCATATTGTTGATAATGCTGTTGCTCATGCTCATTACCAACTTGGGTAAGTAGCATTAAATATTTTACGTCTTTTATCGCGCCTTCAACACGTGGTGAAGGTGGTTTATTCAGTTTCTCAATATCTTTACCTAAAGAGTTAGGTAAAGATAAAGGAATATAAGCATCTTCAGTATGACTCGGCATTAGTTGTAATTTAAAGCAACGCCAACTGTCTCTTCGGCTACCAAAACCAAAAAATAACGCTTTTAATTGTGTTTGTTGTTCAAGCTCAGAACGAGTTGCTGAGTAGTAATAAATTTTTCCTGCAGAGACATGGGTAAAGGTATACAAATATTCTTCTTTTACTGCCACAGGTTTTAGCGCTAAGGTACGAATACGCTTATGATTTAACACATTGTAAAGACATGATTTTTTGCGTTCATCTGTAAAGTAACGCTGAATAAATAAACTGTTCTCAGTGGTTAAGCTCAGGCTAGGATAATAAACGCCGTTTTGCTGGCTAATAAAAACATATAAAGAATTAACCCTAGGAATATAATATTGTTCATACCCTTTAGAAACAACCGCATCCAGGGTGTTATCTAAATTCACTTTATAACGGCGTTTATTACCATGAATAAAGCTTTCTAAAAAACGATCAAACGCGCTGTTATTTTCTTCAAATGTACGCTTTAAGCGGATATGATTAAATTCTTCAGAGGTGTTTTCTATCGCAACGACTTCATATTTAACGCCACTTTTTAGGCCAAGCTGAAAATCTTGCTCTAAGCCTACTAAATGCATATTTATAAGCTGACCTTTTTTTAAGTTATAGCGCGACGCCAACTTAATTTTACAACCACTGAGTGAAATATCAGAGGTACTCGCATCGATTTTTGCTTGCCCGTCATACTCAATAGTAATTTTAATTGAGTAATTCATCCGCTCTTCACTGCGATTTTCATAAACTGCAAATTTAATAACGTTGGTGGTCAGTTCATGTTGTGGTTTAGCTTCTACTTTTTTTGGTGTAATTGATTGCTGTTGTAATACGCGATAATTATTTTCGGTATTCATTACCGCTTCGTATACTGCAAGGGTGTAATCTTTATGTTGTTTTATGGCCGCTTCGAATACTTCAATAGCGGTGTCATCCATAAAGTGTTGCTTGCCCTTGTATTCATATGGTTTTACTTGGCCAGTAACTAAACCACGAAGATCAATAAAGCGGTCTATCGGCTGAGATAAACGCGACATTTCCATTTTTATTAAAAACTGCTCGGGTTTAGTTAACTCGGCAGTTTTTGACTTGAAAATGAGATCAAACTTAGCATTTCCCAAATACTGTTTTAATTCATTTACAAGCGCTTCATGCTTAAGCAATACGTCATCAGCCATTTATAAATCATCACCGTCTAATTTAAAAAGTAGGTATACTGTTGCAATTATTTATTAGAATATTTAATAAATAGAATCTCGCAAAACCGCCAAATGCGGTCACGATACTATGCGTAACTTTACTTTGTGTTTATTGTTATTTTCTAATAGCCAATTAATTGGCAAGGGTTAATTAGTTTTTTAAAGCAAGAAACATGCCCTAAAGTAGGTTAAGTGAAACTACATTAATATAGCGTATTTGGTGATACTAAATGCGCTGATCCACAAGACGTTGTTGCTAAGGTAGAGCCAGCAATGGCAAAATAAGCGCTTAACACTGTGTATTTCAAAATAAAGAATAGTAGGTAAGGTTTAAATGGCTAAAGCGGCAAAAGTAGAGTTTGTTTGTACAGAATGTGGCATGAACTATCAACGTTGGCAAGGCCAGTGTCGCTGTGGCGCATGGAACACTTTAGCAGAGTTTAAACCCTCTGCAGGGCAAAACAAAAAGGTAGCTGCTCGTGCAAGTGTAGGTGGTTATGCCGGTGGCATTGGCGGTGGTTCTAAGAAAATTAATGATGTAGCAACCTCTGAGGCTGAAAAGCAGCTTACTGAAATTGGCGAACTTGACCGTGTACTAAGCGGTGGTGTAACCACCGGCTCGGTTAATATTATTTCTGGCGATCCGGGGGCGGGTAAAACAACACTACTATCTGATTTGGTGGCAAGAATGTCTCAGCGTATGCCATCACTTTACTGTACTGCGGAGGAGTCTCTATCGCAGTTTAAAAATAGGGTTAATCGGTTAAAACTAAATTACAACGAAGATGAACTCTATTTACTGTCAGAAACCAGTGTTGAAACCATTATTGAAGAGCTGGATAAAAACAAAATTAAGTTTGCCGTTATCGACTCTATTCAAGCTGTTGTCACCGATACCGCTAATGGCAGCCCAGGTTCACCTTCTCAGGTAAAAAGTGCAGCTCAAGCATTAACTCAATATTGTAAGCAAAACGACGTGACTATGTTTATTATTGCTCACGTAAATAAGAATAATGAAATAGCCGGCCCGCAAACCTTAGTACACATAGTTGATGCACTGTTACATATTGATACCAACGATGGTCAAGTGCGCACCCTGCGCGCTAATAAAAATCGCTTTGGTGATATAGACACCGTCGGCATTTTTAAAATGTGTGAACGCGGTATGCTCAGTGTGGATAACCCCAGTGAAATTTTCTTATCGGGCTCAACCACTGAATCACCGGGGTCGACAATTACCTGTATCCGTAAAGGAAATCGTAATTTACTGCTAGAAATTCAGTGTTTAACCACTGAAACCGAAGCAGAGTTTCCACAGCGAGTATGTGTTGGTTTAAATATGAACCGGATCAAAATGCTCACCGGTATTTTACGTAAGCACACCAAAACTAAAATATTCCACGATACGTTTTTTAATATTGTCGGTGGTTTAAAAATTGATGAATCAGAAACCTGTATTGACTTAGCGCTTGTTACTGCACTTTTGAGTAGTTTAAACGAATTCGTTGTTCCACGAACCACCTGTATTATGGGGGAGTTAAGTTTAAATGGTGATGTACGCCCAATCGACAGTGGTGTGCCCCGTGTTAAAGAAGCGGCGCAACATGGGTTTACTGAAATATTTATCCCATTTCGTAACTACCATAAATCAATGGAAGGGCTGGGTGCCAAAATAACGCCGGTTAAAACCGTGCACGAGCTACTTAGTTTAATTAATTAGCAAACAAAAAGTGCTTAACGACTTATGCTCTCAATGTTAGTCTTGCTTAAAGCCACTTATGTAAAGAGTTTAATAAGGAAATAACATGAAAAAATTAGTGATTGCAGCCGCGATTATTGCTGCAGGTGTGGGTGGCGTAAGCTATGCAAACTATGTAGCAACCCAAGAGGTACGCGCTGAGGTTGATAAGCAGTTGGCTTTGGTTAGCGAACAAACAGGTGCCAGCTTTAACTATGCAGAACTATCGGCGAGTGTTATTTCAAATAGTGTTGCCATTAGTAATATAGAAGTGACCAGCCCTGAGGGTGAAAATATTGCCACGGTTGAGCATGTGGAAGTGACAGGTTACGAAACCGATAAAATATCGCCACATACTGCTTTTACACTGAAGAACTTCCAATTTGATAAAAGCTTTGTCGCTACACTGCCTGCAGATACTAATGCACAACTAGCCTCGGCCAGTTATGATTTACACTCATCATTAGATTACGATGAGCAATCAGGTAACAGCGATATAGTTGTTAAACTGCACGCCAACGATATTGCCAGCATTGATATGAATATGGGACTTGCTAATTCTAAAGCGCTTATGGATGCTTCACTAGAAATAAGCAAAGCTCAGCAAACAGCAGGTGATACACCGCTTACTTATGAGCAAGAGTTGCAACAGCAAACACTTATTATGCAAGCAATGAGCAAGTTAGAGCCACGTACTATGAGTGTAATGCTCGATAACCAAGGCGAGTTAAGTGGTTTGCTAGAAAGTGAATTAGCCAAACAAGGTATGACACTAGAGCAGATGCAAATGATGCTAGCTCAACAGTTACAGCAAGCGCCGGTAACCGAAGAAATAGCGCAAGCATTAACTGACTTTGCTAAAGGTCTAAATTCGCTTAGTGTCTCAGCTAAACTGCCTGAAGGTAAAACCATGATGGAAGTAAATCAGCAGCTAATGATGTTAGCAGGGCAACCCGAAGAGCTGGTTAAATTTATAAATTTAGAAGTAAAAGGCAAATAATAGAATAAGTTGCCAGCTTCCAGTTTAATGTAAAAAGCCGTACTTGATTATTCAAGTACGGCTTTTATTATTTTAGCTGATAGCTGATAGCTGATAGCTGATAGCTGATAGCTGATAGCTGATAGCTGATAGCTGATTATTTAGTGAAGAATACGGGCTCTAATTGTGCCTTCAACAGCACTGAGTTCTTTTAGTGCTACTTCAGATTGAACGGTGTCTACGTCAATAACCACGTAACCAATTGCTTCGTCTGTTTGTAAGTACTGTGCGGCAATATTAATACCATGCTGAGCAAACGCTTGGTTAATTTGCGTTAACACGCCAGGGCGGTTGTGGTGCACGTGTAACAAGCGACTACGGTTGGCAAGTTCTGGTAATGATACTTCAGGGAAGTTAACTGCTGTAATAGTTGAGCCATTATCTGAGTACTTAGCGAGTTTACCTGCTACTTCAATACCAATATTCTCTTGTGCTTCTTGAGTCGACCCCCCAATGTGCGGCGTTAAAATAACGTTGTCGAATTCACGTAGTGGCGAAATAAACTCTTCATCGTTTGATTTAGGCTCAACTGGGAATACATCAATGGCTGCACCGCTAAGCTTCTTCTCTGTTAGTGCTTCAGCTAGGGCGTCAATGTCAACCACAGTACCGCGAGAAGCATTAATTAAAATAGCGCCTTGCTTCATCACGGCAAGCTCTGCTGTTCCAATCAAGTTTTTAGTTTGCGGTGTCTCTGGAACATGTAAACTAATAATATCAGCGCGTTGCAACAGCTGCGTTAAGTTATGTACTTGTGTAGCATTACCTAAAGATAGTTTGTCTTCAATGTCGTAATACTCCACGTTCATACCAATATTTTCAGCCATAATACCCAGCTGAGTACCAATGTGGCCGTAACCAATAATACCTAAGGTTTTGCCGCGAGCTTCAAACGAGCCATTAGCTGTTTTTAACCAGCCGCCACGATGGGCAGCGGCATTACGCTGTGGAATACCACGTAATAACAGCAATATTTCACCAAGTACAAGCTCAGCCACAGAGCGAGTATTTGAAAACGGTGCATTAAATACCGCAATACCGCGCTCACGCGCTGCGTTTAAATCTACTTGGTTTGTGCCAATACAAAAACAACCTACAGCAACTAGCTTTTCAGCTGCGTTTAATACAGATTCGTTAATATGAGTACGAGAACGAAGCCCTACAAAGTGCACATCTTTAATGCGCTCTATAAGTTCGTCCTCTGGCAACGATGTTTTAACGTAGTCGATATTGCTATAACCGTTACGTTTTAGCGTTTCAACAGCGCTTTGGTGAACACCTTCAAGCAAGAGAATTTTAATTTTGTCTTTTGCTAACGATACCTTACTCATAACCATATCCTATTTAATTTGTGGCCCATTTTTAGTGCCGATAATTACTTTATCAGCACCACGCTCTGCAAATAGGCCGTTGGTGACTACGCCAACAATTTGATTTATTTGTGTTTCAAGCTGTTTAGCATGGGTAATTTTTAAATTATGTACGTCTAAAATAACGTTGCCGTTATCGGTTACAACACCGTGGCGATACACAGGGTCACCGCCAAGTTTTAATAATTCGCGGGCAACATAGCTGCGCGCCATCGGAATAACTTCAACCGGCAGTGGGAAGTCTCCTAAGGTATCGACTAGTTTTGTATCATCAACAATGCATACAAACTGTTTTGCTACTGCTGCCACTATTTTTTCGCGGGTAAGCGCCGCACCGCCGCCTTTGATCATTTCATTTAAGGCGTTAATTTCATCTGCGCCATCAACGTATACATCAAGTGCTGCTACATCGTTAAGCTCAAACACTTCTATGCCAAGCTCTTTTAAGCGCGCTGTAGATGCTTCTGAACTTGATACTGCGCCAACGATGGTGTCTTTAACTGTGCCTAGGGCATCAATAAAGTGATTAACGGTTGAGCCTGTACCTACACCTACTATGGTGTTTTCTTTTACAAACTCGAGTGCAGCCCACGCAGCTGCTTTTTTTAATTCATCTTGTGTCATTGTTGTCTGCTCATTGGTGTCAAAATAGCTGTTAGTTTACAAGATTAGTTGTTACCAACAGTAGGTTTTATCGGGTGTTATGATCGTTTTTAGTGGTACATCCCACGATTCAATCGGTAACTCATCGACTTGTTGGCACGCATGTGCGAGGCCAATAAGTTGCGGTTGTTGCCAATGTTGTTCGTATAAACGTGCCAATGTTCTATCGTAAAACCCACCTCCCATTCCAAGGCGATTACCAAATTTATCAAATGCCACTAATGGCATTAAAACGTAATCAAGCTCAGGTAATGGGCATATTTGAGAGCAATTCAGCTTAGGCTCCAAGATACCATAGCGATTTGCTCTCATGGGTGAGTTTTTTTCATAGCGTTGAAATAGTAAATTAGCCCCATTAAATGGATGGATTATGGGCAGGTAAATAGCCTGGTCAGTGTTCCATAATTCATTAATTAACAATGAAGTATCTAATTCTCCATCATTACTTAAATAAAGCGCGATATGGCTTTTTTTGGCCGGATTTATGCTTTTTAAGTGTTGAATAAAATTCACTTTAAGCGATTCGGCGGCTAATTCTTGCTGGTTTTTTGATAGGTTATTACGTGCTTTACGAATATCGTGTCTTATTTGTGCGCGATTATTACTCATTAAATAACTTAACCGTAATTAAAAAGAGAATAAATTAGGAAATAATAAGTACAAAGCAAGTACAATAAGCAATATTACGGCTGTAGAAATCAGCGAATATAAAACAAGGTTGCCGCGTTTTTTGGGCTCAGTAGAGAGAGGCTCATCAAGCATTAAATCGTCATCTTCCCATACTTCATTATTTTCATCAGGTAATGATAATTCAACTTCAGGGAGGCGTTGCTCAATATCTTCTAGTTTTTCTTCAAGGCGAATTAGGCTACTGGTAATGTAATCTAGGGCGTCAAATAAGCGCTGATCTCGCTGGCTGTCGTGCGCTTTTTGAGAAGTAGCTTGTGTAGGGGCTGTTTGCTGAAGTTTGCTTTTGATCCCCAGCGTTGAAAGTAACTTAGCTTGCTTAAGGGCTTTCTCTTTGTTGCTAGGAGCAAACAGCGGCTTGCCATTAAAAAATGCCGCCACCTTTTCAGGTGAGGTTTTTAGTTTTTCTGTCAGTGCATTGGTCACTGCTTGGCTGTCTGCGCCTTCTGCAAGTCCTACAAATATAACACGAAAATTGTCGGCCATTTTTTATCCCTAACACGCTTTATTGTATAAGCAGAGTATATACCTAAAATGTTAAACAGTTCGAGACTGTTTTATGACTAACTTAATACACATAGCAAAACGGCCCTAAAAAGGGCCGTTTTAATATTAGCTAGGTGGCTTACAGGCCAGCTGCTGCGCGAAGTGCGTCTGCTTTATCTGTGCGTTCCCATGGGAATTCATCACGGCCAAAGTGGCCGTAAGCCGCTGTTGGTAGATAAATAGGGCGCTCAAGATCAAGCATTTGAATTAGGCCGTAAGGGCGTAAGTCAAAGTGTTCACGAATAAGTTCGATTAAACGCGCTTCTTCTAATTTACCTGTGCCAAATGTTTCAACACTGATAGATGTTGGCTCTGCAACACCAATAGCATAAGACACCTGAAGTTCACACTTGTCAGCAAGGCCAGCAGCAACAATGTTTTTAGCAACATAACGTGCAGCATAAGCCGCTGAGCGGTCAACTTTTGATGGATCTTTACCAGAGAAAGCACCACCACCGTGACGAGCCATGCCACCGTAAGTATCTACAATGATTTTACGACCAGTTAAACCACAGTCACCCATTGGTCCACCAATTACAAAACGACCAGTTGGGTTAATAAAGAATTTAGTGGCACTAGTAATCAGCTCAGCAGGAAGTACTGGCTTAATAATCGTTTCCATTACCGCTTCTACTAAATCACTTTGCGATACATCTTCGCTGTGCTGAGTAGAAAGTACAACGGCATCAATGCCTACTGGCTTGCCATTTTCGTATGCAAACGTAACCTGTGATTTTGCATCTGGACGCAACCAGTTAAGCTCGCCGCTTTTACGTACTTGTGCTTGGCGTTGTACTAAACGGTGAGAATAAGTAATTGGAGCAGGCATTAATACTTCAGTTTCGTTACATGCGTAACCAAACATTAGGCCTTGGTCGCCAGCGCCTTGCTCTTCAGGGCTTGTACGGTCAACACCTTGGTTAATGTCAGGAGACTGTTTACCAATAGTGTTTAAAATTGCACACGAATCGGCATCAAAGCCCATGTCTGAATGTGTGTAACCAATTTCACGTACTGTTTTACGTGTAATTTCTTCGATATCAACCCATGCGCTAGTAGTGATTTCACCACCAACCATAACCATACCGGTTTTAACGTAAGTTTCACACGCTACACGGGCATGAGAGTCTTGCTCTAGGATAGCATCAAGTACCGCATCAGAAATTTGATCGGCGATTTTATCCGGATGACCTTCAGAAACAGATTCAGAAGTAAATAAATGTTTTGCCATTGTAATTATGCTCACAAATATTGCGCTTCACAAACGTCGGTATTAGCGCTAAAAAATTAAGGCGCGTATTTTATCTAAAACAAGCGAACTTGCATAGTTTTTTTACGCCTAGACGTCTAAATAAAATATATAATAGTAAATGGTTCTTAAAAAATATTCATAATGTCCTATTTTTATGGGTTTTTAATTGCACACAGCCCCTACAATAAGTAAGAATGGAGGTATATAAATACCCGCGCAAATACATATAAAGGTAGGAGAATTCATGCCATCTCGCAAAGAACTTGCAAATGCTATTCGCGTCTTGTCAATGGACGCAGTACAAAAGGCCAAATCTGGTCACCCTGGAGCCCCTATGGGCATGGCTGATATCGCAGAAGTATTATGGCGCGATTATCTAAAACATAACCCAACAAATCCAGAGTGGGCTGACCGAGATCGATTTATACTCTCAAATGGTCACGGTTCAATGCTAATTTATTCTCTATTGCATTTAAGTGGTTATGATTTACCACTGGACGAAATTAAAAACTTCCGCCAAATGCACTCTAAAACACCAGGCCACCCAGAATATGGATATGCGCCAGGAATTGAAACCACTACGGGTCCATTAGGTCAAGGGATCACAAATGCCGTAGGTATGGCAATTGCTGAAAAAGCATTAGCCGCTCAATTTAACCGTGAAGGCCATGACATTGTTGATCACCACACTTACGCATTTATGGGTGATGGTTGTTTAATGGAAGGTATTTCTCATGAAGCCTGTTCGCTTGCTGGCACATTAGGCCTAGGCAAGTTAGTGGCATTTTGGGATGACAACGGCATTTCAATCGACGGTGAAGTTGAAGGCTGGTTTAGCGATGACACACCAGCACGTTTTAAAGCATACGGCTGGCATGTAATTAGCGACGTTGATGGCCACGATAGCGATGCTGTAAGTGCTGCAATTAGCGAAGCAAAAAGCGTGACCGACAAACCAACGCTAATTTGTTGTAAAACAGTGATTGGTTATGGCTCACCTAATAAATCAGGTAGCCACGACTGTCATGGCGCACCACTAGGTGATGACGAAATTAAAGCATCTCGCGAGTTCCTAGGTTGGACGGGTGATGCATTTGAAATCCCTGCTGACATTTATGCACAGTGGGATAACAAAGAAAAAGGCCAACAGCTTGAAGCAAGCTGGGATGAGAAATTTGCCGCATACGAGCAAGCATTCCCAGAGCTCGCTGCTGAATACAAACGCCGTACAAATTCAGATTTACCTGCTGATTGGGCTGAAAAGTCACAAGCGTATATTGAGCAGTTACAAGCAAACCCAGCAAACCCAGCATCACGTAAAGCATCGCAAAATGCATTAAACGCATTTGGTCCGTTACTACCTGAGTTTATGGGTGGCTCTGCCGATTTAGCAGGTTCAAACTTAACAATTTGGGATGGCTCTAAAGGCTTAACGGCAGACGATGCAAGTGGTAACTACGTTTACTACGGTGTGCGTGAGTTTGGTATGTCGGCAATTATGAATGGTATTGCACTTCATAAAGGCTTTATCCCTTACGGTGCAACGTTCTTAATGTTTATGGAATACGCACGCAACGCGGTTCGTATGGCTGCATTAATGAAGCAACCAAGCATTTTTGTATACACGCACGATTCAATTGGTTTAGGTGAAGATGGTCCAACTCACCAACCAGTAGAGCAAATTGCCAGCATGCGTTTAACGCCTAACCTTTACAACTGGCGCCCATGTGACCAAGTTGAGTCGGCAATTGCATGGCAACAAGCTATTGAACGTAAAGACGGTCCTACATCATTAATCTTTACTCGCCAAGGCTTAGAGCAACAAGCACGTGATGCACAGCAATTAAGCGACGTTAAAAAGGGTGGTTACATCCTAAGTTGTGACGGCAACCCAGAACTTATTCTTATTGCTACCGGCTCTGAAGTACAACTAGCGCAAGACTCTGCGAAAGAGCTACGTGCGCAGGGTAAAAAGGTACGTGTTGTATCTATGCCGTGTACTGATGCGTTTGAAGATCAATCGCCTGAGTACAAAGAAAGCGTATTACCAGCAAGCGTTTCACGTCGCGTAGCGATTGAAGCGGGTATTGCTGATTACTGGTACAAGTACGTAGGTCTAAATGGCGCCGTAGTCGGTATGACCACCTTTGGTGAGTCGGCACCAGCTAACGAGCTGTTTGAATTCTTCGGCTTTACCGTAGAAAACATCGTTAATAAAGCAAACGCATTGTTTTAAGCGACTGCTTTAACATTTAAAAGCCCGTCCTGTGTATAGCAGGGCGGGCTTTTTTATGAGTTGTACTTTTATTACCTCTCTAAAGCGCAGCGTCTCATCGCCCTCTTTATGCATAAATTACTAAAAGATCTGTTCGAAACTCGCAGCCCGTTGCTCGAAGCATATCTCTCTATAAAGTCGTTCATTTTTAATCTTTTGGCTTCTAAATGAGTAATTTTCACAGCACTTAACTTGCAAGGTTTTTGTGTATCAGGCACTGTGGAGGTAACAAAATTATAAATTAATAACAGGAGTTAACATGCCAAAGTTCGATAACGTTAGTGTGGTTAAAAAAGCCAATGTATATTTTGATGGCAAAGTATCAAGCCGAACTGTGCTTTTAGGAAATGGTGAAGCGAAAACCTTGGGTTTTATGCAACCAGGTGAATTTGAGTTTAATACTAACCAAAAAGAGTGTATGGAGTTGTTAGCAGGGCAGTGGGATGTGTTATTACCAGGTGAAAGCGAGTGGAAAACATTTAATGCGGGTGAGTCATTTAATGTTGATGCTAATGTCAGCTTCCATGTAAAAGTAAGTGATTTTGCTGATTATTGCTGTTCATACACAGATTAATTACATGAATGGTTAAATTATCAGCACCTCTGAAAGGCCGCTATCACGCGGCTTTTTGCATACTTAATGCTAAATGAATGATCTAAATCAGGTGGGGTAATAAATAATTGCTAAATTTAGCTATTTTCTCTTGTGTTAATTCGTTTAGCCCCCAATACTAACTGTGAGGTAACATAAAAAAGGATACCCTATGAAAATTAATCTTTCTGGTCACCATGTTGACGTTACTGATTCTATTAAAGAACACATTAACGAAAAGTTTTCTAAAATTGAGAGTCATTTTCCATCATTGATAGCGCTCGACATTATTCTTTCAAAAGAGCATCACAAGTTCCAAGCAGAAATTAGTACAAATTATGAAGGTGCGCGAATATCAGTTAAAGGGGAAAACGAGGTTATGTACCCAGCCATTTCAAGCGCAGCTAAAAAACTCGATGCCGCACTAAAGCATCGTAAAGGGCAAATAAAAGCGAACTTACATGAAAAGCCTGTAAGTACCACACCTGAAATAGCACACGAAATCATCCAAGAGATGGATTTAAATTAATAACTAACAATGTGTTATTTTTAAAAAGAGCCTAAGGGCTCTTTTTTATTGCCTGTAAATTAGGTAAGTTATGCACTCACACAGTTTATTAATGATAAAAATTAATAATAAAAGCACATAAAACACCAAATTTGAGAAGTTAATGCAGTACACACAAAACACATGGAAGTCTCGGTTAGGGGCACTCGGCCCAGGTATTTTAATGGCAACCGCTGCCATTGGTGGCTCACACTTAGTTGCATCGACCCAAGCTGGCGCATTATTTGGCTGGCAGCTATTTTGGCTTATTGTGGTGGTTAACGTTTTAAAGTACCCGTTTTTTCGTTTTGGTATGGAGTACACACTCGCTACTAAAAATAGTTTAGTCGAAGGGTATAAAAATCAAGGGCCTGGCTATTTTTACAGTTTTATTGCCCTCAATATTATTGCCGCTGTGGTAAATACCGCGGGCGTATTGTTGCTTACTGCGAGCTTATTACACTACGCATTACCTATTAGTATTCCTGTTACCTTATTGTGCTGGTTAATATTGGCTGTGTGTTTAATTATATTATTACTAGGGCACTTTAAAGCGCTCGATAACGTTGCAAAAGCTATTATGGGGCTACTTACTATAGCAACCATAACCGCATTAGTTATTGCTATAAATAACGGCCCTGTAGCTCCTGTAAACTATATTGGTCCCTCACCATATGAACTTGCCATGTTAGGCTTTATGGTTGCCTTAATGGGCTGGATGCCAGCGCCTATTGAAATTTCGGCTCTGAGCTCGTTGTGGCTTAAAGAAAAACAAGCTCAGCAAAGTGTGACTAAAAGCCAAGGCTTATTCGACTTTAATGTAGGTTATTGGTTAACCGCTGGGCTTGCGCTGGTATTTTTTAGTTTAGGTGCGTTAGTGCAATATGGGCAAAGCAGTAATATAGAGCTTGGCGGTGTAGCCTTTGCTAAACAGCTGATTGATATGTATGCACTTACTATTGGCGAGTGGGCAAGGCCTTTGGTATCTGCCATCGCGTTTTTGTGTATGTTTGGCACCACACTCACCGTGCTTGACGGTTACGCCCGCACACTTAACGAATCGCATAAACTACTGGGTTTTAAGCAATCAAAACACAGCTTAAATACGTGGCTTATATTACAAGCATTGGCCGGTATGGCGGTGATCTTATTTTTTAAATCAGCTCTTGGCCCCATGCTTACCTTTGCCATGACACTTGCGTTTGTTACCACACCGGTTTTTGCATGGCTTAACTTCAGCCTAGTGCGCTCAGAGCCTGCGATTAAACACAGTCTACTTTTGCGTGGCTTAACCTGGTTAGGCTTGGTGTACTTGGTTGGTTTTGCTGTAGCGTTTGTGGTGTGGAAGTTGATGTGATTTTATATTCGAGGTTCGAGGTTCGAGGTTCGAGGTTCGGGGTGAAAGGTACAAACCAAACGCTCTCTGCATAGATACCTGCTAGTGTGGACCACGATAGCCTACGGTGGGCGAGAATTGGCCTGTCAAAAGTAATAGCTAGGTGAAAAAGATGATCATACTTGAAAGCCAAGTATTTAAGACAATCCCTAAGTCTCCAGAACAGAGCTTTATCTTTTTAAATAATACGCAAACAGATAAAGTTGTTGATGGTACTTATTTGGAGCTTTGTATTAAAGCGGGTTGTAAATACCTTGTCTTTATGACGGATGACATTCCTTACGAGGATATGCTTCACATCCATCTCTTGAATGAGCGCCTTGATATTATTGATTCAGCTACGATTGGTAGCATGTATTCAACGGGATCTTTTCGAAATTATAATATTCAAAACTCGAACACGTTAACTTTTCATTTTATTGGCGATACTAAATGGAAAATAGAAATACTAGATAGTAAGGAGTTCTTATTTCCTCTTATTTCTTCACTTAAAGGAGTTTCGAGAAAGAATATTTTTTATCAATATTTTAAAATTTATAGCAATCCTTCGTTATAAGCCTTGTAACTTTAAATTGTCCTAGGGAATCATTATTTTATGTTTAATCTACAAGGAAGAAACTATGATATTTAATATGCTTATTACAGACAACTTCGCATCATTTTATGATGAGGATAAAGAAGTACATATTTTTATTGATAGTTTTGATAATCAAAGGTTTGAGATGCGAATAGGGGACTTAGAACACTCGAAATCAGTCGGTAGCGTTTTAGCTTCTAGCAATGATGAGTTAAATATAAAGTTATTAGCGCTTTATATTAAATATTAATACACGGAAAAATGAGTTGTAAATGGAAATAAGAACAGGCGAGCTTTCAAACCCACACGTCATAAAACTATTAAAAACGCATCATAACGATATGCTAAAGCACTCACCTGTTGAGAGCGTACATGCACTTGATGTGAGTAAACTCACTCACCCCAACATAACATTTTATAGCTTATGGATTGATAATAATTTAGCGGGTGTAGGTGCATTAAAAGCGCTTAATACAACTCATGGCGAAATTAAATCAATGCGTACATCAAGTAACTATTTTCGCCAAGGCATAGCGGCTAAGCTACTTACGCATATTATTGAGCAGGCAACACTGCGAGGTTACAAAAAGCTAAGTTTAGAAACTGGAACAGCAGAGGCATTTTTGCCCGCACAAAAGCTCTACGCCCAATTTTGTTTTAAAGAGTGTGAACCGTTTGGGAATTATGAGCTAGATCCATATAGCTTGTTTATGAGTAAAGCGCTTTAAAAGTGAGAAAGGGATATTATGGCTTATAAAGTTGGATTTAAAGCCCCTGCACTGGATGAGTTTGCTAATTTACGTACACAAGTAAAGTGGCAAAATCCTGACGATGAAATTTTAAAAGTGTATGAATAGGGTCAGGTCTTGTATTTTTCCTTTATGTAATTAGTGGCAAAAAAAAGACCTGACCCCGATAGTTCGTACTCAACGAGTTATGAGTTTAGCCAATTTAGCCTAATTGTTACTCATTTGAGTAAACAACAATTTCATCAGAATTTGGTAATTTATAAAATCCAACGTTTTTTGATTGCTTACCAATGAAATCAATAGCATATTTCATCTCTGCAATTGTTCTTACTGTAGAAAATTTATCTTTAAAACATGCTGAGAATTCGTATGTGAAAGATGTTGACTGATCATAACCTCCCAGCTCTAAAAGGTTATATTCAGCAAAAGGATCTGGTCCTAGAATTTGATGAGAGGTAATAAAAGGCACTCTTGAGTCTTGTGATTTCCAATCATTCAAACATTTAGCTTCAACATTACTTGCTAATAAATAAATGCTTTCATTTTTTTTAGAGTCACTTATAAAGATAGAAATAAAAACCATATTTATAATAAGTGATGCAAACAAAACTAATTTTAATGTATTCCTATTACTCATTTTAACTCAGCTCTTTTATAGCGCTACTTATCCCATCCAAGCTCAGCGGGTACATGCGGTTGTTCATTAGCTGCTTTATAAAATCAATTGATTGATAGTACGGCCAGTGTTCAACCGGTTGTGGGTTGAGCCACGCGACTTTATCAAAGTGATTGGTGATTCGGTTTAACCATGCACTGCCGGGTTCTTCATTCCAATGCTCTACTGAGCCGCCAGGATAGGCAATTTCATACGGGCCCATAGTGGCATCGCCAACAAATATTACTTTGTAGTCGCTGGTAAACTTGTTGATGAGTGTCATGGTGTCAATAACGTTTGAGTGGCGGCGTTGGTTATCTTGCCAAACGTGTTCGTATAAACAGTTATGAAAGTAGTAAAACTCTAAATGTTTAAACTCGCTGTGGGCGGCGCTAAATAACTCTTCACAGGTATGAATGTAGTCATCCATTGAACCGCCAATATCAAACAGCATCAATACTTTTACCGCGTTATGGCGCTCGGGGGCCATTTTTACATCGAGCATGCCGCCTTGCTTGGCGGTCGCGCGAATAGTCTCGTTTAAATCAAGGGTGTCGCTTGCGCCAGTACGAGCAAATTTGCGTAGTTTTTTAAGTGCCAGCTTTATGGTACGTGAACCAATTTCGCGGTCAGAATCGAGGTTACGGTATTCGCGCTTATCCCACACTTTTACTGCTTGGCGATTGCGGTTGCCGTCTTGACCAATACGTACACCCTCAGGGTTATAGCCGTATGCCCCAAAAGGCGAGGTGCCGCCTGTACCTACCCACTTATTGCCGCCAGCATGGCGTTTTTGCTGTTCTTCTAAACGCTCTTTTAGGGTTTTCATTAGCTCGTCGAGCCCACCCATGGCTTTTAGTTGGGCTTTTTCTTCATCGCTTAGGTGCTTTTCAAACTCTTTACGCAACCAATCTTCAGGTAAGTTGTGTTGCTGTTTTAAGCTCTCGAGTAGGTCTAAGTCGGCAATACCGCTAAAGTAATCGCTAAAGGCTTTATCGAACCGGTCAAAATGGGTTTCGTCTTTTACCATAATAGTGCGCGCTAAATGATAAAACCCGTCTACATCAGCAAATATAACGCCTTGTTTTAAAGCGTTAATTAAATCGAGTAGCTCTCTCAGGCTCACGGGTAAGCGGTATTCTCGTAATTTGAAGAAAAACTGTACCAACATGTTAGCGACGGCTCATAAACGCAAGTTTTTCGATTAGGCTTATGTCTTGCTCGTTTTTAAGCAGCGCGCCAAACATCGGCATTAAACCGCCTTTTTGCGCTTTGTCGTGCAGGGTTTTTGCGTCTATGTCTTCAGCCATTAATAGTTTTAACCAATCCAGCAATTCGCTGGTTGATGGCTTCTTTTTAAGGCCGTTGGCTTCGCGTAAGTTAAAAAATACTTCTAGCGCTTGGCGAACTAAATCTTGTTTAACATGCGGGTAGTGCACATCAATAATTTGCTGCATTTCGTCGCTATTTGGAAAATCAATATAATGGAAAAAACAGCGACGTAAAAACGCATCAGGCAGCTCTTTTTCATTGTTTGATGTGATGATCACAATAGGGCGCTCTTTAGCCACAATGCGCTCACCGGTTTCGTATACATGAAATTCCATTTTATCGAGTTCGAGCAGTAAATCGTTTGGAAACTCAATATCGGCTTTGTCTATTTCATCAATAAGCAGTACTGGGCGTTTGCCGTTTAATTCAGCGTACATGAAGGCTTGCCACAGCTTACCTTTAACTATGTAGTTGCTAATATTGTGAACGCGCTCATCACCTAGCTGGCTGTCGCGCAAACGCGATACCGCATCGTACTCGTACAAACCTTGCTGCGCTTTAGTGGTTGATTTTATATGCCACTGAATAAGCTCAGTATCTAAACTTTTCGCTAACTCTTCAGCCAGCATGGTTTTACCTGTGCCAGGCTCGCCTTTAATTAAAAGCGGTTTTTGCAGCATAATAGCGGCGTTTACTGCCTGTTTTAATGCTGAGCTTGCGATGTAATTATCAGTAGAATTAAATTGCACGGGTTATCCTTTATCTGGTCTGAGCAGTAATTATTATGCGTTATAATGCCATAGTTAATCGGCTTCACCAAGGTAGGCAAAACGGGCGATAGTTTTACCGTCTTTTTCTACGGTTTCAGTAAACATACTTAGTGGGCGTGCCCATATGCCGTATTCACCGTATAAGGCTTGGTAAATAACCAATTGCTCGTTGGTTTCGCTGTGAGTCGCCACATGCATAACTTTATATTGTGGGCCTTTGTAGTGTTGATATAAACCCAGTTTTAGTGCTGTAGTCATAGTCTGTTATCTTGTATAATTTGCCTTCGCTTTTTATTATGCCAAAGAATACAGCAATACTATGAATTATATTTCTCTTGATGATTACAAAAAAGCCTGGGTATTTCGCCACAAAGATATTCCGGTTTCAGATATTGATGCAGCCAATATTAAACCCATGACCAGCGAGCGTGCCGCCGTACTGTGGACAACCATGGTGAGTCGCGAACATGATCATCCAGACTTTTTTGATAAAACCGATTGGTGCGCGCAAGAGCAAAACTTTAGCCAAGAAATTAATTGGGAAGATGCGTGGGAAAGCGAAGAACCCCAATTTCCAGATGCTATTTTGAACCACTTAGATTGGCAGGCTAATACCACAGTGTATTTTTGCATGGCACGCGACAATATTATCGAAACGACATTTGATGTGTTTAAACGTAATTGGCAAAACTTTATGTTTTTGGCTGATGGCAGCTTATTAATAGGTAAAAAGCGAAGTACTATGGTGCAATTTTTAGAATCAGGTATCGCAAAATTAGGTGAAAAGCCAAGCGCTTAAATTACTACAAGTGCTTAAAAACTGTGCATTACTGTGTTATAAAACAGTATTAAAATGTTTTTTTGAGTACAGCGATTGGTTGCTAAAAATAAGCAGTTTAACACAAGCCAGCAAGTTGAAATGTGGCAAACTGATGCACAAAAAGTGCTTTACGCACAATTATGCAATGCTTTTTATCAGCGTGAAGTTCAGCGCTTAGTGGCTGAACCTAATGGTGACCGTTTACGCAGGCAATTAAAAAGCCTGCCTTATTATATTGAACGTGCCGCAACACGTGTAGCTAATGCACCATTGCCTTTTACGCTTGATGCGCAAAATGGAGGCTGGCTTGAAAAACAAAAACCTACACCGCCAGAGGCTAATCCTGCAGCGAATGAACTTTTTTATCAAGCGCATGCCAAAGTAGGGCTAATAATTCCGGTATTATTACAAAGTCACGGTCAAATTCGGGTTAGAATAGATAGCATTGATCAAGTAGCTGATACGCAACTGCATTGTAATGAACTTGGCTGGTTTGATTTTTTAGGCCAAGGACTTGAGCAACAAAGTGCGCAATTGCTTAAACCTAGTAAAACGAGCCTTGCAGCGGCGTGTTGTGGCCACCAGTGGCAGTTTTCAAAGCGTAGCACGCCACGGGTTTTGTCATTACGGGAAATGTTACTAGCTGCCAATATTAATTGGCGCAATGTTAAGCGGCCGCTAGCATAAGTAGATAATTAAAAATTAAAATAAGGAGTGTTTAATGCGATTTTTTCAATTTGGCTTGTTGTGCTTAGCACTTTTTATCCAGTATCGCCTTTGGTTTGGTCATAACGGGGTGCAAGACTACACCCGTTTAAAAAATGCGGTGGCATCGCATCAACAAACTAACGAAAAACTAATAAAGCGTAATAAAGTATTAAAAGCGGATATAGAAGATTTAAAGCTCGGCCACGAAGGCATTGAAGAGCGTGCCCGCAACGAATTAGGAATGATTAAACCGGACGAAACCTTTATTCGTGTTTTACCGGCTCAACACCATGACAAATAAACAAACTATTGCTGCTATTGTTCCTGCCGCAGGTGTTGGCAGTCGAATGCAACACACAACACCAAAGCAATATATTTCCTTAGCAGGAAAAACCATTTTAGAGCATACGCTCGCTAAGTTATCGCAGTTACCGCAGTTAAACTCTATAGTGGTGGCTCTGAGCGAAACCGACCCCTACTTTGACGACCTTACGCTAGCTGATCCTCGCATTGTGCGTGCTATTGGCGGTAAAGAGCGCGCAGATTCAGTGTTAAACAGTTTATTGTTTTTAGCTGCCAACCCACCTGCTTGGGTTTTGGTGCACGACGCAGCAAGACCTTTAGTGGATATTGCTGATATAGAGCGCTTGATAGCACAGTGTATGCAGGCTGATGAAGGCGGCATTTTAGCCAGCAAAGTAAAAGACACTATAAAACGGGGGCAAAGCCATGCACAGCAAACAGTGCCTCGTGATGATTTATGGCAAGCGCTTACCCCGCAACTGTTTAAATACGACGAGCTTAAAACGGCATTGCAAAATGCGCTTAACAGCGGCGTTACTATTACTGATGAAGCCAGTGCAATGGAGTGGGCAAATAAGCCGGTAAAGCTGGTAGCAGGGCGTAGTGATAATATTAAAATCACCACCCCAGAAGATTTAGATTTAGCAGGCTTTTTACTGCAAAAACAAAATAATGAGAGTGCAAAATGATACGAATAGGCCATGGTTTTGACGTGCATAAATTTGGAGGCCAAGGGCCTTTAACTATCTGCGGCGAAAAAATTGATTATCCACAAGGCTTTTTAGCACACTCAGATGGTGATGTAGCTATTCATGCCTTATGTGACGCTATTTTAGGATCATTAGCGCTGGGCGATATTGGTAAGCATTTTCCGGATACGGCCAGTGAATATGAAAATATCGATAGCCGTATTTTACTTCGCCATGTAGTGAACCTAGCCAAGCAACAAGGTTATGTATTGGGCAATGCGGATGTCACTATTGTGGCACAAGCACCAAAAATGCTGCCGCACATTCAAGCGATGCGTGGCAACCTTGCCAGTGATTTAAATGCCGAGCTTTCACAGGTAAATGTAAAAGCTACCACTACCGAAAAACTCGGTTTTGAGGGGCGTAAAGAAGGCATTTCAAGCCATGCCGTGGTCATTATGAGCAAACAAAACGCATGAGCGAATTAAATTATTTATATGGCGCGCCGCTTTCCAAAGCCGACTTTAAAACCACCGCAGAAGACTTTATGGTTGATGAGGATCTCGGTATAGAGTTTACCGGCAGTGGTGAACACGTGTGTTTGCAAGTGGTTAAAAAGGGTGAAAACACCCAATATGTTGCCAAGCTGATTGCACAAAAAGCGGGTGTATCGCCACGTGATGTAAGCTATGCCGGTATGAAAGACCGCCATGGAGTATGCTCGCAGTGGTTTAGCGTGAAAGTACCGATTAAAAAGCATATTGATTTTACAGAGCTGAACAGTGAAAGCGTGTTTGTGGTATCGCAGCAGCGCCATGAGCGAAAATTGCGCACCGGTTGCCATAAAGGAAATAGATTTACTATTACCTTGCGCAATGTAACCGAGCCGCTTGATATTCTGTGCCGTATAAACGCAGTACGCGCAGGTGTGCCTAACTATTTTGGTGAACAGCGCTTTGGTCGTGATGGACACAACCTAGTGATGGCCGAAAAGATGTTTGCCGGTGAGCGTATTCGCGATAAAAAGCTGCGAGGCATTATTATTTCTGCCGCGCGTTCACATGTGTTTAATCAAATTGTTAGTTTACGCGTGGCTGAGCATGGCCTTGCTAAAACCATGCACCGCGAAGTATTTATGCTCAGTGGCAGTAATGCATTTTTTGAAGATGCGATAAGTGATGAAAATATTGCACGGCTTGCCTCTGGCGATATTATGATGTCGGCGCCCATGGTGGGCAAAAGTGAAAAAGGCTTAACCGAACAAGAAAAAACATGGTTGGCACCGTATCAAGCATGGTGTGATGGCTTAGGGGATTTAGGGCTTAAAAACGAGCGTAGAATGCTGCGTTTAATACCCCAAGAGCTAAGCATAGAAACACTTGATGAACGCACATTAAAACTCAGCTTTGGTTTACCCAAAGGCTGTTTTGCAACGGCTTTACTGCGCGAACTGGTTAATTATACTGACGCCAGCCCACGCGAGCGAAAAGAAAAGGATACCGCAGATGAAGATTCTATTAAGTAATGATGATGGTGTTAATGCCAAAGGTATTGCTGTTTTATATCAAGCATTAACACAAATTGCTGAGGTAACGCTGGTTGCTCCAGATAGAAATTGTAGTGGTGCTAGTAATTCACTAACGCTAATGAATCCGCTGCGTGCCACAACGCTCGACAACGGATTTATGTCGGTAAACGGTACACCCACTGATTGTGTGCACTTAGGTGTTAATCAATTAGTGGATGAAAAACCCGATTTGGTAGTTGCCGGTATCAATCATGGCGGTAATTTAGGCGACGATACACTTTACTCTGGTACAGTTGCTGCGGCGACTGAAGGTCGTCATTTGGGCTTACCAGCGATTGCGGTATCTTTGTGCTCTCATCATGGTGAGCATTTTGAAACAGCGGCAGCCGTTACTGTAAATATTATTAAAGGACTTGCCTCACATCCGCTGCCGAAAGATCAGATCATTAATATTAATGTTCCCGATATTCCGCTCTCTGAGCTCAAAGGTGTTCAGGTAACTCGTTTAGGGGCTCGTCACAAAGCAGAAACCATGACCAAGCAAACCGATCCATGGGGACGCGATATTTTTTGGTATGGATCGCTAGGGCTTGAAAGCGACGCAGGTGAAGGCACTGACTTTTATGCGGTTAATAATGGCTATGCATCAGTGACCCCGTTAAGCGTTGATATGACTGCCAAAGACAGTATTAAAGCCGTGGGAGAGTGGTTAGCCGAGTTGGAGATTAACCGTGCTGGCTAATTATACTCGTAGTGCACAAGCGCTTTCAGACTTATTACAGCGAGATGGCGTAGAAGATAAAGAGGTTTTAAAAGCAATAGCGCAAATTCCTCGGCATATTTTTATTGATGATGTACTCAAACACAAGGCGTATCAAAATACCGCGCTACCTATAGGACAAGGGCAAACTATTTCTCAGCCCTATATTGTTGCGCGCATGACCGAGCTAATGCGATTAGCCGGTGTGCAACATAAGGTGTTAGAAATAGGCACCGGGTCGGGCTATCAAACTGCGGTTTTAGCTAAAACCTTTGATAAGGTATATTCGGTAGAGCGTATTAAAGCTTTGCAATGGCAAGCTAAACGCCGATTACACCAGCTCGATTTGTACAATGTCACCATGAAACATGGCGATGGTTGGCAAGGCTGGCAGTCACAAGCGCCATTTGATGGCATTATCGTGACCGCTGCGGCAACCACCATTCCCCCCGAGTTACTCGCACAACTTGCAGATGGAGGCGTATTACTGGCCCCTATTGGTGAGGCAGAACAAAATTTAACCATGGTTATTCGCCAAGGCGATAGCTTTACAGAGCATGTAATTGCGCCAGTAAGATTTGTACCTTTAGTCCCTGGTGATATTGAATAGGAATTCATTTTGAAGTTGTTTACCAAGTTATACGATATGGCGCTAGTGTGGGCTAAACACCGCCACGCAGAACGTTATTTAGCAGGAATGAGCTTTGCCGAATCGGTTTTTTTTCCGGTCCCGCCCGATGTAATGTTAGCGCCGATGTCGCTAGCGCAACCAAGTAAGGCATGGCGATTTGCAAGCTTTGCTACGGTTGCCTCTGTGCTTGGCGGCGTGCTGGGTTACTTACTTGGATTTTGGTTGTTTGAACCGGTTGTAGAGCCCTTTATTGCGCAAATGCAATGGCAAGATAAATTTAATACGGCGCTTGCATGGTTCAAAGATTACGGTGTTTGGGTGGTATTTATAGCGGGGTTTTCGCCTATTCCTTATAAAGTGTTTACCATTGGCGCTGGTGTATTACAAATGGCGTTTTTACCTTTTATTATTGCCTCAGGTATTGGGCGTGGCGCGCGTTTCTTTTTAGTATCTGCTTTAATGAAATGGGGCGGAGTTAAAATGGAACAAAAATTACGCCAATATATTGAAGTACTTGGCTGGGCAGTGGTTGCTTTAATCGCTGTTGCGTACCTATTGTTGCGATAATCGCCATAATATAATGATATTAAAACAGAGGGCAAAACACATTGAATAAACAAATACGCTGTTATGTTGCTTTATTTATTAGTGTTTTGCTTTGTGCATGCTCGTCTCGCCATGTTCCCGCTCCTGTAAGTAGTTTAAATAATAATATTAATGACTATCCTTCACGGATTAATATTAACGGTGGTAAGTACACGGTACAAAAAGGCGATACACTTTATTCGATTGCTTTTAGTGCTGGAAAAGATTTCAGAGAACTTGCAAAAAATAATTCAATTCCATCACCTTACACTATTGTTCCTGGTCAGGTTGTATCCCTTTTAGAACCAAGTAGGTCAAGGGTTACACAAAAAAAGTATAAAAAGAAAGCTGTTAAAAAGTCATCTCATTTACAAAAAAGTAACAGAAAATTAAAGAAAGAGCTTGATAAGCCGAAAAAACGTAGGTATGTTCAAAAACAAGCTAACCAAAAAATTAGTCAGTCTCAAGGTTCTTCAACTAAAAAGTTGAGTTGGTTTTGGCCTGCTAAAGGTAAAATAACAAAACGCTTTTCTAACAAGGAAAATGGTTATAAAGGCCTACAGATTGCTAATAGAAAGGGTACTGCCGTACTCGCCGCTGCAAAAGGAACAGTAGTTTACGCGGGTAGTGCACTTAGAGGTTACGGTAATTTAATTATATTGAAACATAATGATGATTACCTAAGTGCTTATGCACATAACTCAACGTTACTTGTGAAAGAAAAGCAAATAGTGAAGGCGGGACAAAAAATAGCAGAAATTGGTAATTCAGAGTCTTCAGTAACGGCACTTCGTTTTGAAATTCGTTATCGAGGAAAAGCTGTTAACCCTGCTAAGTACCTACCCTGAACTGAAGGTGTTGATTGACTGTTCTGGAGAAGGCTCATGGCTAATACAGCAAAAGCTAATAAAACGACTACAGACCTTAATCATAAAGTTATTGATAGCTTGCTCAGGAGAAGTCTTATGGCTGATGTAGCAAAAGCTGAGAAAACCCCCACTGATGATAAGTTTGACGACTCTAAAATAGAGGAGACAACGAAGTTACTTGATGACGTGGAAGATGAAGATGTATTTGTAAAAGAAGAAGTCACTAAAAACCTCGACGCCACCCAATTATACTTAGGCGAGATTGGTTTTTCCCCTCTATTAAGTGCAGAAGAAGAAGTGTTTTTTGCACGAAAATCGCTTAAAGGCTGTGAAGCCTCCCGAAAACGCATGATCGAAAGTAACTTACGCTTAGTTGTGAAAATTGCGCGTAGGTACAACAATCGTGGGCTTGCTCTACTTGATTTAATTGAAGAAGGTAATCTAGGGCTGATCCGAGCTGTTGAAAAGTTTGATCCTGAACGGGGTTTTCGATTTTCTACTTATGCCACATGGTGGATACGCCAAACCATTGAACGGGCAATAATGAATCAAACCCGTACTATTCGTTTGCCTATTCATGTTGTTAAAGAGCTTAACGTTTATTTACGTACGAATCATGTACTGGTGGTGGAGTGAGTTATTCGCTTACCGATACCCCCGGAAGTTCAGCATATATTGACCGTGCATTTGTTACTTATAGCAATAACGCCAAGCAAGAATTACTCAATGTGAAGCATGCTACCCTCGAGCAATTTGGCGCAGTAAGCGAACAAACAGTCATTGAGATGGCTGCAGGCGCCTGTAAGGCTGCAAATGCTGATATTGGCATTGCTATTTCAGGAATTGCAGGTCCAGGTGGTGCTACTGAGGGCAAACCGGTAGGGCTCGTGTGGTTTGGACTGCAAATTAACGGTAAACACTGGACGTTTGAACAAGTATTTAATGGTGATAGGGCGCAAGTTAGGCTGCAAGCTATTGTATTTTCTTTAAAAAATATAATAGAGAAGATAAAATAATAAAATTAGCTTGATACTGTGATTTCATACAGTATACTTGTCTGCATTAGCTGGATTTGGAGAAGAAAATGAACGATAACAAACAAAAAGCGTTGGACGCAGCTTTATCACAAATTGAACGTCAATTTGGTAAAGGCTCAATCATGAAATTGGGTGACAATAAAGCGTTAAACATTGACGCTGTATCAACAGGCTCGCTAGGTATTGATATTGCCTTAGGCATAGGCGGCTTGCCGATGGGGCGTATTGTTGAAGTATATGGCCCAGAGTCATCAGGTAAAACAACGCTAACATTGCAAGTTATCGCTGAAGCTCAAAAAGAAGGTAAAACCTGTGCCTTTGTTGATGCTGAGCATGCTCTTGATCCAATTTATGCACAAAAACTAGGTGTTAACATTGATGAGTTACTGGTATCTCAACCAGATACGGGTGAGCAAGCACTGGAAATTTGTGACATGTTAGTGCGTTCAAGCGCGGTTGATGTAGTGATTGTCGATTCGGTTGCAGCATTGACACCAAAAGCTGAGATTGAAGGCGACATGGGTGATTCACACATGGGCCTACAAGCACGTTTAATGTCGCAAGCATTACGTAAGCTTACAGGTAACATTAAGCGTTCAAACACACTATGTATTTTCATTAACCAAATCCGTATGAAAATTGGTGTAATGTTTGGTAACCCTGAAACAACAACTGGTGGTAATGCCCTGAAATTTTACGCCTCTGTACGTATTGATATTCGCCGTATTGGTTCGGTAAAAGAAGGCGATGAAGTTGTTGGTAATGAAACGCGCGTTAAAATTGTGAAAAACAAAGTTGCACCGCCGTTCAAACAAGCTGAATTTATCATTATGTATGGCGAAGGTATTTCTAAGCAGGGCGAGCTGATTGATTTAGGTGTTAAGCACAAAATTGTTGAAAAAGCGGGTGCTTGGTACAGTTACAATGGCAACAAAGTTGGCCAAGGTAAGTCTAATTCGATTAAGTTCCTTAAAGAAAATCCTGAAATTGCAGATGAAATTGAAGGTAAATTACGAGAGATGCTATTGCTAAAAGCAACGGTTGAGCCAGAAGATGGCGAAGACGTATTAGGTGATGAAGGCGACCTTTAAGCCCATTTGTTTTAAAGCTTGATTTGACCCGAGCTTAAAAAAAGCGCTAACCATTAGGTTAGCGCTTTTTTATTGTTTGCTATAAAGTGACTTAAAGCCTAGTTAGCTTTATAGCTGCCAGTTAACTGACAATGAGTAGTTACGCGGTGCCCCGTAGTAACCTTGCTCCCAATAAAGGCTGTTTATGTACTTTTCATCAGTACTGTTATTAACATTAAAGGTAACACCGACGTTTTGAGTAATTTCGTAGGTGGCCATTAAATCTAATAAGCCATAAGCATCTTGTTTTGTAGTTGCCAATGCGTTGCCTGCTGGATCTTTCACTTGCACACGGCTAATAGAATCTTGCCAGCGGTAATTAGCACCTAAGGTTAAACCATCAATAAATGGCACTTGATAAGTGGCTGCCATTTTTAATTGGTTTTCTGGGGTGTAATCTTTAACGAGTTCATCACCATCAATACTTAAATTACTAAAGCTGATGCTGGCACTTAAATCATCAGTTAAGCGACCGCTTAATTCAATTTCGAAACCATCACTGTTAATACCATCTGCAGCGTAATAACGCGTATCGCTTGGAAGGGAGCCCGGAAGTGCAACAGCAAGTCCATCTTGCTTAGCATCAAAATAGGCCAGTGTTACAAATACTTGCTCATCTAAAAGTTGTGCTTTTAAACCAACTTCAGCACTTTTACCAATAACAGGAGCCAGTTGTTCAGCGTTAATGTCTAATTCTTTTTGCGGCACAAACGTTTCTGTGTAGCTAGCGTAAGCTGATAATGACTCGGTAAAATCGTACACAGTACCAATGTAAGGAATAACCTCTGAGTCATCGCGGGTTTGCACTACACTATAAGCAGTACCTTTAGTTTCCCAGTCGGTATAGCGTACGCCAGCCAAAATGCTTAATGGATCTGCTAGTTTTATACGAGTTGAAACATAGGCCGATCTTTGTGTATTTTGTACATCACTGCCGTCAGGTTTATCAACCAGTGTTGCTTCTGGTGCTATCCCATCCCAAGTCGCTAAATCAGGCATCGCAGGGAAACCATTTCCTGTGCTGTAGTCATAAAGAGATTGGTCATTAAAGTCCATGTTTGCTTGGCTAATGCCGAATGATAAGTCGTGCTCTAAAGAAAATAGCTCAAACTTACCGCTGGCATATAAATCAAACAAATCTTGTGTGTCTTTGTAATCATAACGACTCGCATAGCCGGTTAAACCTAAACCAGTATCTTTATCTGGGGTACCATATACATAAAATAACTCAGAATTTTGTTCATTTTTTATATGGGCATAACGGGCTTTAGCAACCCAAGTCGCTGATAAGTTTTGCTCAAGTGTTACATAGATACGTTCAGCGCTATTATCCCAATACGACCAATCTGCAGCTGTACTAGTTGACTCATCATAATCAGTTGGTGAACCATCAGTGTAATAAAGCGGTAACGCGCCCCATAGAGGGCTATCGGCATCTTTTTGCTGGTTTACATAGTTAATGCTTAGTAGTGTATCGTCAGTTAGCTTACCCTCATAGGCAAGGTAGGCAATGGTCTTATCGGTTTCGTAACGGTCTAGGTACGACTCTTTATCTTGCTTAGTAAATACAGCACGAACAGCGTGTTCATCGTTAATCGGTGCGGAAACATCAATATCTACACGTTTGTTATTCCACGAACCATAAGAAGCCGATGCATTAGCTTGCGTTGTGTAGGTTGGCTTTTTTAGCACCATATTAATAGTCGCAGATGGGTTACCTGCACCGGTCATCATGCCATTGGCACCACGTACAATTTCAACGCGATCATAAATTGCAGTATCTAGTGTACCTTGAATTGAACCGGAATTTTGCGGTGTCCCTAAGCCATCAATTAAAAAGTTAGTTATTTCAAAACCACGCGCTTTAAAGTAAGTACGGTCAGTTTCTATTTGCTCTACTGTTACGCCAGGTGTGCTTTCTAATACTGCGTTAATATCATCAAGTGAAAAATCATCCATCAGCGCGCGTGAAACAACAGAAATTGACTGTGGGGTCTCTTTAATTGTTAGACCTAGCTTAGTCGCAGACTGTGCTTCTTCGGTGATATAGTTTTTATGATGTTGCCCATAAACGGCTATTTTTTCTAGAGGCAGGTTGTCTTGCGTGTCGTTTGCAACAGCATATCCAGATAAAACGAGTGAAGTAAGTAGACTTAGTTTAAATGCAGAGTTTTTATGTTTGTGCAGCATCTTGTTTCCCATAAGATTAAATTTGGTTGGTAATTTAATCTAAATGAGAGTGATTTGCAATTACGTTTGCGCGGTATTTTACACGTCTTTGACATTTTTTAAGTAAAGCGCATGGATTTGGTTAACTTGAGCTCTGGTTAAAAACAAAAAAAAGCGGCCGAAGCCGCTCAGGAAGTAAATCAGTATTTTAATTGGTTAGGAAATTAAAACGCATACTTTACAGAAAATTGTAAACGATCTAGATCGCCATCTACGCCACTTTCAAGCTCTCGTTCTGCATGTTTAAATTCCGCACCAAAGGTTAGACGTTTAACCGGTGAGTATAAAATATTTGCACTGTAGCTTTGGCTTGATTCTGTAGGATCGCCATACATTGCAAGTAGGTTTTCATCGTTATCAGCAGGTAAGAACGAATATAGGAAAGTAGAGCGCCACTGGCTATTCCACTTATGTTGATATGCAATAAAACCTGATGTTGAATCAATCGCATCTAGGTCATCACCATTGAGAACCGCACCACGAGCTACGTTTAGACCAACATAACGACCTAGTCCTTTACCTTGGGTAAGCATAAATTTTAGATTGTCTTCACCAAGTTTCACCATACCCGATGCACTAACACCAAATGAGGTTTCATCGGCATCAACACCACCTACTTTGTAGGTCAGTTGACGAGCAAGGGCTGCTACTACAAAGTTACCCCAATCCGCTTTGTGAGTATAGCGTGCGGTAAAGTCAGGTAATGAGGCATCATCAGTCACTGCCATACCACCACCTGCTGTAGTAATTGTGCTTTCTGGATTTTCTAAAGAGAAAGACCATGCACCTGTAGTGTATTTAATTTGAGATTGACGAACGAACACTGTGCCTTCTGCTGGGCCAACAAAATCAAGCGCTTCTGGTAATGCACCAACGTTTTGAAAGTTTGACCACGTTTGACCAAATAACCATCCATCATATGAGATAAATGCATGGCGAATACGCGGCGAATATGAATTAGACACACGCTCGTTACCGCCTGGGGCAGAAGCTAAAAAGTCTAGCTCTATTTTAGTTTTAACCGTTTTACCGTTATCTAATAAGGTAGCAGTTCCAAAATTGAAACGTGACTCACGAGCGTGCATATCAAATACAGCGTCTGAACTATCATCGCTACCGACTGTTAATGTACTTGGTACATAAAAGTCACGGCCAACACTGCTGCCTGCAGGAGCGCCTGCTGAGTAGTCACTCCACATTGCGTCGAGTTTAATGTATCCACCATAGGTGAATTCTGTATCACCTATTTTCGCAGCTGTAGCAGCATAAGCTGTGCTAGAAAGTGCACATAGTACAGCAGTCGCTGCCAGTGTTTTAATTGGAGTAAATTTCATTGTTGCGTCCTTTTATAGGCTACTTGTTGTATGTTGTTTGCTTATGATATGCATTAATGTGTGTTACTTATATAGTACTAACAGATTGAATTTAATTATCTTTAATTTAATTTGTTAGTAAATACGAGTTATTAATAAACAATCAAGGTTTTTATATATTTAAGCTACTGTTGTATATGTACACAATTTACTCAATCAACTATTAGTCTATTAGACTAAGGTTTAATAATTATTGAAGGCTCATATACTTTTATTTAATAGTATGTTTTTTATGTAAATAAGGTGTAGCCATGAGGATTATAGATAAGATAATCGTTGTTTGAACCCAGATACAACTAATGTCTAATATTTAATAGTGCACTGCTGAGTAATCCTTGATGAAAAGCCTAAGGCAAGTAATATAAATTGGAGACTAATATGTCACAAAGTATCTATCCAGTTCCTGCGCAGATAAAAAACGCAGCGCTCGTCGATAATGAAAAATATAATACGATGTATAAACAGTCTATTGAAGACCCTGAAGGGTTTTGGGCTGAGCACGGTAAGCGTCTTGACTGGTTTACTCCATATTCAAAAGTAAAAAACACTTCATTTGACAAAGGCCATATCAATATTAAATGGTATGAAGATGGCTACCTGAATGCCTCTTATAACTGTATTGATCGTCACTTAAAAACAAAAGCGGATAAAGTAGCATTAATTTGGGAAGGTGATGATCCTTCACAAAGCGAAAATATCACCTACCAACAGCTACATGATGAAGTGGCAAAGTTTGCCAATGGTTTAAAAAAATTAGGTGTTAAAAAAGGTGACCGTGTAGCCATTTATATGCCAATGAGCCCGCAAGCTATATACGCAATGCAAGCTTGTGCCCGTATAGGTGCTATTCATTCAGTTATATTCGGTGGCTTTTCACCGTCAGCTATTGCGGATCGTATTAATGATTCGGGTGCTAAAGTGGTGATCACCTCAGATGAAGGCCGACGTGCAGGTAATTGTGTACCGCTAAAAGCCAATGTAGATGAAGCCGTATTACAAGATTCAGTCACCACCGTTGAGCATGTAGTGGTACATAAACTAACTTCAGGCGATGTTGATTGGCACGACCATGATATTTGGTGGCATGACTTAGTTGCAGACCAAGCGCCAGATTGCGAACCTGAACACATGAATGCTGAAGACCCGCTGTTTATTTTATACACCTCAGGTTCTACCGGTCAGCCCAAGGGGGTGGTACACACCACTGGTGGCTATTTAGTGTATTCATCTATGACCCACGAATACATTTTTGATTTAAAAGACGATGATATTTTTTGGTGTAGTGCTGATGTTGGCTGGATCACAGGTCACAGTTATATTGCTTATGGGCCGCTCGTTAATGGGTGTACACAAGTCGTATTTGAAGGCGTACCAACTTACCCAACTGCTGGTCGTATGGGCGAAGTGGTTGATAAACATAACGTGACAATTTTATACACAGCACCTACTGCCATTCGTGCATTGATGGCTAAAGGCGAAGAGCCGATTGCAAGCTCACATCGTGACAGCTTACGCATTTTAGGTTCTGTGGGGGAGCCGATCAATCCAGAAGCGTGGACTTGGTACTATGAAAAAATTGGTAAGTCGAATTGCCCAATTGTAGATACTTGGTGGCAAACCGAAACCGGTGGCATCATGATTGCTCCATTACCAGGTGCAACTGATATGAAACCTGGCTCTGCAACTCGTCCATTCTTTGGTATTGCACCGGCATTATTTGATGCTGAAGGTAATACATTAGAAGGTGCGGTTGATGGTAACCTTGTGATTTTAGATAGCTGGCCTTCACAAGCACGAACCGTTTATGGCGACCATGAGCGCTTTGAACAAACCTACTTTAGCGCTTATCCTGGTGTGTACTTTACTGGTGACGGTTGTCGTCGTGATGAAGACGGTGATTATTGGATAACAGGACGCGTTGATGACGTACTTAATGTGTCTGGGCACCGTTTAGGTACTGCGGAAATTGAAAGTGCGTTAGTTGCTCATGAAGCTGTAGCTGAAGCGGCAGTAGTAGGCTACCCGCATGATATTAAAGGCCAAGGTATTTACGTTTACATAACTCCTAACGAGGGTGTAACGGTGAGTGATGAGCTAACAAAAGAGATCCGTAATTGGGTACGTAAAGAGCTAAGCCCAATAGCATCACCAGATATGATTCAGTGGTCTCCAGGTTTACCAAAAACACGTTCTGGCAAAATTATGCGTCGTATTTTACGTAAAATCGCGGCAAATGAGCACCAACAGCTTGGTGATACTTCAACACTTGCGGATCCGTCAGTGGTTGATGAGCTAGTAGAAAATCGATTAAATCGTTAATTTCGCGTTAAAAGCTTGATTAGAAGTTGATTCTAAACGTAGTATATCGGCTGTTGTCTATTGGATAGCAGCCGAATTTTTGGGAGTGAACAATGAGTCAGTTTTTAATAGCGGACGATCATCCGTTATTTCGTGAAGCACTAAAGGGCGCTTTGAGTGCAAAGTTTGCAGGTTTAGAAGTATTTGAATCAGCGGATTTTGATAGCACATTGCAGGTGTTAAGCGAACAAGAAGATCTTGATATATTACTACTAGATTTACACATGCCAGGTAACGGTGACTTATACGGCTTGATCCGTATACGTGAAGATTACCCAAGCTTACCTATTGCGGTGGTTTCGGGTAGTGAAGATGTAAATATTGTTTCGAAAGTTATGGGTTATGGGGCAATGGGGTTTATTCCTAAGTCATCATCATCTGACGATATTGCCAACGCAATTAACCAAATACTCGAAGGCGATACTTGGCTGCCAACCGAACTAAAAAGTAAAGTGGCTGAAATAGAAGGCGCAGATAGAGAAATTGCTGCACAAGTAGCATCACTTACTCCACAGCAATACCGTGTATTACAATATTTGCACGAAGGGTTACTGAATAAACAAATTGCGTACGAACTTCACATTTCAGAAGCCACAGTCAAAGCTCACATCACTGCCATATTTAGAAAACTCGGTGTTTATAATCGAACTCAAGCTGTTTTAATTGCTGCAAAACTACAACTAGAACCGATAGAGCAAGCTTAAGCAGACTAAATAAGAGGCGAGAGCCTCTTTTTTGTAACCCCATCACAATAAAACCCATCAGTTAATTACCATGACATAACAAGTCATTCATCTTTATTACATGACCTGCTCAGAAAATAATGCTAGGTTACGGGCATTTTGTAATTAAGAGAGCATGGTATGTCAGACTCAATGGACTCACCACACACATCCCAAGATGAAAATCAGGCCGCAAAGGGCGGTTGGTTTAATCGATTTTTAGCCACGGTAGAATTTTTAGGGAATATGCTTCCCCATCCAATTACCTTATTCGCGCTGTTTTGTATTGCCATTATTTTATTTAGTGGCGTTGCTGATTGGTTTGGACTTAGTGCTATCGATCCTCGCCCTGAGGGCTCTGCTGGGCGCGATCCAGATGGTGTAATTGAAGTTGTTAGCTTACTCAGTGCCGAGGGCTTACAGCGTATTGTAACGGGATTGGTAACTAACTTTACCAGCTTTGCCCCATTAGGTACGGTGTTAGTGGCGCTATTAGGTGTAAGTGTTGCTGAACATTCTGGGCTATTGTCTGCGGCAATGCGTGGCATGGTTATGGGTGCATCTAAACGCTTAGTTACCTTTATGGTTGTATTCGCTGCTATTTTATCAAACACAGCATCTGAGCTGGGTTATGTCGTATTGATCCCCCTAGCGGCAATGATATTTCATAGTTTAGGTCGTCATCCGCTTGCAGGCCTTGCTGCAGCATTTGCTGGTGTATCGGGTGGCTATAGCGCTAACTTATTACTGGGTACTATCGATCCGTTATTAGCGGGTATTACGACGCCTGCAGCACAAATGATTGATCTAACTTATCAAGTAGGCGCTGAAGCAAACTGGTATTTTATGATGATTTCAGTATTGCTAATTGCTGTTTTAGGTACACTTGTTACTGAGAAAATTGTTGAGCCACGTTTAGGTAAATATAATCCAGATGAAGCCAGTGAAGATTTAGCTCAAAATAATATTGCCGGTTTAACTGCCAAAGAAAAATCAGGTTTAAAATGGGCTGGGGTTTCATTACTTCTGGTTTCATTGTTACTTGCTTGGACTATTGTTCCTGCCGACGGTATTTTACGTAACCCTGAAACGGGGCTGGTTGCTCACTCTCCGTTTTTAAAAGGGATTGTGGTGTTTATTTTTGTCACCTTTGGTATTCCTGGTTTTGTATATGGTCGCGTGGTTGGCACCATGAAAAATGATAAAGACGTGATCAATGCCATGAGCAAAAGTATGAGCTCTATGGGCATGTACATTGTATTAGTGTTTTTTGCTGCACAGTTTGTGGCATTTTTTAAATGGACTAACTTAGGTACGATTTTAGCGATTAATGGTGCCGCATTACTACAAGCACTTAGCTTAACTGGACCGGAAGTATTTGTACTGTTTATTTTAATGTGTGCGTTAGTTAACTTAACTTTAGGCTCATCGTCAGCGCAGTGGGCAGTAACAGCACCTATATTTGTTCCTATGCTGATGCTTATAGGTTATGCCCCCGAGACAATTCAAGCGGCTTACCGTATTGGTGATTCAGTAACTAACTTAATTACTCCGATGATGAGTTACTTTGGTTTAATCCTCGCGGTTGCCACTAAATACAAAAAAGACATGGGAATAGGTACTTTGGTAGCCACTATGTTGCCATACAGCTTAATTTTCTTTGTTGGCTGGGTGGTACTGTTTTATTTATGGGTATTTGTTTTAGGTATGCCAGTAGGTCCTGGGGCACCAACGTATTACACACCCTAATTAGGTAAGGTTTAATATTTACTTATAAAAAATGCCAGCTTAGTAGCTGGCATTTTTAATTTTGATATAAAGCTAATTATGAAAATACGACGGTTTTATTGCCATTAATAAACAGCTAGAGTATTACCAAATAGGTTTAATAACATGCCGCCTAAACAAAGGCTTCTTTTGGAGCTAATAATACAACTTTGGTTTTTTCTTCGCCGTGCAGTACCACTTTTGCAATCCTTCGCAAAGTTATAATAAAAAATCGCTGCGGGATTAGCCTGTGAGTTCTGCTCTCATAAAAAGCGTTGTGCATCTTTATCAACAAGGCCTAATAATATCTAAATTATGCTGATTACAGAGTTTGGTAATTTTGGCTAAGCCTAATATCGTTTGCGTATTAGTTGGTTAGTGTATTACTTATTTTCCTCATTTCCCTCCCTGTCTTTACTGCGCTTGCAGGGGGGAATTACATTTACATCAATGTGTAGAGAGGGGGATTTTAGTGTGGAAAGATGCCACCTAATAATAAGGTGGCATATATAGATAAGCTAGGTTTTTGGCTCAGACGCTAAATCGTCTTCCTGACGTAAAAAACCAGCGGCTTCCTCATCATCTTTGGTTAAAGCTGGCTGCATAGGCATAGCCCGTGTTTGCTGGTTTAACTGGTGCAATTGAGATGCATTGCCTAAATCGCGTTCGCTAGTGATAGAGGCAATTGATTCTCGATCTTTCAAAAATGCAATTACATCTTTTTTGATTGCTTGTAATTGACCTTCATCTTTATGCATTTCCATAATATGTCGAGGATGCTCGAGGTTTTTCATGCCTGTAGCTGCAAAGGTTGTAGAAACAATGCGCGAAACAATCACCCAAGGCGTTATGCTGCTACGTACCAAGGTATTTTCCGAGCGTGTGCTATCATGAATACCGGTGCCCGTTGATATTTTTGACTCAGTAAATGTGCCCTCGCACTTGAAGTACACGAGTAAAGATTCAAATTGCATTTCAGCAAAAAATAAATGGGCACTATTGCTCAGCAGCTGAGCAAATGCTTTAACTAATATGCCGATAAGCAATAAATGAACACTTGCCATTAACAGCTCGCTAAACTCAATAATATTTTTATTATTAAAGGCTTGTTCAATACTATTTATATTAGCAGCGTCAATATAGTGGTAAATATTAATAAAAGAGTAAGCAAGCAACACAGTAAAGGTAAGCGCTACAATGTAGAGTAAGTTACCACTAATTAACGCAACTAAACGAGAAAGGTTAAAGTGCTTACCTAAATCCATTGTGTGTAGTTTAGGCTGAATCTCTTGAATCATTTCGCCTTTAAACCCGCCTTTTCCTTCAATTTGCTCTTGTAGTTTAGGATCTAGCTCACGATAAACCCTATTAGGTACTTCTTTATAACGGCGATTAGCCATTACTAAGTTATCAAGATTTATAAAAATTTCATCTGGATGAACAGACTCTTGCCAGTTTTCACGTAGTTCTGATACTTCAGCGCTTGGTGTCACTTCGTTTAAACGCGCTTTAATCATCACAAAAACAAGTGCACAACTAAGTGCAGCTAAAATAATAATGGCAGTTAAATAGAGGCCCGCGTTAAGATTGGGTAATTGCTCAAGCCAATTGTCTATTTGTTGTTTGCTTATGCGCTGTTCCTGCATTATCCACGACATAGACAGGCCTATAGCAATGGGCAATATAAAGGATAAAGAAATGATTTTAGCAAGAGCACCAGTACCTAAGGCTTCAATATTTTTCTCTGCATTACGTGAAATAGGTTTGCCAGAAGAGCGCCAAGAAAACAGCACATAAAACATTAATATGGCACTATATATTGGAAAAGCTAGTTCGCCAGCTTCACCGGTAAAACCAGACAGTGACACAAAGGCGACCAATGCGTAAGCGATAAGAGCAACCAGTGTGCTTATCCATGAGCCAAATAAACGTTGGGCAACATTACGTATTGGGTAGGGTAAAAATAATAGTTTTGGTACTAAACTATGTAGCAAACGCGATAAAAAGCCATTCGGTTCTTTAAAAGTACTGTTTTTGCGACCAACAAGCATTTCTTCTAATGTTTGCGCAGTGTAGGCTACCTCGTTTTTTTCTTCTTGTGCAGTTGAGGTTTGCGACTTGCTAAAATTAAACGCCAGCGATGTTGGGTGGTTTCTACCTACGAAGTACTTAAGTGTTGCATAAATACCACCCGATAAAGTCCGAATGCCTAGGGCGAGTATTAACATGCCAAATATCATTAAGATCCAACCTGCTGTTGCATCTTCTTTTACAGAGCTAGACGCGATAACAAGCAAGCTGACGCCAACAACAGATTCAATAAGCCCTCTTATTGCTTTTACTTTACCTTCCAGTTTGAAAGGGTTTTTTAGTCCAAGATCGATTGATCCGTAATCAAAAGCCATCAAATGCTCCTTATAAATAGTAAACCCTAAAAAGGGAATATCAGCATAGCTAAAATAATGCATGCATTAAGACATTATTGCTTAATTTCTGATTATATATCAATAATATTGTTCAGCTTAAGGTTACTTGAATATGATAAGTTAAATCTCTTAAAAGTTGTTATTGCTTAAAAGGGAGTGTAGTAAATAACCTGATATTTCAGCTAATCCATAAAGTGAATGGTTTTGCCAAGAGGAAAATTGCATATTTTGGCCGTGGAAGTTGATAGTAAAGGCCGAGGAAAATAATGATATAAATCTAACAAAAGGCTCTATTTTCGGTTCTATTAGGTTGAATTTACTTGCAATAGAAAACAGCTGATACGTAAATTTACTTTGTTTTAATAAAGTCTCTTAATCAATGTTCAGGTTTAGTTATATTGGATAAACAAATGCCAGCTTATTAGCTGGCATTTTTAATAGCTATATAAAGCTAATTATGAAAATACGACGGTTTTATTGCCATTAATAAACAGCTTATGCTCTGATGCTAGTTGCAGTGCTTTACAAAACACCGTTTTTTCCACATCTTTACCCATTTTAGCCATCATCTCAGCTGTATTCGCATGAGTCACACTCGATACGTCTTGTAAAATAATAGGGCCTTCGTCTAGCTCATTATTAACAAAGTGAGCCGTGGCACCAATAATTTTCACACCACGCTCAAACGCTTGATGATAAGGTTTTGCACCAATAAAAGCAGGTAAAAATGAGTGATGAATATTAATTATTTTACCCTCAAAACGACCTACAAATTCAGGGCTTAAAATACGCATATATTTAGCTAGGCCAATAATGTCAGGGTTATAGCTGGCAATTAAGTCACCGACTTTTTCGTCGTGCTCACTGCGCGTAAGTCCTTCATGAGAAACCACATGAAAAGGAATATCAAACCCTTTCACTAGAGGCTCTAAAGTAGGGTAATTGGCGATAACGGCGAGTATCTCTATGTTTAGGGCTTGTTCAAATTGCTTAAGTAACATGCCGCCCAAACAATGAGCTTCTTTTGTAGCTAATAGTACCACTTTGGTTTTTTCTTCACCGTGCAGTGCCACTTTTGCGCCAGCTGGTAATACGTCGCGAAGTTGTGACAAAAACTCAGCATGTGGTTCGCCTGTAAGCTCTGTGCGCATAAAAAAGCGTTGTGCATCTTTATCAACAAATTCGTTGTTACGAATAATATTTAAATTATGTTGATTACACAGTCCGGTAATTTTGGCGATTAAGCCTATATCGTCTGCGCATTGGGTGGTTAGTATATAACTCATTTTCCTCATTCTTACCCAGTGGTTAGTTGCTTCATTATTTGTGTTTTAACTCAGAAAGCAAGACCTTTGTGTGATGGCCAATGTTTAATTTTAATTTACGCTAAGATAGCGTTAGTAAGGTTAATTTAGCTTTAAGTAAGTTTAACAAATTGTGTTCTAGTAAGGATTTAAAACAAGGAACTAAATCAGTTGTTTATTACTATATTTATACTATTGTCTAGTTAAAAAGTTGTTTTTAGTGTGCTTTACTAGCATACGAGTATATTAAATTGCGAATTAACTCTGTTTGTGCTTAATTTGTATACAAGTGTGGCGCTATTGTAAGTAATATAAACAATGGAAACTTAGCTGCTAAGCGGCTGAAAAATAAAAAGCTTAATGGCTTATAATGTTAATTGGAGAAATAATGGGTAATTTAAGCTTAAAAAACAAGTTGCTACTGTTGGCTGTTTTACCATTGATAGTATTACTAATCAGTTTTATGGCGGGCTCTTATTATTTAGAGAAGCAGAATCAACAGCAAAACTTTAATGAGTTCAAAACTAAATTAATTGCTGATAAACAAACCTTGCTAAGAACAGAAATAGAAATCGGCTCTAAAGTAGTGCAATACCAATTAGCACAAGGAAATGAACAAGACGCTAAAAATGCGTTGCGAGATTTAACCTTTGGTGAAGATGGTTACTACTTTATTTATGATACCAATGGTATTAGTGTTTTTCATGCCTTATTGGGTGATGCAATAGAAGGTCAAAATAAAATAGGCATGACCGACCCAAACGGTAAAAAAATAGTGGTTGGCTTACTTGAGCAAGCGCGTAAAGGCGGTGGCTCGTTTACCTATCATTTTCAAAAGCCCAACACCACCGGCTTAGTCGAAAAAATTGGTTATGCTGCAATGATCCCAGGTACCAATTGGATGATAGGCACTGGCACATATATGGATGATATTGAAGCTGAATTGGTAAAGTATCAAGCAACTATGGAACGCCATTTAAGTGAAAAAATGACCACTTTGGTTTTAATATCACTTCTACTTCTTGGTTTAGCAGCAGCCGGTGCGTTGTATGCTTCTAATAATATGCTAAAACCGATTAAACGTATGGTGCAAAGCTTAGATGATATTGCCAAAGGGGAGGGGGATTTAACCCGACGCTTAGAAATAGATACTCATGATGAAATTGGTCAGTTAGGTGAATCTTTCAATGTATTTGTGAGCAAGCTACACAGTATTATTGCCGGTGTGGTTGATGTAACAAGTGACGTTAAAACAGCTTCTTCAGATATTAATACGCAAACATTACTCATAGAAGACAAGTTATTAAAGCATAACCATGAAACCGATTTAGTGGCAACGGCGATTACCGAAATGTCAGCAACCTCGCATGAAGTTGCGCAAAATACCACACAAGTTGCAGTGTCAACGCAGGCGGCAACAAAAGAAGTGGCTAACGCGCAAGATTGTGTGGATGTTTCACTGAGCGAAGTATCAAACTTAATGGGCGAAATTAATCAAGCAGCAGAGCAGGTTAACTCGTTAAGTGAGCAATCTAAAAAAATTAATAGCGTATTGAGTGTAATTGGTGGCATTGCTGAACAAACAAACTTATTGGCATTAAATGCGGCAATTGAAGCGGCACGCGCAGGTGAGCAAGGTCGGGGGTTTGCGGTGGTGGCTGATGAAGTTAGAAGCTTAGCGAGCAGAACCCAAGACAGCACATTAGAAATTAACGAAATGCTAAGTGAGTTACATAATTTAGTAACGGCAGCTGTTGATGCTATGCATGCGAGTCAACAAAGCTGTAATCGTTCAGTTGAGTCTTCTCGCGCTATTTCTGAAAGCTTAGGTGCGGTAACCACGTCTGTGACTACCATTAATGATATGAGTACACAAATTGCTACAGCGGCAACAGAGCAAAGCAGTGTAACAGAAGAAATTAATCGTAACGTGTATGCGATTCAAGAAATAGTTAATGAATTAACACAGTCGAGTAAAACCACTTCTTCAGTAAGTCAGCACCTAGCAGGGCGAGGTGAAAACTTGGGTGACCTAGTAGGACAATTTAAAATATAGATAGCGTGATTTAAATTGCTAACTACGCTAAGCCGTAACATTATTTGTTACGGCTTTTTTATTGGTTGGCGCTGAGTGGGTGATAGCGGCTATAAATATCTAACGACACAGAGATTTTTTAATATTTTTATTCGTCTCTAATGTACACTATTAGCTATTCTTATTAATAAGTGCTTACTTATTACAGTAAATTTATAGTGAAAGACTATTTTAGGGTTTTGAAATGATAGAGTATCCGGTTGATCAGTTACCACAACTCATAAACGACTTATTGCAGTGTGATACCACAGAGCGCAAAAATAAATTACTTATAGATGCTCAGCAAACCTTATCAACCGAACATTTATCTTTGTTGTTTGAAGCTATTCCTAAAGAGCAACGCCTTGAAATTTGGCATTTATTAGATGAAGACACGCAACACGAAATTTTCGTTAATTTAAGTGAAGATAGCTGTTTGTGGTTATTGCAGACTCTAGATGACAGCGACGGTTTTAAATTATTGGACGAAGTTAATGTTGAAGAGCTGCTTGAATTAGAAGAGGTTATTCCACAACGTTTTATTGATTATGCAAAAAAGCAGCTAGATGAAGCACAAACCAAACAATACGAACTGGCGCAACAATATACACCTGAGCAGTTAGGTCACTGGATTGGCTTTGACTTTTTAAAGGTGTCTGACAAGCTCACTGCTGGTGGCGCTAAAAAGCTGCTACATAAAGGGTTACCGCAGTACAGCGAAGTGATTTATTTAGTGAGCCGTAAAGGTAGCTTAATCGGCGAAGTGGCAGTTAATGACCTAATAAAAGCAAATGATAACGAGAGCTTAATGACTCTTGCTAATCATGACTTTACTTCACTGCACGCAGACCATGATTTATATGAAGCCGCCGAGGTGGTTATTCACAGCGAGCAAATGGCTATGCCTGTGGTTAATGCCGATAACAAACTAATAGGACGTTTAACCATTGCATCGGCTTACGAGTTACGTCAAGAAATCGCTGACGAAGCAGCAGCAAAAGCCGGTGGTTTACGTGAAGACGAAGATTTATTTGCCAGTGTTCGCAAAAGTGCTAAAAACCGTGGTATTTGGTTAGGTATAAACTTAGCAACCGCATTTTTAGCCTCTTGGTTTATAGGTTTGTTTGGCGCCACCATAGAACAAGTGGTGGCTCTTGCGGTATTAATGCCAGTAGTGGCGTCAATGGGCGGAATTGCCGGTAGTCAAACCTTAACAGTTATAGTACGCGGTCTTGCGCTTGGTCAAGTTACCGACTCGAACCGTAACGCTCTACTCAAAAAAGAGCTGCGAGTAGGGGCGGTAAATGGCTTGGTGTGGGCTTTAGTGATTGGTTTGCTAACGTATCTATGGTTTAACGATATTATGCTTAGTATAACCATTACCGTGGCAATACTGCTGAATTTAGTGGCTGCATCGTTGGCGGGCGTAGTGATCCCGTCTATTTTAGATAAAATGAAAATTGACCCTGCATTATCAGGCTCAGTTATTTTAACCACAGTGACTGATATTGTCGGCTTTGTAACCTTTTTAGGGTTAGGTAGTTTATTGTTACTTTAAAATCGGCTGTTATTTAACTAAACGCCACCTCCATGAAGTGGCGTTTAATATGGATATAGCGTCATGAAAAGGTCTTTAATTTAAACTTTAAACAATCGTACTTATTTTATTTCTGCCTTCCGTTTTTGCCCGGTATAAAGCCGTGTCTGCGGCATATAACAGCGCCTCGTAGGTGCGGTACTGGTTATTATTTTCACAGGCAATTCCTTGGCTTACCGTAATTTTAACCTCTGGCGGCAAACCTAAGTCGGTAAAGCTCATTTGTGCAATTTGTTGTTGTATATGGTTGGCCACAACGGTGGCGGTTTTTATATCGCAACGGGGTAAAATAATGGCAAACTCTTCACCGCCATACCTAGCAGCTAAACACTCTCTAGATGGAATGCATTGTAATAGCATTTTTGCTATTTTCTGTAAGCATTTATCGCCTTTAATATGCCCATAGGTATCGTTGAATTTTTTAAAGTGATCAACATCAATTAATATACTGGTTAAAGGTTGTTGGCTTTGAATACTCTCTTGCCAGTATTTTTTTAACGACTCATCTAAAGCTAAACGGTTAGCAAGCCCAGTTAAATGATCGGTTGAGGCCTGTATTTTTAAACGGTTATACATGGCTTTATGAGTACTAAGATCGTGAAGTATACATACGTACAACTTTTGTGCCGATGTGATACTTTTTGGCATACTTGATATTGATAAGTCAGCTTCAATCACATCGCCATTGGCTTTGTTTATAGCAACTTCATTTGGGCCAATGCTAAGAGGGGTGTCCTTAATACCAATCCAATTTAATAAGGTCTGTTTATATTTATCAAGGTCTGAACCGTGTAAAAACGACAGTAAATTTTCGCCTATCAGCGACTGTTGAGAGTAACCAAGTAATTGAGCAGCTTTTGGGTTGGCAAATTCAAAACCACCCTGTTCATTCAGTACAAAAATACCTTCGGCGGTGCCATTAAATAATTCAATTAATGCATCAAATTGAGTATGAGAAAAAGAGGATGATAAAGCGCTATCGAAGAGCAATGCTTTATCGTTATCAGTTGCTGCAGTCTTTTTATTGTTAATTTGTTTCGACACGTTTTAGCCTTAGCATGGTACAGACGTTTTTGATGTCTACAAATTTACTTAAAAAAGTGCAATTAAACCTTTCGGTAATCTTCTGAATTTAATTGTTTGATTTTTAATGTCTTTTTTGTGTTTGTGTTTGTGTTTGTGTTTGTGGTTTGGTTTTATTTGCGGTTTAAATAGCAGTTAGTGTGTTAAAATTTATTGTTAATTAAAATATTCATTTAAATTTGTTGTTGGTTATACAACATTTAAAACTAATTAGTAATAATATGAACAACTTTTAAAGTTATGTATGTTTGAACTTTCTAAATAAAAGACGCTCATTTAGTTCACAGCTAAATGAGCGTTTTGAGTTCTAAATATTAACGAGGTTCATTTCTAACTTGTGGATCTGCGCTAATGTATTTTTGGATTGTTGGGATTGCAACAATAAACTGCAAGCATAAATCACCTGCATTTTTATTTGAATCAACAACCACTATAGATTGACCACCGTTGATTATTTTAAAACTAAAATCTTCTACTATCGGTCCACTCAGCTCTGCACCAACAAAATAAAAACCACGTTTAAGTGTTTCTTCATCTAAAGTATAGACACCATGAGTGTTTGGAACTGTTACCTCTCCACCACCTGATACCTCATGACCATTTTCTGTGTATTTGAATACAGCCTCGTCGTTCTCATTAATTGTTACGTTAACACTAAACTTTATAAGTTGATTGTTATCTACTGTAGTCATTGTTTACATCTCTTTTTTAATAAGTAGTAGGATACTACTGAATATATTTTTAGTTTATAAGTCGAAATTATTGATACCAAATTCTTTAAGTATCTTTATTTTTTCGGGAGCTTCAGACAAGCGATCTAAGCAACTATATGTCTGTAATAGGGGAAAAAGAATATCAATATCATTTGTTTTTTTAGCTATATTTAAGATTGATTTTAGAGCCTTGTGGCAAAATAATTTTCGCTTCTCATTATTCTCTTTAGATGCTGCTAATTTTGCTTGCGCCAAATATATGCTGGCTATATGAATGCTATTATTAATGCCTGAGTTTTCTTCAATTCCTAGTGAAGTTGTATATCTGTTTAACTCATCCATGAATTTCTCTGCCAAGGTCGATTGTTTGACTTTGACAAAGTAGCGAATCAAATTGACATAGATACCCGTGATATTACGATTTTTCTCTGATGTATGTAAGAAGTTTATAATGCTTTCAATTAAAGAAATATTAGCGAGCTCAGCGTAAATTAAGGTTTGGTTAGTTAAAAACTGAAAATATTTTTCTTGGAATTTCTTATTTTTTGGATCCTGTTTTAATGCTTTTTTTTCAGCCTCTAATGCTTTTATTGTATGCAAAAAAGCTGGCTGTTTATCTGGCAGGTAACTTAGTAGATTGGCTTGATGGGAGTGCGTATAGGCCAGCATCTCTAATAAGTTTGCATCATTAGGATATAATGAGGTTAAAGTATTTAAAACTTTTTCTGCTTGTTCATAAGAATTTAGCGCATTTCTGTAGTTACCTAAGTGTACTTCTGTGCTAGCAATCCAGCTAAGAGTATCAGCTCTATCAATTAATAAGTTTTTATCGTTTGGAATTAAATTAAGCGCTTCATTTTTAAGGGCGAGCGACTTTGTAAAGCGTTGTTTCGCGGCAGTGTAGTTAAATTGCTTTAAATACAAAGAGCCCAGCGAATTATGCGAATACGATAGCTCCATAATCGAGTTAAAATCATTCGGTGCTAATGAATACATTTTCTCGCTGTAGGCATGATATTTTTTAAATAATGGCTCAGTAGCAGCGTAATTACTTTTATCATAATGAAGCTGACCGAGCCAAAAGGCATTGGCACCGGCAAGCGTTAGTAACTCTAAGTTGCTTGGCTGAATTTTTAATAATGCTTCAAGGCGAATGCGGGCGTTTTCAAAGGCAGTGAAGGCCTCAATGGTTTTACCGCGAGAATAGGCCACTTCCCCCATGGCTTCTAGGGTTTGTGCGTACTGAAAGCGACTTTTAAACTCGGCTTGTTGACTGCTAAAGTTAAATAGCGAGCTTGGCTCCTCTACTTGATTGGTAAAATACTCAAGTGCTTTATTACTAATGCCATCAAGTAAGTCCATACGCTTTACGCTGCGTAATTTATCGGCAAAATCACCTACCATAAACCCTAGTAAGCTTTCGGCCTCTTGGCGTTTTTGCTGTGCAAGTTGCTGCGCTTGAAAGCTGGTAACACTCATAAATAGGGCAACACAGGTAAGTAAACAAAGCAGAGCGACGGTGCCGCGTTTTATGGTTGTTTTTGTTTTACTGTGTTTAAGAGAGCTGGTTATAAGCGCGCGTTCGTCATCGTCTAGTTTAAATATGTTGTCGTTTAATAAGGTAACGGCCTCTTGCAGCGGTTTACCCGGTGCTAACAGGTAGGCGTTACTTTTATGCTCATTAAGCCATTGTTGCGTGTGGTGGTGTAAGCGGCTTTTTATAGCAAGGGCATCTTTATGGTCATTAATCCACTGTTTGGCACGTGGCCATTGGCGTAATAATGCCTCATGGGCAAGGCTAAAGTAGGCTTCTTGGTTTTGTAAATGCGATACAAATAAGCGGCTATCGACCATGGCTTGAACCAGCTCTTTTTGGCTGGTGTTGGTTAATGCTTGCAAGCGGGCTGCGCGGCTAGTAATGGTTTTACCATCTGGGTTTAGCGTTACTAATTGCGATAACACGCTTTTTAGTTGCTGTTGTTGCGCTTGAGAAAGCCCTATAAATATCTCTTCGGCTTTTTTACCAATGGCACCCTCAATACCGCCGAGTTTTTCATATACACTGTGCAATAACTCATTATTATCACTGCGCTGTAAATACAGCTCTTGCAGTGTATATTGTAGCATGGGCAGTGCATCTGGATTATTGGCGGTATCGGCGCAAAGTATTTCATCCAGCGGGGTTTGGGTTTGCGGGTCGTGTGAGAACGTTAAATTAGCGGTTAACGCTGGCAAACGAATAATTTGTTGTAGTTCATGGCGATTTGGCGGGGTTAAATCGTAATGCGCGCCATGAGCTTTGCCCACCATAAGGCTTGGCTGCTCAACCACTAAAGGGTAAAAATCGTTACGACAGGCACTAAATACAATCACCGCTTTAGAGGTCGCTAAACGCTCAATAACAGATAAAAAATGACTTCGGGTGTCGTTACTAAATAGCGGTGAGGAGAGAAGCACTTCTAAGCGGTCTATAAACAAAAACAATTGCGGCGTTTTTGCAGCTGTTTGGGTATTCGCAACTGTATTTTTTAAGCAACTAATAACATTGTCTATGTCATGTTCTAGCTGCTGCGCCAGCGTTTGTGCGCTTAACCCTGTAAATACTGGAATGTCGTTAATATCCCAATCGAGCATGGCTGAGGCGAGATCTAAATACAGCCTATTTTGAGCTACATCTGCAAAGTCGAGTTGGGTGTACGACATTACTCTAATGCCGTTATAGCCTCGCTCGTCGAGTAGCTTTGGCAGTATACCCGCATTAACTAATGATGATTTACCCGTACCACTAGGGCCAAGGATTAAACAAAATGCGCGCTGCAATGTTACTTGGTTTGATACGCTCTCTAATAACGTGCTGATGGCATGATTACGACCAAAAAATAAGTGGGTATCGGTTGGGTTATATGCACTCAAACCTAAAAAAGGGGAGCCGCCTTGCCATGTGTTAACTTGGTTGGGGAGGTCATCAGCTAATGGAAACTCAACCGATGCAATAACCCTATAACCACGTTTACGTATGGTTTCTATGTATTGCGGCGCGCTTGCCTTATCACCCAGAGCCTTTCGAAGTTGAGTGATAGTTTTATGCAGAGGATTATCGCCGGTTTCTGTGTTTGCCCAGCAGTGAGTTAATAACGCTTCGCTACTCACAATCTCTGCTTGATTTTGACACAAGTATACCAGTACATCCATGGCTTTAGGTTCTAGCTGTTTTTGTTCCTCAGCGCGTTGAATGGTGTTACTGGCAGGGGTTATTTGCCATTCACCTAAATAAAAGGGAGGTTGATGCATAATAGGCTCATTTTTATAGTTATAAGTGCACTTAGTTTTTGCTTTATTTATATTAGTAGTACTAGTTATTTTTATTAAGTGTAACAATGCGCTGTGGAAACGGAATTTCTATATTGGCATCATTAATTGCTTTATATACGCCGCCATTAATAGCGAGCTTAGTTTCAATAATTTTAGTGGTAGGAACCCAGTATCGATAGCTAATAGTAACGCCGCTATCAGCAAAGCGCTCTATGCCAATTTGTGCATTAGGTTGTTTAGCAACCAGTTCGTGATTAGCTAATACGTTTTCGATAAGGTTGATCGCAGTATCACTAGAGGCGCTGTAGGCTATGTCTATTTCACCTTTTACTAAAGAGTAGTTAAATGAGTTATGTAGGATTTCGCCAACGATATGCTTATTGGGAATGGTTATTTCTACTTTTTCTTCATTAATTAACACGGTGTGGCCCAGTTCAATTACTTTTACTTGGCCACTAACCCCTTTTACTTCTATGGTATCGCCTACCACAAATGGCCGCGTGGCAATAATAGCAAGTCCCGCGCCATAATTAGAAAGCATGCCTTGTAATGCTAAGCCAGCACCTAAAGAAGCGGCACCTATTGCAGCAACAAACGGGGTAACACTAATACCAATTTTACCCAACGCAATTATGATCACCATAATGATCAGCAGTACTTTAACTACATTACTAACAAAGTTAGTTAAGGTGATATCAATGTTATGTCGAGTCATCAAATTGGCAACTACTTCGGCAAGCTTTTTCGCCACCCAAAGACCAACCAGTAGAATAAAAATAGCACCGACTATTTGCATACTATAGGTGACTAAATACTCGGTAAGTAGGGCGTAGTACTTTTCAAATTGTTGAATTTCGGAACTGATCATGGTGAGCTCTAGTTTTAGTTATATTGGTATCAACTTACTATAACAAAGTGCTCACTAAAATTGGATATAATAGTGGTACTATCACAGCAGTTAATAGCGCACTCAATGCCATAGCCACCGATGAAAATGCCCCTATTTTTGGATGTTCGGCAATTGCAGCCGCTGTACCTATAGCGTGACAGGCCGTTCCCATTGCAATGCCTTGTGCCTCAAAGTTAAATATTTTAATTAATTTTAGTAGCAAAAAGCCAAACAAAGCCCCAAGCAAACCAATAAAAATAACCATAGCAGCGGCTAGCGAGCTGATCCCGCCAAGTGAGTCGGTGACAAGTAATGCAATAGGTGTAGTAACGCTAAGTGCCGCAACTGAAGCGCTGAGCTGCGATGGGACAGCAAATAAAACACTTAATACAAAAGCCACCAGTGTGGCGTTAATAATGCCAATACTGCAGGTGACTAAAATGAGTAAAAAGTTTTTTCGAATATGCATAAACTGCTGATACAAGGGGAGGGCTAACGCGACTATGGCCGGCTCTAATAACCACGTTAACAACCGACTATGCGATGCAAATTGTGAATAGGGTAATTTAAGGTTAACGAGTAATAAGGCAACAATGCCGATACTTAAAAATACGGGGTTCGTGAGGGATTTTAAAATGCTGTGACTTACTCTCACATTGAGCATTTTTAGTCCAAAAAAAAGAGTAATTATAAAAGGGATGGTCAACCACCAAAGGCTTGGCGTTATTGCACTGATTTGCTCATTCATTGTTTTCAGTGCCCTTAAAGTGGCCAACCACACTGGCTACTAAAATTAAGCTACTCAAGGGCACTATAATCATCACAGTGGTTAAAAATGGCCAATGTGTTTTTATAAGTCCCAAGTGTTCAATAAAACCAACGCCTGCAGGAATAAAGAAAATAGGCATTACATTTAAAATAGGCGAGGCGCATGGAGTAAGTTGCTGCTCTTTAACAATGCCTGATAAAAGTAGTAGCAGTAAAATAACCATTGCTAATAGTGGCGCAGGAAAACTGGCATCAATAAAGTGCATAATAAGTTTGCCCGCTGCCAAGCAAAGCAAAATGATAGCGCTACTTAAAAAGTATTTCATGACGACGACTCAATACAATAGAGGGTTATCACTTTAACAAATAACGCTGTTTTGTGCATTGTGCCTTAGTATTACCATCAATGTTACCAGCGCTTGGCGTTTGAAAACTCAATACCAGTTTTACCTTTTGCTTTAGCAATGGCTTTTTTAGTATTGGGGTTGCTTAATAAGCGAATTTGGCTCCATGTTTCTTTAGCGAGTATTTTTCGAGCTTGGGCTTTATAGCTTTGTTGAGTTACTCGTTTTATTGCCGCCAATGTGTCAGGTGAACGCGCTTGTAATGTTTCAAGCATTTCTTTAGTTGCTTTATCTGTATCGTCGGTTGTTTTTGTTACTAAACCGAGTTCAAAAGCGTTTTGTGCGTTTATTGGTTCGGCATGGCTTGCTAGCCAAAGTGCTTGGTCGCGTTTTACTAAGCCTGAAATCATAACATTAGCGCCCATGTCTGGGCATAACCCCCAGCGCGCTTCCATAATGGCGAGTTTGGCATCGTGGTGAACAATTCGGTAATCGGCACCCAGTGCTATTTGCAACCCTCCACCAAGGCAATTTCCATTAATTTTAGCAATTACAGGCACACTCAATGACTGCCAGCCTAGTACAACTTTTTGCGCTAGGTTTTGATTACCAGGAAGCCATTTGAATAGGAGCTTTATGATATTAAATGGCGAGGCCATAACCGCATTAATATCGAGCCCCGCACAAAAGTGTTCGCCCTCACCGGTTAATACAACCGCACGAATACTGGCATCTCTTTTTATATTTTTAATCACCTTGTTAAGCTCAACAAACATAGTAAAGCTTAAGGCATTTTGTTTTTCTACGCGATTTAATGTAACGGTAGCAATACCCTGTTTTTTTTCTAATTTTATCATTATGCACTCCTCTGACCTGTTGTTTGAGCTTATGTTTTTATTGATGTTAAGTAAAGTGGATGAAGATGAATAAAAACAAAGTGAATTTTTTAATGTAAGTTGGGTCTATTCCCTTTAAAGGAAAATTTAATTTAAAAGGTCAGCAGACCTTAATACAAACCCATCCAACAATATCTATAAGTATTAGGTAAAAGTAAAAAAGCCAGTATTTAACGTGTTTTTTTTATCAAAACCCTAGCAACTTTTGATATTATGATTGCCACTTAAAAGCTCAGAGGTTAACCATTCATGTCAGATCCACGTTTATTTACGGTAGAAGAAGCAACTCATCAAGCTTATGATATTTTTTTAGAGCTGGCTCCCAATAATTTAAGCGACAAAGATATTGAAGAATTTAACCTACACCGTGAAGAACTAGGCTTTATTGAAGAAGATGAGCCCGATGAACAGTGGCAAGACTTTGTTGCCCTAGAAATTGAACCTGAGCATTTTATTCAAGTATTAGTTGGCCTTGAGTTTGATAACGAAGACGTATTATTTGCGAAAATTTTAATTAGCCGTGATAAAGACGCGCCTTTTTGTCATATTTTGTGGAAAGAAAGTGAATAACCATTTCTCTGCTTTTTTGTTATTGCCATTTGTAAGAGAACGTATTTTGCGAAACTCCTTTGTATTACTGCTTTTATTATTTAGCTGCTTTAGCTGGGCAGTTGATCCCTTTGAAGATTTTCATGAGTATGGGGAGCTCTCTGATGAAGAAATTCATGAGTTACACAAAGGCGAAGTATTGTATGGTGATACCGAATTTGGTTTTATTTTAAGTAAAGGTAACACTAATTCCATCAGTTTTAAGCTTAAAGGGAACCTTTATCAAGATTTTGAAAACTGGCGAAATCAATTCAAAATAGACTCTTTGTACAAACGTGACGAAAACGAAGAAACGGGTGAGTCGGATGTTACTGCTAATCGCGTGTTTTTCTCTGCACAGGGTAACTATAAAATAGGTGTTAAAAACTCGTCTTTCTTTATTTACGGGGATTATGAAGAAGATCAATTTAGCGGCCTTGATTTTAAAAGTACGGTAGCAACCGGTTATGGCGCACGTGTTTATCAAGGGGTTAAAAATAAGGTAGATATAGATATTGGCCCAGGTCTATACCGCTCAGTTGCTGATGATGAGTCAACAGCACTTGAAGACGATAAAGACAAAATGGGTTATTTACTTCGTATTGCAATGCAGTGGGAACGGTTGGTATCTAAGCGTACCCGATTTAATCAAGATATCAGTATAGAACAGTCTTTGTCTGGGCTTAACTCACGGTTAAAGTCAGAAACGGCATTAATTAGCCAAGTGGTTGGCGCGGTATCGTTAAAGTTTGCTTATATGTATCGTTATAATTCTAAGCCTGAAGAAGATAAACTAAAATACGATTCAGAGCTCAGTGCCACCTTAGTGTACAGTTTTTAATTTTTTAACTTTTTAATAGAGAGTGTTATGTATCAGCATAAGCAGTATGCGGTATTTATATTTGTAGTATTAGCGTGGATCAGTGGTTTTGTTGCGCTTGCATGGAATTTAATTGGTGCCGATGCCCCGTTAATCGTATTTGCTGGTATTTTAGTGCTGGTGGGTTTTTTGTTCCACGGTTTAACCATTAAAGTTGACGAAACTCATGTTAGCTGGGCATTTGGCCCTGGGGTTGCAGGCCAAAAATTAGCATTAGAAGACATAGTGGACGTAAAGCCAGTACAAAATTCATACCGCCATGGTATTGGTATTCGCATTACACACGATGGGTGGATTTATTCGGTATCAGGCTTTAGTGCGGTGCAATTAACGCTTCAAGATGGCACTCAGTATCGCTTAGGCACGAATGACCAAGCAGGATTAGTTGCTGCGCTTGAAGATAAAATAACCCCTGCTGAAATGCCAGCAGCAGAGCCTCAAGCCAAATTACGAACACAGAATAATATGCTATAAAAAAAGCGCCTTAGGCGCTTTTTTATAAACTTATAGTAATTTTATTTAGCGGGTTTTAGTGCTCGTGGCCACAGCCGCCTTCACCATGTACGTGGCCATGCTCAAGCTCTTCGGCTGTTGCATCGCGTACCTCTAAAATTTCTACATCAAAGTTAAGTGTAATACCGGCAAGTGGATTATTACCATCAACAATCACTTCTTCGTCTTGAATGTCGATGATCATTACTGACTGGTCGCCGTCATCTGTGGTTGCACGAAATTGCATGCCCACTTCAATTTCCATACCTTCAAACATTGATTTTGGTACGGCTTGCATTAGGTGATCATGACGCTCACCGTAACCTTCTTCAGGCTCTACTTTTACGCTTAGTGTATCGCCAGCTTGCTTGCCTTGCAGCGCGTTTTCAAGCCCTGAGATCAGGTATCCTGTACCAACGATAAAAATTAATGGCTCACCGCCAAATGAGTTATCAATGGTATTGCCGTCATTATCTAAAACAGAGTAATGCATTTTTACCACTTTATTTGCTGCAACGATCATAGTCATTCCTATTATTCATCTTCAAGAGAGTAAGGTAGAGGCAGAATGTTTAGCTCTACCGAAGGGGTGTGTTTTGCACGAAGAGTCTGATCGATATCAGTATCGTTTGGCAACACGACCAAACCAGTTAAAGTCTGTGTTTGTTCATTATAGCTTTGCGCAATAAGTTTACCTGCGCGGCGCCAGTTTTCACCTAATTGAGTTTCAATGTCGGGTGCTTCGAGTAACCCCTCACTTTGCCCAGAAACGATATACATAGCACGTTTGTTTTTGCCTAGGTACTTCATACGTGCAACGGTTTCTTGGCCTGTGTAGCAACCCTTTTTAAAGCTAATGCCGTTAATGGCTTGCAGATTAACCATTTGCGGTACGTATTCATCAATCGCATCGACACTTAATTGCGGTTCACCAGCGAGTATAGACGCTTGTTGCCATAGGGCATCGTTGTCGAGGGTCGATACGTCGTCAGGTAGGCAAAATTGGCTATCAACCATCAATAAAACGCGGTTTGATGCAAGTTTAAGGGCTTTACCGTGAGCGAAGTCACAAGCCGTTGCGTCATCGCTGAAGTGAATATCGAGTTGTACGAGTATGTCTGTTAAGTTATCGCCAAGTAGACCAATTAATCGCTCTGATGCTTTATTAATTTCAACTTTTGCAAATACAGCGTATTTTTTTAATTCAGCTAGTGAACGTTCGACTTCAGCACTTGAACCAGCTAAAAAGTAACTTTGTTGATAAGAAAATAGCTTAAATACACCCCATAACTTACCTTTTGCACTGCAGTGACCTGCCCACAAAAAGTTATCGTTGTTAAGTTTATTTAGATCTTGAGTGATTTGTCCGTGGAGGTACGATAATTTATCTGCGCCTGAGAGGCTAATAACCTGATGTGATAAAGGACATGCATAAACCTGAGACATAAACACCTTCTTTGCAATAACAAATGAGGTCACATAATAACGTAGTTAAAGCGTATGGTACAGCGACTAACAGACGATGTTTTTATAACTTAGTGCTGTTAAATTAACGCGTATTTGGTAAACTCGAGTTAATTAAATATGAGGTTTAAAATGGTTGAAATACATAGTAAAGCACGTATCCGTTGGGCTTGTCGCCGTGGCATGTTAGAGCTAGATGTTTTGTTTATGCCGTTTGTTGAAGAAGCTTATGATTCGTTAGATGCTAAACAGCAAGCGATTTTTCAGCGTCTATTAACGCAAGAAGACCCAGATTTATTCGCTTGGTTTATGGGCCATGAAGAATGTAAAGACGCAGAGCTAAACAGCATGGTTCAGCTAATTTTAGACCGAGTTCGTGTATAGATTTACCGTTACAGATAATAAAACAGACCACAAACCGATTGTGGTCTTTTTTTGTGTGCTGACTTTAGTGTTGTGCCTATTTATGAACTCGGTGGTGGCAACTCTTTTTTGTATTGCACTTAATACACTTGCTGGCATTATTGTTTGGCGAAAAATCGTGGCTGCTCAACCACAGCAAGGCATTATACTCTTAGAGCCGAATCAATTTCGTTTTGAAGGATCAGGCAGGCAAATTCAAGGGGTAATTAGTAAGCAAAGCCGGTTACTTGGTCAGAGTGTGTGGCTGTATATTAATGGCTTTAGTAAAAACTATTGGCTGATTATCTCAGCCAATAGTGTTGATGAGCAAAGCTATGCGCGCTTAAAACGGGCAACGCTTGAAGCAATTAATTACGTAGCGGAGTCAAAATAGTGGGCGTTGGGTTCTCATTTTGCTCTGGATAATCAATAGTAAAGTGTAGTCCACGACTTTCTTTACGTTCCATTGCGCTTCTAATTATAAGCTCGGCAACTTGTACCAAATTACGTAACTCAAGTAAGTTATTACTCACTCTAAAGTTTGCGTAATAATCGTGTATTTCCTGTTGTAGCAGTTCAACACGATGCAGCGCACGTTCAAGGCGTTTTGTTGAGCGTACAATCCCCACATAATCCCACATAAATAATCGTAGCTCATGCCAGTTATGGGTGATCACGATTTCTTCATCTGAGTTAGATACACGGCTTTCATCCCAACTAGGTAAATCTACCAGCGCGGGTGCGGTCTCTATTTTACTTAAAATGTCTTTTGCTGCTGCATGGGCAAATACAATGCACTCTAATAATGAGTTACTTGCCATGCGGTTAGCACCATGTAAGCCGGTATAAGCCACTTCACCCACAGCGTATAAATTTGCTAAATCCGTTTTGCCATTAAAGTCGGTCATTACGCCACCACAGGTGTAATGTGCCGCAGGAACGACAGGGATTGCTTCTTTGGTTATATCAAGGCCTACGCTCAAGCATTTAGCGTAAATAGTAGGGAAGTGTTCAATAATAAAATCTTTGTCTTTATGGCTAATATCTAAATATACGCAATTTGCGCCAAGGCGTTTCATTTCAAAGTCGATAGCGCGCGCGACTATGTCGCGCGGGGCGAGTTCTTCTCGCTCATCAAACTCTTTCATGAATCGCGTGCCATCTGGGCGTTTTAAATAGGCCCCTTCACCACGCATTGCTTCGGTAATTAAAAAGTTTTGTAATTCCGGGTGGTAAAGACTGGTTGGATGAAATTGATTAAATTCCATGTTAGCAACGCGACACCCTGCACGCCATGCCATTGCTATGCCATCACCGCTAGAAACATCAGGGTTAGAGGTGTAAAGGTACACTTTACTTGCGCCACCGGTTGCTAAGGCAACAAATTTTGCGCCAATGGTTTCTACTTTTTTGGCTTTTTTATTCCACACATGCATACCGTGAACATGTGACCCCGTTTTACCGATATTTTTATCAGTAATTAAATCAATCGCATTATAATGCTCTAACAAGGTGATATTACTGTGCGCTTGAACTTGGCTAATCAGCGTTGTTTGCACTGCTTTGCCAGTGGCATCGGCAGCATGCAAAATGCGTCGATGGCTATGACCCCCTTCACGGGTTAAATGAAAGCGCTCTTTACCTTTACTATCAAATTCCATATCAAAAGGCACGCCTTGATCAATCAACCATTGTAGGCAGTCATGCGCATTACTGGCAGTGTAATGAACAGCTTCTCTGTCACATAAACCGCCACCTGCATCTAAGGTATCTTCAACGTGAGATTCTATACTGTCATTTTTTTTATCAAAAACAGCGGCAATTCCGCCTTGGGCATAAAGAGTAGAACCTTCGGTTAATTCACCTTTACTGATCACGGTAACGTTACAGTAATTAGCCAAAGATAAAGCAAGTGATAAGCCTGCTGCGCCGCTACCAATAATAGCGACATCGGTAATGTGATGTTTATTTTGGTTCATCTGTGAGGTACTTTGCGGTTACAATGCTCAGATAGAGCAATATTTATTTTTAATACTTACAGTTGTACCATATTTGTTGAACTACTACTAAGTGGTTTTAGCGTATAAACGCGTAATTTGTAGCTATTTTATAAAAAAACAATATGAGTCAGAACTTTTTATTCATCTAAGGGTCAGAGTAGGTGTGAACAATGGCGACACTATGAATAATAAGCAAGAATCAATCAGAGGAGTACCGGCTCGAATGAGCGAGCAGGAATTAGATTTAGCGTTAGTGAAAAGGGTCCAGCAGGGAGATAAAAACGCCTTTAACCTATTAGTTAAGAAGTATCAGAACAAAATAGCCGGTTTGATCTCACGTTATGTATCAAATCAAGGTGACATTGCTGATGTAGCACAAGAAGCGTTTATTAAAGCGTATCGTGCCCTTCCAAACTTTCGTGGTGATAGTGCTTTTTATACTTGGCTTTACCGTATCGCCGTTAATTGTGCTAAAAATTATTTAGTGGCTCAAGGGCGTAAACCGCCAGCAAATGATATAGATGCTGACGATGCCGAGTTTTATGAAGGTGCAGATTCAATGCGTTCTAACGCGTCACCTGAAAATTTACTATTAAGCGAAGAAGTACGCGCTGTTATTTTTAATACGATTGATAGTTTGCCTGAAGATCTTAAAACCGCGATTACTCTTAGAGAAATTGAGGGTATGAGCTATGAAGAAATAGCCGTGGTGATGGATTGCCCAGTCGGGACGGTACGTTCGCGTATTTTTCGTGCCCGTGAAGCAATTGATAATAAATTAAACCCATTAATAGGCGAGTCTTAGTATGACAAAAGCACACGTTAACCGCTTAGATAGCGAATCGTTATCAGCATTACTTGACGGTGAACAAACATTAAATGATGCAACTATTGCATCGGATGATGTTGCTACGTTTGGCCGTTACGCGTTAATCGGTGATGCAATGCGAGCTAAAGAAAATAACAATAATATGGATTTTGATATTAGTGATCGCATTTCGTTAGCACTTGAGAGTGAGCCCGTTTATGCAGACTTTAGCCAGTCTGATAAGTTGGCAACCCCTTCAAATACCGAAACAGAAAATAAAGTAGTGGCGTTTAATTGGCGTAAACCAGTTGCTCAATTAGCGATTGCAGCGAGCGTAGCAATGTTTACTATTGTTGGTGTGAACACCTTACCGCAAGGTGAAGATGCTGTGCAAAACGAAATTCCATTATTGCAAACCACGCCGTTAACCGGCATGGCGTCGCCAGTAAGCTACTCATCGGCACCTGCACTTGATAACGCAGAGCAAGGTTTGCGAGAGCTTCAGCAGCAACGCATTGGCGCATTAGTACTTGAACATCAACGTCAAGCGCGTGTAGCTCATTCGTTAAAAACAGCTAAAACAGATGAAACATCCCCAGAGGAAAAAAACTAATTAGATGAAAGTAATTACTTTTATTATGTCATTGGTGCTGAGTTTTAATACTTTTGCCAATGACACAAACCCTGCTAAAGATTTACTGCTTGAAATGGCCAGTGCAGTTCACACTCGTAATTTCGACGCCTCTTTTGTTGTTGTTAAGGGTAAAAGTATGGAGCCCTACCGTTGGGTGCATGCTAAACAAGGTGATATAGAGCTTGAACATTTAAGTTTGCTTAATGGTGCAGGCCTTGAAATGATCCGCATTGACGATCAAGTTACCTACTTTGAGCCACAATCAGAACCTTACTCGTTAACAACTGACTCGATTGCAGGCCCCATCCCAGAAGTCTTATTTAAAGATATTAACCGCTTAAGTGCACATTATGACTTTGTGCTTGGTGGTAAAGGCCGTATTGCGGGGCGTCCTGCTCAGCTGGTTCGAATTGAATCTAAAAACGATGACAAATATAACTATTGGATTTGGATTGATACTGAGTCGTCTTTATTGTTGAAAGCCGCCTATGTGAATCACCAAGGCGAAGCGCTTGAGCAATTACAACTTACCCACATTAGCGTAACTGAGCAACCGGCAAGCTTATTATTAGAAGTACTTAATCGTAATTTCCCAACACCATTACCCGCTAATTCAATTGATGAACAAAGCAAAGCGAATGCTATGAATTGGACTATTGGATGGCTACCTGAAGGGTTTGAATTACTTAAGTCCGATAGACATAAGCTCGACTTAAACAATGAATTAACAGATTACTATTTATTCTCTGATGGATTTGTTGAGGTATCAGTATTTGTGCAACGGCCACTACCAGGTAAGCGCTTAAGCGGAGCTCTCACCTCAGGAGCAACCACTATTTATGTGCACAACGGCGGAAATTTTGATGTGTCTGTGGTGGGAAACATTCCAACCATGAGCGCTAAAGCGATTGCTGAGTCTGTTTCACGGGCATTATAGATGATAGAACAAACGTTAACCGTCGTGGCCCTTAGTGGCCACGTTGCGCATTTAGAAGCCCAACAAAAGCAGGCCTGCGAAGGCTGTAATGGTCGTTGTGGCTCTCAAGTGTTTAGTAAGTTATTTGGTACAGCAAAGAAAACCTTACCCTATAAATTCGAAACGCAATTAGAAGTTGGACAAAAAGTGACTATGTCACTGGATGACAGCCATGTTGTAAAACATGCCTTTGCCGTTTACATGCTGCCCTTATTTTTGAGTTTAATCTTCGCCTTAATAACTAGTGAATTAATACTATTGGCTGAAGGTTGGCAAATTTTAGCAGCGATATTGGGTGGCATCACCGGCTTCTTAATTGCTAAAACATGGGTAAAATCACTTAGGCATGAGATTAAAGTGATAAAAATTCATCCAATTAGTCTTCCTTTAACTCAAATAGATGGTGATTGACGCCAATTAAATGTAAAATTGCGTTTTTATGCCACAGTAACTTGAAAATGCACAGCAAGTATTTTCAAGTTATTTAGGCATGCGACCTTAGTCCTTTAAAATAGAAGTTTAGAATCCAGTTTATGAAGCATATCCGTAATTTTTCGATCATCGCCCACATTGACCATGGTAAATCGACCCTTTCTGACCGTTTGATCCAAGTTTGTGGTGGTTTAACCGACCGTGAAATGCAGAAGCAGGTTCTGGATTCAATGGATATTGAACGTGAGCGTGGCATTACCATCAAGGCGCAAAGTGTAACGTTAAACTACAAAGCAAACGATGGTGAAACCTACCAGCTCAACTTTATCGACACTCCAGGTCACGTTGACTTTACTTATGAAGTATCACGTTCATTAGCCGCGTGTGAAGGTGCATTATTGGTTGTTGATGCTGGCCAAGGTGTTGAAGCACAAACATTGGCTAATTGTTATACCGCCATCGAAATGGACTTAGAAGTTATACCGGTTCTAAATAAAATTGATTTACCGCAAGCTGACCCATTACGTGTAGCCGAAGAAATTGAAGACATCATTGGTATTGATGCCCTTGATGCCGTGCAATGTAGTGCTAAAACAGGTGTGGGTATTGCCGAAGTACTTGAAATGATCGTTAAAGATGTACCGCCACCAGTTGGTGATAAAGACGAGCCATTACAAGCGCTAATTATCGATTCTTGGTTTGACCCGTACCAAGGCGTTGTATCGCTGGTGCGTATTAAGCATGGTGAACTTCGCGCGGGCGACAAAATTAAAATTATGTCGAATGAGCATATTCATACTGCAGATCATGTGGGTATTTTCACACCTAAACAAACTAATACCGGTATTTTACGTACAGGTGAAGTAGGGTTTGTTATTGCCGGTATTAAAGAAATACACGGTGCACCGGTGGGCGATACTATTACTCATCAAAAAAATGCGGCACCAGAGCGCTTACCTGGTTTTCAAAAAATTAAACCACAAGTCTACGCGGGCATGTTCCCAATTGCGTCAGATGATTACGAGTCGTTCCGTGATGCACTTAACAAACTAAGCTTAAACGATGCGTCGTTATTCTTTGAACCAGAAAATTCAACCGCATTAGGGTTTGGTTTCCGTTGTGGCTTCTTAGGTATGCTGCACATGGAAATTATTCAAGAGCGTTTAGAGCGTGAATACAACATTGACTTAATAACCACAGCACCAACGGTTATTTATGAGGTAGTGACTAAAGAGGGCACTACACAAATTGATAATCCATCTGACTTACCAGCCGTAAACGATATTTTAGAAATACGTGAGCCAGTAGTAGAGGCTAATATTTTAGTACCGCAAGAGTACTTAGGTAGCGTAATCACTTTATGTGTTGATAAGCGCGGTATGCAAACTAAAATGAGCTACCATGGTAAGCAAGTTGCAGTAACGTACGAACTGCCAATGGCCGAAGTGGTAATGGACTTCTTTGATAAGTTAAAATCAACCAGTCGTGGTTTTGCGTCGCTTGATTATAACTTTAAGCACTTCCAAACCTCAGACATGGTACGTGTAGATATACTCATTAATGGCGAGCGTGTTGATGCCCTTGCTATTATTGTACACCGTGAAAGCGCGCAGTCTCGTGGTCGTCAGCTTGCTGATGCGTTAAAAGAGCTTATACCACGTCAAATGTTTGATATTGCGATTCAAGCAGCAATTGGTCAGCATGTAATCGCGCGCACAACCGTGAAGCAACTTCGTAAAAACGTAATCGCTAAATGTTACGGCGGTGACGTGAGTCGTAAGAAAAAATTACTTCAAAAACAAAAAGATGGTAAAAAGCGAATGAAGCAACTTGGTAACGTTGAAGTGCCTCAAGAAGCGTTCTTAGCCATTTTAAAAGTTGGTAAATAAAAAATAAAGGGATAATAAATGGCTGGCTACTTTTCAGTTTTATTGGTGTTATTAACCTTAGGCTCAGGCTTAATATGGTTAATAGATCACTTAATGTTTGCCCCTAAAAGGCAAGAGCGTTTGGCAATTGCACAAACTTCTGCCGGTGGCCAACTTGACGAAGAAACAGCAGCATTGATTGCGCCTGAGCCAGTCATTACTGAAACAGCAAAGTCGATTTTTCCGATGATTGCTGCTATCACTATTTTTAGATCGTTTATTTTTGAGCCGTTTCAGATCCCATCGGGTTCAATGATGCCAACCTTATTAGTAGGCGATTTTATTTTAGTGCAAAAGTATTCTTATGGAATTAAAGACCCTGTATGGCGCAGCCAGTTAGTGGATGTAAGCGAACCAGAGCGTGGCGATATTGTTGTTTTTAAATACCCATTAGATGAGAGAGTTGATTATATTAAACGCGCTATAGGCTTACCTGGCGATAAAATTGTTTATCGCGACAAGCGTTTATATATTCAACCAAAGTGTGAAGAAGGCGAAGTTCAAAAAGGCGCGCTTCTTTGCAACGAATTCAATAAAATTGATTTTAAATTAATTAATGATGATGAATTTATGCAAGGCCCAATGGCTTTAGCGCGTTTAAATGAAGATTTAACGACCTCTAGCCATGATATTTTAATCAACCCAAAATCGCCTGAACGTAAAGGGCGTTACTACCAGCAATTGGGCACTCCTGCAGATGAATGGGTGGTGCCTGCTGATCATTACTTTATGATGGGTGACAATCGCGATAACAGCCAAGATAGTCGCTTTTGGGGCTTTGTACCAAAAGAAAACTTGGTGGGTAAAGCTGTCTTTATATGGATGAGTTTTGAATTTGATAATGGCCCAGATGACATTTTACCAGGATGGGTTCCAACTGGTGTTCGTTTTGAACGCCTAGGTAATATTCAGTAACAATGAAAAAAAATGTAACAGAGTTATACAAAAGAATTGGCTACACATTTGCTGATCAAGGCCTACTTGAGCAAGCAATGACGCACCGCAGCCACAAAGGTCAACACAACGAGCGACTCGAATTTTTGGGCGACTCGATTTTGAGTTTTGTAATTGCCAATGCCTTGTACGCTAAATTTCCTAAAGCACGTGAAGGCGATTTAAGCCGCATGCGTTCGACTTTAGTTCGCGGCCAGACGTTAGCTGAATTTGGTCTTGAGTTTGAGCTAGGTGATTACCTGCGTTTAGGCCCTGGCGAGCTAAAAAGTGGCGGGTTTAGACGCGAGTCGACCCTAGCAGATGCAGTGGAAGCTATAATTGGCGCTGTATTTTTAGATTCAGACATTGATCGTTGCGGCGAGCTTATTTTAGCGTGGTATGAATCACGTTTAGATGCTATTTCACCAGGGCTTAACCAAAAAGATCCTAAGACCCTGCTGCAAGAGTATTTGCAAGCTCGTAAGCTATCATTACCTGGTTATACTGTAGTAGACACTAAAGGTCAGGCACACAATCAAACATTCACGGTTGAATGTATCGTTGATGGAATGGATAGCATTATTTCTGTTGGCAGCTCAAGGCGTAAAGCCGAACAAAAAGCGGCCGAAAAAGCATTGAAGATACTTAAAAATGAATCTTGATACCTTAATACAGCCTCATGAAGGCGAAATAGACACATTTTGTGGCATGGTTGCGATTGTTGGCCGTCCTAATGTGGGTAAATCAACCTTGCTCAATGAAATTATTGAGCAAAAAGTCAGTATTACCTCACGTAAGCCACAAACCACGCGCCATCGTATTATGGGTATTCATACTGAGGGTAAACACCAAGCGGTTTACGTAGATACCCCAGGTCTGCATGTTGAAGAAAAGCGCGCAATTAACCGTTTAATGAACCGCGCAGCGTCGAGCTCAATTGGCGATGTTGAACTGATTATTTTTGTTGTTGAAGGCACCCATTGGAATGCCGATGACGAGATGGTACTAAACAAAGTGAGCCAAAGCGGCAAGCCGGTATTGTTAGTTATTAACAAAATTGATCAAGTGAAAGATCGCGATCTTGTACTGCCACACATGAAATTTTTAGGCGATAAGTTTGACTTTATAGGCATTATGCCTGTATCTGCGACTCAGGGTAAAAACATTGACCTGATCAAAGAAGAAGTGACTAAACGTTTACCGCCGTGCGAATTTTATTTTCCGGATGACTACGTTACTGACCGCTCAATGCGCTTTATGGCTGCTGAAGTGATCCGTGAAAAGCTTATGCGCTTTATGGGTGAAGAACTACCTTACTCAGTGACTGTGGAAATAGAGCAGTTTAAATGGCAAGAAAACGGTGTTTGGCACATCAATGGCCTTATTTTAGTTGAGCGTGAAACGCAAAAACGTATGGTTATCGGTAACAAAGGCGAAAAGCTAAAAGTGATCGGCCGTGAAGCGCGTAAAGACCTAGAAGAAATGCTTGAAAATAAAGTATTTTTAGAACTATGGGTTAAAGTAAAATCGGGCTGGGCTGACGATGAACGTGCCTTAAGAAGCTTAGGCTACGGTGAAGATTAATAAGTATCGAATAGCCTAATATGGACAGCGACTTTTACAAAGCCTATTTATTACATCGACGTCCCTATAGTGACTCGCAAGTAATGTTAGATATGCTGGTAGAAGGCGTTGGCCAGCTTAGAATGCTCGCACGAGTTAGTGGCCGCCAGGCCACTAAACATAAAGCCCAATTGCAACCATTTCAATCCTTACTCGTCCATTACAATGGCAAATACGATTTAAAATATATTAATAAATTTGAGCTCTACGGCAACCCGTTATTTCTAACTGGTGATAAGCTTTATTGTGGCTTTTATTTAAATGAGCTAACTAATCGCATTGTGCCGATTAATGAACCCATTGATCAAGTTTTTCAACTTTATAAAACACACCTAGAAAACCTTAATAGCGGTACTGACATGCAAGCAGTATTGCGCTCTTATGAATTTCAATTGTTAGAGCTGCTAGGATATGGAGTTGATTTTAGTTTTGATGCGGACGGTGAGCCAATTGACGAGGCACAAACGTATAGCTATTTTGCAGAAGTAGGGTTTTCGGTGCAACATGACACGCGTTCTGGATTTACCGGTTCACAACTTAATGCCATAGCAAATCATGACTTTAGCCAAGCGGATGTGTTATATATGGCAAAGCAATTAAGTCGTTATTTATTAAAGCCATTATTGGGCAATAAGCCATTAAAAAGTCGTGAGTTATTTATTAGCTCTCAATAAACAAATTTCACAGGTACAAACATGAAAGATATTCTTCTAGGCGTGAATGTAGATCATATTGCAACGCTTCGCCAAGCTCGAGGTACTTCTTACCCAGATCCAGCCCATGCAGCCAGTGTTGCAGAGCATGCCGGTGCTGATGGCATTACGATTCATTTACGCGAAGACCGCAGACACATTCAAGACCGCGATGTGTATGTGATGGCTAAAACCATTCAAACACGTATGAACCTTGAAACCGCAGTAACCGATGAAATGATTGCGATTGCACTTGAGGTTAAACCTGAATATGTTTGCTTAGTACCTGAAAAACGTGAAGAGCTTACTACCGAAGGCGGCTTAGATGTAGCGGGTAATATTGATAAAATCGCCGCAGCGACTAAAACTTTAACGCAAGCCGGTATTAAAGTGTCACTGTTTATAGATGCCGATAAAGCGCAGTTAGACGCTGCAAAAGCCTGTGGTGCGCCTTATGTTGAAATTCATACCGGAGCCTATGCTGATGCCACCAACGATGAAGATACAGCAAAAGAGCTTGAACACATCCGCCAAGGCGTTAAGTATGCAGCGAGTATTGGCTTAATTGTTAATGCCGGCCATGGTTTGCATTATCACAACGTGAAGCCAATTGCAGCGATGCCAGAGATTTACGAGCTTAACATTGGTCACGCTATTATTGCCCGTGCAGCGATTGATGGTTTAGATAAAGCAGTGCGTGATATGAAACGCTTAATGCTTGAAGCTCGCGCTTAGAATCATAAATAGCAATAGACAAGACGAGCTATAGCTCGTCTTTTTTATTGTTGTTATCAATGTTGGCATCAACAAGTAAGTTTTCCAGCTCGTCTTGAAGTTCAAACAGTTCGGGCTCTATATTATCAAGTACGCACTCATTTTTAAGTGATGTTTCGATCGTTTCAGCTAAGGTTTTAAGTTTTGGTACACCTGTATAGCAACACGCTCCATGAAATTTGTGGATCACGCTGAGTACTTGAGGGCAATCATTGCTGACTATTGCTTGATTTAATAAGTTTAGGGTTTCAGGCACGCTTAATAACAACATGTTAAGCATTTCATTGGCTAATTCAGGCTTACCGCCTGCACGTTGCAGTGCCAACGTCCAATCAAGCCGAGTGCTATCAAAAGGCGCTGTGCTATGTTCAAATGTGCTTTTTGACTTATCACGGCTTACAGGTAATTGCGGGCTATGATCGCAAATAATTTGATTGAGCATATCTTCGTCAATTGGCTTAGTTAAATAGCCTTCAAAACCATCTTTTAATAATTGTTCTTTTTCACTATTAAGTGCATGCGCAGTTACGGCAATAATAGGTGTATCTTCATTTAAAGATGACTCTTTAATGAGTTTACAGGCTGTAATGCCGTCCATTATCGGCATTTGAATATCCATAAAAATCACATCATATTTATGACTTTTACTTAAGCTGTAAGCTTGTGAACCATTATGGGCAGTATCAATCAATTCCACCTGTTCATTGAGTAGGGTGTATATTAATTTTAAATTAGCGTCGTTATCATCTACCACTAATACTTTTAATGGCAGTAGAGTTTGTTCATGCTGATCTATGTTATGTGCCGGGTGATCAAGTCGGTATGGTGCGGCTAATAACTCACATAATTTACGATGGTTGAGCGGTTTACTTAAACAGGCATCTGCACCGCTGCCTATAAAGGCTTCACGCATATTGTGTGATACAGTATTAAGCATTAAATATAAATAATCGGTTGATTCCCTAACCGCTTTTACATAGCTTTTTAAGCGCTGCATATCATCAACCGATGCCATGTGACCAATAAGGCATATATCAAAATTAATCTCTGATTTCTCGATACACTCTAAAAATTCACTTTCGCTATGACATCGAGTGACGCTAATTTTCCACTCTTGTAATAATGAAACAACGGCATGATGGGTATGCTTATGTGGCTCTAGGTAAAGCACACGTTTACCAATTAATGACTGGGTAGGCAAATCGTTGATAAATACATGATTTGGTAATCTAAATACGCCATTAAAAGTAAAGCATGTGCCACTACCTGGAGCTGAATTTAAGGTAATACGGCCATTCATTGCTTCAACAATATGTTTAGTAATAATAAGCCCTAAGCCAGTGCCACCAAATTTACGGGTGATACTGGAGTCGGCTTGGCCAAAGGCGGTAAATAACGCGTCTTGTTTATCGGCAGGAATACCCACCCCAGTGTCAGCCACCGACACTAAAATGGAAGTACGCTCCTCATCCAACAAACGATGGCTAATATCGACTTTAATGGCGCCTTTTTCAGTAAATTTTATAGCGTTACTTAACAAGTTAATAAGCACTTGTTTAAATCGAGTGGGGTCGCCGGTTAAGTGATCGGGCACCTGAGGGTTTATATAAATAGAGAGCTCAAGTTGTTTGTCGTGAGCGCTAGGTGCCAGTAATGTCATCACTTCGTTTACGCTATCGCGTAATTGAAATTGAATCGATTCAAGCTCCATAGCACCCGCTTCTAATTTGGAGAAGTCTAATATATCGCTAATAATGGTCAGTAAGCTGTTTGCTGAAAGCTCAATGGTATCAAGGTAATCTTTTTGGTTTTTATTTAGCGGTGTTTTATAAAGCTGGCGAGTAAAGCCAATAACCCCATTAAGTGGTGTGCGCAATTCATGACTCATTTTTGCTAAAAAGTCAGACTTAACGCGATTAGCATCTTGGGCTTCTTTTTTAGCCATAGTGAGCTGTATATTTTGTGTTTCGTATTGCTCAAGCGTTTCGCGGTAATCACTAGTTGCTTGATCAATATTTTTTTGCATTTCGTCTTTTTGCATCACCATAGAGTGGGATATGGTATTGAGTCCTTCACGCAATAGTTCAAACTCACCATTCATGGGCTCAGTTAACCCTGTTTGTCTTTTCCCTTCAATCAACCTGTCGGTAGCAAGTACTAACTTATTTAGCGGTGTCATAAACATACGGCTAAGTTTTAGTGCTAAAATAGCTGCTAATACTAAGGCAAGAATAATAATAATACCGCTGACTAATAATGCGCGTTGCTGACCAATAACAGCTTTGTCGCGATTAAGTTGGATCACTACGGTACCTAATGTGGTCTGAAACTCAGAGGTATTCCAATCGCTATTAGGTGTTGTGTGATTAATAATAGGGGTAAAAAAAGTTACTAACTCTTCAGTTTGCTGAACATGTGTGGCTTTAAAACTGTCTATTTGTGTTTGCTCAATTAAGGTATCGAACGAGCGATGATAGTTACTAGTTATAATAAGTTGGTTGTTATCATTAAAAATAGCAATTGATTTAATCGCCGGTGAGTGTTTGTTATGTGTATAACGAATCACGCGATTAAGTAGTTTTTTATTTTTTTCCAGTAAAGGTTGTTCAAGAGCAATCGCTAAAGGCTCAGAAATTGTTGTGCCTTGTTGATATAAAATTTCATCAAGCTCAATGTAACGATTTATTGTAAAATAACCACCTAGTAATAGCCCAATGATCACTGTGGGGATCAGGGTGAGTGTTAAAACAGAATCGCGCAAGCCTAGTTTGGTCATAATCTGAGCATTATTATCATTTTTATTAAATGTGAGTATATACATACTCATAGCTATTCTCAAAGTAGAGACGTAATTCATCAACCTTTAAGGTAATGCCTCATGGCACAAATATTTAAAGCAAAGAAAAAACCACTACAACAGCAATCGCTAGAACTCGATATTACAGCAATGGATCACCATGGCCGTGGTATTGCTAAGTACAATAATAAAGTGTGTTTTGTTAGTGGTGCATTACCTGGTGAGCGAGTAAAAGCCAAGTTGGTTGATGATAAAGCACGTTACAGCCAAGCTGATACGCTTAAAATAATTAAAGCTAGTGAATATCGCACAGCGCCTATTTGTGAACATTACAGTCAGTGTGGTGGTTGCCAGCTACAGCATTTAGATACCACACAACAGGTAATTGAAAAGCAAGCTGCGGTGAATCAATTATTTGCCAAGTTTGCAAAATTAACCGATTTAAACTGGCAAGCCCCGCTGCAAAGCCAAGCAACTCATTATCGACGCAGTGCTCGAATTGCTGTTATGCTCGACAAGGCTGCAAAAAAAATGCGGGTAGGCTACAGAGCACGTGGCTCTAAAAGTATTGTTAGTATTAATCAGTGCCCAGTTTTAAGTGATGTATTTGCCGATGTATTTAATGTATTTGATAAAGTCATTAATCAAAACAAGACGCTACACAGTATCAGTCATTTACAATTATGTGCCGCTGATGAACAATCTTTTATTGTTATCCGCCATACCAAAGCGATTTCACCTCATGATAAGGCGTTTGTTGAGCAAAGTGTGGCAGCTCATAATTGGCAGTTAGTGTGGCAAAGTGACAGTGATACTATTGATCATTCACATTTAGCTATGCCATTTTATAAACTTGAACAGTTAAATATAATGTTTGAGTTTGGGCTCAGTAACTTTATTCAGGTTAACGCGAGTGTAAATCAAGCGATGCTGATCCAAGCTGCAAACTGGTTAGCACTTCAAGGCGATGAAAATGTTCTGGATTTATTTTGTGGTATTGGTAACTTCTCTTTAGTGTTAGCCAAACAAGCTAAAACAGTAACAGGAATTGAGGGCGTAACTTCGGCGGTTGCATTAGCAACACAAAATGCGCACACTAACTCTATTACTAATACCCAGTTTCATTGTTTTGATTTAACCACGAGCATTAAAAAAGCGCCGTGGTTTAATAAAGAATTAGATGTTTTAGTACTCGACCCCTCACGCACTGGTGCGATGGCAGTTTTAGAACAGCTTCCATTAACGCAGTTTAAAGCGATTTTATACGTTTCTTGCGACCCTGTTACTTTAGCCCGTGACAGCGCTATTATTTCGCAAGCCGGCTTTGAGCTGAACAAGATAGGGCTAATGAATATGTTTCCTCACACGGGGCATATCGAAACTATGGCGTTATTTCAACGGAGGTAAAGCGCATTATGGTAGCGACACGTCAATCTCATCAACATGATAAAGCGGGTGACTTTTTTTCACGCGTAGAATCTCTTGATTTGTCTCAAGAAAAAATCAGCTTACTCAACAAAGCGCAGCAGCTTTGCCAAACGTGCGATAACAGCGAGCGACAAAATACCGCTATAGAAATGGTGGAGATTTTAGTTGAGTTAAATTTAGATGCTGACTCTTTAGCCACAGCCTATTTAACCCCTTATTATTTAAATGATGTAGTGAGCATTGATGCGGTAGAAGAGCATTTAGGCAATCATGTTGCAGTGCTGCTTACAGGTGTGTCACAAATGGCTACCATAAGTACCTTAGCTCATCAAGGCAACGGCACTGTGCAAGTCGATAATATTCGCCGGATGCTGCTTGCTATGGTGGAAGATGTGCGCGCTGTGGTGATTAAATTAGCCGAACAGGTTTGCCATTTACGCAATGTCAAAGATGCCGCAGAAGAAGAGCGAGTAGTTGCCGCCAAAGAGACCGCTGATATATTTGCACCGCTTGCCAATCGTCTTGGTATTGGTCAATTAAAATGGGAGCTTGAGGATTTAGCTTTTCGTTATTTGCACCCCGATATTTATAAAAACATTGCCAAGCAGCTCGATGATAAGCGCCTTGCCCGTGAAGCGTATATGGTTGATATGGTTGAACAGGTCAAACAACGCCTCCATGAAGCGGGTATTAAAGCTGAGGTGTACGGCAGGCCAAAACATATCTACAGCATTTATAAAAAAATGGCGAAAAAGAACTACGAGTTTGATCAGCTATTTGATATACGTGCCATGCGAATTGTGGTTGAACGATTACAAGATTGCTACGGCGCCCTAGGTATAGTGCACACTAATTGGCGTCATTTAAATAAAGAGTTTGACGATTACGTTGCGACCCCAAAACAAAATGGCTATCAATCTATTCATACGGTTGTGTTTGGTCCTGAGGGTAAAACCGTTGAAATTCAAATACGAACACACGACATGCATCAAGATGCAGAGCTGGGTGTCGCCGCGCATTGGATGTACAAAGAAGGCGCATTGCCAGGGCGTGGTTCAGGCTATGAGCAAAAAATTAGCTGGTTGCGTAAATTACTGCAATGGCAAGAAGAAGTGGTTGATGGCAGCGATTTAGCACAAGAGCTTAAAAACCAAGTGGTTGAAGATCGTGTGTATGTGTTTACCCCTCGAGGCGATATTTTTGACTTACCACTGGGGGCAACGCCTCTTGATTTTGCTTACTACATTCACTCCAATGTAGGGCATCGATGTATTGGCGCAAAAATATTTGGCAAAATAGTGCCATTTACTCATCAGTTAAGCACTGGTGACCAAGTTGAAATACTAACCCAAAAGCAGCCAAACCCAAGCCGTGATTGGTTAAACCCGTCGCTGGGATATATTAAATCGTCTCGCGCTAGAGCCAAAATCCACCATTGGTTTAAACAGCTCGACCGCGATAAAAATTTAAGTGCGGGTAAAGAAATCCTTGATAACGAATTACAAAAATTAGAGCTAACTTATAAAGATTTAGATCCTGCTATAAAGCGTTTTAATTTTAGAGAACTTGATGACTTAATGGTCGCCATTGGCGCAGGCGATATTCGTCTTAACCAAATGCTTAACTTTATTACCGACAGAACAGAGCATGAGCCGGTAATTCGTTTCAAATCGCCTAGTAAAGTGACTGGTGACAAAAACGGTATTGTGGTGGATGGGGTCGGTAGTTTAATGAGCCATGTTGCTCGTTGTTGTCGCCCAGTACCTGGGGATGAAATTATTGGGTATATTACTCAAGGGCGCGGTATTGCGGTGCACCGAGAGGATTGTGATTCGTTTAGTAATTTAAAAAACAAGCACCCCGAGCGTGTTATTTCAGTGAGTTGGTCAGACGATATTAGTAGCTCTTACGCCTTAACTATTCGTATTGAAGCCAGTGATCGTTCTGGCTTAATTCGTGACATCAGTTCTGCACTTGCCAATGAAAAAGTTAATGTGCTCAATATGAACGTAAACACGGTTGATAGCACTCAAACTGCTATTTTTGTGATGCAAATTGAAGTGCATGACTTACAAGGCACAAACAAAGTGCTGTCTAAGCTACATCAGATCGAAGGGGTACACAGTGCAAAACGAGGGCAGTAATCAGGCTAACAATGAGGCTTTAAGCCAACTGCTGGAAATAATGCAAACACTGAGAAACCCTGAGGGCGGATGCCCTTGGGATCTCAAGCAAACGTTTGCGTCAATCGTACATCACACTCTTGAAGAAGCCTATGAAGTGGCTGATTGTATTGAGCGCGACGATTTAAATGAACTTAAAGGTGAACTAGGTGATCTGTTATTTCAAATCGTGTTTTATGCGCAACTAGCGCAAGAGCAGCAATTATTTGATTTTAATGATGTGGTGGCTCAGTTAAATGAGAAGCTGATACGTCGTCATCCGCATGTATTTTCATCGCAAGACACACCCACAACTGATGCCGAATTAGCCGCGCAGTGGCAAGCAATAAAAGCACAAGAGCGCGCAGCTAAACCCCAAGATGACAGCTCAACACTTTGGCAAGATATACCAAATAGTTTACCTAGCTTAACAAAAGCTAAAAAAATTCAACAACGTGTAGCCGCTTTAGGCTTTGATTGGCCTACTTATCATGGAGCTATAGATAAAGTGAGTGAAGAGGTTGAGGAAGTGAAAGAAGCTTTAGCTCATAACCCGTACTCAGCGCATACAGCAGAAGAGCTAGGTGATTTGTTGTTTGCTACCGTGAATGTAGCGCGCCATGTTAAACGTGATCCAGAGCAATTGCTTCGTAGTGCCAACGATAAGTTTTCTGCACGATTTGAAAAGGTGCAAAATTACTTAATTGCCCAGGGTAAATGTATTGAGTCAGCGTCTTTAGAGGAAATGGATGCGGCATGGGATGCAATAAAAAAATTAAATAAATAGGGACATAAAAAATGTCTGTTTTTTGTGCACAGATTTGCTATTTATAGCTGGATTGCTTAGCTATGTTTTGGTATAATTTCGCCCCGTCTTGTTTATATTCCAAAATCACTTGTTTGGGTATTATATTCCTTTTAATTCCTGATATTCTAGGGTTCGCATGAGTACAAAATTTATCTTCGTTACTGGCGGAGTTGTTTCTTCGTTGGGTAAAGGTATTGCAGCAGCATCATTGGCCGCTATTTTAGAAGCCCGTGGCTTAGATGTTACCATTCTAAAGCTGGATCCTTACATCAACGTTGACCCAGGCACAATGAGCCCAATTCAACACGGTGAAGTATACGTTACCGAAGACGGCGCAGAAACGGACCTTGATTTAGGTCACTACGAACGTTTTATTCGCACCAAAATGACCAGCCGTAATAACTTTACGCAGGGGCGCGTATATGAAGATGTACTACGTCGTGAAAGACGTGGTGAATATCTTGGCGCAACTATTCAGGTTATTCCTCATATTACCAATGACATTAAGCAACGTGTTTATGATGGCGCAGAAGGCCATGATATAGCAATCGTTGAAATTGGTGGTACGGTAGGCGATATTGAATCACAACCATTTATCGAAGCAATTCGTCAAATGGGTACAGAAATTGGTCGTGAACGCGCACTTTTTATTCACTTAACCTTAGTGCCATTCTTAGGCCCTGCCGGTGAAGTGAAAACAAAACCAACTCAGCACTCAGTTAAAGAGTTACGCTCGGTAGGTATTCAACCAGATATTCTTATTTGTCGCTCAGACCGTAAGCTGCCAAATAACGAGCGTGCAAAAATTGCATTGTTCACAAACGTTGAAGAAAAAGCAGTTATTTCACTGCCTGATGTAGACAGTATTTATAAAATCCCTGCGTTATTAAAATCGCAAGAGTTAGATAACTTTGTATGTCGTCGTTTTCATTTAGACGCGCCTGAAGCCGATTTAGCTGAGTGGGAACAAGTATTGTATCAAGAGTCTAACCCAACGGGTGAAGTGACAATTGGTATGGTAGGTAAATACATTGAATTACCAGATGCATACAAATCAGTAAACGAAGCATTAAAGCATGCGGGACTGAAGAATCGTTTAACTATTAATATCCAATACGTTGATTCACAAGACTTAGAAACCAAAGGAACGGATGTTCTTTCTCGCTTAGATGCTATTTTAGTGCCAGGTGGTTTTGGTGGTCGTGGTGTTGAAGGTAAGATTTTAGCGGCTAAATATGCTCGTGAAAACAAAGTGCCTTACTTAGGTATTTGTTTAGGTATGCAGGTTGCACTTATTGAATACGCACGAAATGTTGCCGGTTTAGTTGATGCAAACTCAACTGAATTTAACGCAAACTCAGACTCGCCAGTGGTTGGTTTAATCACTGAGTGGTTAGATGCTGAAGGTAATGTTGAATTACGAGACGAAAAATCTGATTTAGGTGGCACTATGCGTTTAGGCGCACAAAAATGTCATTTAACACCAGGCTCTAAAGTACATGATGTGTATGGTAGCGACGAAATTGTTGAACGCCATCGTCACCGTTATGAAGTTAACAACAACTTTGTAGCACAACTTGAGCAAGCTGGTTTAAGCTTTACAGGTTTATCTGAAGATAAAAAACTAGTAGAGATTATTGAGAATAAAGATCACCCTTGGTTTATTGCAGCGCAATTCCACCCGGAATTCACTTCAACACCACGTGATGGTCACCCGCTATTTGAAGGGTTTGTAGCTGCGGCTCATACCTATCAAAAAGCGTCTTCGTAATATAAAAAGGCTGTGCATGATGCGCGGCCTTTTTTGTTTCTAAGGCTAGCCAAACTCAGGTTAGCCGCACTCACCATTTTGGGAATATAGAGGAATCAAGATGTCAGAAATCGTAAAAGTAATCGGTCGTGAAATTATGGACTCGCGTGGTAACCCAACTGTTGAAGCTGAGGTATATTTAGCTGATGGTTCATGGGGCCGTGCTGCTGCACCTTCAGGTGCATCTACAGGAACTCGCGAAGCATTAGAATTACGTGATGGTGATAAAGCGCGTTACTTAGGTAAAGGCGTATTAAAAGCGGTTGGCTTCATTAATAATGAAATTGCAGAAGCGCTAAAAGGTCAAAACGCACTTGCTCAAAGTGATGTAGACCAAGTAATGCTTGATTTAGATGGTACTGAAAACAAAGAAAAACTAGGTGCTAATGCTATTTTAGCGGTTTCACTTGCTAACGCAAAAGCGGCTGCACAATCTAAAAAAGTAGAGCTTTACGAGCACATTGCTGACTTAAATGGCACGCCAGGTGTTTACTCTATGCCACTACCAATGATGAACATCATCAACGGCGGTGAGCACGCTGATAACTCAGTAGATATTCAAGAATTTATGGTTCAGCCAGTAGGTGCTACTAACTTCCGTGAAGCATTGCGTATGGGTGCTGAAGTATTTCATAGCCTAGCTAAGGTACTTAAAGCAGATGGACATTCAACAGCTGTAGGTGACGAAGGTGGTTTTGCACCAAACCTTGCATCAAACGAAGCTGCACTTGCAGCTATTAAAGTGGCTGTTGCAAATGCCGGTTATGAGCTTGGTAAAGATATTACCCTTGCACTTGATTGTGCGGCCTCTGAGTTTTATAACAAAGAAGCAAATATCTATGACCTTAAAGGTGAAGGTAAGCAATTTACATCTGAAGAGTTTAACCACTTCTTAAAAGATTTAACTGAGCAATACCCAATTGTATCAATTGAAGATGGTTTAGATGAGTCTGATTGGGATGGCTTTGCACACCAAACCAAACTAATGGGCGATAAAGTTCAATTAGTGGGTGATGATTTATTCGTAACCAATACTAAGATTTTAAAACGCGGTATTGATAACGGTATTGCCAATTCAATCTTAATTAAATTTAACCAAATTGGTTCATTAACAGAGACGTTAGCTGCAATCAAAATGGCAAAAGATGCAGGTTTTACAGTGGTTATTTCTCACCGCTCTGGTGAAACTGAAGATGCAACTATTGCTGATTTAGCAGTAGGTACTGCTGCAGGTCAAATTAAAACGGGTTCATTAAGCCGTTCAGATCGTGTTGCTAAGTACAACCAATTGCTACGTATTGAAGAGCAATTAGGCGCTAAAGCACCGTACAATGGTTTAAAAGAAGTTAAAGGTCAGTAATTCTCTAATCAGAATCTGATATTTAAGATTATAAAAATCCTCGCTTATGCGGGGATTTTTTGTAAAAAATAGCAAAAAAGGGACAAAGAAACGGGCTACGAGCACCGAGCTACGGGCGTTAAGCAAGCAGTGCGAATATCTAGGTTAAACAAGCCTAACGTTAGTTACTTTTCATCAATTAAAGCTGAAATTGCTTTTTTAAAATATCACCCGTAAAACTGGTTTTTAAGTAAAAGCCACGTGGCAGAGTTTTTATAATTTGTCCGTTTGGGCCTATTGCATCGGTAACAATATGGCTATTGGCTGCTTTTGGTCGTATTTGCATTACATCCCCTAAATGACCTGAGATTTCATCAATTCTACCAAGAGCTATAAGCTCCATTTGTTCTTCCCAGTCTCGCTGCAATTGTGCATCTTGCGCGGGGGAAGGTTGCCACAAAAAGCCACTGCCTATGGTTCTATCAAAAGGAGCGATATCGCGCTCACTTAAAATAGGTAACCATAAAACATGATTCAACTTTTTACGTACGCTACTTGTGTGCCACGTCATGCCAGTTACATTCATTAGCGGGGTGACCGACACAAATGTGGTTTCTAGCGGTTTACCTTTATATGAAATAGGCAATGTTTTAAGCTCTATGCCTAAATCTTCAAAGTCGGGGAGCGGTTTTGAACCAGCGGTTGCGCCTAATACATACTCAATCAGTTGACCTGTCCAGCCTTTTTCACGCAATAAATCATCTGGCGTTTTAAAGTGGTACTGCTGTGCTAGTTGTCCAAGTGTGAGCCCTGCAATATTATTGACACGTTGCATTAGTTGATTAATTGAATGAGGTTTTAAAGGTTGCATACTGTTAATTTAGTTGAATAAATACCAACGCCATGATAGCAAATTAGCTTGATAGTGGATATCTTTAGCGGTTGGTTGATTTTTATACGTGTCGTGGTTGGTGCAATTTTATGCACTGCTTTAAAACGCTAAAATTAACTAAGTAACTGAACTACATTGTTTTTTTTGTTTTTGGTGTTCAGTTTTAATTAAGGTCTATAATTGTTGTAAGGATAAATACAGATGTATAAACATGTTTATCCACAGATTCTGTGGAGAACATCACTTTTTTGATCTTGTATTGTGGATTTGTTTGCTAAATGAGCGTGTTTTACAAAAGTTATGCACAAGCTGTGAGTAACCAGCACAAACAGTGTGGTTTTTATGTATTTACGTATGGCAGTGTTGTTTGTTATTCACATGAATGGATTTCGCCATTAATTTGCCTTAAGCGAAGGTGTTAACGAGGCTTGCACGTAATAGTATTTGCCGTATTGCAGCTAATGTGGAACAATCATAAAAAATCGACTTACAAATGAGGCACTAAGGTGATTGATGCCGAAGGTTTTCGTGCCAATGTCGGAATTGTAATTTGCAATAATCAGGGGCAAGTGTTTTGGGCCAGACGCTATGGTCAACATTCTTGGCAATTTCCCCAAGGTGGTGTTGATGATGGTGAAACACCAGAACAAACTATGTACCGTGAATTACACGAAGAAGTAGGTTTGCGACCAGAAGATGTAGAAATAGTTGCAAGCTCAAAACATTGGTTACGCTATAAATTACCCAAACGATTAATCCGCCGAGATTCAAGTCCGGTGTGTATTGGGCAAAAACAAAAATGGTTTTTACTAAAACTGCGCTGTAAAGATGAAGATGTTAACTTACTGAAAACCCATCATCCGGAATTTGATGATTGGCGATGGGTAAGTTATTGGTACCCGGTTAGACAGGTTGTGTCGTTTAAACGGGACGTTTATCGACGTGTTATGAAAGAGTTTGCTCCCTTTGCTATGCCCTTTAATAAGCGAGAGCAACAAAAAGATCACTGGCGAAATAAAAGGTAGTTTTACATAAAAAGGAGCAGTGTATGCTGGCAACACTCAGAGCGATAGCTGAGTCTGTTTCGCAACAAGCGAATTTAGACGACGCGTTAGTGTGCTTTGTGAAAATGGTAAAAGATGCCATGAATACCCAGTGCTGCTCCATTTATTTTGCAGATTACAGCCAAGATAATTTTGTACTGATGGCTACCGAAGGGTTAAACCCTGATGCGGTGGGCAAATTTAGAATTGGCTTTACCGAGGGTTTAGTTGGGCTTGTTGCTCAGCGTGAAGAAGCAATTAACATTGCCTTTGCCAAGTCGCATCCTCGTTTTAAACTCTCCCCAGAAGTTAACGAAGAAGGTTATAACGCCTTTTTGTCTGTGCCTGTTGTTCATCAAAAAAAAGTGTTAGGTGTTATTGTTGTTCAACAGAAAATGGCGCGGGTATTTTCTCAAGATGAGGAGTCTTTTTTAATTACGCTTTCTGCGCAGTTAGCTTCGCAATTAGCCCACGCTGAAATAAAAGAAGTATTACGCCAAGATGAGTCTTCCCATCAAACATCGGTATTAAAAGGGGTTTCTAGCGCACCTGGTATAAGTATTGGTAAAGCTTTTGTTGTTATTCCTAAACTTAATTTTAAATCCATAGAACTTACTAAAAATAACGATGTTATTGAACAGCGTCGTTTATTCACCCAAGCAGTTGCTGCTACGCGCAAAGAATTTAGCACCTTATCGATGACGTTAAGTGACAGCATACCGCAAGAGGCGTTGGCTGTATTTGATGTATATCAGCAATTACTAGATGCTAAAAGTTTAGGTCATAATGTAGAGACACAATTACAAGAAGGGTGGTGTGCAAAAAGTGCATTAAAAATTGTGATTGAACGTTTAGTTGCACAGTTCAACGAAATGCAAGACCCTTACATTAAAGAGCGTGCGGTTGATGTTAAAGACATTGGCTTACGAGTGCTGCATCACTTAGTGAATACCGAACACGCAATAAAAGACTACCCTGAAAACACCATTTTAATAGCGCACACACTAACGCCAGCTATGTTAGCTGAGGTGCCCAATGAGCGTTTAGCGGGGGTTGTGAGTATTAATGGTTCAGCCAATAGCCATGCCTCTATTTTAACCCGTGCTATGGGCGTGCCTGCGATTTGGGGTATTGAAGATTTACCGCTATTGCAGTTTGATAGTAAAGAAATGATTTTAGATGCTTTTGCTGGGCGTTTATATATTTCGCCTTCGCAAATGCTTATTGATGAGTATACCGAATTACAACACCAAGATAACTTACTCAATAATCGGTTTTTAGAAGAACAAGCACTGCCTGCAATCACGTTAGACGGTGAGCATATTAGTTTATTACTTAATGCAGGGCTTGAGCTTAATACCCAACAAAATAGTGCCCATATTTGTGATGGTGTTGGCCTTTACAGAACCGAAGCATGGTTTATGCAAAAGGGGCAGTTTCCATCGCAACAAGAACAAGAAAACTGGTACCGAGAAGTACTAAGTAGCTATTACCCTAACCCCGTTGTTATGCGAACGTTAGATATAGGTGGCGACAAAGTTTTAGATTATTTTAACATTACCGAAGAAAACCCATTTTTAGGATGGCGAGGTATTAGAATTAGCTTAGATCATCCTGAGCTTTTTTTAGATCAACTCAAAGCGATGCTAAAAGCGAATATTGGCTTAGGTAATTTAAAAATAATGCTGCCGATGATCAGTGGCACTGATGAGGTTGAAGAGTCACTGGCATTGTTTAACCAAGCTTATTATGAGTTAAGTGAAGCGTTTCCTGAGCAACTAATAGAAAGGCCCGATATTGGCATTATGCTTGAGGTGCCTTCAAGTGTATTTATGCTGCCAGAGTGGTCTAGAAAAGTCGATTTTTGCTCAGTAGGTAGTAACGACTTAACTCAGTATTTATTAGCCGTAGACAGAGCAAATGCACGCGTAGCCGATTTATTTAATCCCTACCATCCAGCCGTGTTGCGTGTATTAAATAATATTGCCAGCGAGTGTGAGCACTATGAATTGCCCTTTAGTTTATGTGGGGAGCTTGGTGGCGACCCCGAGGGCGCAATATTACTAATTGCTATGGGTTATAGGCGTTTAAGCATGAACTTATCGTCACTAAACAAAGTGAAGTGGGTGCTAAGGCGCTTAAATGTAAGCGACATGGAACAATTACTGAGCGAATGTTTGGCACAGCCCAACGCTAAACAAGTACTGCGGTTAACTCGTAGTTTTATGATAGAGCATCAGCTAGGTAATTTATTTTATACACCAAAATGATAGAACTGTAATTGTTTATATAATCAATTAAAATATACTTATAATTAAATGTATTAGAGATAACTATGTATGAACTAGGACTTCTAGTTGCAAGTTGTGCGCTGTTAGGCTGCATTGTTGGTTTTTTAGCAGGGTTACTAGGCATAGGCGGTGGTTTAATCATTGTGCCAGTGCTAAGTAGTTTGCTACTTAGTTTTGACGTTGCCGCTGCCGATCATGTGTTAGTTATCGCCATTGCAACATCTTTAGCCTCTATTTTATTTACTTCTACCTCTTCAGCGTTGGCTCATCATAAAAATGATAATGTGCCTTGGAAAATTGCTCCTTGGGTTATGTCGGGCGTGGCCATTGGTGCATTGGTAAGTGGCTTTGCTGCCAGCTTTATCCCTGAGAAAATGTTAAGAACGGTGTTTGCCGTCAGTGTAGTTTTTATTGCAATGAGAATGGTACTTTCTGCTCGTAATAAAGTGAGCGCAGAACACCCTTTGCCCGCAGGCCCCGTGCTAGCTAGTGTTAGTTCGGTAATGGGGGCTTTGTCTGGATTAATTGGCATTGGTGGCGGTGCATTACTTGTGCCTATGTTGCATTATTTTTCGGTTGATATTAAAAAGGCAATTGGTTGCGCTGCTGCATGTGGTATTGTAATTGCCTTTTTTGGGTCTATCGGTTACATCAGCGCTGGGTGGCATGTAACGGACTTAGCGCATGGTTTTATGGGGTTTGTATATCTACCTGCTTTATTTGGGATTGTTGTTACCTCATGGTTTATAGCGCCTATTGGGGCTAAGGCAACACATTACTTACCTGTGAATACAATTAAGAAAGTTTTCGCGATGTTACTGGTTTTCATCGCTATTAAAATGGTTTTTAGCTAAAGGTTTATTTTTATGGCACTGGAGTTTCCTCAAATTGATCCAATAATATTTTCTGTTGGACCACTTAGCGTTCGTTGGTATGGGTTAATGTACTTAATTGGTTTTGCGTTTGCGATGTGGTTTGCTAATCGTCAAGCTAAAAAACCAGGGTCGGGTTGGACTAAAGACGAAGTCAGTGATTTACTCTTTTACGGCATGCTGGGCGTTATATTAGGTGGACGTATTGGTTATGTTCTGTTTTATCAATTTAGTTATTTTATCGAAAACCCCTTATATTTATTTAGAATCGATCAAGGTGGCATGTCGTTTCATGGTGGCACACTTGGGGTGATCACTGCGATTGCTATTTTTGCTTATAAGCGTAAAAAGTCCTTATTGCAAGTCGGTGACTTTGTAGCACCTTTAGTGCCAGTTGGTTTACTTGCCGGGCGTATAGGTAACTTTATTAACGGCGAATTATGGGGCCGCACTACCGATGTTCCATGGGCAATGGTATTTCCAACTGGAGGCCCGCTTGCACGCCACCCATCACAACTTTACGAAGCTTTTTTTGAAGGTCTAGTATTGTTTGTCATATTATTGTGGTTTATTAAGCGTCCTCGTCCTGCGGGAAGTGTGTCAGGTTTGTTTTTACTGGGTTACGGCGTATTTAGGTTTGGTATTGAGTATTTTCGCCAACCCGATGCGCAATTGGGGTTATTTGCCGACTTCATTTCAATGGGGCAAATTCTATCGTTACCTATGATCATTGGCGGGTTAGGCTTACTTATTTGGGCCTATAAACAACCACAATCGCAAACAGCGGCAAAAGTTTAAAAGAAGAAGTTAGATGAAACAATATTTAGAATTATGTCAGCGCATTGTTGACCAAGGACAGTGGGTTGAAAATAAACGCACCGGTACACGTTGTTTAACGGTTATAAACGCTGATTTAGAATACGATGTGGCGAATAATCAGTTCCCTATGATCACCACTCGAAAGAGCTATTACAAAGCGGCTATTGCTGAATTGTTAGGTTATTTAAGAGGCTATGACAGTGCTGAGCAGTTTCGTAGTATAGGCTGTAAAACCTGGGATGCTAACGCCAATGAAAATAGTGCCTGGCTCAATAATCCTAACCGTAAAGGTGAGGATGATATGGGGCGCGTTTATGGCGTTCAAGGACGTGGCTGGCAACGCCCTGATGGTTCAACATTGGATCAACTGGCAAAGGTCATTAATAATTTAAAAAATGGCATAGATGATCGCGGCGAAATTATTACATTTTACAACCCTGGTGAATTTGAACTTGGTTGCTTGCGCCCATGTATGCACACACATACCTTTTCATTATTGGGCGATACCCTGTATTTAACCTCATATCAACGCAGTTGTGATGTTCCACTAGGACTTAATTTTAATCAAATTCAATGTTTTGTATTACTTGCATTAGTTGCCCAAATTACCGGCCATAAAGCGGGTAAGGCATATCATAAAATTACCAATGCTCATATTTATGAAAACCAGCTCGATTTAATGCGAGATGTGCAGTTAAAGCGTGAGCCATTTGCTTCTCCCCAATTAAAAATCAACCCAGAGATTAAATCACTCGAAGATATAGAAACATGGGTAACACGTGATGACTTTGAGGTGGTTGGCTATCAATGCCATGAAGCGATTCAGTACCCATTTTCAGTTTAAAAAATAAGGAGAGCATAATGAAAGCAGTGATCCCTGTAGCGGGCCTTGGAACACGTATGTTACCGGCCACTAAAGCAATTCCAAAAGAAATGCTGCCAGTTGTAGACCGTCCACTAATTCAATACGTTGTGAGCGAAGCCGTTGCCGCTGGCATCAAAGAGATAGTGTTAGTAACCCATTCGAGTAAAAACTCAATTGAAAACCATTTCGATACTAGCTTTGAATTAGAGGCTACGTTAGAGAAACGTGTAAAGCGGCAATTACTTGCCGAAATACAGTCTATTTGCCCTAACGACGTGACGATTATTCATGTGCGTCAAGGTGAGGCAAAAGGGTTAGGTCATGCTATTAACTGTGCTGCCCCTATTATAGGGGATGAACCTTTTGTGGTTATTTTACCTGACGTTATTATCGATGAAGTGGAAAGTGATTTAACAAAAGATAATTTAGCGGAAATGATCACTCGTTTTGAGCAAAGTAAACACAGTCAAATTATGGTTGAACCAGTTCCTAAAGATGACGTAGATAAATTTGGTGTTGTTGATTTAGGTGATGTTGAGTTAAACCAAGGTGAAAGCTCACCCATTAAGAGTATGGTAGAAAAGCCACCCGTTGACGAGGCACCTTCAAACCTTGCTGTGGTTGGTCGTTACGTGTTGAGTAAAAATATTTGGCCATTATTAGCTAAAACACCACAAGGTGCTGGTGATGAGATTCAGCTAACAGATGCAATTGCGATGCTTATGCAAAACGAAAAAGTAGACGCTTATGCTATCAAAGGCCGAAGCCATGATTGTGGTAGTAAAATTGGTTATTTGAAGGCGACGATTGAATTTGCCTTACGCCGCGATGAATTTGCTGATGAGCTTAAGACCTTTATTAAAACGTTAATCTAATCAGTTCTTTATTTATTTAAAGCGCCTATATGGCGCTTTTTTTTTGATTGTAAAGTCGCTTTTTCAGGACTTTAATTATAACTATTTTTGCAGTTATACAGACAGATCTGGGTTTGTAATGTAAGCTTTATGTTAACTAAAGTTGTTTTGTAGTTAACGTTCTTTATTAGGCCAATTGTAAATTGGCTCAATTTAGCGATCTAAACTGTTGAAAGAGAAACAATCAATGTGTGAATGCAGCATAAAGTATCACCGATATTTAGTTATAGCGTTACTCATGTTAATTGGGAGTGGCTGTACTATATCGCCAGATAAAACTACGTTAAATGAACAAGTTAAAGATTCTCCTGAATATGTAACCATTACCGCACTTGAGCTTGCACAGCTAAAAGATGCCGCTTTGCAATGGCAACAGGCGCGCTCTGGTATTGAGCGGCTATTAAAATTAGAACGCGAGCTTACATATTTAGTTGATAATTTAGATATTATTAATAGTAAAGCAATAGCGCAATCAAATCAGGCTGTTAGCAATCGCTATGCACGCTCATCAATTAAGGCTAATACATCGCCAAACCTCAGGTATGGTAATAACTACGCAAGCACGTCAGATAAAGTTGAGCGCCCAAAGCAAAGATATAGTAATCGCTACGCAAAACCAACTAATAGGGACGCTCTACAAAATCAGCGATACAACAGTCGCCATGCAAGTGTGCCTAAAAAAATGATTACAGCCCCTCCAAAAAGTTACAGTAACCGCTCTGTTCGTTCGTCAGTAAAAGCTATTAATCCAAGGATGAATAAAAAGGTCGCTTCTAAAATATCGAAGGCAACAAAAGTGGCAATGGTTGATACTAATAGAAAGGTATTTGCTTTGCAGGTAGCTTCGCTTGATTCAGAAGAGAGTGTTGCTAAGCAGTGGAAGAAAATTAATAGAAAAGCGGCGCCTCTATTCAGAGATAAAATTACTACTAACGTGGAAAAAGCCAAGGTCAATAATAAAACCTATTACCGATTAAAGTTAGGTGAATACTATAACTTTAAGAGCGCCGAGGATGATTGTGAGGTATTTAAATTTTATAAAGTTGATTGCTTTGTGAGTAACTACACTGACAAACCAATTAGATTATAAATTATTTATTTGGCGCTTTTATTGCATAATAGCTAGAGCTAGTTTTTTGTAATAGGTGCTTTAAAGTGAAACTTCGTTTAATAATATTACTAATACCCTTTGCATTAGCTGGTTGTAGCAACCAGCTAATGCCCGCCGACTCACAAAGCGACAAGCTTGTGCGTGAAAAAGATATAAAACCTTACTTAGAGCAATGGGATAACAACAAAGAGCAAATAGCGCGTTTAAGCACCATGGAAGAGGACTTATCATTACTGATTCAAGCTCTTTCTGCACAAACAGATATTGATACCGTACCAGAGCCGTTGAAAGAGAAGGTAAAACGTGTTGAATATGGCTCTAAGCAATCTTTACAACTCTCATCAGAAACTGCCTTAGCCGATAACACTATCAGTACAAACAAAGCAATTTACGGTGTGCAAATTGGACGTTATTTAGTTTCTAACGGAGCCAAAAGGCAAGTACAGCGACTAAAAGAGCAATATCCTCAATTGAACAGTATTTTACAATACCGCATTAATGAGCAACAAAAGGAATCAACAACGTTTTATAGTGTTGTAGCAGGCCCGCTAAAAAATCAACAGCAAGCAGCGCAGCTGTGTTTATTTTTTTATAAGATGGGTAATAAATGTACCTTAGCGGCATTTTTAGAGGATGTTTAAGGTTTTTTACGTTTATTTTTGCATCCTGTTATTATAAATCAAAATAAAGTAAATATTTTCTAACTTTTTAGTGATTTTGGCCGATACTTAACATAACCTGACTGACAGGTTTATACTTTATATCTAAGGGAAAACTATGAACAAAATATTTACTAAAGCAGCATTAGCTGCATCAATGGCTGTTCTTTCTTTCGGCGCTGCAGCTGAATCAGTTTCGTTTCAAGCAGGTGTTACAGTTCAAAATGCTTTTACCTTGACTAACGATTCTGCACTAGATTTTGGAACAATTCGTGCCTCAGCAGATTTAGCAGCAGCTGAGACGGCTACCCTTGTTTTAGCCGCAAATCCAGCGACCTCACCTACAACTGCTTCTACATCGATTGCCGATGCTGAAATCGCAATTTTAGTACCAGGTGCACCAGCTTCTTTTTCTGTTTCTGGCGTGTCTCCTTTCGGTTCACTGACAATTACAAATCCGACAGAAACTGCAATTTCACCTGATGCAGCACCTGCTGGTACTGCAGCATTTACTTTGGGTACTCCAACGTATTATGTGCTAACTGGCGCGACGCCTAACAGTGCTGCTACAACGACCATTCAGGTAGACGCAAATGGTGAAGCGACATTTAATGTTGGTGCCACATTAACGACAGATGCCACTACTCCTACGAGTGATTACATTGATGGCACTTACAGTGGCTCATTCACATTAGAATTAAACTATTAATGAGCAAAGCCTGCTTTATTATAAAGCAGGCTATTTTATGAAATTAATTTTATTCATACTAGCAGCTTCCTTAACTCCAGGTTTGTGCGCGCAGGTAACACCGCTTGAGCCATTGAGTTTTGGTAAAATTGTTATAAGTGATAATCAAAGCATTAGCTCCATAACTTTGTTGCCTAGTAATACAAATACCTTAACCAATAAGATATATTTACTTGAAAAAGGCCATGCAGCTGAATTGCTGCTTGAAGGATACCCTGCACGTATTCAAGTAAATGTAAGTGACTTTGTAAGCAACCAACCTTTAAATAACATTTTCGGTGGTGCATCTCTGATTTTAAATCAACTCATATACAATGCGACCATTACAACCGATACCACAGGGACTGCGTTATTGAGAGTTGGGGGGCAATTGAGTACCTCAGGTGACGGTAATACTTATAAAGATGGCATCTTTGATACTACAATTGAAGTGACGCTAAATTATTAGACAACTAGAGATGTTGATTAAATGACAATAATAAAAACTTTTTTTATCTTAGTAAGCTTTATTTTAATTAGCTTTCATTCTTATGCAAACTTACTTATTTCTCCAACAAGAATCAATTTTGATGAGCGCCAACGTGTTGCTAAAGTCATTGTTGTTAATAACTCTAATGAACCCAAAACTTATAGGTTGGAGTGGCAAGACAAAGTTGCACTAGCTGGCGGAGGGTATGCTAATTTAGCGGCTGATCAAAAAATTTCATCTTCACTTAAAAACATGGTTAGGATCAGCCCATCGCAAGTTAGATTAGCACCAGGAGAAAGGCAGATTGTTAAGCTTGCTATTAGAAAACCGAAAGGTTTAACAGAGCAGGAATACCGATCTCATCTAGCCTTTAAAGCACTCCCTAATGAAGCTCAAAGTCAGCAACAGAGACTAGGCATTAAGGTAAACTTACTCTTAAGCTACACTATTCCTGTTATTTTGCGAAAAGGCGCTGAAAAACCTAATGTTAATATTAGCAATTTACAGCTTATACATAGCCCAGAAAAAAAGGCGCTTGAGATTGAAATTAAGCGAGAGGGTGACTTTAGTTCTTTTGGCAAGTTAGAAGTTTTCTTTAAGCAAAAAGGAGCGGATACAGAGAAAAAGATCGCAATGTTAAACGATTTTAGTATTTACCCTGAGCTAAAAACAACAACGGCGACGATACCAATTTTTGCAGATCAAAATATCCCGAAAAATGGCGAAGTTCGCGTCATTTATACAGGGCTTAAAGAATATCGCGATACTATTTTTAGTGAAAAGTTTGCGCCAATCAATAATGCAATTATCGGTAATTTGAAATAGGCGATGTATTACTTTAAGCACTTAAAGTGGTTGTTGATCATTTTTTTATCAATTGATCCATTATTAGCAGCAGAGCCTGACACTCAGGCCATTCTTGCTAGCATAAAAAAAATAGATAAAAAATGGCAGCAATACAACACTGAACAAGCTGTAAATGAGAGAGCCGAGTCTAAGCTTAATGTGCAGCAAGGTGAGGGCATCCCCGAAGGGGAGTTATTATTTTTTTCATCGTTCGTGAAAAAAAATTACTTGGGTGAAATGCTCGGGGTGAAAAGTAAAACAGGTGTATTAATAGATTTATTAAGTTTTTCAGAAAGCCTGGATTTTGCTATCGATATAAATAGCGATGACCTTATTGCTCAAGGGTGGTTTATTCGTGAAGATAATCAGTTTTATCTAGACCTAAATACAAACACAGCACAAATTAACGGCGCTAGATATTCATTTAACAGCCAACAAGCTTATGCTGATAACGGCGATATGTTTGTTGATAGTAACTTGCTAGCGCAGTGGTTTTCGTTAGATATTGATATTGAATATTCAGCACTTGAGCTATATGTAAGCTCCCCTACCAAATTACCTATAGAATTAAAACGCGAAAGAGAGCAGCGAGAAACTGTAACTAATAGAGAGTCACGTCAAGCAATATTACCGTGGAAGGCCAGTCCATACAGTGCAATTTCATCTCCTCTTGCTGATGTGCAGCTTAGTGCAACCAAGAGTAATACGGATTCAGCGATAGGGTACTCTGTATTAGGGTCAAATGACTTAGCCTATTTTAATGCTCAGTATTTTTTTGCAGGGCGAAAACAAGATTTACTATCAGATTCAAGATTATCATTTAGCCGTCAAAGTAAAGATGCACGGTTATTAGGTCCTTTAAATGCGACAACTGTTCAATTTGGAGATGTATTAGCAACTCAAGTCGGTAAACAATTTAATAGTAGTTACGCCAGAGGAGTAAAAGTTGATAACAAACCACTTTTTAAACAGGTTAATAGTAATCAAATTAATTTAACGGGTGCTATTCAACCAGGGTGGGATGTTGAGTTATACCGTAATGATGTACTGCTAGCGCAGCAGTTTAGTTTAGCTGATGGGCGTTATTTATTTGAGGATATTGATTTATTGTTTGGTGCTAATAATTTTGAGCTGATCTTTTATGGCCCACAAGGGCAAGTAGAGCGAAAAACAGAGCAATATTTTATAGATGGTAATAGTTTGTCAGCAGATGAGTCGTTCTATGAGTTGTCAATTACTGAGCAAGGTGAGCAGTTATTTAATCAATCACTTTATTCGACAGAGGGCAAAGGTTGGCAGCTAGCAGGCCGTTATGAAACGGGGTTAACTGATTATTTATCGGTTTATGCTGGTACATCAATATTAAATAGTAATTCGGGTGATAATGTTAACAATTATGCTTTTGGTTCGAACCTAAGTATATTTGATAAAGTATTACTTAATCTAGATTATGAAAAAAATAATAACGATGAAGACAAGCTAGAGGTAGCTGCTAGAGGTGAGTTAATTGGTCAATCGGTACGTTTAAGCCTGTCTCAAAACAATGAAAAGATAGTTGGTGATTCGCAGACAGCGAAAGTTGAAAGTTATCAACTATATGCGGCAGGAAAGTTGTTTGATAAATCGTTTGGAAGCTTGAGCTATCAAAATACGCTCGCATATAACAACAGAGAGTTTAGCGACTCATATTTAAGTGTTGATAATACCTTATCGTATAATTTAGGCGGTACCGTTGTTAGTAACAACTTAATTTGGCGAAAATTTGATTCTTTAGATGATGCAACAACACTTGGCAGCATGCGTCTTCAACATCGATTTGGTAAAACATACACTCGTTTTAGTGTTGACTATAGCGCAGACTCTGGTTCAACTATACTGGGTTACCAAGCTGAATTAAGCCGTAGTTTATCTCAGAATTTGCAATCTGAATTCACACTGAGAAACTCCCGTATAAATGATTTAGTTTCTATGGAGTTGGGTCTAAATTGGCAAAGCGATAGTTTTAGCTTAAATAGCACAATGAGTTACGATGATGATGATAACTGGCGACTAGGTTTATTTAGTCGTTTTAGTATTGGTTTTGATACGAACACTGACGAGTACTTTTTAAGTAAAAGAAGCCTCGCAAACTCTGGCACTTTAATGGTTAGAGTCTTTCTTGATTCAAATAATAACAATATTCAAGATGACGGAGAAAAGGGAATTGAAGGCGTTAAGGTAAAAGGAGTTCAAAACTATCGCCGAGCGGTAACTAACGAAAATGGTTTAGCGATTCTTAAAGGAATGCCAGCAAATAGAACCACCGACATAGTGATTGAGTCTGGTAGTATTAGTGAGCCTTTTTTAGTTGCCGCCAATGATGGCTTTTCTATTACACCGCGTGCCGGCTTTGTTGAATATATGGAAATCCCACTTAATAACAGTAGTGAATTAGAGGGAACTGTTTACAAACAAGATGAGCAAGGCAGTAGTGAAGTACAGCCTTTTGCTACCGTAAAATTACTCGACAAACAAGGCAAGCAAGTGGCGCAAACACAGGCTGCTTATGATGGTTATTATTTGTTTACCGATTTACGCCCTGGCGAATATAAAGCGGTTATAGATGATGAATTTAAGCAACGTAAATCTTTAAAAGATACGCAACAGGTGGTGGTTAAATTACCAGCGCAAGGTGAAGTAGTAATGGGCGTTGACTTTGAGCTTAAAGAAAAAACACAAACTCCAGCGTATATTGCTAATGCAGGTGGGTTTTCATCATTGCCAATTATGAAAGCGTATTATCAATTAATTAAACGTCATTTAAATGAGCAATCAAAGCGTGATGCTTTTTATATTAAAGACGAAAAACAAAAACGGTATATTTTAGCCGTCGCTTATGCCGAGTCTGCGCAAGGGGAACTTGAACAAGTATGTGCAGAATTAAAAGTAAAAGGCTTGAACTGCCAAGTCCAAGCGCAACTTATTAGCCACTAATAACAATAAGGTTTAACCATGCAACATGCTAATTTATATAAACGCTACTCAATACTAATTGCCTGTATTGCTGCTCTTTTTATATCAGGATGCAGCACCACCAAAACTGCAGAATCTCCTCAGCCAATGCAAGCGAGTGCCAGCCTTTCTGAGGAAGAGTTGGCGCAGCTAAAAGCATCGTCTCAGCAGTGGCAAGCAGCCAAAGCCGGTGTTGAGCGTTTATTAGTGATTGAACAAGACTTAAAGTTATTAATAAGCCAATTAAATGCAGTGGCAAAACAAGGCTCTGCATCAACAAATACGCCTGAAGTACCAACAGCTAAAGCTTCGGCTGAAACGGTAGCACCCACAAAAGTTGCACAAAAAGCTAAAGTAGCAATGAATACAGCTGATGAAAAACAAGCCGTTAAAGCCTTATTTTCCTTGCAAGTTGCAGCCGTTACCGACAAAGAGCGACTTAGCCAAAGCTTAAATCAAATAAAAGCCAGCGCATCTTCGTTATTTCAGGGCGAATTCGTGGCGAATGTAGAAACTATTAACGTGAGTGGCATGACTTATTACCGTTTAAAGCTTGGAGCTTATCAAAATCAAGCCAATGCCGCTGCTGATTGCGATAGACTTAAACAGCGCCAAATCAACTGCATTGTGAGCCATTACACCCAACAGCCATTAAAATAAATATGCATCTAGGGTATTAGGCATAATAATTGCTTTGTAACTATTATGTTTTTAGAGGATGGCAACTATGCGCCTTTTGTTACCCTTACTATTATTAAATTTAGCGGGCTGTAGCTTAACACCCCAGCCAAAGCCAAGTATAAGCACTGATGCGCCTAAAGCGGTCATGGCACCCTATACGCTCAACCAGTATGTAAATAGCTTGAGTGCTCAGCTTAGCCATATCAAAGAGCCTTTTAAAAGCACCGCTTCAATCGCGGTCAGCAGCTTTTATTTAGCCAATGCTTTGGATTCACAAATTGCCCAAGGGCAGGGGACAGGGCTTAGTCAGCAAGTTCAAGAAAGCTTAATAACCCAATTTACTCAGTTAGGGTACAACACGGTTGAATATCGGCTTGAAAACCAACTTAACTTATCAGCAAGGGCTGATTCAGTGTTAAGCCGCAGTACCAGTAACTTAAAGCAGCGTCAGATTATTGACTTTGTGATCACTGGTACTTTAACCCGTCAAGAACATGCTTATATTGTTAATGCTCGCATGGTAAATATGCAAACTAATCAGATTGTATCTGCCGCAAGTACTGAAATTCCCATCAATGTGATGTGGAGTAATGAAAAAATACAGCAGCGCGGTGACTATATTTACCGCAGTGAATATTAATTAGGAGCACACATGAAACGCCTACTATTAACTTTATGTTTGCCACTGGGCTTTGGTTGTTCACAAATGACAAACCATAGTGACACGCAAATTACCGACGATGCGCCTATGTTTTTTGAGCAACGCCCTGTAGCTGCACCAACAAATACTGATTCGCTTTATCAAAATAAAGCCGCAGTGATGAATAAAAACAAACAAGTAAATACGCCAACCCGTAAAAATATTAATCATTATGTGCGTGGCATCATGCAAGACATGGCTGAAAACTTACAGTATGTAAATACTAAAACGCCATTGGCGGTATCAAGCTTTGTTTTTTTAGACCGTGACTACAACAATGCTGACTTAGTGGGTAACCAAATCGCAGAGAGCTTTATGCATGAGCTGCATAATTTTGGTGTGCCGGTCATTGATTTTAAAACCACCGATTATATGCGCGTAACGCCTGGCGGCGATTTTGTTTTTAGTCGCGACTACTTAGAGCTTAACCAAGAACAAAACTTTAGTTACGTATTAGCCGGCACGCTAGTAAACCACCAAGGCGGCATATTAGTAAACGCACGTATTGTTGGCTTAGCGAGTAAAGCGGTTGTAGGCTCTGCACAGGGCTTTATTCCACAATCAGTTATTGATGCGCTAAATAGCAGTAACAGTGCTGATGGCGTTATGCTAAAACAAGCGAGTAAGTGAGGTTTATCATGGCTAACTTAGCTAAGCGCTCAGCTTTAATTAGCATAAGTGCATTATCACTATTACTTTCAGGCTGTAATTTACTTGGTGGATCTAACATGGCTGAACCCGCCAAATCTGAGCCAGAGCAAACAGTGGTAAGCAATCTTGATTTTAACCAGATCATGGCGCAAATGCAGCAAAATGACGAGCAAGAACAATACGCCGATACAACGCAGTTTAACCCAAACAAGCATCATAAAAGCTTAGTTAACTACGTAGAGCAAATGGCACTTGATTTAACCGACACCATGCAAGTAGCCCCGCAAGATGCAGCGATTGCAGTCACCTCGTTCGTTGATTTAGACGCAAGTTTAACTACAGCAAGCCAGTTAGGTAATCAGTTATCAGAAACCTTCATACATCAGCTGCAAAAATTTGGTTATAGCGCGGTTGATTTTAAAACAGCCAATTTAATTACCGTTAATGATCAAGGCGACTTTGCATTTACCCGCAACACTCGCAAGCTTGCAGGTACGAATATAGCCAGCCATGTTTTATCGGGTACATTAATTTACCGTGCAGATGGGGTTGTTATTAACGCTCGCGTGATAAATATTGAAAATAAACGCCTTGCCGCCAGCAGCCGAACATTTATACCGCTTTACGTATTAAATAAAGAAGATATATATTTATCAAGTAATTAACTTAATTTGATGCTTGATATAAAAAACCAGATGCCGTTATAATTTCCAAACACTTAGTACTTAGCACCCAACGTGGCCTCTTAGTTAAATGGATATAACGGCCCCCTCCTAAGGGGCAGTTGCAGGTTCGATTCCTGCAGGGGCTACCAATTAAATCAATGAGTTATGTTTTTATTTTCACTGTTTTTAATTTCCGTGTAGCACATATGTAGCGGCCTTTCCAACTAGTCTCCCGATGGTAATTATTTTGTAATCTTTCTTAATATCGGTTAGTTTAATTGCTTATTCAGTACAAGTTCACTTTGTTAAATAATGGATTAAGAATGGCGATTAAAAAGAATAAACCGGTAAACCGCTTTTATACTAATATCAGTAATTATAAAAATTATGGAGCCGCAGGAAGCAACCTTTTTGAAATAAATAATTGGCTTGAGACTGAAGGACTAATTGAAAAGCTTCATCAAAACTTAAAAAAAGAGCAAGATGTTTATACGTTACTTTCTCCAGAGCAACCAAAGAAAGTACAAAGCTTTTTTTATCCACCGACGGTGAAGGGAAGAGGCCAAGATGATGTTTCATTAGAGAATTTAATGAAAAAAAATGGCAAGAACGGTGTCTTGATTCAAGGAAAGTTGGGGCAAGGTAAGTCTATGTTGCTTAGATATTTGCAGTTTCTTGAGCTCAATAATGGCTTTGCAATACCGCTATTTTTAGAATTAAGGAAAATTAAATCTACTACACCTTTATTAACAGCTGCTAAATCAAAGTTGAAATCATTAGGATTAGACTGTTCGGAAAAAGTTTTCAACTTTTTGCTAGATAATGGGTTAGTTACACTGCTATATGATGGATATGATGAAGTTTCTCTAGAAAATAGGGAGCTAGTTAGTCAAGAACTTACTGAAATATGTGATCTTTACCCAAAGGCGAAGGTTGTAGTAACTAGTCGCCATCATACTGAAATCAGTAAGAATAAGTCATTTATAATTTACACAATAAATACTCTTCAACGAAGTGATTTAGCCCCGTTTATTAAAACTATATTCGGTAAATCAGATTTATATGCACCAATTATATCTAAAATCAATGAATCGAACGAGTTTGAATATGAAGTTCTTGATACACCTCTGATGGTTACTTGGTTTATTGTAGTTTATAAAAAAAGATTTAAGATCCCACAGACTAAACTTGGATTCTATGAGGATTTATTTGGGGCGATATTATCAAGGCATGATGGATTTAAAGAAAGTTACGATAGGGAATCAAAGTCAAGACTTAATGATGACCAAATTAAGCAGGTTTTTCAGACTTTTTGTTATTTGAGTCGAAAAAGTCAAGTAAGCACTTTTAGTCAGGCAAAAATTAAAGACTATATACAAAGAGCATTAAATATAGAGTCGTTAACGAATGTTAAACCTTTCGATTACTTATATGATCTCACTCATGTAACGTGTTTAGTTAAAATAGATGGTTTAGAGTATGAGTTTTTCCACGACAGTGTACCTCAGTACTTTAGTGCTTGCTTTATTGCTTCAAACACTGACGAAAATGTTAAAAAATTCTATAAAAACCAGGATAATGTGGCAGTTATGGAAGATGAGCTCATGTTTTTGGAGGAGCTGGATCAGTATCGCTACCTCAAATATTTCTTAAAACCTAGAATTGAAGCCTTGTTAACTGGAGAAAGCATAAATAGTGATATATTAAAGTTAATGCTAAAAAACTCACATTTATGCTTTGACAAAAAGGATGATAATAACTTTGTTATGCTCGTTTATATTAAATCTTATGAAACGAAAAAGATATTTGAGGTTAATGGAAATGATACTTTACAACTGTCTGCATCATTTGTGCTAGATCGGATTGTAGAAGATAATAAGCATAATAGAGAGATATTCTCGTCACTATATGAAGAGTTTGATAATAATACAGGGCGCTTTATATTTGTTGATTTATCTAAGTTTTTAAAGGTTTTCAAATTTACCCATGAATTCTATGAAATAATGAAAGGGGTTCTTGTTGATTATGTGGTTAATAATTTGAATAAAGTTGCTGCTATTATTACGAAAGAAGATAAGAAAGAGGATTTATTTTAATGGTTAGTTGGCTTGTTCTAAAAGATATATATGAGCTTAAGGTCATTAAGGGGACTGCTATTTGGATATTTATAGTCCCAGCTTTTGTTAAATTTTTCAGTATTTTTGACTCTTCAGAGATAATTGATGCTAGTTATGTTTTTTTTAACTCTTATGTTCTATTTGGCTTATATTTCTCAGCGCTGAGCTTTTTCTTAGGTTCTATTGTTTTTAATTTAAGGTGTCCTTCATTAAATAAAGGTTTACACGGTTATGACGCTTTTCAAGAAAAAGGGATGACAATTTACAATTTGGCTGAATATACAAATGAGTTAGCTGAAAGTGATGCACTTAAATATAAACCTATTTTAAAAAATGTAAGTAGCCAATTTGAAAGCCATTATATAGATAATGGCAAGACCTACACATTAGAAAGGACGGATCAGACTATATGTCAAAGCTTTCTAAAAGATGAATTACCTCTTATTTTTTGGTCATTATATGTGTTTACATCGAAAACTAGGTCTATATCACAGTTTTTTTGCTGGTTGTTTTTGTTTTTCGGATTTGCTGGCTTGTTATTAGTTTTACTTAGAAACCTTACAATAGTGATTGAATTTTTAATGGATGCTTTAAATTAAGTACAGTTATTTACAGAACTCCAAGTAATATCTCTCTTGCCATTCTGACAAGTAGTTCGCTAAAGGTTATTTTTGGCTTTGTACTGGTGTTTGATATGAGCTAAAGCTCAGTAGGTAGCTTTAGCTATTTGAAATGTTGAATTTAACTGCAATTTTATTTTAAAGAGATAGCTTTAGGTTATGCTTTTTCCAACTTCCATGAATAATACCTAGTGATGATGGCTTTACCAGCGAACCATAACCCTTTTACTTTGAGTATGAGTTCACTATCGTAATCGCTTTGTAAGCACTCGCCAGTTTCTTCTCATTTATAAAATCTTTTCTAATTACAAATAATAAAGCGAGTAACATAAATTTACTCGCTTTATTATTTTGATAGCTGATAGCTAGTTCTTAACCATCACTAGTAATTGTAGCAATCAGCTCGCTCAGTACCTGCTCAGCTTTGCCTGTTTCTACTTGGCAAGTACCGGCATTTAAATGGCCGCCGCCACCGTATTTAAGGCACAACTCGCCAACATTAGTATTGGAGCTGCGGTTGGTGATTGATTTACCAATGGCGTACACCACGTTTTGCTTTTTAAGCCCCCACATTTTATGTATTGAGATATTACATTCGGGGAACATGGCGTAAATAACGAAGCGGTTAGTAGCGTAAATGGTTTCTTCTTCGGTTAAATTGAGTACCACTAAGTTGTCGTGTACTGATGAGCAGCGGTCTATTTGCTCTTTAGCTTGTGCGTTGTGCTCGTGGTATAACGCAACACGCTCGGCAACATCTTCCATTGCTAGTATTTGTTCTATGCTGTGATCTTTACAGGCGTCAATTAACTTCATCATTAACTGGTAATTAGAAATTTTGAATTCACGAAAACGGCCAAGTCCTGTGCGCGCATCCATAATAAAGTTCATCAGTACCCAGTCTGTTGGGTTTAAAATTTCGTCTTTTGTAAATTGTGCCGAATCCCCTTTATCGACCGCTTCCATCATGTCAGTTGAAATATTAGGGAATTTCTCTGCACCGCCATAATAGTCGTATACAACGCGTGCTGCAGAGGGCGCATCAGGGTCAATAATGTGGTTTTTAATATCGCTTTCGTTACGAACGGTTTCACTCAAGTGGTGATCAAATGCAATATGACAACCGGCAACATAGGGGAGGTTAGTGGTAATGTCGTTGCTGGTAATGGCTATTTTACCGTCTTGCATGTCTTTTGGATGCACAAATAAAATATCGTCGATTAAATCTAAATCTTTAAGTAATACGGCACACACTAGGCCGTCAAAATCGCTTCGAGTGACAAGTCTATATTTATTATTGCTCATTTTCGGTCCATTTTTGTTTATTTATTAATCTGAGTGTAGCAGTTTAAACTCCATTTTATATACCAGTTTTTAACATAAAAAAAGCCAAAACAATGGTTTTGGCTTTGAGTAGCAAGTGTGTATTAGTGATGTGTTATGCGCCTGGGCCACATTCCATACAATGGTTAATAATGTCTGGGCCAAATTTTAATTTAGCGTTTAAATCACGTAGTGCAGTGCGTAGGCCTTCTTCAATAACAGGGTGATAAAAAGGCATATCAAGCATTTGTGGTACAGTCATTTTGTTTTGTACAGCCCATGCTAATAAATGAGCAATGTGCTCTGCTTGAGGGCCAATAAATTCAGCACCTAAAAATAAGCCGGTGCCGTGCTCGGCATACACACGCATGTGGCCTTTGTTTTTTAGCATAACGCGGCTACGGCCTTGGTTTTCAAAGCTGACTTCGCCTATTTCAAAGCACTCACAGCTGCCTAATCGTTGGCTAATTTCTTTAAAGCTTTCACCAACCATGGCTATTTGTGGGTCGCTAAACACAGCGGCAATTTTAGCGCGGCGTAAACCCGCACGTACATGAGGGTAGCGGCCTGCGTTTTGCCCTGCGATTGTTCCTTGATCGGATGCTTCGTGAAGCAAAGGGATCATGTTACTAGCATCGCCAGCAATAAATATGTGGGAGTTGCCACATTGCATAGTGTGGGCATCAGCGAGTGGTACGCCACGTTCATCAAGCTCTATGCCGGTGTTTTCTAACCCTAGTTTATCGGTGTTAGGTACTCGCCCGGTTGCAGCCAGAACATAGTCAAACTGCTCGGTGTGTTTAACACCTTGTTTGTCGGTATAGGTTAGCTCTGCTTTATTACCTACTTGTTTCATATCTGAAACGTTTGAGTCGGTATCAACATAAAATTCTTCTGCGAATACGGTATTAGCGTAATCTTTAACTACTGGGTCGGTTAATGGGCCTATGGCACCACCTACACCAAAGAGTTTTACCTTTACCCCTAATCTATGCAACGCTTGGCCAATTTCAAGGCCTATAACGCCTGGGCCAAATACGGCTACTGATTCTGGTAAATCATCCCAGTCGAATACATCGTCATTAATAATCAGTCGGTCGCCAAAGTTATTAAATACGCCAGGGTAAGATGGGCGTGAACCTGTTGCTATTACAAAGCGTTTAGCAGTGATAATGGTGTGCTCATCTATTTGCACGCGGTTGGCGTCTAAAAACTGTGCATAGCCACGAATTTTATCTTCGCTAGGTATTTCATCTACGGCTTCTACTACGAATCCTGCAAAGCGATCGCGCTCACTTTTAACTCGTGCCATAACGGCTTTACCGTCAATAACAGGTTTTGAGCTGTGAACTCCAAAGGCAGGTGCCATTTCTATTGAGTGCGCGGCTTCTGCTGCAGCAATCAATAACTTACTTGGCATGCAACCAACACGTGCGCAGGTTGTACCGTATGGGCCTGATTCAATCATAAGTACGTTTTGAGTAAATTGTTTTGCATTACGGTAGGCACTTAAACCAGCAGTACCTGCACCTATAACAACAACGTCGGTTTGCAGTTCTTTCATAGTGTTTTTCCTTTAATAAACAGGGGCGTTGCAGCCCCTGTTTTATTTACTTAATTAAGCAAAGTATTTTTCTAAATCGTCTGAGCCGCCAATGTGCTTACCGCCAATAAATACTTGTGGTACGGTTTCACGGCCCGATACCGCTTTAAGGCTGGTAAGTGATGCGCCAGCACCCATTACGATTTCTTCAAAAGCAAAGCCTTTAGCTGTAAGTAGCTCTTTTGCTTTTTTACAGAAAGGGCAGCCAGGCTTAGTAAATAGAGTAACCGCCTCTGGTTTTACTTGAGTTGGGTTGATGTAATCAAGCATAGTGTCGGCGTCTGATACTTCAAACGGGTCGCCTGGTAAATCTGGTTCGATGAACATCTTCTCTACTACGCCATCTTTAACCAGCATAGAGTATCTCCAGCTGCGCTTACCAAAACCTAAATCGTTTTTATCAACTAGCATACCCATGCCGTCAGTAAATTCGCCGTTACCATCTGGTAGTAAGGTAATGTTTTGCGCTTCTTGATGTTCAGCCCATGCGTTCATTACAAAGGTATCGTTTACTGATACACAAACAATGTCGTCAACGCCATTTTGTTTAAGTACACCAGCTAACTCGTTGTAGCGTGGTAGGTGAGTTGATGAACACGTTGGTGTAAATGCACCAGGTAGTGAAAACACAACGACTGTTTTGCCTTTAAAAATGTCATCAGTAGTTACTGATTTCCATTCGTCGTTTTGACGCGTTGCAAATGTAACGTTAGGGATTGTTTGACCTTCAATATTGTTTAACATGTTTTTAGTTCCTCTTGATTTGTTGATAGCCATTATGGCGAACAATTAAATATAGTTCCAATCGTTTGTTTGTATTAAACTGATAGGCATAAACTATCAGGTTGAGTGTGAATATGAACTTAAAAGATTTAGAATATGTAAAAGCCGTTGCGCATTTTAAACATTTTCGTAAAGCAGCCGACGCTTGCTTTGTAAGCCAGCCCACCTTGAGTGGGCAAATTAAAAAGCTAGAACAAGAATTAGGGGTTATCTTATTTGACCGTTCAACTAAGCACGTTACCTTAACAACCCAAGGTGAACGTTTGTTGACACAAATCACTCTTATATTAGAACAAACTCAAATATTAAAAGAACTGGCTGCTACTTCTAACCAACCGTTACAGGGCAAGCTGAGTATTGGTATTATTCCTACTATTGCCCCGTATTTACTACCTACACTGCTTACATCAATGAAAGCGGCATTTACTCAAAGTCAGTTTTCGTTTATTGAAATGCAAACTTCTACCATTTTAGCTGCGCTAGACAGTGGCGAGGTGGATTTTGCAATTTTAGCGGATGTGCCTGAGCTAAAAAATTACCATACGATTAATGTATATAAAGAAGACTTTTTAGTTGCGGTATCTGCTGATAACGCTTTAGCTGTAAATAAAAAGGTAGCACTGCAAGATCTTCAAGGTAGTAACCTATTAATGTTAAGTGATGGCCATTGCTTTAAAGATCAAGCCCAGCAGTTTTGTTTTTCGGCAGGAGTGGATGTTTCTAGCCATTATCAAGGTAATAGCTTAGAAACCTTATTAGCGCTGGTGGCGATGGACGATGGGGTTACGTTTGTGCCAAAACTTGCTGCAATCCCCCGAGAGGGAATTCATTATTTGCCTATTTTTCCTAATCAGCAACGTAATATTGTATTGGCCTGTCGAAAGCACTACCCGCATTTATCTGGGGTTGAGCAGTTAGCAGATTGGTTAAGCGCTCACGATAATTTAAAAGTTAAGCTAACCCAAGCACTTTAGGGCGTTGCAACTTCCACAATATCGTTAATTTGTACGCCCGGTAAAGGCTGATCATTAATACTGACGGCAATGGCGCTATGCTGATATAGCTGCTCTACACGAATACGGTTCAAAGTGGTTATAGTATGCGGCATGGTGTTGCCTTGCGCGTCTGTTAAATAATTATGATGAGCAATACTCAGTTGTTGGCCTTTTTCTAAGCCATGTGCCTTTCCTAAGTTAATGACGAGTTTATTATTTTCCATGTGCAAAATTTTGCCTTGGGTGGGTAGGCACGCCATGGCTGCTTGCAAATCGTAACTTAGGGTTTGGTTTATCTCACTAATACTTTGACCAAAAGGTGACTGCCAAAAACGATTACTGTTTACATCAATAATAGCTGTTTTTTCAAATGGCCAGATAGCTTGGCTTTGATAGCTTTGTTGCCACAAGGGCTCATAAGTAGTGCCATTAAATAAACTAAACTCTATTCGGTAGTGACGCTGATAGCTTTCATCTTGCCAAAATGCATAGTCGCTATTGAGTTTATCGCTGGTGGATAAACTGGTAATTTGGCTCAGTAGCACATATTGTGCGTTACTGCGCGATGAAATTTCCTCTAACTGGCTGTTAGAGTAGTCATGTTGTTGATTAAAATAGGTATCGACTTTTATCGCTTTATTGAAATAGGCAACCGGTATAGCACTCATTTTTGATTTTTGCAGTGACGTGTAGATGTTTTTGCTTACTGCTTTATTAATGTCAAATATTTGACCCATTCTCGCTTGTTCGCGATTTGTTAATTGACTTTGCGTCACAGCTATAAATTTATTGAAGTTGCTTTGCGGGCATTGCTCGGTTTGTGCAAAAATATCTAGGCGTAAGGTAATCGCAAATTCATCATTGCTGCGGTTTTCGCTAACGAGCTCTATTTTTTGAATTTCGCCTTGGCTACTTATTTTTAGCTGATCTTGGGTTAAAACACCATCAACAAGTGTTTGCACCGAGCTCACCCGCGCACCAGAGAATACAAGGGCTTGGGTAATCGCATCTTTTATTGCAGCGGCCTTTGCACCGGGAATGTCGCTATTTTGAATAACCGCATGGCCTGTAGACTCATACCACTGAGCGTGGGTAAAAGGTGAAAACGTTAATACAGCAGTGGTGCTTAATCCTGCCAATACTGCTTTTAAAAACGACTTCATACTCTTACTCCAATTAAACGTTAGCGTTAATGAGTCTCAGCAAGTAATGTACCACTATTATTTGTTGTTACAGAATATAGGTATCACTGGCATTAAACGTGCATAACTGAGTTTAATTAGTTTTTAAAGGCCCTGTATGATGCGAGTAATGCCATTAATGATCACATTAGGCTGCTTAACGTTAAGCGGTTGTAGCAATATATTTGATAAGCACGTTGAATATAAATATGTTGAGCCAAATAATTACCCTGTATTAAAAGCAATAGGGTACGCGCCCATTAGTTTGCAGTCGGGAAGTAATGACACTCAAAAACAGCTTATGGCAATTAAAGCCTCCAAGCTAGAAGCATACCGCGAACTAACGGAACAAGTGTACGGGCAAAAAATTACCGCAGGCACAACCGTCGCAGGCTCTGTTGCCCAAGATGATTATTTACAGAGTAAAGTGCAAGGTATTATAAAAGGCGCGCAAATTATAAAAACCTATGCCGTTAATGATATGTATATTACTGAGCTTGAGCTTAATATGAAGCGCGTACACGACTTGTACATCGGTGAGATAAAACCACGGGAAGTGAAAAAAGTCACTTATTACTAAGCGACAAGTTATTACCAACCGACAAATTATTACTCATAAAAAAACGCCTAAACGAATAATCGTTTAGGCGTTTTTTTATGAGTATTCTTTAGGCTTTTAGGTTACGCACAATGCTGTTGTCAGTATTAACTACGCTACCGGCTTGATCGTAGGTCATAGACGAAGGTGCGCCAATTAAAATACCCTTTAATTGCTTTACACTTAACTGCGCCTGGTGCGCTGCATGAGCGTTAACTTCATTTTGTTTTTGACATTGCTCAAGCTTAGTTCTGGTTAGCTTTATTAAGTCAGCGTTTTCATCTGTTTGCTGATCATTACTGGCAATCAGTTTACTGAGTTCTTTATCTAGGGTGCTTATGCTGGTTAAAAAAGACATTTTTTGTTGGGCAATTTCTTTTAAACCTTCGCCTCTTCGTGAGGCAATAGCATCAAGTTCTTGAGTAAGAAGCTCACTCAAGGTTGTTAAACAATTTATTTGTTCGTTTAGTTTAATCGTAATTAAACTATTGTGATCAGCCATAAACATTAAACTCGAAGTCTGCTAAATTTTTGGCAAGTTTCTCACTGTCTATTTGATACTTGCCTTCGGTAATCGCTTTTTTAAGCTCAGCAACTTTGTTGCTGTCAAAACCAGAAGACTGCTCTGCTTTTTCTTGTAAAGATTTTAATTGCTTGGCCTGCGGTGTTAAGCTCACCGAATCGCTTGCAGCTTTAGGTGAAGGCGTTTGCGCAGCTTGTGTATTTGCATTATCTCTTTTTAAATCAACTTTTTGCTGTTGAGTGTTTGTTAAAACACCAGGCTGTTGATTTGATTTGTTTACTTGACCGACCATGATAAAAACCCGTTTATTACCCAACTGATGCCTTTATATCGGCATTTACTAAAGATACTTTAGCATAAATTTACATTAAATATTTACCTGCACAGACTCTACACCATCTACTCGCGCATTTAAAACTTTACCTGTTTTTTTGTTTTCAACTCGTACTTGTTCACCTAAGGTTCCATCCTCTAATGCAACACCCGTGGTTTTTACTCTTAACCCTTTAATATTGGCAAAAATATTGACAGAGTCGCCTTTGCAAACCATACAAATTTGATTGAGTAGTACAGGCATACCTTCACGAATATTACGTTTACTGCGGCTACCAATAAGTTGCGCAGGATCATCAAGATACTGAACACGTATAAAGTGCGCAGGGCGCATATCAATACTTAAATGGGATGGAGTAATCACTTCACCTCGTGCTAAATTGGTAGTAGCAACTACAACAGGTGCTGATTCAGTGATTCTCACATGAACGTATTGTGCCCAGTTGTCACTATCGTTACATTTTATTTGAATGGTGACCTGACGATTAAATGGGGGCTCACTTGGCGTTACTAGCTCTAGCTCAGAGTTACACTGGCGATCGGGTATGCGGGTATCTAGCGGTAACGCGCTAAACTGTATTTTGTTGTCATTTGTAGTTACTGCTTTTTGAGCAACATAAGATACAGCCATTTCCTGTAGTGATTCTTTACTAAATACTTGAGCCTTCAGTGGCAAAGTGAAGCAGAGGCTAGCAAGAAAATAAAAAACACTGTATCTTCTGGTTTTTTTTAACAAACTCATAATGTTTCGACTATGCTTATGGTTGCAAACAGGGTATAAATATTTTGCGTCAGAATTTAGACGCCCCCGTTGTGTTATGACGCTTTATTAATTGAAAGCAATTATCGTTCCTTATATTTGTTTTCTTAGGAGATTTAAATGGCCGGTATTTTAGACTCAGTAAACCAACGTACTCAGTTGGTTGGGCAAAACCGCTTAGAGTTATTGTTATTTAAGCTTAACGGACGTCAGCGCTTTGGCATTAATGTGTTTAAGGTAAGAGAAGTTCTTCAATGCCCGCCATTAACCAGCATGCCAAAATCTAACGCTTACATTCGTGGTGTAGCACATATCCGTGGCCAAACAATCTCGGTAATTGACTTATCAATGGCAGTAGGTGGTCGTCCTATTAAAAGCATAGAAGATGGCTTTATTATTATTGCAGAATATAACCGTACAGTGCAGGGCTTTTTAGTTGGTGGTGTTGAGCGGATTGTTAATATGAACTGGGAAAAAATAATGCCACCGCCATCAGGAGCGGGCCGCTATTCTTATTTAACTGCCGTGACTGAAATTGAAAATGAGCTGGTTGAAATACTCGACGTAGAAAAGATCCTAAACGAAATTTGTCCTGTCAATACTACCGTGAGTGATGATGTTGCCTCGCAAGGTAATATACAAAAAGACTTAGGCGAAAGAATTGTATTTATTGCCGATGATTCGGCCGTGGCACGAAATCAGGTTAAACGAGCGTTAGAACCTTTAGGTGTAACTACTGAACTTGCTAAAAATGGTAAAGAAGCTTTAATAAGACTAAAAGAAATTGCAGAGCTTGATTGTGTTAACGATATTACAGAGCGAGTAGGGTTACTTATTTCAGATGTAGAAATGCCAGAAATGGATGGTTATACGCTCACTGCAGAAATTAAAGCAGATCCCAAACTTGCACCATTGCATGTGATTTTACACACATCGTTAAGTGGTGTGTTCAACCAAGCAATGATTGAAAAAGTAGGGGCTGACGATTTTATTGCAAAATTTAATCCAGACGAGCTTGCTACAGCCGTTAATAAGTGGGTTCATTGTGATTAATAAACATAGGTGTTATTGATTTGACTAATAAAGATTTGCAGCAAACAGAATACGATCAATTTCGCTTATTTTTAGAACAACAGTGCGGTATTGTTTTAGGTGAAAATAAGCAGTATTTGGTTAAAAGTCGCTTGGCACCATTAATGTCTCGATTTAATGTTGAATCGTTATCTGAACTGGTTAGCAAAACACTTGGCGTGCATGAGCGTCAATTGCGCGCTACTGTTGTTGATGCCATGACAACCAACGAAACATTGTGGTTTAGAGATCAATACCCATTTGAGTTGCTCAAAACCAGATTATTCCCTGAATTTAAAGCGTTAAATAGGCCATTAAAAATATGGTCTGCTGCGAGCTCTTCAGGGCAAGAACCTTATTCAATTGCTATGTCGGTTGCTGAGTTTCAATCAAGTAGTCCTGGTGTTTTAAAAATGGGTGCACAAATAGTGGGTACTGACATCTCAAATACCATGCTGGATATGTGTAAACACGCCGAATATGATGCATTGGCACTGGCTCGCGGGCTATCTGCTGAGCGTCGTAAGAAGTTTTTTAAAGATAGCGGCAATGGTATGGCACAAGTGGTTGACTCATTGAAAAAGCAAGTGAGCTTTAGGCATTTAAATTTACTCGACTCGTACGCTTTGATGGGTAAGTTCGATATTATATTTTGCCGTAATGTTTTAATTTATTTTTCACCTGAGGTGAAAGCCAAAATAATTGCACAATTTTCTCAAGCACTTAACCCTAAGGGGTATTTATTTTTAGGTGCGTCGGAATCTATGTCTGGTTTGAGTACCGAATTTGATATGGTGCGTTGTAACCCCGGGATTATTTACCAAAAAAAATAACTACCGTTTACACCCCCCCCCTCCTAAAAACGGCGCTATAGCGTCGTTTTTTGTTTTTATCGTCACTATTTTCATTGCTGGCTTACTTATTGCTTTATTGGTACTAAGTCAATTTTTTGGAGATAGTTATGGCTATCAGTTTTGATAAAGCATTAGGCGTGCATCCGCATGCGATGTTAATCCGTTCGCAAAGAGCAGAAATGCTCGCTACTAATATCGCAAATGCTGATACGCCCGGCTATAAAGCAAAAGATATCGACTTTGCCTCAGCATTAAAAACGGCAAAGTCTAACCAACTAAGCGGCAATACGATGGTAAGAACCAACGAAAAACACATTGCCGGTGGTACCCGTAGTGTAGGTGGAAATGAACTATTTCGTACGCCAAATCAAACAGATACAGGTGATGGTAACTCTGTTGATATACAAGTGGAACGGAACTTGTATACACAGAATGCTATGGAGTATCAGGCCAGTGTCCAGTTTCTTAATGGTAAATTTAAAGGCCTGAAAAAAGCCCTCGGTAGTCAAGGAGCCTAATTATGAGTTTATATAATGTGTTTGATATTGCAGGTTCGGGTATGAGCGCGCAAAACGTGCGATTAAATACCACCGCAAGTAATATCTCTAATGCCAATACAATTAGCTCTTCACAAAATGAAACGTACCGAGCGCGACAACCTGTATTTGCTGCGGAGCTAACAAAAGCGTCAGCGTCAGCAAGCAACCCACAGGGCTCTGCCGTTGGTGTGAAAGTGTTAGGAGTGGTTGAGAGTGATAAACCACTACAAATTGAATATAACCCAAACCACCCGAGTGCGGATGAAAATGGTTACATTTATAAACCCAACGTGAATGTTGTTGAGGAGATGGCAAATATGATTTCTGCATCTCGCTCTTATCAGACAAATGTTCAAGTTGCTGATGCAGCTAAGCAAATGTTAAGTAAAACACTGCTGTTAGGTCAGCGGTAACTGAGGGTAGCTCATGAGTAACGATATTAGTACTTCTTCATCCTACATGGACTCTTTACGTTGGCAAGATAAGCAAGTGCCACAAAAAGAGGATAGTGATGCGTTAACCCAAGAAGATTTCTTTTCGTTGTTAACACAGCAGTTGTCATATCAAGATCCCAGCAAACCAGCTGATAACGATCAGATGATTGCACAAATGACAAACTTTACCATGGCTGAAGGAATATCAAATTTAAACTCTAATTTTGAGTCTTTAGCCGCGTCGATGACATCAAATTCGGCATTGCAAGCATCAACACTGGTTGGCAAACAAGCGCTGTTGGAATCGAATACACTTGAGCTTAATGAGTCGGGTGAATCAAGAGGTTCTGTTGTAGCTGAAAAGCCAGTCGATAGTTTAATGATTCGCATTGAAGATGCATCCGGGCAGTTGGTTAAAACTATAGATTTAGGCACTCAGCCCGCAGGAGCCATTCGTTTTGCATGGGATGGTAAAAATGAAGCGGGTGAACGGCTACCACCTGGTGAATACAACATCAAAGCAGAAGGTAGCACAAATGGGGAATTTTCAAGCCTTCCGTTAGCTACATTCAAAAATATTGAAAGTGTTAATATTAATGGCTCAAGCGGCATTATTATTAACACAAAAGAAGGTGCGGTTAGGCTGACTGATGTCGCAGAAATCGCGTAATAGATTTTATGTATTTTTTAGCCATCGGGCTAAATACTTTTAGGTTAGAGGTTAATTATGAGCTTCAATATTGCATTAACAGGCCTTGCTGCCGCACAAAAAGATTTAGATGTTACCGCCAATAACATTGCCAACGTAAATACCACGGGCTTTAAAGAGTCTCGCGCTGAATTTGCTGATGTATACGCATCTTCGGTATTTAGCGCAGGTAAAACGAAAAATGGTGATGGTGTGCAAACCACCATGGTTGCTCAGCAGTTTCATCAAGGGTCGCTGCAGTTTACTAATAACTCACTGGATTTAGCGATCACAGGTGAGGGTTACTTTGCAACAAGTAATGACTTAGGCTCTTTAGATTTTAGTTATACTCGCGCAGGTGCGTTTAAGCTTAATAAAGACAACTTTGTAGTTGATGCTAAAGGAAACTTCTTACAGAGTTTTCCGGTGAATGAGGTTACAGGCAGTACCACTTCGGTTAGTTTAAGTACATCTTCTGCATTGCAAATACCTGATTCATCAGGCTCTCCGCGCTCTACTTCAAACGTATATACGTCGTTCAATGTTGATTCGCGTGACGATGTTATAGCTGTGCCATTTGATGCAACAGATGGCACTACTTATAACTCTTCGACTTCAACCACAGTTTACGACTCACTAGGTGAGCCGCATGTAATGCAGTTTTATTTTGTTAAAACTGCACCAAACGAATGGCAAGTGCATGGTACATTGGATCAAAAACCGTTTGATGCTACCGGTGCCGCAACGGCAACTCCAAGCCCACTTAGTACGTTTGGATTTAACGCAAGCGGTACGCCAGAAACAACCAATGGCGCACCTATTACAGGAAGTACCTTTGATGATGTAAATTTAAATACTGCTAACTTTTCAGGATTATTAACCAACGGTGCACAGTTTAATGACATTGCAATTCAGTGGCGTGACGAGGCAGGTACTGCAGGTAAAATACCTACTCAATATGCAAATCGATTTGAAGTAAAAGCACTAGAGCAAGATGGTGCGACAGTGGGTCGCTTAGCGGGTATTGACATTGGTACTGATGGAAAAGTCGTTGCATCGTACAGTAATGGCGACACTTCATATTTGGGTCAAGTAGCCATGGTTAGGTTTGCAAACTCACAAGGTTTACAACAGGTGGGTGATACTTCATGGAAAAAAAGTTTAACCTCAGGTGAGCCTATAGCAGGAGAACCGGGAACAGGAACTTTAGGCAAAGTCAATTCTTCAGCGCTCGAGCAATCAAATACAAACTTAACCACAGAGCTGGTTGATTTGATTAGTGCGCAGCGTAACTTCCAAGCAAACTCTCGTGCGCTTGAAGTGAATTCAACGCTTCAACAAAATATCTTACAGATCCGATAATCATATTTTGATTTATAAAGGCTGCTTAATGCAGCCTTTTTTATTCCTCCTTAAAATCTTATTCATACTTAAATTTAATCTGGCACTTATATTGCATTTACCCATATATAGATTTCTTAATGAGTCGATGTTATGGATAAAATGGTCTACATAGCGGCATCTGGCGCTAAACAAAGCATGCAAGGGCTTGCTCTTAAAGCCAATAATTTGGCAAATGCGAATACCACTGGGTTTAAATCTGATTTTGCGCAAGCGCGATCAATGCAGGCTTTCGGTGAAGGTTTGCCGACTCGTGTTTTTGCTATGCAAGAGCGCCCAGGATCTAACATGACATCGGGCGGTATTGTGGAAACAGGTCGCAGCCTTGATATCGCTATGAGCGATAACGCCTGGCTGAGTGTTCAGGATGCCTCTGGTAATGAAGCCTATACAAAAGTGGGCTCGTTAAATATCACTGCTGAAGGTATGTTGACTACCAGCGACGGTCGTCAAGTTATTGGCGAAGGTGGGCCTGTCATATTACCTGTACCGATTGAAAAAATTGAATTTAGCAAAGATGGCACTATTCAAGTACGCCCTCAAGGTGCACCGGCTAACTTTTTAGAAGAAGTTGATCGGCTAAAAGTGGTTGATGCAAACAACGCCACGCTCGAGAAGGGTAACGATGGCTTATTCAGAGCTAAACCAGGCCAAATAGTTGAAACATCAGCCAATGTACAAGTATTAGGTGGCACATTAGAAAAATCGAATGTAAATCCTGTGCATGAAATGGTCGATATGATCAGTCACCAACGCCAATTTGAATTACAAGTAAAACTGATGAAAACAGCTGAAGAGATTGACGAACGTCAAGAACAGCTGATGCGCATCGTTTAACTTTAACGTGAGGATATTATTATGAATCCAGCATTATGGATAAGTAAAACAGGGCTTGACGCTCAACAAACTGATATATCGGTTATATCAAATAACTTAGCGAACGCCAGTACAGTGGGTTACAAAAAAAGCCGCGCTATTTTCGAAGACTTACTCTACCAAAATATTAATCAACCAGGCGGTCGCTCATCGCAAGACACCGAAATGCCGTCAGGCTTAATGCTTGGTGCGGGTACTAAGGTAGTGGCTAACCAAAAAAACTTTTCGCAAGGTAATATGCTCACTACTGAAAATTCATTAGATTGGATGATTTCTGGTCCTGGCTTTTTTGAAGTATTGCAACCAGATGGCAATATTGCTTATTCGCGTAACGGCCAGTTTACTACCGACGGCGACGGGCGTGTTGTAACCTCGGGCGCTGGTTATGTTGTTCAGCCTGAAATGAATGTACCTGACGATGCACAGTCGATCACCGTATCTCAAGATGGTGAAGTGTCAGTTCGCGTAAAAGGTCAGGCCGAAAACGTGGTTATTGGTCAAATCACGATTAGTGATTTTATTAATCCGTCGGGCCTTGAGCCTATAGGGCAAAACTTATATACCGAAACCGCGGTAAGCGGTGCGCCTGTTCAAGGTAACCCGGGTGTTGAAGGTTTAGGTACGATTATTCAAGGTTCACTTGAAACATCAAATGTAAATGTGACCGAAGAGTTAGTTAATTTGATTGAAACGCAGCGCGTTTATGAGATGAACTCAAAAGTTATCTCAGCCGTTGATGAAATGATGAGTTATATCAATCAACAGTTATAGTTTTGGGGGATTGTATGCGTAATATTATGTTATTTACAGTAGGAACTTTACTATTAAGTGGTTGTGTAGCTACACAAAATAATGAGGTAGTACAAGACGATCCCTATTATGCACCTATGTATCCAGAGCCTAATATGGAGCCAGTAGTCGCAACCGGCTCTTTGTTCAGTACTCAATTATCGAATGATCTATATGCCGATAAAAAAGCACTGCGAACAGGCGATATCATTACTGTTAAATTACAAGAGTCGACCCAAGCGACTAAAGCAGCTAAAACAGAAACGGATAAAGAAACCGATGCCAGCCTCGACCCTGTAATTGGTTTAGGTGGTTTACCGGTAAATATTGGCGGCGATAGCATTCAATTTGGTATTGGCAGTGACTCCTCATTTAAAGGTGACTCAAAATCAAATCAATCAAATAGCTTAGTTGGCGATATTTCGGTTAACGTGATGCGAGTACTACCAAATGGTAATTTAGTAATTCGCGGTGAAAAATGGCTAACGTTAAATACCGGTGAAGAATTTATTCGCCTAGAAGGGTTAGTGCGTCCGCAAGATGTCAATGCCGATAATACTGTTGAGTCTAATCGAATTGCGAATGCACGTATTCAGTATTCAGGTAAGGGTCAAACTCAAGAGGCACAAAGCCCGGGTTGGTTAACGCGTTTCTTTAGTAGCTCATTGTTTCCCTTTTAGAGGACATTCGACATGAATGGTTTTAAAGTTTTTTGTTTTATGGTGCTACTAGGCTGGCAATTTACTGCCAGTGCTGAGCGAATTAAAGATGTATCTATGGTCGAAGGGGTGCGGTCAAACCAATTAGTCGGGTATGGATTGGTAGTGGGTTTACCGGGAACTGGTGAGCAAAGCCGTTTTACCGAGCAAAGCTTTAAAGGCATGCTCAATAGTTTTGGTATTACGTTACCAGCTAGTTTAAAGCCAAAAATTAAAAATGTTGCAGCGGTTGCTGTTCATGCTGAACTCCCGCCATTTAGAAAGCCAGGGCAGACTATTGATATAACCGTATCATCGATTGGCAGTGCAGGCAGCTTGCGCGGTGGCACATTATTACAAACATTCTTAAAAGGGGTTGATGGTAATGTTTACGCCATCGCTCAAGGCAGTTTAATTGTAGGTGGCCTAGGTGCTGAGGGGCTTGATGGTAGTCGCGTTGTGATTAATACGCCAACGGTAGGGCGTGTGCCAAATGGTGCAACCGTTGAGCGTGCTGTTAAAAGCCCATTTATGCAAAACGACTATATTACTTTTAATTTAAACCGCCCTGATTTTACTACTGCGAAACGTTTAGAGAAAACCATTAATGATTTAATTGGTCCAAATAGCGCTCAAGCACTCGATGCAGCCTCTATTCGCGTTATTGCCCCACGTGATGCCTCGCAGCGCGTATCGTACTTATCAACTCTTGAAAACTTAGAGTTTAAACCGGCAGATACTTCGGCAAAAATAATTGTTAATTCGCGTACTGGCACCATTGTTATTGGCAAAAATGTAAAATTACAACCTGCGGCAATTACCCACGGTGGTTTAACAGTAACGATTGCGGAACAACAAAATGTAGCGCAGCCAAATCCTTTAGCAGAGGGTGAAACCGTGGTTACTCAGCAAAGTATTATTGATGTTAATCAAGATGATTCACGCGCTTTTGTATTTGACCCTGGTGTAAGTCTTGATGACTTAGTACGTGCAATTAATGAAGTTGGCGCTGCCCCGGGTGATTTAATGGCTATTCTTGAAGCACTAAAAGAAGCCGGTGCAATTAATGGTCAACTTGTTGTAATTTAATCTTTTAAAAAACACCGTTTAAAATTTTATTGCGGTGTTTTTTACTTTTTATTCCTGCTTACTCCTACCCTTGAAAGTCTCGCTGGCTCAATTATTGCATTGCTTTAGATATTATTAATTATTGTGTCAAAAAGCCGATGGAAACAAATCATCTAGATAAGCAAAACTTTTTTGATTTAGGCAACTTAGACTCTTTGCGTCGAGATGCTTTAAACAGCGGTGATGCATCAACCGATGCATCTAAAGCGGCGTTAAAAAAAGCGGCGGCACAATTTGAAGCTATATTCACCCAAATGCTGCTTAAAAGTATGCGTAAAGCCAATGAGGCTTTTGAAGATAAAGAAAGCCCGTTTAATGCTAGTGGCGTTAAGTTTTTTGAAGAAATGCACGACCAACAGATGGCTTCAGAGCTTTCATCAAATGGCTCTTTGGGTCTTGCAGATTTAATTGTGCAGCAATTATCGCCAGATGGAAAAAACTTTATGCCAGGCTCTGTTCTTCGCACAACGTCAGATTTCTTTAGTGACCAACGTGCGGGTAGCACCTTACCTCATCAAGAAAACCAAAAGGTCACTGAAAAAGTACCGCTCGTTGATTCAACTGAAAAAAGCGAACAAAACATAGCGTCTGGCACATTTGAAAATGCTGAGGAATTTGTAAGCACCGTGTGGGAACACGCAAAAACAGCGGCTAAAAAAATTGGTTTAAATCCGGCGGTTATGGTCGCACAAGCAGCATTAGAAACTGGCTGGGGTAAACATATTATTAGTAAAGGTGATGGTAATAGCTCAAACAATTTATTCAATATTAAGTCAGATAAAAGTTGGCAGGGTGAAAAGGCCAGTAAAGTCACTTTAGAGTTTGAGCAAGGTGCTGCAGTTAAAAAGCAAGCAAGCTTTAGAGCGTATGATTCGATAAAAGATAGCGTGAATGATTTTGTGGATTTTTTAACACAGAACCCGCGCTATCAAGATGCATTAAACAATACGGCAAAGCCGCATAAATTTTTAGACTCTTTACAGCAAGCTGGTTATGCAACCGATCCTAACTATGCAGACAAAATAAAAAGAGTGCTGAACAGTAACGAATTGAAGAATATCGCCACAAGCGTGATCCGCCAGGGAGTAGAGTAACATGTCGTTTAATTTATTAAATATTGCTAATTCAGGAATAAGAGCAAACTCTGAGTTATTGCAAACGACAAGTAAAAACATTGCAAACGTTAATACCGAAGGGTATGTACGTGAGCGCACCGAATTTACCACCATGATTGATAATCAGGTAGGCCGTGGTCAAACGTATCGTTTATTGAATGAGTTTGCGCAAAAGCAATTAAACCGAGATACTTCAAATAAAAGTTTTTTTGATCAATTTGTTAGTGAAGCGAGTCGGGTTGATCAAATTTTTTCAGAAAAATCAAACAGCTTATCAACTAGTATCAACTCAATGTTTAATAACGTGCAAGAAGCTCTTAATCAACCTTCATCAACAGTTGCTCGTTCGTTGGTGATGAGTGATGCGCAAAACCTGATTGATCAAATGGATCGGCTTGCAGGTATCGTTTCAGAGCAAAAAGCGGTGGTTAATGAGCAATTAGAGATTTTTTCAGAAGAGGCGAATACGTTAATCGAAAGTATTAGTTCGTTAAATCAAGAAATTGCGGGTGTTCATGGTACTAAAAACGAAGCCGATGCGAGCTCAGCTTACAATGAGCGTGATAAAGCAATACGTGATTTATCTGAGCTGATTGATATAGAAACACTTGATGGCCCTAATGGTGAAAAACAAGTGTTTATGGGTACAGGTGAAGCGGTTGTTATGCAAAATGGGTCATTTAACTTATTTTCGATCAGTGGCGATCCTGATGCTAACTTTAAAGAGCTACGTTTAGATGTAAATGGCGGTAAGGCTGTGCCATTAGATATAGACCCTACTAAACTCAAAGGTAAAATTGGCGGTTTATTGGCATTTAGAGACGATATTTTGGTGCCTGCACAAAATCAAATAGGCCAGATGGGTATTGCGCTTGCTGATTCGTTTAATCAGCAAAACCGTCTAGGTATGGATGCAAACGGTGAGCTCGGAGGGGATATTTTTGATATCCCAACGGTCAGTGCTTTTGTTTATCAAGCAAACACCGGAACAGCTAATATGTCAGCAACCGTTGAGGCAGGTAAAGGCAGTGAACTGCCAGCCAGTGACTTTGTGATTACATATACAGGTAATCCTAACGAAGTAAGTATTCAGCCAATTGATAATAAAGGTGAACCTTTAGGCACAGCCTCTTTAGCAACTATCCCACCCAGTGGCATTATCGATTCAGCAGCTATCACCAGCGGGGAGTCGTTTGGTTTAAAGCTAAACGTAACCGGAGCCGGTAATGCCGGTGACCAATTTCAGGTAAAACTTAATAGTGGCGCGGCTGGCAATATATCGCTGACAACAGGTCGAGGTGAGGACATTGCATTGGCCTCCCCAATTAGAACATCAGACGGCCTTGATAATACAGGTACAGGGACTATTTCACCGGGTAATGTTACCGATGTAACCACTGGCAGCTTTAGTAATCCTTTGGGTTTAGCAAATGGCCCTATTAGCATTGTTAAAACAGCTAATGCTAACGAATATCAACTTACTGATGGTAATGGCACAACTACGTTTACAGTTACACCGCCTGCTAACAATATACTCGCTCAAGCCGGGGCACCATACGATGGTTATGGTTTTGACTTTAATATTGAAGGCGTACCAGCAATGGGCGATACCTTTAATTTAGAATTTAATGAAGGCGGTTTTGATGATAACCGCAACGGCCAAAAACTTGCTGACTTACAAAATACTGATTTAGTACGTCAAAATGTAGTAGCGAGCGCATCAGCTGATAATCATAAAACATTGAATCAGGCCTATGCTGGATTAGTCACCGATGTTGGTGTGGTAACCAGTCAAGCAAAAACCAATGGTGCTGCATTTGATGCTTTAGCACAACAATCAGAAGCCTGGTACGAATCGTTGTCGGGCGTAAACTTAGATGAAGAGGCGGCTAATTTGCTGCGCTTCCAGCAATCTTATGCTGCTTCTGCACAAGTATTAACTGCAGCGAGAGCTATTTTTGACACCTTATTGAGTGCGGCGAGGTAATTATGCGTTTATCAAATAATTTAATGTATCAAAGTCAAATTAATAAAATTTTAGATAATCAACAGGGCGTTGCAGGCGCTTTAGAGCGAGCAAACACAGGTCAAAAGTATTTGAGTACCTCTGAAAACCCAGCTGCTATATCGCAAGGGATGTTGTACACCAATAAAATAGAAACCAATGAGCAGTTAACTAAAAATATAAAGCAGCTAAATGGTCGCTTATCAACCGAAGAAAGCATACTTAAAGGTATGAACGACACTATTTTAGAGGCGCAAATGCTAACCATACGAGCGGGCAATGGTTCGTTAGGTCAAAGTGATTTGGCTTCAGTTGCCAGTGAACTAAAAGAATTGCAAAAATCGCTGCTTAACTTAATGAATAGTCAATCAGAAGGGGGGAAATACCTATTCTCTGGTTATCAAGACGATATTCAAGCCTATACATTTAATAGCACTAATGGCAAATACGAATACCAAGGCGATCAAGGCCAGCATGAAGTGACGATCGCAAAAGGGGTTGAGATCAAATCAAGTGATAATGGTTTTAATGTATTTGAACGAGTTGATGCACGTCTTGATGTGGTGTCGAATGATGGAGCGCCATCAGGCGGCATTACCGCAGGGACTGTTTATGTTGAAAACCAAGGCGAGTTTGATCGCTTTCATAAAGATAATTATAACTCAGACCCAGATCCGCTTATTTCTCCAACGATCAATACCTATAACGTTAATGTTATCCCTGGTGCAACGCCTTCAGCGCCTGATCAGTATGAAATATTACGTGATGGTAATTCTCTTGTACCACCTGTTACTGGTGAAGTAACCGATGAGCCGATTGAGTTTGCAGGCATGGAAATTCAACTTGAAGGTGTAGCACCCGGCCAACTTGATTTCACCCTTGAAAAGCCAGGTAAAGAAAATGTGCTTAATACGCTTGAAGATCTGATCACTAGTCTAAATGACGAACAACTTGATGGAGCGCAAATTAACCAAGCGTTATCGGATGGGTTAATTCAGCTTAAAAATGCCAGTGAGCAAATTGTGTTTACTCAGGCTGGCCTAGGTGGGCGTATGAACGTGGTGGAGCGTGTGACCGATTCAAACAGTGCTCTAGATATTAATAATCAAGACAACAGAGCGAGCTTAATTGAAATTGATCCTGCTGCAGCCATTAGTGAACTCGCTAAACAGGAGGCAGGTTTAGACAGATCGATGGCGACTTTTGGTCGCTTGGCTAAACTTTCATTATTCGATTATTTATAAATACCATCCAAGGCAGGTTATTACTTAAAGAAAAATAGGTAATAACTTGCCTTAACAAGGCGGCAAAAAACTGTCACCCCTTTTTCTCTTCTGTCAAAAAAACGCTAGCCCTCAATTTAAAGCCGCAATAAACCCAATTTAGTTGTTATAAAACAGTATTTTAACTTTTTTTTGTTAATTGGCACAACTAATGCATTTAGCTAGTCATAGAAAGTGTGGTTTTTGCTTAAATATTTTGAACCACATTCTGATTGAAACTAGGAGATGGTAAAATGGCTTTAAGCGTAAATACAAATGTTGCATCACTTAATGGGCAACGCAATCTATCTAAATCTAGCATGGCACTTGAAACCTCAATGCAGAGACTATCATCTGGTTTGCGTATTAATAGCGCAAAAGACGATGCTGCAGGTTTACAAATTGCCAACCGACTAACGTCTCAGGTAAATGGCCTAACGGTTGCTCAGCGTAATGCCAACGATGGTATTTCAATGGCGCAAACTGCTGAAGGTGCGATGCAAGAGTCAGCAAACATTCTGCAACGTATGCGTGACTTATCACTGCAATCAGCGAATGGGTCGAACAGTGCAGTTGACCGTGCATCCCTGCAAAAAGAAGTGGCAGCCCTGCAACAAGAGCTCACTCGAATTGCAGATACTACTAAATTTGGTGGCACCAGCTTACTTGATGGTACCTTTGGTACAAAACAATTCCAAGTGGGCGCAAACGCGAATGAAACCATTAATGTAAGCTTACGTAATGTAGCTGCCGATGCCATTGGTTCTAATGAAATTGATGGGCCAGGCACTGTATTTGGTGTAGTTGCCGCAGGCAGTATGGCCGCTAACGAAGTTGTCGCTGCTGGTTCACTAAATATTAATGGTACTGATGTGGCTTTCGGGGCCAATGATGGCGCCGATGGGGTTGCTAATAAGATTAATTCAGCCGCGTCAGGCGTTACAGCCGAGGCTCGCTTAGAGGTAGTTATTGGTGGAATAACAAACCTTGATAATGCAACAATTAATATTGGTGATGATAACTATGATTTAGGCACATATGGTGGCGAAATGGCTCGTTTAGCTGAAGATATGGTTGCTGATGGTTATGATGCAGTTTATGACTCTGATGCTGGAACGATTACGCTAAAAGCAACGGGTGTTGATGGTATCGAATCTGTTATGGATGCAGGTACTCCAGCTGGTGGATTAACGTTTGACGGAACTGCTGCAGCTACAGCGGCGGCTTCAAAAACGTCAGAAATTAATTTGTCATCACCGAATAAAATTGGTATTTCAAATGATGGTTCAGCGAATGAGCTAGAGATGTTTAATGGTGCATTGAGTGAGTTATCATCGGTTGAAGCGATAGATATTAGTGGTACAACTAGTGAGGGGGCTCAATCGGCAATTCAAACAATTGATGCTGCATTGGCACAAATAGATACTCAGCGTGCCGATTTAGGTGCGGTGCAAAACCGTTTTGGCTTTACCATTGCCAACCTTGCTAACGTATCTGAAAACGTGTCAGCTTCGCGTAGCCGTATTCAAGATACCGATTACGCGCTTGAAACCGCAACGTTAACTAAAAACCAAATCATGCAACAAGCCGGTACTACTATTTTGTCTCAGGCAAACCAGTTACCACAGGCCGCATTAAGTCTTTTAGGTGGCTAATACCCGCTAACTATAAAAGAGCCAAGCGATATTGCTTGGCTTTTTTGTTTGTATTTCAATCAACTAAAAGTTTTTATTATTTTTTTTAAAAAAAAGCTAAAGGTAATTTTATAACGGCCGTTAACTTAATTAGAACGGAGCTTGAACAGATTTTTATTGTGATGGCTCTTGGTTAAAATCAATTAGTTACATTACGAAAGTAATCAGGAGTTATAACATGGCTTTATCAGTAAATACTAACGTTGCATCACTAAATGCACAAAGAAACTTATCAAAATCAAGCGATGCGTTAGGTACATCAATGCAACGCCTTTCATCTGGTATGAAAATCAATAGCGCGAAAGATGATGCGGCAGGTCTACAAATTGCTAACCGTCTTTCTTCACAAATTAATGGTTTAGGTGTTGCACAGCGTAACGCTAACGATGGTATCTCAATGTCGCAAACTGCTGAGGGTGCGATGCAAGAGTCGTCAAACATCTTACAACGTATGCGTGATCTATCTCTACAATCAGCAAATGGTTCAAACGATGCTAACGCTCGTGCGGCACTACAAAAAGAAGTTGGCGCATTACAGCAAGAGCTTACTCGTATCGCCGAAACAACTAAATTTGGTGGTACAAGCTTACTAGATGGTTCGTTCGGTACTAAACAATTCCAAGTAGGTTCAAACGCTAACGAAACAATTAACGTAACTTTGCGTGATGTATCAGCAGATGCGCTTGGTGCAAATGAAATTGATGGTGCTGGTTCTGTATTTGGCGCAGTAGCTGCAGCTGGTGACATGGCTACAAATGAAGCTATAACAGCAGGCACACTAAATATTAATGGTGTCGATGTTACTCTTGGGGCTAATGATGGTGCTGATGGTGCTGCAGCAAAAATAAATGCTGCTGCTACAGGCGTAGTTGCTGAAGCTCGCTTAGAAGTAACTATTGCTGGTATCACTAATACAGATAACGCAACAATCAATGTTGGCGATGACAACTATGATTTAGGTACCTACGGTGGTGATATGGCTCGCTTAGCTGAGGATATGGTTGCCGATGGGTATGATGCAGTTTACGATTCTGATGCTGGTGAAATTACACTTAAAGCAACAGGTGTGGATGGTATTGAATCTGTTATGGATGCAGGTACTCCAGCTGGTGGTTTAACATTTGATGGAGTAACTGCATCTACAGCAACGGCTTCAAAAACATCAGAAATAAACTTATCATCACCGAACAAAATTGGTATTTCTAATGATGGAACTGCCGATGAAACTGAATTATTTAGTGCTTCTACAAGCTCTTTGACATCAGTTGAAACTATTGATATTTCTGGGGCAACAAGTCAAGGTGCACAAGATGCAATTCAAACAATTGATGCGGCGCTTGCGCAAATTGATGCACAACGAGCAGACTTAGGTGCGGTTCAAAACCGTTTTGGCTTCACTATTGCTAACCTTTCAAACGTATCAGAAAACGTGTCGGCTTCTAAAAGTCGTATCGAAGATACAGATTATGCTGCAGAAACAGCTAAACTAACTAAGAACCAGATTATGCAACAGGCTGGTACAACAATCTTAGCTCAGTCTAACCAGTTACCACAGGCAGCACTTAGCTTATTAGGTTAATTTAACAATAAGCTCTATACTTAACTACTAAGGAAGGGGCAACCCTTCCTTTCTTGTATAGGTATAAAGCTTTATATCGCTTTATAGTAGGAGCGAATTATGGAAACGCAAAGTTTAAATCTAAATATCAGCTCAGCGCAAAAAGGTGAGGTTACCTCAAGTTACCAAACCCCATCACAAGTTAAGCAAAATGCTGATGAACAAAATAATACACCCATCACCACCACTGCAAGTAATAGTGAAGTTTCTGAAACAGAGTTATCACCTGAAAAACTAGAGAAGGTGGTACAGCAATTGCAGGACTTTATGGGCGAAATGAACCGTAGTCTACAGTTTAAAGTGGATGAGGATTCTGGCCGTAATGTTATTAAGGTGATTGATAAAGAAAGTGGTGATTTAGTTAAGCAGTATCCTTCTGAAGAAGTGTTAGGAATTGTTGCTAAATTAGCGGAAGCCACTGGCGTGTTAGTTGATTTTAAAGTTTAGTTTGAGCAATTTAAGAGGGTAAGTATTATGGCTATTTCATTTACAGGTATAGGTTCAGGGCTTCAAGTTAATGAAATTGTAACTGCTTTAGTGAATGCTGAAAAAAGCCCTTACCAAGCTCGAGTAACTAAACAGCAAGCAAACTTTACTACCGATATATCTGCAGTAGGTACCCTAAAAGCCTCTTTGGAAGAGCTTAATGGTTCACTAGAATCATTGGGTGACATCGAAAACTTTCAAAAGCGCACTATCAGTGGCAGTGACGACTTTGTTTCTTTAAGCTCTGAAAAAAACGCGCAAACCAATAATTACTCGATTAAAGTTAATAGTTTGGCTGAGAACCATAAGCTAACATCAAATGCTATAGCTGGCGATGAAGCGGTGGGAGAGGGTAAGCTCACGATTAGTTCTGGCTCTAACAGTTTTGACATAAATGTGTCAGACACAGCAAAGCTGGCTGATATACGTGACGCGATTAATGACTCTGCTGACAATGATTCAGTTAATGCTACTATTATTACCGATGATACGGGGCAGCGATTAGTGTTATCAAGTAAAGAAACCGGCGCAGAAAACGCAATAAAAATTGTAGTTGATGATGTCGGTGATGGTGGTAATACAGACTTGTCTGGCTTGTCTCGTCTTGCGTATGATAGTGATACAACATCAACAACGTATGCTGAAAACTTAAACGAAGTAACAGCAGCGACGGATGCTTCAATTACGATTGACGGAACGCTTGTGGCCTCAAGCAGTACCAATGAGTTTAAAGATGTTATTGAAGGCGTTACCATTAATGCTAAAAAAACTCACAATGCAGACGATGATTTAAGTAAAGCAACTATCACTGAAAATAATAATAATGTTGCTGCTGGATTAAAGTCGTTTGTAGAGAAGTTTAATGCATTTATTGATTTATCAAATCAGCTCGGTCGCTCTAGCGCTGAAGAGGGCGTTGGTGCACTTGCGGGTGATTCATTACTTAGAGGCTCTGTAAACCAAGTACGCTCGATGTTAACATCTGAATTTAGCACGGGTAATGGTAATACCGACTTTTTAGCTAACTTTGGTATTAGAACTGAGCGCTCAGGTAAGTTAAGTATTGATTCTGACGCTCTTAAAGCTGCCGTAGAAAGTGATCCACAAGCTATCCAAACGTTTTTTGTTGGCGAAAATGACGGTGATGGTTTTGTTGGCCAGTTAGATACTGTTATTAAAGGTTATACGGCCTCTGATGGTATTATTAGTTCACGTATTGAAGGGCGTGAAACACAACTCGATAAGCTACAAGATGAAGTTGATGCATTTAATAGCCGAATGAAAAAGTATGAAGAGCGACTATATAGCCAATACAATGCCATGGATATATTAGTTGCTAACCTAAACTCGACAGGAAGTTACTTGCAGCAACAATTAGCTAACCTACCGGGTGTGGCTAAAAAGTCTAGCTAAATAGCATTGTTTAGTAAATAAAGCCTGGCTTGTTAGTCAGGTTTTTTTATACCTGTTCGCTTATTGGTAATTAACAACGCTTGGTTTATAGTGAACTTTTAGGCTATAAAAATACAGAGTGATAAATCAATTAATCACTCTGTAAAGGGGAATAAAATAGGGGGTTAGCTAGGGCAAGAAGTGTTTTTAAATATTAGATTTATACTTATTTACAGCTTTTTTATTTTTTTGATTACCAACTATTTTAACCGCTAATAGTTGCTTTTGATTATCTATTTTAACAGATAGCTGTTCTATTAGGTTGATTAAAAACTCAAGTTCAGTAGCTGAATAATGAGTTTTTTCTCTAGAAAGTGAGCTACTTATGTGAATATCAAGCTTATTATGAATATTCAGCGCTTGCTCAATATCCCAATCCTCTGAGTCATTAACCAAATTCACTAGCTCATTGCAATATGCTCGAGTCTCACTATCTTTAACTTGTGAGCTTGTAACCCGATTTAAAGACATTATAGTTGTGGTTCTCTTTGTTCAAATGGAATTGCTTCCCAACCTGATTTTATTTCCTTGATCAAGGTAATTACTTCATCAATTTTTTCTATATCGTTCTCAAGGTTCGCGGTTAATAAGCTGCGCTGACAGTAATCGTATAAAGAGTCTAAGTTAGTTGATACTTCATTATTATGTTCAAAATTTAACACTTGCTGCAACGCACCAAGTAGCACAATACAATCAGAGATTGCGTTGCCTTTTTTTTCTAACTCTTTACGTTCAATAAATCCTTTTGCAGCAGAGAGCTTGCCAACAATATTTACAAACACGAGTTTAACTTGGTCGTAGGGAGTCATCTCTTTAACGCTGCTAACTGTTATTTGACGGTATTTATTGATTGATGCATGAGCCATGGGTAATTCCTCAAATTTTAATTACTGTGTAGAACTTTAAGCAAGTTTAGTTCCAACATAAGTTTGACTATTACTTATCGGCAAAAACAGTCACACCTTTAAGTAATAATAGCACTTTTTATGAGTTTCTTCTGTGTAGAGTCGCATCATCATCAGTGGCAAAACGTGTTAGATAATTCATCCTAAGTAGGTATGCTGTTATAAATAGTTAAAGAGTTATTAGTTATAAAGTATTGGCTTTTTAGGCTGGGTGTCTGTTTTTTGGCGTTAATGTCAAAAAATCGCCGCTATTACTTGCATCCAAATCCAACTGGCTTACAATTTGATTAATAAAACAAATTAGTGAAATAAATGGCTCGCTAAAAATGATCTTAATTTTAGATAATAATAATAATCGCTCTATTGGATTATATGCATCGCTTACTTTTATTGGTGAGGCGGTACAGTTGCAAACAGAAGCTGACTTTGAGCAGGCATGTAGTCACTATCAAAATAAAGAATGTATTGTGGTGCTAGGGGCGCTGCAATCTTTAGATCATGAAAGCTTAATTAAACGCTATCCAACATTTCCTTTTTTACTGATTGGTGAAACACTCAAACCGCTACTGAGTCTTGCCAATGTTGTTGGACTAATTTGTGAGCCATTTACTCATGAAGTTACCACTCAGTTACTACATGATTGTCAGCAATATCAGCGTATGCTGCCTCATGAGCATCAACACAATAAAGAAAAAAGCACCTTTGATGGCCTTGTAGGTGAAACCAAAGCCGTAAAAGATTTACGCTTTTTAATTACTCAAGTTGCTAAAACTGATGCCAACGTGCTTATTTTAGGTGAGTCGGGCACGGGTAAAGAAGTGGTTGCTCGTAATGTGCATCTGCTCTCTAAGCGTAACAAAGGTCCATTTGTACCAGTAAACTGTGGGGCAATTCCTGCAGAGTTACTAGAAAGTGAACTATTTGGCCATGAAAAAGGTGCATTTACCGGGGCTATTTCAGCACGTAAAGGCCGGTTTGAATTGGCGCAAGGTGGCACGCTATTTTTAGATGAAATAGGGGATATGCCGCTGCAAATGCAGGTTAAGTTACTGCGAGTACTACAAGAGCGTAGCTATGAGCGCGTTGGCGGTACTAAAGCGATTCAAGCCGATGTACGTGTTATTGCTGCAACCCACCGCGACCTTGAAAGCATGATTGAAAAAGGCTCATTCCGAGAAGATTTATATTATCGCTTAAATGTTTTTCCTATTGAGAGTCCATCACTTGCTCAACGTGCAGAAGACATCCCTTTGCTACTTAAAGAGCTAATGCGCCGTGTAAATGAACAAAGCGGTACTACGGCTAAGTTTACAGAGCGTGCTATTGATAGTTTAAAAGAGCATTCTTGGCCGGGTAATATTCGTGAGCTTGCGAACCTAGTTGAGCGTATGGTTATTATGTTCCCTGACAAGGTGGTGGATGTTCCTGACTTACCTAACAAATACCGCTACATTGAAGTTGAAGCCTATGAGCCACAGTATCCAGAAGAACTGATGGAGCGTGATGCGTTTAATGATATTTTTAGCGGCGGATTTAGTGAAGACGAAATAGACCTTGAAGATGATTTTGCTCAAGCGGCACCGGGTTTATTGCCCGATGAAGGTATTGAGCTTAAGGAGTACTTAGCTGAGCTTGAAATTAACTTAATCACCCAGGCATTAGAGCGCTTTGATTACGTTGTTGCCCGTGCTGCTGAAGTGCTAGGCGTAAGGCGAACCACACTGGTCGAAAAAATGAAAAAATATAACTTGTCTAGGGATTAAGAGCAAAGTGCAGGTGTTATATTTTAGGTTTTAGGTTAGAAAAGCTAAACACTACGCTTAATGCAAACTCGGCGCTATAATTGTCAGCGGGTTTACCTCGCGTCTCGTAACCCGAAACCCGCCCTTAGCCTAACTTTTTAACTTCTTCCTTCCTAAAACAATCATTACTATGATCGTTAACCATTCCACAGGCCTGCATGTAGGCATACACTGTGGTTGGGCCTAAAAATTTAAAGCCACGCTTTTTTAAATCCTTCGCAAATAACGTCGATGCCTCAGTAACTGCAGGGTAGTCGGCCAGTGTTTCTAGATCGTTTACCTGAGGTTTATTACTCACAAACTGCCACTGATAATCACTAAAACTGCCAAACTCTTCTTGAATAGTAATAAAGCATTTTGCGTTATTAATTGTTGCGACAATTTTTAAGCGGTTGCGAACTATGCCCGCATTTTGCATTAATTTTTCTATATCGTGTTCAGTAAAGGCCGCTACTTTGTGTACATCAAAGTTAGCGAAGGCATTTTTATAATTCTCACGCTTTTTTAATATGGTATACCAGCTGAGTCCTGCTTGTGCCGATTCTAATGTTAAAAACTCAAAAAGTAGTTGATCGTCATACACAGGGACGCCCCATTCATGATCATGATATTCCACATAGTCAGGTTTTGTTGTATCTAACCATGGGCAGCGGCACTGAGTCTCTTTATTCATACATTTTCCTTTGCGCGTCATTTTTACGGCACGTGTTTTTACGGTTTAATCTATTGAATTTAATGTGAAATAATTTTGGTACACATTGTGCATTAGCTACTGTATCTACATTATTTTAGAGAGTTGATTATGGCCCTTGCAAGTGTGCTAAAACCCCAGTTTATTTCTGCTAACCAGTATAACCCATGTTTACTGCAAGAGGAGTATGTTGGTGAGTTGAGTGATTTGCGTCAACAGGCAAGTTGGCTTTCTCATTTAGTTGATACTATGCCAGCGGGCGTAATTGTACTCGATGGTAAAGGAATGATCGCGAAGGCGAATCAAATTGCTATCGATATGCTCGGTGAACCATTAGAGGGTGAGAAGTGGTTTAGTGTTATTCAGCGCTCATTTCGTCCTCATCAAGATGATGGTCATGAAGTGTCTTTAAAAGATGGACGCTTAATAAAACTCGATATTACCGCACTTGCGCCAGAGCCTGGGCAACTTATATTAATGACCGATTTGACTGAAACCCGACGCTTACAAAAACGAGTCGCGCACATGCAGCGTTTAAGTGCGTTAGGTAAAATGGTGGCATCTTTGGCCCATCAAGTACGCACACCGTTATCAGCAGCTATGTTGTATGCTGCCAACTTAGGCTCAAAGCGCTTACCGGAAGCATCACGCGGCAGTTTTCACACAAAATTAATGTCTCGCTTGAAAGATTTAGAAACCCAAGTAAACGACATGCTGCTATTTGCTAAAAGTGGTGATCAACAGATAGTTGAGCAAGTGTCGATGCAACAGTTACTCAGTGAAGTAAAAGCCGGTGCTGATGCCATGGTAGCGCTCAATGATAGCGAATTAAATGTGAGCTTACCTGAACCCGATATAGAAATCATGGGTAATAAAACCGCATTAGCAAGCGCTATTCAAAACCTAATTCACAACAGTATTCAAGTTATTGGCAGTGGCGCGCAGGTTTACCTTAGCGCCCAGCGTGACAAACAAGACTCTGACTTTGTGCGCATTAGCGTTAGTGACAATGGTCCAGGCATTGACTTAGTTCAGAGCGAGAAAATATTTGAACCTTTTTATACCACTAAAAGCCAAGGTACAGGCTTAGGGCTTGCCGTTGTTAGTTCGGTAGCCAGTGCGCATCAGGGAAGGGTTGAGGCAAACAACAACCCACACGGGGGAGCAATTTTTAGTATGTTGCTGCCTATTAGTGTCACATCTAAATTAGGGGAGTCACATGAGTAACACTATTTTAGTTGTAGAAGACGACGCCGGACTTCGTGAAGCATTAATTGATACTCTAGAAATGTCGGGCATCGCTTGCACGGCAGCCAGTAGTGCAGAGCAAGCCATGTTGTTATTAAAAAAAGATGTATTTTCACTGGTGGTCAGTGATGTACAAATGGGCGAAATGAGTGGCTTGGATTTATTACGCAGTATTAAATTAAATCACCCTGATTTACCCGTACTTATGATGACGGCCTATGCCACAATTGATGATGCAGTTGAAGCCATGCGCCTAGGCGCGATTGATTATATGGCTAAGCCATTTGCCCCAGAAGTGCTATTGAACATGGTGAGCCGTTACTTACCTGAAAAGGAAAAAGAAACAGACGGTCCTATTGTTGCCGACCCTAGTAGTATTCAACTACTTGAACTTGCAGGTAAAGTTGCTCGTTCAGATGCCAGCGTAATGGTACTTGGGCCAAGTGGCTCAGGTAAAGAAGTGCTGGCACGGTATATTCATGACAAGTCAAAACGCTGCAATGAACCATTTGTAGCAATTAACTGTGCTGCTATTCCTGAAAACATGCTTGAAGCTACTTTGTTTGGCTACGAAAAAGGTGCGTTTACTGGTGCGATTCAGGCCTGCCCGGGTAAGTTTGAACAAGCACAGGGTGGGACTATCTTACTTGATGAAATCACCGAAATGGATTTAGGTTTACAAGCCAAACTATTGCGGGTATTACAAGAACGCGAAGTTGAGCGTTTAGGCGGTCGGAAAACTATTTCGCTAGATGTACGTGTGCTTGCAACCAGTAACCGCGAATTAAAAGAGGCCGTTGCTGCAAATCAGTTCCGCGAAGATTTATATTATCGACTCAATGTGTTCCCTTTACTGTGGCGACCTCTGTGTGAGCGTCCTGGCGACATTATTGTACTGGCTAAGCATTTAATTGAACGTCACTTAAGTAAAAGCAAAGAGCCAATGGCGTATCTAGATACAAGCGCCGAACAAAAGCTACTTAGCCATAGCTGGCCGGGTAACGTTCGAGAGCTGGATAACGTTATTCAACGTGCTTTAATTTTACGCAGTGGCAGTACTATTGATGAGCATGCAATTTTTATCGAAAATTTAACCCCAACCCAGTTTGTGGTTGAACCAACTACAGTGCCGGAGCCTATAAAAAGTAATCTCAGTAACGCTTATTATGATGAAAAAACAATGCCCGAAGATGAGCAAAAAAATGATTTGCTCGCCTTAGACACGGGGAGTTATAAAGATGAACTTAAAGATAAAGAACATCGCATAATTTTAGAAACCTTGGCGCGTTGCCAAGGGAAGCGTAAAGAAGTAGCCGAAACCTTAGGTATAAGTCCACGTACTTTGCGTTACAAATTAGCGCAAATGCGCGATTTAGGTATTTCCCTCCCTGCATAACCTCAACAGCCCTAAAACTAAGTAACACATTTTAGGGCTGTCAAAACTCTGACTACGCAAGTTTACACATCAACCTTTTGTTTTAATTGAGTTTTATTTTTGGCATGTTTTGTGCTTTATTCTATTTAAGAGTTTACTGCATTATCAGAGACAATTATGAAAATTCAAAACAGTGCTTTATTTCAAGAAATGCAATCTATGGCTTCAGAAGCCACGCGTAGTAACCAAGTTAATAACTTGCCAACGCAAGTGCAATCAACGTCTACAGCACAATTTGGTGATATGTTGAGTAATGCACTTAATACAGTGCATGAGCTTCAGCAAGACACAGGACAAAAAAGAAAAGCAGTTGAGATGGGCGACAGAAGCGTATCGCTTGCTGAGGCGATGATTGCCTCGCAAAAGTCTTCTGTGGCATTTGAAGCTACGGTACAGGTTCGTAATAAGCTTGTTGAATCTTACAAAGAAATTATGAACATGCCTGTTTAACTAGGTAGTGGAGAATTATTGTGGCGCAATCTAATCAATCTACAGATCTGGCACTTGCTGATGGCATGATGGAGCAAAGTGAAACTGAAGATCAACAAGAGCAAAAATCAGGCTATTTCAGCGCCCTAGGTGGTGTTGATGTTTTACGTCAAATTACCCTGATTGTTGCATTGGCCATTTGTTTGGCTATTGCTATCTTCGTGATTATTTGGGCTCGTCAGCCAGATATGCGCCCATTAGGTAAAATGCAAACTCAAGAGTTAATTGAAACACTCGACTTTTTAGATGCGCAAAAAATTGACTATGAACTTGATGGTAATGTGGTGTCGGTTGATGAAACTGAGTATCAAAATATTAAGTTACTGATGACCCGTGAAGGCTTAGATCAAGGGCCGACATCAGGTAGCGATATTATTATGCAAGACATGGGGTTTGGGGTAAGCCAACGTTTAGAGCGTGAGCGCCTTAAACATGGTCGCGAGCAACAGCTTGCCCGTACTATTGAAGAGCTAAACAACGTTACTCGCGCCAAAGTACTATTAGCTATTCCAAAAGAAAATGTATTTGCTCGTCGAGAGAAAAAACCCTCAGCAACTGTTGTACTAACGCTTAAGCGTGGTCGCTCACTAGATAGCGAAGAAGTTGACTCAGTAGTTGATATGATTGCTTCAGCGGTGCAAGGGCTAGAGCCTTCTCGCGTAACGGTGACCGATCAAAACGGTCGCTTATTAAATTCAGGTTCGCAAACCTCTTTGGCTGCACGCTCTCGTAAAGAATACGACCTAGAGCGTAAACGTGAGCAAGAATACCTAGAAAAAATTGACAGCATTTTAATTCCCGTCGTTGGCTTAGGTAATTACACCGCCCAAGTAGATTTAAGCATGGACTTTAGTGCAGTAGAAGAAACACAAAAACGTTACAACCCAGATTTACCGGCAGTAAGAAGTGAAACCACTTTCGAAGAAAATAATATCGGTGGTTTAGCGGTAGGTATTCCTGGTGCACTTACTAATCAGCCTCCGGTTAACTCAACGATACCTGAAGATGCAATGGCTGGCGGTGCAGGCACTGCAACCTCACCAAGTCGTACTCACAAAGAAGCTACCCGTAACTATGAACTTGATACCACTATTTCTCATAAACGTCAGCAAACGGGTGTGATCCGCAGAATAAGTGTGTCTGTAGCGGTCGATTACTTACCCACGGTTGGTGAAAATGGTGAAACAACCATGACACCACGCTCGGTAGAAGTTTTGTCAAATATTCGTCGCTTGTTACAAGGTGGCGTAGGCTTTGATATGCAACGTGGCGATGCACTTGAAGTAGTGACCGTGCCATTTGTTCGTGAAGACTCAGCGCTTGATTTCGAATTGCCTTTATGGGAACAAGACTGGTTTATGAAAATGATGCGCTTAGTATTAGGTGCGCTGGTTATTATTGTACTGATTTTAGCTGTAGTTAAGCCTATGCTTAAGCGATTAATTTACCCAGATAATACACTTGAAGAATATGATGAAGACTCTCTTAGTTCAGGTGTTGACCTTGGTGACAGCACATTAGATATGCTAAATAATGACTTTGATTCTGCTTCAGTTGGCTTCTCAAGCGATGGTACACTACAGTTACCAGACCTACATGGCGACGAAGACTTATTGAAAGCGGTTCGTGCCCTTGTAGCCAATGAACCAGAACTATCATCACAAGTAGTGAAAGCGTGGTTAACAGAAGATGACTGATCAAGAACAAAAACAACTACCACCGGCGTTTGATGTTGATAAGCTCGATGGTGTAGATAAAGCGGCGATATTATTGCTAAGTTTATCTGAAGAAGATGCAGCGCAAATCCTAAAGCACTTAGAGCCAAAGCAAGTGCAAAAGGTAGGTATGGCCATGGCGGCAATCGATGATTTGTCGCAAGCTAAAATCAGCGCAGTGCACAACTTGTTTATCGAACAAATTCAAAGCTTTAGTACGATAGGTTTTCAGTCTGAAGATTTTATCAAAAAAGCACTTACGGCCGCATTAGGTGAAGATAAAGCTGCCAGCTTAATAGATCAAATTGTTATGGGATCAGGCGCCAAAGGGCTTGATTCATTAAAATGGATGGACTCAAAGCAGGTAGCGAATATTATTCGTAATGAGCATCCGCAAATTCAAACAATTGTGCTTTCTTATTTAGAGCCGGAACAATCTGCTGAGATTTTAGCGCAATTTCCTGAAAAAGTGCGCTTAGATTTAACCATGCGTATTGCCAATTTAGAAGAAGTTCAACCAGCGGCTTTACAAGAATTAAACGAAATTATGGAAAAACAATTCGCTGGTCAAGCGGGCGCACAAGCTGCGAAGATGGGTGGCTTAAAAGCGGCTGCAGATATTATGAACTACCTCGATACCAATGTTGAAGGGCAGTTAATGGATTCTATCCGTGAGCATGACGAAGAAATGTCGCAACAAATTCAAGACTTAATGTTTGTCTTCGAAAACTTAATGGATGTAGAGGATCGAGGTATTCAAGCAATTTTACGTGAAGTGCCTCAAGATGTACTGATGAAAGCCATTAAAGGCACTGACGAAGCGCTTAAAGAGAAGATTTTGGGTAACATGTCAAAACGTGCAGCAGAAATGCTTGCTGATGACTTAGAAGCTATGGCACCAGTGCGCATTAGTGAAGTAGAAGCAGCACAAAAAGAAATACTGTCAACAGCTCGTCGTCTATCAGATTCAGGTGAAATTATGCTTGGTGGTGGCGGTGGTGAGGAGTTCTTATAATTTATGAGTAACTCAAAAGGTCGCCCGTTACACGCTGATGAAGCTGATGAGCTATTAAAAAATTGGCCAATTCCAGATGTTGCGCCAGATGAGCGAAGTTTTGGCAATCGTTCGACCGCTTTTGGTACGCCATTGGCAGAGCTATACCATAAAAAAATGGCCAAAGAGCAAGATGAAGAGCCCGAAGAACAAGAATTACCTTCTCTTACTATGGTGGAGCTTGAGCGCATTCGCCAAGATGCGTATGAGGAAGGCCTTAAGCAAGGACACGAGCAAGGCTATATAGATGGTTTTGATAAAGGCGTAACTGAGGGAAAAGAAGCTGGTTACAAAGAAGGTGTTGAGCTGGGTAAAACCCAAGGTCAAGAAGAGGTTAAACCTTTGATGGATGAGCAGTTAACTCACTTACGCAGCTTGTTAGATAGTTTATCTGATCCACTTAAAAAAGTGGATGAGCAAGCAGAAAAGCAGTTAGTGCTGTTAGCGACTATGCTCAGTGAAGCAATCATTTATCAAGAGATAAAAACTTCGCCTGATATTATCTTACATACCTTGAAAAAAAGCATTGATGCATTGAATGCAGAGCAACAGAAAGTTAAAATTCATCTTCACCCAGAAGACCTAACACTTATAAAAACCAGTTATGGCGAGCAAGCTATTGAAGATAATCATTGGCAGTTAATTCCAGAGCCTACATTGGAGCGCGGCGGTTGTGAAGTTAAGACAACACTATCGTCTTTAGATATGACCTTGAAAACTCGTGTCAAAGAAACATTGGATAGTTTTTTGCATAATAGTGGTATCTAACTTTTTATTGGCGTGCAATGTCTGTGAGCGATACTTCATTAAGCGAACGCTTATCTCAATACCAACAACATATTAAAACCCCTGCCCCTGCGGTTGCGGGTGTTTTAACCCGTGTGGTTGGTTTAACACTTGAAGCAAAAGGCCTGCGAGCTCCAGTAGGCAGCCAATGTAAAATTGAAACCATGAGCGGCTTTGTTGATGCCGAGATTGTTGGTTTTAATGATCAAACCTTATATTTAATGCCCAATGATCATATCTCAGGTGTACTTCCTGGTGCCCGAGTTATTCCTCAAGTTAACGACACTGGTTTACCTGTTGGTATGAGTTTACTTGGCCGAGTTGTCGACGGTTTAGGGCGACCTTTAGATGGGCTGGGTAAAATAAACGCAGAACACACTCTTAAATTCGCTCAAAACGCAATAAATCCACTGGCAAGACGCCCCATTAGTAAACCTATGGATGTGGGAGTACGCGCTATTAACTCAGTAATTACCGTAGGCCAAGGTCAGCGTATGGGCTTATTTGCAGGCTCCGGTGTGGGTAAATCAGTACTATTGGGCATGATGACTCGAGGCAGTGAAGCCGATATAATTGTAGTGGGTTTAGTTGGTGAGCGTGGCCGAGAAGTAAAAGAATTTATTGAAGAAATACTGGGTGTTGAAGGACGTAAACGCTCAGTTGTTGTGGCAGCGCCTGCTGATGCTTCACCATTAATGCGATTAAAAGGCTGTGAGAGTGCAGTCACCATTGCAGAATACTTTCGAGATCAAGGGCTAAACGTATTGTTACTGCTTGACTCGGTAACGCGTTATGCCATGGCACAGCGTGAAATAGCACTTGCTGTGGGTGAGCCTCCTGCTACCAAAGGTTATCCGCCTTCAGTATTTGCTAAATTACCCGCATTAGTGGAACGTGCTGGTAATGGCGGAGAAGGGCAAGGCTCTATTACTGCCTTTTTTACTGTACTGAGTGAAGGTGATGACATGCAAGACCCGATAGCCGATGCCGCACGTGCCATACTTGATGGGCATATTGTTTTATCGCGTGATTTAGCCGACAGCGGTCATTACCCTGCTATTGATATAGAAAAGTCTATTTCTCGAGTGATGCCACAAGTGGTTTCAGAGCCACATATGCAGCAAGCTCGGGTACTTAAACAAGTATATTCTATGTATCAACAGAATAAAGATATGATCACCTTGGGTGCTTATCAAAAAGGCAGTGACCAAATGCTTGATCAGGCAATAAACATGATGCCAAGAGTGAACGCATTTTTACAGCAAGGCATGCGTGACGTGATTAGTTATGATGATGGCCTACAAGGGCTCGCACAATTATTAGGACAAGCATAATGGCAAAAAATAAACTACATTTGCTGCTTAAGCTTGAAAATGAAAAAGAAGAAACATTACGCATGAGCTACTTGCAAGCAAATCAAAACTTGCAGCTAAATCAGCAAAAGCTTCAAGGCTTAAATGACTTTCGACTTGAATATACGCAGCAACTTCATATTAAAGGGCAATCGGGCTTATCAAGTGCCGGGTTTAGCCAGTATCACGCATTCATAGCTAAGATTGAAGAGGCGACTCGCCAACAAGCGAGTACCGTTAATACTGCAAAACAAGTCGTGAGCCAGCGTAAAACGTTATGGTTAAAACAACAAGTTAAAGCGAAAGCGGTTGCTAAGCTAATTGAAAAGCAACAGTTAAAAGCGGATATGCTGGTGGCTAAGAATGAACAAAAAATGTTAGATGAGTTTTCCTCTAATCAATTTTATCAAAGGAATAAAGCACTATAAGGTAGGCATACTAATTGCTTATGTTCTATTAGAGCAATGTTTTTTAGGATTGTGCGGTGGGCTGTTGCCGCTTTTATTAGGTGATTTATGGCGATGAATGATATTTCAATGTTGGCGGTATCTGAGCAAGACTCATACTTAGTTAAAAAAGACAGTGATAAAGCAAAACTAGATAGTAGTAATGATGCTGGTTTTTTCGACCAACTAGCTCTTGCGAACCAAGCTTCTGAAACACAAGATTCAGAGGTCAAGGCGCCACACAAACAGCCTTCAGATGAACAACCCGACCTAAAAGAGCAAGATAGCGAAGAAAAGCCTTTGAGCGGTGAAGACATGTTGGCGCAAATTAATGCGGCACAAGTAATCGACACCTCAGTAAAAAATAATTCTCATAGCGGCGCAGAGTTAATAGATAAAGACGGTGTCAAAATAAACATCAAGCCTGAAGATAAGCTTGCACCTATTGTTATTAATTTGCCAAGTGATGAAATTGTTGATGATGCAGCTATTTTACAAGCACAAAATGCTGTAGGTGCTGAGTCAGCGAGCAAAACTGCAGCTGAGTCTTCACAGCTTGGAGCTAAATCGATAGCGACAGCTGCCACAGCCGGAGAATCTGAGACTGTTAAAAATGAGCAAGCGGTTGCTAAACCATCAGACAAGCCGACTGTTCCTACGAGTACTAAAGCATCGATAGACTCCTCTGTTTTAGCGCTGTTATCAAAAGATGATAATGCAATTAAAGCAGATAAACTCTTAGCAAATTTAACGCCTTCACAACAAGATGAACTTGCTACTGAGCTTGATGCGATGAGCAAACCTATTGATAAAGACAATGTAGCGGATTTAAAGCAATTACTCAGTAAGTATGTTAGCGAAAGCGAGAAACCGCAAACTCCTCAACAAGCCATTAATACACAAATAAGTACGTTAACTACCCCAGAAAAACAGGCATTGCTTAATCAGATGCAGGCATACATTAAAAGTGAGCCTCTATCTACTAAAGAACTTACTTTATTAAAAGGGGTTATCAGTGATTTAGAAACAGCTATCAACGCAGACACTTTGTCTAGTGCCAAAGATAAACCGCTGTTTGCTAATAATACGTTGATAGCAGGTGTTACACCTAAAACACGCCAAGGTACAGAGTCGGCTAATGTAAAACCTGAGCTAAAATCAGAAAGCTCTAAATCGATAGCCGAAACGCCTGAGGAGCTTGCTAAACAGCTTGATGTACTACAAAAAGAGAGTATGCGCGCCACTAACGCAGAGCAAATGCCACCGCGTGCTGCACAGATTTTTTCTCAAATCATTAATATATTCGATAAATCGTCGCTTAATACTATCGCTAAATACGATACTTTAGGCTACGAGCAAGCTATTATTGAAGCGCAAAGTTTACAGGCTGGGCAGTTACAAAGCACTGCGCAAGCTAAACAGGTGAGCATTGATCCTGCCACCTTACAGGCATTAAATATTATTAAAAGTGATGCCGCAAAAATGCTACAAGAGCGCGTTACTTCAATGTTAAGCATTAATAACAAAGAAGCTGAAATTCGTTTAGATCCACCTGAAATGGGCAGTATGCAAATTCGTATTCGAAGTGATGCGGAGCAAGCACAAATAAACTTTGTAGTGCAAAATCAGCAAGCCAAAGAAGCGCTAGAGCAATCATTACCTAGGCTTAGAGAATTATTAATGCAACAGGGTTTAGAACTAGGTGAAAGCAGCATTTCTTATGGTGGTTCATCTCCAGAACAAAACGAGCAACAAGAAGGTCAGCCACAAGGTCAAATGGCTAATAATAGCTCTTCAGATGAGACAAATAGTGAGCAACCAGATAAGCAAACACATAGTTCTGGACAACAAACGTCATCATCAATAGATTACTATGCCTAAGTCCTGCTATTATAATAGTTAAAACAAGCAAATACCTTTGCGAATAAAGGAAATACAATGGCTGAAGATACTAATTTAGAAATAGAAGAAGTCAGTAAAAATAAAAGCAAACTCATTATAATTATAGCCGCTGTATTAGTTATTGTTGGCGGTGTAGCTGGTTACTTTTTACTATCGGGTGATGATGAGCCCGTAGAAACTTTAACAGATGATGCCGCCAGTGGTGAAGTAGCCGCAGAATCATCAAGCTCCTCGGCAACGGTCGGCAGTGCGCTATATGTTGCTATGCCAAGACCTTTTATATTTAATGTTCCAGGGGCGAGTCGTGATAGAATTGTACAAATTAAAGTGCAATTGCTGGTGCGCGGAGATGGCAATGAAGAAACTGCTAAAAAGCATATTCCACTGATTGAAGGTACGCTATTGAGTGTATTTTCAATGACTACCGCAGATGAACTAAGCACCAGTGTAGGCAAAGAAACACTGCGCTTTACTGCGCTAGATAAAGTACAAGCTGCAATGATGGATGTGGAAGGAAGTAAAGTAATTGAGCGGGTACTGTTTACCGGCTTTGTGATGCAATAAGGGGTCAGTGTGAGCGATTTATTATCCCAAGACGAAATTGATGCGCTATTACACGGTGTTGATGAGGTCGAAGAGGAAGATATACACGACGGTGAAGACGGTGAGGGAAGTACGCTACAGTATGACTTCTCTTCGCAAGATCGCATCGTGCGTGGTCGCATGCCGACACTTGAAATTGTTAATGAGCGATTTGCGCGTCATATGCGAATTAGCCTTTTTAACATGATGCGCCGCACCGCTGAGGTGTCAATTAACGGCGTGCAAATGATCAAATTTGGTGAGTATATTCACACCTTATTTGTACCAACCAGTTTGAATATGGTGCGTTTTCGCCCACTAAAAGGCACTGGCCTAATTACCATGGAGGCGCGATTAGTCTTTATACTGGTAGATAATTTCTTTGGTGGCGATGGTCGTTATCATGCCAAAATTGAAGGGCGTGAATTTACCCCAACAGAGCGCCGTATCGTGCAAATGCTGCTAAAAATAATCTTTGAAGATTACAAAGAAGCATGGGCGCCGGTTATGGATGTGTCGTTTGAGTATCTCGATTCTGAGGTGAATCCCGCCATGGCTAACATTGTTAGCCCAACCGAAGTGGTGGTTATTAGCTCTTTTCATATTGAGCTTGATGGCGGCGGTGGTGACTTTCATATTGCGCTGCCTTACTCAATGCTCGAACCTATACGAGAGCTACTGGATGCAGGTGTTCAGTCTGATACTGAAGATACCGATTTACGTTGGAGCAAGGCACTTCGCGACGAAATAATGGATGTAGAAGTCGATTTGTCGACTCAACTACTTGAAGTTGATTTAAGCTTAAAACAAATTATGGAGCTTAAGGCGGGGGATATCATTCCTGTTGAAATGCCAGAGCATATTACTGTGTTTGTTGAAGAGTTACCAACATTTAGAGCTAAAATGGGTCGCTCACGCGATAATGTTGCGCTACAAATTAGTGAAAAAATTAAACGCCCTGATTCAGTTAAATCTGAGCTGCATGTCTTTACTAAAGGCGGCAAAAAAATTGATTCAGATGCAGAATTAGCAGAACTAGAAGATGATTTACACCTTTCAAACGGTGTAGACTTAGACTGGTAATTGATTAAAAGGTTAAAAGTATGAGCGATGATCAAGATACGATGGACGAATGGGCAGCAGCACTTGCTGAGGCTGAGGGAACTGACGATGATAGTGCAGAGGTTAAAGTAACCGAGCTTGATGAGCTGGATGATTCAAAGCATGAGCTCAGCGGTGAAGAAAAACGTAAACTCGACACTATTTTAGATATTCCCGTTACTATTTCGATGGAAGTAGGGCGTTCTAAAATTAATATTCGTAACTTATTACAACTTAACCAAGGTTCAGTTGTTGAACTTGATAGGGTTGCTGGTGAGCCGCTAGATGTATTAGTTAACGGTACATTGATAGCACATGGTGAAGTGGTTGTGGTGAACGATAAGTTTGGTATTCGCTTAACGGATGTAATTAGTCAGGTTGAACGGATCAAAAAATTACGATGATAGCATTACTTGGTTTAAGCAATTCAGTGTTTGCAGCTACCGATGCTGCAACACCCACCACAGACATTATTTCAATGGTTATGTCGTTAGGTGTGGTGGTAGTGTTAATTTTAGTGTTGGCTTTTTTTGTTAAAAAGCTTAATCCAAATTTAACCAATAACGATGAATTCAAAGTGATCCGCAGTCTTCCTTTAGGCTCACGCGAGCGATTAATGGTAGTCGAGATAGATAATGCACAGCACCTATTAGGTGTAACTCCACATAGCATTAATTATTTACACAAGCTAGAAACTCCCCTGACAGAAAAAGAGTTACCAGAATTAGCTAAGCGTTTTGGCAAAATGTTGAATCCGCAACTTAATCAAAATAAAAAGAACTAATATCATGACTAAATGGCTGCTTTTCATATTTGCTATGGTATTCGTACCAGGAGTCAGTGCTGAAGGAATAGACGCGCTTACGATCACAAGTAATGCAGATGGCACGCAAGACTATTCAGTGACGCTACAAGTGTTAGCGATCATGACGGCTATGAGCTTTATTCCAGCAGCCATTATCATGATGACCTCGTTCACTCGAATTATTGTTGTTTTAGCTATTTTGCGCCAAGCGATTGGTTTACAACAAACGCCTTCTAATCAAGTATTACTAGGTATGTCGCTGTTTTTAAGTATTTTTATTATGGCGCCTATTTATGAGCAAATAAACGAACGCGCAATCGAACCGTACTTAAGTGAACAGGTAACATCACTAGAAGCACTCGATTTAGCTAAAGAGCCAATGAAAGCTTTTATGCTTTCTCAAGTACGATTAAAAGACTTAGAAACCTTTGCAAAAATAGCTGGGTACGATCAGCTTGATTCACCCGAAGCAACGCCATTGATCGTGCTTATTCCGGCGTTTGTGACCAGTGAGCTACAAACAGCCTTTATTATCGGTTTTATGTTCTTCATCCCCTTTTTGATTGTCGATTTGGTGGTTGCATCGGTGTTGATGGCCATGGGTATGATGATGCTATCCCCCATGATTGTATCGCTACCGTTTAAGATTATGTTGTTTGTATTGGTTGATGGTTGGAGCTTGGTGATGGGTACGCTCGCTAAAAGCTTTGGGTTGGGCACATAGTGGTGCTTTCTACTTTGAACCAATCACTCTAGGAGTCGCCCATGGAACCTGAAGTATTTGTTGATATTTTAAGTGGAGCCCTGTTTTTAGTGATTAAGCTGGTGTCTGCTATTGTGGTACCTGGTTTAATTATTGGTTTAGTAGTGGCAGTATTTCAGGCGGCAACCTCAATTAATGAACAAACACTGAGCTTTTTACCGCGTCTATTAATTACTATTAGTGCGTTAATAGTGGGTGGACATTGGTTTACTCAAGAGCTGATGGATTTTTTTAATCGCTTAGTGCTTCTTATACCCGAAATAGCAGGTTAACGATGGAGTTCCCATTTTCCGTTGTTATTCAATGGTTAAGTGATTTTTTACTGCCCTTGGTGCGTATTAGCTCAATGATCATGATAATGGCGGGTATTGGCGCCAAAAACGTCCCTTCTCGAATTAAAATGGGCTTGGCTGTTGTAGTCACATTTTTAGTTGTGCCTGTTCTACCTCCAGCTACATTTACTAATTTATTTTCTTTTGAAATGGTTTTAGTGGTGCTACAACAAATGCTGATTGGCGTTGCGATTGGTTTTGCATCCACACTACTACTCAATACATTTGTGTTAGCCGGGCAAATCCTTGCTATGCAAACTGGTTTAGGTTTTGCGTCTGTTGTTGACCCCTCAAATGGAATGAGTGTACCTGCTGTAGGGCAGTTCTACCTCATTTTAGCTACCTTGTTATTTTTTGTATTTAATGGCCATTTAATGATGATTCAAATGGTGGTACATAGTTTTCAGGTATTGCCAATTGATGGTAATTGGTGGGCGGTTGATCATTATTGGGACATAGTGACATGGGGTGGTTGGATGTTTACCACTGCACTAGTGCTTTCGTTAGCGCCATTAACGGCCATGCTTGTAATTAATATGTCATTTGGCATCATGACCCGTGCTGCCCCACAGTTAAATATCTTCTCTATAGGCTTTCCGTTTACCTTAGTGGCAGGGCTCGTTATTATTTGGGCTACCCTCGGTAACTTTATCACTCAGTTTGAGTTCCAATGGCTAAAAATGGTTGAGCTAATGTGTACTCTAGTTGGTTGTTCCCCTTAGGAGAGCGTAATGGCTGAAGATTCAGGACAAGAAAAAACCGAAGAACCCACGCCCAAAAAAGTTGATGATGCCAAAAAGAAAGGCCAAATAGCGCGCTCTAAAGAGCTAGGTACTATGTTTGTACTCATTTTTTCTGCTATTTCTTTATTAATGTACGGCCCTGAAATTGGTAAAGGCTTGTATCGAATTATGGGCAGAATGCTTAGTCTTAATCGCAATGAAACTTACGACACCACAAAAATGTTTGCGGTGTGGGGGGAGGTTGCTGACGTACTGTTATTTCCTATGTCGATGTTTGTACTTATTATTGTACTGGCTGCGTTTATTGGTAACACCATGCTTGGCGGCTTTAATTTTAGCTGGCAGGCAGCAGCGCCCAAAGCCAGTAAAATGTCGCCAATGAAAGGTTTTACTCGGATGTTTGGCCCGCAAGCGGCTATTGAGCTACTTAAGTCATTATTAAAGTTTGGCCTAGTGGCAACCTTCGCTATCTTTTTAATTAATGTTTATTTTGATGAAATATTACATTTGAGTATAGAAAGTGCGCCGGGCAATATCGTGCATGCTTTGGAAATATTAGCCTGGATGTTTTTAGGGTTATCTTGCACCTTAATTATTATTGCAGCTATTGATGCGCCATTTCAAAGTTATAGCCATAACAAACAGCTTAAAATGACGATGCAAGAAGTAAAAGATGAATATAAAAACTCTGAGGGTGATCCGCAAATCAAAGCGCGTATCAGGCAAACCCAACGTCAAATGTCGCAAAAGAGAATGATGCAGGATGTTCCTGATGCCGATGTTATTGTTACCAACCCTACTCATTACTCAGTGGCTTTAAAATACGACACAGAGCGAGCTGGAGCGCCTATTGTACTAGCAAAAGGCGTTGACGAACTCGCTATGCAAATTCGTAAAATTGCTTTGGGTAATGAAGTGCCCATTGTTGAGTCGCCTACCTTAACGCGAGCGCTTTATCATACTGCTGAAGTAGGGGATCAAATTCCCGATCAGCTCTTTACTGCAGTTGCTCAAGTGCTTGCCTATGTATTTCAGCTTAAACGGTTTAAAAAAGGCCGTGGAAAACGCCCTGTCGCGCTTAATAAAAAGCTGCCAATCCCTGATGAATTTAAGTATTAACCGCTAACCAACTAACTTGGAATAGTTATTGCAATTTCAGCGTAGTGTCAATTTTTTGAAATTGTAGAGTTATGGAATTTAAAGCGGTATTACAACAACTTAATAAAGATAAAAAAGAATATGCAAAAGGCGTTGGTACACCGCTTTTAGTCTTAGCTGCGCTTGGCATGGTTATATTACCACTGCCCCCATTTCTGCTTGATATATTATTTTCGTTTAATATCGCGCTCGCATTAGTTGTATTACTGGTCACCGTATATACCATGAAGCCGCTTGAGTTTGGCATGTTTCCAGCGGTGTTGTTAATCGCTACGATCATGCGTTTAGCACTTAACGTAGCCAGTACTCGGGTGGTACTTCTTGAGGGTCATAATGGTGGTGATGCCGCTGGTAAGGTAATTGAAGCATTTGGCTCGGTGGTGATTGGTGGTAACTACGCCGTGGGTTTAGTGGTGTTTCTGATTCTAATTATCATAAACTTTGTGGTAATTACCAAAGGTGCAGGGCGTATTTCTGAAGTGTCAGCACGCTTTACCCTTGATGCCATGCCGGGTAAGCAAATGGCGATTGATGCAGATATGAATGCTGGCTTTATTAGTGCAGAGCAAGCCAGAGAGCGTCGTGATGAAGTAACCCGTGAAGCCGACTTTTATGGTTCTATGGATGGTGCCAGTAAATTTGTAAAAGGCGATGCTATCGCGGGTATCGTCATTTTAGTGATCAATATTGTAGGTGGTTTATTTGTTGGCATGATCCAGCATGACTTGAGCTTTTCACGCGCTATGGAAGTGTACACACTATTGACCATTGGTGATGGCTTAGTCGCGCAATTACCTTCATTACTACTTTCAATTGGTACTGCGATTGTTGTAACGCGTCAAAATGAGTCGCACAATATGGGCGATCAGTTTAAGCAGCAGCTAGGAAACGAAAAATCATTATTTATTGCCTCTGGTATCCTCATTACTATGGGTTTAGTCCCAGGTATGCCGCATATTGCATTTTTAAGCTTAGGGGCGCTTTTAGGTTACCTTGCATACTACACCCAGCAAAACAAACTTAAATTGGCGGCTGCTGAGGCCGAAGAAGCTGAAAATGCAGCCTCAGGTACCGGGATTGCGGCTAAACAAGAACAAAAAGAACTGGGTTGGGATGATGTACAGCAAGTTGATGTTATTGGCTTAGAAGTAGGTTATCGATTAATTCCTTTGGTTGACCAATCACAAGGTGGTGAGCTGTTAAACCGCATTAAAGGGGTGCGTAAAAAACTATCTCAAGAGCTGGGCTTTTTAGTACCGCCTGTACATATTCGCGACAACCTTGAACTTGATCCAAATGCGTATCGCATCACTATGATGGGTGTATCAAGTGGTGAGGGAGAGCTTAAACACGGCGATGAATTAGCAATTAACCCAGGCCAAGTGTTTGGCCCGCTAAAAGGCATTGAAACTACAGACCCTGCATTTGGTTTAGATGCGGTATGGATAAAACCCGATCAAAAAGATGAAGCGCAATCTTTAGGTTATACCGTAGTTGATTCAGCAACCGTTGTGGCCACTCATATTAGCCAGTTACTCACCAATAGCGCCGCATTATTGCTTGGCCACGAAGAAGTACAAAACTTATTAGACATGTTAGGTAAAAGTCACCCTCGCTTAGTTGAAGGGCTAGTACCTGAGGTATTACCGCTGACCACCATCGTTAAAGTACTACAAAACTTATTAAATGAAGGGGTAGCAATACGAGATATGCGCTCAATTGTTCAAACCCTTGTTGAGTATGGCCCTCGTAGCCAAGACCCTGATGTATTAACGGCTGCAGTGAGAATATCGTTGCGTAGATTAATCGTTCAAGATGCTGTTGGTATGTCTTCTGAAATCCCTGTCATAACCTTGGCGCCTGAGTTGGAACAGATGTTGCATCAGTCACTTCAAAATGCAGGTGATGAAGGTGCCGGAATAGAACCAGGACTTGCTGATAGACTTCAAACATCATTGAATGAAGCGCATCAAAATCAAGAAATGGCCGGTGAACCTTCAATATTGCTAACGTCAGGAATGTTACGCACTGTGCTATCTCGATTTGTTAAATACACCATTCCAGGATTGCGAGTGATGTCTTATCAAGAGATACCAGATGAAAGACAGATCAAGATTGTCAGCTCTGTAGGCCAACAATAAGATTTTAAAGGGGTTTGAATTATGAAAATTAAACGTTTTTTTGCTAAAGACATGCGCACCGCACTAAAAGAAGTAAAAGAAGAGCTCGGTGTTGATGCGGTTATTATGTCAAATAAGAAACTAGCTAATGGCGTTGAAATTGTTGCTGCTGTTGATTACGACAAAGCCGCAGCAAAAGCGCCAGAGCAGCCTCAAAGCCAGCCAGCTGAAAGCGCTTCATTTGCACATACCCAGAGCTCACATAATTTTGTAAAACCAGAGCCACAACGTGCTCAACCTAAGCCACAAGCAAAGGTAGCTGATAGTTTACAAGCTTTATTAGAACGTCAATCTCCCCGTCCTCGTTCAGCAGAGCTTGCGTCAATGTTTTCACAATCAGGCATTGATACCTCTGGTCATTATCAAGAACAAGAATCTGTGCAATCTCGACCTAAAAATATGTTTGAGCGTGAATCAAGCGCATCTGCACGTCCTCGTACTCAAGCTGATAGCTTGGGTTTTGATGATTTAGACAGTGGTTTTGACGATTTAGACTCACCGAGTGCACCTCGTCAGCAAACGATGCAAAACGAGTCGAGTGATATAAGTACTATGCGCGAAGAAATGAACGCAATTCGTCAATTACTAGAACATCAAGTGTCAGGTTTAATGCAACAAGATATGGCACGTCGCGATCCAACCCGTGCATGCATGATTGACCGTTTAGTGGGTATGGGGATAGATAAAGAGGTTGCTGAGCAAATGGCATGCTTTGTACCCGACGATGTATCTCGCCAACAAGGTTGGAAAGCCTTATTGAATATGGTTGAAGATCAAATGCAAACCACTAACAACGAAATTCTTCGCCAAGGTGGTGTTTATGCACTAGTAGGCCCAACAGGGGTAGGTAAAACCACCACAGTTGCAAAATTAGCTGCATTAGGTGCGCAAAAATATGGTGCTGATAAAGTTGCACTTATTACTACTGATACCTACCGTATTGGTGCGTATGAGCAGCTAGCAACCTATGGTCGAATTATTGGCTGTGGCGTTAAACAAGTCAAAGATGCAAATGAATTAGCAGAAGTTTTATACCATTTACGAAATAAACGTCTAGTCTTAATTGATACAGCAGGAATGAGTCAACGTGATTTACGCTTAACCGAGCAGTTAAACACCTTGATGCGTAATCAGCGTGTTGATATACGTAGTTATTTAGTATTAAGTGCGACGGCGCAAATTAATGTATTACAAGAAACAGTAAGGCACTTTAAAAAAGTACAGCTAAGCGGATGTATTTTTACTAAACTTGATGAGTCATTGAGTTTAGGTGAGATTATTAGTATTGCGATTCAAAATCGTCTCCCAATAGGGTATCTTACTAACGGTCAGCGAGTACCAGAAGATATTAGAGTGGCAAATGCCGAAAAACTAGTAAAAAAAGCTGAGCAATTGTATTTAAAAAGAATAAAAGCACAACAATCACGACACCAATCAGTGGCGTCGAGCACAGTAGAGATGTATGATTAACACAGTTTTAGATCAAGCAAGCGGCCTTCGCAAAATGAGCAAGAATAATAATAACGGCGTAAAAGTTATCGCTGTCACCGGCGGCAAAGGTGGAGTGGGTAAAACGAACGTATCCCTTAACACGGCAATCGCGTTAGGCCAACAAGGCAAACGTGTGCTTGTACTAGATGCTGATTTAGGATTAGCGAATTGTGATGTGATGCTTGGACTGCGCGTTGAGCGTAATTTATCTCATGTTTTATCGGGCGAATGTGAACTTGATGATATTTTAGTCGAAGGTCCCGCAGGCATAAAAATAGTGCCTGCAACATCGGGTTCGCAAAGTATGGTTGAGTTATCACCCTCAGAGCACGCTGGACTTATTCGTGCATTTAGTGAACTTAACACCGACTTTGATATTTTAATTGTTGATACCGCTGCGGGTATTTCCGATATGGTGCTGAGTTTTTCTCGCGCAGCGCAAGATGTGGTTGTGGTGGTATGTGATGAGCCTACATCAATTACCGATGCTTATGCTTTAATTAAAGTACTTAGCCGTGAGCACGGCGTTTATAAATTTAAAATTGTTGCCAATATGGTGCGTAGTTTACGCGAAGGGCAGGAATTGTTTGCAAAACTTTCAAAGGTTACCGACCGATTTTTAGATATATCAATGGAGTTGGTTGCAACGGTTCCATATGATGAAAATATGCGCAAATCAACGCGCCGCCAAAAAGTAATTGTTGAGGTTTTTCCTGGGTCGCCTGCTGCAATTGCTTTTAAAACACTGGCTACAAAAATTGCTAAGTGGCCAACACCTAGTCAAGCCTCGGGTCATTTAGAGTTTTTCATTGAGAAACTAGTTAGTAACTAACAATGACAATACCGGTGAATAGAGCTATGGGATATCAGTCAACACAAAATTTAAATATGATTGTTGAAAAGCATGCCTCATTAGTCAAAAAAGTGGCGTGCCATTTAATTGCTCGTTTACCGGCCAGTGTGCAGCTAGATGATTTAATTCAATCGGGTATGATTGGTTTAATTGAAGCTTCAAAAAACTTTGATGCAAGCAAAGGCGCAAGCTTTGAAACCTTTGCCGGTATTCGTATTCGTGGTGCGATGATAGACGAAATGCGCCGAGGCGATTGGGTTCCACGTTCAGTTCACAGAAAAAGCCGTTTGGTTGCAGAAACTATTGTTGCGCTTGAGAACAGTTTAAACCGTGAACCTAAAGATAGTGAAGTTGCTGAAAAACTTGAAATTTCGCTAAATGAGTACCATCATATTTTAAACGATGTAAATGTAAGCAAAGTGTTAGGTATTGAAGACCTTGGTATAGATGACGATGTGATTACACCTCATGGCCAAGATTTAGCACTAGACAAACCGTTCAATAATGTTAAAAATGAACGGTTTAATGAGTCTTTACTCAGTGCAATAAAGTCGTTACCGGAAAAAGATGCAATGGTGCTTTCTTTGTACTATAACGATGAGATGAATTTAAAAGAAATTGGGCATATACTCGATGTAAGTGAATCGCGTGTAAGTCAGATACATGGTCAGGCGATGATTAAGCTTAAAGCAAAAATCAATGACTGGATAAACTAGAAGTAAGTAAATAAAGGTTCAGGCCTCACTGGAGGATGTTTTGGATAAAAACATTAAAATTCTTGTTGTTGATGATTTCTCAACAATGAGACGTATTATTAAAAACCTGTTGCGCGATTTAGGTTTTACCAATGTTCAAGAAGCAGATGACGGGTCAACTGCTTTGCCTATGTTGCAAAATCAAGCGTTTGATTTTGTTGTAACAGATTGGAATATGCCAGGCATGCAAGGTATTGATCTTTTAAGGGCAATTCGAGCTGATGAAAAATTAAAGCATATTCCTGTTTTAATGGTTACAGCAGAAGCTAAAAAAGAACAAATAATTGCTGCGGCCCAAGCAGGTGTTAATGGTTATATTGTTAAACCATTCACTGCAGGTACATTGAAAACTAAATTAGAAAAAGTGTTCGAACGCTTAGGTTAATGAGAGGGAGAGGCTTATGTCAGCACCTGCTGCGCCTCAGATTACTTTAGAACAAGCTCGCCAGTTAGTTGTTTTTTTAGAAAATGGTGAGCAAGATAAAGCGAATCAGTTAATTTTAGAAACAGCTTCACAAGAGCAATCACAGTTATTTGCTGAGGTGGGTAAGTTGACGCGTCAACTGCACGAAGCTTTAAAAAGTTTCGAGTTAGACACGCGTTTAACAGACATTACCACTGATGCCATCCCTGACGCAAAAAAACGCCTTAACTATGTCATGGAAATGACAGAAAACGCAGCCAATAAGACAATGGATGCGGTTGAAGCAAGCTTACCATTAGCACAAGAAATCGCTGACGAAATAGCTGATATCAAGCCAACGTGGGATCGTTTAATGAACCGCGAAATAGAGCTTGGTGAGTTTAAATCACTTTGCCATAGTATTGATAAGTTTATGAGCAGTTCTCATCACAAAACCGATGAGTTACAAATGCTGATGACTAATGTGCTGATGGCTCAAGACTATCAAGATTTAACCGGTCAGGTTATTCGCCGTGTTATTGAACTTGTCCGTGAAGTTGAAGAAAGTTTAATTCACCTGTTAACTGCATTTGCAGCGCAAGGTGGTGAGGTTGAACCAACTGAACAACCAGAAAAAATAGAAGATCCCATTGTTGCACAAACACTAGCAGGTCCCGAAGGGCCTATTATTGATAAAGAAACGCGTAATGATGTTGTATCTGATCAAGATGAAGTTGATGATCTATTATCAAGTTTGGGCTTCTAATAGGAGAGTACTGCATGAGCTTTGAAGTCGATGAAGATATTTTACAAGACTTTTTAGTAGAGGCCGGAGAAATCCTTGAGCTTTTATCTGAACAGTTAGTAGAACTGGAAAACAACCCAGATGATACTGAGCTACTAAACGCAATATTTCGCGGTTTCCACACTGTAAAGGGTGGCGCTGGCTTTTTGGCTATGACAGAGCTTGTTGATGCATGTCATGGTGCTGAAAATGTGTTTGATTTACTGCGCCAAGGTGTAAGAACAGTTAACTCTGAATTAATGGATGTGATTTTACAAGCACTGGACACCATTAATGAAATGTTTGCCACGATTAAAAATCGTGACCAGCCAGAGCCTGCTGATCCAGAATTACTTGCAGTACTTCACAAACTTGGGCAGCCACCGACAGCAGAAGAGCTTGCCGGCGATTCTGTGGTTGAAGATATAGCTCCTGTGGAAACTCCATCGGTAGAGCCTGAACCAGTTGCAGAGCAACCGAGCAACGATGCTGAAGAAGACCCGTTTGCTTTTGATGAATTATTTAGCGGCCCAGATAGCAGTAGCTCAGACTCTCAGATTGATGAAATAACCGAAGACGAATTCGAAAGCCTACTTGATGAACTTCATGGAAAAGGGCAAGCCCCACAAGAAAAACAATCATCATCAAGTGGCAATGATGTCAGTGGTGATATAACTGACGATGAATTTGACAGCTTATTGGATGAACTTCATGGTGTAGGCAGCTTTGGCGAAGTGAGCCAAGCAACCGCAAGTACACCACAACAAACACCATCAGCTCCTGTGGCTCCACCAAGTAACGAGCAAAGCTCGGGCGATGATGAAATAAGTGACGACGAGTTTGAAGCCTTACTTGATGAACTTCATGGTAAAGGTGCACCTAAGTCGATAGAAACACCGGCTCCTGTAAGTAAACCTGAACCAGTGGCAGCTAAAAAGCCAGAACCAGTTGCTGCAGCTAAGCCACAGCCTAAACCAGAGCCAGCTAAGCCGGCTCCTGCGGCACAAGCAGCTAAAGCTGCGCCGCCCAAAAAAGCAGCGCCTCCACCGGCAGAAACAACTGTACGTGTTGATACCAAACGCCTAGACCAAATAATGAACATGGTGGGCGAGTTAGTACTTGTGCGAAATCGCTTAGTAAGTTTGGCGACTAACTCTGATAGCGAGGCTATGGGTAAAGCTATTTCCAACTTAGATGTTGTGACTGCTGATATCCAAGGTGCAGTAATGCAAACACGAATGCAGCCGATTAAAAAAGTATTTGGCCGTTTTCCTCGTGTTGTACGTGACTTAGCACGAACACTTAAAAAAGATATTAATTTATTACTTGTCGGTGAAGACACCGATTTAGATAAAAATTTAGTGGAAGCATTGGCCGATCCATTGGTGCATTTGGTTCGCAACTCGGTCGACCATGGTATTGAAATGCCCGATATTCGTGAAGCAGCGGGTAAACCTAGAACAGGTACGGTGACTTTATCAGCTTCGCAACAGGGTGATCATATTCTACTTACCATCCAAGATGATGGTGCCGGTATGGATGCTGAAAAGCTTAAAAAGATTGCGATTAGTAAAGGGGTGCTTGATCACGACCAAGCGAGTCGTCTTTCTGATACTGAAGCTTATAACCTTATTTTTGCACCTGGGTTTTCAACCAAAGAAGAAATCTCAGATATTTCTGGCCGTGGTGTTGGTATGGATGTGGTTAAAACAAAAATCACTCAGCTCAATGGCTCGGTTAACATAAAATCAGAAATGGGCGTAGGGACTACTTTAGAAATCAAAGTTCCACTAACACTTGCGATATTGCCTACCTTAATGGTGGTGGTGGGAGAGCAAACCTTTGCCTTGCCGCTAGCGGGTGTAAGTGAAATATTCCACTTAGATTTAACAAAAACTAATGTGGTTGATGGCCAGCTAACGATTATTGTTCGTAAAAAGTCGATTCCATTATTCTACCTTGAACATTGGCTTATAAAAGGCGCTGATAGAGGTCAGCGAAAAGCACAAGGGCATGTCGTTATTGTGCAAATAGGGACTCAAAAAGTAGGGTTCGTTGTTGATTCACTAATAGGTCAAGAAGAAGTGGTGATCAAGCCTCTAGATGCATTATTGCAAGGTACGCCGGGTATGGCGGGTGCGACTATTACCTCTGATGGTGGAATTGCACTGATATTAGATGTACCGAGTATGCTAAAGCATTACGCTGGATAATAAAAAGTAGGTATAAACTTTATGCCTACCCATTCATTGAATAAGAGAGCGAAATGGCTGTTAAAGTTTTAGTAGTTGATGATTCAAGCTTTTTTCGCCGCAGAGTGAGTGAAATTCTTGAACAAGACAGCGGCATTGAGGTAATAGGCTTTGCTGTAAATGGCCGAGAGGCCGTCGAAAAAACAGCTCAGTTACGTCCTGATGTTATCACCATGGATGTTGAAATGCCGGTGCTGGATGGTATTAGTGCTGTGAAAGAGATCATGGCGAGTAATCCAACACCTATTTTAATGTTTTCATCGTTAACACGAGCAGGGGCATCTGCCACTTTGGATGCGCTTGATGCTGGGGCGATGGACTTTTTACCTAAAAAGTTTGAAGATATTGCTCGCAATAACGATGATGCAATTAAGTTATTGCAAAATAAGGTTAAGGAAATAGGCCGCCAGCGTATTGGAAGAATTACGAGAACGGCCCCATCTCCAAGTATTAGTAAACCAGCGTCAAACAGCTCTGAGCGCTTTTCTAACCTTGCTAAAAAGCCGATAGTTCAACCTGATCGTAGCTTTAATAATGCGAGTCCTGCATCTACTAGCAGCAGTGCCTCAGCGCGTGCCAGTGGTAAGCAGTATCAGTTAGTTGCTATTGGTACATCCACAGGTGGGCCGGTTGCACTGCAAACTATTTTGACGCAATTACCTGCTAATTTTCCACACCCTATTTTACTCATACAGCATATGCCTGCTGCATTTACCCCGGCTTTTGCTACTCGCTTAGATGGCTTGTGTAAGATTAAGGTAAAAGAAGCGCAGCAAGGCGATAGATTACAACCTGGGTGCGCTTATTTAGCGCCAGGTGGCCAGCAAATGATGGTAGAAGGACGTGGCTCTAATAGAACCCTTCGTGTGTTTGAAGATAAAAATGAACGAGTAAACTATAAACCAAGTGTTGATATTACCTTTGCCAGTGCGGCCAAAGCGTATCAAGGTGATGTGCTTGCCATTATTTTGACAGGCATGGGTGCAGATGGTCGTGATGGTGCTCGCATGCTTAAGCAAACTGGCGCTACAATTTGGGCTCAGGATGAAAAAAGCTGTGTTGTCTATGGTATGCCTCAGGCGATAGCCAGTGCAGGTTTAGCGAGCGAAAGCATTAGCCTTCATGATGTGGCTGCACGTTTAAAAAGAGAGGCTGGCTGTGGATAAGCTTTCTGTTTTAGGATTACTGGTTGCATTAGGTGCTATTGCAATCGGTTATTCTTTAGAGGGAGGTGTGGTATCTGCGCTGTTTAATGGGCCTGCACTAATTATTGTATTAGGCGGTACATTAGGTGCGGTGATGCTACAAACATCAGCCAATACATTTAAAAAAATGCTTGGTATTACTCATTGGGTTTTTGTTACCGACGACCATGATATTGAAGATGCTATTGAGCAAGTAAAACGCTGGTCGCATAAAGCCCGTCAAGAAGGGTATTTAGCATTAGAAAACGAAGCACTTGCGCATTCAGATCCCTATGCCGCCAAAGGACTGAGTTTATTAGTTGATGGCTGTTCAGAGCAAAAACTACGCGATACCCTCGAGATTGACTTATTACTTGAGCGAGAACGATTACTTGAGGCTAGCCGGGTATATGAAGCAATGGGTGGGTATAGCCCAACTATTGGTATTTTAGGTGCGGTACTTGGGCTTATTCAAGCCATGTCATTTATTAACGATCCTGAGCAGTTAGGAGCGGGTATTGCCACCGCGTTCATTGCAACTATATATGGTGTTGGTTTGGCTAATTTATTATTTTTACCTATGGCCAATAAGCTAAAGCAACGGGTTGAACAAAAGATGCTTTATCACGAAATGTTAGCGGAAGGTGTAATTGCTATTAGCCAAGGTGAGAGCCCTATTAATATTGAACTAAAGCTTGAAGCCTACCGCGTTGAACGTCCAATTTTACAGGCCCATTAGCGCCTATGTTACGCCGTCGCTTACGTCATCACCAATTAAAGAGCCAACATACTGAGCGTTGGTTAGTTTCTTATGCGGATTATATGACCATAATGTTTGCATTTTTTGTTGTATTGTATGCAATTGCGATAAACAAAGAAGACAACATCAAGGTTTTATCTGATTCTCTTGAGCATGTTTTTGATAAGTCTGCAAAACAATATTCTAAGCAGGGTAACGGGGTAAATGGTGATGCTTTATTGCTTGAAAGGGTTACCCCTGAGGCTGAAATTCTCTATGGCGAAAGTATTCAAGAGCTAGAGCAAGGCCCAATGTTACTCGATGGTCAAAGTGACAATAGCAATATTAGTCAACGCCACTTAGGTAAGCCGCTGGATAGTTTATTGGCTAAATTACAATCGTCGCTAATTGATGAGATACGCAGTGGCGAGGCTAGCTTAGAACTAAGCCAAGACTGGTTGGTTATTGAGCTCAATTCCGGATTGTTGTTTGCCAGTGGTAGTGCTGTTGCACATAACAAGGCCAAAGAGATTGTAAAAAAAATTGAAGCAATCATTGCATCAGTCGATAACTATATAAGAGTACGCGGGTATACAGATAACGAAACCATACGAAATGAAATATTTCGTTCTAATTGGGAGTTATCAGTGGCGCGTGCAACCTCAATATTAGTTGAGCTAGAGCGTTTGGGCATTGAATCCGCGCGTATGGCCATTGAGGGGTATGGTCAATACTCGCCCTTTGCCGATAATGATACCGAAGCTGGGCGTGCTGAAAACCGTAAAGTCGTGATTGCACTTTCTAAATATGGTTTAGCACCCGAGCCCTCTGATGAACAAACGAAATCATCAATTTCAGTATCAGAGCAAAGTCAGCCAGAAATTGAGCTACCTGCCCAAGACGATACAATAAAAATAATCCGTTTACCGCATGGTGGCATCCGTGTTACAACGCGCAACGAACAGTAATTAGGATGTAATGTGAAAGTTTGGACAGTAGCCAATCAAAAAGGGGGAGTAGGCAAAACCACTACAGCGGTTAGCCTTGCAGGGATCCTTGCGCTTCAAGGCAAGCGCGTGTTATTGATTGATACAGATCCTCATGCTTCACTAACCTATTACTTTGGTATTGATTCAGAAGATTTAGAGGTCAGTGTTTACGATATTTTTACTCGAGGCTCGAGTATGAAAAGCGAAGAAATATTGCAAGCATTATGCCCCTCAACAATTGAAAACCTTGATATTTTACCTGCAACTATGGCGATCGCGACACTTGACCGTAGCATGGGTAATAAAACGGGAATGGGCCTGATTTTAAAAAAAACACTGGCTAAAATTAGCGAGTATTACGATTACGCAATTTTAGATTGCCCACCTGTTTTAGGTGTGCTGATGGTCAATGCGCTTGCCGCCTGTGAAAGAGTGTTAGTGCCGGTGCAAACTGAGTTCTTGGCGCTTAAAGGGCTCGATAGAATGATGCGTACTATGGAGTTAATGCAAACCTCTCAAGCGAAAAGCTATGAATATACTATAATTCCAACTATGTATGATAAACGAACCAAAGCATCGCTTGAGGCCTATAAAACATTACAAGAAACGTATAAAGAAAAAGTATGGCCAGGCGTTATTCCTGTTGATACTAAATTTAGAGATGCAAGTTTAGCGCAAAAAGTACCGGTAGATTTTTGCCCAAATGCGCGTGGAGTCTATGCTTATAAAGCATTACTTAAATATTTAATAAAACAAGGTTAATAAATGAGTAAGCAATTATTTGCTAATGAAAAAGTAGTCACTCAGTACTTAGGGGCGTTATTATCTGATGACGAACCAACAAAAGACCTTGAGCCTGTTGCTAAACTGCTTGAGCAGGTAACGTATGAAGAGCAAAAAGAACAACCAGTAATAGTTGAGCCTGTTGTTGAAGTTGAAAAGCTTAATAAGCAAGTATCGAATGTAGAAATTGACACCCACCAAGAGCAACACGTCGTGCCTGAGCAAGAGGTGGTTGTAGGTGGTGAAGCTGACTACTTTGATGGTGAGTTTCAAGCGCTGTTTTTTGAAGTGGCAGGGCTTACTTTAGCGGTGCCGCTAAAAGCCTTAGGTGGCATTCATGAGCTTGGAGAAGTAAATCATTTATTTGGCAAGCCTAAGTGGTTTAAAGGGGTTATGATAAACCGAGAAGAAAAGCTCAATGTTGTTGATACCGCTCGCTGGGTTATGCCTGAAAAGTACGATGAGCAGTTAGAGGCATCTTTAAATTATCAATATCTCATCACTTTAGGTGATAGCCAATGGGGTTTATTAGCAGAAAAACTAATAAATAACATTACATTGAGTAAAGAAGATGTAAAATGGCGTACAAATAACAGTAAGCGCCCATGGCTTGCTGGAGTAATTAAAGAAAAAATGTGTGCTTTAATAGATGTTAATAATTTAAACGCACTATTAGAGAAAGGCTTAGATAGCCGTCACAAGTAATGACCATTACGAGGTAAGAGCATGAGTGAAGATAAATTACTGTCAGCTAAGAAAAATGCAGATAATAATGATGAGATTTTGCAGTGGGTTACGTTCAAGCTAGAAGATGAAACTTATGGCGTAAATGTAATGCAAGTGCAAGAAATACTGCGTTACACCGAGATTGCTCCTGTACCAGGTGCACCTTCGTATGTGATTGGTATTATTAACTTACGTGGTAATGTTGTTACCGTTATTGATACTCGCTCTCGTTTTGGTTTACCTGATATTGAAGCGACGGATAATTCACGTATTTTAATTATTGAAGCAGAAGAGCAAGTGATTGGCATTCTAGCCGATAGCGTTTCTGAGGTTGTTTACCTACGTAGCTCTGAAATTGACAGTGCGCCAAATGTAGGTACAGAGGAAAGTGCTAAATTTATTCAAGGTGTATGTAACCGCGACAATGAGTTACTTATTCTGGTTGATTTAAATAAACTACTTAGTGATGACGAATGGGATGAGTTAAGCGATATATAAGCTTCTCTACATAAAACTATGTTATTACTTGGTATTGCTATTGCGGGTTTAGTTTTTGGACTATTCTCGCTGCTTTTAATTGTGATGTTTAAAAAGCGCTATGCGAGTGAGCTTGGCGCGCAATTACAACAGTTTAAAGATTCATCAGAGCAGATTAATATTTTACGTAGCGAAGTGTCAGAGTTGCGAACCGGTTTACTGAGTATTGGTAAGCGTGTGCTTGAGGTAGAACAACAAAACCAAGAGCTGATACAGCAACAAGCAGCTCAAAAATACGATGACCCCGATGCTAAAATATACTCTCGTGCAGTAAAAATGGTTGAGTTAGGTGCTGATTTAGATGAGGTTATTCGCGAATGTGAATTACCCCGCGCCGAGGCTGAACTGTTGTTTTCATTACACAAACAAAAAGGCGCTTAGCGCCTTTTTTGCTTTTATAACACTGCGTTATGCTTTTATATTTAGCTTTCCCTGAAAGTCTTGCCAACCAGGCGGAAACTTTCCTCTAACCACGTATGAAAACGCAATGAGCTCAGCAATAACAAAGTACAACTCTTTGGGGATCTCTTCTGCGAGGTCTAGTTTCGATAGTGTATTTGCAAGTGCTTCATCTTGATGGATTAAAATTCCTTTTTCTTTGGCTAGGGCAATAATTTCATCCGCCAGTTCACCAAACCCTTTAGCACTTACAATGGGTGAATGTCCCGCCTCGTAGAGTAGTCCAATTGCTGAATTGCTTTTTGATGACTCAGTCATGACTAAACCTTAATATTAATAATGGCATGGGATTGGTAAAATGCTTGATGGTTGTCATCCGCTCGTTTTAGTTTAAGCTCACCCACTTGTAAGCCTTGTTTTGCCAGTTTTGAGCGTAAATTATCAAGATGTGGATGAGCTAAAGCGCTCACCGCTTGGGTTGAGGCTAACAACTGACAATCTAAAGCTTTATCCATGAGTTCTGCGATTATTTGTAGCTTACCCAGTTCGGCATAATTAAAGTTGAGCCTAACAAACCAGACATTTTTATCCGCTAGTTTACCGCTACTGTGCTTTTTATACTGCCCTAAAGTTATTTCTGTTTGCGCCGCTTCAGCAGGCAGCTTCATCGGTAATAAAAATTGCACTAAGGCGTTTGTGTCAGGCTGCTGGCTCAAAACGGGAGCTTGTACTTGGCTTAAGGTGTTTTTAATTTGGGTTAATTCACCTGCTAATGCTTGTACTTGTGGTTGCTGTAATTGTTCCAACAATTTATTGGCGCTATTACCCACTTTAAACGTCGGTAATAAAACCTGCAGTAAAGCTTCTAAACCCGTTTGATTATTAATACTCACCGCACTTGGATTTTGGTTAATGATAGGCGCGGCTAAAATGCTTAATGAAAGCTGTTCAACACCTCTATTAAACGAGCTTTGTAAGATGTCGCTTTGAAGTTGTGTGGGTTTTATGGTGCTGAGTATTTCGCGCTGTATGGTTGTTGGGTGTAAATTAGTATCTGACAACATGCGATTAAAAGCCTGATTAACTAAACGATTTAAATCGGTTCCTTGATCCGTCAGTTTGCTTGTAATGGTATTAAGTTGGCTGCTTACTATTTGGTTGGTCGCATCTTTTTGTTCTATTAAGGTGCTTGGACTTTGTTTTATAACCGTCGCTAATAAGAGTTTTTCTAAAGGCTGTAAGCTCTGACCAAATGTAACCGCGTTAGTTGGTGGGAATGAAAAAGGAGTTACTAAAGGAGATAAAGTGTGTGCTACTAACGGTTGTTGTTGCCACATAGAAACGCTTGATTTTATTTGCTGGGTAAATTGCATTAGGGGCGGCGCTAAATTTGACACGTTTTTTAATTGTGTCATGTCAATTTTTTGCATTGGGGTGAGCCATTTTTGCTGAGCATTGCCTGTAAATTCTGGTTTTTGAGATGAGCTTACCGAGGTCGTAAATGGCTTGCTTTCAAAGTACTTTACCGCATCTAAAATACGTGTTTTAAAATCAGCAAAACTGCTTTTTAACCATGATTGTATGGGACTGTTTATCGTGCTGAGCGGATGCTGTTTACTTGGCGAGGGATCAATTAGGCCTTGCGACTGTTGCAAAGAGAGCATCTCATTAAACGGTTTACTAAATGAGTTTTTAAGGCTCACAGTCATAGTGTGATAAGCGGTTTTGATCAGTAATTTATCTGCTTGGTGAGTAATGTTTACCTTAGTCGGGATGGTAGGTAGTTCACTTAATTGTCGATGACTTAGGTTAATAGTTAATGAGTCTTTAAAAGAGTTTGGGCTTAATACCGCAAACTTAGGCATAGCATGAAGCTGAGCAGGGGTTAAATTACTGGCAAGCAACTGTGTTAGTTTGGCTTGGTTTATTGGCTGTGAGTGCACTATATCAGTAAAACGGTTAATAATATTAAGTCGTGTACCTTTGCTATCCGTTTCAATCATCCCCTTTATTAAAGGCTCATCTGCGAGTAATTGTGCAACGTGTTTATTAATAGCAATACTGGCATTAAATTTTTCAATGACCAACTTTGGTGTGGGTTGTAATACCACCTGAAGTGATAGTGGACTGTTTTGAATATCACTTTGGGTATTTATAAAATTTAAAAATCGTTGCAACTGAGCCGGTTGTTTAATTGTTAAAGTTGTATTGTTAGGGATGATGGTTAGGCTTTTACCATCTGCACTTAACTGTATGTTAGCGCTTGCTATTTTTTCAACGTTTGTGAATGTCTCAGTTGTCCCAAGGCGAATCGTTTGCCAATGCTTATTCATAAACACATCAAGCGTGACTGAATCTTTAGAAAACTGAATATTTTTTGCCGCCAGCACTTCAGGTGGCAGTGTTGCTAACGCAGCCTTACCTGAATCAGTTGTTTGATTACTAACCTGTGGGTTAGACAATGTGATGTGCGTTGGTGTATTCATTATTTTATATCAAGTTTTCTTTATTTTAAGTAAATCGATTCTAAAGCAATATTCGTATTACCCTATCATTATGGTAGACTTACGGCTAATTTTTGGCAGAGAGAATCGTCATCTTGTTACACATTAAGTCCGTTACTTGTATCAAGCAAGAGCGTTGTTTGTTTGATGAACTTAATTTTAGCCTTAAAAGCGGTCAAATCATGCAGTTAGCTGGCCCTAATGGGGCTGGTAAAACATCATTATTGCGCATTATTGCTGGTTTTTCGCTGCCGGATGAAGGTGATATTTTATACCTAAATCAATCTATCAAAAAATATTATGACGAATATGCCAGAGACTTATTATTTATAGGCCATAAAACCGGTGTTAACGTACAACTTAGTGCACTTGAAAATGTAGCACATTGGTTGGCTATTAATGGTTATGTTGATACTCCTGACTTATACCCTTTATTAAGTAAGTTAGGTTTAGTGGGGCTGGAAGATGTACCTGTAAGAACGTTATCTGCGGGTCAACAGCGACGGGTGGCTCTCGTTCGATTATGGTTATCTGAAGCGAAGTTATGGATTTTAGATGAACCTTTCACGGCGCTAGATAAAAGCGGGGTTGCCTTTTTACAGCAACGTTTTACTGAGCACTTATCAAAGGGGGGCGCTATTTTGTTAACAACACACCAAGATTTAACCACCCACTTTAGTGACTTACAAACGTTGACTTTGGAGTACCGCCACTAATGACACGACAGCATTCATATTGGCAGTTATTTGTCGCGGTATTTAGCAAAGACGTTAAGCTCGCTTTTCGTCAGCGCGCTGAAATAGTTAATCCTATCTTGTTTTTTTTAATTGTTATCTCGTTGTTTCCATTAGCCATAGGGCCTGAGCCAGGCTTGTTATCAAGGATGGCACCGGGCATTATTTGGGTGGCGGCTTTATTATCGACCATGCTTGGCCTTGATAAACTGTTTAGAGATGATTACCACGACGGCTCTTTGGAGCAGCTCATTGCTTCGTCATACCCATTATCATTAACGGTACTGGGCAAAGTAGCCGCACACTGGGTGATCACCGGCCTCCCGTTAGTGCTAATGACCCCTTTATTTGCTTTACTACTAAATTTAGATACGACGGCCCTAATGGCTACGTTATTAACGCTATTATTGGGTACGCCTTTATTGAGCTTCATTGGCGCAATAGGGGCGGGTTTGACTGTGGGATTACAAAAAGGCGGCATTTTAATGAGTCTGCTCGTTTTGCCTTTGTATATTCCGGTTTTAATTTTTGCAACTTCCGCTATTGATACCAGCACTATGTCGCTGGATTACAGTGGTCAGCTTGCAATCCTAGGTGCAATGTTAGTCGTTGCGATTATCAGTGCGCCAATTGCCATATCATCAGCATTAAAAGTGAGTGTAAGTTAATATGTGGAAGTGGTTACATCCGTATGCGAAAGCAGAGCGAGCATATCAATTATGCAATACTCTACTGCCATATTTTGCAGTAGTAACGGTTATTAGTATGGTTGTTGGTTGGGTATGGGGATTAGGTTTTGCTCCTGCCGATTACCAACAAAAAGACAGTTACCGTATTATTTTTATTCACGTGCCCTCCGCTATTTTATCTATGGGCGCCTATTCATCAATGGCGATTGCTGCCATTGTTGCGCTTGTATGGCAATTACGCAATGCAGAGCTTGCGGTGATTGCAATAGCACCCGTAGGTGCCTGCATGACCGCAATAGCCTTAATCACCGGTGCTGCATGGGGTAAACCTATGTGGGGTGCTTGGTGGGTATGGGATGCAAGACTGACCTCTGAACTTATTTTGTTATTTTTATATCTAGGGGTGTTGTCTTTGTACCATGCCTTTGAAGATAAAAAATCAGCCGGTCGCGCCGCCTCTATCTTAGCTATTGTTGGGGTTATTAACTTGCCTATCATTCACTTTTCGGTGGAATGGTGGAATACCCTGCATCAAGGGGCAAGCATCACTAAGTTTAACCGCGACGCGGTAGATCCAAGTATGTTTTGGCCGTTAATGATTAATATTTTAGCCTTTGCCGCGTTTGTTGGCACTGTGACTTTAATTCGTCTTAAAAATGAAATTTTACACCGTGAAAAGCACCGCCCATGGGTGCGACAGTTGTTAACTAAGGGGTAATTATGCAGTTTGACTCGTTTTCAGATTTTATTGCAATGGGAGGCTATGGCTTTTATGTATGGCTTTCTTTTGGTACATGCGCATTAATTTTATTAGGCATTTTATTTAGCTCGTTACGCGACAAAAAACAAATTTTAGCGTCGGTAGAGCAGCAAATTGCGCGTGAAACTCGAATTAAAAATTCTAAGCAGGAGCAAACCTCGTGAACCCTAGACGTAAAAAACGCCTTTTGGTTATTATTGCCGTACTCTTTGGTATTGGTGGATCAATTGGTTTAGTGTTGTACGCCTTACAAGAAAACATTAATTTGTTTTACACCCCCAGTGAATTAATTGATGGTAAAGGCCCGAATAAAGAAAAGCCTCATATAGGACAAAAGCTCCGCATTGGCGGTATGGTTGTCCCTGGTACAGTGCAAAGAAATGAGCAAAGCTTACAGGTAAGCTTTAAGTTGATTGATACTGGCCCATTGGTCACGGTGCGTTATCAAGGAATTTTGCCTGATCTATTTCGTGAAGGGCAAGGAATTGTTGCACAAGGTGTGTTAGTTGAACCTAACGTCATTGAAGCGTTTGAAGTACTGGCTAAACATGATGAAGAATATATGCCAGCCGAGGTTGCCGAGGCAGTAAAAGGAATTAAGCACGAGAAACCAAAATACAATTTAGATAGTGGGAGCTAATATGATCCCAGAACTTGGTTATTTTTCCCTAACATTGTCCATGGTACTGAGTATTCTGTTGTGTATTTTCCCACTTTGGGGTGCACACACAGGAAACCTTCGTTTGATGCGCGCTGCGCCATCACTTGCTATTGGTCAGTTTGCATTTGTTGCTTTGTCTTTTGCTGCGCTTATTTATGCCAGCTTAACCGATGATTTTACCGTATCTTATGTAGCGTATCACTCAAGTAGCACCTTGCCTTGGTATTATAAAATAACCTCAACATGGGGTGGCCATGAAGGCGCTATTTTACTGTGGTTATTAATGCAGGCAGGTTGGACCGCCGTTGTTGCTTTGCGTTCAAAGTCACTGCCTTGGGTACTTCGTGCTCGCGTATTAGGTGTGCTTGGCTTTTTAGGTGTCGGATTTATGATGTACACCTTGCTACTTTCAAGTCCGTTTGAACGTTTACTGCCCTATTTCCCTGTTGAGGGACGCGATTTAAATCCATTATTACAAGACCCGGGGATGATCATTCACCCTCCATTACTTTATATGGGGTATGTCGGTCTTTCTGTTGCTTTTGCCTTTGCTATTGCCGCGTTGTTAACCGGCAAGCTTGATAACACCTGGGCAAAATGGTCACGCCCATGGACAATGACGGCATGGGGCTTTTTAACCTTAGGTATCACCATAGGTAGTTGGTGGGCCTATTCAGAGCTAGGCTGGGGCGGCTGGTGGTTTTGGGATCCTGTTGAAAATGCATCACTCATGCCATGGTTAGTCGCAACCGCGTTACTGCACTCTTTAAGTGTGACTGAAAAACGTGGCGTATTTAAATCATGGACAGTGTTACTGGCTATTGCGGCGTTTTCATTAAGTTTACTAGGAACCTTTATCGTTCGCTCAGGAATTATTGTTTCGGTGCATGCCTTTGCAACAGACCCTGATCGTGGCTTATTTATTCTTGGCTTTTTGGCCGTAGTTGTTGGCGGCGGTTTAGCATTATATGGCTTGCGTGTCTCACAAGTTAAAAGTGAAGGGCGTTATAAATTTGTATCGCGTGAAGTGGCACTTTGGTTAAACAATATTTTCTTAGTGGTTGCTACATTAATTGTACTGTTAGGTACATTATTACCTATGGTGCACAAGGAAATGGGGCTAGGCAGTATTTCAATTGGCGAACCTTTCTTTAATAAAATGTTTGCTATTTTACTGGTGCCATTTGCTATTTTAATGGGCATTGGACCTTTCCTGCGTTGGAAGCAAAATAAGTGGGCTTTTTTACAAAATAAAATATTTGTAGGCGCATTAGTCAGTATTATCATTACCTGTGCGTGGTTATTTAGTAGCTATGAGGTAGTGACTCCATTAACACTTTTAGCAACCACGCTAGGTGTATGGATATTTATTGCCACTTTTATTGATTTATATACCAAAGCAGCGGTTCATGGCTCGCTTACACTCGGCATAAAGCGTTTAGGTTTAAGTTATTGGGCAATGGTGCTGGGGCATGTTGGTTTAGCCTTTGTTATAGCGGGCATTACACTCACCTCGGCGTATTCAGTTGAGCGTGATGTATCGATGAAGCAAGGCGATATCGTGCAGCTTAACCAGTATCAATACCGCTTTGAAGGTGTGAAGACTATTCGTGGTGCAAACTACAGTGGTCATGCTGGTGTCGTGACGGTATTAAAAGAGAATGACACTGTAACGCGTTTATATGCAGAAAAGCGTCGTTACGATATTGGTATGCAATTTATGACCGAAGCCGCTATTGATGCCGGATTCACTCGTGATTTATATCTTGCGCTTGGTGAGCAACTAAGTGAAGGGGCATGGTCATTACGCATTTACCATAAACCGTTTGTACGTTGGATGTGGATTGGCGGTATTCTGATCTCACTCGCTGGTTTTGTGATTTTATTCGATAAGCGCTATCGCGCCTCACCGCGAAAAGATGAAATAGAGGGGGCAGTATGAACCGTAAACTTATCGCAATTGCCCCTTTATTAATTTTTATCTTTATTTGTGTGTTTTTATACCAAGGGTTGTTTGCCAACCCGCGGGAAATACAAACAGGGCGAATTGGTCAAACGGTGCCTGCGTTTAATTTACCTGATTTAATGCAAGACGATAAACGTTGGACTGATGAGCAGCTAAAGGGTGACGTGTATTTGCTAAACGTTTGGGGCACATGGTGCCCAACGTGTTTAGCTGAACTTGATTATTTAACTAAGCTTCGCGAACAAGGCATTAAAATTATCGGCTTGTATTATGTTCAAAGTTACGATGCCGATTTTGATGGCCCGTTTGATATGCAAGCACTGCGTGACGATGTGAGTAATATGCTTGCGCGCGCCGGTGATCCGTATCAGTTTAATATTTTAGATTTAGAGCGCTCTTTGGCGTTAGATTTGGGTGTGTCTGGAGCACCAGAAACATTTTTAGTTGATAAAAATGGCACTATTTTGTTACACCACACCGGTGATATAAACCCTCGAGTTTGGCGCGCTAAGTTTGCGCCTCTTATGCAGGAGCTGCAGCCATGAGATTGTTTTTATTAACCCTTAGCTTATTTATTAGTTTAGCAGCGTTTGCTCAGCAAGATCGTTATCAGTTTGATAGCAATGAACAAGCGATTCGTTTTGAAGAGCTAACTAAAGAATTACGCTGCCCTAAATGTCAAAATCAAAACATTGCTGATTCAGATGCCGTAGTTGCAAAAGACTTGCGTGATCGTGTATTGGCGTTAGTAAAAGATGGTAAAAGCAAAGATGAAGTCATTGACTATATGATTGACCGCTATGGCTACTTTGTTCATTACGATCCACCAGTAACGCCGGCTACGTTAATTCTGTGGGTGTTACCAGTACTCATTGTAATAATAGGCTTTGGTTTTATTGTTATTCGCCAACGTAAAGCGTCGGTAAAACAAACATGGAGTGACGCTGATGAAGTGATGCTCAATAAGTTGATTAAACAAAATAAACGTCAGGAGCAAAGTTAAATGATTTTAATGTGGGCGTCTTTTGCTTTACTCACACTCATTGCATTGCTGTTTATTATTGTGCCTTTTTTAAAAAAAGAGCGCGTAGTAACTATTACTCACAACGCTAATGCACAGCTTATCAGCATTTATGAGCAGCGTTTAGTTGAACTGCAGGCTGATTTAGACAATCAACGTATAGACTCGCAAAACCATAACGAGGCTATTATTGAGCTAAAACGTCGTTTGCTTAATGAATTATCGCCAGAAAAGTCACTAAACAGTCGTGGTGATAACCGTATATTTGCTTTAACAGGGGCAGCGTTTTTAATTGCATTAGCAGGTATATTTTATGCGATGACAGGCAGCCAACAACAAATTTCGGCGTGGCATGATGCAATGGACAACTTAGCCGATTATGGTCAACGTGCCGTAATGCAAAAAGGTGAGCCGTTATCTAAAAATGAACTTCAAGCGTTTGCATTGGCACTGCGTACAAAGTTAAGTCAAAGCGGTGATGATGAAGTAGCTTGGATGCTGTTAGGGCGTGTCGCTATTATGCTTAATGAGTTTGACATGGCAAAACAGTCATTTGATAAAGCATTGTCAATGAATCCTGATAATATGCAAGCTTTGGTGAGCTACTCGCAGGTATTACTACTTGAGGGCAGTGATGAGAATATGACTCGCGCAGCGGGTATGCTTTCTAAAGTGCTACAAGCGCAGCCAAATAATCTCGATGCGATTTCGTTACTTGCGCTGATTGCCTTTGAGAGAAAGGATTGGGTACAGGCAAAAGCTGCATTTGAGGTACTTCTTGCCAGTATGGACGAGTCAGATACGCGTTATGCTATGATTTCTGAGCGCATTAGTGAAATCGATGGTCAAATAGCTCAGAAAAGCGAGCTGAATAATCACGAGCTGCAAGTTGTTCAAGGAATTCAGGTCACGGTTAAGGTTGACGAGCAACTCGAAGATAAACAGCCCAGTAACGGTATTTTGTTTGTGTTTGCTAAAGCTTCTGAAGGTTCACCAATGCCTTTAGCCGTTGTTAAACTGACTGACTATAGCTTTCCAATCACCGTTGAGCTGAGCGACGAGAACGCCATGATGGCAGGGCTAAATTTATCCAGTGCTAATGAAATTGTTATTTCTGCGCGTATTTCCAATGATGATTCAGTGATGCCAAGTACTGGTGAGCTTGAAGGCCACTCTGAAGTACTGCTTCGTAAAGATGTGCGACAAGTGCAACTGAACATTGATACATTAATACCTTAAGGATTTGAGATGTTAAAACAAGGCTTACTTTTATTATGTTTACTCGCCTTATCGGGCTGTGCTCAAGTGCCCGAGAGTAAATATGATGAGCGCGATCCCTTACAAAGTGTAAATAGACCCATTTATGACTTTAATATGGACGTACTCGATACCTATATTTTAAGGCCAGCAGCAGTGGGTTATATCACTGTTACACCGCAGCCTGTTCGTCGTAGTATTGTGCACTTTACCGATAATATTACTGCACCCGTTGATATTATAAATGCCGGCCTGCAAGGAAAACCAAGTAGTGCTGGAATTAATTTTGCACGTTTTTTAGTGAATTCAACGGTGGGTGTATTTGGCATATTTGATGTAGCCAGCTCACTTGGGCTTGAAGTAACTAGCGAGGACTTTGGTCAAACGCTAGGTGTGTGGGGAGTGGGTGATGGTGCTTATTTAATGATCCCAGCAATGGGGCCATCTACCGCGCGTAACTTAACTGGTGATGTAGTTGATAATGTTGTACTGCCTGAAATAGCACTGACTACACCACAAACTATTTTAGTGTTTGCACTAAAAGCAGTTGAAGCGCGTGCGTCTTTAATGGCTCAGGAAGGTTTATTAAATGATTCGTTAGACCCCTACTTGTTTATTAAAGACATTTATTTTCAGCGTCAATTATACGAGTTATTTGATGGTAACCCGCCAATAAAAGAAGAGCCTGAAGATTTTGATGAGGATTTCTTAGAAAGCCTTTAATAAAAATAAAAACGCCAGCAGATGCTGGCGTTTTGTTTATGGGTATTAAAGATATTTTAGCTATCGATCATCACTCGCATTTGCTCACTAACCCAGTTGAGTGCTTCGTGATATGCATCAGGCACTTCATCGCCTAAGTTTAATTGCTGGGCTTTATCGTTCGCAGCTTGCCAATCACCATGCTCATACAGAGTGACTAAGTTTAAGTATTCAGCAAGTAGTCCTTCATTTTTTAACAGCGCTGTTTTTATCTCATTAGACAAAGGTAATTTAAGCATTACGCTGTCCATTTCTTCATCTAATATCGCATCCATAAGCGACATCATGCCGGTTAAGAACGCCATACCTGTATCTTTAAGTTTGCCATGTGAAATAGCTAACAACTCACAAAAACGCGCCCGTGTTAACGACAGTCTAATAAGTTCCAATGGCTTATCTGCAGATACTTGTGCTGCAAACAATAAAGAGAGCAGTTTTTTTATTTCAGCAGCCCCTAGTACAATTAGTGCTTGTTTTATAGTGTTTATTTCAGAGCGGCGGGTAAATGCCGCTGAGTTGGAATAGCGCAAGAGCTTGTAAGATAAGTTAACATCACGCTCAAATACATCGGTGATCTTCTTAAGATCCATTTCTACACTGGATGTTTCATAGAGCAGTTCAGCCAGTGCCATGCCAGATGGCGGTAAGGCTTTACTTTGCACCATCTCGGGTTTTGAAAAGAAAAAGCCTTGAAAGTACTCAAAGCCCAACTCAAAAGCTTGGTTGTAAAGCTCGTAAGTTTCAACTTTTTCTGCGAGTAACTTGATATGTGGGTAAGGTTTTAAGTCTTCAATGATCGTTTTAACGGTTTCCATATCGCACGTTAAAAAGTCAACTTTAATGATATCAATAAACGGATAAAAGTGACGCCATACCGGTTGATGCGCATAGTCATCTAGGGCGAGTGTGTACCCTTTCTCTTTTAGGTCTTTAACTATTGCTAGCAGACGTTTTCCTGGCTGAACGGTCTCTAGTATTTCAATCACAACCCCGTTTTTGTTTAATAGCGTGGGGTAGCCTTTTAATAAGGTGTCTAAGGTAAAGTTAATATAAGCGGGTTTATTATCGGTTAAATCTTCAAGACCAAAATTAAACTGGCTGCCTTCAATTAGGCGAGACGTTGCTTCGTCGCCGTCAATGTTCGGAAATACGTTATCTACTCCATCACGAAATAAAAGCTCGTAGCCAATTAGTTCCTTATTGCGATCTAAAATAGGTTGGCGAGCAGCGTAAAAATACATATAAGATTCCGAAACAGTAGAAATTGATTAACATTGTAATAATATATTGGAAAACATTCAAAATAGCATCGGTAAAATGAATTTTATTAATAAAATATCATGGCTTAGGTGATTTTTATTAATCTAAACTCATTGTTTTTTATTCTATTTGTTTTAAAAGCGAGCGAATAGGTGGTTTTTTATCTACTTAAATTAGCGGGTTGGAGTTATTAGCAATTACCGTGTTATAGTTGGGTAGAAAGCTTTTATTCCAATACTGTCTTAATTATAAGATTTCAAGAGTCATTATTTGGATTACAAGCCTGTTATTACTTTTTTAAGTGGAGGCGAATTTGGAAACAGGAATGATTATTTCACTGGCATTGTACTTTATTGTAATGCTAGGAATAGGACTATACGCATATAAGCAATCTACCAGTGATATTTCAGGGTATATGCTAGGTGGTCGTAATTTAGCCCCCAGTGTAGCTGCCTTATCGGCTGGTGCATCAGATATGAGTGGTTGGTTATTAATGGGCTTACCCGGCGCAATGTATTTATTTGGGTTGAGTAAGGTTTGGATTGCAATTGGTTTAGTATTAGGTGCGTGGGCAAACTACTTTTTAGTCGCCCCAAGACTGCGTGTCTATACTGAAAAAGCCAATGACTCCATTACTATCCCCGATTTCTTTGCAAACCGTTTTGATGACAACAAAAATATCCTACGTGTTATCTCTGCAATAGTAATTATAGTTTTCTTTACCTTATACACTTCATCGGGTGTTGTTGCCGGTGGTAAGTTATTTGAAAACTCATTTCAAATGAGTTACGAAATGGGCCTATACATCACCACGGGTGTGGTAGTGGTATATACCTTATTTGGTGGATTTTTAGCGGTTAGCCTTACAGACTTTGTGCAAGGCTGTATTATGTTTGTGTCGTTGTTAGCAGTGCCAATTGCCACTTATATGATGCTTGATCAACCATTTATGGATACCTTAGCAAATGCAAATTATCAGCAGTTACTAAGCTCGGCCTAAAGCAAGCGAAATTCATTCTTTAAGTATGCTTGACTGGTTTGCTGGTGGTTCTACTATTGCTATTATTTCTGCAATGGCATGGGGTTTAGGTTACTTTGGTCAGCCGCATATTATTGTTCGTTTCATGTCTATTCGTTCAGTAAAAGAAATGCCAACCATGCGTCGTATTGGTATGTCTTGGATGACGTTATCTGCTATTGGTGCGGTATTTACTGGCCTATTTGGTGCTGCATTTATGATTGAAAATCAAATGCCGATTGCCGATAAAGAAACAATTTTCTTAGTATTGGCTGAATTAATTTTCCACCCGTTAATTGCAGGTTTCTTACTGGCGGCTATTTTAGCTGCGATTATGAGTACTATCTCATCGCAATTATTAGTGTGTTCAAGTTCTTTAACTGAGGACTTTTATAAGATTTACTTAAATCGTAATGCTTCGCAAACTGAGCTGGTATTAGTAGGGCGTATTAGCGTGATACTGGTTGCGTTATTTGCAATTTACTTAGCGTATGACCGCAATAGTTCAATACTAGATTTAGTAAGTAATGCATGGGCAGGTTTTGGTGCTGCATTTGGTCCATTGGTATTGTTTAGTCTTTACTGGAAGCGTATGAACCTAAAAGGGGCTATTAGCGGTATGGTTGTTGGTGCTCTAACTGTGCTTGTATGGATTTATGCGCCTATTACTATTAATGGTGATAGCTTAAGCAGCGTGATATATGAAATCGTCCCTGGCTTTATTTTAGCAAGTATTGCTATTGTAGTAGGAAGCCTTGTAACTGCTGAGCCGAAAAAGGAAATTACTGATCTGTTTGATGAAGTTGAATCGTCATTATAAGTGATTAGTTAACCTAAGTTTTGGTTTAAAAAAATGCCAACCAGTTTAACTGGTTGGCATTTTTATTGACTGACTTTTAACATTAGCAAATAGTGATGATTTACTCGCTTTTAGCTATCATTATTTAAAGGCATAAAAAAACTGAATTCGAATACCGAATTCAGTTTTTTTAATAATTACTATTAGGTTTTTAAAAGTACTAACTTGCAGCTTTATCTTTTATATCTGCAACGTTATCTGACTTTGTTTTTTTAGCTTTTGCAGGTACTTCTTTAGTCCCCTTAAGTACCGCCATAAAGTCGTCTTTACTTTTCGCAATCTCAAGTGCAAGCGACTCAACTTGTTGTTCACTTAGAGGCACATCTACTTTTTCAAGCATTAGTTCTAGTGACTCGGCGATATCGAGCATTTTGTCATAGGCATCAGCTTCTTTTTTAGTAGTAAACGTCATGCGCTCGACTCCGTTTCGTTCTACAACATATTTAACAACAACAGCCATGATTTCTCCTGCTTACTTACGTGGCAATATGATTATTTTAAATCATTAGATTACTGTTTTTATGTACAGTACAAGCTTGCGCGTTATTTTGCAAGCTTTAGCCTTAGTTTATCTGCAGCTTAATTGACAATAAAGGCCAACTCTACTTTATTTATTAAGTCACTTTATAACGCGTTGCAGTAAAGGAGTCGCAAGGAGTGATTGTTACCGTTAGTACTTAGTAACCACAACTTACTTAAAAGTGCTGGGTGTAAATAATCAACGAATGTTCATGTAGGAACACAAAAGGAAATAGTATGAAATTAATTAAAATAATCTCGTTAGCAGCTGCTTTATGTTTATTACCTATGGGTACCACCTTTGCGCAAAGCGATATGCTATCAGAGCAGATGCAATCAGCCATGGTTAATATTAATACTGCTGATTTAAAACAGTTAATTAAGTTACCAGGTGTCGGTAAGAAAAAGGCACAGGCAATTATCGACTATAGAGAAGCTAATGGTGATTTCACATCACTTGGAGATCTAGCTAAAGTAAAAGGGGTGGGTAAAAAAATGCTAGCCAAACTTGATGGTAAGGTAACGTTTTAACTAAAAAGGGCGCTATGCGCCCTGATCAAACTGTTTTAAGGCAGCACCAAGGTGCTTTTTAGCAAAGTTAATATCTACTGGTGCTGTTAATAGCGGATAGCTCAACCCAGCTACAATTAAAAAGGGCACCAGTAACCAACCTTCGAAAAGAGTAAATATTAAAAAGAATGGGCTTAATAGCATCAGCTTTAGTATGCGTATAAAGACCCTGTCACTGGGTGATAGCATGCTTAAAGAGATAGCTATAACAGTTTGTCGTTGACGAACTTTTAAATGTTTAAGTTCATCAACTTGGCTTGAAAAAAAAGTAAACATATTAAAGTGACTTTTTAGTAATTAATCGACTGGCCACTAATATAAACAGTGTGGCGGTAAAGAGTACAAAAATAATTTCCATCCATGCTGGCATACTTAGGCTGGCAAATTGCCAATCTATATTTCCGCAATCACCTGTCGCTTCAAAAAATTGCGGTATCCAGTGATGTAACGGCATAAATTCTGGAAAATTTGGCTCAAATTCACAGCTAAATGCAAATGGGTCTGTTGTTGTTTGCATTTCAATATGCTCACGAGCTATTAGTAGCCCCCATACACTCGAAATCCCCCATGTTGTATAGGCAACAATACGTACTGCGAGATTGTTTGGTTTACTAGCTCCAATAATACCCGCAAAAAGTAGACCTAATACTGCGGTGCGCTGGTAAATACACATAATACATGGCGCTAACCCCATGTTGTATTGAAAGAAAAGTGCAGTAACTTCAAGTAGAAAAACAATCCCACTGAATAATAACCAAGGTGTACGCTGAGTACTTAGATTAGCAAGCCAGTTCATAACAAATCCGTATTTAAATAAGGGCTTAGATTATGACTTAGGATAAACAGCGGGGCAAGTAAAAGGAAAAAACGAGGGCTATGAAAGCTTGTCGTCCCTTAAAGTTAGAGATCCTGTGCTGCATGACTTCCCCTAATAGACCTACTCAGAGCCATCAAGTTAATCTGATTCATGAATAGGAAAGAGGTATAGAATAATAGTTAAAGTGTCTCGTATGAATAATAGGTGGGCATTCATATTGTGTTTAATTTCTACCAGTAAAGTTACCCTTTTAATCACATACCTAGGTAATTTAACTTACTTTACTTGTTAGTTGTGACTTGTCTGGTACAATCAGTCAGTTAATCGTATGTAGCGATGTAATGTGAATTAATTCGAGTAGGAATTGAATGAGAATTTTTAAAGCGAAAAGCCCAGCAGGATTTGCTGAGGAATACATAGTAGAGTCAATCTGGAATGGTGATTTCCCTCCAGGTTCAATTCTGCCAGCTGAGCGTGAACTCTCAGAGTTAATTGGTGTTACTAGAACCACATTGCGTGAAGTATTACAACGATTAGCCAGAGACGGTTGGCTAACAATCCAACATGGTAAACCCACTCGCGTAAATAATTTTTGGGAAACGTCAGGACTAAATATCCTTGAAACACTGGCTCGTTTAGACGAAGATAAAATGCCAGAGCTAACTGATCAGTTACTTTCAGCTCGCACTAACATCAGCGCAATTTACACTCGTGCAGCAATAAAGCTTGCACCAGAGCGTGTTATTGAAATTTTATCGCAAAGTGATGAACTAGAAGACAGCGCACAAGCATTTGCTGATTATGACTATAAAGTGCACCATGAGTTAGCTGTTGCTGGTAACAACCGCATATATGTGTTGATCCTTAATGGTTTTAAAGGCTTTTATTCTAAGATTGGTTGTCATTACTTTTCAGATCCTCGTACCCGTGAGCTTGCACGTCAATTCTATAAAGATTTAACTAAGCTTGCTGAGAATAAAGAGCACGATGGTGCGATATTCATGATGCGCAAGTATGGTCATCAAACCGGTGAAATATGGCAACATATTCGCGGTGATATGCCTAGTGACATTATGGATTAGTAAAAAAGCCTGCTTTAAGCAGGCTTTTTTATGAACAATAATTCGTGTATTTATCAAGCGTTCGCTATTTTAGAACGGCGCTATCTATAAATACGATTGTTAATTTATTTTTGATAGCCATAGAATAATGATTAATTAGATATGGTGCTATTGTAATTTAAGAATTAGTGCCCATATTACTATCAGTATTGCGTAAGCAATTGACAATAAACTCAAAATATTTGGAGAATAAAATGGGTGTATTAGTAGGCCGCCAGGCACCAGACTTTACCGCTGCAGCTGTTCTAGGTAACGGTGAGATTGTAGATAGCTATAACCTTCACGAAAAAATCAAAGGTAAAAAAGCAGTAATCTTTTTCTACCCACTAGATTTCACTTTTGTATGTCCTTCTGAGCTTATTGCTTTTGATAAGCGTTATGCAGAATTCCAAAAACGTGGTGTAGAAGTAATTGGTGTTTCAATCGATTCACAGTTCTCACACAACGCATGGCGTAACACGGCTGTAGCAGACGGCGGTATTGGTAAAGTTCAATACGCACTAGTTGCAGACGTTAAGCACGAAATCTGTAAAGCATACGACGTTGAGCACCCAGAAGCCGGCGTTGCATTTCGTGGTTCTTTCTTAATCGACGAAGAAGGTAACGTACGTCACCAAGTAGTGAACGATTTACCACTTGGTCGTAACATCGACGAAATGATCCGTATGGTTGATGCACTAGCATTCCACAGCGAGCACGGCGAAGTATGTCCTGCTGGTTGGACTGAAGGTAAAAAAGGAATGGACGCAAGCCCTGAAGGCGTAGCTAAATTCTTATCTGAAAACGAAGGCGAGCTATAATTTAGCCCTTTAGTTTAAGATAAAAAAAACCGCCATATTGGCGGTTTTTTTTATTGCTTTTTAATTAAAACGAAAAGCTCACTTTAGTGTAAATGTAACGACCTCGAGGGTTATGTACACCCGATGCGTAACCATACAGATCTGAATCACCATCACCAATTGCAAATGGTGGCTCTTCATCAAATAAGTTATTAACACCTAACGATACTTTAGCTGACTCAGTAATACGATATGAGGTTTGTAAATCAACCAATACTTGAGAATCAACAGTACGTGATGTATTACTATCGAAGTCTAAGTTGCCATCGAAATCGATATCTGGCGTATCTTCAAACTCACCCACATAACTAATGTTCATGTTCGTGTTGAATTGGCCAATTTCCCAGTTTGTTGAGAAAATCCAACGGTGCTCTGGGTAACCATATTCACCGGTGTAATCGCGGCCGTCTTTTTCAAATTTATCTTGGTAAGCCCACTCTAAATTGAATTTCAGTAAGCCTAAATCATCCAGTGAATGGTTGTAGTTTGCTGAAATATCTACGCCAGAAACTTCTTGTGATGAAACGTTTTCAAAAGTACTGAAAATCTTTTGAATAGTTCCTAGGCTGTCTGTACCTGATGGTGGTAAGCGAACACATACTGTACTATTTTGGTTATTACACTCTGAGTTGTAAATTGGACCAAACTCTTGCTCATCAATCTTATTATCTTGGGTGATACTCCACACATCAACACTTAAACCAAAGTCAGTTGTGGGTGCCCAAATAAACCCGACATTCCAAGATTCAGACTCTTCAGCTTCTAAATCTGGGTTACCGGCAAATTCAATGTTGTAATCTAGCGCATCACAATCTTTACCTGTTGCATCACAGCGGTAGTTATCAATAAAAAACTGACTCTCCTGAGATGGCCCTAAACCTACTTGTGCCAGTGAAGGTGCTCTAAAGCCTTGCGCCCAAGAACCACGAACTGTGATTTCATCAGTAGGTGCCCAGCGTAAAGCGACTTTAGGATTTGTGGTGGTACCAAAGTCACTGTAATCATCGTAACGACCTGCAAGTTGTAGTTCTAAGTTCTCAGCAAGTGGAATTGAAAACTCTACATAGGCAGCGTATTGGTCGCGCTCTGCGGCAGCTGAAACTGACTCGGTACCAAAGATTAATCCACGTTGAAATTGATCATCTGGCGTATCAGTCACGTCTTCTTCGCGGTATTCAATACCGGCTGCCATCATGACAACATCATCACCAAAGTTAAATGCTTCACCTGAGATGTTAGCATCGAACGACGTCATATGAGACTCACCTTGGCGAACCAAGCTTGTAGTAATCCTGTCAATTACAGCCGGATCGTTGTAAGTGCCGCCAAATGGATTGTAGTTGCCAGCGTCAATTTCTTGTTGTAAGAAGTCGGTGCGAACCCAACCTTGTGAGCGATCGCCTGTTTGTAATGACTTGCTACGACCTTTTTGTACCGCTGTTTCCCAACTCCAGTCGTTAATTTCACCTTTTAAACCAGCAACAAAACGTAATGTATCTGATTCGATATCCCATTGACGCGCGCCCGCATCCACTGTTCTGTATCGACCAATTTCTATATCTTGACCGAACGGGTTATTTGGATGATTCCCTGGTACAGTTAAACCTGCATCTTCATCGAGTGGCGTTGGTGCACCCGCTGCAACTGAGCTGTTATGCTGTACAGCCATTTCTAAAAAGCCGGTGATGCCATTGTCAAAACGGTATTCAAATTGTGAGATTGCGCCCACACGTTCTGATGCAGGGGCAATATAGCCGAATGGACCATAGTCAAATAAACAACTACCGCTTGATGTTGCGTTTTCTGCAGGACATGCAGGGTCGATTGTTTTAACGCCATCAACATAGAAGTAGCCAGGGAAACCACGTGAAGAACGGAAATCTTCACCGCCATATGGAGACTGATTAGCGGTACCTAAGCGGCCCATTTCATCTGATGATAAAGAAGTGTTTTTAAAGTAATCAATAATAACGGATGCACTACTTTTTGCACTTGTTGTACCCCAAACAATGCTAGCCGTGGTTTCTTCATAGTTAGGACCATCTGTGCCGCCGTAACCTAAATTAACTTCAATACCGTCGATGTCTTTTTTCAAGATAACGTTTACAACACCTGCTACAGCATCAGAGCCATAGATTGCTGATGCGCCATCTTTTAAAATATCAATACGTTCGATTGCTGAAACAGGAATACTGTTTATATCAACAAATGAGTTGGTGATCCCTTCTGCAAATGCGCTTATAGCAACACGACGACCATTAATAAGTACCAAGGTAGCATCAGCCCCTAAACCACGAAGGCTGACGGCAGCCGAACCATTAGCGGTCGAGTCTTGGTTATTACCTCGGGTTGAAAAGGTACCATTACCTGCAACAGGCATTCTTTCAAGCAGCTGTTGTAGGTTGTCATAACCCATGTTTTCGATGTCTTCTTTATTAATGGATTGTACTGGTGATGGGCCTTCTATATCGGAACGTTTGATACGAGAGCCTGTTACTTGAATACGTTCTACTTTTTCTGCAGTTTGCTGTGCAGCATAAGTTGTTGTACTAAAACCTGCTGACAATGCGATAGTAGCACCGATGATTAAGCTCGGTGTAAATGCAATTGATTGCTTCATCCTTAAGTCCTTGTTGATATGTTATAATTTACTTGTTTTTACAAGTCGAATTATTAATACCATGTAACTTAAGTGTTATCAATTAGCCGCAAAGATGATTTTGTTATCGGCACGAATATGTACTTATTTTCTTAATAAAGGAAAACGATGGGATACTCGCTATCTGGTGCGGGAGGGGGGTCTTCTCATTATTTAAAAATAAATCACCGAGCGACTTTAATTTGTAATAATTTGTATTTTGCTAAAAATTTAATTAAAAAAAACGCCTAACATGATGTTAGACGTTTTTATTTAAACTTTATGTTTCATTAAACGTTCTTTTTCACGGGACCAATCTTTATTTTTGCCGTCTTCACGTTTGTCATGCATTTTCTTACCTTTAGCTAAATGGAATTCAAGCTTCACCCAGCATTTTTTCCAATACATAGCGGTGGCAACTAATGAATAACCATCACGTTCAGTTGCACCAACTAAGCGGTCAAGCTCACGCCTGCTTAGTAGTAATTTACGGTAACGTAGCGGGTCACAAATAACATGGGTCGATGCGCTATTTAAAGGCTGAATGGTACTGCCTAATAAAAATGCTTCACCGTTTTTAAGATGAATATAAGTTTCAGAGATATTTACTTTACCTGCTCGGATACTTTTTACTTCCCAGCCTTGGAGTTCAACACCTGCTTCAAACTTGTCGTGTAAAAAATACTCGTGTCGCGCTTTTTTATTTAGCGCGATGGTATTACTTGTCGATTTTGATGAATTTTTCTTAGCCATAGTGCCCTATAATATACGTTATACAAGATGTTTTACATCGATTTTTTTAAATTATACATGCAAAAGCGAAGGATTAATTTAAGCGCGATGAAAGTTTGGGGAAACGCACAAAGCTTGCTAAAATTCCTGCACACAGTTGGGAGTGAGTATGCCACAAATAGAAAAAAGCGCGCTGGTTATGTACAGCACTAAAGAGATGTTTGATCTAGTCAATGATGTAGAAGCCTATTCACAGTTTTTACCTAATTGTTCAGACTCAAAAATTATTAAGCAGCATGATAATAACATGACCGCTAGTTTAGAAATATCTAAAGCCGGCATAAAAAAATGGTTTACCACTGAAAATACGCTAATTGATGAGAAAACAGTGATGCTTCGCTTGGTTGATGGTCCTTTTAAAACCCTACAAGGTCGCTGGCACTTTCAGCAATTAGATACGCATGCGTGTAAGGTTAATTTACAGTTAGATTTTGAGTTTTCAAGTAAGCTCATAGAGCTGGCGTTTGGTAAAATTTTTAATGATGTGGCTAAAAACATGGTGAGTGCGTTTACTCAACGTGCAAAAACCGTGTATGGAGAACGTGCATGATCAATATTGAAGTTGTGTTCGCTTTACCTACTAAGGCAACCACGTTAAATATAGAAGTGCTGCAAGGCACAACGGCTGAGCAAGCGGTAATACAATCAGGGATTATTAAAAAGTGCCCTGAGATTGATGCAACCGATTTAACTTTAGGCGTATGGAACAGAACGGTGAAGCTAAATCATGAGCTTAAAGATGGCGACAGAATTGAAATTTACCGCCCATTAATTGCCGACCCTAAAGATGCTCGCAGAAAACGCGCCGAAAAAGCTAAAGAAGAGGGCCGCGCTAATAAAGTCACTGGTGGCCGGCCGTTAGAACGTTAGATACAAAAAAGGTGAGCCATGCTCACCTTTTTTAATTAAACCTTAAGAGCTTTCTTATTGCTCTAAAGGCGTTGTAAAGTTTTCTGGCTGCTCATAGTCGCCCGATACTGTAACTAGCTTTTCATTTTCAAAGTTTAGTACTAATGATTTAAACTGTTCATTAGCACGTCCTTTATTGAAGCTGTATACATAACGCCAAGTATTTTTATCGAAGGCGTCTTCGGCAATGGGTCTGCCTAATACGTAAATTACTTGTTCGCGAGTCATATTAACGCGAAGCTTATCAACGTCTGATTGTTCTAAAAAGTTACCTTGAGGGATGTTGATTCTGTATACCCAGCTAGAACAACCTGCGGCTGAACTAAGCGTTAAAGCGACGATAAGCCAAAGAGAAAAAGTTTTTAACGACTGCATTGTTAGTTGTGATCCTTATTTTTTATAATCTGCATGATACCGATTAGTCACTCAAGGTAAAACCCTTTTGAGTAATTGTTTTTGTTTAGCGCGTTAAGGCGAGGTTTTGACCATTAATAATCAAAAAAGTTTAAACAATGAGTTGTGCAAAATTAAAAATAAACCGCCAACTTGGTCACTTTATATTGTGCAAACACGGTTTGGTCATTGGTATACCGGTATTACTGTTGATGTTGCTCGACGTATCGCTACTCATCAAGCAGGTAAAGGAGCAAAAAACCTCAAAGGTAAAGGGCCGCTTATGCTGATTCATCAACAACAAGTAGGTACTAAAAGCGACGCAAGCAAATTAGAATATGCGATAAAAAAACTTCCACGAGCAAAAAAAGAGGCTTATGTTGCTGCTTTTAAAGAGGGAGTTAATACCGCGGAGTTTGTCAAAAGCTGATTAATAAATTCCTCAATTAGCAATACGGCTTCTTGATAGAGGGGAGCGTTAATATTTTCGAGCGTATCTTTGGCACTATGGTGGTAGTTATCTGCCCCCATAGAAAAGTACACATACGGAATTTTTTGTTTAGCGAATGAATAATGGTCGCTGGCTCTGCGCCAATCTATTTGTTTCGTGTTGGTGAGTCGGCTCATTTTTCGTGATGAATAAACAGGCTTTAATTTGATCTTGTCCCCGTTAATCTGAGTAAATAACGGATTAAGCTGGGCTTTTAAAGATCGACTTGTTAGCGCGTATAAACGCTTATGTGACTTTTTAATTGCCAACATATCTAAGTTAATATTTAAAACAATCGGGAGCTGGCGTATTGTTTTAGCAAAGTGCTCACTGCCGTGTAAACCATTTTCTTCAGCGTCTGTTGCAACAAACATAAAACGATATGAAGAAGAATCCGTTAGCGCATTCGATAAATAAAGTAATGCAGCAACACCCGAGGCATTATCGTTAGCACCTGGGTGTAATTTTCCTGCTTTTAGACCTAGATGATCATAATGCGCAGTAATAACAATTACAGGTAAATCTTTTACAGTATTAGTGGCAATAATATTAACGCCTTGTGCGCTAGAGAATAGCCCTGAGGAATAAGTAAAAGATTGTTCACTTACTGTAAGTTGATGCTCTTTGAAGCGTGTTTTTAAATACTCCCTTGTGAGCAAGGCTGCATGGCTATTCGTTTTTCTACCAGCTAACTCCGAGCTGGTTAATATAGTTAAATCAGCTAATAATTGCGGCTCAATCTGTTTACAAAGGCCGCTCCAACTTATAAAAACTATGATACAGGTTAAGCTAAATAATTTAATGATGATTCGCCTTAGCGGTGAGTGACTTTAATGCGATAAGCTTATTGTCATAGCGCTGTTTTTCATGATCAAAGTCTGCTTTTTTTCTAGCTTTACGCAAATGAAACTCCGCTCTAGTTATATTATTTAATTCAAAATAACTGCGCGCTAGCCCAAAGTGGCTTTCATGAAGTGTCGGTGACATAGCGTTTGCTTTTTTATAATGGCTAATTGCATTTGCGTAATCACCATTCACATAGTCACTGTTACCAAGCGATATATGATAGTAAGGGTTTTCTTGGCGCTTTTTGTCAAGCTTTGCCAATAGCTTTTCGCCTTCGGCTACTCTATTTGTAAGTTTATATAATAATGCTAAATTACCTTGCGCAGTATTATCATTGGCGTTTAAGGCAATAGCATAGCTGTACATTTGCTCCGCTTGCTTTAAATCATCTAATTGTTTAAAGAGTACCCCTAAATTGCCCCAGCTAGCACTAAATGAAGCATCGGTATTAGTTGCGGCTTTGAAATAGCTATACGCTAAATCATAGTGTTTATTTACCAGTGCCTCACCGCCTTTATTATTATAAAACATGGCGGTCACTCGTTTTTTTGACAGCGATGAGGTTGTAAAACGGGCTTGTCGGCTATTGGGGTCAAAATCAATAATTAAGCGCTTATTACGCTGATAAACAAGTGAGCTGTCTTTGAGCTTAGTTTTATTGTCTATGGCAAGGTTGATGTGCCCAGTGAGTAAATTAAATCCTTGATTTAACGCCCAGTACTCAGGAACATGTACTTTTTGAAAGCGGGCTTTAAGGCCTAAATGTTCGGCTAAGCTATACGCTAAAATAGAGAGGGAAAGACAATTAGCATTTAAATTTTGATAGCTTTGAGACGCCGTTTGTGTGCTAGTAGATTGGTAAGATAGTGAGTTATCACCATTTGTGAGTAAAAAACTAAGTAGACTATAGGCAATTTTATCAGCCGATTTATTTTTTTGTACATAAGCACTTAATTGCTGTTTGAGACTCTGGTCGAGTTGAAATATTTGCTGCTCAGACTCGATAGGCTGCTGTTGAAGTTGCATTGGGGGAGTAATAATAGGGATTGGCACGCTTAAATTGGCGTTATTTGTAGTGCTACACGCACTTAAACTCAGCAAGCAGACAGCCAGTAAATAATGTTTACCTTGAACAGCACTCATACACACCTCTGTACAAAAAACACACTTAAGTATAGTGGTTATTTTGTACAGAGGTTATTTAAAACGTAACAAACTATTTAACGCTGCTGATTAAACGTGGCAACTAGCGCATCAAGTGTTTGTGCGCTGGTGGCTAAGTCACGAATTGCTTGTTCGGTATTTATTTGTTCACTCATTGATTTATCACTGATCTCACTAATTTGCTCAATACTTCCACCCACATCGTTCACTACACTGCTTTGTTGTTCGGTGGCTGTGGCAATTAGAGTTGCCATATCGTTAATTTCATTCGCTGTTTCAGTAATAGTATTAAGTAACTCAACCGAGTTTTGCATTGCGCTAACGCTTTGTTGGGCTTTATTTTTTGATTGGCTAATATCATTTACAACATCATCTGAAATTTGAGTGAGCTCTTCAATCATTGATTGAATTTCAGTGGTTGATTGCGACGTACGATTTGCCAGTGCTCTTACTTCGTCAGCAACGACAGCAAAACCTCGACCATGTTCACCTGCACGTGCAGATTCAATGGCTGCATTGAGAGCCAGTAAGTTGGTTTGCTCTGAAATCCCTCTAATTGAATCTACAATACTGGCAATGTCTATGGTTTTTTTAGAAAGCAGTGCAACTTGCTCGGTAATACCATCGATGTCGCTGGCAAGGGCTGAGATTGTCGTCTGGCTTTGTAATACTTGTTGATGGCTTTGTTTGGTATTATCGCGACTATCGTTGGTTAACTTAGCTGCATTCGCTGCACTTTGTGCTATTTCTTGCACTGTAGCGCCCATTTCATTGATCGCTGCAGCAACTGAAATAGTTTGCTCTTTTTGTTTATCCAGCGCTAAGGAGTTTTGTTTTGCTTGCGCAAAGACATGATCAGAACTTTGACGAATACCATGGCTTTCATCAGCGACTTGCACAATGGCGGTTTCTATTTTATCAATAAACTGGTTGAACCCTGACGTTAAATTATTGAGTTCAGGTTGAGGTGATGCTGGTAGGCGATACGCTAAATTAGCATCACCGCGGCCTAAACGAGAAAACAACTCCGCCATTTTTGATAACGGTGAGGCTAAAGAGCGAGCTAACAAGTAACTGATCACGCTTGCGATAAGTGCTGTAATGATAGTGAATGTGAATATTTGCCACTCGAGGGTGTTTACACTTGCGAATACCTCGCTTTTTGGTACTTGAGCCAACACAAATAAGTCGGTGTTTTTAATTGGTGTGGCAGCAATCAGCGTGGCTTGTCCGTTAATATTTACTTCTTCTAAAGTAAAACCATTTTCATCAAGTAATTTGTTATGAATATTAGCACTGTAAATACTATCTATATTAACCTTAGCGACTTTAGCTGCATCTTTGTGTAGCTGAATTAAGCCACTTTCATCGGCAATAAATACAAATCCTGACTGCTCAATTTTAAATTGCTGTAGTAGCTTTTGCATATCAGTAATGCTTTTTGCTAAGCCCGCCAAGCCGAATCCATTAGGCTGTTGGTGATTAACAAACATTTTTACATCGTTTGCCGACTCTTGATAAATACTGATTGAATAAGGTTGTTTTGATTGGGTAAAAGTAAAAAACCAACCATCTGCAGCATCATTTTTCAACACCCGTAAAAAGCCATCTTGATTCCAATATTGCGCGGTATTTTTATTTGCCCACGAAGCAGTTGCAAGATCATATTGCTCAACTAAACGATTAAGTTCTTTGAGTAATAACGCATCGTTGGTGCTGCCAGAGTTTGCCCAATCTAAAATAAAGGCATTGGCAGAAAGCTGCTGTGCTGCGCCTAAAAGTTCATTGATCTCCCCACCAATATGATTACTGATTGTTTGCAGCTTGCTTGGCAGTTCTGATTCGATCATGCGTTGCTCAATAATATTCTTTGAGTTATGTAAAGACGTCAAACCAATTAATACAGCAACACAAATAGCAATGATGCTTCCAAGTGCTGTAATTTTTTGAGTAATAGAGAGATTTTGTATCTTCATGGTAGTGCTTATATATTTACAACTGAGGCAATGAGGCGATTATTCTAGCACATTATTTATTTTCGGCTATTGATGATTAATTTACATTAAAAAAGCCCACAGCAAAATGCAAGTGGGCTTGGTTTCTAACAAGTGAAAGTTCTAGGGTTAAACTATTTTTTTCATTGCCGACATATAGCCACGTAATTTAGCACCAACTTTCTCAACAGGATGTTCACGCAGTGCGGTATTTATTTGAATCAAGGTTTGATTATCTACTTGATTACTCTGCTCATTTAAGCCTTTGCCAATAACATCAGTATCAATATCTTGCATAAATTCTTGTAGTAGCGGTAAACATGCATGGTTGTATAAGTAGCAACCATACTCTGCAGTATCTGAAATAGTACGATTCATTTCAAACAGCTTTTTACGTGCAATGGTGTTTGCAATTAACGGCGTTTCATGCAGTGACTCATAATAAGCTGATTCTGCAATAATACCGGCTGCAGTCATGGTTTCAAACGCCAGCTCTACGCCTGCTTTAACCATGGCTACCATTAAAATGCCGTTATCAAAAAACTCTTGCTCAGTAATTTCTACATCACCCGCTGGGGTTTTCTCAAAATGAGTTTCCGCGGTTTCAGCACGCCATTTTAGTAGGTTAGCGTCATCATTTGCCCAGTCTTCCATCATGACTCGTGAAAATGTGCCATCGATAATGTCATCTTGATGTTTGTTATACAGTGGGCGCATGATTACTTTTAATTGCTCGCTTAATTCAAACGCTTTTACTTTGGCTGGGTTTGATAGGCGGTCAAGCATATTAGTAACACCGCCATACTTAAGTGCTTCTGTGATCACTTCCCAGCCATATTGAATTAGCTTTGAGGCATAACCGGCATCAAGGCCTTTATCAATCATTTTATCAAAACATAAAATAGAGCCCGTTTGTAGCATGCCACATAAAATGGTTTGCTCACCCATTAAGTCAGACTTAACCTCGGCGATAAACGATGATTTAAGTACTCCCGCTCGATGACCACCCGTACCTGCGGCATAGGCTTTTGCTTGTGCCAAACCATGACCCTGAGGATCATTCTCGGGGTGAACCGCAATGAGTGTTGGTACACCAAAGCCGCGCTTATACTCTTCACGTACTTCTGAACCAGGGCATTTTGGTGCAACCATAATAACGGTAATGTCTTCACGAACTTGCATGCCCTCTTCAACAATATTAAAGCCATGTGAATAGGCAAGGGTTGAGCCGTGTTTCATTAATGGCATGATGGCATTAACAACCGCAGTGTGTTGTTTATCAGGCGTTAAGTTAAGTACTACATCGGCTGTTGGGATTAATTCTTCATATGTACCCACTTTAAAACCATTTTCCGATGCATTTAAGAATGACTGACGACGCTCAGCAATTGCTGAATCACGTAGTGTATAGGCTACATCTAAACCAGAATCACGTAAATTTAAACCTTGATTTAAGCCCTGTGCGCCACAGCCTACAATTACCAATTTTTTACCTTTAAGTGCAGCAACACCGTCGTTAAATTCGTCTGCGCCCATAAATTCACATTGTGCCAATTGCGCTAATTGTTCGCGTAAAGGTAAGCTATTAAAATAATTTGCCATGATAAGTTTCCCATTAATTCAGTTTGTTAGATGCAATGCTTTTGCTTTGCTTGGAATAACCATATGAAAATTCTTTTCTTGCGTAAAATGATATATTTGAATTAAAGTGTTTCACAATATGAAATACCGGTGTTGTTATGGATCATAAGCATTTAAATTACTTTTTGGCGTTGGCAAAAACGCTTCATTTCTCTCGTGCCAGTGAGTTATGCCACATAAGTGCGCCTACTTTAAGTCGTAATATTAAGCAGTTAGAAGATGAAGTAGGGGTGATGTTGTTCCAGCGAGATAATCGCAGTGTCAAGCTTACTCGCGAAGGCGTTGCATTTAAGGAGTATGCTAGTGCAACGCTTAGTAATTGGCAGCGTTTTAAGGCCAATTTAAACGAACCGCAACAACATATTTATGGCAATGTGAGTCTTTATTGCTCTGTTACTGCATCTTATAGTTTTTTGCATCATATTTTGGAGCAGCTCAGGGCTCAGCATCAGCATATTGAAATCACCTTAAATACGGGCGACCCTGCTCTGGCAATAAATCGTGTATTAGACGGTCACGAATCCATGGCTATTGCAGCTAGGCCCAGTAAATTACCTGCACAAATTGCATTTGTAGATATTGGTTACTCGCCACTGGTATTAATTGCGCCCACTATTCAATGTCCGATCACAGAAAAGCTAACTAATAACAGCGAGACTATTGATTGGTCTGAGCTTGAATTTATTGTTGCTGAACAAGGGTTTTCACGACAAAGGTTAGAGCAGTGGTGGCGAAAAAATAACGTGCAAGGAAAAATCTATGCACAAGTCGCTGGGCATGAGGCTATGGTATCTATGGTGAGTTTGGGCTTAGGCGTGGCCATGATCCCAAAAATTGTTCTCGATAATAGCCCTTTAAACGATAAAGTTCAGATTTTGGATAGCAAAGATGAGCCCCCACAAGGTTTTAAAATTGGCCTAGCGGTATTACATAAAGAATTAAACGATCCTGCTATTAGTGCACTGTGGAATATTGCACAAAATATGGGAGAAAACATAATATAGGCTTGTTGGATGATAAAAAAGTGTTAATATAAGCCACTAATATTTATGTGTTTATTAACATCTTTGTTGTGATGTCTGAGAGTTTCAATTATGGATAATACTGCCTCACTTGCTCATTCTGCCCAGTGTTTAAAAAAAGCCATTCCACTTATGGTGAAGTACAAAATGCCAGTAACGCCAATAAACTATGCGATTTGGTACTGTTATGTACAGGGCGATAACCCGCAACTAAATACAGAGCTTGATAAAGTTATCGGTCAGCACAATACTTGCTCAGCTCAAAATGCACAGGAAATATTTGATAAATACATAAACGACGAAGAATTAGCGTTTTTTCAACAAATGTCTGAAAAATTTCATGGTACGGTAGAGCAAGTACAGTTTGACTTGAGTGACTCCATTCAGTATTCAAAAAGCTTTACTACTTCGTTAGTTGACTCTCAAAATGAGTTAAAAACACTCTCTAGCATTAACTCATTTAATGAAATTCTATCTTGTGTTGAACGTCTAACAGATGAATCAATCGCAATGCAAGATTATGCTCGAGGTTTCCAAACTAAATTAGCGCAAGCATATAATGAGATAAAAGATTTAAGAGAAGCCCTCACTATGACTCAAGAAGCGGTTGATAAAGATTCACTAACGGGGTTATTTAATCGCGGTAAGTTTGATACTGACATAGTCGAGTTTTGTCTTCATGCATCTTCACAAGATGAGCAATCTAAGTTAGCCGTGTTAATAATGTTCGATATTGATCACTTCAAGCGTTTTAATGACGATTTTGGTCACCAAAAAGGCGACGAGGTACTCAAACTTGTTGCTCAGAAAGTTCAAAATTGTGTGCAAGAACAATATAATGCGTATCGATTCGGTGGTGAAGAATTTTGTATTACAGGTTACTTTGATAGCATTAATGATGTGATGACATTCTGCAATCAGTTGCGTTTGAGTATTGCTAAATTAACTATTCGTAAAAAAGAAGATAGCGATAATAAACGTAATATCTCAGCAAGTTTTGGTATTGCTTTAATGGAGCCTTTTAGTAAAAGCTGTTTATTAGTAGAAAAGGCTGATAGAGCACTTTATTTAGCTAAAACCCATGGTCGAAATCGAGTTGAAATAGCCGCCAATTTGTAAACGTGTTCCGTTTGTATCAAATTTGTTAATGATTGTAACCCTCTAGAGCTTGTACTTATACTACTTGCTACTATAGGGTTAAAGCCACTTTATAAACTAGTGAATAACCCCATGGTGTTACATCTGAGAATAAAAATATGCATTTTATTGGCGTTGTTTAGCGCTAATGCCATTGCTCAGACGCAGCAACATATCTCTACTGATGAACTTAAAATGAGTGTCAGCTTAGGGGGAGGGGTGATCAGTAACCCTTTACATGGTGCAGACAACATTCCTTTGGTGGTGGTTCCACAAGTGGCTTATTATGGCCAGAATTGGTTTTTTGATAACGGTCGTTTAGGCTACTCTTTTATACAAAGTGATACGCATAACATTAGCTTTGTGTCAGAAATTAACCCAGAATCACGATTTTTTATTGACTGGCATCCGCAAAATATATTCCCGCTCACAGCAACGGCTAATAACGAAATATTAGAATCGCAACACATTGAATCTCCTCGCCAGATTAATATTAATAACATTCAAAAAAGACGAGTGGTGCTGGATGCCGGCGTCAGTTATGTTTTTGTAAAACAACAACATGTTTTTTCTGCGCAATTATTGCATGACGTAAACAGTGTTTATAATAGCTTTAGGGGCTCGCTACAATGGCAATACCATTTTGATCTTAAGGTGTTAGAACTTAAATCGACCTTAGGCGTAAACTACAAATCAGCACAACTAAATAACTACTTTTATGGCTTAAACAAGACAGAATCTTTATATGGTGAAATAGAAGTTGGTAGTAGCTGGCAACCTTATGCTAAAATCGACGTCCGTTGGCCGGTAGGTAAAGCCAACGCACTTCGTTTTCATTTAGCATATTATGACTATTCAGCAATGGATAGCAGTCCGCTCTTTGAACATGACTATTCAATGACCGCCTTTATAGGATTCGAACATACATTTTAATATGAAGTGTTTTATGTTGGTTGTGTTTGCAGCTTCATTTTTTAGCAACCTAAGTGTTGCAAAAGCCTCTTCACTTAACGTATCACCCAAAGTCTGTGTGGTTTCCGAACAACAAGAATTTTGTGATCTTGAGTTAAAATTTAAGTGGCAACTGTCTGAGCCAAGTGATGTGTGTTTATACCAGCAAGATACCCAATTGCAATGTTGGCAAGGGGTAAAAAAAGGGCAATTTAGTTATAAAGCGCGTGTTCAGGTGGAGACCATATACTCCCTGATTAATCCCCTTACAGGTGTGTCATTAGCGAGTGTGCAAGTAGAAGTGCAAACTGCATACGCTAAGAAAAAACATCGGCTACGCTCACCTTGGAGCTTTTTTTAATTTAGGAGCAGTAAATGCCAAAGATATTACTTGTTGAAGATGACTTAGGGTTGCAACAATTAACCAAAGACTATCTTGAGCATAATGGCTTAGAAGTTGACGTATTAGAACGCGGTGACGAAGTGTTTCCTTATCTGAGTGAAAACCATGTTGATTTAATCATTCTAGATGTGATGCTGCCAGGAAAAGATGGCTTTAGTGTGTGCCGTCAAGTGCGCGACAAATACACCTTACCTATTTTAATGCTTACTGCAAAGGGCGAAGATTTTGACCAAGTTATCGGCTTAGAACTCGGTGCTGACGATTACGTTATTAAACCTGCAGAGCCGCGCGTACTATTGGCGCGAATTAGTGCATTATTACGCCGTGGACAGCCTAGCGTAAAAGCCATAGAAGAGCTTAAGTTTGGTGACTTATCAATAGATAAAACTAGCCGTATTGTAAAGCTAAGTGGTGTTGAAATCGTATTAACCTCACATGAGTTTGAATTGCTGTGGTTATTAGCTTCAAATGCAGGAGAAGTGCTCAGCCGAGAACATGTGCACCAACATATGATTGGACGTGAGTACGATGGGCTAGATCGAACCGTTGATGTACGTGTGTCTCGAATTCGTAAGAAGCTTGGTGATAACAGTGATAAACCATACCGTATTAAGACAGTGTGGGGACAAGGCTATTTATTTGTATCAGATGCGTGGGACATGTAATTAATGCAAGGTATTAGGCTAGGTTAATGGGAAAGCTATTTATTAGCCTTTACGTGTATATTATTGCTTCTTTGTTTATTGCCAGTGGTGTTATAGAGCAGCTTTGGCCGTATGATGAATCTGAGCAACATGTTTTGTTAGATAATGAATTTGGGCAGTCGTTATGGCTGCTTTCTCAAACGCCAGATGGTCTTGAGCAGCTAAAGCATAATTTTGATAGCCAAGTTATCGCCCAACAAGATTTGGTTCTCCCTCCTGAGCAGCAAACACAATTAGCTCAAAATAATTACCTTTACTTGTACGATAAGCAGCAACGTATTGTTTGGTATGTCACTTTAAATAACTCTCAGTTATTACAAATAGGTCCTGTAGGTGTTAAAGCTAAAAACACCGGGACCGTGATACCTTATTTATTAGTTTTATTTATTATTAGCTTACCGATAGGGTTATGGAGCTTATTGTTATGGCGAGACTTTGCCAAGCTCAGTCAAGCCTGTGAAGCGGTCGGTGGGGCGCAAGATTTTCAATTAAGCGACAGCTCTAAATCATTCTTTTTACCCATCACTGATACATTAAAAGTAATGCAGCAACGGATAGAGTTTTTACTGAGTGCTCAACAAGAACTAACCTCATCAGTGTCACATGAGTTCAGAACACCATTAGCCCGTTTGAAGTTTGCAATCGCAATGTTAGAGAGTAAAGTTCAAGATGGCAAAGCACAGCACTATTTATCTGATATGCAAATGGATATTCATGAGCTGGAATCCTTGGTATCAGAAATGTTGGAATACGCTCGTTTAGATACACAGCAACCAAGCTTGCAATTGGTTCCCTGTGATATCGTCGCATTAATTAAAGCTAATATCGAAAAAGTAACTTTTGATACACCTATTAAATTAACCACAACGTTGCCGAGTCAATTTATAAACGTATGTGATAGTCATTTCATGTCGCGAGTGCTACAAAATTTAATTAGTAATGCACTGAAACATGCTACGCAAACTGTGCATATTAGTTTAACTGCCAACGCCGAAAAGTTATTTCTGGTGATTGAAGATGATGGCCCAGGTATTGCGGATGCTGAACGTGAGAAAGTGTTTAAACCTTTCACCCGTTTAGATAAAAGCCGTGATAAAAAAACCGGTGGGTTTGGATTAGGGCTAGCAATTGTAAATAAAATTATTAGCTGGCATAAAGGGCAGTGTAAGATTGAAGACTCACCATTGGGTGGGGTTAAGTTTATTATCACCCTCGACAACTAAATCCCAAACAATAAAAAAGCGCCATAAAGGCGCTTTTTTGCGGTTTAAAACCAAAAAATCAACAAGTAGCATATAGATAGACAGACCATTTATAGAAAAGTTCTATTTTATTTACTATTTTTTTCTAGTAATGGCATCAGCATTTGCTCTAAGCCATTAAGCTTCACTTCGTACATCATTGCGAGCTGAGAGCCAAGCTTGCTATCAGGAAAGCCTTGTTGTTTAAACCACACTAAATATGGCTCAGGCAGCAAAAGTAAAGGGCGTCCCGCATACTTGCCAAATGGCATAATGGTGTTAATCGCTACTTTTAGTTGTTGAGGATCCATTACTGACATCTTTTATAAATAATAGGGATAAGTGTAAGGGATTTTGAGGAAATAAAATAGGCTGTAACGGGCAAGTAACAGCCTATTGATAGAGGGAGTAGGCCCTCTAATTTGAGAATCTTATTGGTCACTTAAAAGCAAGGGGTCCGTTATTTGTCTTTTATAAAACACAAACTTAGGTATTAGCTTTATTCAACCAACACAGACATTTTACCTGATTTTTTCACCAATAAAATACTCAGATGTAAAGGAATGTAAATGCAATCTATTTGCATCTAAGCCCGATTACGGAAACAAGGTTTGCTTTACATGCTCCGCAAAACCGCTACCAGCCTCTAAATAAAAGTTATAAGTAGAATCTATTCCCATATCTTCTAATTCTTTTTGCTGATCGGGGTAGTTAGCAATCGCAGTTACTTGCCCTTTATAGCCTGATGCTTGTAATTGCTCTAAAGCAAAAATATTTTGCATATGCTTAGGCATAGTTAACATGACCATTTCCACATGAGAGTGATTAACGCGCTGCCAAAAATCAGGGTCGGTGGCATCGGCAATTAATACTCTGCGTCCCCGTTTAATATGTTTATCGACCACCTCAGGTTTAATATCAATACCTGCAACTACATCAGGGTGAGTTGCGTTTATTGTTTCATAGGCACCAGTGCCAATTCTACCCATACCAAAGATCACTATTTTCGTATCATTTAAGTTTACAGGAAGCTCTTCTGCTAAGCGGGTCTTGCTTTCAAACTTCAATAAGAGGCGTTCAATTTTAACGTACAGCTCGTTAGAGCGTTTATTTAAAGGGGAAGCAATCACAAATGTAATTGATACGGCAATCGCGATAACCGCGAGCCATTCAGAGGTAACCATGCCGCTAGATGCAGCAACGGCACAAACAATTAAGCCAAACTCACTAAAGTTAGCCAAACTAAATGCGGTGAGCAAAGAGGTACGAGCTCGCAGTTTAAATAAATTAGTTAGTATGTAGTAAAGCAGCGTTTTAACAGGAATAACCAATACTAAAATTAAAGCAACGACTAAAGAGTGGGCAGTAAGCTCTGCGCTTAAACCAATACTTAAGAAAAAGCCAACAAGTAATATATCTTTAAGGCTAAGCAGCGATTTAGACAGCTCACCTGCTTTTTTGTGAGGGGCGAACATCATGCCAATGATCAATGCGCCTAAATCGCCTTTTAATCCTGCGAATTCAAAGGCATTGTACCCAGCTACTAATGCAAAGAAAAAGCCAAATAACGGCAGTAACTCACCGTGTTTAGAGCGGTTTAAAACCCAGTACATAATTGGGCGAAACAAAGGTAGTGCAACAATTAACCCTAAGGCCCAAATGTTCGGTACTTTACCTGTACTGACCGCTAAGAATATGACTGCAAATATATCTTGCATAACCAAAATACCAATGGCTATTTTACCGTGCAAACTTGCCATTTCACCGCGTTCTTCAAGTACTTTTACAGCAAATACCGTACTCGAAAAGCTTAAAGCAAAGCCGACTAACAATGCACTTTGCCAGCTTAAATCGACAAATAATGGCAGTGCGAATACACCAAGCAGCAACATGAAGCCACTAAACAATGCGCTACTTAAAATAATATGTATGGTGGCAGGAGCCCACACTTGTGGTTTTATAAGGTTAGCAATTTTTAGTTTGAGGCCAATACTAAAAAGTAGCAGTGTGACCCCTAAAGAGGCAATCGTTTCGAGTAGCTCCGTGCTTTTGTAACCCGCTAAATTAAGAATAAATCCGGCCATAAGAAAGCCGATAAGCGGCGGTAACTTTAGCTGATATATACCAAAACCGCAGACGAAGGCGGTAGCAAAATAAATTAGTTCCATAGTTATTAGTATCACTGCACTTGGCATTGTAGTGTAGCGAAAAACAATGCTTATTGACAATTTATCTACTTATTTCCTACTGCTAATTGGCTGATAGTGAGTATTTATCAGCTGATTGCTAAAACACCTTTATGTATGCATAAAGGCGGCTGTAAAGTACAAAAAACACACATAAATGGCTAGTTTTATGGTAAACAGCATGTAAATAGCAGTTTTTCGCTGACAAGCGCTTTTAAATGTGGTTAAGATGCCATAACGAAGGAGTTTAAGTGTAAGCAAACAAGTGTATTGCTTAGCTTAAGGAGAAAATATGTTTAAAAAGATTTTAGCATCGGTAGGCATTGGTGCCGCCAAGGTGGATACTATTTTAGAAACCGAGCATCTTCAGCCTGGCCAACTATTCAATGCACAAATAGTTATTAGTGCAGGTGATGTAAGTCAAGAAATTGCGGGTTTAGATTTAATGTTAGTTACTCGGGTTAAAGTAGCCAGTGAAGACGGTGATTACTTTACTAATCATGTTATTGATCAATGGCGCATAACTGACATTGGTACTGTTGAGCCTGGTGAAGTTAAAACTATCCCGTTTGAAGCCCGTTTGCATTCAGAAACACCAATTACTGAAATTAATGCCGGTTATAACCAGTCTTATGTGTGGTTAGAAACAGGGCTTGATATTGACCTTGCGCTTGATCCAACAGATAAAGACCATTTGCACATCTATCCGAATGAAGCAGTTAAAACCTGTATGCAAGCAATGGAGAAGCTAGGATTTAATTTAGTTAAAGCAGATGTAGAGCAAGGCCATTTACGTGCTTCTACTTTTCAATCTGTGTCTGGGTGTTATCAAGAGCTTGAATATCAACCAAATAGTCGCAGCTTATTTGGTATAAAGGAAATTGAACTGTCGTTTATTCCTGAAGCGCATAAAACGCATGTACTGATTGAGTTAGACAGAGCATTTAGAAGTGACGGTTATGTCGATTTAACTATCGAGCATGATCATGTTAACTTATCTCAGTTATGTGATCAGTTAGAGCGATTATTTGCTTAATAAGATTATGGGGCCTTTTAGTAAGGCCCTGTAATAATAAAAGGTGTTTAAATGGCGTTTAAATGTGAGCCATTCTCTGCGCTCGACTCCCAAACCCTGTTTGCAATAATGCGTGAACGTGTTGACGTATTTGTTGTAGAACAAGCGTGTCCTTACCCCGAACTTGATGATGTGGATATTGCAGATGCTACTCGCCACTTGTATTCACTCAATAGGCAAACAGTAAATGCCTATGCTCGTTGTTATGAAAAAGATGCACATTATAGTGCGATAGGGCGTGTTTTAGTTGCTCAATCACAGCGTAGCTCTGGTTTAGGCAAAGAATTAGTTAGCCAGGCTATTGCCTGTTGTAGAACTCATTGGCCTACTCGTGATATTTATATAGGCGCACAAACCTACTTACTAAATTTTTATCGCTCATTTGGTTTTGAGTGTGTTGGGGAGGAGTACTTAGAAGATGGCATACCCCATCAAGATATGATTTTAAAGCAGTAGATAATTCTTAATAAATAAAGGCCCACATTAGTGGGCCTTTTTTGTTTTATTAGCTAAGTAAAGAATGTAAAAATACTAAGCTAATGGCGATAGGGCATACAAACTTAGTATACCAAGGCCATATTTTCCAAAATAAGGTGTTATGTACTTCAGGGTTACCTTGCTGGATTGCTTTGAGCAGTGATGACCTATACCAGATCCACCCTACAAAAATACAACACATAAGTCCTAATAAAGGTTGCGCGACTTTAGTTGTTAAGGTGATCACTAAACCAAATAACGTGCCTAAGTTGCACACTATGGTAATACTAACTATGGCAATTAAAGCACCTATTAACCATGTTGCTTGCACACGCTTCATTGCAAAGCGCTCTACAGTGTACGATACCGGCGCTTCAAGCATTGAAATTGACGAGGTTAGAGCGGCAATACTCATTAATGCAAAAAAAGCAAAGCCAACAAATAAACCCACACCACCCATGCCATCAAATAAGGCGGGTAAAACCTGAAATACTAAGGTGTCTTCTGAAAGTAGTTTACCTGTTGTTGACGAGAATATTTCAACACCTTGGGCTTGTGCAACATACATCGCGGGGATAATCAGTAAGCCTGCTACAAATGCGATGAATACATCAATAAGCGTAACATAAGCCCCCAAAGAGACGAGGTTTTCTTTTTTACTGATATATGAGCCATAGATAATCATTACACTGGTGCCCAGTGACAATGAAAAGAAGGCCTGTCCTAGTGCACTGACTAATAAGGTGGGATCAAAAATAGAAGAAAAGTCAGGGACTAGGTAAGCTTTTAATCCCTCAACAGCGCCTTCTTGAGTCATTACATAGGCAATTAAGGCAAACAAAATACCGAGCAAAGCAGGCATTAAACGTTTTGACCATTTTTCAATACCATTTTCAACACCGCGGCTGATAATAGCAACGGTTAAAATAATAAATACCACAGTAAAAAGAATGTTACGTGTAAGTGACTGTTCACTTAACCACGAAGATGCCGCATCTGCGCCTATGAGAGTAGTAACCGGCTCTAAAGTTGCACTTAACATCCAACCAGCAACAATCGCATAAAAGCTTAGTATAAAGCCAGCACATAAAATCCCGCCAAAGCCAACAGCAAAGGCAAACTGCTTTTGCCAAGGTTTAGTGGTTAATTTAGTTAGTGAAGAAACCGCATTAGCTTGTCCATGACGACCTATCATCAGCTCTGCCATTAAAGCAGGATAGGCTAAAAAGAAGGCCAGTACTAAGTACGCGACTAAAAAGGCAGCCCCGCCATTACTTGCTGTTTGTGTCGGGAAACCCCAAATATTACCAAGCCCAACAGCAGATCCTGCCGCAGCCATTATAAAACCAAAGCGGGAGCTAAACTCACCTCTTACTGCACTCATATTATTTTGCTTCTCTATTTTTTCGACGCCGTGACAATCTACTGGAATTGTAAAAAAATAAAAAGTGCTTATTTGACTTAGTCGCACAATTATTGCGTTTTATTTTCAGATATAAATAACACGTGCATTTTTTGATTATAAATAGCACGATTTCTTTAATTATATTGCGTTAGTTAGAGCGGATGATACTTGTTTGATTAATATCTAAACCGCGCAATCGTAAGTGTAAAGCAGGCCCCACCAAGGTGCTCACTTTTACTCACTTCTATTGAGCCATGATGCCAATCGGCTACTTTGGCAACGATAGCCAATCCTAACCCGTAACTGTTGTCACTGCGATTACGGTGGCTGCGTTCACGGAAGAACGGGCTAAATACTTTTTGATTGTTTTCTTGAGCTATACCTGGGCCATCATCGGCAATGCTGATGACTAGAGTGTGCTCTTGTAGCGAGGCGGTTACTTTAATGTGATGATGTGCAAAATCGCAGGCATTATTAATTAAGTTAGCGATCGCTCTTGCTAGCCAATGTAAGTCAGCAAAAATAGTATGATCATCACATTCTAAAGAAATATTAAGCGAACGTGCGGTTATTCTTGGTTCAAGCTGCAGCACAATATCACTTAGATATTGTTTAAGGTTTGCTGATGAGTAAGTAAGTTTATTGGCATTTTGTTCCAAAGTAGCAAATGCTAAGTAGCTTTTTAACATTGACTCCATATGATCCAAATCGGTTTCCATACGGGTTAGGTAATGCTTTATTTTGCTCTCATCATGGCTATCAAGTGCAGCGTCAACACCAAAGCGTAAGCATGCTATTGGGGTTCTTATATCATGGGATAGGCTTGAGGCCATCAGTTTATTTTCAGCAACTAACTTTTCAATTTGGCTTGCCATGCGGTTAAAGGTCAGTTCCACATCTTTAATATAGGTAAAGCGAGAGGGCTTAATTCGGGCTTTAACATTACCGGATGCGAACTGTTTTGCCGCATCATTTAATACTGTAAGACGTTTTGCTAAAGGGGTAATAATAAAACCCATAAAAACACATAAGCCAGTATAAAATAACAAAGTTAAAATTATGTCGTTTCGCTGTGTGCTCTCGTAAGGCTTATCTAAACGCATGGTTAAATGGTAAGGGCTTAATGCATCATTAGTGTAGAGCATGTAAAAGCCTTGCTCGTCCTCAAGTATTAACCCGCCTTGAGTTTGCATTTTATCTAATAGGGCGAATGGTAATGCGAGCGACTGATTTAATTTGTAGTTAAGAGTCAGGTTAAAATCTTTGGCTAATTTAGTTACCTGTTCTGGTCGTGCCTGTGGCTTTATAGCTGTGAGCTGTTTACTTAACCCGACAATAATCTGGCTTTGTACGCTAAACTCATCCAAAGGTGCATGTGCTTGTTGGCTAAATGCATCAATAAGCCAACCTAAAACAATAATTGAAAGCAGCGCACTGCCTAGTAGTGAAATATAAAACTTTTTCATTGATGCTATTCCATAATAGGCTGGGTGTATTGAAGTGACTTTTATTATTGTCGCGCTTATTATTTTAAGCGCTCAGGCATTAAAACTTACCACGCTGTAGTCACAAACAAATAACCACGCCCCCAAATAGTTTTTATTTTTTCTGGTTTTTGCGGATCATCATTAAACTTTTTACGCAAAGCAGAAATAAGCACATCAACGCTTCTATCTAGACCGTCATACTCCCTGCCTTTGGTTGCTTTAAACACCGCATCACGTGATACAACTTGTCCAGCGTTGCTGGCTAAGTAATGTAGTAATAAATACTCTGCGCTTGAAATATTCACATCTTGCTGGTTGAGTGTAACGTTACGAGATTCGGTATTAATACTTAATTGACCAATATTGATCATGCTCTCTTGAGCATCAGTTTTAGGTATGTCGCTGCTGTAGCGTAAAGCCGACTTAATACGAGCAAGCAGTGCGCGAGGGCGAACAGGTTTTATAATATAATCTGTGGCACCGACTTCAAGCCCAATGACCTCATCCATTTCTTCATCTCGTGCGGTGAGCATAATTATAGGGGCTTGATAAAAGCTACGTAACTCACGGCATACACTGATACCATCAAGTCCTGGTAACATAATATCGAGTAAAATAAGTTGTGGGTTTAAATGCTTTACTTGGCTTATAACTTCATCACCGCGATGACATACATGCACAATATAACCTTGCTCAGTTAAATACTCAGTTACCCATTGTGCAAGAGAGATATCATCTTCAACCAGTAAAATAGTACCGTAATTATCCATAAGCTTTCTTCGTATACCTGAATGATGTTTATAGTGTGTGGCTAAAATAACCGCCAACGCCGCTTTTTTTGTCTATTTTGATACACCCATTGTAGTTTAACTTCGCTTACAGCAATCACTTGTGACGTATTACTATCAAACAGCTCAAATGAAATGCTCTGGGTTGAATCAAAGGCGTAATTAAGTGAGCCTTGTCGCTGTTTAAGCCAGCACTGCATAATGTATTTTGAGGTTGCATCGCGTAAACAATAATTTCCTACCTCTGGTTGCTGCCATGATAAGACAACATCGGCATAACATTGACGCCCTTCACGTAAGGCTACACAGGTATCGGGAACAGCAGTAAGTTCACTGGGGGGTTGTGTAGTGGCTGCAAGCAAAGAGCCCGAATATGTAAACAACAAACAGTAAAAAAATCTAAAGTACATAACGCAGGCCTACCTTGGCTTTGTGTTGATATCCTTGGGAAATAATTGGGCTGTCTTCAATTTCTTTTGAAAACCATGTAGTTAGCCAGCCTGCTAAAAATACCCAATCTTGATTGATGGGATATTCAGCATGAAATTCAAACATAATACTGGTACTGGCATCGGTACTATAAATAGGGCGTGCTGCGTTTGCTTCATCGCTATCAATACCAAAGTAATAGTTTGTAAAATCAGCAGAGTAGGCACTTAAGCCAATACCGGAGCGAAACTCCCAATTGCGCCAAGGTTGAATATGGCTGAAAAACACATTGGCAACCCAACCATTATGAGCACCGCTTATATCATGTAAATATTCAAATGAAATTTGTGAGTTTTCAAATCGACGTGTTAATCGAAGGCCGGTGTCAAAATCATAGTTACGCTTTTTTATACCACGCAGTGGATCAATTATTCCGTCGTTATAAAAGCCTAAACCTTGTTCATCAAAACCTGCTTGAATGTTGGTGCCTAATAAATCAAGACCCCAATCATATTTGTTAATTAAGCTATAGCCTAAAACAAGTCCACCGCTGAGCTGATTATGGTCAAAATCTAGATAAAAATTATCGTAAGAAACTGCAATACTCAAATCTAGTTCTGCACCAACATCATAGGAGTTCATGCCAACTAAATAAGAGTCTTCAATATAATAGCCTGCGCCAGCGCTCCAATCCCAGGCAAACCCAGTGGTGGGTTCCAAAGTGTTATCGGCATAGTAACGATTACTGGCGCTGCTTTGGGCACTAAAAATAGCGGCAACTAATAAGGCCGCACAACCAAAAGACTGTTTAAGAGAAGTATACGTCATCCTTGGAACCTTAATTAGAGTTTGCTAAAAAGGGTAGTATATTGTCAAACTCTTAGCTAAATCTGTAAAAAAATGTAGCGGTCGTCCTAACAACTACTGAACTTTAATTTTATCAATAAGAATACTGCTTAAGTAAAATTGCATCATAGGTGTGAGAGCACTTATTTCGGTGCGTGTGCATGGCCCATTTAATTTAGTTAAACGACTCAGTTTTGTAATGGTTTTATAAGCAGGGGCCGTTACTTCATTATTAAGCTCAGCTCGTTTAAGGCGAGCCTGTTCAGTGTTGTGCTTGTGTATAAATGCAACAACTTCTAGCTCATTAGTGATCTTCTTTTCTTCGCTGAAGCTATAAACTAAAGGTTCACGATGAAAGCTTGCACTGTCAATTGATGATTTAGCAAACCACACCACATCGCCCGATGCTTTGTGAGTAAGTCGCATGCTAACTTGGGCCAATATATTGGCGCATTGTTGCGACGGAAATTGCTGCGCTACTTTTGAAAACAGTGAATATGGCTTTTCTGGTTGTGCTAGGGTGTACTTGGCGTCATCTATAAATTCCAGATCAACTTGATGAATCGCTAACGTGTAATCGCTATTCTCGCTAGTGGTCACCTTAAGCTGTTTATCAATTAAGGCTTGGCTTATTTGAGAGACCAAAGTGTCGGTAACACTTGCACGGTCTACGATTACTCTAACAGTTTGATTTTTTTTCACGTTGTGGGCAGGTAATTGTACCGACTTCACTTTTGGTGAAGCATGCTCAGTTTCATATTTTAACTGATAAGTTTGGCTCTTAAGCATAGGCTTTGCAGGCATTGCTAAAGGCTCTGCGGGTTGTTTAACGACAGCACAACCTGACGCTGATATTATAAAAAGTGATACAACTAAAAAACGCATAAATATTTTACATCCACTCAAAAGCCATTAATCGGACATATTGTACGTTAGTCCGAGTAAAAGTTCATGATATTATAACGGTTGATTATGACTAAAAAAGAAAAATTAGCTAAGAATGAAGTATTTTAACACCTTACCCTTTTACTTTTTTGCCGTGCTCCTTATCGGGACGCATTTACAGGCGAGCGCAAGCACAGATCCTGATTGGGAAGCATTTGTTAAAAGTTATGGACGCTATACAGAAAAAAAACTAAAAATAAAAAAAATCCCAGGAGGGGCGCTATCTATTGTCAACTCACAAGCACGTGACTACATCCATACTATGGGCAATACAAAGGTGCGCGGTGGGCAAAAAATTAACCCGCACACTCGATTTCGTTTAGCCTCCGTATCGAAAACATTTGCAGGGTCGTTAGCGGCTAAACTCGCAAATGAACAGCGGCTCAACCTTTATTTACCTGTTAGTTATTATTTACCGGACTTTAAGCAAACTGACTATAAAGATGATTTAAAAGTTTTTCATATTTTAAGCCATTCTAGTGGGCTAGTTCCTAACGCTTACGATAATTTAATCGAATCGCGAATGGGTTATAAGGACATTGTTGAAAAACTATTGAATGTTAAACCCATTTGTGACCCTGGTGATTGCTATGGCTATCAAAATGTAATGTTTAGCTTAATAGACGACGTAATTTTAAAAAGTACCAACAAAACCTATATCCAGTGGCTTAATGAGGCGTTTTTTACTCCCCTAGAAATGAATGATGCTAGTTTGGGTTACGATGCCATGGTGCAGGATAATAACTATGCACACCCTCACGTGCGTGGCAAAAAACGTTGGTATAGCGCCCGCTTAAAAAAGAATTATTATAAAGTTGCACCCGCGGCAGGGGTAAACGCCAGTGCGTCAGATATGGCTATTTGGTTAAATGCGCAATTAGGGCAATATCCATCGGTATTATCCTTAGATGCATTGGCCACGCAAACACGCCCTTATACTCATACTAAAAAAGAACGCTACAGACGAGTATGGCGAGAGCACATGAACGAAGCCTACTATGGGCTAGGCTGGCGTGTGTATGACTATGATGATGAAACGCTTTATTATCACAGTGGTTGGGTGCAAGGCTACCGCAGTGACTTAGTGGTTTTTCCGCACTTAAATGTAGGCTTTAGTTTGATTTTAAATGCAGAAACTGGGCTCATTAATGAGCTTACTACTGAATTCATAGACCGTTTATTGGCATACAAACGAGGCAAAAAACAATGAGTGTATTGATAAAATCAGCATGGATAGCATTACTATTAATGCTATGCAATCCTGCTTTTGCTGAGCCTGAACAGCTTTATTTGTTTCGCCATAGTGAAAAACAAACAGGCAGTAATCCATTTTTAACAGAGCAAGGGCAAGCACGTGCTGAGCATTTGGTTTCGCTAGTTAAAACCCATCCACACATTACGTTATACAGTAGTAATTATAACCGCACATTAAGCACTGCAGCGCCTTTAGCTAGGTATTTTAATATTAAAGTTATTACTTATAATGCTGCCGATTTAACGACATTGAAAAATCAGTTGTTAGCACAAACTGGTGTTGTGGTGGTTATAGGGCATAGTAACACCACGCCGCAATTAGCTTCGTTATTGAGTAACCAAACTATTGAGAATATGGATGAGGGGCAGTACGGGCACTATTACTCACTTAGTAGGCTTGAGCATGGCAGCTATAAAGCAAACTTGCGAATAATGGATTTTTAATCCATTTATAAAAAAAACCAGCCGCGGCTGGTTTTTTTATAGCTTTACAACGGGCTATTAGCCGCGAGGTAACTGAATTTTTTTCTCTGGGCTTTGACGGTAAAGCACAATCGTATGACCGATTGTTTGTAATTTGGTGGCCCCTGTTTCGCGAACAATGGCATCAAAAATAAGCTTTTTTGTTTCACGATCGTCAGTTGGCACTTTCACTTTAATTAATTCGTGAATTTCTAGTGCGCTTTGGATTTCAACTACTACGCCTTCGGTTAAACCGTTAGAACCTAGTAAAACTACAGGCTTAAGGCTATGTGCCTGGCCTTTTAAAAACTGCTTTTGTTTGTTTGATAATGTCATGATATTACAAATTTTGCTGAATATGGCTTGAATTAAGGGTATTCTAACGCCATCTAGAGAATATTACTAATTAGTTGCGTGTTAATTTATGACAAATAAAAAACAGTCAGCCAGTTCACAGCGTTGGCTTAAAGAACATTTTGATGATAAATATGTTCAAGAAGCGCAAAAAAAAGGCTGGCGCTCTCGAGCTGTTTTCAAATTAGACGAAATTCAAAACAGAGATAAGTTATTGCGTCCAGCAATGACAGTAGTAGATTTAGGCGCAGCTCCAGGGAGTTGGTCACAATACTTAGCAGAAAAAGTAGGTGACAAAGGCCAAGTGGTTGCGTGTGATATTTTACCTATGGATTCATTAGCGGGTGTTGACTTTTTACAAGGAGACTTTCGTGAAGAAGCTGTACTTGATGCGCTGTTAAAACGCATTGATGGTAAAAATGTAGATGTGGTATTGTCTGATATGGCACCTAACATGAGTGGTAATAACTCGGTTGATCAGGCGGGTAGCATGTACTTGGTTGAGCTTGCACTTGATATGTGTCACCAAGTTTTAAAGAAAAATGGCGCGTTTATTGTTAAAGTATTCCAAGGTGAAGGCTTTGATCAGTATTTGCAAGATGTACGTAATAGTTTTAAAGCAGTGAAGATACGTAAACCGGATGCCTCGCGTCCCCGTTCTCGGGAAGTATATATAGTAGCGACTGGATACAAACTGTAGTACAGTTGCTTGGCGTTTAGTTGAATTTAAATTAATTGGATACAAGAGGTTAACCCCTTGAGCGATATGGCGAAAAATCTAATACTCTGGCTGGTTATTGCAGTTGTGCTTATGTCAGTATTTCAGAGCTTTAATGGCGGCGATCAAGTTGATCGTCAAACAAGTTACAGTCAATTTGTTAAAGATGCCCGTAGTGGCTCTATACAAGAAGTGTCTATTGAAAGTGGCAGTGGCACAATTACTGGCATAAAAAATAGTGGCGAGCGTTTTCAAACGATTATGCCGATTTATGATAAAGATATTTTAAATGATTTGTTAAAAAGCGATGTAAATGTCAAAGGTGTAAAACCTGAGGAACAATCGTTTTTAGCAAGCATTTTCATTTCTTGGTTCCCTATGATACTGCTAATTGGTGTGTGGATTTTCTTCATGCGTCAGATGCAAGGTGGCGGTGGCAAAGGCGCCATGTCATTTGGTAAAAGTAAAGCCCGCTTAATGAGTGAAGATCAAGTTAAAACGACCTTTGCTGATGTAGCTGGTTGTGATGAAGCCAAAGACGATGTAACCGAGCTGGTGGACTTTTTACGTGACCCTTCTAAGTTTCAAAAATTAGGCGGTAGTATTCCTAAGGGCGTACTTATGGTTGGTCCTCCAGGTACAGGTAAAACATTACTTGCGAAGGCGGTTGCCGGTGAAGCAAAAGTACCGTTTTTTACTATTTCAGGTTCCGATTTTGTTGAAATGTTTGTGGGTGTTGGTGCATCACGTGTACGTGACATGTTCGAACAAGCTAAAAAAGCAGCGCCTTGTATCATCTTCATCGATGAAATCGACGCAGTAGGTCGTAAGCGTGGCGCAGGTATGGGCGGCGGTCATGATGAACGTGAGCAAACGCTTAACCAAATGCTAGTTGAGATGGATGGCTTTGAAGGCAATGAAGGTATTATTGTTATTGCTGCGACTAACCGTCCGGATGTTCTAGATCCAGCATTACTTCGCCCTGGTCGTTTTGACCGTCAAGTTGTGGTTGGTTTACCAGATATTCGTGGTCGTGAGCAAATTCTAAAAGTACACATGCGTAAAGTACCGTTAGGTGATAACGTTGAAGCGGCAGTGATTGCTCGTGGTACACCTGGTTTCTCAGGTGCTGATCTTGCTAACTTAGTGAATGAAGCGGCTCTTTATGCAGCACGTGGTAATAAACGTGTTGTTAGTATGGCTGAATTTGACGCTGCAAAAGATAAAATCATGATGGGTGCTGAACGCAAGACCATGGTGATGAGTGAGCAAGAAAAAGAAATGACTGCTTACCATGAAGCAGGCCATGCCATAGTTGGTCGTATGGTGCCTGAGCACGATCCTGTTTATAAAGTATCTATTATACCACGTGGCCGTGCGCTAGGTGTGACAATGTATTTACCAGAGCAAGACCGTGTTAGTCACTCTAAAGAGCTACTTGAGTCTATGATTTCTAGCCTCTATGGTGGCCGTATTGCAGAAGCCATTATTTATGGTGAAGACAAAGTAACTACAGGTGCAAGTAACGATATCGAACGTGCAACTGACATTGCTCGCAAAATGGTTACACAATGGGGTTTAAGCGAAAAGCTAGGTCCATTACTTTATGCTGAAGATCAAAACGAAATGTACATGGGTGGCGGCGGTGGTCGTTCTATGAGCATGTCGGACGAAACAGCTAAAGTAATTGATGCAGAAGTACGTTTGTTCTCAGACCGCAACTATCAACGTGCAGAATCAATACTGAAAGAAAATATTGATATTTTACACGCAATGAAAGATGCACTGATGAAGTATGAAACTATCGATGCGAAACAGATTGATGATTTAATGGCGCGTCAGCCAGTACGTGAACCACGTGATGCGCATGACCGTCATGAAGCTAAACCTGAAAAGGAAGATGTTTCTAAAGATAAAGCAGTTGATGAAATACAAAAACCAACTAGCGAATCTAAAAACGACGACTCTAAACAAGATGACTCTAAAAAAGATGAAACAAACCTTGATGATAAAGCGGAATAATCGTTAAAATAACGTATCCAAAAGCCCCGAAGTTCGGGGCTTTTTTGTATCAGATTGCCGTAATTAATAAATTATACCAATGCGCTTAATAAAGTTAGCTACTTTGGATAGGAAAACCGTGCATTGTTACCGTCCGACTTTCCTCGCTTAAAATGGTTAAGTATCATAACGAGTTGGTATTACACTGCAGAAACATATTTTAGGGTTAGCGATGAATAATAAAATTAACCTTGCACGTGGTCGAGTGCTTGAACTCAGCGAACCCGTTATTATGGGGATAGTAAACGTTACTCCTGATTCATTTTCAGATGGAGGCCAGTTTTTTAATACAACAGCTGCACTCAATCATGCGATGCAGTTACTTGATGAGGGAGCGACTATTTTAGATATCGGTGGTGAATCTACACGCCCGGGTGCTCCCGATGTCAGCCTTGAAGATGAACTACAACGCGTTATCCCACTTATTAATGCTATTCGTGAGCAAAGTGATTGCGTTATTTCAATCGATACCAGTAAAGCTGAAGTCATGCGTCAAGCCATTGAAGCAGGTGCCGATATTGTTAATGATGTGCGAGCACTGCAAGAGCCTGGTGCAATAGAGGTGGTTGCTCAGTATCCTGACGTAGTCGTGTGCTTAATGCATATGCAAGGACAACCGCGAAGTATGCAAAACGCCCCTCACTATGATGATTTAGCAAGCGAGATAAATGACTTTTTTAACCAGCGTATCGCCACATGCGAAGCTGCTGGTATAAAACAAAGCCAGTTAATATTAGACCCAGGTTTTGGATTTGGAAAAACACTTAAACACAATTATCAAATATTGGCTCAATTTAATGACTATGCGCAGCTTGGCTTACCGCTGCTTGCGGGGTTATCACGTAAGTCAATGATTGGTAATTTACTCAACAGAGATACAAAAGATAGATTAGCAGGCAGCTTAGCTGGCGCATTAATAGCTGCACAAAACGGTGCGCATATTATCCGTGTGCATGATGTTAAAGAAACCGCAGACGTGCTTGGCGTATATCAAGCCTGCAAACAAGGAGTACTTTAAATGAAAGAAAGAAAATATTTTGGCACAGACGGTGTGCGTGGTTTAGTAGGTCAAGGGCCTATTAATCCTGAGTTTGCAATGAAGCTAGGTTGGGCTGCAGGGCGTGTATTATCACAACATGGCACAAAAAAAGTCATTATTGGTAAAGATACTCGTATTTCTGGTTACATGCTTGAAACTGCATTAGAGTCTGGTCTAATTGCTGCCGGCATTGATGTTATTTTACTTGGCCCTATGCCAACGCCTGCCGTTGCTTATTTAGCGCAAACGTTTCGCGCAGAAGCGGGTATTGTGATCAGCGCATCCCATAACCCTTATTACGATAACGGCATTAAGTTTTTTAATGGCCAAGGCCTAAAGCTAGATGATGTTGTAGAGCTGCAAATTGAAGCCATGCTTGACGAACCTATGACCTGTGTAGCCTCTGATAAGCTAGGTAAAGCAACACGCTTATCAAGCGCTGATGGCCGTTATATAGAGTTTTGTAAAAGTCAGTTTCCACAAGGCTTATCACTTGAAGGGCTAAAAATAGTTTTAGATTGCGCCAACGGTGCAACCTACCACATAGCACCTTCAGTTATGCGAGAGCTTGGTGCAGAGGTGATCACCCATGCGTGTGAGCCAAATGGGGTTAATATTAACCATGAATGTGGTGCAACTCACGTAGATACACTAAAGCAAAAAGTACTTGAGCATAAAGCAGATGTAGGTATCGCTTATGATGGCGATGGCGACCGGGTGATGATGGTTGATCATAATGGCCGCGTATTTGATGGTGATGATTTAGTTTACATTATTGCTTGCCAAGCCGCTCAAGATGACAACCTAGGTGGCGGAGTTGTTGGTACTGTAATGTCGAATATGGGTCTTGAAAATGCGTTAAAAGCCAAAAATATTGCTTTTGCTCGTAGCAAAGTGGGTGACCGTTATGTGATGGAACTACTGCAGCAAAAAGGCTGGAAAATAGGCGGCGAAAGCTCAGGTCATGTTTTAAATCTAGATTTGATTAGCACTGGCGATGGCATCATTTCAAGCTTACAAGTACTTGCTGCTATGGTGGCTCAAAACCGTACACTTCAAGATTTAGGCGCTGGATTTACTAAGTACCCAATGAAAATGATTAATGTGCGATACACTGCTGGTACCGATCCAACCCAAGCACCAGAAGTGCTTGCTATTGTGGCTGAAGTAGAGCAAAGCTTAGCAGATAAAGGCCGTGTATTACTTCGTAAGTCAGGTACTGAACCTGTTGTACGAGTGATGGTTGAAGCGGAACAAGAAAAAATAGTTATCGATAGCGCTCAGAAAATAGCAGCGGTTGTCGAATCTATGAGCAAACAAACTGATTGAGAACAATAACCTCTTGTAACTTTGGGCGAGTCGAGTTAATATCTCGCCCGCTTTCTAATGTGGAGTGGAAAAATGGCAACACGCAAGGCGATGGTCGCAGGCAATTGGAAAATGAATGGTTCATTAGAACTCGTTGAGCAACTGTCTGATGCTATTAACAATGTTAAATCTTCTGAAGTAAACATTGTTTTATTTCCTCCGTTTCCACTGATATCAGCAATGATTGCAAGTGGTGTAACTACTGGGACACAAACAGTTTCAGAGAATACGCCAGGTGCCTTTACTGGTGAAGTAGATGCCCAGTTGGTAAAACAGCTAGGTGCAAAATATGTACTGGTCGGTCATTCAGAGCGCCGCAGTATATACAAAGAAAGCAACGATACCGTAGCCGCAAAATTTGCTCGCGCCCAACAAGTAGGTTTAACACCTATATTATGCGTCGGAGAGAGTGAAATAGAGCAAGAAAACGGTCAAACAGAACAGGTAGTTGCTGCGCAGATTGACGCAGTAATTAATAAATTAGGTGTAGCAGCACTGAAAGAATCTGTGATAGCATATGAGCCCGTTTGGGCTATAGGCACAGGTAAGACTGCATCGCCTGAACAGGCGCAAAGTGTTCACAAATTTATCCGTGACAAAATTGCTTCACTAGACAGCGATTTAGCACAAGGGCTAACCATCTTATATGGTGGTAGCGTAAATGAAAAAAATAGCGAATTATTATTTGCACAAACAGATATAGACGGCGGCCTAATTGGTGGCGCAAGTCTAAAAGCAGAATCATTTACTGCTATCTGCAATAGTGCAAAAGGGACCGTATAAGATGTACGAAATTTTATTAGTAGTGTATTTAATTGTAGCTTTAGCGCTTGTTGGTATGGTTTTGATCCAGCAAGGTAAAGGTGCTGACATGGGCTCATCATTTGGTGCAGGCGCATCGTCTACTGTTTTTGGTTCTTCGGGAGCCGGTAACTTTATGACGAAAACGACAACAACTCTGGCAACTATCTTTTTTGTGTTAAGTATTGTTTTAGGTAACCTGACTGCCGGTCAAATCAAAAAGACTGACGAATGGGAAAACTTAGAAGCGGCTCCAGCTGTTGAAACTGTAACACCAGTTGAAGAAGATGTTCCAGTAACATCAACTAAAGAGCAAAGCTCTGACGTACCAAATTAATTAGTTTAAATTGTTAAGTTGCTCTCTTTCCTCGAGTTAGCTTTAAGACTTAACGCTAAGCGATAGCTTAAAAAATGCGGATGTGGTGGAATTGGTAGACACGCTACCTTGAGGGGGTAGTGCTTTCGGGCGTGGGGGTTCAAGTCCCCCCATCCGCACCAAATATAAAAACCAGTAACAGCAATGTTACTGGTTTTTTTGTGCCTAAAATTTAAAATATTAAACAACTCTTTTTGGATTAATGTTGAACATTGAGTAGAACACTCTATATTTCAATTGTAAGTGTTTATGAAAGAATACTACTGTATATTTAACTTTATGTATAAAAAGCATCAAAAGTTAAAAATAAAGTTAACATTTTTGTATCTTAAGCCGATAATAACTATAGATAATTAAACGGGGTAAATTAATATGGCTTCAGGTTTCTCTTTTAAAAACCTCAGCATTACTAAAAAAATACATGCAATTACATCTATAGCGATAATCGCATTTTTAGTAATTGTTTTGGTTAATTACTTTGCTATGAACGAAAATCGCATATCACTTGATGAAATGGAGAAATCTTCTTATAAAGTTGCCAAATTAACCTTGGCTAATGTAAGCATTTTAGAAAAGTTAGATGAGTTATATACTCAGGCTGTAACGTTTGGCGAGCAAGATTTAGTAACAAAAGCGAGTGAAACTTACCTGCAGCTCATCATGAATATAGACGCAATAGAAACAATTAATGCATCTTATATTAATAGCGACACAAAAACGCGACTGACTAATTATGAGAAAATATCTGCAACGATTGCCAACGGTATGGTTAATGGCACGGCTGATTTTAGTAAAATACAACAACAGGCTCAGCTTAAAACAAGCCTTTATGAAGCTGTTTTAACTAGCTTTAAAAGTGCGCAGCAAAAAGCAGATGATCGCTTCTTCCAGCTTGTTGCTAATACAAAAGCACGCTCAGATGATGCACTTAACTTAATGCTGGTTGTTGCGGTTGTATCATTAACACTGTTATTGCTTATGGCTATTTGGATTGCACGTAATATTGGTTCATCAGCCAGTGATGCCGCTAATAACCTGAGTCTTTTAGCAAGTGGTAAAGGGTCATTAAGTACAAAGCTTGCCGTTAACTCTGAAGATGAAATAGGTCAGGTATCAATAAACTTTAATGCATTCATTAGCTTGCTTAGAGAAACCGTTTTAGAAGTCATCGCGGTATGTGAACCGTTAATGGAAAACTCAACCCGTCTTGTACAGGGGATGGAGCGAGCTGAGCGAGCAACCACTAAGCAAACTACCGATGCCGATGTTGTTAAACAGTCTATGGAAGAGATGAAGCAAAGTGTTGGCGATATTTCACAATCAGCAGCAAGCGCATCTAATGCCGTGCAAACAGCAGAAAAAGAAGTAGATCAAAGCCGTGCTCAAGTAAAAATGTCTGTTAACGCATCGCGCACTCTAAGCGATGAAATTAATATAGCGGCCAACACCATTAATAAGTTAGCCGATGACACTAAAAATGTATCGCAAATACTAAATGTAATTACATCCATTGCCGAGCAAACAAACTTATTAGCCCTAAATGCCGCAATAGAAGCTGCACGCGCGGGTGAACATGGACGAGGCTTTGCTGTGGTTGCTGATGAAGTCCGTGAGCTTGCATCACGCACTGCACAGTCAACCAATGAAATTCGTGAGTTATTAAGTACCCTAAGTGTCGCAGCCAATGAATCTGTGACGGCTATGACCTCTGCAAGAGATATGGCAACCGATAATGCCAGTGCAGCAGAGCAAACCGGTGTTTCGATTGAAAAAATAGCCGAGCAAATACTAGAAATTAATGGTATGAACTCGCAAATTGCAGCAGCAACTGAAGAGCAAACCTCAGTAGCCGCAATGGTTGTAGACAACGTATCTAATATGCATGTTTCATTCGAAGATACGATGAGCTCACTCAAAGCCGTAAGAGATGTGGCTAAAAACTTACATTACCTTTCAGATAACTTATTAGATGCAACTGCTAAGTTTAAAATTGATGAGTAGTCGTTAAGGCGATATTTTAATGTTTTATTAAGGTTGTAAATAATAGGCATAAAAAAGCCCGCAATAAAGTATTTATTGCGGGCTTTTTATTTTTAATTTAGCAGATTAATACTTGCCTACTACTTTGACTTTATCACTTGCTTTAGCGCTATCAATATAGCCAATCGCATCTGTATTAGCAGCTACAAAATCAATCACGGCTTGGTCATTATCCAGTTTACCTGGAGGTGTGCCTTTACCAGTAAAAACCAGCTTTGACCAATAAGCATTTAACTGGCTGCCTGACTTACCAACAAGCTTGTCGTTAAATTCATCAGCTACCGCAGTACCATTTTGGTTAACAGGGTTTACTTTGGTGCCATCAGCAAACGATTTGCTCTTGCCAAGGTATATTTTTTTAATATCGTCTTGGCTTACTGCATTGGCATTCGCTGGGTTAACGATTACTGCAACTTCAGCAAATGCTGCAGTACTACATAGTGTTAGCATACTGGCTAAAATTAATTTCTTCATCATTCGCTCCAATTAAAATACTAAATCAACGCCAACGGCAACTACGTCAGTTTCAGTATTTGAGATATCATCTTTTAGGCGGCTAAAGTCTACTTTAAAGGCAGCCATTGGGTGGAAGTCATAACGAGCACCAATCGTGTATACATTACTCTTAGCTTTAGAGCCTTCCAAAACTTGGTTAAGCCCAGCATTTAACGGCGGTACATTTGGTAGTGCATTATAACGATTACTATCATGCTCATCATCGTTGTTTTCATAGGTTAAATGAACAAGCCAGTCGTCCATACGGTAGCCTAAAGATGTGTAATATTGAGTTTGCTTAGCGAGCGCACTGTTATCTACTTCAAACTGTGTGTATTCAGCGTCGAACAAGATATTGTTGTAATCAATTGAAAAGCCAAGTGCTAAAAATGCACCATCGTCTTCGTCAATAGCAATACTGTTTGCTTGATCAACAAAACCTGAGTTACGAAGGGCTTGTTCTAAGCCATTAAGCGCCATACCTTCGGCCGTATCATTTTCAATCTCAATACTTGTTTCAGCAACAAAGTAAGCAGCGCGAGCACTGAACCAATCGTAACTCAATGTCCAGTTTAACCCTGCAATGTCGTTAAGCTCGGTATCACCGTTAACAGATACTACGGCAATGTTATCATCGAAGCTGCCGTAAATAACCTGAAGAGTAGAGTCCCAATCACCAAGTTGAGTTGTATGTAATAAGCTTAGGCCTTCATAGGTTGAAAACGGTAAGTTATATACAGACTGAGGTGGGCGCACCCAGCGGTAGGTATAGCCAACATCTAAAAAGTCAGAGTAGCGATAAAAAGGTGCACGCATTTTACCAGCACTGATTTGTAATTCGTCAGATATCTCATAAGTTAAGTATGCCCATTCAAAGTCGGCGTCAAAATCATTTTCGCCGCGAGCCACTATCTGCGCTGTAGCGGATAGCTTCTCTTGCAGGTCAGCGGTTAGCTGAAGAGCAAACACGCTTTCATTTTTAAATGAAATATCATCATCATATCCATATAACGTTTGATCACTATCGAGCGACTTACCACCGACAATAGAAGCAAACCCATTAATACGAACTTCAGCACTCGCGTTACTTGTGGCAAGTGCGCAACAAATTGCTACTGCTACAGATAGTTTTTTCATTGTGTATCCTATTTAATTTCATGTGTATCCCGCTGCAGTATAAGATGAGTATTAACTTTTTTCTAATTAAAATTAATAAATTAAGTACTTTTCACTACTTTTTTGCAACAAGAACGCATGGCTGTGATTGAAAATTAAGGATTTTTTTATCTAAGGTAATGTAACCAACTGGGTTGTTTGAGTTATTTATGGTGAGGTTATGTTTATTGCAGTACGCATTAAGTAGTAATTATTTTTTAGTTATGAGCGCGTATTTATATTTTTTAGGTTATCTTGGCACCAACGAATTGCCTGCTGTTTATTTTTGACCGCTATTTTTTTATAAATTTTATGTAAGTGTACTCTAACCGTAGCTTCACTTATAAATAAACTATCAGCAATAGCACTGGAATGAAGACCACTAAAGAGTAGGTTAAGCACTTTAATTTCTTTATCGGTTAGGTTACTTGTTTGCAAAGCATTTTTTTGCTCTGTATCGAGCATTTGGCGCATCCAAATATCACTGATTGTGCGTGGAAACCACAATTCTCCTTGTGTAATTGCATCTAACCCCCTGTTGAATAGCTCTTCATTGGTGTCTTGATAAAAAAGACCTTTTAAGTTTGGCCATTCTTTTAGTGAAATAACATCAGTATCTTTAGGAATATTAAAAATAACCAATCCCTGATAATTATTGATTTGTATAAAATGGCTCAGAAGTTCGTAATTTGTAAGCGTATTGAGTGCTGAATAGCTGACTAACAATATGTCGCTATTTAATGTTGTAAAAAATAACGGATTGTAGGGGGTGTTATTAAAAAGCATGTTTGCTGATTGCGTGGTCTGTTTTTTTGTCATGCTTTTCACCTAAAAATGGTTTTGCTTAATATTTAAATATAAAGGGTCTTTGGATATTGTCATAACTTCAAGTAGCTTTAATGTGTTTTTTACAATAAACCAGCTGTATGATTAATGAGTAATATCGGTGGTGGTTAGTATTAAAGTCTTAATTTAAATTAGAACTGCGTCATTGTTTAGATAATTAGTTTAGGTTAAAAAGTTAAAAATTAATTTTTTTTTGCTTAAACTAAAGTTAAATATACATATTGTAACTTTTATGTAATACAATACACTCCCAGAGGAAAGATGCATCTAAAGCATCTTTTTTTATGCCTACAATTTATGTTTACACAGCATAACGCATAATTAAATTAATACTCTTTGGAGAAAACCTTGAAATTACGCACCCTCTCACAGTTAAGTTTAGCGGTTATTGCAGCCCTAACAACTTCCGCAAATGCACAAGAAGCTAAAACGACAGCCAAACAAGACGCGTTTGAAAAAATTGAAGTGACAGCTCGTAAACGTACAGAGAGCTTGTTCGAATCTCCAACTGCGATTACATCAATAGGTGCTAACCTTATTGATAAAGCCAATATGGGTAACTTAGAAGATATTGGTAAATACGTTCCTAACTTAAACATTACTCGTTATGGTGTTGGTAATGCAGCACATGCATCAGTGTTTATTCGTGGTATTGGTTTGCAAGATCACATTATAACAACCGATCCAGGCGTAGGTGTTTACCTAGATGGTGTTTACTTAGGTCGCCAAATGGGGTCTAACTTATCACTTCCTAATGTAGAGCGAGTTGAAGTTCTACGTGGGCCACAAGGCACACTTTATGGCCGTAACACATTAGGTGGTGCAGTAAACGTAATTACTAAACAACCTGGTGATGAAGGTATTCTAACAACAACCGCTAAAGTGGGCAGTCGTGGTCGAGTTGCGGGTGATATTTACTTTAATAATGCACTAACTAACGATCTAAGCATGTCAGCAAGTGCATCATACAAACAACGTAATGGGGTAGGTACAGCAGTAAACTTAGCTAACCCTGAAAAAGAAATTGGTGAAGAGCAAGAGTTTAGTGGTCGTATCGCACTTAAATACGAAGCAACCAGTGATTTAGCGTTTACCTTCTCGCTAGATGGCGTTGATAATGAGTCAGGTCAATCGCCTTATACTATTGAACTGACAGATTCATTAGATTCAAATGATGTCTTTAATGGCGATTTCCCATTATTAACTGAAGACTTAATTCCTCAAAACCCTGATGATTTAGGCACAACGGTTGCAGGTATTGAGTCAACTTCATATTCTGGTTGGGGCACGTCATTTACAGCTGACTGGGCCATTAATAACACGTATACAGCTAAGTTTATTTCAAGCTACCGTACTTCTGAGTATGAAGGTGGCTTAGATGATGATGCATCACCACTTAACTTATCTGAGTTCCCAGAAGTAGGCGGTGCAGATCAATACTCTTTTGAAGTTCAGCTAAACGCAACGTTTGATAAAATGGACTTTGTATCGGGTCTATACTTCTTTAATGAAGATGGTTTTACTCGCTCAGAAGATTTTGTATTTAGCCCATTTAACACGCCAAATGGTCTATTGAATGATGGTGTTACTCCGTCATTTGGTGGTTTTGGCTTTTTTGAAATCAATCAAGAAACAAACTCATACGCAGCTTACATCAACGGTAGTTACGATTTAACTGATGATTTAACAATCGGCGGTGGTCTTCGTTACTCAGAAGATAAAAAAGATGCGAATGCTATTTTCCCAACCTTCCCTGAACGTAAAGACATTAGTGCAGACTTTAATGCAGTAACATGGGACATTAATGCTTCATACCAGCTTAGCAATAATATGAATGTCTACGGTCAAGTGCAAAAAGGTTACCAAACAGGTGGCTTTCCACCGCGCCCATTTGGTGGTCCGGATCAGTTTGTATCGTTTGATGAAACCAAAGCAGTTAACTACGAGATTGGTTTAAAAGGCCAGGTACATGAAAATGTATCTATGATGCTTGCAATGTTTGTTACTGACTACACTGATTTAGCATTGCCATTCTCAGATCCAACCGCGGGCGGTGGCTTTGTAACTATCGTTGAAAATGCAGGCCAGTCTAAAGCGCAAGGTATTGAGCTTGAAACCACAATTGCACTAACCGACGACTTTACTATTCGCACTGCAGTAGGTTACTTAGATTCTGAAATTACAGAAGTGGCTGAGGGTGTACAAGGTATTGGTAAAGGTGACTCACCAGCACTGACACCTCGTTGGACAGTGATGGTTGCTCCATCTTACTTTGTTGATTTAAGCAATGGTGGCACTGTTGCATTAAATGCAAACTACTCGTACCGTAGCGAAATGCAAGGTCAGTCAGTTTTCAATAAAAGTGAAACGATTGATTCGCGTGAGCTAGTTGGTTTTAATATTTCTTACACTAATCCATACGGCGATATGGAAGTAACGCTATATGGTGAGAACGTATTAAACGAAGTTTACGATGTAGGTCGCCTGCAGCAAACTGGCTTTGTTGGCGTAATGCGCAGCAATGATCGTAGTGAGTTTGGTTTAAAATTCAAAAAAGACTTTGAACTATAATCTATAACTTGCTCTAAAAATAAAACAAAAAAGGTAAGCCATGGCTTACCTTTTTTTATGGTTAAAAATAATTAACCTTCTTTATGCTCTTCACGTGCTTGCTCAATTTCTGCCGCAATTTCACGTGCTTTTTGCTTAGTTTTTTCAGTTAGCTCGCCAGCCGCTTCTTTGCTTTTGATCCATGCATCAACAGCTACTTCTTTGCCGTCATCGTACATGTCTAAGCCCATCGCTTTACTCTCTTCGAGTAGCTCATTTAATGACTCGTCATTTTTAAGCTCATTGGTTTTTTCTTTAACGTCGTTCCACGTTTCGTTTAGCTTTTCTTGAACTTCAGCGCTCGTTTGTTTGGCGTCTTGTTTCACTTCGTTGGCATCTTCACACCCTGTTAGTGTAATTAAAGTGCCTAATAATGCTAAACCTGCTAATTTCTTCATTGACTATCTCCTTTAGTGAAAAATATATTTCAGAGGTAACTATACAACAATGAAAATGAACATAGCTGTAACAACACGATTAAGTTTTAAATTAATGGACGAAAATGATTGGCAGCAATTATATGAGCTCGATCAAGACCCAGCAGTTATGCAGTATTTAACTCAAGGTAAACCTACCACTCTTGAAGAGATAAAAACGAAAGCCATTCCAAGAATGCTCGCTTATCGCAATGAGCAACAAGGTTGGGGGCTATGGCAAGTAACTCTGCGTGAAAGTAATACTTTTATTGGCTGGGTGCTTGTTCGGCCGATGGGCTTTTTTTCAGATACGCCTGACTTTAGTGATATTGAAGTAGGCTGGCGGTTTAAACGAGCGAGTTGGGGTAAGGGTTATGCAATTGAGGCGGCACAAGCGATTTGCTCAACGATTGAAAAACAGTCGCAAGTAAAGGTAATCAGTGCCACAGCGCTGACCGCCAACGTTGGCTCAATTAACATCATGAAAAAGCTCGGTATGCAGCTACAGCACTATTATATTCATACTGATGATGGCTCAAACTTAACTGCTGCGCTTTATTCAAAGCCCTGCAGTTGAGCTAAAACTTCCTAAGCCTCAAAAATGTAGCATCTAAATATTGACCTGATGTTTGTTACTATGCATTAATGTTTGCCATCAATGTATAAAAATAACCTAAGGATATGGGATGGGATCACTTTTTTCACCACGTAAGCTAATTATCAGTAGTATTGTGGTAATACAGTTATGTGTTTTTAATGTAGTGGCTAAACAGAGTGCCGTTGCCATGCCAGACACTTTTAGTGCACATGCTGCAAAAGCTGTGTTAGAACAGGGGGGGAACGCGGTTGATGCCGCTATTGCTGCTCAATTTGTGTTATCCGTTACGCTCCCTGAGGCGGGTAATATTGGCGGCGGTGGGTTTATGCTTATTCATAAGGATGGGCAAGGTGATTTTATAGATTACCGTGAAACTGCACCGAACGCCGCACATCGTGATATGTATTTAGACGCGCAAGGGCAAGTTATTGCTAATAAATCTATTTATGGTATTCACGCCAGTGGCGTACCTGGGAGTGTTGCTGGTATGTGGCTAGCACATAAAAAGCATGGCACACTTCCTTGGAAAACCTTAGTACAACCTGCGGTTACATTAGCTGAGCAAGGTTTCGTGGTGCCCGAAAAGTTGGCTCAGTTAATTAAGGGCTACATAGAGCACCTAAACAATAAAAACATTAAAGTAAATTTTGCCAGTTATTTTGCAAGCGCTACATCAGGTAAGCTTTTTAAACAACCTGAGCTTGCCGCGACACTCAAACGCATTCGCGATAATGGCCAAGATGGCTTTTATCAAGGTGAAACTGCAACGATCATCGCAAACTTTATGAAGCAACATGGCGGTATTATTACTCAAGACGATTTAAAAAATTACCGCGCAAAGTCTCGTACTCCTATAAAAGCTAACTGGAACGGCTATCAAGTGCTTACTTCACCGCCACCAAGCTCCGGCGGTATTGCTATATTACAATGGCTTAAAATGTATGAGCTTAAAAAGCCCATAGCTGCACCATCACATAATTCAGTAGGGTATGTGCACTTGCTTGCTGAAATAGGTAAGCGAGTGTTTGCTGATAGGGCAGAATACTTAGGCGACCCTGATTTTTACCAAGTGCCTAAAGCTAAGTTACTTGCAGAAAACTATCTTAAAAACCGCAGCAATAGTATAGATTTAAAGGCCATTTCTACCACTGAAAATATTAAACCGGGTTTAAAAGAAAGCGAACAAACCACTCACTTTTCTATTATTGATAACATGGGGAATGCTGTTGCTAATACCACCACCATCAATTTAGGGTTCGGTAGTGGCGTAGTCGTAGAAGGCGCAGGCTTCATTTTAAATGATGAAATGGATGACTTTAGCGCTAAACCCGGGGTTATGAATGTATTTGGCGCCATTGGCGGAAAAGCGAATGAAATTCAGCCACATAAACGTATGTTAAGCTCTATGACTCCAACCATTTTACTCAGTAATAACAAGGTGAAAATGGTAACAGGGTCGCCTGGCGGCACCACAATTATTAGTTCAGTGTATCAATCAATACTCAATGCGATTGAATTTAATATGAGTGCAAATGAAGTAGTAAATAGCCCGCGTTTTCACCATCAGTTATGGCCTAAAAATGTGATTAGAGCGCACTCGGGTTTGGAGTCCTCAGTAAAGCAACAGCTAATAAAAATGGGTTATACAGTGGATGAGCGTCACTTTGGTGATATGCATGTGATTATCAATAATGATGGCAAATTAGATGCGGCGTCTGAGCAAAGCGGAAGAGGGCAAGCGATAGTATTTTAACGTTAACAATTGACGTTTGAATGGTATGCACCCCAAAACCATCATTGGGGTGCATACATTAGAACAACTATAGGGGCTAGCCTATAGCCGGTATAAGTCCTGCAATTTGCAGGCATTGTGCGCTAATAATTGAAATACCACACAAAGCGGCTATGGCCAAACCAATATTACCACTGCGTACTTTATAGCCTTCTTTTTCAATCCCCTGACGCTGCTTGTAAACCATGCTAACAGGTAAAAATACTGCCAATATAACCAAAGCAATGGCTGCATAGCCTAATGCCATAATAAATCCTTGCGGGTAAAATAAAGCAAATCCAAGAGGAGGAACAAAAGTAATAAGTGCTGTTTTAATTCTATCAACCCCCGTGTCTGCTTTTTTGAATGTGTCAGCAAAAAAGTCAAATAACCCCAAGCTTACCCCTAAAAATGACGTTGCTAGAGCTAAGTCGGCAAAGAGTTTAACCGCAGTAGAAACATTGGCGTTATTGGCAATATTGGCCACACTGGCTACAAACCCAGTTAATCCTTCGCTTTGTAGTAATTGATCTTGGCTCATTATGCCTTGGCTTAATACTTGCCAAAATACATAAATAACCAGTGGTAAAGAGGCGCCTGCAATCATAACTTTGCGCAAGGTTTTTATATCAAGCCCGACATATTTAACAATAGAAGGAATTGAGCCATGAAAACCAAAAGAGGTGAATACCACCGGGATAGCCGACAGTATCAGCCCTTGCTCAACAGGCATTTCCAATAAGTGTTGGCCATGTACATAAGGTGTTAGCATATAAAACAAGCTAGCCAAAACGACTATTTTTACACTAAATAGTACTCGGTTAAGCTTATCAACTTTACTAGTGCCTAAAGTCACCACGCCTGCAATCAATACGGCTAAAATAATGGAGCCTAATTGAGGAGCAATACTAAGATTAAACCCAGTATTAATGCGCTCTTGTAGCTGAGCACCGCCACCGGCTATGTAAGCAGCGCACAGTGCATAAAATAAAAATATCATCGAAAAGTTAGCTACATACTGGCCACGTTTACCAAGCCAAAGCTTAGCCAGTGTATTTAAAGTCGCATCGCGAGGGGCATATTGGTGCAGCTCCAACATAAGCAAAGCCGTGTAGGTCATTAGTAACCAACACCCTACAATTAACACCATTGCCGTATTAAACCCGAGCCCCGCAGAGGCAATTGGTAGGGCAAGCATACCTGCACCTATGGTAGTTCCTGCAACAATTAACATGCTACCTATTGTTTTATTTTTAAGCACTTAATGATCCTGATCAAACGTGAGAGACACGCAAGATATAACTAGTTGTGCAAAACTTAAATAGTTTTGTCATAAAAGAGACAAAATAAAATGTAATCTTCTATTTACAACTGTATTAAAAAAGCCAAAATCATCAAGAAATGAAATTTAACTTATTAATATAAATGAAAAAATAAAAAGCCAAATGTTAATAACTAAATGGTCAGAGTATTGTTTTTTAACAATAGAGGCATGATTAAATTGATAGGTATTGACCGAAAGTGCTTAAATTACACATTCGGCCATTAAAGGAGAGAGCTTAACTTACATTTTTGCTATTTGAATTACCAAGCGACGGTTTTTATCACGGCCTAAAATATTATCATTGGTGTCTACAAATCGTTTTTCACCAAAGCCTTCAGTAACCACTTTAGCTTCATCAACGCCTAAGCCAACCATGTAATCTTTAATAGCCTTAGCACGGGTTCTAGATAAATCGAGGTTATTCCAACGACCGCCATAACTATCGGTGTACGATGCAATACTGATTGACTCTATACTGGGATCGTTTTTTAAATATTCAGCAATTTTATCAAGGCGTTGCTGCGATGACTTGGTTAACTTACTGCTATTCGATTCATAATTCATTATAGTGAACGAAATATCTTCAAAATTGTATGGCAGCAATTCGTCTCGGCATTGTAAAAACGCCCAATACGCTTGCTTAAAATTAACATTAGACATACCCACGGCAATTTTATCGGCACTATTTTGCCAGTCTTGGTAGTAAAAAGTGGGTTTGTTCCCTTTTTCAAGCTCAGTCAGTATTTCCCATGCTGTTTTATTACCTAATTCACCATCAAACTTTTTAAGTAATTTCATATCAGCAATATCACGGGCAGGGCGGCCTGCTCGCCAGCTAGGTGGTACCGCTTTTAAACCGGCAATCGCGTAATTTTCTGGGCGCACCACCATGTCTAAATTAAAAGTGAGATCTTTATTTTTACTGGCTGATGCTTTAAAAACAGCTTCACCATAGTAGGGAACTTCATGATTTAATTGGCATTGCAAGCGAGTTGTTTTAACCAAGTTCCAGTTTGAATTATCTTGGTTAGCCGTGTACTGGCGTATTGCCGCAGTTGTATTCAAACTATACAGCACACTACTAATGCCTAGGCTAATAAATAACAACTTACACTTCATCGAGAATTCTCCAGTTATCTAGCTCTGCCAAAAAAGTGACAAAAACCGTAAAATATTACGCAACAGCAAATAATTCAGCGCAAACGCTAGGGTCTGTTGACCTTTCAAGGTTAAATTTGCAGCAGCCTGTTTGGTATTTAGGCAAGGCAGAGCCTATGTGGTGTGGTTATTCCCCATAAATAGGCGATAACACAGCATTAATGCCAAACAGGCGCTGCCCTTTGGGTTCTGCCTAGGGGCTATTTACTCTTTGTTGCTCGGTTTTTACTTAGCCCACTAGGTTACAAACTTCGCGCCGCGATTAAACCGCCCCTAGCTTGAACAAATTTTAATCCGCAAAGGTCAACAGACCCTAATTACTAAGCAAGTAACATGCCTATAGTTTAACTGTAATTAATCAATAAATCCCCTAGCCGACAGGCCATCAATTTTGACATAATAGACAGCTAATCCCTATAAACCAAGAATACTATGGCAAATACTGAGCAAACACTTTTCGCACAACGCTTTCGTGGCTTTTTTCCAGTGGTTATTGATGTTGAAACCGCCGGTTTTAACAAAGAAACCGACGCATTACTAGAAATTGCAGCATCCGTTTTAAAAATGGATGACGAAGGACTGCTTAGTATCGATCATACCGTTCATTTTCATGTGCAACCGTTTGAGGGCGCCAACATTGAGCAAGCTGCCATTGAGTTTAATGGTATTGAGCCTTTTTCAGCACTGAGAGGGGCAGTCCCAGAAGAAGAGGCGATTAAAGAAATTTGTAAAGTAGTGCGCAAAGCGCAAAAAGCTGCAGGGTGTCAGCGCTCTGTGGTGGTTGCTCATAATGCCGCTTTTGATCACGGCTTTTTAAATGCGGCTATTGAGCGTAATAATATCAAGCGCACACCATTTCATCCGTTTGTTAGTTTTGATACCACATCACTTGCTGGTTTGGCATTAGGGCAAACGGTACTAGCTAAAGCGTGTCGCGCAGCAGGGATAGAGTTTGATAATAAACAAGCACACTCTGCGTTATACGATACAGAACGTACTGCTGAACTGTACTGTTTAATTGTTAATCGTTGGCAGCAACTAGGTGGTTGGCCACTTGCTGTAGACGAAACACAACAGAGCGAAGACGAAGCAAGCAACCAAGATTAGAAACTCAGCTCATAATAGTGAATGTTCACTTTTGAGCTGAGTCAGTCTTAATAAGCGTTATTAAAACGATTGCGTTATTTTACCTTCACTATGAGTGATTAAATGTGGTGGGTAATTACGCGAAAAGCTAATTGATTCTCGTGCAATTTTAAGCTCTACCCCAGGGTGCATAAGCTCATTAACTTTTAAGCGACTGAGCGCTAAAAGCTGCGCCATTTTCTTTCTTAGTAACTGCTTTTGCTGATTGATGCTGGCGCTTCGGTTTGCTATGTGTTCTTCATTCGTTGTTATTTTATTCAAAAACTGCTGACGCTGTGCGCTTGCAACTTGTTTATTAATTCGCTGGCGCGCTTGCTGTAGTTCAATTGACTTACCGATTAAAACTTTTTCAAAGTCAGTGATTTGCGCTTGTTTTTGTTTTAGCACATACCATCGCTGTGCGATACAAACACGGGTTTTAGTTCCTGCTGGTGCGCCCAATTCACCTGTTTCAATGCGCATTGCATCTAGAATATGGCCACCAATAATTTTCCCTTTAGGATCTTTTGCGCTGCCCACCCTAATTAAATTTCCAGCACTCAAGTCACAATGTAATGATTGGCGATCTATTAGTAAGTTTTGATCCGTTTTTATGTCACAGTATTGAGAGTAACCAAGCGCAACGGTTCGTTTAGCTAAAATAGAACAGGTAAATGGCTCATCGGCTTCTCGCTTTCTGCCAATTGCACCCTTTACTATTGTGATGGCGCTATCACTTTTGAGCTGCGCCGATTCAACAAAGCCTAAAACAGTAATATCGCCGCTGGCGGTCACGCGCATGCCATCTTTTATATCACCACTGACTATAATACTGCCATCAAATTCAACATGGCCAGTACTTGGATCAATATTATGAAAACATAAAACATCATCAACACGCATACCACGGGGAAGGGCAACCGGTACGCCAGTACAGTCGGCAATTAATAAGTTGGGGTTGTCAGGCGCAATTTTAGTGCCGTCAAAAGGTTGTAATTTATGTTCTTTGCCAGGGGTTGCAGTTAGTACATCTCCAAACACAGTAAACCCATCAACCCCCGATGTTGCTGGAATGCGCCGCATTAATTCACAACCAGGTTTTACAGTAATAATATCACCTAGGTTTCTCATATCGACTTTACCACCGCCTTTAGCTTGTGGGCTAAGTACGCGGTCTTGCGCTGTGCAGCAAAGACGTACAAATTTGGCATCGTTACCCACTTTAGGTGCACGACCAAAAGCGACTTCGGCGCAATGCGTACTTCCTGGGGGTTGTTCGAACTGTTGCGCCAATAACTGTTCTAATGCATGAGAGCTAATGCCTTTTACAACCCCTGCTTGTGAGAGCTCTTCAATCGCTTGTTCCATGCTGAGCAATTTACCGCCCTTGGCAGTAATAAGGGTAGCTTCAACGAGCATATTTTTTTCATCGATGTTTATGGTTAGCTGTGCATCAATGGCTTGAGCAATTACTAAAGAGGGGGCTTCTTCGGCGTTATTTTGAGCAAACAGCTTACCAATATTGCTAGCAATAACCTCACACTCGCAATATTCTGACTGGCCAATTAATTCAATAAGCTGTGTTGCTGTTGAGGCTAAACCTGAAACATGAGGGTGTGAAACTAAAGAGATATACCCCGTTTGCTCATCAAAAGAAAAAACCGACATTTATAAATCCTCTAGGTAATATGTCTGTTATTATTTTTATAATTTATTAGACCAAGGTCTAGCTTTGCATTTGAGCATAAAGCACCATCATTGTTAAGTAATTGTTTCTTAATTGTCCAATATTTTACATTTACATGTGTGTTTGATGCATGATTAACCAACCAATAAAATAAAACGCCTAAGGTGTTGAGTATTCGTAGGTTACTCGGTTATACTGCTTGGACACTCTGAATGAGTAACCTTATTCAGGGGCTGATTAGGATTCGACGGAATTCAAGAAGCCCGAGGTGCATGTCGAGGTGCGGTTTGCCTCGTAAAAAAGCCGCAATTTAAAGTAATCGCAAACGACGATAACTACTCTCTAGCAGCTTAGGCTGGCTAGCGCTCCTTCCATGTATTCTTGTGGACTGGATTTTGGAGTGTCACCCTAACACCTGATCGCGACGGAAACCCTGGCCGGGGTTGAAGCGTTAAAACTAAGCGGCCTCGCCTTTATCTACCGTGTTTGTCCGGGATTTAAAGGTTAATTAAATGACAATACTAAACATGTAGTACCGACGGTCGAGGCTTTTCGGACGGGGGTTCAAATCCCCCCAGCTCCACCAATAACGGTTTTTAAATTCGTTTGTTTAAAAACCCTAAAAAACCGCAACTTGAGCAATCAAGTCGCGGTTTTTTTATGGCTAAAATTTCATATAAGCTATAAAAATGGGGGGTACAGCTTTTAAATTTATCCATAGTTGTTGATTTTTTTCGTCAGTTAATGTGCGGTTATTTTTTTGAATCGAGTAATGCTGAACTCAGCTTAGAGGCCAGCTTTACTTTTACTGGGTTTAAGGTTTTAGAAAAAGTTAAGTAAGTTGGCTCTGAAGTTAATACCTCTTCACTTTTAAACAAGATATTTTTGTATTGATTTTCTAGAGTAATTGCGTTGTCACTATGAATAATGCCATCTATTCGCTCGGACTCCATAAGCTTTAACACAATCGATATATCTGAAAACCTGTAAAGTTCAACTCCCTTTGCATTTAGTTTTGCATGTAAGTCATCATTTAGAGCAAACCCTATTTTTGCAGCCAAAATTGCTTTTTTGTTAATTAACTCATCTATATTACGTTTTTGCTTTAGGGTATATAAAGAAACCGTTACCTCATCAATCTTGGTGGCAAGGACGTAATCTAAAAACTCGGCTCTATCATCTCGATAAACAAGACCAACAATGCCATCAATATCACCATTAACAGCTTTTCTTAGAAGTTGTTGTACAGGATAAAATTCAATATCAACGGCTACTCCAGATGTTGTACTTATCGCTATTATTTGTTCTACATGGCGTCCTTTGGGTTGGTTATTTAACTCATAACTATAAGGGGGGTAGTCTTGAATAAAACCGAGTATTAAATTTTTCGAGTTTGCATTTGCATCTAAGCACAAAAGGATAAATATAAGCGTATAAAAAGTTCTACACATAAGTTATCTCTTACTTATTTAATTTACTAATAACTATAGCGTAATCCGGATACTTTTTTGTAGTTAACTTTTAATTACTTTAGCTGTATGTATAACACTAATAGCCTAATTACAGACACTATCTTACTTGCCTATTTTTTGTATTATGAGCCAATGATTAACTAGGAGCCTTTATATGGATATTTTTACAGCTGAACACATTTCGCCTTTAATTTCGCTGTTACTCATTGTACTGGCGGGTTTTACTTCGTTTGTATCGGCCGCTTTTGGTGCGGGCGGCGGGTTAATGCTGTTGGTGGTAATGGCGTCGGTGATGCCTATGGCGGTGGTGGTGCCGGTTCATGGTTTAGTGCAGTTGGGCTCTAATGCCAATCGGTTGTTGTTAAGTATTGCCCATCTTGATAAGCCGATGTTGTTGTATTTTACTCTGGGTGGATTAATTGGCGCGGGGCTATCAAGCCAAGTAGTAAGCGATATTAACCTTGATAGCATGAAGCTGTTTGTGGCTTTATTTGTGATTTATTTATTGTGGGGAACAATTCCTGAATTTAATAAAGACTCACGATTAGGGCGCTTACTAGCGGGCTTAATAACCGCATTTATCTCGACTTTTGTCGGAGCAAGTGGGCCTTTGGTAGCGAGTTATTTACATATTAATCATTACGATAAGCTTAAATTTACCGCGACTTTTTCAAGTATTATGACCTTGCAGCATAGTTTAAAAGCCGTTGTTTATGCGGGGCTGGGTTTTAGCTTTTGGCAATGGTTGCCGTTAACACTGGCGATGATTTTAAGCGGAGCCATTGGCACATGGTTAGGGATTAAATTACTTAAGCGGTTATCGGTGGCACGTTTTAGAGTTATTTTTAAAGTGATTTTAACCCTGCTTGCCATACAGCTTGCATGGCAAGGGATGAATGTAATGCTTACTTAATAGCGGCTTTTATTGGTTTGTCGCCATCAAATACTTCAAATATGCAGCGATTGCTGCCTTGCTCTGTGGCAATGGTAAATAGAACATGGGCTACGTTTTCACGGCTAATGATTGCTTTATCGCGATCTTTGGGACGTTCGGTAGAAATAAGCTTAGAGGCACTCTCATTAGTGAGTGAGCCTGGACGCACAATGGTGTAATTGAGTCCGCTATTAATTAAATGCCTATCAGCCATATGCTTAGCCACTAAATAGGGCTTTAAATCGCTTTGGATTGCATCTGGATCGTCAGCACCAATAGAGCTCACCATTGTAAAGTGCTTAGCGGCATGCTCTTTTGCGTAATTAATGGCTTTGGTGGCGGCCCATAAATCAATAAGTAAGGTTTTATCTGCGCCGGTGTTCCCGCCTGAGCCTGCGGCAAAAATGATATGGTCGCAACCGTGCAGCGCATCGCTAAAATCATTTTCTAAATCTTGCTCTACGATTGTTAAATAGTCGCTATTTAAGTCATCTAATTTACTTTTGTCACGTACTAAAGCCACTACAGGATGTTGGCGTTCAAGCAATAGTTTGGTGGTTAGTTTACCAATCTGCCCACTTGCGCCAATAATTAAAGTCTTACTCATAATTAATTCCTTCTCAATATAGTGTAAAGATTGTTCGTACAAACAGACCTTGGGGTAGGGAATTATTTTTAAAGGGTAAATGGGATTTAAATGAGCTTATTTAAAAAAACATATTAGTTAAAAAGTCATTACTTAACTGAGTATTAAAATTAGCTGCTTTTAAGATGTTTTTTAGAACTTTCACTCGATCATTATACTTACTTCGGTTACATAGTTACGATGGTATAAGCTAATACCTACATTGCGTTCTTGATAATTACAATAAAGGGTTTTGTAGGTATTACTACCTTTAAATTTTATTGCGAATAAGGTCTCGAACAATAAAACGTCCTGGGTGAATTGCTTGGCTTACACGCTCGCTTAGTGGGCGAGGTTCATTGTTTAAACTACTAATTAAGTGCTCGGCAGATAGCGGTGCACTGCATAATGCTCGCGCACCAAAGCCGGTAAAAATATGTAGGCCCTGTTGTGTTTTTTCTAACGGCTGATATTGATAGCGCTTGCCTAAACGTAAATTAGCAAATGCATGTGTATAATCAGTTTGCTCCACCCATTCACCAGCCATAGGTAAGTGGTCAATAAAACTACAGCGAACAGCGGCTTTGGCTGAGCTAATATCGCCTAAGCTAGTGGCAAATTCAGTGTTGTTATAAAAACTCAGTAATTGTTCACGGTTAGTGTGGTTGTCTTGCTCGGTCACTTCACGGCTCTTACTATTTTTTTCAAAGGTGGCGCCCATACAATGATGATCTAAATAAGCGGGAGTAAAATAGCCTTTGTGACACAACACAGTATTAAGTTTACGTGATTGCTCGCTTGCCTGAACATGTGACACTTGGCCGCGAACGCCAACAATGGGAAGTGTTTTAGTTTGCGTAAATGCATCACTGTGCTCACCAGTACAAATAATTACATCGCTAAAGGGGCCAAATGTTTTCTTTTGCGTGGTTAAGTACCAACCATCGGGTTGTTTATTAAATTGCTCAATATGGCAGTTAAATAGGCTTTCAAACGAATTTAATTGTTGTGCGGCATCTAACATTGCACAGACTAGCTGCGGGGGATTAACCCAGCCGCCTTGTTCAAAAAACACCCCTGAGTAACCTGTTTTAACCCCAGCGATAGCATCACCCTCATTAGCAGTCACATTTCGCATAAGCTGCTCTGGCCACAGTTGTTTATCTGCGAGGTTTTGATGGCGATCTGCCAATGGCTGTTTTACTGCATGTTGTAGTACACCACACCACTGGTGATCAAACAAAAAGCCATTGTTGATTAATTGATTATAAAGTCGCTTCGCGTATAAAAAACTATGGGCAAATAATTCACTATGTGGCGAGTTTTTTGCCTGTAAGTGCGGATACACAGCCCCTTGTACATTGTGCGATGCCCCCATTGCGGGCTTTTTATCTTGGCAAAATAAGTGGCTTTTTATGCCACGCTTTGCGAGGCTATAAAGGATACAACTGCTCGCTATACCACCGCCAATAATAGCCACACTTGAAAGCGGTGAGGGGTGATGCTCAAAATAGGCGGGGGCTGATTGTTTTGGGTTGGCTTGAGCAAGTGTGCCAATTAGCATCTCACGCTTTCGGCCAAAACCTTTGGCTTTTTGCATGCTAAAGCCTGCCTCGTTTAGTCCTCTGCGCACAAAGCCCGCAGCGGTAAATGTGGCTAATGTGGCATTGCTTCTGGAAATATCGACCATGGCGTTAAATACACTTTGCTGCCACATGTCGGGGTTTTTACTTGGCGCAAAGCCATCTAAAAACCACGCATCAACCAGCCCACTTTGTGGGTAGCTCATGCTATTAATACATTCCAGTACGTCGCCAAAGTAGAGGTCGAGGATTACACGGCCATTGGCAAATTCAAGTCGGTGGCAGCCATTTAAATTAATCGGGTAGTGGGTAACGAGTTGGTCGCTTAAATGGCTTAAACTAGGCCAAGCTTGCAAGGCTTGTTTTAAATCATTTACGCTAAGTGGATATTTTTCAAAAGAAATAAAATGTAATCGCTGCACTTTATTTGGTTGTTCATTTTGAACTTGTAGGCACTGTAAGTGGTCAGAAAACTGCAGCCATGTATTTAAAAAGTTAAGCCCAGTACCAAAACCGGTTTCGGCGATAACAAAGTGTTCACGGTCATGATTTTGTAACCGTGTATCTATACTGTTTTGTTGATAAAACACATAATGCGATTCAGCAAGGCCGTCGTCATTAGAAAAATAAACATCGTCAAAGTCATTGGCAACTGGTGTGCCTAAGTCGTTAAAGTGTATATGGGCGTTTTTTATCATGACCAATTCAATTTATAGATAATTTTTTAATTATTTTACGTGTTTTCTTTGAAATAGTCTGGCGTTATTTATAAGCTGTAGCTTCAGAGTACAAGTGTACGCTAGAAAGCTGACCACTTAGATGATTAAATTCGCGTAAAATAGAACACAATTAAGTATTAAGCTAAGGGAATTACCCATGAGAAGAGCCGTAATAACAGGCATCGGTGTTGTATCAAGCATCGGCAATAATAAACAAGAAGTATTAGAGTCACTAAAAGCGGGTAAAAGTGGTATTGCTTTTAATCAAGAATTTGCTGATTACAAATTGCGTAGCAATGTATCAGGTAAAATTGATATTGATGTTAAAGAGCATGTTGATCGTAAAGCAATGCGCTTTATGGGCGATGCGGCGGCTTACTCTTATATTTCAATGGCGCAAGCGATTGAAGATGCGGGTCTTAGCGACGAGCAAGTATCAAACGAGCGTACTGGTTTATTAGTTGGCTCTGGTGGTGGTTCATCAAAATGGCAAGTAGAAGCGGCTGATATTCTTCGTGAAAAAGGCGTTAAGCGCGTTGGCCCTTACATGGTGCCACGTACTATGGCAAGTACCACCTCTGCATGTTTAGCAACGCCGTTTAAAATTAAAGGTGTTAACTATTCAATTAGTTCTGCGTGTGCGACTTCTGCGCATTGTATTGGCCACGCGGTGGAACAAATTCAATTAGGCAAACAAGACGTTATTTTTGCAGGCGGCGGTGAAGAGCTTCACTGGACGTTAGCAATGGAATTTGACGCTATGGGTGCGCTTTCTACTAAATACAACGACACACCTGAAAAAGCATCACGTACTTATGATGCAAACCGCGATGGTTTTGTAATTTCAGCCGGTGGCGGTATTGTGGTTGTTGAAGAACTTGAACATGCACTTGCTCGTGGCGCGCATATTTACGCTGAAATTACCGGTTACGGCGCAACCTCAGATGGTTACGACATGGTTGCACCATCGGGTGAAGGTGCGGCACGTTGTATGCGCCAAGCTATGCAAAACGTTGACAGCATTGATTACTTAAATACCCACGGTACATCTACACCAGTAGGTGATGTTAAAGAGCTAGGCGCTATTCAAGAAGTATTTGGTGGTAACTCACCAATGATCAGTGCCACTAAAGCAATGACAGGGCATGCATTGGGTGCGGCTGGCGTACACGAAGCTATCTTTTCATTACTCATGCTTGAGCACGGTTTTGTTGCGCCATCTATCAATATTGATGAGTTAGATGAACAAGCGGCAGGCTTGAATATAGTGACTGAAGCAAAAGACGTTGAACTAAACACGGTTATGTCTAACAGCTTTGGTTTTGGCGGTACTAATGCCACGCTAGTAATGAGCAAATACAAAGGTTAAGTTAATCGTTAACTATTTTAAAGCCGAGCAAAATGCTCGGCTTTTTCGTTTGTGCTAATAGGGGGTTGTTCGTTACAATAGCGCCTCATTTCGCCAAACGGACTCACAATGAAAATTCTTGCCGATCAAAATATGCCTTTAGTTGAGCAATTCTTTAAAGATATGGGTGAGGTTGAACGATTTGATGGCAGGCAATTAACCCCTGAACAACTCATTGATGTTGATGTACTGCTTACCCGCTCAGTTACTCAAGTTAACAGTGAACTATTAGCACAGGCGAATAAACTAAGCTTTGTAGGTACCGCCACGATTGGTGTTGATCATATTGATACTGATTTGCTCAGTGCTAACAAGATCGGCTTTACCAGTGCGCCTGGCTGTAATGCCATTGCCGTAGCTGAGTATGTAATAAGTAGCTTATTTGCATTAAGCCAAGAAAATGCCAGTCCGTTAAGTGGTAAAACAATCGGTATTGTGGGTGTGGGTAATATTGGTAGTTGTTTAGCGCAAAAGTTAAAAGCACTGAACGTTAATTTACTATTGTGCGATCCAATTAAGCATGAGCAAGGGCTATTAACCGAGCATGTTGAGCTTGATGAGCTATTAGCGCAGTCAGATATTGTTACTTTTCATGTGCCGTTGATTAAAACGGGTAGGCACAAAACCCTGCACATGCTTGATAAAACACGCTTAACTAAACTTAAATCTGGGTTAACGTTAATAAACGCCAGCCGAGGTGATGTAATTGACAATCAAGCCTTACTTGAAGTGATGCAAGCCGGAGCTGAACTCGATTTAGTGCTGGATGTTTGGGAAAATGAACCTAATATTTTAACTGAATTACTGGAGCACGTGCGCTATGCCAGTGTTCACATTGCAGGGCATACCCTTGAAGGTAAAGCGCGAGGTACACAAATGTTGTACCAGCGCTTATGTGAGCTCAAAGGGGTTAACGCAATAAAATCGCTTGATGATTTTTTACCGCCTCCTGCGATTAAAAAAGTCACCCTAGAAAGCAGTTTTAGCGAAACAGATATAGCCCGTTTAGTGCATTTAGTTTATGACGTACGCCGTGATGATGGCATTTTACTACGTCACTTGGCCGATGAAGGCTTTGACAGCTTACGAAAAAACTACCCAACCCGCCGTGAGTTTAGCACTGTGATGGTTGAAGGTGATAGCACCGAGCTTGCTGCACTCGCCCAGCTTGGCTTTACCACAGTAAACTAATTTAATTAGCGCGGTTGTTTTAACCGTGCTTACAGAGGATGAAATATGTCGCAAAAATATAACGTTGCCGTACTCGGCGCTACCGGCCTTGTTGGTCGTCAAATCATTGAAACTTTGGAAGATCGTAAATTTCCGGTCGATCAGCTGTTTTTATTAGCAAGCAGCCGAAGTGCCGGCGAAGATATAAAGTTTCGTGGTGAGAGCATAGAAGTACGCGATGTTGAAGGCTTTGACTTTAGCCAAGCGCATATCGGCTTATTTTCTGCTGGTGGCAGTGTGTCTGAAAAGTACGCCCCGATTGCTGCAGACGCAGGCTGTATTGTTATTGATAATACCTCACACTTTAGAAATGACTTTGAAGTGCCGCTAATTGTGCCAGAAGTGAATGCAGCGAGTTTAGCCGATTTTAGAAACCGTAATATAATCGCTAATCCTAATTGTTCAACTATTCAAATGATGCTCGCGCTTAAACCTATTTATGATGCCTACGGTATTGATCGTATTAACGTTTCAACCTACCAAGCAGTGTCGGGTGCAGGCAAAGAAGCGGTTGATGAACTGGCAAAACAAACAGCTAACTTAATGAATGCACGTCCAATGGAAAACGACATTTTTCCTAAGCAAATTGCGTTTAATGTTATTCCGCAAATCGATAGCTTTGAAGACAATGGCTATACACGCGAAGAAATGAAAATGGTAAACGAAACGCATAAAATTTTAGGCGATACCACCATTGCAGTAAACCCGACTTGTGTTCGTGTACCGGTGTTTTTCGGTCATTCTGAGTCAATTAATATAGAAACGCGTATGCCTTATGACTTTGAGCATGTGAAGCAATTATTGAGCGATGCACCGGGTGTTGAGCTAATTGATGATGCGGGTGATTACCCAACGGCTGTCTCTGATGCCAGTGGTAACGACACTGTTTACATTGGCCGTTTACGTGCCGATATTTCACACCCACATGGATTAAATATGTGGGTAGTAAGTGATAACACCCGTAAAGGGGCAGCAACCAACAGTGTGCAAATAGCAGAAGAACTGATTGCTAATTATATGTAATTAGCCAGAATACAGTGATAATCCAATAAACGGCAAACCAAAGTGGCTTGCCGTTTTTTTGTGCTTAAATTGCCATTTTTTTGCCACTTATAAACAACAGTAGTGTAAACACTTTGATAAACAACATAAAAATATTTTTATCTTGATGTTTAAGGTATTTATTTTCAATGCGTTGCGATGGATATTATGGCTTAACTGGTTTATAGTTTGTAACTGGAATAGAGCTTGCAATAAAAATAGATTGTAATAAAAATGTGCGTTAGCCACGTGGTTAACAACGGCAAGAATAATCAATGTTTAAGCGCCAATTGAAAGCGCTGTGTTAACATTTAAACATTAAAGGATCAGCATGCGCGGTTTCGTTTCACTTATTATATTAGCGTCTGCACTGATGGTAACGACTGTTTACTCTCAAGACAGTACCCAATTAAGAGGGCCCAAAGGCGCAGATTACGGCGCACAGGGGCGTTCTATTGGGCCAATAAAACCAACCGATACACTTTGGCGCATTGCCGTTAAGGTTCGTCCCGATAATTCAGTTAGCATTTACCAAGTTATGCAGGCCTTGTATAACAAAAACCCCAACTCATTTTTAGAACAAAATTTAAATCACATGCGAAGCGGTTCTTATTTAAAGATACCTACTTTGGCAGAAATTAGACGAGTAAACCCGCAATTAGCTAAGCAACGCTCTGAGCAAGATGATGACCTGTGGGAAAAAAAGAAAAATGGTACGCTTACTCAAGCAGAAATTAATTCAGCACAAACACAAGTCACGCAAGCTCGCAAAGCTGATGTTGATGAAGCTAAAAAAGAGTTACAACAAGAATTAAAAGCGATAAAAACAGACCAAGGTAATAAATTAGTTGAGCTTCAGCAGCAGTTTAAAAGTTCAGTTAGCAACGTAGAAGAGATCTTAGTTGAAAACAACAACCTAAAAAAACAGCTTACAGGTATTTCAAACGAGTTAGAAAACGTTCGCTTACAGCTTGGTCAAGACAGTGAAATACAGCAACAGTTAAAAGAATTAATCCTTAAGCAAAATGAGATTATTGCGCAGCAAAAATTAAAAGAGGTAGAGCAAGAGAGTGAATTTAGCTTTGCCGCGCTACTTTCGAATCCTTTAGTGCTGATTTTATTAATGACCATTCCGGCTTTATTGATCATTTTTGCCGTTGTTATGTGGTTGCGTAAGCGAAGTAATAATCAAGAGCCTGAAAGTGACGATGATGAGTTTATTCCACAAGCACCTGCTTTTACTGATCCGATAGATGAAGTGCCAGAGCCCACTCTTGATGAAGCGCCAGCCCCCGATCCACTTGATGATATAAGTGTGCAACTAGACGATAACATGGATGACGTGTTACTCGATGATGATGTTGATTTAAACGATGATCTCGACGACGACAGCCTTCTAGATCAAGATGAGTTAGAAAGCCTACTCAGTGATGATGTTGTTTTTGAAGACGAAAATACCGAAGACGATGAACTTGATGTTTTCATGCAACAAGACTTTGATAGCTCAGATGAAGATGACACGGGCGATACAATTAATCTTGACGAATCGGATGATATTTTAAGTTCAGATGACTTAGATAGCCTGTTTGACGAAGAAGACGACGATGCTCTGCCAGATGAACCTAAAGGTGAATCGAATGATGATATGGCAGCACTTAGTGAAGAACTTGCTGAAGAGGGCGAAGACTTTAACATTGACGACTTGCTTGATGAGAATAATGAACAAGCAGATGATGTAACAGCACAAGCTGATGATGACGAGTTTGATATAGACAGTTTACTCGATGCTGAGCAACCAGCAGCTGAAGATCAGAGCGAAGAGCCAGATATCGACAGCTTAGTTGATGAAGATGACGAGTTTGATATTGACGACTTGCTCGATGCTGAGCAACCGGCTACTGAAGCTCAAACTGAAGAACCAGACATCGACAGCCTAGTTGAAGAAGATGATGAAGTTGATATTGATGAATTGCTCGATGCTGAGCAACCAGCTACTGAAGCTCAAACTGAAGAGCCTGATATCGACAGCTTAGTTGAAGAAGACGATGAAGTTGATATTGATGAATTGCTCGATGCTGAGCAACCAACTACTGAAGCTCAAATTGAAGAGCCAGATATCGACAGCTTAGTTGATGAAGACGATGAAGTTGATATTGATGAATTGCTCGATGCTGAGCAACCAACTACTGAAGCTCAAACTGAAGAGCCTGATATCGACAGCTTAGTTGAAGAAGATGATGAAGTTGATATTGATGGTTTGCTCGACGCTGAGCAACCAACTACTGAAGCTCAAACTGAAGAGCCAGACATCGACAGCTTAGTTGAAGAAGACGATGAAGTTGATATTGATGAATTGCTCGATGCTGAGCAACCGTCTACTGAAGCTCAAACTGAAGAGCCAGACATCGACAGCTTAGTTGAAGAAGATGATGAAGTTGATATTGATGAATTGCTCGATGCTGAGCAACCAACTACTGAAGCTCAAACTGAAGAGCCTGATATCGATAGCCTAGCTGAAGAAGACGATGAAGTTGATATTGATGAATTGCTCGATGCTGAGCAACCGTCTACTGAAGCTCAAACTGAAGAGCCAGATATCGACAGCTTAATTGATGAAGACGAAATAGATAGTGACGATGTACTAGATACTGAGCAACCTGAAAGTGATGTTCATGATTCTGAAATAGATCATGCATTGGCGGACTCAATTGAAGATTTAACTGACGCGCAAGAAGAGTTAAATAGTGAAGATGTAGAATCTATCGCTTCATCTTTTGCTGAGCCTGAGCCTGAGCCTGAGCCTGAGCCTGAGCCTGAGCCTGAGCCTGAGGTAGAGCCAGAAATTGAAGCTGAGCTTGAACTTGAAGTAGAGCCTGAAATTGAAGTAGAGTCAGAGCTTGAAGTTGAGCCTGAACCTGAAGCAGAGCCTGAAGTTGCAGCTGAGTCAGAAACTGCAGCTGAGCCTGAACTTGATGTTGAATCAGAAGATGATTTTACCGATACGTCTTCTAATTTACTCGATCCAGAAGACGCGCTTGATGAGTACAATGATGAAAACCTCGATAGCGTTGATGAGCTACTGAGCGAGTTAGAACAAACAAGTGATGATTATGTAGAAGCACCTGATTGGTCAGTTGATGGCTTAGACGAGCAATTTGAACCAGAAGCAGAGCCTGAGCTTGAAGCCGAGCCTGAACTTGAATCAGAGCCAGAGCTTGAAGCAGAGCCTGAACTTGAAGTCGAGCCTGAATTTGAAGCCGAGCCTGAACTTGAAGTAGAGCCAGAACTTGAAGCCGAACCAGAGCTTGAAGCAGAGCCTGAACTTGAAGCCGAGCCTGAGCTTGAAGTCGAGCCTGAGCTTGAAGGCGAGCCAGAACTTGAAGTCGAGCCTGAGCTTGAAGTAGAGCCTGAACTTGAAGCAGAGCCTGAACTGGAAGCAGAGCCTGAACTTGAAGTAGAGCCTGAACTTGAAGCAGAGCCTGAACTTGAAGCAGAGCCTGAACTTGAAGCAGAGCCTGAACTTGAAGCAGAGCCTGAACTTGAAGTAGAGCCTGAACTTGAAGTAGAGCCTGAGCTTGAAGCCGAGCCTGAACTGGAAGCAGAGCCTGAGCTTGAAGAAGAGCCAGAACTTGAAGCAGAGCCTGAACTTGAAGCAGAGCCTGAACTTGAAGTCGAGCCTGATGTTGGATCAGAAGATGATTTTACCGATACGTCTTCTACTTTACTCGACCCAGAAGATGCGCTTGACGAATACAACGATGAAAACTTCAAAAGTGTCGATGATCTTTTAAGTGAGCTTGAGCAAACAGGCGATGAGGATGAACAAGTACCTGATTGGTCAATGGATGACTTAGACGATGATCTTGATGAAGAGGAAATTGATTTAGGCGATGACCCGCTTGCTGGCGATATCCAAAGCAACGATTTATCGACAGAAGACGATGAGCTATATGAGCCTGAAATAATCACCCCAAGTGAAGAACTTGAGGAGTATCCTGAGTTAGAGCTGGATGATGAACTGCCTTTATCTGATGAGGAACAACAATCTTTAACACCACAAGAGCTACAAGGTGATAATTTAGATGGTGATGCCACAGGCATGTCACCCAGCCAAGCAGAGCAAGATCTCGCTAATGCTCTATCAGCAGGTAACGATCTCGATAGCCTAGAAGATGATTTTGATGATGAGCTGTTACTTAACAATGAGTTTTCAGAGTTAGATATAGAGCAAGCTTTAGATAATGATATTTCAGAGTCTGCAGATCTGACTGAACAAGCTGCAGATGAGCAAGCTGTTAGCTCTAATGATGATTTTGACGATGATCAACTTGATGCGTTAACAGAGTCAGCTGAATTTACCGATCAGCAAACAAATGCTGATCGTGAAGCTGATTTAACGCAAACGTCAGTACCGTCAGAATCAGAAATGATTTCAGATGATGAACTAGATGATGAGTTCATGGCTGATTTAACGCAAACAGATTTTGATTCATTACTGAATGAGTTGGCTGAACCTGATGATGTTGATTTAAGCGACAGCAGTGAATTCGATGTTGATTTTAATAGCTTACTTAACGAAGATTTAGCTGATGATAAAGCACCATCGTTGCAAGAGCCCATTGAGCAACCTGAGGTTACTGAGCCATTAGATCAAGATGACTTTGTTGATATTGATGCATTACTAGAGCAAAGTGATGATGCGGATATAGATCACGAACCTTACACCGACGTCGATATGGATGTTGGTTTGGGTGACTACGATTCACTACTTGCTGGTGATAACCCTATGGATGTTGATACTCAAAGTGGTGGTTACTCGGCAAAGCTTGATCTTGCTCACGCATATATAGAAATTGATGATGCTGACTCGGCAGTTAAAATTTTAGATGAGATTATTAATAATGGCCCAGACGATGTGCAAGAAGAAGCACAAAATCTAAAAGCTAAGCTGAAAAACTAACAATAGCTAATCCTTAAAAGGATATCTGAGCTGTAAAACCCGTTATTGGCTAACACTAATAACGGGTTTTTTGTATCGCATAGTTAGGAACCTTAGTTCGCTGCTTTTATTGGAACGCCATATAGCATAAAATGCAGCGTCGATTAGCACAGTAGGTAAAGCAGTAATTATGCGAGTAGCACTTGGAGTAGAATACAACGGCGCGCGTTACAGTGGTTGGCAGCGTCAATCTCATGTAAATAGCGTACAACAAGAAGTAGAAAAAGCGTTGTCGCGCATTTGTAATCATCCGGTTGAAATTGTATGTGCAGGGCGCACCGATGCCGGTGTTCATGGCACTGGTCAAGTTGTGCATTTTGATACCCATGCTGAGCGTGAAATGGTGGCCTTTACATTAGGCATGAATACCTTATTACCAAAAGACATTGCTATTCGTTTTGCCCAGCCTGTGGTTGAAGACTTTCATGCTCGCTTTAGTGCAACTGCTCGTCGTTATCGTTATGTGATTTATAATTATGCGTTTCGTGGTGCGGTATTAAATGAAGGTGTTACCCATTTTCATCATCCTTTAGATGAAGTGAAAATGCAGCAGGCTTGCCAATATTTATTAGGTGAGCACGATTTCACCTCGTTTAGAGCGCTTCACTGCCAAGCTAATACGGCAACGCGAACGATTCATCATTTATCGGTACAGCGCCAAGGTGCTTATGTCATTATTGATATTAAAGCCAATGCGTTTTTGCATCATATGGTACGTAATATTACCGGGTGTTTAATGGATATCGGTTTACATAAACATGAACCAATTTGGTTAAAAGAGCTGTTAGATGTTAAAGAGCGGGCCAAAGCGAGCGCCACAGCAAAAGCGGCGGGTTTATATTTAGTAGATGTTGATTACCCAGAACACTTTAATATTCCTAGAACGCCGTTGGGACCATTGTTTTTAGCCGATACAGATATTTAAAAGGTAATCAGTTGATGATTTTTATACGCTATTATTCGTAGGGCTAACTACTAAGACCAGTTTTTTATACCGTGATAGCGTAATTCATGTTTTAATTGGAAAAATTTGTTTGCATGGTTAACATGTAGACTCGCGACACAGAACAGCATTAAGAGAGTTGCAAATGAGTTGGCTAGAAAAAATCTTACCAAAAACGACTAAATCTTCAGGTCGTAAAGAAATTCCAGAAGGTGTATGGGCTAAATGTACGTCATGTGATTCAATTTTATATAAAGCAGAATTAGAAAAATCACTAAATGTATGCCCTAAGTGCGACCATCATATGCGTGTAAGTGGTCGTAAACGTCTTGAACAGTTTTTAGATGACGGTGACCGCCACGAATTAGGCGCTCAACACGAACCTAAAGATGTGCTTAAATTTAGAGACTCTAAAAAATACTCAGATCGTATTAATGCAGCTCAAAAGTCAAGCGGTGAAAAAGACGCACTGGTTGCAATGAAAGGGAACTTAAAAGGTATTCCGGTTGCTGCAGTTGCATTTGAATTCTCATTTATGGGTGGCTCAATGGCATCGGTTGTAGGTGCTTGCTTTGTTGACGCGGTTGACCAATGTTTAGAGCATAATATGCCGCTGATTTGTTTTTCTGCATCGGGCGGTGCACGTATGCAAGAGGCGCTAATGTCACTTATGCAAATGGCTAAAACCAGTGCTGCACTTGCTAAAATGACCGAAAAAGGCCTACCGTTCATCTCGGTAATGACTGACCCAACAATGGGTGGTGTATCAGCATCATTGGCAATGCTTGGTGATATTAATGTTGCAGAGCCTAAAGCTTTGATTGGTTTTGCAGGTCCGCGTGTTATTGAACAAACCGTGCGTGAAACACTGCCTGAGGGTTTCCAACGCAGTGAGTTTTTATTAGAGCACGGCGCAATCGACATGATTATTGACCGTCGAGAAATGCGCGATACGCTAGCACGTATCTTAGCAAAGTTTATGAACTTGCCTTCTACGGAACAAGAGCATAGAGTAGCGTAAATTTCAGCTTTACTGATTACATGCTATGACAAAAACAATTCCTAGCCAATCATCAAGCCTTGATGATTGGCTTTGTTATTTAGAGAGTGTTCACCCAGCTAATATAGAAATGGGCTTAGAACGCGTTGCTCGTGTTGCTAACAACATAGGGCTTTTAACCTCCTCAAGTAAAATCATTCTTATTGCAGGTACCAATGGCAAAGGAACAACAGCACGTTGTTTAGAGTCATTATTATTAGCCCAGGGTCATTGTGTTGGCACTTATGCTTCTCCTCATTTAGTTCGCTACAACGAACGTGTACGCGTTAATGGCGCTGAGCTTGACGATCAATACCATGTCGATGCGTTTAATCTACTAGAGCAAGGGCGTGGAGACACACCATTAACCTATTTTGAATATGGCACCTTAGGCGCGTTAGCAATATTCAAGCGTTTAGAGGTTGATTACGTGCTATTAGAGGTCGGTTTGGGCGGGCGTTTTGACGCGACCAATATTGTTACCCCATTTGCTAGTGTGATCACCACCATCGATTTAGATCATAAAGAATATTTAGGTGATACCCGTGAGCTGGTGGCTTATGACAAGGCGGGAATTTTTAGAGAGAGTACTCCGGCAATTATTGGGGATTTAAATATTCCGCATACAATGACCGATTATGGCAAAGAAATTAACGCTAATATGGTGTTATCGGGTAGTGACTTTATTTTTAAAGAGCATGAGCAAAGTTTTAGTTGGCAATTTAAAACACATAATCTCGAGTTACCTAAACCGGCCATCCCGTGTCAAAATGTGGCCACTGCGTTAACGACATTGTCGGTGCTAGATTTATTACCAAGTGATGAAGTGATAACTCAGTGCATAGCCAACTTAGTGGTAGAAGGGCGCTTTCAACAATTAAGTGAGTCGCCATTAGTGTACACCGATGTGGCACATAACCCTGAATCGGCACGTTATTTAGCAACTAAGTTAGCAAGCTATAAAGATAAAGGCTTTAAAATTCATGCATTAGCCGCTATGCTTGCTGATAAAGATAAAGTCGGTGTGCTTAAAGAAGTGGCTGATGTAGTCGATGAATGGTCGTTGGCTAGCTTAGGTGGCCCGCGAGGGGATAGTGCAGCTCATCTTCAACAGGCGCTTTCAAGTATACCCAATAGTCATTTTAAACAGGGTTATAGCAACGTAGAGATAGCATTGGATGCTATTTTGCCAAGCCAGCCAAGTAATACACTATTGATTGTATTTGGCTCATTTTTTACCGTGGCTGGCGCTATTCATTACTTTAAAAAATAGAGAGGATGTCGGTGAACTCAGGTTTTATTAATCGCTTAGTCGGAACAAGTATTGTGGTGATCGCAGCAATTGTGTTTATTCCCAATATACTCGATGGTGAAAAAGTGCACTATAAAGAAGGCTTTAAAGCGATTCCAGAACGCTCTGAGTTCAAGACCATTGATTTACAAAAATCAATTGATCAGCAAGTGGCAAATGCAGAACCATTAAAAGAGGATGAAATTGAAAATATTCAGCCTGATGATGCTGCATTTGAGCAACAAAACAGCTCTGCTGAAACTGACATTACTGCAAAGCCAGCAATGGTTGAAGCGGTTATAGCCGATACAAAGCAAGGCACAGTAACTGCCGGGCAAAATAACGCTACGCGTAATACTAATGAAAACTTAACAAGTATGGCGTATGTCATTCAGCTTGGTAGTTTTTCTCATGCGGCAAATGTAAAAGCGTTGCAGGCAAAGCTAAAAACGAAAGGTTTTAAAAGCTTTACTAGGCCAATTAAAACGCCAAATGGTACGTTAACTAAAGTATTTGTAGGGCCGTCATTAAGTAAAAATGAGCTGCAGTCCCAACTTCCCGCGCTGAAAGAGCTAACTAAACTAAACGGTAAAGTTACTCAATTTGAAGTGGCAAAATAACTTAGTCGCTAATAGGTGAGTGTGCTTATAACTTAATATTGCACATTTACCTAACTTATACTCCATAAGTTAAGGCTAGATCTCCACCTACTTTTAGCCTGTATATTTCACGCTATTTTTTATCTAAAAACTGTATGTTTTTACTCACCTGCATTCTCACGCTTAAACTTGCATCACTGGGAGGTTTAGGTATAGAATGCGCCCAAAATTAGCGACTAATTGGTTCTTATGATCTGGGTTGATTACGCCATTATTGGCATTATTGCACTCTCTACCATCATCGGTTTAATACGCGGCTTTGTTAAAGAAGCTATGTCATTAGCGGTATGGGCAGGGGCTTTCATCATCTCCAGCTTATTTTATCAATATTTAGCTTCCTTCCTAACATCCATTTCTGAACCCCTTTTAAGAAATGCAGCGGCCATTGCCATATTATTCTTTGCGACGCTATTGTTAGGCGGTTTACTAAACTATATTTTAGGTGAGCTTGTACAGCGAACCGGATTATCCGGCACAGACCGTGTTTTTGGTGTGGTGTTTGGTGCTCTTCGAGGCGTGTTGGTCGTGAGCGCGTTACTCTTCTTTCTTGATGCTTTTACTGGTGCGCCAAATACGCATTGGTGGGGCAACTCTATTTTGATTCCAGAATTTGGCTTTGTAGTTGAATGGTTCTTTTCGTACCTAGAAAACAACTCGAGCTTTTTAAATTCAGTAAACCGTTAATCGGCGAGGATAAATTACATGTGTGGTATCGTTGGAATAGTCGGAACATCGCCAGTTAATCAGGCGATTTATGATGGCTTAACCGTTTTGCAACACCGTGGCCAAGATGCTGCGGGTATCATAACTATTGAGAACAATACATTTAGCTTGCGCAAAGCAAATGGCCTAGTGAAAGATGTATTTCACACTCGTCATATGAAACGTTTGCAAGGCAACATTGGCATTGGCCATGTGCGCTACCCAACAGCGGGTTCTTCAAGCTCGTCAGAGGCTCAGCCGTTTTACGTGAACTCTCCTTTTGGTATAGCACTTGCCCATAATGGTAACTTAACCAATGCAGAGTCGTTAAAAGAGCAGTTATTTTCAGAGGCACGTCGCCATGTTAATACCACCTCTGATTCTGAGATTTTGCTTAACATCATGGCGCATGAGCTAAGTAAGCCAGACAAACTAAAATTAGACCCTGAAGATATTTTTACAGCGGTTACTGAAGTTAACAATAAAGTGACGGGTGGTTATGCAACTATAGCCATGATTATCGGTCATGGTATTGTGGCGTTTCGCGATCCAAATGGTATCCGTCCTTTAGTATTTGGTAAACGTGAATCTGCTGCCGGTACTGAATATATGTTTGCATCAGAGAGTGTGGCGTTAAAGCCAGATGGCTTTGAGTTTATTCGTGACGTTGCCCCAGGCGAAGCTATTTACGTGACTGAAAAAGGCGAGTTTCATTCTTTTACCTGTGCAGATAAAGTGTCTTACTCACCATGTATTTTTGAATTTGTTTATTTTGCGCGCCCGGATTCAACCATTGACCGCATGTCGGTTTATGCAGCACGTGTAAATATGGGAACTAAACTAGGCGAGAAAGTAGCGCGTGAATGGGCCGATAAAGACATTGATGTCGTTATTCCTATCCCAGAAACTTCGTGTGATATCGCTTTAGAAATGGCACGCGTGCTTGACTTACCTTACCGCCAAGGCTTTGTTAAAAACCGCTATATTGGCCGTACGTTTATTATGCCAGGCCAAGAGCTACGTAAAAAATCAGTTCGTCAAAAACTCAATGCAATTGACCGTGAGTTTAAAGGTAAAAATGTCCTACTTGTTGATGATTCAATTGTACGTGGTACTACTTCAGCACAAATTGTTGAAATGGCACGCGAGTCTGGAGCTAAAAATGTTTACTTTGCGTCAGCTGCACCGGAAATACGTTTTCCAAATGTATACGGTATAGATATGCCATCGGCGGCAGAACTAATTGCACACGGCCGTGAAGTAGAAGATATTAACCAAAGCATTAGCTCTGATGGTTTAATCTTTCAATCATTGAGCGATTTAATTGCCGCAGTTAGCCAAGAAAACCCTGAAATCACTAAGTTTGAGACGTCAGTGTTTGATGGACAATACATTACTGGCGACGTTGATCAAGACTACCTAAATCGTATAGATAAGCTACGTAATGATTCTGCTAAAAGCACTCGCGAAAACGCCATGTCGTCTGGTTTAGAAATACATAATCAAGATGAAAACGAATCTGATTAATAGTGTAGTTAAAGTCTAATAGTTATATTAACTGTAAATAAAAAAGGAGCTTAATCGCTCCTTTTTTGTTTTTAAAAAACTAATTTTTTAGGTAAACATAGGGCTGATTATACCGTTGGTCCATAGCATGGCGGTAAGTGCTAAAATAATAACCAGCAAAATGAGTCCACAGGTTACAACAGAGCTTGCATAAATAAAGCCGCGCTCCTGCGGAATGTGCATTAAAATAGGGACGCCGGTATAAAGTAAATAAACTGAGTAAGCCAGCGCCACTAACCCAACACACACCACAAACCACAACTCAGGCCAAAAGGCAGCCAATGCCGACATAAACACCGGTGTTGCGGTATACGCTGCCAGCTCAATTGTTTGGGTAAAGGTCGGTTTAGCACCAAAAGTAACCGCCATCCAATGCGCTAAGTAGGCCAGTGCAAATACACCGCCAATTAAAGCAACATACATAGCCGCGCCAATCATTAGTGCGCTTTCATGGGTTAAAAATACTGGGTTACCTGTGCCTATACTCCAGCCTAAGTAAACCGATGAGTAATATCCCATTGCTGAGGGGAATAAAGCGATAAGCAAAATGTGCGATAAGCTGTAGGTTAAGCTTTCGTGACGGTTATCAATTGTTTGCCACTCTTCGAGTGGGTGGGCGTATAAGCCCCATAGGTGATTTAGTATCATTGCGTGCTCTCCATAAAAGGATATATTACTGTTTGGTTATAGTTGGTTTGTTTTTTATACAGTCCATTTAGTTATGGTTCAGTAACTAAGCAAAGTCAAGTTATCCACATGCTTGTAATAAGGGCGTGTGTTTATTTTATTCAGGGCATTATTTCGTGTTAAAATACATAATCGCAATTTATAGCAATGAGTAGTCAGCGTGCCACATAGCCAGCTTTTAGAGCCAATTAACAACTTTTTATTATGCAGTACCCCCGATGAGTGGGTTGAACAGGCGACCAAAAAAGAAAATTTACCCATCATATTAATTGATCATTTAATTTGTGAGCTAAAAGCGGCACAAAGTGCGATGTTTTTAATCCGTAAGTATGCGGTAGATAAAGACAGCAGTGATGCACTGCTTGAGTGGCTAAAACCGTTTGAAACGCTTATTTATAAACGTGAGGGGAACTGGCGTGATTTAGCGGCTAAAAATAAACTGACAAAGTCTATTATTCCTAAATCTAACTCACCTTATGGACAAGACTTAATTGATAAAATGGTGATGTTAATAAAAGAAGAGTTGCATCACTTTTATCAAGTGTTGGAAATTATGGATGAATACGGCGTTGAATATAAAAGTATAACCCCATGTCGTTACGCTAAGGGTATGCTGCGTAATGTTAAAACCTTTGAACCCAACGCCTTAGTTGATAAACTTATAGTAGGTGCGTACATAGAAGCGCGCTCATGTGAACGTTTTGCTGCGCTTGCCCCGCATGTAGATAAACGCTTAGGGGACTTTTATATTTCACTGCTTCGCTCAGAGGCTCGCCATTATCAAGATTACTTAACCCTTGCTCAAGAAATTGCTGACTTTGATATTACCGAGCGGGTAAAAGAATTTGCTGAAATAGAAGCGCAGCTAATTACATCAGACGATGAAGACTTCAAATTTCATAGCGGCGTACCTATTACTGCTTGCCAACAACCCGCATAATTTACACATAAAGCTGCTACCAGTTAAACAGCAAACTGTTGTAGCAGCTAATTTTAATTAAATTCTTTTTAAATTAGACACATCCAATACCCTCACCTAATATTAGAATAACTATTTAAATTATTTAACTTATTGCTTTGTAATTCATTTTAATAACAAGGTCATACCTTATTTATTATTGGGTGAGAAGATATGCAAGATAAAGAGGGATTGTTTGTATTTGCAGCTGAAGAAGAACAGGCAGATACAGAGCTGAAAGCATGGAAAATATTAACCGTTGAGGATGACCTTGATTATCAGAACGCGTTAGTTAATAGCTTAAAAGAATTAAAAGCCAAGGATGGTTATAAATACGAGCTTTTAACAGCAAATTCTGTGCCTGAGGCTGCTCTTGCGCTGAGTATGCACCCAGACATCGCACTCATATTTATAGATGTAGTAATGGAGGAGGATGACTCAGGTCTGCGTTTAGTAAATACTATTCGAGAGGTTATTGGTAACGCAGAAATGCGTATTGTGCTGTTAACAGGCCAACCAGGTTTTGCACCAGAGAGCGATATCATGAAAGTACTTGATATCGATGAATACTGGAATAAATCAGATATTTCTGCCGAGAAGCTGCAATCAATTGTTAATAGTAACATGCGCACTTGGGAATATATTTCACAAATCAAGTCAGCCAAACAAGGTTTACAGTTGGTACTAGACGCGTCTAGAAGTATTAACGGTAAGCATGACATGGCCTCTTTTTCTTATGCTGTGCTTAAAGAAATTAGTAATATTTTAAAAATAACCGAAGGCGGCGGTATTTTCTGCTCGAGTAATGTAAACCCTGGCTCTGAAAGTTTAATACTTTCTACACATGGTTGCTTTAGTGGCACTAAAGGGCAACCTGTGGAACCTAACCTGCCTGCAGAAATGCTGCAAGATTTTAAACAAGCGACCAGAGAGCGTCGTCATATATTCTCAAAAAATCACAGTGTGTTTTTTTTCGAAACGCATACTTTGCAAGGTCAGGATACTGACTACATAACGATTGTAAAATCTGATAACCCTATCAATGAGCAAAATGAATATTTACTTAAAGTATTTAGTGAAAATGTTAGCACGGGATTTGCTAATATTTCGTTGTTGAATCGCTTAACTGAACTTGCTTACACCGACGTATCACTTAACTTGCAAAACCGTAACTGGCTAACCCGTGAAATAAAGAATATGAATGCCCATGAGCGGCTAAAAACGCGATTAGTCATTTTTGATATTTATCAGTTTGATGAAAAAGCGTTTACTTTCGGGAATGACTTTTGTAATAAATTAATGAAGCTAGTTCATCAAAGTATAGTTGATTCTTTTGCTAAGTATGAACCGCGGATAGCATTAATTAGTAATAAAACATTTGGCATGCTATTCAGCGTTGACTTTGATATCTCAGATGCAATTAGTTACTTTCAAAATAAGCAAAAGTTCGAAATTGAACAGGTGAAGCAATATATTGATGTGCGTATATTGGAGTTGAAGTTAAGCGCTGCTTTAAACTTAACACCTGAAAAAGTGATTAGCTTAGCAGAGTCTAGTCTTAACTATACGGGGGCAAACCAAGCAAAGTATATTCAGCATACTGAGGAAAAAACAGATCAGATTACTCGTCGCTATGAGTTGATGGCTGAGCTTAGAACGGCTATAGGTAATAAAAGTTTAGAGGTGGCATTACAACCCAAAATCAGCTTATCAACCTTGAAACCAGCTGGTTTCGAAGCACTCGCTAGGTGGCAAAGAGCCGATGGTAGTTTTGTTCCCCCCGACGAATTTATAGAATTAGCAGAAACAGCCGGATTAATTAATGAACTAGACCATGTAATTTTTGAGAAAATACTAGAGACTATTAATCAACTTAAAGAGCAAGGCTGCAACTTACCCGTTGCATTTAATGCATCCTCTTATGATTTAGTTGAACCAAGCTACTTTGAACAAATAAAAACTAAAATTGAAGAATACAGTATTTTGCCTTCTATGCTTGAGCTAGAGGTGACAGAGACACAAGCTATAAGCAACTATAGTTTAATTAAAGAAGCGCTTGAGCGGTTCATTGCTTTGGGTATGAAAGTCAGTATTGATGACTTTGGTACAGGGTATTCGTCTTTGGCTCACATTAATGAAATACCGTCTACGTCGATAAAAATAGATCGCTACTTTGTTAGTGACCTTGAGTTTAATGACAATAATCAATACATGATTAAGATGATATTGTCTTTGGCAAAGCAATTTGACTTTTCGGTGATTGCTGAAGGCGTTGAGAATGAATTTGAGGCCCAGTGGTTACAACAGCAGGGGTGTGAAACGGCTCAAGGTTACTACTTTGCTAGGCCATTATTTTTTAAAGATTTAATAGTGTGGCTAAAACAGTTTGAAGTGAGTGCGAATGAATAGCCTTAACAGCTTGCCGGTCGGCTCAAAAAAAAGTGTGCTGATAAAGTCTTTGTTTAGTTTATTTATTACTTTATTTGTTGGCTGGCTTATTTATGAACAAGTATATCAAGAAAAAATAAACACCATAAAAACCAAACAAGATGAAAAGTTAGTACTTATAAGTAGTGATTTTTCCAGAGAGCTCAGCAGTATTAAAAAGCTCACGCTTATACTGGCACAGGGACCCGCATTAAAAAGTGATAAACAAGGCAAACCCTTTCAACAAGAACAAATCAGAGATGAGGTAAATAACTATTTTTTAAATTTCGCCGCTATCTCTAATAATATCTCGCAAATCCGCTGGCTTGATACTCAAGGTCAGGAGCAATACCGTATTAATGTAGTGAATGGTGCAGGCGAAATTGTAGCGCCCGATGGGTTGCAAAATAAGCAAAACCGTTACTACTTTCAAAAAGGGATGCAAATTAGTGCGCCTGATATTTTTGCTACAGAAATAGATTTAAACATAGAACGCAACAAAATTATAAAACCACACCAACCAACAATCCGTGTAACCTACCGTACTAGCGAAGAAAATTACTTTTTAGATGGCCTATTGGTGGTCAATTTTAACTTAGATTATCTATTTAATCAGATCAAAAGCTATAGCCAAGAAAGTACTCATATCAGCATTTTGAATCATGATGGTTTTTGGTTGTTAAATAAAGATTCTCGCTTAGAGTGGGGGTTTATGTATGGTAAGAATGAGCAAACGCTTGCCATTCAAGAACCACGGTTTTGGCAGCAAATTATTGATGGCAAAGTCGAGTATGGTTCGCATTTTTTTAATAATAGCCTTTATACATATCGACGTTTTTCTATTTTTTCGCTACGTGAAAACACAGAAAAGATCAGTAACACCGATAAAGAGTTAATTATTCTTATCAGTAGCCCCGATGAACTTCTATTAAGCGCGCAAAAAGTCGCATTAAAACTAGCTCTTTTATGCAGCAGCGTACTCTGCTTAGTAAGTTTTGGCTTTATTTATCGTGAGTATAGGTTTCAAAACCAGTTAGTAACTCTGTCGCATAAGTTGCATATAGAAAAAGTAGAGCTGGGCATTGTCAATCGAGAGCTTGACGAAACGATTAAACAACAACAGAAATTACAAGAGGGGTTAATTGAAGCGCAAAAATTATCTTCACTCGGGTTGTTAGTTGCTGGTGTTGCCCATGAGATGAATACCCCGATTGGAGGAGCCGTTATTTCGGTTTCTAATGCCGATATGGCATTGAATAAATTAAATGAAGCCATGAAGAAAGGGCTAACTAAATCAACCCTAGAAGACACAACTACACGCATTGGAGAGAACTTAGCACTGGCAAAAGTTAACTTAAATAAAACAGCGGTGTTGGTGAAAAGCTTTAAAAAAATGGCGATTGACCGCCATAATGATGAGTTTATTGCATGTGATATTGAAAAAATCATTCAAGAGTTATTATTGACATTAAACTCTAGGTTAAAAAGCTCGCCGATAAAAGTGAAAACTATTTTTTCACTTAATAAACAAGTGGTTAGTTTACCGGGTATCATTTCTCAGGTTGTTGAAAACTTAGTGATCAATGCGCTAAATCACGCTTTTGATGAAAAGCAGGAGGGCGTAATTGAAATAAAAGTTGAACAAGCGACTAATAATAGGGTGAGGCTGAGCGTGTCAGATAATGGTAAAGGTATTAACGCTGAGATAAAGGCAGATATATTTGAACCCTTTTATACTACAGCTAGAGGTAAAGGTAACACGGGTTTAGGTTTATATATGGTTTATCAATGGGTAACTCAAGTTTTAAAAGGGGAGATTTCGTTGCAATCTGATCTAGGCGGTAATGAAGACTACAAAACACAATTTGTTATTTTACTGCCAGAGCTTGCCACAAAAACTCATTACAATTAATTGTTAGGAGCGTTATAAAGGCGTTGAAATTAATTGTTGTAACTCGGGGGTAACCACTAAATATGAACCTTGAGTATACCAATCGCCTAACACAGTGCGAGTTAGGGTTTGGTTATTAACTTCATAGGTATGTACATTAGGGCGGTGAGTATGGCCGTGGATCATATTAGCCACGTTATGCTTAGCAAAGGTCTCTAATACAGCGCTTTGCACTACATCAAGTATTTCTATAGGTTTGTCTGCTTGACTAAGTTTGCTTTTTTCACGTGCATCACGGGCTATTTTCTTTCGATACCATAATGGCATAGCAAGCATTAATTTGGGCCACCACCAACCACGACTTTTTTGACGAAACTTTTGATACTCAATATCCTGAGTACACATTTCATCACCATGTAAAATTACAGTGGGAGTGCCGTAAAGGTCGATCACTGTTTGCTCATCGAGTAGAGTCATTCCTGCCATATTGGCGTATTTTTCACGCATGATAAAATCGCGATTACCGTGTACAAAATAAATGGGGATACCCGAGTTACTAACTGCTTTTAATTGTTTGGCAACTGCTGCTGATAGTTCGCTAACATAATCGTCACCAACCCACACTTCAAAAAAATCACCTAAAATATACAGCGCATCTACTTTTTGAGGAGCAATATGGGAGTGTAAAAACTTAAAAAATGCCGCTGTAATATCAGGGCGATTTTCACTCAAATGTAAATCGGCAATAAAGTAGGTTTGGCGAGTCATGGTAGTTCCAGTTAAATAAAAGCGGGTGAATACCCGCTTTATGTATTCTGTGAAGAATAAGGGGGTTTTAGCTTACAGTTACACTTTCAATTACCACATCTTCAAGTGGTACATCTTGGTGGAAACCATTGCTACCTGTAGCAACACCTTTGATTTTATTTACTACGTCCATGCCTTCTACTACTTCAGCAAACACACAGTAACCCCAACCTTGCGACGTTTCGCTGCTGTGGTTTAAAAAGTCGTTGTTATTCACGTTAATGAAAAATTGCGCTGTAGCTGAGTGTGGATCAGGCGTACGCGCCATTGCTAAAGTACCTACTTTGTTAGATAGGCCGTTGTTAGCTTCATTTTCAATTGGGTCGTTTACTTCTTTTTGTTCCATGCCCGATGCAAAACCACCGCCTTGAACCATAAAACCATCAATTACACGGTGAAAAATAGTGCCGTTATAAAAACCTGAGTTTGCATACTCTAAAAAGTTTTTTACTGTATTTGGAGCTTCGCTTTCGTGCATTTTAATGGTGATATCACCAAAGTTTGTGTGTAGAACAACCATGAGGTTTCCTATAGCTGGTTTAAATATTGGTGCTATTTTATCGTAGTTGACTCAGATTAACAAAGTAGATGTTATGTTTGTTATAAACCGCTAGAGCCCATGCTTAGCAAGTGGTAACATAGCTTTTCTGTTAATCGTGAAGGAAAGCAACTAAATGGTACAAATATACAACACACTGACACGCCAAAAAGAACAATTTAAACCTATGGTCGATGGAAAAATCGACATGTATGTGTGTGGTATCACCATTTATGATTACTGTCACATTGGCCATGCACGCACATTTGTGGGTTTTGATGTAATTGTTCGCTATCTTCGTCATTTAGGTTACGACTTAAAGTACGTACGTAATATTACCGATGTTGATGATAAAATTATCAAGCGCGCAAATGAAAACGGTGAGGCGATTAACGACTTAACCGTGCGTATGACTAAAGCCATGCATGAAGACTTTGACAGTTTAAATATGCTACGTCCTGATGTAGAGCCAACGGTTACAGGTCACATGGATGAAATTATTGCTATGGTTGAGCGTTTGATTGCCAAAGGCCATGCTTATGTTGCAGCCGATGGCGACGTTTTATTTGATGTATCAACCTTTGAGCAATACGGGGCACTTTCACAGCAAGATTTAACCATGCTGCAATCGGGCTCACGTGTGGAAGTAGCACAAGATAAAGACGATCCTCTTGATTTTGTTTTATGGAAAAAAGCTAAAGCAGGGGAGCCATCGTGGTCATCACCTTGGGGAGAGGGGCGCCCTGGTTGGCACATAGAATGTTCAGCAATGAGTTCAAAGCACCTAGGTGAGCACTTTGATATTCATGGTGGTGGTTCAGACCTACAGTTTCCGCACCACGAAAACGAAATTGCGCAATCATGCTGTGCTAACAACGGCCAATACGTTAATACTTGGATCCACACCGGTATGGTTCAAGTGAACAAAGAAAAGATGTCTAAATCATTAGATAACTTTTTTACCGTTCGTGAAGTATTAAAGCAATACGATGCTGAGTCGGTTCGCTACTTTTTAATTTCTGGCCATTACCGCAGTCAACTTAATTACTCGCAAGAAAACTTAGACCAAGCACGTTCATCACTTGAGCGTATTTACACGGCATTACGTGGTGTTGAGCCAGTTGAATGTGAGCTTGAGGGTAATGAGTATGTAGCTAAGTTTAGAAAAGCTATGAATGATGACTTTAATTCGCCAGAAGCATTACCGGTTGTATTTGAAGTTGCTAAAGAGCTAAACCGAGTAAAAGAAAGTGATAGCGAAAAAGCAGGACATTTAGCCTTTGTTCTACGCAGCTTAGGTGAAATACTTGGTATTGCTCAGCAAGCACCAGAGGCATTTTTACAAGGCGGTCAAAACGACGATGAAGTGGCTGAAATTGAGGCACTGATAGTAAAACGTAATGACGCACGTGCCAGTAAAAATTGGGCTGCAGCAGATGAAGCTCGCGATGCTTTAAATGCACTGGGTGTAATACTTGAAGATTCAGCGGGAAAAACAACGTGGCGTAAAGCATAGGGTTTGTCGACCTTGGCAGATTTAGCCATAACGCGCTGATCACAAAAAAAGGGTTACCATAGGGTAACCCTTTTTTGGTTATATCAATTGCATTAAATTGATTATGTTTTTAATAAAATTGACGCTGTTGACCTCAATCATAGTTGAGGTTTTAAACTCGCATTCATCAATTTAAAAATGGAAAATTAATGAATATTTTACTTGCCATGATCCCTGCTTTTTTATGGGGCACGACTTATGCAGTGACTAAGTACGCAACCCCAGAGTGGCCACCAATCTTATTAGGTGCCATACGCGCACTTCCTGCCGGTTTATTGTTGTTGCTGTTTAAACCTTCTTGGCCAACGGCTAAACAATGGCCAGGCATTTTTCTGATCGGCACAATTAATATTGCGTTATTTTTTAGCTTTATTTTTGTAATGGCAATTAACCTACCAGCAGCTATCGCAGGCGTGGGAATGGTATCCGTCCCTGTGGTTGCATTATTATATGCATGGCTTGTAAAGCGACAACAGCCAGCGCTGGTGCAAGGTTTTTGTGCGCTTGCTTTGGTGGTTTTAGCATGGCGCTTATTTGATCCACAACATGTAGCACTTAATGTTTTGGGGGTTTTGGCGCTGATAGGGGCACTATTAACTATTGTTATAGGCAGTACGCTGGTAAAAAAAGTAACGGCTAAAGTACACTGGTGGACGGTACTCACGTGGCAGCTAATCATTGGTGGCAGTTTGCTAGCAATTGCGGCTATGGTTCAAGCTTTTTATTTTGCCCCTCAGCAGTATCAATTTTTAACTGCATCAATAAATACCACGCAATGGCTGGCGTTATTTTGGCTGGTGGTCCCTAATACTGCTTTGGCTTACATCCTATATGTTTGGTTATTAGGGCGAATGTCAGTAGTTGAATTTACTTTTGGCACTATAGCCAACCCAATTGCCGGTATTTTATGTGCAGGAATATTAATTAACGAGCAGTATGCAAGTTGGCAATATGCAATTATGTTATTGATGATTGTGTTTTCGGTTTTGCCACAAGGCTTGGACTTAATAAAACGAAGAATGATGATACAAAAAGCCCGCAATTAAGCGGGCTCTTCATTGCTTTATTTTTGTTTATTAGCTGTGATATTTCTCACACGCTTCTAATGTATTTTCAATTAAGCTGGCAACTGTCATCGGGCCTACACCGCCTGGTACAGGAGTAATAAAGTCAGCTTTTTGTTCTGCAACGGCGTACTCAACGTCACCCACTAATTTACCGTTGTCTAAACGGTTAATACCCACATCAATAACAATTGCGCCTTCTTTTATCCAATCACCAGGAATAAACTCTGGTTTGCCTACAGCAACAACCAGTAAGTCAGCACGGCGAACATGGGTTTCTAAATCTTGCGTGAACTTATGGCAAACAGTAGTCGTACAGCCAGCTAACAATAATTCAAGTGACATAGGGCGGCCCACAATATTAGAGGCGCCCACAACCACTGCGTGCATGCCTTTGTAACGCACACCCGTTGAATCTAATAAGGTGATAATACCCTTTGGCGTACATGGGCGAAGGGCAGGCATTCGCTGCGCCAAACGACCAATGTTATAAGGATGAAAGCCATCAACATCTTTATGCGGGGTAATACGCTCAAGAATTTTTTCTGCATCTAGGCCTGCAGGTAAAGGAAGTTGTACTAAAATACCGTCAACTTCGCCATCAACATTCAATTCATCAATTAATGCTAATAGCGCTTGCTCTGTTGTGTCTGCGGGTAAATCAAATGATTTAGAAATAAAACCCACTTCTTCACAGGCTTTACGCTTTGAACCAACGTAAACTTGGCTTGCTGGGTCTTGTCCAACAAGCACCACAGCTAATCCTGGGGCTCTAAGGTTTTGTGCAACACGTTCTGAAACTCGTTCAGCCACTGCGCTACGTACTTGTTTTGCTACTGCTTTACCATCAATGATGTTTGCCGTCATGGGTGACCTTTAATTAGGTTAATTAACTTGATACCGATACATTTAAAAAACGAATGCATATATAGGGGTTAAAATGCCGATAAAGAAAAAGACCTTCACCTTACTCATTTTTTAATATGGCGACTATTTTCGCAGAAAAGCGGGTGAGCGCCAAGTTGCTTTTAAATTATAACCCCCCGGATTATAAAAAAGAGTTTAAATTTTATCCCTGTATCGTAATATTTGACCATTATGAACTAAAAATGAGCAATTGATTTGTTTTCTTAAAAAAACGTTTGACCTAACCCGGTCAAATCACTATTATGCACCCCGTTGTCAACGAGGTCACTCGCAGACAATAGTAAGTATCGGCGATTAGCGCAGTTTGGTAGCGCACTTGGTTTGGGTCCAAGGGGTCGCAGGTTCAAATCCTGCATCGCCGACCATTTTTATGTTTACTCATAACAATTTAACTTACTAGTGAACTATGAAGTTTTCGATGCGCCCATAGCTCAGCTGGATAGAGCAACGCCCTTCTAAGGCGTCGGTCGAAGGTTCGAATCCTTCTGGGTGCGCCATTTTGAAAACACTGTAATGCAGTGGTGATTGTAGCTCAGTTGGTAGAGCCCCGGATTGTGATTCCGGTTGTCGTGGGTTCGAGCCCCATCAGTCACCCCAATTTACAAAAAAGAATATCGGCGATTAGCGCAGTTTGGTAGCGCACTTGGTTTGGGTCCAAGGGGTCGCAGGTTCAAATCCTGCATCGCCGACCACTTTCTTGTAGGTGGTCTTAAATCCTAAGTTTAAGTATTCGAGAAAATATCTATATCGGCGATTAGCGCAGTTTGGTAGCGCACTTGGTTTGGGTCCAAGGGGTCGCAGGTTCAAATCCTGCATCGCCGACCATTTTCCCTTAAGTCACATATTCTGAATCTCTATTTTATCTTAAATAACTCTATTTTTTTTCTCCTATTCATTCTATACAGTTTAATTAGCCTGTTTTTTATTCGCTTAGTCGTTATCTGCCTTTAACTACCCCAAATAATTGCCCCCCACACTCGACTATCATGAATATTAGGTTATAATGCCGCGTCTATTTGTTTAAAAATATAGTGCCCTTAGGGCAGAGCAGCAATGGTATCTCCTGGTAGCGACGGATTTTTTTAAGCTCTAAGGCTTGAATTTTATCAAGACGCCTATAGATTACTTTGTTTGTAATGAAGGCGAAAAGTCGCCAAAATTGAATATTGAGGTAAATCATGCAAGTTTCTGTTGAGACGACTCAAGGCCTTGAGCGCCGTCTGACCATCACCGTTCCTGCAGAGAACGTTGAGACCGAAGTAAAAAAACGCTTACAACAACTGTCAAAAACGCAGCGTATCGACGGTTTCCGTGCTGGTAAAGTTCCAGTATCAGTAATCAACAAGCGTTTCGGACCAGCTGTTCGTCAAGAAGTTGCTGGCGAAGTAATGCAACGTAATTACATTGAAGCAATTGTTGCTGAAAAAATTAACCCTGCTGGCGCACCTACATTTGCTCCAAAAGCACTTGAAGCAGGTAAAGATTTAGAGTTCTCAGCAACATTTGAAGTTTACCCTGAAGTTGAAGTTCAAGGTTTAGATAAAATTGCTGTTGAAAAACCAGCGGTAGAAGTAACTGACGAAGATTTAGCAAACATGCTAGAGACACTTCGTAAGCAACACGCTTCTTGGGCTGACGTTGATGCAGCTGCTGGCGCAAACGACCGTGTAACGGTTGATTTCGTTGGTACTATCGACGGTGAAGAATTCGAAGGCGGCAAAGCTGAAGATTTCCCATTAGAACTTGGCCAAGGTCGTATGATCCCAGGTTTTGAAGACAACATCGTAGGCAAAAAAGCAGGCGAAGAAGTTGTTGCTGACGTAAACTTCCCTGAAGATTACCACGCTGAAAACTTAAAAGGTAAAGCGGCTCAATTCACTATCACAGTGAAAAAAGTTGAAGCGCAAGAATTACCTGAATTAAGCGATGAGTTTGCAACTAAATTCGGTGTTGCCGAAGGCGGCGTAGACGCGCTTAAAGAAGAAGTTAAAAAGAACATGACACGTGAGCTAGACCAAGCGGTTAAAGCTAACGTAAAAGACCAAGCAATCAAAGGTCTTTTAGAGCAAAACGAAGTTGAAGTGCCTAAAGCATTAATCGACCAAGAAGTTGACGCTTTACGTGAGCAAGCTGCTCAACGTTTTGGTGGTAACGGTCAAAATATGCCTGAGCTTCCAGCTGAATTGTTCCATGAGCAAGCAGTTACACGAGTTAAAACTGGCCTATTATTAGGCGAAGTGATCAAAGCAAACGACATCAAAGTTGATGACGCTAAAGTTGAAGCACTTATCGCTACTGTAGCATCTGCATACGAAGATCCAACTGAAGTAGTAGAATACTACAAAGCAAATGATCAACTAATGCAACAAATGCGTAATGTAGCAATGGAAGAGCAAGCTGTTGAAGCTATTTTAGCTAAAGCAACTGTGACTGATGTTGAAAAAGCATTTGATGACATCATGAATCCACAGCAAGGTGCATAATAAGTCATTGACTTAAGCGCTCGCTAACGATTAAATGGCTCGTGTTACTCTGTTTATGCAGTGTGCCCGGGCCATTTTAGTTTGTGGTTCTTAATTAGCTAAAAATGATCATTATGCTTTTCTTAGAATAAGTATAAGCGCATAAGGAATTAAATAAGTATGAACACTGGTATGACAGATCCCCTAAACGCATTAGTACCAATGGTTGTTGAGCAAACAGCTAAAGGCGAGCGCTCGTTTGATATTTATTCGAGACTATTAAAAGAGCGTATTATCTTTTTAACGGGCCAAGTTGAAGACAACATGGCAAATCTGATTTTAGCGCAAATGCTTTTCTTAGAATCAGAGAACCCAGATAAAGATATCTTCTTATATATCAATTCACCGGGTGGCTCGGTCACTGCGGGAATGGCTATTTACGATACAATGAATTTCATCAAACCTGATGTAAGTACTATTTGTGTGGGCCAAGCGGCTAGCATGGGTGCGTTTTTACTATCTGGTGGTGCAAAGGGTAAACGTTTTTGTTTACCTAATTCACGTGTAATGATTCACCAACCATTAGGTGGATTCCAAGGTCAAGCATCTGATTTTGAAATACACGCGAAAGAAATCCTGTCTATTAAAGACAAATTAAATCGCTTAATGGCTGAGCATACTGGCCAACCGCTTGATGTTGTTTCACGTGATACAGACCGTGATAACTTTATGAGTGCAAGCCAAGCTGTAGATTACGGTATTGTTGACTCAGTATTTACTAATCGCGGTAGCAAGTAAGTATGCCTGCAAGCAGTAATGCTTGCTAATGAGAGTTACTATGCGAAAAAGCCTAAATTTTGGTATAGTTAAAGCGTATTAAAATAGCCACCAAGACTTTGGTGGCCAACGTAATAAAATGAGGTAGCTGAATGTCTGACACTCCTACAGACGGCGACAAAAGTAATAAATTGTTATACTGCTCTTTTTGCGGCAAAAGCCAGCATGAAGTTCGAAAATTAATTGCAGGACCTTCAGTATACGTTTGTGATGAATGTGTAGAGCTGTGTAATGATATTATCAGGGAAGAAATTAAAGACATCGCGCCTAAGCATGATGCCGCTGACAAATTACCTGTGCCAAAAGAAATTCGTAACCACTTAGACGACTACGTAATTGGCCAAGAGCATGCGAAAAAAGTGTTGTCTGTAGCGGTTTACAATCACTACAAGCGTTTACGCAACCAATCAACTAAACAAGACGTTGAACTAGGTAAAAGTAATATTTTATTAATTGGTCCAACGGGGAGTGGTAAAACACTACTAGCTGAAACGTTAGCACGTTTGCTAGATGTGCCGTTTACAATGGCCGATGCCACCACGTTAACCGAAGCCGGTTATGTGGGTGAAGATGTTGAAAACATCATTCAAAAGCTTTTACAAAAATGTGACTACGACGTAGAAAAAGCACAACGTGGTATTGTTTACATTGATGAAATTGACAAAATTTCACGTAAATCAGATAACCCATCAATCACCCGTGATGTATCAGGTGAAGGTGTACAACAAGCCTTACTTAAATTGATTGAAGGTACCGTTGCTTCTGTTCCGCCACAAGGTGGACGTAAACATCCACAGCAAGAGTTCCTGCAAGTAGACACTTCTAAAATTCTGTTTATTTGTGGTGGTGCATTTGCTGGTCTTGATAAAGTTATTGAACAGCGTAGCCACAAAAATACTGGCATTGGTTTTGGCGTTAACGTTAAAGAGTCGGCAGCGAGCCGCTCTTTAAGTGAAACATTTAAAGATGTTGAGCCAGAAGATTTAGTGAAATATGGTTTAATTCCAGAGTTTATTGGCCGTTTACCTGTTGTTGCTACATTGACTGAACTTGATGAAGCTGCACTGGTACAAATTTTAAGTGAGCCTAAAAACGCTATTACTAAGCAATTTTCAGTATTGTTTGGGATGGAAGACGTTGAGCTTGAATTTCGTGATGATGCACTACGTGCTATTGCTCACAAAGCAATGGAACGTAAAACCGGTGCACGTGGCCTGCGTTCAATCGTAGAAGGTGTATTGCTTGATACTATGTATGAGCTGCCTTCAATTGATAACGTAAGTAAAGTGGTTGTTGATGAAACCGTTATTAAAGGTGAGTCTGACCCAATCTTGATTTATGACAGCAGTAATCAAGAACAAGCCGCGGCAGATTAAATTCTGAGCAAGTTGTAAAAAAAAGGAGCCAATGGCTCCTTTTTTTATAATTAATTTAATCGAGTTGGCAAAAATTGTTGAACTTTAATTAGGTTATCCCCATATACTTGAGTAATCTTTAAATAAATGAAGTGCAAAGAGAAAATACAATGACGCTTGAGAGAAACGATCGAGTCGAAATCCCTGTGCTAGCACTGCGCGATGTAGTGGTGTATCCACACATGGTGATCCCGCTTTTTGTAGGCCGTGAAAAATCAATAAAATGCCTTGAAGCGGCAATGGATAAAGACAAACAAATTTTCTTAGTTGCACAAAAAGATGCAACTGTAGACGAGCCTGAGAAAGACGATATTTATCGTGTAGGGACAATTGCGACTGTACTTCAATTATTAAAGCTACCCGATGGTACAGTAAAAGTATTAGTTGAAGGCACGCAGCGTGCAAATATCGAAGAGTTTGTTGATAACGAAGACTTCTTTGTTGCCAATGCTCAGTTTATTGAATCTGATTCAGTGAATGAACAAGAGCAAGATATTTTTATTCGCAGTGCATTAAGCCAGTTTGAAGGCTACGTAAAATTAAATAAAAAAATCCCACCTGAAGTGATGACCTCGGTCTCTGGTATTGATGAGCCCGCGCGTCTTGCTGATACCATGGCTGCGCATATGCCATTAAAAGTGCCTGAAAAACAAAAAGTACTTGAAATATCAAGTGTTACGGAGCGCTTAGAGTACTTAATGGCGTTGATGGAAGGTGAAATAGACTTACTGCAAGTTGAGAAAAAAATTCGTACCCGCGTTAAAAAGCAGATGGAAAAATCGCAGCGCGAGTATTACCTCAATGAGCAAATGAAAGCGATTCAAAAAGAGCTTGGCGAAATTGACGATGTGCCAGATGAATTCGAAGCGCTAAAAAAACGCATCGAAGAGTCAGGTATGCCTAACGAAGCGAAAGAAAAAGCCACGGCAGAGTTTAACAAACTTAAAATGATGTCGCCGATGTCGGCAGAAGCTAGTGTTGTTCGCTCATACATAGATACGTTAATCAACGTACCGTGGAAAAAACGCTCTAAAGTGAAAAAAGATTTAGCAGGCGCGCAAAAAATACTAGATAGCGATCACTACGGGCTTGATAAAGTTAAAGAGCGTATTATTGAATACCTCGCGGTACAGCAGCGTACTAATAAGCTTAAAGGGCCTATTTTGTGTTTAGTTGGGCCGCCAGGGGTAGGTAAAACCTCTCTTGGGCAATCTATTGCGCGTTCAACTGGCCGTAAGTACATTCGTATGGCACTGGGTGGTGTACGTGATGAAGCTGAGATACGTGGTCATCGTCGTACTTATATTGGCTCTATGCCTGGTAAATTGATTCAAAACATGACTAAAGTGGGCGTTAAAAACCCGTTATTCTTGTTAGATGAAATTGATAAAATGTCAGCGGATATGCGTGGAGACCCTGCATCAGCTTTACTTGAAGTACTTGATCCTGAGCAAAACAGCCATTTTGCTGATCATTACCTAGAAGTCGATTACGACTTATCTGATGTAATGTTTGTTGCTACCTCTAATAGCTTTAATATTCCTGGGCCTTTATTGGACCGTATGGAAGTTATTCGTTTAGCCGGTTATACCGAAGATGAAAAATTAAATATAGCTAAAGAACATTTAATTCCAAAGCAAGTTAAGCGTAATGGCTTAAAAGAGAAAGAAGTTGAAATTGCTGACAGTGCCATTATCGGTATTATTCGATATTACACGCGTGAAGCGGGCGTTCGTAACTTAGAGCGTGAAGTGTCTAAATTATGCCGTAAAGCGGTTAAAAATATCTTAATGGAAAAAGACACCAAAACGGTCACTATCGATGCAGATAACCTTGAAGAGTACTTAGGTGTGCAACGCTTTGATTACGGTAAAGCAGAAGATGGCGACCGTATAGGCCAAGTAACTGGCCTAGCATGGACAGAAGTAGGCGGTGACTTACTAACGATTGAATGTGCTGCAGTACCAGGTAAAGGCAAATTGACTTACACCGGCTCGTTAGGCGATGTAATGCAAGAGTCGATTCAAGCGGCAATGACTGTTGTGCGTAATCGTGCTGATGAGCTACGTATTAATAGCGACTTTTATGAAAAACGTGATATTCACGTGCATGTACCTGAGGGCGCAACCCCTAAAGATGGTCCAAGTGCGGGTATCGCAATGGTTACTTGTTTGGTTTCAAGCCTAACGGGCAATCCAGTGCGCTCTGATGTGGCCATGACGGGTGAGATTACCCTACGTGGTGAAGTACTGCCTATTGGTGGCTTAAAAGAGAAATTATTAGCGGCTCATCGTGGTGGTATTAAAACGGTGGTGATCCCTAAAATTAACGAACGTGACTTAAAAGAGATACCTGACAACGTATTGGCGGGTCTTGAGATTCACCCAGTTACGTGGATTGACGAAGTATTGAAGCTTGCTTTAGTGCATCCAGTTGATAGTTTTTCAGTCGAAACACCGAAAAAGCAGTAAAAAAGCCAAAAAAAGTGCTTTTAGGGGCTTTTCAAATCTAAACGGTATGATAAGTTAAGCACTGGTTTTCAAGCCTAGCCCTTGCCGGGCCTAGGCTTAAGAAAAATATAATCATGTGAGCTTTAAAAAAATTGCTCAAAAATTTCAAAACAGTGATGTTAGTTTAAAAAACAATCGCTCTTGATAACAACAATGAAAGAGGATGATATTGTGAATAAATCTCAATTAATCGATCAAATCGCAGCTGATGCTGACATTTCTAAAGCGGCTGCAGGTCGTGCACTAGATTCATTCATCGAATCTGTATCTGGCGCGCTAAAAGATGGCGACTCAGTTGCACTTGTTGGTTTTGGTACTTTCTCTGTACGTGAGCGTGCTGCTCGTGCAGGTCGTAACCCACAAACTGGTGAAACGATTCAAATTGCTGCAGCTAACATCCCAGCTTTTAAAGCCGGTAAAGCGCTTAAAGACGCAGTAAACTAATCACTGTGTAAACAAATTAGTTATGGCGAGTAAAGAGACGCTTAATTATTGCAATCGATAAATTAAGTTACTTCACCGCCAGTTACTTCAAGTGAAAAAGCGTATCTGGTAAGATACGCTTTTTTTACATATGACAAGGTAGAAAATACCTTGCTCAGAAAAGAGATAAACAAATGCTTGAGAAAATCAGAGAAGGTTCGCAAGGGCCGGTAGCCAAAGTCATTTTAGGCGCGGTGATTTTATCTTTTGCCTTAGCTGGGATCGGTAGTTACTTAGGTCAAACCACAGAACAACCCGTTGCTGAAGTAAATGGAATTAAAATTAGCCAAACAGAATTTAGCCGTGCGTTTCAAAATGAACGTAGCCGCTTAGAACAACAATTTGGTGAGTACTTTACCCAAATAGCAGCTGATCCAACTTACATGGCTCAAATCCGTCAAGGTGTGATTGACCGTTTAGTACAACAAGAATTACAAAGTCAGTTAGCTGCCGAGCTTGGTTTGCGCGTAAGTGATGAAAGCGTTCGTAAAACAATTTTAGAGCTACCTTATTTTAAAATTGGCGATAAGTTTAATAACGACCGTTATTTACAAGTTATTCGTCAAATGAATTTTCAACCTGACGCATTTCGTGAATACCTGCGTGATGATATGACGCGTAGCCAGTTAGTATCTGCCGTTGCGGGTACTGATTTTGCGCTGCCAAATGAGCTTAAATCAGCCATTGCGTTGCAACAGCAAACACGAAGCATTGATTATTTAGTAATTGATAAACAAGCAATGCAAGCTGATGTTGAAGTTACAGAGCAAGAAGTTGCGGATTACTATGAATTAAACGCAGGTCAATTTTTATCACCTGAATTAATTTCAGTTAATTACATCGAACTAAATGCAGATGATATTGATGTTGCATCGGTAAGCGAAGACGATGTAAAAGCATATTACGAGCAGAGTAAAGCGCAATATGTTGAACCAGAAAAGCGTCGTGTATCGCATATTCTAATCGACAATAGCGAAGATGATGATGCGGCTAAAGCGAAAGCTGAGTCGTTACTTGCCCAGCTTAACGCTGGTGCTGATTTTGCTGAGCTAGCAGAGACATCGTCAGATGACATTGTTAGTGCAGAAATGGGGGGCGATTTAGAGTGGATTGAACGTGATGTTATGGAACCAGCTTTTGAAGATGCAGCGTTCGCATTGCAAAACAAAGGTGATTACTCTGACGTTGTTGCCTCTGAGTTTGGTTATCACATCATCAAATTAACTGATCTACAAACTCAACAAGTTAAACCGTTCGATGAGGTTAAAGCTGACTTACGTGCTGAACTTGAGCAAGCTGAAAAAGTAGATGCGTTTTACGAGAAGCAAACTGAAATGGGGGCATTAGCCTTTGAGATTTCTGATCGCTTAGACGATGCTGCTGAAGTGGCGGGTGTAGAAGTACAATCTACTTCTTTACTAGCGCTTAGCGCGCTTCCTGAGCCGCTTAATAATCCAGCGGTTGTGACTGCTTTATCATCAGTTGAACTGTTAGAAGATAAAGTCAATTCAGAAGTAATTGAGCTTGGTAATGAGCATGTGATTGTGGTGCGTGTAAATGAGCACCAACCTGCGGCAACGAAAGCATTAAGCGAGGTAAGTGAGCAAATTAAAACACGCTTAATGAATGAAAAGGCATCAGACCTTGCAAAAGAAAAAGCACGCACGTTATTTGCACAAGTAAAAGAAGGCAAGAGCTTAAACGATGTGGCTGCTGAGCAATCACTAAACGTTCGTCAAGAGTCGCAACTAACTCGTGAAAGCTTTGCTGTTTCACCTGCTATTGTTACCCAAGTATTCAAAATGGCACATCCTAGTGATGCGGCTGTATATGATATGGTTAACTTAAATAATGGCGATGCAGCGATTGTTGCGCTTAAAGCGGTAAATGATGCACCAGTGAGTGACAACATTGAGCCACAAATGAAGCAAAACATTACTATGGCGCAAGCGCAGAAAAACTATACGGTATTCATTGAATCGCTTAAGCAACAAGCAGAGCTTAATGTACCAAAAGCAGCTCAAGTAGCTGAATAAGTAATAGCTAAATTAAAAAAGGCGCCAATTGGCGCCTTTTTTGTTTGTTTAGACATTAACAACTCAATAAGCGCTGGGTAACCTTTGACTGCGGGTTTTGAAAAATAGTTTCTGTAGCGCCGTATTCAACTATTTCACCTTTATTGAGTACCACTAACTGGTCGCTAATATGGCGCACTAAACTTAAATGATGGGTGATCAAAATATAGGTTAATCCAGTTTCAAGCTGTAGTTTAAGTAATAGGTTTACTATTTGCGCTCTTACAGAAGGGTCAAGCGATGAAAGTGCCTCATCGAGTACAACAACCTTAGGATCTAATATAAGCGCGCGAGCGAGCGCTACACGCTGTAATTGCCCCACACTAAACATATGCGGATAGTATTGCTGATGATCGACCAGTAGACCCACTTTAAGCAGCGTACTACCAATTTTTTCACTACGTTGAGTTTTATCAAAATCAGTATTGAACTTTAGGCAATCATCGAGCATTTCAGCAATGGTCACTGCTGGGTTCAATGAGGTGGCGGAGTCTTGAAAAATCATTCGGATAAAACGACACTGCGCATCACGATTACCATTGTTTTCTATGGTGTTATTCTCTAATAATATCTGCCCGCTATCGGCACTGTATGCACCCACTAATAATTTAGCCAGGGTACTTTTTCCTGAGCCTGTTTCACCAATAATGGCAATTGTTTCACCTTTACCAATACAAAATGAGATATTTTTTAAAACATCAAACTTTTTACGGCTAAACAGACCCGCTCGCATGTTAAAGGTTTTTGATAAGGCTTGAACTTTTAACAGTGGCTGCATTATTTTATTTCCTTGATCAGCGGGAAGTGACAGGCGTAGCTATGACCATGATGCTTTGAAAGTTTAGGCGCAACCACACATTCTTTTTGTGCTTGTGGGCAACGTGGACCGAGTCGACAACCAATCGGTAAATGTTGTAATGTTGGAATAGTGCCTTTAAGCGCATAAAAGGGTTCTTTATGGGCTAAGCCATGCTCATAATCGGGCAGGCTTTTTAGTAAAGCCTGCGTATACGGATGACGAGGTTGGCTAAAAATACGGTGTGTTGGACCTGCTTCAACCATTTGACCGCAGTACAACACATGAATACCATGCGACCAATTAACAATTTCTTCCAGCTCATGAGAGATCATCAAAATAGACATGTTCTTTAGCTGATTTAAACTTTTTAATAATCTAAACACCTGTGCTCGGGTGGTGCTTTCTAGTGCGGTTGTTGGCTCATCTGCTATTAACAACTTAGGTGTGCGGGCAATCGCCATGGCTATCATGACCTTTTGGCATACGCCCTCAGAGAGCTCATGCGGGTAACTATCAAGCACCGCTTCATGATTTTTAATACCTACTTTATGTATTAAGGCTTTAACACGGTCTTTACGCTCTCGGTTGCGTTTTAAGAAAAATCCTTTAGCAGCCACTTCAGGCAGTGTTTCAGCGATTTGGTTAAATATTTTAGCAGTAGGATCTAGACAGCGACTGGGGTCTTGGTAAATCATCGCAATGTCTTGGCTAACCGTCTTACGGCGTTGCTCTGGTGTTAAGCGCATTAAGTCAACACCACGCCAATGCATTCTATCTGCGGTTATCACCCAGCGCTCATTAAGCACGCCGACGATGGCTTTTGCAATTAAGCTTTTGCCAGAGCCTGATTCGCCCACTAAAGCGTGTACTTCACCTTCTTTTAAACTAAAGCTTACGCGGTCAACAGCGCGAATGGCGGTTTCGGAAGTTTGAAGTTCAATGGTTAAATTTCGAATATCTAGTAACTGCATCTAATCGGCCTTACGCGCTTGTAAAACTTTGCGAAGTCCATCGCCCACTAAGTTTGTTGAAAGAACCGCTAAAAATAACAGGACGCCCGGCAATGCTACCGTCCAAGGTGCTAAATATATAAGTCCTAAGTTCTCTGCTAAAATTGCGCCCCATTCAGTAGTCGGCGGCTGTGCACCCAGTTTTAAAAACCCTAACGCCGCAATATCTAAAATAGCAGTAGAAAGCGCCATCGTAAAAATAACTACAATATATTCATACACATTAGGAAAAATCCCGCGTGATAAAATATGCCATTTAGAGGCGCCATCTAAGCGGTAGGCTGTAACATAATCTTTGCCAAGTTCGTCAACTATCAGGTTTCTAATTGAATGAATAAACTGGGGTAATAAGGCCAAAATAATTGCCCATACGGTATTCATTAATCCAGGACCGAGTATGGCAATAATAATGATGGCCAGTAACAATGAGGGAATTGACAGCGTTACATCCAGTAAGTGGTTCAAAAAACTAGAACGTATGCCTTTACTGATCCCTGCAAAGGTACCTACCAACACACCAATAACAGTAGTGATCAGTGCAGCTACAACCGATAACCCGAACGTATATGTGGCGCCATTCATTAAACGAGACAGCACATCTCGGCCTAAATCATCGGTGCCAAGTATAAACCGTACATCGCCCATTTCATTCCACGAGGGAGGCAGTAATAGTGCATCACTGTGCTGTTGATTTACCCCATAAGGCGCAAGAAAAGGCGCGGTAGCCGCTAACAGGCTAAAGGCAATAAACACCCATAAACCAACCAGTGCAGGGTGGTTATTTTTAAACTTTCGCCAGAGTCTCGCTAATGGCGATTTATTTGAATCTTCTGAAAATAAGTTAAACTTTGCCATGCGCTTGGTTCCGAGACAGAGGATCGAGTAGGGTGTAGGTCAGTTCGGCCATAATTGTGGCAATAATAATAAATAAAGAGACGGCCATTAACCCACCTTGTATGGCGGGATAATCACGTTGATAAATACTGTCTATTAACCAGCGACCGATCCCAGGCCACGAAAAAATAACTTCAGTGATCATCGCTAAGGTGATCAAGGTACTAAACTGCAAACCTATTTGTTTTATAACCGGTAGTAAGGCATTTCTTAGGGCGTGATGAATAATAAGCTGCCCACGAGTAAGCCCTTTGGCGCGAGCTGTTTTAATGAAGTTTTGATCCATTACTTTTAACATCGATTCGCGAGTAAAGCGCACTAATACTGTGGTTGGATACATAGCAAGTACAATAGTAGGTAAAGTAAGGTGATGCAGCGCATCTAACATGGCCAAACCATTGTAAGGAAAATCAGCGAGTAAAATATCAAGTAAAATAAATCCTGTGCTCGCGGGTATCTCATACAACAAGCTCACTCGCCCCGACATGGGAAACCAGCCAAGCTTGAGCGAAAAAATCATAATTAATAATAATGCCAGCCAAAAAATCGGCATAGAATAGCCAATCATCGCTGTAGAGCTAATAAATTTATCAGGCCATTGTTTATTATATGCCGATGCTAAAATACCGACAGGCACACCCACTACCACCGAAATAAATAACGCATAGATACTTAGCTCTAACGTTGCAGGAATTAAATCAACCACATGGGCGAAAACACTGCTCCCCGAGGCGAATGACATTCCCCAATCCCCTTGTAAAATTCGTCCTACAAAGGCGATGTACTGCATAAAGTAGTTACTATTAAATAAGTACTTTTCTTCTAACTGCGCATTTTGGGTAAAGTTAGTGTCTGGTATGCCGCTTAAGTTACTGAGCGGATCGCCAGGAAATAAATAACTCAACGAAAAGGTAAAAATACTGAGTAGCAACACCATAAAAAATAACAGTCCGAGGCGGCGTAAAATATAATCTAAGATCATTATTTTTTCCTCGCGTTAGCCAACGAAATAGCACCGAATGGCCCTAAGGTAATGCCCTCAACATCTGCGCTACTTGCTTGAAAACGCATGCCATGGGCAATTGGCAGTAAAGGCAATTGTTTGATGATCATGCTTTGTGCTGCGTCGTAATATTGTTTACGTAAATTTAAATCTGTGGTGTCTAACGCTTTGGTTAGCAGTAAATCAAATTCAGGGTTACACCAGTTTGCAGGGTTTTTGCCGCTGAATGTCGCAGTACAACTTAATAATGGGCTAAAAAAGTTATCGGGATCAGGCGTATCAGCTGCCCAACCTAATAACACACTGTCGTGGCGATGCTCTCCAATACGTTGAATAAAGGTGTTCCACTCATATTCTACAATATTTACATTAACGCCAATTTTGCGTAAATCACTTTGCATTAGCTCAGCCATTTTGCGGGCGTTGGGGTTATAAATACGGCTTACCGGCATAGCCCAAATGCTCATATCAAAGCCTTTTGGAAAACCAGCTTCAGTTAATAATTTTTTCGCTAACTGTGGGTCAAAAATAGGCATGTTTTTTTGTAGTTCAAATGCCCATGACGTAGGCGGAAGAATAGATTGTGCACGCAGTCCATTCCCGTAATATACCGCTTGCATTATTTTATCTATATCAATGGCATGAACCAATGCTTGACGTACTTTTAAGTTATCAAACGGTGGACGCTCGGTATTAAATGCCCAGTAACCAATATTTAAGTTAGTTTCTCTTTCAACGTTAATATCATCACGCTGCGCTAAAATACTTAATTGGGCACTACTCGGGTGTGCGGTTACATCACACTCTTTGGTCAATATTTTAGCGATACGGGTGGTACCATTTGGGGTAATGTCGTACACCAATTGCTCAAGGGCAACCTCATGCTTCCAATAATCAGCGTTTTTATAAAAGCGCACTAAATGATCGCGTCGGTACTCTTTATAAATATAGGGGCCTGTGCCAATCGGGTATTGATCAAATAGGTTTTCTTGATTATTAGCTTTGAGCGCCATGGCATATTCTTTAGAGAGCACGACGGCAAAATCGGTCGCCATATTAGCTAAAAAGCTGCTCTCGGCATTAAATAACTCAAATCGGACTTGATGATCAGAGACTCTAACAATTTTACGAATTAGCTGGTCAATCCCCACACTTTGAAAGTAAGGGTAATTAGCATCGCCAATAAAGTGATAAGGATTATAAACGTCGAATAATCGACTAAAAGTAAATATTACATCATCAGCGTTAAATTCACGGCTAGGAGTGAAATAAGAGGTGGTATGAAACTTAACTCCTTTGCGCAAAGTGAAGGTAACCGATTTACCGTCTTTACTGATCTTCCAATCAGTGGCAAGTTCACTCTTAAATTCGGCGGTCACGGGGTCAATACTAATTAACCGGTCGTATAACTGGTTAGCAATAATATCGATAGTCGATCCTGTGGTTGTGACTTGTGGGTTAAACGACACAGGGTTAGCCTCGGCGCAATAAACAAGGCCTTGGTTTTTTTCTTCTAAGATTTCTTCTTTACTATCAATGCAACCTACTAAGCTCAATGATATTAAAGCAAGTAATAATTTATGCACCCGCACAACCTCTACTATTCTAGCAAATTGTATTTTTTCAAATAACCACGTAGTTGATGATACGTTAAACCAAGTACTTCTGCAGTCTTCTTTTGATTAAATTGGCTATGTTCTAATGCTTTTTTTATCAATGTAATTTCAAATTCATTAGAGAGCGTTTTTAAGTCGCATGGAAACTCAGGTTCTTTGGTACTTGAACTCAATGCTACAGGCGCTTCTATAGGCTGTGCATGAGTAGTCGGTTCAGATTGTATTATAGCAGGTGCTTGTGCATGTTTTATGCGGGCTTTAGGTCTAAAGCGACTTTCGAATGGGTCTAAAATAATTTTATGTACAGGAATATGTTCATTGCCGTGGCGATACAGACTTCGTTCTACCACATTTTTAAGTTCACGGACATTACCCGGCCACTCATAACTGAGTAAACTTTCTTGTGCACTGCGGGTAAAACCACTAAATAGCTCCCACTCAAGGTCTCGTGCCATGTTCATCGCAAACTGTTCAGCCAGCAACATAATGTCATCTTGACGTTCACGCAGTGGCGGTAAGGTGATCACATCAAACGCGAGTCTATCGAGTAAATCACTTCTAAATTCACCTTGTTGTGCTAAATGGGGTAAGTCTTCATTGGTTGCACAGACTAAGCGAGTGTCTACTTTAACGGTTTGCTTGCCGCCAACACGTTCAAACTCACCATACTCAATCACTCTTAATAGCTTTTCTTGCACCATGGCAGAGGTATTTGCTAACTCATCTAAGAACAAGGTACCACTATTGGCGCGCTCAAAGCGGCCTTCATGGCGTTTACTTGCGCCTGTGAAAGCGCCACTTTCATGACCAAATAATTCACTCTCGAGCAGGTTTTCGTTCAATGCCGCACAGTTAAGCTTGACGTAACTTTGATCCCAGCGTTTGGATAAAAAGTGTAAACGTGCTGCAATTAGCTCTTTACCGGTACCACGTTCACCAATAATAAGTACGGGTTTATCTAGGTTAGCCAGTTGCGAAACCTGATCAAGTACCGATAAAAAGCTGTCTGATTGGCCAAGTAAATTGTCCTGTTGGCGATATTGACTCATATTTCCTAACTCTTAGTCATTTTTACTAACAGTTAGTGTATTTCATTATGGAGGATAACAAAAGTAATTTGTAATTTACATTTAACATATTGAAAATAAATGGTATTTTAAAAATATAAAAGTTGGCAAGCATATTGATACTAATAATAGCAGACACATTTAGATTAAATAATAGAGGTATATGTTATGGGAATTTTTTCACGTTTTGCAGACATTGTTAATTCTAATATCAATGCCATTTTAGATAAAGCAGAAGATCCTGAAAAAATGGTTCGTCTTATTATCCAAGAGATGGAAGATACACTAGTAGAGGTACGCTCTACGTCAGCAAAAACCCTTGCTGAGAAAAAAGAATTAGTACGTCGCGTAGATACACTAAAAGCTCAAGTAAGCGATTGGCAAGACAAAGCCGAATTAGCACTGAGCAAAGATCGTGATGATTTAGCTCGCTCAGCTTTACTTGAAAAGCAAAAATCAGCCGATGCAGTCGCTGCAGTAGAAAGTGAACTTGATCATGTAGAATCTCATATCGAGAAACTACAGCAAGAAGTGACTACGCTACAAGAGAAACTAGCGGATGCTAAAGCACGTCAAAAAGCTATTATTTTACGTCAACGCTCGGCTGAGTCGCGCCTTGAGGTTAAAAAAGCACTTGATAGTTCTAAAGTGGATGATGCACTTAATCGTTTTGAACGTTACGAAACCAAAATTGATGGGCTAGAATCTCAAATAGAGTCTTACGATTTGGGTAAACAAACGTTAGCAGATGAAATTGCTGATTTACAAAAGAATGAAAAAATTGACGACGAGTTAGCTGAACTTAAAAAGAAACTCTCGAATAAATAAATATAAAACAGGGGCCTTGTGCCCCTGACATCAACATTGAATACGGATTGTCAGGAGAGGATTATGTTTGATCCAGAGATACTAATTGCACCCTTTATCTTGTTTATGATTTTTGTTGCACCACTGTGGTTAATTTTACACTACCGAAGCAAAAAGCAGGTAAGCCAAGGGTTAAGCGAGCATGAGCATCACCAGTTATTGGAACTTGCTCAAAAAGCTGAAAAAATGACTGATAGAATCGAGACATTAGAAGCTTTACTTGATCAAGAGTCACCACAGTGGAGACAAAAAGTATGAACACCAAACGCGAATTATTAAGAGACCCACAACGCGGTAAAATTGCCGGTGTATGTGCGGGATTAAGTGACTACTTTAATATGGAGTTATGGTTAGTTCGCATTATTTTTGTTAGTGCTGTACTACTAACCGGTGGCCCATTATTTGTGGTAGCGTATATTGCAGCGTGGTTTATTTTAGATAAAAAACAACCCAGTACTGTAAATAAAACACAATCAACCTATGGCGGTGATCCGCTAGAAGTAAAATTTAAAGTATGGCAAAAAGGCGAGCCACCGCGTCGTGCGCTTCAAGACTTAAAAGAGCGATTGACCCGTGTAGATAGCCGCCTTCAAAACATGGAACGCTACGTTACTTCAAGCGAGTTTACGGTCAGCCGTGAAATTAATAAACTTTAAAGGATTAATAAGCACCTTGTTTGCAGCCTGATCAATGACGGCAACTAAGGTGCAAAACACTTTATGAGCCAATCATTTGCAAAAAAGACCTTTAAAAGCGTTAAAGGCAAAGCACAAAAAGCCCTGCACCGTAGTTTAGATCAACACGTTAAACTTGCCGTAACAGGGCTGAGCGGCAGTGGTAAAACGGCGTTTATTAGCGCGTTAGTTAAGCATTTAACCTCTCAGGCGAATGACAACAACTTACCTTTTTTCGATGTAATGCGTGAACACCGCCACATTGCTACTAAAATTGTGCCGCAAGAGGCATTAAATGTTCCCACTTTTGATTACAACCGTGCAATAAGTGCTTTACTACCAAGTGAAGGCGACCCTGCATGGCCCGCTTCTACCGAGCGAATAAATACTTTACGTTTGGCGATTAAATACCAAAGCAACGCGGGTCTGCGCGGTCATTTCTCACCCCAATCGACGCTGTATTTAGATATTATTGACTATCCTGGTGAGTGGTTGCTTGACCTACCTATGCTCGCGCAAAGCTTTGAACAGTGGTGCGAGCAACAATATCCATTACTTAGTCAAACGCCACGTGATCAAAGCTCAGCTGAATTTTTACAATCCATAGAGCTGCTTGATTTAGATGCACCGGTAGATGAAAACGCACTGGCTGATATTGCACGATGTTATCAAACCATGTTGGTAGGGCTAAAAAAAGACACTAAGCTTGCCATGTTACAGCCTGGGCGGATGTTAATGCCGGGTGACTTGCAAGGTGCACCATTATTACTATTTTTTCCAATTAGTCCTGAAAAAATCAGTGACGATGTAGTAGCGGGTTCTAACTTAGCGCATTTAATTAAACGTTTTGATGCTTACGTAAAAGAAGTCGTTAAACCTTTTTATAATGAGCATTTTCGCCATTTTGACCGTCAAATCGTCTTGGTAGATGTACTGAGTGCATTAAATGAAGGTTATGAAACGTTGGCTGAGCAAAGTCGAGTGATCAATCAGTTATTGTCACACTTTAGCTATGGTGATTCTGGTTTTTTTAAACGCTTGTTTAAACCTAATATAGATAAAATATTATTTGCTGCTAATAAGTCCGATCACATCAGTGCGAAGCATCACAAAGATCTTGCATTGTTACTCGATTCGTTAGTTAAAGAGCAAAGCAATCACTTAAAATTTGATGGGGTTAAAATAGAAACACTGGCGATGTCATCAATTGCTGCTACTGTGTCCCGCCAAGTGGTTGATAAGGGGCAAACACTCGACTGTATCTATGGCAAGCCATTAAATGAACAACAGTGGTTAACTTACCTGCCTCCTCAGCCGCCGAGCAGAATGCTCAAAAAAAGTGAGTGGCCAGCACATGGGTTTGAGTTTTTATCATTTGCACCTATGCCAAGCCCAGATCAACAGCTTAAGCACATTCGCTTAGACCATGTGATGCAGTACTTGTTAGGAGATAAGTTAACATGAGTGAGTCAACACACCAATTTCAGGCTGGGCGTCGTATTAATGCCCAAAATATTGAGCAAAATGAACCAGATTTATTAGCGGCTAAAGTCGTAGAGCAGGGACAAAGTGAGCAGCCTAGCAAAGATAGAGACGAGCTAATTGAACCTGAAATCGATATTGAGCCTGTATATAAAAAGTCTAAGTGGCAAACCCTTAAAGGCCTATTTGCACTGAGCTTTATTGTTTTAATATTACTTGAGTTCGCATTTTCAATTGTATTGACGTTTCAGCAGTCAGTTATTTTAGGTGGGGTGTACTTAACCGCTGTAATAACCGGTGTACTACTGATATCGCGTTTATTGTGGCGTGAATATAGAATGTTACGCAGCTTAAAGCGTAATCAGCTGCACCGCCATGAAGCTAACCGTTTGCTCAATAGTGAGCAGGTAGGCGGGGCGATACCTTGGCTTGAAAAGCTTAATAAACATCAGCAATTAGATAATTTCGAAAACTTTAAAAATCAGGTCGCTACGCACCACAGTGACAAAGAAATAATGTCTCTGTACGCGAATAGCTTACTGATAACGCAAGACAATCAAGCTAAAAAGTTAATAAACCGTTTTGCAACAGAGTCAGCTTTATTAGTTGCCCTAAGCCCAATTGCGCTGGTGGATATGATGGCTGTGCTGTGGCGTGGCACTAAATTAATAGAGCAAATAGGCCGCATATATGGCATTGGCTTTGGTTATGCCAGCCGTATTAAACTTTACCGCATGCTTATTAAGCAAGTAATGTTTGTAGGCAGTGCAGAGCTCGTATCTGATTTAGCCGCCACGGCACTCAGTGCTGAATTATTAGGCAAGCTTTCAGGGCGAGCTGCACAAGGTGTTAGTGCCGGTATATTTACAGCGCGTATTGGTTACAAAGCTATGGAATTAAGCCGACCCTTACCGCGTCTTGAAAACAAGCGTAGCTTGTTAAAAGGCACAGTCCAAGGGATTGCGAGTAAAATTATGAGCCGTAAGGGAGCTGAAACTAAGTAGTGAGACTTCGTTGGCAATATTTGTGTACAGCTCTTTGGGTAAAGTTTGCACAAATAGCCATCTGAGCATCCGGCATGCTTGTGATTTTAAGTGCGGTGCGTTTTATTTATGCTATTGACACACATAATAAAAACGAGAACACACAATGAGCAAGCATCATCAAAATACCCAATGTATCCATGGCCCACAAAAAGCAAATGATCCGCATGGCGCATTAACCTCACCTTTGTATCAAACGTCTACGTTTCATTTTGAAAATGCCGCCCAAGGTGCTGCCCGCTTTGCAGGTGAAGAGCCCGGTTATATTTACACGCGTTTAGGTAACCCAACCACGACTGAACTTGAGCAAAAAGTGGCGCAATTAGAAGGCTGTGAGGCCGCCGCCGCCACGGCAACAGGTATGGGTGCGGTATCCGCTTCGGTACTAAGCTTCCTATCGCAAGGCGATCATTTAATTGCATCAAGCGCTCTGTATGGCTGCACCTTTGCTTTTTTTTCGCATATGTTGCCGCGATGGGGAATTGAAGTCACCTTTGTTGATATGACTAATGAGAGTGAACTGCGCGCAGCCATTAAGCCTAACTCAAAAATGATATTTGTAGAAACACCAATCAATCCAACCATGGCAGTGATTGATTTAGCACTTATTGGCGATGTTGCTAAACAGCATAATTTACTGAGTGTGGTCGACAATACTTTTTTAACCCCGCTGCTACAGTCACCAAAAAAGTACGGTATCGACATTATAATGCATAGCGCGACCAAGTATTTAAATGGTCACGGCGATGTTGTTGCGGGTATTGTTTGTGGTTCACTTGAGCATATTACACAGATTAAAATGACCGTGCTTAAAGATATTGGTGCCACTATTAGTCCGCACGATGCGTGGTTAATAAACCGCGGCTTAAAAACTTTAGCTATTCGCGTTGAACGCCATTGCCAAAGTGCGCAAACGATTGCTGAGTATTTAGAAGCTCATCCGCAAGTAAATAAAGTGTATTACCCTGGGCTTAAGTCTCACCCAGGTTACAAGTATATTGGTAAGCAAATGAAAGCGGCTGGCGGTGTTATTGCCTTTGAAATTAAAGGGAGCTTAACCGACGGTGAGCAGTTTATTGATAGCATGCAACTGTGCACATTAGCGGTTAGCTTAGGCGATGCTGAAACACTCATTCAACACCCTGCATCAATGACGCATTCGCCATACACTCCCGAAGAAAGACTAGCAGCTGGAATTAGTGATGGTTTAATTCGTTTATCAGTTGGACTTGAAGATGTTAACGATATTATTAACGATCTCAACCAAGCATTTACTAAAACATCTTGAGGTGTAAATTAATGGTTACATTAAATTCTTCCTGTGGGCACTATTAAGAATGGGCTGTGTTTTTATCTTTGCTCTAGTGTAATTTTAAATTTACGATTTGTGTGATCTGCAAAAGTATTGATCTGCGTCAAGCTATTAAACTTTTGTTCACTTTTGCATAGTATGGCTACATCGAATAGCCAAGCATTTGGCTGTTATTTTGACACCGATTTAGGGTTTATCCCAAAGAAGGTATTTATGGCTAAAGCAAGTAATTACACCTCCAAAACACCTGATGAAAATGGGGTTATACATTGGAGCGATGAAGAAAATAAAATTTGGTCTGAGCTTGTAGCACGCCAACTTGCGTGCATAGAAGGCAAAGCCTGTGATGAGTACATGGAAGGATTGAAAAAAATCAATCTGCCTCATGATCGTATCCCACAGCTGAGTGAGCTAAACGAAGTACTTTTAGCAACCACAGGTTGGCAGGTTGCACCTGTACCTGCACTTATCGATTTTGATGAGTTTTTTAGGTTACTCGCTAACAAGCAATTTCCTGTAGCTACCTTCATTCGTAGCCGTAAAGAATTTGACTACTTACAAGAACCCGATATTTTTCATGAGATATTTGGTCATTGTGCCATGCTAACCAATCCTGACTTTGCAGAATTTACTCATAAGTACGGGCAACTAGGATACGCGGCAGAGAAAAAAGACCGCGTTTATTTAGCGCGCATGTACTGGTTTACCGTTGAGTTTGGTTTGATGCAAACTGAAAAAGGATTACGTATTTACGGTGGCGGTATTTTATCAAGCCCAGGGGAAACCCAATACGTGTATTCAGATACACCAGAGATTAATCCAATGAATGTGCTAGATGTGCTACGTACACCGTACCGTATAGACATTATGCAACCATTGTACTACACGATTAATTCGATTCATGATCTGTTTGAAATATCTCAAATGGATATAATGACTTTAGTTGAGCAAGCTAAATCACTTGGTTTGCACGACCCTAAGTTTCCTCCAAAAGAAAAATTAGCTAGTTAATTTTTGAAAAAAGTAACGCTAAACTAAGGATTTAAAATGTCTTCATTAAGTGCACAAAAATGTGAAGCCTGTCATGCAGATGCGCCAAAAGTATCTGATGCTGAATTGGCTGAATTAATTAAAAAAATCCCTGACTGGGTGCCAGAAGTACGTGACGGTATTATGCAGTTAGAGCGCGTTTATAAGTTTAAAAACTTTAAACAAGCCATTGCGTTTACCAATAAGGTAGGTGATATGGCTGAAGACGAAGGGCATCACCCAGGTCTATTAACCGAATGGGGCAAAGTAACTGTTACTTGGTGGAGCCATTCAATTAAAGGCCTGCATAAAAATGACTTCATTTGCGCTGCTAAAACAGATGATGTATTTAACGCGCTGTAATTAATTAGATTTGAGTAAATAAAAAGGCACTTTACAGTGCCTTTTTTATTTTTAATTACCGTTTTATCAATACTGGCTGTATCAGTTAAATTTTATCGGTATTTAACATGTCATCATGCTCAGCCATATCCCAAGGTAGTTCGCCTGGGCTGTTACCTAAAAAGTGTAAGTAGTTCTCAAACTGATCAAGAATATCCTTCACAATATCATCTTCATTATAGCCATAAACATCGTACGACAGACCACCACGACGTAAAAATACATCAGCCTTATAATACATTTCAGTATTATCATTATCTGGTCGTAGCTCTGAGTAAGCAAAGCTCGGCATAGGATGCTCGGTAAGGCGAATATCATAAACAAAATCCACATGCTCATGACGTAGTACAGTTAAATGAGCGCGTCCTAAATCAGTATCAAATTCGACCACGGCATGCCATTGTCGAGATTTCAATTCTGCTTGTACGGCTTGCATTGCCTCAACTACTACACTACCTATAAAAGTATGTACTTTTTCTTTATTAGGGTAATTAACCATAGCCGCTAAACGGCGTTTCCAATGGGATAGATCAATATTACGACCATTAAGTGAATGTGCTTGTAGACTGGTATCGCGATGGCCTTCAATTCTTAAAGCCCGCCAAAGCCCCGCGGTGGCAATTAGCATAATAATAGCAAAAGGTAGCGCACTGACAATCGTCATGGTTTGCAGTGCACTTAAGCCACCTGCAACTAATAAAACAGCGGCCACAGCGCCTTCAAGCACCGCCCAGAACACCCGCTGCCATGCTGGCGTATTAATATTTCCACCTGAAGCGAGTGAGTCGATTACCAAAGAGCCGGAATCAGACGAGGTAACAAAAAAGGTAACTATTAGAATAACCGTGAGTAGAGAAATAAAAAATGAGAGCGGTAACACTTCAAATAATTGAAATAACGCCACGGCATGATTTGCTTGTACATCACCAATTAGTGTGTTAAAGCCTTCATTCATTATTAAATTCAGTGCTGTATCGCCAAACACTGAGAACCATAAAAAAGTAAAAATAGTAGGAACTAACATTACGCCAACAACAAATTGTCTGATGGTTCTGCCGCGGCTAATTTTTGCGATAAACATGCCGACAAACGGCGCCCACGCAATCGTCCAGCCAAATATAAATAAAGTCCAGTTACCAATCCAATCACTGCGACTATAGGCTTGTAAGTTAAAGGTCCGCTCAACAATACCACTAAGATAACTGCCGGTGTTTTGTAAAAACGATTCTAAAATATGAATAGTTGGGCCAATAAAAAATACAAAGGCCATTAATGAAACCGCTAAGGTCATATTCACGATTGATAAACGTTTTACCCCTTTATCCATCCCTGCGATTACAGAGAGCGTTGCTGCGGCGGTAATAATAGCAATCGCGGTAATTTGTACTGTGGTATTAATAGGAATATCGGGCCATAAATAGTGTAGCCCCGCGTTGATTTGAGTCACCGAAAGTCCGAGCGTGGTCGCAATACCAAATAAGGTGCCTAGTATGGCAAATACATCAACGGTATGACCGATAGGACCATATATTTTATCACCAATTAGTGGATACAAGGCTGAACGAATAGACAGCGGCAGACCATGACGAAAGGCAAAATAAGCCAGCACTAAACCAACAATTCCATAAATAGCCCAAATATGAAATCCCCAATGGAAAAAGGCAATTTGCATTGCTTGCTTAGCGGCATCCACGGTTTCAGCCGCGCCCGATGGCGGGGATGCGTAATGCAGTACTGGCTCGGCTACACCAAAATAAAGTAGCGCTACGCCGTAACCGGCAGAAAATAGCATGGCAAACCACTCACCAAAGCTGTATTGCGGCTGTGCATGATCGGGGCCTAGTTTTATATTCCCCCAACTGGAGGCGGCGACACACACAATAAATACCAAGAAGATAGCGACTGATAACATATAAAACCAGCCAAAGGTTTCTGTTATCCACGCAAGGGCAACACTAAATGCCTGACCTGCGAGTTCAGGGTTGCTACTTGTACCAATGACCAAAAGTAGAATAATAAATACTGCAGGCAAAAATACAGGTAGCAAAATAGTTGAGCGTAAAGCAGTTTTTGTCATATTAATCCTTAATATTAATTGCTAACTTTCAAGTATGCTTGCCTACCTTATTATATATTCCGTTTATTGGCTAATTCAGTTGCTTGATTTATATACTTTAAAAAGGAGGGTAAAAGTTAATTTATAGGTGTTAGCAAATTGAAAATCATACTTTTTAATCCGGCTGTCAGTGACGATTAGCCCTGTGTAATTTCATCGGCGTCTAACTCAACTCAGATAAACGTTTATAACTTAAAGCTATAAGCTTTTCTCCCAATTGCATTGCTTTACTAAGTTAAACCAAGGGCTGGTAAACTCTTTAGCGGTAATGGGCTCAGGTAGGGTTAAAGTAACATCAAGCTTTTTAGCTAGATAATGTGCTACTAGCTGTTTCATTTTATCGCTTTCTAATTGCTCGTAAGCTGCTTGCAGCTGATGTTTATCTTTTTGACTTATGAAATCGCCAGTTAAATTTTTGTAGCCTAATTCAAGCCAAAGTAGCTGTGCTTGTTTAGCTTCGTTGGGAAATGCATGGGTTAAAGTTGCCGTTGGAGTATAGAGACGTTCAAAGTTAAGCTGATGTTCTTGAATTAAAAAGACCATTAATAAATTAAGCCCGGTTGAGATTTGCCCCGCGCGTTTATCAATATTTTGGTTAAGGCTTAACGCACTTCTAAAGTAGCGCTCAGCCTCAGTAACATTGCCTTCATCAAGCGCTAAGTAGCCCAAGTTACTTTTTATAAGTGCTGTTATATTAGGAAGCTTTAATTGCGTGGTGAGATCAAGATTATTTAAGTATAAAGCACGCGCTTTAGCAAAGTCATTTTGCGAGCGAGCAACCAGCGCCATACTGTTGGTGAGTGTTAATCGTTGGCGATCGTTGTGCGCATATTTATAAGCACATTTGAATGAGATCTGGGCATCGCTTAAGTATTCAGCATGGCGTAGCCATATTCCCAAGGCACTCATTATGGTGGTCAATTTTTGTTTGAAGTAGTCAGCTTGATGATGCTGAAATATTGCGTCAATCGATTTATAAAGCCGATCGTAATGACTTGTGGGCACGGCTGTTCGGGCATAAAGCAAGTGCCAGCGGATAAATAGCGCAACAGGAGCTGTATTTAGTTCTTTGAGATTTTCAAGAATGATTATTGATTGTGCGGGATTAACAACAAGATAATCTTCGGCTTCGTTAAGTTTAGCTTCAAACGATGTAAAATCATTAGCCATAGCCTGCGTTGAACCAAATAACACCAACCAACCTAAAACGAAAAGGCGCAACAACTTATCCTCGATAATCGAATTATGCGTTTATTCACTATAGATGCAGGTATCTAACAAAGCAACGCGATTAAAGGGTACAGGTTTGTGAGAAGGTATTTTAAAAGCACTAAAAAAGCCCTAAACCTATACAAGCTTAGAGCTTTTTCTGTATGTAATTAAATTTTAGCGAATACACTTAACTTTAATGTGATGTTGGGTTTCGTTTTACTCAACCCAATCTACGTTTAATATTAACCTGCTTAGCGCATACAGCTAAAAACTTACAACTGCTTTTTAATCATCAATTGAGCGAAGCAGAGCGTTAATGCCTACTTTTTCGCGTGTTTGTTGATCAACTTTTTTCACAATAATCGCAGCGTATAAACTATGCGTGCCATCTTTTGAAGGCAGAGCACCTGGAACCACAACAGCACCAGCAGGTACGCGACCATAATGAATTTCACCGGTTTCACGGTCATAAATACGGGTACTTTGGCTAATGTAAACACCCATTGAAATAACCGCACCTTCTTCAACAATAACGCCTTCAACAATTTCTGAACGTGCGCCAATAAAGCAATTGTCTTCAATGATGGTAGGATTTGCTTGTAGCGGCTCTAAAACACCGCCTATGCCCACACCGCCTGATAAGTGTACATTCTTACCAATTTGAGCACATGAACCTACAGTGGCCCATGTATCAACCATAGTGCCTTCATCAACGTAAGCACCAATGTTTACATACGATGGCATTAGTACAACATTTTTCCCTACAAAGCTGCCTTTACGGGCAACGGCGTTTGGTACTACGCGCATGCCGCCTTGTTGAAACTGTTCTGGTGTGTAGTCGCTAAATTTAAGCGGTACTTTGTCGTAAAATTGATTTACGCCATCATTCATTGGCTGGTTTTCACGAATTCTAAATGAAAGTAGCACGGCTTTTTTAAGCCATTGATGAACAACCCATTCGCCAGAAATTTTTTCTGCAACACGCGCTGCGCCACTATCTAATAGCTCAAGTGCATCAATAATTGCTTGTTTAACATCGCTTGATACGGTTGTTGGGCTAATGCTGTCGCGGTTATCCCACGCATTTTCAATCATGGTTTTTAAATCTGACATAGTGTCCTCTTATTCAATTTCGGCGTTGAGTTTTTTACGTAATGCCTGATGAATTTTTGCTTGCTCTTCATCAGTCAGCGATTGATATTCGTTATTAGATACCACAAAGAAATCTTCTGCGCGCTCGCCTACCGTGGTAATGCGTGCGGCATGTATGTGGAGTAAGTAAGCTTGAAAAACCTCGGCTATTTTAGTTAATAGCCCAGGTATATCAACCGCTTGAATTTCTATTAAACTACGGTCCTTACGAGGGTGCGGGCGCAGTACAATTTTTGGTTTAATATTAAAGTCTTTAAAGCGTTGTGAACGGCTCTTTTTAAAGCGTATTTTTTTACGTGGATCACTTAATGCTTGCTCTAATCCGCGTTTAATCGATTGCGCACGGCTACTGGCAATTGGGTCTCCGCTAACTTCTAAAATAACAAAGTTGAACAGTACGTAGCCATCTTTGGTGGTCAGTACTTGGGCGTGTTGAATTTGTGCTTTTTTAGAGCCAATAACACTGACTAATCGAGCAAATAGCGCACCTGAATAAGGACTATATGCAAATACTTGGGTGCCGCCATGCATTGCTTTATTTGAGACAATAACACTGGGTAGGCTCAAATCGGTGCATTTTAGTAAATGCTCCGTATGCCACGAAATCTGTTGCTCACTAAAAGCGGTAAAGTAATTGGCTTTAAAGCGGCTCCAAATTAAGTCAATTTGATCTTCATGGTAATGCAAATTAATCAAGCGCTGTTTAGCTTGATGCTTTTTATCTCGAATTTGGTCGCGTTGATCCATAGGATTTTCAAGGCCAAGGCGCAAAGCACGTTGTGTATGCAAGTAAAGCTCGCGTAGTAGAGTGTTTTTCCAGTCATTCCACAAGTTGTCATTAGTGGCACGTATATCGGCGACGGTTAAACAATAGAGATAATCGAGCTGGCGCTCTGTTTTTACTCGCGATGCAAAATCTTTTATTACGTCTGGGTCGTTTATATCTTTACGCTGCGCCGTTACTGACATGAGTAAGTGGTTACTAACAAGCCAGGAAATTAACTTACCATCGGATGATGCAAAACCATGCAATTTAGAAAAAGCAATGGCATCAACAGCGCCCAGTTCAGAGTGATCGCCCCCACGGCCCTTAGCAATATCGTGGAAAATACCGGCTAAATACAGTAGCTCTGGTTTATCCATACGCGTGACGATTTCGCTGCAAATTGGGAATTCGCTAATCCCGGTTTTATCAAAATACTGATAAATATTATTGATCAGCTTGTGGGTGTGTTCATCAACTGTGTAGGCATGAAACAAATCAAACTGCATTTGGCCAAAAATATTTCGCCACTGCGGCAAATAGGCGGCAATCATGCCGTGTTTGTGCATCAGCGTAAAAGCACGTCCCATGCCATTAGGATGCTTTATGATTCGTAAAAAAGCTTCTCGACAGGCTGCGTAGTCTTGTAGGTCGCCTAATAAACGGCGACGAACTTGGCGAATAGTGCGAATTGTGCTTGGGTATATATGGGTAATTTCAGGGTGGTCAGCAATATGCTCAAACAACACAAAAAGTTGATCGCGTCTAAAGAATACAGACGGACTTTTTACCCGAATTTGATGGCCAACGCGCTCAAAGTTACGATCAAGCTCTTCAACGGTAGCTTGACTGCTGTCTGGCGAAATACTTTGCTCAAAGTACGAAAGCAACATTTGGTTAAGCTCACGTACTCGGCTCATGATTCTGAATAAACGCTTCATCATGCGCTCAACCGAGGCTTTACCATCGCTACCAAAACCTAAAATTTCTGCAGCTTGGGGTTGATGATCAAACAATAAGCGGTTTTCTGAACGTTCTGCGGCTAGATGCAATGCAAAGCGAATATTCCATAAATTTTCAAGACACTCTAACAGCTCTTGATATTCCTCATGGGTCAGGTAGCCGTGACTAATTAGCTCTTGCAGAGTTTCGGCCCTAAAGTGCTTTTTAGCGACCCAAATAATAGTTTGCAGGTCGCGAAGACCCCCTGGGTTTTCTTTTATATTTGGTTCTAAATTGTAGGCAGTACCGTGGCACTTTCTGTGACGCAAGTTTTGTTCTTGTACTTTTGCGACAAAAAATTCACCTGAGCCCCACACCGGCGTTTCAATAATATGGTTTTTGAGTTTTTCAAACTCAATATGATTGCCAAAAATAAGACGGCTTTCTAATAAGCTGGTTGCAAAGGTAACGTCTTCACGTTTTTGGTCTATGGCTTGTTCAATAGTACGAACACTATGACCTATCTCGAGATTAAGATCCCATAACATAGTAACGAATTGGCCGATTTTTTCGCAAATATCATCATTAGGCTGTTTCGTAACAAGTAATAAAAAGTCTATATCAGAGTAGGGGTGTAGCTCGCCACGACCATAACCACCTACTGCAATTAAAGCCAAGTCTGGTTCGTGAGCTAAATCATAAACCTGAAAAAGTTTGATTAGCAGCCGGTCAATAAATTCTGCACGGGCATTAATTAATTTACCAACAGGTTGTTTTGAGAATTCATTATGCAACCATTTATAGAAATAGGCGGAGCAATCACGGTAATCGCTTAATTGCTCAGCATCATTGAGCAACTTTTTTACTTTGTTAGGTAATGCCACTTAGGCTGGCTCCTATATGGACTGCATTGTAAGTTGAAATTTATTTTTATAATATATTTGCTGTAAGGGCAATAAGTTATGTTACCCCCTTACAGCAAACCGCTTAAGCGATATACGGCAAATCTGTTACTATCGCGATTAAGCGCGCACTTAAAATTAGTGCTCGATAATTCTATCGATTGTATCATCTGATCGTAGTGTTAAAATTTCAACACCATTTTCAGTTACAAGCAAGGTGTGTTCCCACTGAGCTGATAAACTACGGTCTTTTGTTACCACAGTCCAGTCGTCTTTAAGTAATTTACATTGGCGTTTGCCCGCATTTACCATAGGTTCGATGGTTAAACACATACCTGCTTTTAATGTTTCGCCAGTACCTGCTTTACCGTAATGCATTACCTGTGGTTCTTCATGGAACTCGCTGCCGATACCGTGGCCGCAGTATTCACGGACGATAGAGTAGTTAAAGCTCTCTGCATATTTTTGAATAGCTGCACCAATATCACCAAGGCGAACACCCGGTTTTACCATTTTAATGGCAAGGTATAGACTTTCTTGAGTAACTTCTGCAAGGCGTTTACCCTGAATATTAGGCGTGCCTACATGAAACATCTTTGATGTGTCACCGTGGTAACCATCTTTGATAACGGTGATGTCAATATTTACACTGTCACCCTCTTTTAATGCTTTGTCGTTCGGAATACCGTGACAAATTACATGGTTTACTGAGGTACAAATTGATTTTGGAAAACCATGATAATTAAGAGGAGCAGGAACGGCATCTTGCACATTAACAATATAATCATGACAAATTGTATTTAGCTCATCGGTGGTGATACCTGGTACCACATGTGGTTCGATCATTTCTAGCACATCAGCAGCCAAACGGCCGGCTACACGCATTTTCTCGATTTCTTCAGGGGTCTTAATCACAGCGCTCATTGAGGCTCCAAAGTTGCGTTTTTAGATGATTATCGTCGCACAATTTTTGCACGAGACGTTGAGTATTTATTTTTAATATGGTATAAAGCGCGCCGTCTTTTTACAAATAAATTCTTAAATGATTTTTTGTATTTAAGGCAAACACAATTTTATTTTAACACACACACGTATCGTCACATACACTTGGGTGCATTTCAGTTTCATTTAACTGCGGTGTTGGTGCTATGGGATATGTGGAGGCCTAACCCTAAACAACTTAGAGGATTTACAAAATGGCAAACGTTTCAATGCGCGATATGCTTCAAGCTGGTGTTCACTTCGGTCACCAAGCACGTTACTGGAACCCTAAGATGAAGCCTTTCATCTTCGGCGCACGTAACCGTGTACATATCATCAACCTTGAGCAAACTGTACCAATGTTCAACACTGCACTTAAGTTTTTATCTGGTGCTGCTGCAAACAAAGGTAAAGTTCTTTTCGTTGGTACTAAGCGCGCAGCAAGCGAAGCAGTAAAAGAAGCTGCTTTACAAAGCGATCAATTCTTCGTTAACCACCGTTGGTTAGGCGGCATGTTGACTAACTGGAAAACAGTTCGTCAATCAATCAAGCGTCTTAAAGACCTTGAAGCTCAAAGCCAAGACGGTACTTTCGAGAAGTTAACTAAGAAAGAAGCGTTAATGCTTACTCGTGAAATGGAAAAGCTTGAAAAGAGCCTTGGTGGTATTAAAAACATGGGTGGCCTTCCAGACGCTATCTTTGTAATCGATGCTGACCACGAGCACATTGCTATCCGTGAAGCTAACAACCTAGGTATCCCAGTTGTTGCAATCGTTGATACTAACTCTAACCCAGACGGTGTTGATTACATCGTACCTGGTAACGATGATGCTATCCGTGCAATCAACCTTTACACTAGTGCTGTTGCAGCTGCGATCACTGAAGGCCGTGAGAGTAACATCGTTGCTCAAGCTGAAAAAGATGACTTCGTAGAAGCTGAGTAATTAGCTGTCATCAAGTCTTCATCTTTTAAAGGTGAAGACTTGCTATTCTTGTGGAGCGGGTAACCCGCTTATCTAAACCTGATTTCAGATTTGAGGATTTACTAATGGCTGTAACTACTGCCCTAGTTAAAGAATTACGCGAGCGTACTGGCGCTGGCATGATGGATTGTAAAAAAGCGTTAACTGAGACTGATGGTGACATCGAGTTAGCGATTGAAAACATGCGTAAGAGCGGTGCTGCAAAGGCTGCTAAAAAAGCAGGTAATATTGCTGCTGAAGGTACTATCATCATCAAGCAAAACGCGGGTGTTGCAGTACTTGTAGAAGTTAACTGTCAAACTGACTTCGTTGCTAAAGATGCAAGCTTCCTAGCATTTGCTAACAAAGTTGCAGATGCTGCTATCGCTGACACTACATCTATCGAAGACTTACAAGCTAAGTTCGAAGAAGATCGTGTTGAGCTAGTAACTAAAATTGGTGAAAACATCAATGTACGTCGTCTTCAATACATCACTGGTGAACAACTAGTTGAGTACCGTCACGGCGAGCGTATTGGTGTTGTTGTTGCAGGTGTTGCTGATGAAGAAACACTTAAGCACGTTGCAATGCACGTTGCTGCTTCAAACCCAGACTACCTAACTCCAGATGACGTACCTGCTGATGTTGTTGAAAAAGAAAAGCAAGTACAAATCGACATCGCGATGAACGAAGGCAAGCCTGCTGAAATCGCTGAGAAGATGGTTGTTGGTCGTATGAAGAAATTTACTGGTGAGGTTTCTCTTACTGGTCAAGCTTTCATCATGGAACCGAAAAAATCTGTTGGCGAAATTCTTAAAGAGAAAAACGCAACAGTTACTGGCTTTGTACGTATGGAAGTTGGTGCAGGTATCGAGAAGAAAGAAGAAGATTTTGCTGCTGAAGTTGCTGCTCAAATTGCAGCTGCTAAAGGTCAGTAAGACATACTATTTGTGATGCAAAAGGAAAATACATGCAATTAAAGTACTATTTGCTTTTGCGTCACGCTTAGAAATTCTTTAAAATAACCGCGCTTTTATGTTTAACATAAGCGCGGTTATTTTTTATCCATAATTCAATAAAAGTTGGCCCCAAAACTATGACTATCAATCGCAAACCTATTTTTAGACGTGTTCTTCTCAAATTAAGTGGTGAAGCTTTAATGGGAGACGAAGGCTTCGGCATCGACCCTAAAGTTTTAGATCGTATGGCACAAGAAATTAAAGAGCTCGTAGAACTCGACGTAGAAGTGGGTTTAGTTATTGGTGGCGGTAACTTTTTACGCGGTGGCTCATTAGCCGAAGCGGGCATGAATCGCGTTGTTGGTGACCACATGGGGATGCTTGCAACCGTAATGAACGGCCTAGCTATGCGTGATGCGCTACACCGTGCGTTTGTAAATTGTCGCTTAATGTCAGCTATCCCATTAAATGGCGTATGTGATGCCTATAACTGGGCTGAAGCTATTAGCTTGTTGAAAACAGGTCGCGTTGTTATTTTTGCCGCTGGCACAGGTAACCCGTTCTTCACTACTGACTCTGCAGCGTGTTTACGCGGCATTGAGATTGAAGCTGATACGGTAATTAAAGCGACCAAAGTAGACGGTGTATTTAGTGATGATCCGGTGAAAAACCCTGATGCGACACTTTACCGTCACTTAAGCTACAATGAAATTATTGATAAAGAATTAAAAGTAATGGATTTAGCGGCATTTACTCTTGCTCGCGACCATAATATGCCATTGAGCGTATTTAATATGAATAAATCAGGCGCATTAAAACGCGTAATAATGGGTGAAGAAGAAGGAACCCTTATTTCTTCACAAGCCTCAGATGAAGTTAGTAACTAGATTAGGATTAAACCGTGATTAACGATATTCAAAAAGATGCGCAAGAGCGCATGCAAAAAAGTGTAGCAGCACTTGGTAGTCAATTATCTAAAATTCGTACTGGCCGTGCTCATCCTGCAATTTTAGACGGCATTATGGTGTCGTACTACGGCGCTCCAACACCGTTAAACCAAGTTGCAAATGTAACTATTGAAGATTCACGCACACTAGCTATTGGTGTATTTGATAAGTCTTTAGCGCAAGCTGTTGAAAAAGCTATTATGGCTTCTGACCTTGGTTTAAACCCAATGTCTGCAGGCACAGTTATTCGTGTACCTCTTCCTCCATTGACTGAAGAACGTCGTAAAGATTTAATTAAAATCGTACGTGGCGAAGTAGAAGGCGGACGTGTTGCTATTCGTAATATTCGTCGTGATGCAAATGGCGATATTAAAAACTTATTAAAAGATAAAGACATCTCTGAAGACGAAGCACGTCAAGGTGAAGATGCAATTCAAAAAATCACTGATAAGTTTATTAAAGAAATGGATACACAATTAACAGCGAAAGAAGCTGAGTTGATGGAGATCTAATAACTGTTCTAGACCTAGGCAAACAGCTTTAGCTAAATAATTAAGCCGCTTTTCACAAGTATTCGCACTTTACTTTAATTGTGTGATTTTAAAGAGTAACAGAATGTATTTTCTCTTTACTAGTGGCTCGATTATCAGTAAATACAAGGTTGTTAGCTGTATAATTATTTGCTTAAAGTAGATTTATTATCACGGGTACAGGTTAAATTTATTAGTTTTGAAACGCCGTCTGGGGTATACTAGGCGGCGTTTTTTTATGGAATACACAAAATTTATGGTTCTAGACGCTGATACAATTTCACAGCAATGTTTGCCTAAACATGTTGCCATCATCATGGATGGGAACGGGCGTTGGGCACAAGCCAGAAATAGGCCTCGTGTATATGGGCATAAAAAAGGCGTGGATGCAGTTCGTCAATCTGTGCAGTTTTGTACTAAATTAGGGATACAATCGTTAACCTTATTTGCTTTTAGTAGTGAAAACTGGCGCCGCCCTGAAGACGAAGTAAATACATTAATGGAGCTTTTTTTATTTGTACTAAGTAAAGAAGTTAAAAAGCTGCATAAAAATAACGTAAAACTAACCATCATTGGAGATTTATCTCGATTCTCTGAAAGCTTGCGTGCGAAAGTACATACTGCGCAAGAACTAACAGCGAATAACACCGGTCTGCACTTAAATGTAGCGGCAAATTACGGTGGTCGCTGGGATATGACTCATGCTGCTAAGCAAGTTGCTTTACAAGTAGCAAATGGGGAACTTGATCCCGCAGACATTACAGAAGAACATATTGCACAGCATATGAGTATGGCAGATCAGGCACAGCCAGATTTATTGATCCGTACTGGTGGCGATGTCAGAATTAGTAATTTTTTACTTTGGCAGGCAGCCTACGCTGAACTTTATTTTACCAATACACTTTGGCCTGACTTTAACGAAGCTGCTTTTGCAGAGGCCATCGCATGTTACGTTGCCAGAGAGCGACGTTTTGGTTGCACGGGCGAACAAATAAAACAATTACTCGCTCAAACCTAAAATAGATTAAGGGTCATCATTTTGTTAAAACAACGTATTTTAACCTCACTAGTGCTAGCACCATTAGCACTGGCTTTGGTTTTTTACACCCCACTAACGTTATTTAGTTATTTTGCGGGTGCTATTGTATTAATGGGCGCATGGGAATGGTCTGCTTTTATGGGGCTATGCGATAAACTAAAACGCGGTGCGTTTGTATTGTTAGTTGCAGTATTACTTGGTTTACTTAATTTACATTGGCCGATAGAAACTCTATGGCAGAACGGCAAGCTTGTAGGTGATGCCAATTACTTATTTACCTTATCGTTTTCATGGTGGTTAGTTGCAAGTTATTTAGTGTGGCGTTATCCCGCTATGGCTAAAGGCTGGAATGAAGGGCTCATGATGCGCGGTATTGCAGGTTTACTGACATTGGTACCACTGTGGCTTGCGCTTAACACCCTTCGAAGTGCGCAATATACAGAATCAACACACTATGGTTCTATGCTGATTTTAGTGGTTCTAGGTATTGTATGGAGTGCCGATATTGGCGCTTACTTTACCGGTAAAAGTTTCGGTAAACATAAGTTAATGCCTAAAGTTAGTCCAAATAAAACCATAGAAGGCCTCGCCGGTGGCGTGGTTGCTGCGGTGTTATTTGTATTGGCTTTTTGTTATTACACTAACGTTGATACTTCTGTGTGGCCAATTTATGCAGTAATGACAGCATTTATTGCTTTGTTCTCTGCGGTAGGTGATTTACTCGAGAGTATGTTTAAACGTGAAGCGGGTCTTAAAGATAGCGGCAGTTGCCTACCTGGGCACGGCGGTATTTTAGACCGTATTGATAGCTTAACTGCAGCAGCGCCGATGTTTGTTATTTGCTTTGCCTGGACACTGAGTTTATGAGTGTAGTGCAACAACTGGTTATTTTGGGTGCAACGGGGTCTATAGGTCTTAGCACGTTAGATGTTGTTGCAAGAAATCAACAGCAGTTCAAGGTGTTCGCATTGGCCGCAGGGCAAAATGCAAAGAAAATGGCTGAGTTGTGTCTTGCTCATCAACCTCGGTATGCTGTTATGGCTTCAGAGCAAGCCGCTAAGCAGCTTAGTGAACTTTTAAAAGGCATGTGTAAAACACAAGTAATGCATGGCGAGAAAGCCATGAGTGAGCTTTGTGCGCATGTTGATGTTGATACTGTGATGTCAGCTATTGTTGGTGCAGCTGGGTTACTGCCTACCTTGAGCGCAGTTGAAGCAGGAAAAAAAGTACTGCTGGCAAACAAAGAGTCATTGGTGATGTCGGGTCAGTTGTTTATTGATAAAGTGAAACAACATCAAGCAACTTTATTACCCATCGACAGCGAACATAATGCTATTTTTCAGTGTTTACCTAGTACGTTGCAAAACACCCAAGGACAAGCACGGCTTGAGCAGCATGGCGTTAGCAAAATTTTATTAACTGGCTCTGGTGGCCCATTTTTAAACCGTGATATTAATACGCTTGATAGCGTTAGTGTCAGTGAAGCGGTTGCTCACCCTAATTGGTCTATGGGACAAAAAATATCAGTAGACTCAGCCACGATGATGAACAAGGGCTTAGAGTTTATTGAGGCTAAATGGTTATTTAACTGTGATGCCAGCGACATTGATGTGGTGATTCACCCACAAAGTATTATCCACTCTATGGTGCAATACCAAGATGGTTCTATTTTAGCGCAAATGGGAAACCCCGATATGCGCACCCCTATAGCACATGCGCTTGCCTTTCCACAGCGAATTGATGCGGGTGTTAAACCGTTAAATTTTTCTGATATTTGTGATTTTTCGTTCACCAAACCTGACTTTTCTCGTTATCCTAATTTAAAATTAGCAATTGCTGCGTGTGATGCGGGACAGGGTGCAACTACTACGGTGAATGCGGCTAATGAAATGGCTGTAAATGCATTTTTGCAGGGACAAATTAGTTTTACCGATATTTATAAAGTGAATGCGAAAACGTTAGAGGCTGCAAAGTTCACCAATGTGCAAACGCTTGATGAAATTTTAGAGTGTGATCGTTTAGCACGTTTGAGTGCAGCGCAGTTTATAACCAAAGTGGTGCATTAAAATGTTCGATTTTTTTTGGAATTTAGGCTCATTTATACTCGCACTCGGAATTTTAGTGACCGTTCACGAATATGGTCATTTTTGGGTGGCTCGTAAGGCGGGCGTTAAGGTACTGCGCTTTTCAATTGGTTTTGGTAAACCTTTATTAAAATGGCACGATAAATACAATACTGAATACGTGATCGCGGCAATCCCACTCGGTGGTTACGTAAAAATGTTAGACGAGCGTGTTGATGAAGTACCCGCAAATCAACGTCATTTATCGTTTAATGCTAAATCTGTTCAAGCGCGAATAGCTATTGTGGCTGCTGGGCCTATGGCGAACTTTTTATTTGCTATTTTTGCTTTGGCGGCCATGTATATGGTGGGTGTGCAAACCATAAAACCGGTTGTAGGTAATGTTGTTGAAGGCAGTAGAGCAGAACAAGCAGGCATTACGTCTACTCAGCAAATAATTAAAATTGGTGATGACGATATTACTAATTGGCAAGATGCGACTTTTTCTTTGATGTCGCACTTGGGTGATAAAAGTGTTGCCGTTACTTTACGTAATGAAAATTATCAACAAACAACGCAAATTCTCAACCTCGATGGTTGGAAGCTTGATCAGCAAGATGTACCGCCATTGAGCTCGTTGGGGATTGTGCCGTTTCGCCCTCAAGCAACACTCACTATTGCGGCGATTACTAAAGACTCTGCTGCTGAACAGGCAAATTTACAGATTGACGACATTATTTTGGCTGTAAACGGCGAAACAATGAGCAGTTGGCAGCAATTAGTTAATCTTATTACTCAATCGGCTAACAAATCCTTACAATTTAGTGTAAAAAGACAAGATAGTATAAAAACAATAATAGTGACCCCAAATAGCCGAGTTGTCAGTAATGGTGTTGAACAAGGTTTTTTAGGTGTTGCTCCGGTTGTAGAGCAGTGGCCTGATGATTTTGTTGAGACTAGACATTATGGGCCACTAGATAGTATTGTGCTGGGCACAAAAGAAACATGGCGTTTAATTACGCTGAGTTTTGACATGATAGGTAACTTAATTACTGGTCAAGTATCAGTAAAAAATTTGAGTGGGCCCGTCGGCATTGCAGTCGGTGCCGGCACAAGTGTTAGTTACGGATTAGTCGCATTTTTAAGCTTTTTAGCTTTGATCAGCGTTAATTTGGGAGTATTTAATTTACTTCCTCTGCCAGTGCTTGATGGTGGGCACTTAATGTATTACATAATTGAACTTTTTCGTAAAAAACCAGTCTCTGAAAAGACACAAGAGTTTGGTTTTAAAGTGGGAGCCTTGCTACTCATTTTTCTAACATGTTTCGCTTTGTTCAATGATGTATCGCGCTTGTAGTATTTAAGCGTGGTGACGACAAATTAGAACACGATTGTAAAGCTCGTAACTATTTAGTTTTCGATGCTAAGCGGTAATACAGTTGTAAAGGATAAAGATAATAAAATGGCTATAAAAAAACATTTGGTAGTTTCAAGTTTATTGGGTGCAAGTTTTGCAGCCCTAGGCCAAAACTCCTTTATTGTTGAAGATTTAAAAGTTGAAGGATTGCAACGTGTCGCACTTGGTGCTGCATTAACGCATATTCCTATCAACGTGGGCGACAATGTTGATGAATATACAATTTCAAAAACAATTAAGTCACTTTATCGCTCAGGTCACTTTGACAATATAAAAGCGTTGCGTGATGGCAATAACGTTATTTTTAAAGTAACTGAACGCCCAACAATTAGCTTTATTGAATTTGAAGGCAATAAAGACATTAAAGATGAGCAGTTAAACCAGTCGCTTGATCAACAAGATATTCGTCAAGGCGAGCCGCTGGATAAAACGGTTATCGATAATATTGAAAAAGGCTTAGTTGAGTTCTTCCACAGCATTGGTAAATACAATGCAAAGGTGGATATTAGCATCACTAAGCTGCCACGTAACCGGGTTAAATTGAGACTCGAGTTTGATGAGGGCGATGCAGCCTCTATTCGTCAAATCAACTTAGTTGGTAATGAACTTTTTTCAAACGAAGAGCTACTTCAGCTTGCAGAGTCGCAACAAGATTTACCTTGGTGGCAGTTTATGGGTAGCGATCGCTATCAAAAACAAACCATTGAAGGCGATTTAGAAAAAATTCGTAGCTTTTATTTAGACCGTGGTTATTTGCGTTTTAATATTGATTCGACTCAAGTATCAGTTAGTCCTGAGCGTGAATCGGTTTATGTAACGGCAAATATCACCGAAGGTGTAAAATACAAAGTGAAAGGCTTTGATTTTATCGGTGATTTACTCGGCCGAGAAGAATTAATAAAAAGTGTTATCCCGCTTCGTACCGGAGAGCTGTATAACGGCTCAGTGGTGACTTCTTCAGAAGAGTTTATAAAAAGTTACTTAGCTCGTTTTGGATATGCTAACGCTGAAGTACGCACCATTCCAGAGATTGATGACGAAAACCAAGAAGTACAACTAACTTTGTCGGTTGACCCTGGAAAACGTGTTTATGTTCGTCGAATTATTGTAGGTGGTAACCAAAATACAGCTGATGAAGTACTACGTCGTGAAATGACACAGCTTGAAGGTGCATGGCTATCTAACCAAAATCTTGAGCGTTCTAAATTACAAATTCAACGTTTACCTTATATGGAAACTGTTGACTTTAATGTGGTGCCTGTTCCCGGTGTGGATGACCAAGTAGATGTTGATTTTACTGTTAAAGAGCAATCTGCGGGTAGCTTTAATGCCGGCCTTGCTTATGGTTCGTACTTAGGTCTGCAATTTAATATTGGTGTAACTGAATCTAACTTTTTAGGCACAGGTAACCAAATTGGCTTTAACATTAATACCTCACGTGGCTCTGAGCGTGTCAGTGTGTCGTACACAGACCCTTACTTTACGCCAGATGGCGTATCGCAAGGCAGCAGCATTTTTTACAGTAATTACGATGCTAGCCAGTTTAGCTTAATTGACTATAAGTCAAAAAGTTATGGCCTTGGGACTAACATTGGTTTTCCAATTGATGCTATAAATCGTATTAACTTTGGGGCTCGTTGGATAGAAGAAGAACTATCAGATATCGCTGAATATGAGCAAACACGTGTATTACGTGAAACCTTTCTCGATCCAGAGAACCCTGATGCGGGCTTTGAGTTTACCAAGTATGAGTTAAGTGTAGGTTGGTCGCGTGTAACGGTGAACCGTGGTTTGTTCCCAACAGCTGGCTCAAGACAAACATTGAACTTAACAGCTACAACGCCAAATTCAGATTTAAAATACTTTAAATTAAATTACGATTCACGTTTTTACTGGCCGATTTCAAACGACCATCGTTGGGTGTTCTCAACGCGTGCGGCATTAGGTTACGGTAATGGTTATGGCTCTACTAATGGGTATGAGCAGACGCTTCCATTCCAAGAGTATTTCCGTATTACAGAAATGGAACTACGTGGCTTTGATAGAAATACTATCTTACCGCGTGCAGTATCACGAGTACCACAATCTATACCAGGCACGCCATCAGGTGATGGTACAACCACAGGTAATATTGGTGGAGCATCTGAGTTTGATGTATTGCAACCTCAAGGCCGTATAGGTGGTAACGCGAAAGCCGTTGCAGGTATGGAGCTTATTGTTCCTACACCGTTCTTAGATGAAGAAAATACCAGTTCGGTACGTACTAGTTTCTTTGTTGATGCTGCCAACGTTTGGGATACCGAGTTTAACGTTGATCGTTATCAAAACTTAGGTATTGATGAGCGTGCAAAATTAGATGACTACTCAGACCCAATGCGCTTTAGGGTTGCAACCGGTTTATCATTACAATGGATCTCACCTATGGGTCCTATGCTGATCAGCTTTGCGTATCCGTTGCAAAAAGAAGAAGATGACGATACCAAGACCATCAGTTTTAATATTAGTAACACTTTCTAAAGGAGTTTTTTGTGAAAAAATTATTCAAATCAACAGCAGTTGCCGTTTTAGCTACACTTATGATGGGTACATCAGTTAATGCTTTTGCTCATAAAGTGGGTATTGTAGATATGCAAGAAATCTACAAGCAGCTTCCACAAATGGCTAAAATCGAACAGTCTTTACAAACTGAATTTGCTGAGCGTCGTCAAGAGCTTGAAAAGTTACAGGGCGATATTCGCTTTGAAGCTGAAAAGTTTAAGCGTGAAAGCACCACAATGAGTCAAGACCAAAAAGACGCATTACGTGATAAAATCCAGGGTATGCAAAAAAACCTTGCTGAAAAGGGTCGTCCGTTAGAGCAAGAAATTAAAGCACGTCAAAATCAGGAATTGGCTAAAGTTCAGACTTTAATCATTGAAACTATCCAAGAGATTGCTAAAAAAGGTGACTTCGACGAAGTTAAAGTAAAAGACACAACTATTTACTTTAATCCTAAAGAAGTAACTGATCTTTCTGAAAAAGTAGTAACAGCTGTAAGTAAGAAATAATTAATCTATGCAAAATTATACGCTTTCGCAAATTGCGGAACTTCTAGGCGCCGAGCTTCAAGGTGATGGCGCTTTAGAAATTAAAAAAATAGCGACACTTGCAAATGCCCATACTGGGCATATTGCATTTTTAGCGAACAAGAAATATCGATCTCAGCTTGAGACAACAAAGGCCAGTGCGGTGATACTCAGCCCTGACGATGCGGCTTACTTTTCAGGCAATAAAATCATCGTTGCCAATCCTTATGTTTGTTATGCCAAACTCGCTCAGTTTATGGATACTACACCACGTAGTGCAAATAGTGGTATACACCCGAGTGCGGTAATACATGCCAGTGCACAAGTGAGCAAAAGTGCAGCCATTGGTGCTAATGTTGTAATTGAAGCTGATGCTGTAATTGGTGATAACGCACAAATTGGTCCGAACAGTTTTATTGGTGAACGTGCTAAAATAGGCTCAGGCACCAAACTTTGGCCAAGTGTGAGCATTTATCATGATGTTGAGATTGGCGCAGATTGTTTATTGCAAGCTAACACTGTCATTGGTAGTGATGGCTTTGGCTATGCAAATGAACGTGGTCAGTGGCTTAAAATTCCACAATTAGGCTCTGTGATCATTGGCGATAAAGTAGAAATTGGCGCAAGTACCACGATAGATCGTGGTGCGCTTGATGATACTATTATCCACAGTAACGTTATTATTGATAACCAGTGTCAAATAGCACACAACGTTGAAGTTAACTCAGGCACCGCTATTGCCGGTTGTACTGTACTTGCAGGCAGTGTCACCATAGGTAAAAATTGCCAGATTGGCGGCATGAGCGCAATTAACGGTCACATGTCTGTGTGTGATGGTGTTATAATTACCGGCATGAGTATGGTGACCAAATCAATCACCGAACCAGGTATTTACTCATCTGGTATGCCTCATACGACTAACAAAGAATGGCGAAAATCAATTGCTCATTTGCGCAACCTTTCAGACATGAAATCACGTCTAAAAGCGCTTGAAGCATTGAACAAGTCATGATCGTTGAACACTAAAAAGGATGCTATTTTGGCAAACGAATTAAATAGCCTTGATATTCAAGAAATTTTAAGTTTATTACCGCACCGTTACCCGATGCTACTAATTGATCGTGTAATCGATTTCACCCCAGGTGAATCATTGCATGCAATTAAAAATGTATCGATTAATGAACCTATTTTCACTGGCCACTTCCCAAATCAGCCGATTTTTCCTGGTGTGCTAATATTAGAGTCAATGGCGCAAGCAACGGGTCTATTAGGGTTTAAAACGGTTGAAAATCGTAGCGAAAATGAACTTTACCTATTTGCAGCTGTAGACAACGCGCGTTTTAAGCAGCCAGTTGTGCCAGGTGATACCATGCATCTTCATGTTAAGTTTTTAAAAGAGCGTCGTAACATATGGAAATTTGCGGCTGAAGCTAAAGTTGACGGCAAAACAGTGTGTAGCGCCGAAATCATGTGTGCTAGAAGAGAGTTTTAATTGTGATCCATGCTACGGCAATAATCGAACCGGGTGCAAAACTTGGTAACAATGTGTCAGTTGGACCATATAGTTACATCGGTAATGATGTTGTTATTGGTGATGACTGCATTATTGAGTCTCACGTTGTTGTTAAAGGGCCTGCTACTATTGGCTCTGGTAACCATATTTTTCAGTTTGCCTCTGTGGGCGAAGCCTGCCAAGACAAAAAATATAACAACGAACCAACCAGTTTAATTATTGGCGACAATAATGTGATTCGTGAATGTGCGACTATCCACCGCGGTACAATTCAAGATGAAGGTGTTACCAAAATAGGCAGCAATAACTTATTTATGGCTTACACCCACGTTGCACACGATGCGGTAATTGGCGATAACGTTATTTTTGCAAATAATGCCAGTGTAGCGGGTCACGTTCATGTTGGTGATTGGGTTATTTTAGCGGGTAACTCAGGTGTTCATCAATTTTGTAAAATTGGTGCGCATGCATTTGTTGGTATGTATTCGGGGGTAAACAAAGACGTACCTCCATTTGTTACCACCATTGGTATGCCAGCAGGCCCTGCAGCAATCAATACTGAAGGCATGAAACGCCGTGGTTTTGAAAGTGATGAAATCATGGCAGTACGCCGCGCTTATAAAGCGTTTTACCGCAAGAGCTTAGGTGTTGATGAAGCGATTGAATTACTTGCTGAAGATGCTGCAAAGTTTCCAGCAGTGCAATTGATGATTGATTTCGTTAAAAGCTCAGAACGCGGTATTGTGCGTTAAAAAATAGCATTTTTAACAAATTTAAAAACCACCTTTGAGTAATCAAGGTGGTTTTTTATTAGCTGATTAATAATTCAGTCTCTACTCAGTATCGTCCTATTACACTCCCTCTACATTTTTCAATAAAGTATAAATAATGAAACTGATAAAATTCGTATTTATTTCAGTATTATTAGTGATTTTGACCGCCTGTAGTACTGCGCCAGGTAATATAAATAATCAACAACGTGATGTTGCAGAGCAAGGTAAAGCATCATTTTATGCTGATAAGTACCACGGCCGACTTACTGCCAGTGGCGAGCGATTTAGTCAACAAGCGGCAACAGCTGCTCACTTAAAGCTCCCGTTTGGTACACGAGTAAACGTTACTAATATTGCTAATAATAAGTCAGTGGTGGTCAGAATTAATGACAGGGGTCCTTATATTCGGGGGCGAGTTATAGATTTATCTAAGGCGATGTTTAAAAAAATAGCCGACCCTAAAGTCGGCGTTATTGATGTATCGGTCACCGTTATTGATAATAAGTAATACTGCTAAGGACTAAAAGCGGGTCGTTAACGCCACATAGTCAGGGTGTTCATTGAGCAATTGTTGATGTGAACCTTGAGCGATGATTTGTCCGCTATCTAACCAGATGACACTATCCATTTGCGATAACAACGCTGGATCATGAGTAATTGTTAATATACTGGCGTGCTCTTTCAGTTGTAAAACACTGTTCATAACAGCTTGTTTAGAGATATTATCGAGCCCTTCAGTCGGTTCATCGAGTACTAAAATGGCGGGTTTTTGCAGCAGGGCCTGTGCCAAGGCTATACGTCTTGATTGACCTTGAGACACATTTCGCCCGCCGGTACCTAAACGGGTTTTCAGCCCTTGTTTGAGCTCAGAGAACCAACCACCAAGTTCTGCCTGTGTTAATGCTGCTATCATTTGTTGCGAGGTTGCATCGGGAGCTGCATAAGCAAGGTTTTCGCTTAATGTGCCATCAAAAATATGATGCTGCTGAGCTAAAATATTTAATGTCTTTGCTCGACTCTCATTATTTAAATCATGCAGGCTTATGATTTCTTTGTCGCTTTGTAAGTTTATTGTTCCTTGCTGCAGTGGCCATAAACTACTGAGCAAATTCACTAAGGTAGTTTTACCACTGCCGCTTCTACCAACAATAGCCACTTTTTGCTTCGCGGGGAGCTCAAAACTCACATTATTTAATGCCTGCTTTTGGCCATAGTGATAGCTGACATTATTTAACGACAAAGCCCAGTGCTTATTTAATAGCTCAATATCTGTGGTTGATACATTGTTTGTGCTAAGCGTTTTGTCTTCAAGAATAAAGAGTCGCTCAGCTGCTTTTAGTACATTAGGAAGCTCAATAAAGGCATTAGGCAGTAACAACACGCTTTCAAAACTGGCAAGCACAAACAGGCTCAACATCGCCAGCTCTACATTGACCATAGCACCGCTAAACACCAGTGGCACAATAGTTACAATACTGGCAAGCATAGCCAATTGCACTATGAGTAAGCTTAAGCCATCAGCGTTGCCAAGAGCCTTATGACGAATAAATAATTGCTGATTATATTGTTCACTTAACTGATCACACTTAGTAAGTTGTTGGTGTCGAGCTTGATAAATATTTAGTTCTCTAAGGCCCGTAAGAGTGTCTGATAGCTCTGCTCTAAGTTGTGCACTAAGTAAGGTTTCTTGGTGACTATTTTTATCTAATTGCTTACTTAATATTGCCGGTATAATCACCCCAATAATAATAATCCCAACAAAACAAATAAGGGCGACATTTACATTGTAGGCTGACATAAACAGCATAATAATAGGCACAGTCAGTAAAGCTACTAACATCGGCAGCAACACATTTAAATAAAACTTATCTAATGCGTCTACATCGTTTTGCAAGCGATTAACTAAATCGGCACTGCGGCTCATAGCTAAATCAAGGTTATTGAGCTTGCTGAGTGTGGCGAACATGTTTACTCGTATTTCACTTAACAATAAAAATGTGGCGTTGTGAGTAACTAAGCGTTCAGCGTAACGTGAGGCGGTGCGCACAATCGCTAAAAAGCGAATGGTGCCAGCTGGGGTAAAGTAGTTCATATGGACGCCGGCAATTCCTGCGGCTGCCATAGAAGCTAAAAACCAGCCTGAAATAGCGAGTAAGCCTACATTAGCTAGCACCGTGAGTGACGCTAGAAACGTCCCTAAAAGCATCGCTTTATAATGAGGGCGGCACAATTTGAGTAAACGAATAAAATTAGCCATTAGTTACCCCTTGTTCTGCTGTTTTCAGTAGCTTTGCAAATTCGCCAGATTGCTGGCTGAGCGCTTTAAAACCGCCTTGTTGAACGATGCAGCCGTTTTCCATAACGATAAGTTGCTTAGCATTTTTTACTGTATTTAAGCGATGTGCGATGGTGATCACCAAGTGGTTTTTTGCATACTCAGCAATAGCGTTTTGAATGAGTTGCTCGGTTTGACTATCTAAATGAGCGGTTGGCTCATCGAGCATTAGAATAGGGGCGTGTCTTAAAAATGCACGAGCTAATGCTATACGCTGTTTTTGCCCGCCAGATAGCCCTTCACCTTGCTCACCTATTAAGGTGTTAAAGCCATCGGGTAGCTCGTTAATAAATTCTAGCGCACCTGCTTGCTCTGCAGCATGTACAAGTGCTTCATATGAAGCGTCTGGGTTACCTAATTTTATGTTGGCGGCTAGGGTGTCGTAAAATAAGGTTGGCTTTTGTGGGATCCATGCAATGTTTTGTTGTAATTGGCTTATATCCGCTGTCGTCAATGGTTGTTGGTCAATGGATATGTGTTGTATTACTTCTGGGTGAAAACCAAGCATGCAATCAAGTAGGGTGCTCTTACCTGAGCCGCTAGCTCCGACAATGGCTACTAGTCCTGTGCTTGGCAGGGTTAAATTAATATTATTTATTCCCTCATTGCTATTAGGGTAACTAAAGTTAAGATCATGGATGCTGATAGTATTGTTAGCATCAATATTGATCTTTGCTTTGTTGTTATTATCATTTGATGGCAGTGGTGCGTTTAAAATGATCAGCATATCTGCGGCGGCACTAATTCCCTGCAGGCGCGCATGGTAATGGCTGCCTAATTGGCGAAGGGGTAAATAAAATTCAGGTGCTAGTAACAGCACTACAAAGCCAGTAGCAAAATCCAGAGTGCCAAAAAACAATCTAAAACCAATAATTACCGCTACCAGTGCCACACTAATTGTGGCTAAAAACTCCAGCGCAAAAGAGGATAAAAAAGCAATTTTTAACACGCTTAGCGTTGCGTGCCTAAAATCATCTGAAATACGCGCAATTTGTTTGAGCTCTTTGCGCGTGGCATTAAATAGTTTTAGTTGAGTAAGCCCTTGTACACGGTCAAAAAAATAGTTACCTAATACTGCCAGTTGTTGCCAACGTTTTTGATTAAGTGCCTCGGCTTTGTGGCCAACTAAAATCATAAAAAATGGAATAAGTGGTGCAGTTAATAAAAATATCAGTCCTGCTTTATAATCGGTCGGAAATATAACCACTAATATTGCAATAGGAATAAGGGCACTGTAGGCGACCCCAGGTAAGTACTTTGCATAGTAGTCATGGAGTGCCTCAACACCATTATGCAGCGTGTTAAGTGTTGCACCTTGGCCATGTTGCTCTATATAACTTGGGCCGAGTTGTGTGAGTCTATCGAGTAAGGTTTGGCGAATAGCCGATTTAATTTTAAGCGTAGCAAATGCGCTTAATCGCTCGCTGAGTGCTAAGAAAATGGCGCGCAGTAAAATAATACCCGCTAAAGGCCATAAATAGTGGGTTACTTGGGCTAAACTATGCCCTTCAAACATCACCTCATGAATGGTTTGCGCGAGTAAGTAAGCTCCTGCAATCATTAAAATTGCATTAACTGTTCCAAGTGCAATGCTTAGCTTTAACCACATTGCCGCCGGTTTACTCTGCTGCTTTAAAAAAGCGCGCAGGGGTTGTTGCTGCGCGCGATTTGGTCGGGGATTAGTCGTCATTGTGATTTGTATTATGCTCGTTTAATAAATCATGGGTGGCTTGTTCATCATCAGCAATGCTGTTTTTATTTTGATGAAATTCATACCACATCACGTTTATAACGCCTAAGGTACAAGCAAGCAGTACACCTAAAATCCACGCGAAATACCACATAATTTAGTCTCCTTAATAACTGCCGTGAGGGTTATTTTCAATTTCATCAACGGTCACTCTGCGCCACATTTTCACATAACACCAGGTGGTGTAGGCTAAAATGAGTGGCACAAATATAACCACAGCAATGAACATAACATTGAGTGTTCTGTGGCTCGATACCGCATCCCAAATTGTTAAGCTAATATCAGGGTTATTGCTTGAAGGCATAATAAACGGAAATAATGAAACGCCCGCAGTCATAATCACCCCAATTAACATCACACTGGTTGCTAATAATCCCAACGCGGGCTTATTCAATTTAGAAAACAGCAGTGCACACAGTGCCATCGCAAATGCCAAAATAGGGAAGGTCATTGTCCATGGACGTTCACTGTAGTTATTAAGCCATGCGCCTTGAGCCGTGGTAACTACTTTTGCCAATGGATCTGCATGACCTTGGGTGTCGCCCATGGAGGCAATTTGATAACCTGATAGGTTGGCAACCCACACACCGGCCGCTGCAAATAATACTATAAAGGCAAGTAATGAGTAGCGACCATATTGTCCTGAGCGCTCAGCAACTTGATCAGCGGTTCGCAGTTGTAGCCACATTCCCGCGTGTGCAATTAACATGGTAATACTAACTAAGCCGGCAATGAGCGCAAACGGATTAAGTAAGGCAAAAAACGACCCTTGATAACTAACTCTCAATAAATTATCGATATGAAACGGTACACCCAAAAACAAGTTACCAAACGCTACACCAAATACCAGCGCAGGTATGGCACTGCCGGCAAACAAGCCCCAGTCCCAGTTATTACGCCAGCGTTTAGAGTCAACCTTAGAGCGATAATCAAAGCCTAAAGGTCTAAAAAATAATGCAAATAACACCAGCATCATGGCAAAGTAAAAACCAGAAAATGCTGCCGCATACACCATAGGCCATGCTGCAAATAAAGCGCCACCTGCGGTTATAAACCATACTTGGTTACCATCCCAATGGGCGCCAATAGTGTTAATAACGGTACGGCGTTCAGAATCTGTTTTGCCGACTAAGCGTAGCAACATGGCAACGCCCATATCCATACCATCGGTAATGGCGAAACCAATTAACAGCACACCAATAATTAACCACCAGAGCATTTTTAATGTTTCATAATCAAAAATCATGATAGTTCTCCTTTAGCAGCCGAGCTGTGATCAGGTAATTCAAAATGGTACTTACCGGTATGAAGGGAGCTTGGTCCTTGCTTAATAAATTTAATCATTAACCATGCTTCAACAATCGCCAATCCAGTATAGAAAACAATAAAACCAGTTAAGCTAATTAAAATATCATTTACCGTCAGTGATGACGTTGCTAAAAAGGTCGGTAACACTTCAGAAATTGCCCATGGCTGGCGGCCATATTCAGCCACAATCCAACCAAACTCAATGGCAATCCAAGGCAGAGGAATGCTCAATACCGCCGCCCACAACAACCAACGTTTTTGTTCAATAATACGATGGGCGTTGTAATAAAAAGCAAGGATAAATACGCCAAGCATGATCACGCCACAGCCAACCATAATCCTAAATGACCAAAACATAGGACCCACTTTAGGGAAGGAGTCTTTAACGGCTTGTTGTATTTGTGCCTCACTGGCATCTGCTACATTAGGGGTATAACGTTTAAGTAATAAGCCATAGCCTAAATCATCTTTCACGTTATCAAACTTTTCGATATTTTCAGGGGTATCGTCACCTGCGCGAAGTTTTTCTAGGTATTCATAAGCAATCATGCCATTGCGAATACGCTTCTCGTGTTTTTTCTCAAGATCTGAAATACCAATTACTTGTTCATCAAGTGAGCGCGTTGCAATAATACCTAATGCGTAAGGAATTTTAACCGCAGCATGAGTTACTTGCTCTTCAGAGTCAGGAATACCTAGCATGGTAAAAGCGGCGGGAGCTTCTTCGGTATGCCATTCAGCTTCAATGGTCGCGAGTTTTACTTTTTGTACTTCACCGACTTCGTAGCCAGATTCATCACCGAGTAAAATAACACATAAAATAGAGGCTAAACCAAAGCCTGATGCCACCGAGAACGACCGTTTAGCAAATGCCAAATCACGTCCTTTTAATATGTACCAGCTACTAATCCCAAGCACAAACATAGACGCCGCAACATAACCTGCAGACACTGTATGAATAAACTTAACTTGCGCTACAGGGTTAAATACTAGCTCTGCAAAACTAGTCATTTCCATACGCATGGTTTGATAGTTAAACTCTGCCCCGACTGGGTTTTGCATCCACGCATTAGCAACTAAAATCCATAGCGCAGACATATTTGTACCCAGCGCCATTAAAAATGTTACCCCTAAATGCTGGCGTTTAGAAAGCCTGTCCCAACCTAAAAAGAACATCCCTACAAAGGTTGATTCTAAAAAGAAGGCCATTAAGCCTTCAATAGCTAGTGGTGCACCAAATACATCACCCACATAATGAGAGTAATACGACCAGTTAGTACCAAACTCAAATTCCATGGTGAGGCCGGTAGCCACACCAATAGCAAAGTTAATACCAAATAACTTGCCCCAAAACTTAGTCATATCACGATAAATCTCGCGACCGGTCATAACATAAACCGATTCCATAATAACTAAAATCCAGGTCATACCGATTGTTAACGGCACAAATAAAAAATGAAATAGAGCGGTGACAGCAAACTGTAATCGCGATAGATCCACAAAGGTTTCATCTATCATTTTTGGCTCCTTTGGTTGTGATGCAGTGACAGCACAAAGCAATTGTTAATGTTTTTAATAAACTTTCAGTAATTTCTGAAAGTTTGCATCATTATTGGCGTTTGTACAAATTTTGTCAATATGTATATTAGAAAACTTTAATATACTATGACATTACATCAGTCTATAAAATACGCAATCATCAATTAAGAGTAAGCTAGAAAAAAGTGGTGCGTTTTAAGCGTTTAACCTAGCCTTAAAACACGGTAAACTAATCGGTATGAACGCCGGGTTTACTTGTGAAAAAATAGCAAATGAAAAAAGATAAAAAACAACTACGAATTGGTATTGTGGCAGGTGAACTGTCGGGCGATATTTTAGGTGAAGGGCTGATAAAAGCGCTTAAAGCGCATTTTCCTGATGCAATCTTTGAAGGTATTGCAGGTCCTAAAATGCAAGCTCAAGGCTGCAAAACGCTGTTTGATATGGATGAACTGTCGGTTATGGGGTTGGTTGAAGTCCTTGGCCGTTTACCGCGCTTGCTAAAAATTCGCAAGCAGTTAGTACAGCACTTTATTGATAATCCTCCTGATGTGTTTATAGGCATTGACGCGCCCGATTTTAATTTACGTGTAGAAAAACCGTTAAAAGATGCGGGTATTAAAACTGTGCAATACGTTAGCCCTTCAGTGTGGGCGTGGCGTGAAAAACGCATTCACACTATAAGTGCAGCCACTAACTTAGTATTGGCTTTATTGCCTTTTGAAAAAGAATTTTACGACAAGCACCAAGTACCGTGTACTTTTGTAGGCCACACATTAGCCGACGACATTGCACTTGAGCACGATGATAGCCAAGCCCGCAGCCAATTAGGCTTAAGTGCTGATGACAAGGTGTTAGCGTTATTACCCGGGAGCCGGGGCTCAGAAGTGGGCTTGTTAAGTGAAACTTACATAAAAACAGCGGCTCAGTTGCAAGCACAGAACCCAGCGCTTAAAGTCGTTGTGCCACTGGTGAACGAAAAGCGCAAAGCGCAGTTTATTGCTATTTTAAATGCCACAGCGCCCTCACTTAATGTTAACTTACTGGATGGGCAATCAAATTTAGCCATGCAAGCCGCCGATGCCATATTACTGGCATCAGGTACGGCAACGCTTGAGGGCATGTTATATAAAAAACCAATGGTGGTTGGTTATAAAATTAAACCCATGAGTTATTGGATTTTTAAAACCTTATTTACCTTTAATATTAAATATTTTTCGTTACCTAATTTATTAGCAGACGAAGAGTTAGTGCCAGAGTTTTTGCAAAGCGAATGTAATGTCGGTAATTTAACAGCAGCACTTACCCCTATGCTAAATAGTGACAATAAAGAATTAAAAGCCCGCTTTTTAGCCATACATGAAAAAATTAGATTAGATGCAAGTAAACAAGCTGCAAATGCAGTGGCGGAGTTAATAAATGCAAATTGAACGACCTAATGTAACCCTAATTGCCGGTGTAGATGAAGTGGGTCGTGGACCGCTGGTGGGCGACGTGGTTACTGCCGCTGTTATTTTAAATCCTAATAAGCCAATCGCAGGCTTGGCCGATTCTAAAAAATTAACGGATAAAAAACGTCAATTATTAGCCACTGAAATAAAAGAAAAAGCACTGTGTTACGCCATTGGCCGTTGTAGTCCAAGCGAAATAGATGAGCTAAATATATTACAAGCCACTATGCTTGCCATGAGTCGCGCAGTGGAAGCACTTAGCACAGTGCCTGAATTTGTGTTTGTAGATGGTAACCGCCTGCCTAAATTAGCTATGCCCGCCCAAGCGGTGGTTAAGGGTGATAGCTTAGTCGCTGAAATCTCAGCCGCATCTATTTTAGCAAAAGTGGCTCGTGATGATGAAATGATTGAACTTGATGCGCGCTATCCACAATATGGGTTTGCAGGGCATAAAGGGTATCCGACTAAAGCACACTTTGCAGCGCTTGAGCAATACGGCGCTATAGATGAGCATCGTAAGAGCTTTAAACCGGTGCAGCGTGTGCTTGCGCTTTCGGGTAAGGAGTAATTATGCCAGCTCCTGATTTTGTTCACTTACGAGTGCACTCAGACTTTTCGATGGTTGATGGTTTGGCAAAAACCAAACCAATAGTCGCTAAAGCACAAGAGCTTGAAATGCCAGCGCTGGCAATTACCGATCAAATGAACTTTTGTGGTTTAGTGCGTTTTTATGGCGCAGCGCATAACGCAGGTATCAAGCCACTTGTTGGTGCTGATTTTTGGGTACGTAGTCCTGAGTTTCCTGATGAGCCAAGTCGAATAACGTTATTAGCTAAAGATAACACGGGCTATAAAAATATTACTTTATTGATTTCTAAAGCTTACCAACGTGGTCATGTGTTTCATCGCCCAGTGATTGACCGTGAATGGTTAGTTGATTTAAAAGAGGGGCTCATCATACTCTCGGGTGCTAAAGATGGCGATTTAGGAAAAGCATTAATAAAAGGCAACCCCGCTATTGTTGAGTCGGTGGTAAGCTTTTATAAACAGCACTTCAGCGATCATTATTATATTGAGCTTATTCGCACCAACCGTGCTCAAGAAGAAAATTATTTGCACATGGCAGTGGAGCTTGCAACCACAGAGCAACTGCCAGTAGTGGCTACCAATGAAGTGGTATTTTTAAAGCCAGAAAACTTTGAAGCCCATGAAATTCGGGTGGCTATTTTTGATGGTTATACCCTAGATGATAAACGCCGACCAAAGCGTTTTTCACAAGAGCAATACCTAAAAACGCCAGAACAAATGGCAGAGCTATTTAGTGATATTCCAGAGGCGTTACAAAATACCGTAGAAATCGCAAAACGCTGTAATGTAACCGTTCAATTAGGTGAGTATTTCCTACCAGATTACCCTACAGGCTCATTAAAAATTGATGAGTTTTTGGTTAAAGTCTCACAAGATGGACTTGAAGAACGACTGCAATTTTTATTTCCTGATGAGCAAGAACGCAAAGAAAAACGCGGCGAATACGATGAGCGTTTAAAGATAGAGCTCGATGTAATTAACCAAATGGGATTTCCTGGTTACTTCTTGATCGTAATGGAATTTATTCAGTGGAGTAAAGATAACAATATTCCAGTAGGTCCAGGGCGTGGTTCAGGTGCGGGCTCCTTAGTAGCTTATGCGCTTAAAATTACCGACCTTGATCCACTAGAGTTCGATTTACTCTTCGAGCGCTTCTTGAATCCAGAACGTGTTTCTATGCCCGACTTTGACGTCGATTTTTGTATGGATAGACGTGATGAAGTAATTGATCACGTATCGGCCTTGTATGGCCGTGATGCGGTATCGCAAATTATTACTTTTGGTACTATGGCGGCCAAAGCGGTTATACGCGATGTAGGCCGGGTACTTGGTCATCCGTATGGATTTGTTGATCGTATTTCTAAGCTTATTCCGGGCGATCCGGGAATGACCTTAGCCAAAGCGTTTGAAGTTGAACCTCGTTTGCAAGAAGCCTACGACGGCGATGAAGAAGTTAAAGACTTAATCGACATGTGTCGTATTCTTGAGGGTTGTACCCGTAATGCCGGTAAACACGCAGGGGGCGTTGTAATATCGCCGACCACAATTACCGATTTTGCTGCGCTCTATTGTGATGATGAAGGCAAGTTTCCGGTTACTCAGTTTGATAAAAACGATGTAGAAACCGCCGGTTTGGTTAAGTTTGACTTTTTAGGCTTACGTACGCTGACCATCTTACAGTGGGCAGTGGATATGACCAACGAGCGCTTGAAGCGTGAAGGCAAGCAGCCGGTTGATATCAACACCATTCCACTGAATGATAAAAAAAGTATTGAACTACTGCTGCGCGCTGAAACCACCGCAGTATTCCAGCTAGAATCACGCGGCATGAAAGACCTAGTTCGCCGATTAAAGCCCGATTGCTTCGAAGATATGATAGCCCTAGTTGCTTTGTTCCGCCCAGGTCCACTGCAATCAGGCATGGTAGATAACTTTATCGACCGAAAGCTCGGCAGAGAAGAAATCTCATACCCCGATGCGCAATATCAACACGAAAGTTTAAAGCCTATTCTTGAGCCGACTTACGGCATTATTTTATATCAAGAACAAGTTATGCAAATAGCGCAGGTGCTGGCCGGTTATACACTAGGCGGCGCCGATATGTTACGTCGTGCCATGGGTAAGAAAAAGCCCGAAGAAATGGCAAAACAGCGCTCAACCTTTGAAGAGGGCGCGCGTAATAATGGCATTGATGGCGAGCTTGCAATAAAAATATTCGACTTGGTTGAAAAGTTCGCGGGTTATGGTTTTAACAAATCTCACTCAGCAGCTTATGCATTGGTATCGTATCAAACGCTGTGGATGAAAACCCACTACCCGGCTGAGTTTATGGCGGCGGTAATGTCGGCTGATATGGATAACACCGACAAAATAGTAACGCTGGTGGATGAATGTGAAAACATGAAACTCACTTTGTTACCGCCCGATGTAAACGCCGGTGAATACAAGTTTACTGTTAATCTTCAAGGTGAAGTTGTTTACGGTATAGGAGCAATTAAAGGCGTGGGTGAGGCTCCCGTTGATGCCATATTAGAAGCGCGAGCAAAAGGCGGTCCATTTAAGGACCTATTTGATTTTTGTGCGCGTGTTGATTTAAAACGCTTAAATAAACGTGTCACCGAAAAATTAATTTATGCAGGTGCATTAGATCAACTAGGGCCAGAAAAAAATCAACCTGGGCGAGCAACGCTGCTGGCAAGTTTAAAAGATGCAATGCGCGCAGCCGATCAACACAACAAAGCTGAGCTGTTAGGGCAAAGTGACTTGTTTGGTTTACTGGCCACAGAGCCTGACGAAGTAGAGCAAGCGTTTATTAAAGCCACACCACTTACAGATAATCAGTGGCTTGATGGCGAAAAAGATACCTTAGGCCTTTATTTAACTGGCCATCCTATAAACCAGTATCGACGAGAGCTTGGGCATTACACCTCAGGTCGACTCATTGATTTGCAGCCCACTAACCGTGATGTAGTCTCAACGGGGGCGGGCTTGGTGATTGCCGCGAGAACCTTAATTAATAAAAAAGGAAATCGCTGGGGCTTGATAACTTTAGATGACAAAAGCGCCCGAATTGATGTACGCTTGTTTCCAGAACAGTTTGAAATGTACCAAGATATGTTGCAAATCAATAATATTTTGGTGATATCCGGACAGGTCAGCTTTGATAACTTCTCTGGTGGTATTACAATGACCGCCAGAGAAATAAACACCATTGCTCAGGCGCGTGAAAAGCGTATAAAAGCGATTAAGATGACGCTGAATATGGTGCAGATCGAGGCTGGTTTCTTCGATAAATTACAAAAAGTACTCGAACCATACAAAATGGGAACGTGTCCGATCAAGGTATATTATCAACGCCCCGATGCGTTGGTGCAATTAACCCTAGGGATCGAATGGTGTGTTACGCCAAGTGACGACTTAATTCATAAGTTATCGCTGATGGCAGCGCAAAATGTAGAACTAGAATTTAACTAATTAGGTAGTTTAGAGCATGAGCCTCAATTATCTTGATTTTGAGCTTCCAATCGCAGAATTAGAAGCAAAAATTGAAGAATTACAAAATGTAAGCCGCGCTGGCGAATTAGACCTTGGATTAGAAGAGGAAGTCAGCAAACTTAAAGAAAAGAGCGCACAAATGAAGGAGAAAATTTTCTCTGAACTTGGTGCTTGGCAAGTATCACAGCTAGCACGTCATCCGCTGCGTCCTTATACTCGAGATTATATCGAGCGTATTTTTACGGAATTTGATGAGTTTGCGGGTGATCGTACGTTTGCTAACGACCCTGCAATTTTAGGCGGCGTTGCTCGTTTAGATGGTGAACCTGTTATGGTGATCGGTCAGCAAAAAGGCCGTGGTACTGCTGAAAAAATTAAACGTAATTTTGGCATGCCAAAACCAGAAGGTTACCGTAAAGCATTGCGCTTAATGGAAATGGCTGAGCGTTTTAAAATGCCAATCATGACCTTTATCGACACCCCAGGTGCATACCCAGGTGTTGGCGCAGAAGAGCGTGGTCAGTCTGAAGCAATTGCACGTAACCTAAAAGTAATGGCCGCACTAAAAGTACCTACAATTTGTACTGTTATTGGTGAAGGTGGTTCAGGTGGTGCATTAGCGATTGGTGTTGGCGACAGAGTAAACATGCTGCAATACAGCACTTACTCAGTTATTTCACCAGAAGGCTGTGCCTCTATCTTATGGAAAAGTGCTGATAAAGCGCCACTTGCAGCAGAAGCAATGGGTGTAACAGCCGAGCGTGTTAAAGAGCTAGATTTAATCAACAACCTAGTTGATGAGCCGCTAGGTGGTGCACACCGTAATTATGATGCCATGGCACGTAATTTAAAAGTTCGCCTTAAGCGCGATTTAGCAGACTTACAAGCGTTATCGCTTGAAGAGATGCTTGACCAACGTTACAAGCGTTTAATGTCGTTTGGTTATTGCTAAACATAGCTAAATAACCTGAACTCTGGATAATTAATCTATCTCAAGCAGCTATTTTCAGCGCTAACTGCGTTGAATTTACTTGCAATAGGCCAGCTATTGACGCGAAAATTCGCCTTGTTTTCACTGTAAATCTCTGGCTAGAGAGAATAAATCTAATTATTACTATGATTCAATATGTTAGTAAATCTCTTAACCAAAGTTCAGGTTAAATAGAGAAAAAAGCCGCCTATGCGGCTTTTTTTGTTTTAAAATACCGTAACGTAGAGCCTTTTTTATTCGGGTTATTAGCAATTCACTCATTGGTTATAATAATGCACACATCACATATTTATCTGCAGGTACAAAAAGCCCTCAATCATTATATAGAAAACGGGCAATTCACATTTACTGTAGCCTTATCTGGTGGCGTAGATTCGGTGGTGTTGTTGCAGATAATGCATGGGTTAAAAGAGCAGTGGCCACAATTAAATTTAAGTGCAATTTATGTAAATCATGGCTTAAGTGATAACGCCCATCACTGGCAGCAATTTTGCCAAGCACGTTGTGAGCAACTTTCAATTGATTTTAAAGCGGCACACGTCATTATTAAGCAGCAATCGCGCACCAGTATTGAAGCGCAGGCTCGCGAAGCTCGTTATCAAGCACTTGATGAATATAGCCCAAATGATAGTATCATTTTGTTAGGCCAGCATTTAAACGACCAAGTAGAGACATTTTTACTTCGTTTAAAGCGCGGCTCAGGCTTAAAAGGGCTCGGCGCTATGCAGCAAACTCGCGTGCTTGAAAGTGGCCGTGAGTGCTATAGGCCATTATTGGCGGTAAAACGCAGCGAGATAGAAGCGTTTGCCCAGCAATTTAATATTAGCCATATTACCGATGAATCCAACGCCAATGAGCGCTTTGATCGTAATTTTTTGCGCCAGCAAATAGTGCCTAAGTTGGCAGAGCGTTTTACTGGGTTTGAGCAGTGTACAGCACGAAGTATTGAATTATTGCAGCAGCAACAAGCATTGCTTGATGAATATACCCAGCAAGATCTCGCACAGTGTCTTAACCAATATCAGGCGCTTAATATACAAAATATGGCTCATTACAGCGCTATTCGCATTGCGAATCTTCTGCGCGCATGGCTGGCTCTATTTACCCATACCATGCCTTCGCAAAAACAGTTAATGCAAATAATGAGTCAGGCTATTCATGCGCAAGCTGATGCGCAAATGGTTATTGAGCTAAGCGGTGGGCAAATACGCCGCCACCAAGGTTATCTGTATTTTGTGCAACCGAGACCTTTAGCCGTTAATATTGAACGGGTAACAAGTCACGAACTAGTACTTAATGACGGAAAAATACTACAATGTTTGCAAGGGGTGGGTGTACGCGCGCCCAAATCGGATGAACAAGTTAGTGTGCGTTTTAACTGTAATAGCGCGCGTATTAAACCACTAAAAAAGCCAGGCAGTAATACGCTTAAGCATTGGTTTAAAGATGCAAAGGTAGCGCCTTGGCTACGTGCTGATATTCCATTAATTTTTTACAACGATGAGCTAGTACAAGTGGTTGGTTATTTTATTAGTGATAACCATAAAGATGATACTGGTTTTATTTGGGAGTATAAATCATGAGTCAGCAGCCTCATGTTGGGCTGTCGCTTATCAATAAGGCACCCATTGGCATATTAATTACGCTATTGATTGCGGTTTTATCGAATGTATTTTTAACCCTTAATATTACTACCCTCGGCTACGCTGTATTGGGTGGTATGGTATGTGCCGCCATTTTACTTGCCTACTGGTTGGGTAAAGGGGGCGTGTTTTTCATTTTAGGAGTGAGTACGCCTTTAATGTTGGTGCTTTTTACACCACTTGCAACAATTGCGGCATTACTTAATTTACTCAGTGGCTTCTTTTTTGGTTTTTGCACCATGCTACTAATTTACAAATACTTTATATTAAAAAAGTAGCGTAAAAAAGCCCAGCGGGGGAGGCTGGGCTTTTCAAATATTATGTTCTTTTATTGTTTAATAGGCTTTTGCGCAGTTTCGCCCAGATGCTTTTGCTTTATACAAGCCCTTGTCCGCACGAGAAAATATCTCATTTTGGCAATCATCACTGTTAGTTAGGGTAAAACCAATACTGGTTGTTACATTGTACTTAGACATAATCGGTGAGTTTCTTACTAAACGCATGATACGTTCAGCAATCACTTTATTGGTGGTAAAAGCGGGGTCCTCAATTAGTATTGAAAACTCATCGCCACCAAAACGAAATACTGAATCTGTGCCTCTAATACTACTAGATAAAACTGTGGCAAATTCTATTAAAACGTCATCGCCAATTTTATGACCATAGTTATCATTTACTTGTTTAAAATTATCTAAATCAAGCAGCATTAAACTAAATGGATGGCCGTTACGTCTATGATTTTCAAGCTTTTGTTGTAGCATGTCATTAAATTGACTACGGTTGTTTAACCCCGTCAACGAGTCTTTTGTTGCTAGCTTTAATACACGGTTGTACATTATTGCATTTCGTAGTGGATAAATTAATACACTGTGAAAATGCTGCAGCTTTTTTTCAATAGCCGCACTAAGCGGATATTTTGTGTAATAAGTGAGTGTGCCTAAATGCTCACTTTCAACTTTTAGATCAAATGAGTATGCTGGGCTTTCAACATCACTATTGGGTGTTTTAACATCAATACATGATGTTTGAAAGTGTACCCCAGAAAAATTAAGCAGCTGTTTTGCAAAATTTGCAAATGTGCCTAAAATATCTTCCAGCACTAAGCTGGTTTGTAGTTTGGCCGCCAGCTCATGCAGTGCTGTTGGTGTATTGCTATTGTATTGCTCTGCTGAAAACGGCAAAAATTCACCGCGACCAGAGATACGTTGTGTCAAAATATGAACGTTTTCCACTATTTCTTCCCCCTATAGTATTACTTTTTATAAATAAGCAGATTGCGTGCCATATTTTTATTCTGGCTGAAAGTTATGCGATTGCTATAGTTAAGTCACATCCCATAGATTATTTTAAGGTTTGCGTTGCAAAGTATTAATGCTCAGATTTTTGGACTTTTAGTCGCTGCGGTTTTATTTGTATGGCTATTTAAGCGCATAGGGCTTCCCCCTGTGTTGGCTTATTTGGCTGTGGGTTTATTAGCGGGTGGTCATGGTGTTGGCTGGATGACGCAAAGCCATGAGATGGACTTTATTGCAGAGCTAGGTATTGTATTTTTGCTGTTTAGCTTAGGTTTGGAGTTTTCTGTATCGCGCCTAATGGCGATGCGTAATATTGTATTTGGTTTAGGGTCGCTACAAGTATTTGTTAGTAGTATTTTGCTGATTGTGATTCTGCATTTATTAAATTTTAATTTATTAACCAGTTTTACCATTGGCATTATTATTACGCTCTCCTCTACTGCGGTGGTTGCCAAATTATTAAAAGAGAGCGGCGATTTAAATAAACGCCGTGGGCAATTGGCAATCGGCGTTTTATTATTTCAAGACATTGCTGTTGTACCATTACTGATTATTTTACCGTTATTTGCCAGCAGTGACTCAAATGGTATTGGCTGGGCTCTGTTATTTGCACTAACTAAAGGTGCGTTTGTCTGCGTGTTGCTATGGGCAATTGGCAAATGGGTTTTACCTAGAGTATTTAATGAAGTGGCATTAGCAAAAAGTGATGAACTATTTGTTTTAACTACTTTATTAGTTGCTTTGTTTGCGGGTTTACTTACTTATTCATTTGGCTTATCAATGGCATTAGGGGCATTTTTAGCGGGTATGATGCTTGGTGAAAGCCATTACCGCCATCAGCTAGAAGCGGATATTCGCCCGTTCCGTGATATTTTAATGGGGTTATTTTTTGTCACCGTAGGTATGCAGCTAGATATCAGCTTTGTTGTTAATCATGCGGGTATTATTGTTGCTGCCTTACTGGGCATTCTAGTCTTAAAAATCGCCGTAGTAACCGTATCGTCTTTATTTATGGGAGAGCGAAAACAGGACGCATTAGCTTGCGCTATTATGTTATGGCAAATGGGTGAGTTTGGTTTTGTGTTAATAGCACTCGCAGCACAGCATGACTTACTGAGTGCGGAGCAAGTATCATTTTTAATTGCCATGGGTGTAATTTCTATGGCTCTCACCCCGTATTTAATCGATAAAACCCCCTTTATTTTAAAGCGACTGGGTATGTTAGAACGCACTAAGTTTGCCTATGAAGATGAGCCACAAAGCAGTACGCTTTATAATAATCATGTAGTTATATGTGGATTTTCTCGGGTAGGGCAAACTATTGCTCGCTTTTTATCGCCAGAGGCTATTGATTATGTGGCCATTGAAAGCGATCCCATACTAGTGCAAGAAGGAAAAGCGGCGGGTGAACCTTTATTGTTTGGTCACGTTGAGCAAAAAGATATTTTAAAGTGCGCAGGGGTAGAGCGAGCACGCTTAGTGATTATTACTTTTACGGAATTTCAACAAACTCAAATAGTGATTGATGCCATAAAACAGGTTGCTCCTAAGGTAAAAATACTCATAAGAACCCGTGACGACAGCCAATTAGAGCGTTTAAAAGATTTAGGCGTCACTGAAGTTGTGCCTGAAGCGCTCGAGGCAAGTTTAATGCTGGTCTCACATGTGTTGTCTATGTCGGGTGTACCAATGAGCCGAATAATTCGCCGTGTTAGTAGCGAAAGACGTAACCGCTATAAGCTATTACAAAGTTTTTTTGCAGGCGAAAACATCGAAAGCGATACCAATTTGCCCGAACGGTTAGAGTACTTACATGTCATTGCCTTGCCGGATAAAGCATTTGCGGTAAACAAGGCTATTAGTGAGCTTAATTTAGCTAAAAGAAAGGTGTTAATTAAGGCGCTTCGGCGTGAAGGTGAAGAGATAGAGATGCCACAAGAGCATACCGTACTATACGCAAATGATATTATAGTGTTGCAAGGCAAACCGAGGCGAGTAGAGCATGTTGAGCATTACTTGCTCGATGGCATTGAGTAAGAGTAGCCTCTTAGTCTAGCTCTAAAAACTTTCTCATCTCGGGAAGTTGCTTCATGCCATCTTCGTATCCAATTTGAATTAAGTGCTGGGTATAGCGTTTTTCAAATAATAAGTAACTGGTTAAACTCGACTGAGAGCGTTTTTTAACCCCGATCATACGCAGTAACACTTTAATTGCCCAAGGCATATCATCATAGTATTGCGCTGCAATTGCATTAAAGTTTTGCGAGGGGTTAATGATAAAGCTGTCTATTTGTTTTAACTCTTGATGCTTTTGTCTATCGGGTAATAACCCCAGCGTACGATTTACTCGATCTAATCGTTCTAAATCAGATTGCATAGTGTCGGTAAATACACTGTCGAGTAAGTGGCCTGCTACAGCAGAAAGCCCGGGGAAATGCGCAGAGTAACCTGGAGGGTGAGGTTCCTTGGGTTGTTCAACACCAATAATAAATATTTTATTTGCCCCTAAGTGAATAGACGGGCTTAAAGGTGAAAGTTGATGTATAGAACCATCACCAAAGTAGTGGTTATAAATATTTACACTAGGAAAAACCATAGGAATAGCACTTGAGGCCATTAAATGCTCAACATTAATTCGCGTAGCGCGACCTTCGCGTTTTGCTCGCTGCCAAGAATGCTGCGTATTTGACTGAAAAAAAGCAACAGAATCACCGGTCGTATAACTAGATGCTGTAATCGACAGCGCCTCTAAGTAGTCACGATGTAAGTTACGTTCAATTCGATGTAAATCAAGAATATCGTTTAATAGCTTTCTAAGTGGCCGATTATTTAATAAGCTCGCCGGTGGATGGTTTATATGCTCAGACTGAAAACTAGTTAAAATATTACGAGTAATATGACCAAACACACTCAAAAAGTCACTTTTATATACCATAGAGGTGGAAAAGTTTTTCCATACTGTCTCTAGCTTTCTAACGGCTAAATGCATACATGAAGCGTAACACGCTAACGCCGCAGAATTAATTGCGCCAGCAGATGTACCATTTATCACTCTAAAGGGCAGCGGGGCAGTTCTGGGCATACTTTGCGCTAATGCTTTTAACACGCCCACTTGGTAAGCTGCTCGGGCACCACCACCGGTGAGTAATAAAGCCACTTTTGGTTTACTAGGATCGACTTGCTTAATTTTCATGTTACGTATTTAAACTGTTCACTGTCTTTACTTTATTTATTCACTGTAAGTCTTTAAGCTAGAAGAATCAAAGGATACATAACTTACATTAATAAATATTGGTGTAAATTATGAATTAAATCTGTTTAGAGTACTCTAAACAGTATCGCATTTTTATATTTATGGAGTTCGTATGTCAGATAAACCATCAGGATCAGACGTTCAAAAACGTCCGCCGAATAATAACCTTATCTTTGCAGGGGTTATTTTATTAATTATCATTATTGCCGCTGCGTTTGTTTTATTAAAACCAAGTGAAGCTCCAAAAACAGTTATGCAGGTTGAAGAACCAGTAAAAGAGCAACCTATTATGGAGTTAAAGCCTGAAAACGATCCTGTGGTAGGTGCGCCCTCTGTTAAGCCTGAAAAACCTGCGGAATTAGATGTTCCAGCTCAGCGTCCAGAAGTTGAGCCCGAAGCTGAAGTTGTATCTTTACCAACGTTAAACGACAGCGACCCTGTAGTCATTGCAAAATTAGATGAATATTTGGGTGATGTAGCGATGAGCTTAGTGTTAAATGATGATGTTATTCGCCGTGGCGTAGTGTTTGTCGATAATTTAGCAAAAGGCAAAGTGGCTACCAAGCATACCCCAGTTGCAAAATTAGAAGAGGGTTTTAGCGTAAACGAAGGCGATATTTTAACAATTGATCCTAATAGCTATGAACGCTATACCCCATATGTAAAAGTACTCACAAGTATGAGTGCAGCTCAAGCTGTGCGTTTATATGATGAGTATAAACCACTGATCAACAGCGCATATACTGAAATTGGTTATGGTGATGATGAGTTTACTCAAACACTTGAAGATGCCATTGACCTGTTACTTGATACTCCTGAGCCAAAAGGTAGCTTACCATTATTGCGTGATTCAGTGACTTATCAGTATGCGTTTTCTGAATGGGAGCAATTACCCGCTGCGCAAAAGCAACTTTTACGCATGGGCCCAGAGAATATGAAAAAAGTAAAAGCGGCACTACGTAACATAAAAGCAGAGTTAGAGAGCAATTAATAATCGCTTTAACACCTAAATAGACTGCGATTGTATATGAAGTATGCAATCGCACTTTCTTTTTTGATTATCCCTTGAATAACAGAGCAAAAGTAGAGATAATCTCAATCGCGCCAACCAAGGCCCTCAATGGTAGTCTTATTGGTCCTCTCGCAACACTAGCAGGCGAACCTGGTCAGGCCCGGAAGGGAGCAGCCACAGTTTGTGACGTGTGTGCCGAGATGTGGCTGGTAAGACTGCCACCCAAATTCCTCATTTGGGTGTTGTTTGAAGTATAAGTTGACATATTTGTACTAAAAGATGGCATAAATTGGAAGTATAAGGTGGCATAGTCTAGTATTTAACCAAATGGTTAGATGGTTGACTCACATGTACAGAAGAAAACTCAAACACTCCCGTGTTAAAAACCTCCATAAATTTGCTAGTCAAAAAAATAAATCTACCTGTTTAGTTGAATCCTCTTTAGAGTTTGATGCGTGTTTCCATTTTGAATTTTCACCATCAATAGCCGCATTTGAGGCACAGCCACTCGGTTACGAATATCAGTTTGATAACCTTATTTGCCGTTACACACCTGACTTTTTACTTACCCACACAGACGGCACGCAAAAATTTATAGAAGTAAAACCGCAAAGCAAAATTGCCGACGAAGACTTTCGTGCACGTTTTATTGAAAAGCAAACCATAGCTAAGCAAGATGGACGCGATTTAATACTGGTTACTGATAAACAAATCCGTGTATACCCAACACTCAATAACTTAAAGCTTTTGCATCGCTACTCTGGTTTTCAGTCTTTAACAGAGCTGCAAGCATCGGTGCTAGAACTTGTTAAGCAATACGGCTCTATTAAAGTGGGCCAGTTAGTTAGCTTTTTAAAAGTAACTGCCGGTGAGCTACTTGCTACGGTGCTACGCTTATTATCACTAGGGCAGTTATTTGCCGACTTAACTACAAATGAAATATCAATAGAAACAGCAATTTGGTCTAACAATGTTTAATGACGGGCTGTTTGAAGATGAATTTAACCAGCCATTACCAAAAGTAGAAACCAAACTACCTCAAAATTACGCCAAAGATTTACAAGCCCTTCCTGAAAAAATTAAAACAACAACATTTGCTAAGCTTAAATATATTCAATGGCTTGAGGCTAATATTCAAGGCGGTTGGACACAAAAAAATCTTGAGCCTTTATTGAAAGTAATGCCTGAAGTTGAGGGAGAAAAAAAGCCCAGTTGGAGAACCGCAGCACGATGGTATAGCGCTTATACCAATGCTGATAAAAATATCATGGCGTTAATACCAAGCCATCAAAAAAAGGGTAACAGGGAGCGCGATACAGCCACCGATAAGTTTTTTGAAAAAGCACTTGAGCGTTACTTAGTAAAAGAAAAACCATCAGTAGCTTCGGCTTACAAGTATTACGCAGACTTAGTTATCATTGAAAACGACAGCGTTGTGGGCAGTGTTTTAAAGCCTTTAACATACAAAGCGTTTAAAAACAGAATAGATAACTTACCGCAATACGAAGTAATGATTGCTCGTTATGGTAAGCGCCTTGCTGATATTGCTTTTAATAAAGTAGAAGGGCATACACGGCCTACCCGAGTACTCGAAAAAGTTGAAATTGACCATACACCGCTTGATCTTATTCTATTAGATGATGAGCTGCATATCCCACTTGGTCGGCCAACACTCACCATGTTAGTCGATGTGTATAGCCATTGTATTGTTGGCTATTACTTTAGCTTCAGTGAGCCTAGCTATGATGCAGTAAGGCGAGCAATGCTAAATGCGATGAAACCTAAAAATGAAGTGGCAAAACGATACCCAGATACGATTAATGAGTGGAAGTGTGCAGGTAAAATTGAAACACTTGTTGTTGATAACGGCGCTGAATTTTGGAGTAACAGCCTTGAGTTAGCTTGTGAAGAAATAGGCATTAATACTCAATATAACCCTGTTGCAAAGCCGTGGTTAAAACCGTTTGTAGAACGTATGTTTGGCACAATTAACACTGAGTTATTAGATCCGATTCCAGGTAAAACCTTTTCTAATATTTTGCAAAAACATGAATATAACCCCAAAAAAGATGCAATCATGCGTTTTACGACCTTTATGCAGCTATTTCATAAGTGGGTAGTAGACGTTTACCACCAAGATGCCGACAGCCGCTTTAAGTACATACCTAGCCAATTATGGGATCAAGGCTTTAATACGTTACCACCAACAGTGCTGAGTAATGATGATCTTCAACAATTAGATGTTGTGCTCAGTATTTCATATCATCGGGTACTTCGAAAAGGAGGTATACAGTTAGAAAATTCAAGCTATGACAGTACTGAATTAGCCAACTATAGGAAGCAATTTAGCCATAAAGTATCTCAAGAAGTTTTAATTAAATTAAACCCTGATGATATCTCTTATATATATGTATACCTCGATAAGCTAGAGCACTACATCAAAGTGCCATGTAAAGATCAAGAATATACTCAAGGCTTGAGTTTGAATCAGCATAAAATAAATATGCGCATTCATCGTGATTTTATTTCGGGCTCTATCGATAATGTAGGCTTAGCAAAAGCGCGGATGTTTATTCATAATAAAATTCAAAACGAGTTTGAAGAGTTAAAAAATGCGCCAAAAAACTCAAAGGTAAAAGGGGGGAAAGCGTTAGCTAAGCATCAAAATGTAAGTAGTGACTCACAAAAATCAATAGCTCAGAGCGAGCCAGTAGAACCCAAAAAGGTTACACCTAAAGAGCAAGTAACTGATAGCTGGGATGACTTTATCTCAGACCTAGATGGATTTTAATTATGCTGACCGACAAACAAAAAGAAAAACTGAATGAATTTCGCGATGTATTTATTGAATACCCAATAATAACCACTGTATTTAACGACTTCGACAGATTAAGACTTGGTAAAGGGTTAGCGGGCGAAAAGCCCTGCATGCTTTTAAATGGTGATACAGGCACAGGCAAAACAGCACTGATCAAGCAATACAAAGAACGACATTTACCGCAATTTATTAATGGAGTGATGAACCACCCCGTATTAGTAAGCCGCATACCTAGTAACCCGACACTAGAATCTACTTTAGCCGAGCTTCTTAAAGACTTAGGGCAAGTAGGTAGCACAGAGCGCAAACTGCGAGTAAATGGTACTCGGTTAACGACATCATTAATAAAATGCCTAAAAACGTGTGGTACAGAGCTTATAATTATTGATGAGTTTCAAGAACTGATTGAGCACAACCAAGGTAAAAAGCGCCGCGAGATTGCTAATCGATTAAAATACATTAACGACGAAGCGGGTGTATCAATTGTATTGGTAGGTATGCCGTGGGCAGAAAAAATAGCAGACGAACCACAGTGGTCATCGCGTTTATTAGTAAGGCGGCAGCTGCCTTATTTTAAGTTATCAGAAAATCCAAAGCATTTTGTACAACTGATAATTGGCCTAGCCAACCGTATGCCATTTACCGAAAAGCCAAGTTTAAGTGAGCAAGCAACAGTATTTGCCTTGTTCTCACTATCAAAAGGCTGCTTTAGAACATTAAAATACTTTTTAGATGATGCCGTACTTTATGCATTAATGGATAACGCAAAAACCCTCACGACCAAACACTTGGTTAAAGCATTTGATGTACTATTCCCTGATTTAGCAAATTTATTTACCTTGCCAGTTGCAAAAATTACAGCAAGTGAAGTCGAGCGCTATTCACTCTATAAACCTGAAAGCGCCCAAGATGAAGATCCGTTTATAACAACAAAGTTTACTGACCGGATGCCGATTAGTCAGCTGTTGAGAAAGTGAAGTGTTGACTTACAGAGCTCATAGTTATTCGGATACTAATTTTTCATATACTTAATAAGTTTTTCAGGAATAAAATAAATATTATGCTTAGCCCTAGTACATGCGACATAAAGCTTGTTCTTGGTCTGAGGTTTTAACTCTTCGAGCTTCCCATTTTCAAACAATTTTAGTGTTGTTGGATTCAAAATGATGCAAATATTTTCGAAACAATCTAGCCCTTTAGTAGCTCCCCAATTTTCTGTGTATCCCTTATATTTTCTACTATCTTGGTAAAAAAGTTTAGCAGTGTCTGGGCAACTCATTATTTCGATAGCTTGATTTTTACATTCAATAAACTCAATGTTGGTCTTGTCACTTCGATGAGAATCGATGTGTATAGATAGATTCTCACTAACAAAACTACACACTATAGGGCTACAACGGTGGCTCTTAGAAAGTAACTCTTCATCGACTACGTAACCAACGTTAGTAAATTTTGCTTTATATTTGTCATAGCAATCATGGAGCGACTTATTAACGTTTCCATCCCTAGACGTATCAAATGTATGCTGATAAAAGTCCCCAACAAATAATTGGTTTATATTTGCTGGAAAAATGCTTAATAAAAAGTTGAAATCGTGCCCTGCAAAATCTTGGACTTCATCAACGCAAATACTATCAAAATACTTTTCTATGCGCTTGATAACTTCATCATTGATACCAAGCTGTTCTATTAGTTTTGCAATGCGATTGGAGTACAATCTACTATGGCTATCGATATAGAACCTAGGATCATTCCGTTTCATCTTTAATGTATTAAATGGAGGGACATGCCAATTGATACCTTTAGTTTTTAGCTCGTGACCATATAGAGGCCTAAAACAAAATGAATATACGAATTGAAAATATGAATACACTTTAATTCCGGAAGGAATTTCCCCAAACTTTTGCAATATCCTATGCTTCAGGTTCGATAAATTGTTATCTGTATAAGTTAGTATCAGAGTTTTGGAGTCACTTTCTAACCCATTTATTATGTGGCTTGTTTTACCTGAGCCAGCGACAGCAAAAACTACTCGTTTATCCATTGGAAAGCTCTTTCTATATAGTCAGGTATTATAATTTGGTCTGCTTTTTTATCTAGTAATTCAAATGCACAGTCAGCTTTATTTTTCAGCATATACTCTTGTACTGACAGTGTTTTTCGATCAGCGAGCCAAAGCTCATCACAAACTTCTCGATTTAAGTCGTAAAGGCAGATCTCAAATGTAGTGCTGGTATTAACAGCATCATAAAAAATACCAATGTTATCTGCCACATAGCCGAGATAATTATCAATACAATTCGTTTGATAGTCGCCATCATTGTCACGTATCACAGCGGTTCTTATTCCCAAAACTTTTGCTATGTCTAAATACCTTTTAAAACTTGTACCACCAACTGAGATAACATGAATGTCATCGGCTTCTAATGAAGAGCCTGTTACCAATGAATAAAATGAGTCCAAAAGAATGTATTCAGCATCGCCCTCTACTAATATGACTTTCGCTGATAGTATGAATTCTAAAACATTATTATCAGGTGCTTTCATAAAAAATTTAGCTGTATCTTCTGGCAAGTCCCTCATTGTAAGAGGCTCAGGAGAAGAACTATTGAGGAGTATTGAGTTACGTAAATTTAATCTCGTACTTATTAAGCTATTGTGAGTAGCAACAAAAATTTGTTTAGCATGTGACTCTGATATTCTATGGACCAACCTTTTCATATTCGTATGACTAAGATGGTTTTCTGGCTCTTCTAACAATAATACGTCTAGTGGTTTATCTGCATCATGCTCTCTTAATGCAAACTCTGTTTTGATAAAGCACTGTCTGCCTTTTCCTTTATTTTCGATGGGAACGTCATCTTCAACAATATTTAGATCTGTCTCTAGGTTTGATTTAGTACTAGATCTAATCGAAAACTGGTATTCATCAAGTTTGTCATTAATTGACTTAAGGTTTGTTTCTTTAAAAGCTACTTTTTGTTGGCGGTACTCATTTTTCAACTTTATTCTGGCTGTTTGCTCGACAAAGTTGTCATATACTGCTTTTATATATTCTTTGGTTGCATAGTCATTGTTTATCTGTGAGCTATCTAATGCTAGAAATTTTAAGAATTTTCGATAGCCCGAATATGCTTGACCTGAAAAAGTTGCAAAATTAACAACGTAATATTCATAAGGGAAGTTACTTTCTTCTTGAGCTAAAACTTCTGATATTTCATGTGTTAACTCTTCATTTGGCTCACATGTTAAAACCAGCCCGTCGCAAGCAACACCTTCGGAATTAACTTTGCCATTTAAGTGAGGGTTATTTTGTTCATTTAAGTATAGCTCTATACGTAACGTGGGAAGGTTTGCAATGCTTTTATCTGAAACTAAAAATTCATTAATAATTTGCTTATTAAATAAGTTATCAATCCCTATTGAGTCGATTTTGGATTTACTACCACTTAAAACAAGCTCAATAGCTGTGAGTAGACTACTTTTTCCAGCTTCATTATCGCCTATTAATAAATTAATTTCTTCAGTAAATTGAACTTCAAAATTTGAGAATCTCTTAAAGTTAAATAGCTTAATTTTTTCAATGATCTTCATAGCATCCCTGTTTCTATTCATTTCATAAGAAGTACTAAATCATTGTGCAAAATAGCCAGCTAATTAGCAAGTGGTAGGTTTTAAGCCTATAAATTTAAATATCCACAAATCATTTTCATATAGTTAGTTTCCCGCAGGTAGCATTTGTATCTTTAAATCGTACTTGCGTACAAAGTAATTGGATTCTTTTACTACTGCTAGCTTTTCCTCAAAAAATGATAAGCAAGTATTTATAATGCTTTCAGGCTTTAGTAAGTGCTCTAATTTATATGAAACATTCATTTTATCTGCTTGCTCGACAAAAAAATTGTAATTATGGGAAGGTGGAAATTCGTTTTTTAACAGCTCAAATATGTATTTTGTATCTATGGGGGTATTGATTGGGTAGCTGTCAATAAACTCTGCTAACTTACTAAATATTAATATATACCAGCGATCAAACATCCAAAGCTGAGGGTGTGAATTATTTGTTTTTAATAAAGCTGGATACTTGGGATTTTTAACATTAAAATTTTCGTTGGGAGCCATATCGCTTTGTGAAGCTAGCCATATTTTCCATTTAGGGTAATCATTTGAAAAATATCTATCTTGTTCTAATGCATAAATGTCAGCATAGTTTGTTACCTGCTCTATAAACTTATATTTTTCTAGTTGCTTTTCTTTTTCAGTAATAGCTGTAAATTTTGCTCTTTCTAAAGCCGAACGTGGAGGTGTAAAGTTAAGCCATTCGAATTTAAAATGTTTTGATTTTTTTATTCGACCTACGATGATCTGGCCTGATTCTTTTTTGAGGATATCGGGAATATCATGTTGAAATAAAAGAGCAATATTTAGCACTCGTTCTTGGTTAGATTTATTGAAAGCAATGCATTTTAAAAGTAAAAAATGTTCATGCTCTACTTCAAGTGACACTTTTTCGAACTTTATACTTTTACTTTTTACTACTTGGGCTGATAAATCGTAATTTTTACCATTGATATCATGATTAAATTCAATGCTGTGACTGGGGATTTTTAGTTGCTGTCGCTTTTTTAAGTTATTAAATTTACGAAGTGCTCGCTGTCTTGATTCTTCAATTTGTTGTCGAATTTTTTTATTCATTTCTATTTGGTTGAGTTCAACTTTTTGATTTATTTCTTCTCTTAATTGATCCTCACACCAACCAAATAACCAACTAGACGTATCATCATTATGCTTAAGAGCACAATTTACATCAGCATAATCCGAATCAATATAAACTGATAAATCATACTCTAAGGAAGCGATTTTCTTTTCACGATAAAAGTTAATTTTCTCTGCTGAGCAAGGCGATGTTACCTTAATTTCAACTAATAAATCACCGACATCAGTTTCTAACTTCACATCGGCTATGTATTTGTTATGAATGCTATATTCAAGTTTGGCAGAGTTTATTAAGGCTTTTCTACTAGGTTCAGTTTTGCTGTAACCTCTATGGGAAATAGTAATCGCTGGGAGGTTTATTGTTTTAGCCGTTAAAAAATATTCTTGAGCGTACCGATGCAAGGCGGTCATTAAGCATGTTCTAGATTCTTCTTTTGTAGTATGAGCAAATGAATGAGCATTTATAGTGCCGCCATTGCGTGCCACTAAAGGGTCATTACACGCGATACAAAAACAATTACATGCTTTACCATTTTTGACATTATTTATTGAAACAACCTTACCAGAAGCATCGCTAGCAAAAACAAGCATAAAATCCCTTTTAACTCATAAATGTATAGTTTAAGACATTACTAATTAAGTGTATATTTAAAAACTAAAATATCCTTAGTACACTTATGGGTTAGATACTAAGAGAATCTTAGCAAGATATGTTTTATAGCTAAGGTTCACATGGAAACTCCAACACCTTCACGCCTAAAATTTGCAAGAAAAGCAGCTGGCCTTACTCAGCAACAGCTAGGTATGGCATTAGGAATGGAGCCAAATACGGCTAGTGCACGCATGAACCAATATGAAAAAGGCAAACATGCCCCTGATTTTTTAACCATGAAACGCATTGCTAAAGAGCTAGATGTGCCAGTAGCTTACTTTTATTGTGAAGAAGATGATTTAGCTGAACTAATTTGCGCATGGGGTAAAGCAGACCAGCATGATAAGGCGAAATTACTTAATAGTATGAAAACTTCCAAAATATCTTTAGGCTTAATTAAAGAGTAAATACCTTACTTTAATTTGTGAATATACAGAGAATCTATGACCTCAAATATTTATCTTCAGCGTACTCTTGAAAATGATGAGCAAATTTATGCTGAAGATGAACTCTTGAGTGTCTCTAAGTGCGTAATTATTTTAGCAGAACCAGGAGCAGGTAAGACTGAGTTTCTTAAAAGCTTAGCAAGTAAGGCTAATACTAACCCAGTCACTGCTAGCAAGTACTTGTATTCTAGTAAATTATTTAGGGATTTTCTTGTTATAGATGCCTTGGATGAACTATCCAAGATTGACAACTGTGGTATACACAAATTATTAGCTAAAGTCATAGAGTCAAAACCTGAAACTTTAATAATATCAAGTCGCTCAAGTGAATGGAGCAGTGACTCAACACAAGCAGTTATAGAGTATTTAGAATGTGATCCTTTGGTATTAAGGCTGAGGGAGTTTAATGAATTAGAACAAAGGAAGATTTTTGATCACCACTTGCCTGATGAAGATTTTGATAATTTTTATACAGAAGTATCACGCTTTAATTTAGATGTTTTGCTTCCGAACCCCCAGTTTTTGAAAATGTTTGCAGATGCCTACATTGAAAGTAATCGAAAATTTAAAAGTAAAAGCTCTATCTTTGAAAAAGCAGTTGAGCACTTAGCTAAAGAGCTTAACCCTTCGGCAAAAAGAAGAACTGGAATAGATTTCCCGTATAAGAAAAAAATAGAGCTCGCTTCAGAAGTATTTTCTAAAACTCTTTTATCAGGTGCTGAAGGAGTAAGTGTTAGTGATTTATCAGAGGAATACTTATACCCCAATATCAATGCACTAATAAGAGAGGGCTTAGATCTATCGAGCATTATAGATTCTCGCTTATTTAAACTTGCAGATGATGTTGATCAGCATCGAGCTGTTCACAAGATTATTGCTGAATATTGTGCCGCCCAGTATTTAGTAAAGCGAATACAGAGTAATCAAGATCCACTAACTTTAAGAGTTTGTAAAACAGTAATAGCTTCAAATAATATTGTTCGTGATGAATTGAGAGGAATGCTTGGTTGGATGGCTACTCTCGGCGGGTTAGCGCTACAACATGAAATTATAAAGCTTGATCCTTATGCTGTGCTAGCTAATGGAGACCCCTCACAACTTGATCGCTCATCTAAAAGGTTGCTTTTATCACAGTTAACACAAATTGAAAAAAATGACCCGTATTTTAGAAGAGGTGATTTTTGGCGGCGATACAGTACAGTTAGTTTTTTTGATAAAAATATGGCTGAAGATATTAAGCCAATTTTAGAAAATAAAAGTGATGGGCATTTACGAGACTTAGTATTAACTATAATCAAAGAATCTCAGGTTATTGAGCACTTAACCCCCAATCTCATAAACATACTATTCGAACCTAATGAGAGATTAGATACTCGAAGGCTTGCTATGGAATGTTTGTTTTCGCTTGTTGATGATATTAAAATACTCGAAACATTAATATCTGAGTCTAGTAATACCTCTCTAAACATCGCAGCTAAAGGGATTGAATTCTTAGGTGCTAATTCTATTGATTTAGGCATACTAAAACGCTTCTTTCGAGCATGTTCAAATCTCTACCCTACTGAAAAAACCTCACTAGATGATAGACGGTTACAAGGCAATCGATATTTCATCAATAAATTGGTATGGACTTTAAGTGCTGAAAATACAGAACGATTATTAAATTTTTTAACCGATGAGTTAACTTGCAGTTGTGGTAAAGAGTACTATGAATGTTTTTGTAGAGACGGGATAAGCAAGCTTGTAGGTAAATTGCTCGATCATTACTTTGATATTACTAGCCTCCCTTATAACCCAGAACAGATATGGGGGTGGCTAAAAAACTTAAATTATCACAGGGACGAAAGTGAAAACTTCTGTAAGTCTGTAAAAGCAATTAGAGAAAATAAAGACTTAAGACAAGGACTTTTTAAAACCGCTTTTTCTGGTATAACTGAACGTAAAAAAATCTACAATCTTAAACAAAGTAGGTTTGAACCACATTGCGGTGCGCATTCTGGATTATGTTTTTCCGTTGAAGATATTGAATACCTAATCAATTTAGCATTTGAAGAAAACAATTTAGAACTGTGGTCAACTTTTATTACGAGGCATTATTACTTCCAGCATAATAAGCTCAAGTTGAATAATCAGATACGCAGTATCATGCGTAAACAAGCTAATCAAAAGCTAGAATTTATGCGAGAGTGGGCAAAAGCAAATAATACAGATTACTCTATTGGATTACAGATACGAAAACGAAATTCGAAGTTTAATAGACTAGATAGAAAGAACAAAAAATGTGAGAGCCAAAATCGTGCAGACAACATTAGCTTTATCCAGAGAAACCGCGCTTTAATCGAATCTGGAGGGCATTTCGGGTGGTTAGTTAATTTTTCAGAGTGTTTGTTATTTGAACCTGAAAATATACAAAAAGAGTTTGGTGATGAAGAACTAATGAGAACTTCATTAAAAAACTGCACTAGCCTGATTGCTCCCGATGTACCTAACTTACAGAAACTTGCGGAGTTGAGGAGTCAATCGCAGAGGTTACATGTTGAAACAGTTTTGTATGCTTTGTGCTTAGAAACAATACGTATGGAGGGAACTCTAGACAATATTAGTAAGCAAATACTTTCTGCTGTGAAAACTAGATGTAATACTTATTATGACGCAGTAACTGAAGATGAACGTGATCTTCTTAAGTGTGAAATTGATCGTTTGTTATTTCCTGATGTAACTTCCAAAGAGAGTTACTTAAAAGAGTATGTTGAGCCTCAATTAGACAGGTTTAAATGCGAACACCCCGAAGTAGAAGTACTAAGAGACGATGAAATATTTAGTGATTTTAAAGCCAATTTACCCTTAGAGTGGTTAAACAAGTATTCTGGCCTGAGCTATTATGTGTTGGATATTTTATTTGATTTAGCCGTTCATTATGGTGATGAAGAACAGCTTAAAGATTTGATCTTAATTCGTTGCGATGAATGGCTGGGTCGAATTGAATCACCTCATATAGATAAGCCTGAAGAGAAAATCATACAATTCTGGTTTTTAAGAGCTTTTTATTTTTTGAATTTATGCGATTCCCAAAAGCTTTTTTATTTCCTTACTCAGAAGAAAAGCTCAATATTTTTATTCGAGGGAATATCAAGTAGTTTAAACTCAGGAAGTCGCGATACTTTTCCAAGTTTATCTAGCGATAAAATATATCTATTATTAGATCGCTTTATTGAAGATTGGCCACAAGTTAACTTGCCTTCCTTTTATGGCACCTCTAGTCCTGACGGAGAAAGAGCATATCGATTTCTGGTTGATATATCTAGGCAAATTGAATTGGACGCTTCTGAGAGAACAATTCATATTATTGAACAGTTAATTGAGGACTCTCGTTTTCAAGTTATGCGCCAAAATCTTAAAAGTATGAGAGCAAATCAAATTCGTGCTTTAGCTTTGAGAAACTTTATTCCTCCGAATATCTCAAAGGTTATAGACCTTTTGGATAATTGTGATGTTGTTACTGTTGAAGGACTTAGAGATAGAATTTTGTATGAGCTAGATAAATATCAAAAAGATATTAAGGGTGGGGAGTTTAACCCAGGAAATCGTTTTTATTCACAAGGAGGAGTTCGCCTTGATGAAGTTAGCTCAGTAGAAATTATTGCAGAGTATTTGAAGCCTCGCTTAGAAGCAGACAGCATAGTTATCAATGCAGAGCATCAAACAAAAGATAAAAATAGAATTGATATTACTGCTTCCAAAGTAATGGATGGTATTCGAAGATTACTTGTGATTGAAGCTAAAGGGCAGTGGCATACAGAACTGTTTTCAGCAGCAGGAAACCAACTGGCAGAAAGATATTCAATTCATCCTGACGCTGAAGGACAAGGTATTTATCTTGTTATTTGGTTTGGGGCTGAAGAAAAGGTAGCGAATAGAAAGCAGCATGGCTTGAAAAGCGCAGATGAACTTAAAGTAAAATTAGAAAATGACTTACCTAAAAATCTTGTAGGGCTGATTGATATATTTGTTTTAGATGTTTCAAAAGATTAATTTCTCTTTAAGCTTGACCTAAGTATTACTTTTAATCTAAACCTAAACTAAGATTTTCTTAGTTTAGGTTGGCGATGCATTTTTTAGTTCAAACAAAACCTTACCCAGATGAGGCGCTTGAAAGCTATTTGCTAAGGCTTGCTAGGGATAACTCATACGATGGCTATCGTGAGCTTGCTGATATTTTATGGCAATGGCTTGCAGAGCAAGATCATGAGCTCGAAGGTGCATTGCCGTTAGAGCTAAACAAGGTTGATGTTTATCATGCTAGGCAAGCAAGTAGCTTTAGAATAAGAGCGCTCAAGTTAGTAGCCCAATTAGCAGATGTTAATGCTGGTGACATTCTTGAGCTTGCATGTCGGCGCAGCAACTTTAAATTTGGCAACCTAGCAGCAGTAAGCCGTAATGAACTGACTATTCCCCTTGAACTACTTCGCACTGATTACATACCTGTTTGTATTGAATGCTTGTCTGAGTCTTCATATATTCCTTTTTATTGGCATTTAAAGCCCTATAAAGCGTGCCATAAACATAAAACACAATTGACTACACATTGTGGTGAATGCCATAACTTAATTGATTACAGAGCTTCTGAGGCGTTTTTAGAGTGCAGCTGTGGTTGTAAACTAACTAGTAGTGAACAGTTAAACGATGCTGATTTTAAAATTGCATTTGCGCTTGCAAGTAGTAACAGCCAAAAAATAGTGGGGTTGATATCGTGGTTTGCGAAGGTTAAGCAACTTGATGTAAGAGATGCTGACTTTAATCGAGCTTTTGTTGATTACTTTAGTACTTGGCCTGATAGTTTTACCGCTGAATTAGATTTACTCACAAATAATGCGCGGCTTAAGCAACTTAACCCTTTTAATAAAACTAAGTTCAACTCTGTGTATGGCAATGTGATCCGTGATGCTCAGATAGCTGCAACAAGTAACCGTAAAAACAAAGTTCTTGATGAGATTATTAATTACTTTGTCGAATTAGTTGATAGTAACCCTAAAGCTAAACATCCAAACATTGCAGATTTACTGCTTTGTACTTTTGATGCCGCAGTATTATTAAATACCACTACAGAGCAAGTTTACAGGCTTCATCAAGAAGGTTTTTTAAACTGCGCTTACCCACAAAAAAAGCACGAACAGCTCAGAGCTGATAGCCATGTTTTTTATTTACGCCAAGTGATTGAGCTACAACAAGCATTCGCAGCTGAAAAGCCTCAAACAAAAAAACAATTTATAGCGCCGTGGTAACTTATGAACTTACAAGATGCACTTGCAATTGAATCACTAAAAGAAAAAACCACAGCACTTAGAAAGTTGTTTGCTCCATACACGCCTCATGTTGCGGTAGATGGCTTTGAAGAACAAGTTCTTGTTGTGCTCATTAATCTAGTTTATAAGCGAAGTGAGATTGATGATTTAACAAGTGTAAGAACAGCTAAAAGTGTATTACTCGATGAAGTGTTACTGAGTAAATGTATTAACGAAGTTAAATGGTTTCATACTCATAATTTAAAATATCCTGATATACGCGTAAGCCATCAACGTTTAATTAGTAAGGTAGTAAGTGAAGATATTGCGGGTATTTGTAGCCGGTCATTACCTTTAAGTTTTGGCTGGTCGCACAACAGTGCTGAAATTAATCATGCAAAGTTATTTTTAACCTCGTTTAATTGGCAAGGCGAAGTAACTTGTTTAGCAAAGTTACTAATAGCTGAAGAACCTGTTTGGATTAATTTAATAAGAGGGTACGGGTTTACTAAAAAGGCGGTTTTAGACATCTCGGGCAAAATAAAACAGCTTTTGCCAGTGGCAGAACTCCCATTAGAAGTAAGCTCTTTTTCACCACAATTACAAATGCCATTCCAGCAAAGCTACCTTGCGGTTACGCCTGTAGTAAGTCACGCAATGCTAGCTAAAATTCAGCAATTAACAACAGATCGTAAGTTAAACTTTGGTTTTGTTGAGCACTCAAGACCAGCCAATGTCGGCGATTTAGCAAGCTCAGTAGGTGGTAATATAAGAGTGCTTCGTTACTTTCCTAAAACATATTCTAAGGCTGTTAACCGTTCTAAAGTAGCCAATAATTATATTGAGAAAGCATTTAAAGTTCGTGCGCTATTAAGCAGTCAATTTCAACAGGCACTTTTGGTGCTGGTAGGTATTAAGCAGTTTAATACGTTAAGGCAAAAGCGATTAGCGCGAGTCGCTGCTATTAGGCAAGTACGTGTTAGCTTGCAGTTGTGGCTGGATAACATTCTGGAAGCTAAAAATAACGCTCAAGGGCAAGCTTACCCTGAGTGGGCAAAGCATTACTTAGATCAGAGTATTACTAACTGCATTAGCCAATTTAGTAACGTACTAAATGAGAGCCTAGGTACTTTAAGTAAGCTCAAACGCTTTGCATATCACCCTAATTTAATGGGGTTGTTTAAAATGCAGTTAAACTATGTGTTTACTCATTGTGTAGCAGAAGAAGAAACATTAAATGATGAGCAGGTAGTATATGTACATTGCCAAGATATGCGAGTGTTCGATGCTGAAGCAATGGCTAATCCCTATATTCAAGGTATGCCGTCACTTACTGCTTTAAATGGGCTTGCTCATAACTTTGAGCGTAAGCTAAAAAACTTTATAGACCCTTCCATTAAGTGTATTGGCAGTGCTATTTACATTGAAAACTATCAATTACATACAGGTAAACCATTACCTGAGCCAAGCAAGTTAAAACAAGTTGCTGGCCGTAGTCATGTAATAAGAACTGGTATTATCGATAAACCCAAATGCGACATAACACTCGATTTAGTATTTAGACTTTTTGTACCAAATACTGAGCTGTTAGATAAGTTAAATAGTCAGCTTATAAAGCCCGCACTACCATCTTCATTTGCAGGCGGGACTATGCATCCACCTTCGTTATATCAAAATATAAACTGGTGTCATGTGTATAGTAAACCGAGTGAGCTGTTTAAAAGCCTTAAGGTAAAATCGTCAAATGGTAGTTGGTTATATCCTTCAAAAAAAGTAGTTAAAAGTTTTGAACAATTAATTGATGCCCTTAACAGTAACTTTAATTTAAGACCCGCTGCAATTGGCTTTGCTGCGCTTGAAGAACCCGTAAAGCGAGATGCAGCATTGCATGAATACCATTGTTATGCAGAGCCCGTAATTGGGCTGTTAGAGTGTGTTAGCAATACATCAGTAAAGTACGCAGGGGCTAAGCAGTTCTTTCATGACGCATTTTGGGTTATGGATGTTCAAAAAGAGTCTATGCTTATGAAAAAGTCTAAGTTTGAGTATGAATAATGCAATTACCTCGGCACTTAAGTTACACGCGTTCGCTCTCACCCAGTAAAGCGGTGTTTTTTTATAAAACACCTGAGTCTGATTTTGAACCGCTACAAATAGAGCAAAATAAATTAGTTGGGCAGAAGTCAGGGTTTGGCGATGCGTATCAAAAGCAAAATGTGGCTAAAAATTTAGCGCCACAAGATCTCGCGTTTGGAAACCCTCAAACAATTGATGTGTGTTACGTACCTCCAACGGTAAATGAGCTATTTTGTCGTTTTTCACTCAGGGTTGAGGCTAATTGTATTGAGCCACATGTATGTGATGACCCTAAAGTTATTTATTGGTTAAAACGGTTTTTCGAAACCTATAAAAAACACAATGGCCTTAATGAAGTTGCAACGCGCTATGCTAAAAATATACTGATGGGCAACTGGCTTTGGCGTAACCGCCAATCACCGAATGTAGATATTGAAATCCTCACTGAGCACGCAGCCCCGATTGTTGTTGAAGGTGCACAAAAACTAAAATGGCAAGGCAACTGGCAAAATAATCAAACGGCATTATTAACGTTGTCAGAATCTATTCAAGAAGGGCTCAGCAACCCTCAAAATTATTGTTATTTAGATATAACAGCAAAAATTAAAAATGCATTTAGCCAAGAAGTTCACCCTAGTCAAAAGTTTGTAGATAATGTTGAACAAGGCATGTCATCTAAACAACTTGCATACACTCAAGTGGGCGATAAAAAAGCAGCAAGTTTAAACTCGCAAAAAGTAGGGGCTTCGATTCAAACTATTGATGATTGGTACGAGGGAGGTTACAAACCTTTGCGCACTCACGAGTATGGCGCAGATAAGCAAATATTAGTTGCACACAGAACACCTAAGAGCCATTCAGACTTTTATTCATTACTCCCGCGCATTGCTTTGCACATTAAACACATGGAAAAGCATGGTTTAGAGCAAGGTGAAGAATCAGACGCAGTTCACTTTATTGCGGCAGTGCTGATCAAAGGTGGCTTGTTCCAAAGGAGTAAAGGTTGAAGCGCTATTATTTTACCATTACTTATTTACCTAAAAATTGTGATGTAAGCCTTCTTGCTGGGCGTTGTATTGGTATTTTGCATGGGTTTATGAGTTCACGAAAAGTAAGTAATATTGGTGTGTGTTTTCCTAAATGGAACAAGAAAACCATAGGTAATGAATTAGCGTTTGTATCAACAGATAAAAAGCAATTGACCAACCTATCACAGCAAAGCTATTTTGAGATGATGGCTCATGATAAGTTATTAGGCTTATCAAAAATACTCGAAGTACCACCAAACCAAAGTGAAGTCATGTTTGTCCGCAACCAATCAGTAGCCAAAGCTTTTGTTGGCGAAAAGCAAAGGCGGTTAAAACGTGCTAAAAAACGAGCTGAAGCCAGAGGTGAGATTTATAATCCTGAATATAAATTTGAGGGAAAAGACATAGGCCACTTTCATTCAATACCCTTAACAAGCAAAGGCAACGGGGAAAATTTTATACTTCATATACAAAAAATTGAAAAAGCTGAATCCATAAGAAATCAATTCAACAATTATGGATTTGCGACTAACCAAACATTTCAAGGCACGGTTCCCTCTTTAAATTCACTTTTCGAATAGCTATAAAACATTTAATTTTCAATTGGTTATAAGGCTTTTTGAAAATAAGGGTAAATAATTTAAATTCATTTACCAGTTTGGTATTTATAGAAATTTAAACTACTTTTAATAGTGAACTGCCGAGTAGGCAGCTGGAAATAAGCTCGCAATATGCAGTATGAAGTGACTCGCGTGAACTGCCGAGTAGGCAGCTGAAATTAGGCCAGGAAGTTAACAACCACATCTTGTGACTTTTAACTGCCGAAAAGGCAGAGGCTAAATAAAAAGACCCCAGGCAAACGCTGGGGTCTTTTGTTCTAAAGCCGAATAATAATTTTAATCTCATTCACCTTTTTTGTGATCATGCTTTTTAAGACTTGGATGTTTACTTTTATTCTCTGGAGTAACACGTCTTCTCTTATCAGTTTTACCTGTAGAGTCAGCATTAGGTTTTGGACCTGGTTTAATACTCATATTATCTTCCGTTGTAATTATTCATTTTAGTTTAGTACAAAACTGGGGCTGCTCAAGGGTTCCAAAATTCCGCACTGACTATTTTTGCGAAAGTAGACCTAACTAAACTTATATTATTTGAAGCTTTAAGTTTTAGCTGCATGTCGCGATTTTAGAATATTTTATAATTTATATAGCTAAACAAGTTACAAAAAGTTAGCTGTCTAGATTAATAAGGTAATTTATTTCGACTATTAACTATAAAAAATACTTTTTTGAATAAAGTATGAACTGACGGTTGAGTTTTAAAATACAACCCCAATTAATTACAAAAGCATGTAACACTGTATGTGGTATTTCAGTATTACATTAAATACTAGATATAGATTTTGAGGTTATGAATATGCTTAAATTTTCAATTAACAAACTTTTGAGTTCTTCAGGTTTAAGGGATAGGGAATATTATCTCGATAACTTAAGAATATCTGATGAAATACGCTCAAAGCTCGTATCTCTTAGAGATGATGCTCGGAGCGGGATATTGGAAGCTTGGTCATACGCTAAAGAACAAGTAAAACAAGACAAAGACCTTTATGAAAGAGTACCTTTAAGAAAATTGGAACAGCTTATAAAGTTGAAGCCTCGCTTCAAAATGCAAGGTAGTTATGTATACGGCACTATAGTACAGCCAGCCCACAATTCTCAAGATATTGATTTAGATGATGGTATGTATATACCTATGAGCGTTGTACAGCATGATGATAAAACCATGAGTACCGCGATGTTTGAAGTTGTAGATAGGGTACTTAAGAAAATGGCTAGCGCTAATGGCTGGAAGCAAATACCAAAGAAAACTTGCAGTCGCTTACAGACCAATGAAGCTATTCATCTTGACATTCCTTGTTATGCTATTCCTGATGAAGACTTCAACCGTTTATGGTTGTTCGAATCTGCATCAATGGAATCAAATTCAGCTCAAGACACAGAGTTAAAAACCCACACTGTCAATCTAGCTCTTAGAAATGGCGAATGGCTAGAATCGAACCCAGAGCATATAAAAGACTGGGTAAGTAGAGCAAAAAAACTTCACCCTAACTTTAAAGATATTGTAATGGTTGTTAAAGGTCTTAGAGATCATAATTATCCAACAGGTGGACCAAGTTCAATATCTTTAATGGTAGCTATTGAAAAAATCATGTCGAACTCTCCCAAACACGGAGATTTGACTGAAGAACTATATAACGTGGTGCAGAAATTACCTGCTGTGATTTCAAATGAATTAAAGCATCCACATCCTGAGTCATCACATTTGACAATTCACTCACCTACAGAATTAGAGAAGCAAGAATTACGAATGAAGTTTGATAGTTTCGCGATGTCATTTAAGCAAGCACTTGTTACATCACTTACTGAACGTGAAACTTTGGATATTCTAATTAATCTATTTGGAATTAGAATGCCAAATGATCAAACAAGAATTATTCGTTGTAGTCGAGATAGTGACCTTAAAACAAAAAAATCTGAAGTTATAACTCCTATACAAGAGCACAACACTTTCGGATGAAAAAATATTTAGAAATAGCTCATAATACCCTCATTCAAAAAGGGTTCTCACTCAATATAATGACATACACAGGTATTCATGATTACTGCTACGAGGGGAGAGTTAGTATACCTCAAGTTCAGCAAGGATTCGTTGATGTCATTTTTGGTTTTAACGAAGTTCCATTTTTTGAACCGCCCACGATATATCTTGCCAACCGGCCACCCCCTTTAGATAAGTTTTGGCCTAATATTGAAAAGCCAGAAAATGGCCTACATAAGCTATGTGTATTCGATACTACAACTCATAAACTAGAGCCATATGCAATTGAAGAGGTTATTGAAATATATTTAAAGAGGGTAAAAGACATTGTTGCACGTAGTCCCGAAGACCGCTTTGATGCATTTAAAGGAGAGGTAACAGCATATTTTCCAAGAGACTTCTTTAGCTACTTTGTAAAAAGTCCAACAGAGTCTACTTTATCCATTCGATTATACGAATCTTTAGATGCAAGCAATAAACTTGCATATGTCGCAAAGTCTAGTCAAGGTTGTATAAGTCATATTACCCAAGGTAATTACTCACCCATTCCAACAATAATTACCAACCTAGAAGAGATTAAAACATCACCTGAGGGGCAAGCAGGTCTTGCTCAGGTTACAGGCTTTATTGATATAGTTAGAGGCACAAATAAAGAGACTTTAACTACTCTAAAAGAAAAGCTAAAAAACTTAATCCACAGAGAAAAAGACGATATAAAACAGTTCGGAGGTTTCGCTTTATGTTTTTATTATAATGGCAATATATATGCTTATATTATTAAATTAGCTCAGGCACAGATTAAGCAACTACAAAATAGAAGTAAAAACTTCATTGAGCGCTTATTGCGTGGTCAACTGCGTATTATGTCGAATAACTTTGGTGGGGAGTTAAAAAAAATAACTAATGTTCATTTTTCAGATGGTTCCCAAAGCACTCTGATCAAAAGAAACTATTCCCAAAACTTAGTAGATAAGCAAATTTGTATTATTGGGGCTGGAACTTTAGGTAGCTACTTAGCACATATTTTGATGAAACATGGTGCAGGTTCGTCCAAGTCACTCCACATCTATGATGATGATGTGTTACTACCTCAAAATATTTCAAGACATTTACTCGGGTCTGAATCGTTATTTATTAATAAGGCACAAGCTTTAGTCAATTCACAAAAAAAATTAGCACCGAATAACAATTTATTTTCTCATAAGGAAAAATTTACTAATTTGAACCAAATCCCTCAAGGAACAGATATTGTAATAGATGCTACAGGTGAATTTTCAACGGCAATGACATTGAATCATCAATATATAAGTAATGAGTTCCCTTTTAAACTTTACCATTCGTATTTGTGTGCCGGTGGTCACTCTGCTAGGTTATTTAAACAAGGTGATGGCGGATGCTATAGGTGTTTATTTGATAACCAACATAAACACATAGATAAAGAGTTCAAAAAAGCAGAACATAAAGCATTGATTACAAGAAATTGTGGTGAAAGCAATGTGCAATTTCCTGTTGATAGTTCAATTGGTGCTGCATCATTCATTGCTGCAAATATTTTAGACAGCGAGTATTCAGATAAAAAAAATGCTTACATATATTTTAAAACTCTAGGAAAAAAAGCAGCAGAACATAAAAATAAGCCGTTGCAACGTTCACCTTATTGCCCAGCTTGTAGGGTGAAAAAAAATGAGTGAGGTGATTAAAGTCCATTTTGATCCAAAAGTAGTATCTTTAATAATGGATTATTCTAGGCAAAGAAATGAGGCTGGAGGCTTGCTACTTGGACATAGGTACATCAAAGAAGGATCAGTTGAGTACGAAATAATTAAAATCACAACCCCTTCTTTTATGGATATTAGGGCGCGTGCTTTATTTCAAAGAAGAGATAAGAGTCATTTAGAACAAGCTGTACAATTCCACAGGGATACCAATGGTTATGGAGATTACCTTGGGGAGTGGCATACCCACCCTGGTGGAGCATCAATAAAACCATCTATAAAGGATTTGTTAGCCTTTAGAAGCTCACAAAAGCTAACAAAAACTCCACTAATCTATGTCATAGCTAATTCATACAAGCTAAACACTTATACGTCAGGGGGTAATGATGTGGTCTCTTATTATTAGTAAATATGGCAGTACTGTACAAAAGTTTATAATTTTATCCTTAATATCACTTGGCTTTTTAGTCGCCACGTTAGGATTACAATATACATCTGTAAGGTATGTAGTGGTGCCTATTGTAATTTTAATTTTTTTATTCAACCTGAAACTTTGGGAATATGTTTGGAAAATATCTTTGATACAAAAGCATTTTTGTCCAAATCTAAGTGGTAAGTGGAAAGGCACTTTAAAAGCTAGATATAAATTACCTGACGATGATGAAGTTCAAGAAAAGCATGTTCGTGTTGACTTCGATATCAAAATGTCTTTTTTAACTTTTAAAATGACAGGAGTAAGTGAGAATAACTATATGAAAAGTGAGGTGCTCTCTTCTTGGCTAAAAACTGAAGAGGGTAATCTTTACCTTTACTATAATTATAAGGTTTGTGTTAAAGATCCACTTCCAACAGATGAACAGTTTTTTCATGGTTCGGCCAGGCTAGAGTTGCTTTGGAATGACTATGAATATCATTTTGAAGGTAACTATTGGACTAACAGGAAATGGAATATTGGTGGGCAAACAGCAGGGCACATTAAGTTAGATCGACTTTAAAGCGTAAAGAGGGTTAATCGAGGGCGTTCAGAATTCTGAACGTGCTCTTTCTCTAAGCTGTTTATACAGAGCTGGGAAGTCCAAGCTTAAGGATTTCTGAGTTTAAGCCAAATGGGCAGTATATTGCACTGTTATTACCTTCCTAACTATTTTTATCTTTTTCTACTTTTGGTGCTGAGTAATCTTTTATGTACTCTTTTATTAAAGGAGTCTCATTACACAAAACTTTATTTGGTAACTTTATGCCATTATAAGCTTCAATATTATGTCAACTTACACTTCACTTGTGCCGTAGTAGCTCAATGAAATCGAATGTGGTTATGCCAACTTATACTTCAAACAACATTGGGTGTATTAAAATTCCATTTATCTATTTTCTAATATTTTATTTTGTTATTCGTACGCCAATTCTAGCTTTTACGCACTTAGCTAATTTTTTGTCATTATAGACAATAGCTAACGGGTAAGTAATAATTAAAACTCGTGATTATACTATACACCGCAGGTGTTCAATAAAGCTATAAAGGGTCAATATGGCATCTCAGAGGAATAAATGGGCGCTGGCAATATTACTCGGGCTTATTGGAGGTTGCGCTAACCTTCTACCTCTGTATTTTTTTGATAGCTCTGAATTTTTATTTGGTCAGACGTTTGTAATACTTAGCCTAGTGTTTGCAGGGCTTCGTTATTCTCTTCTTAGTTTAGCGATTGTAACTGGTTTTTTATTTTATCGCTGGGGGCATAGCTGGACCAGTGTTGTTTATGTACTTGAGCTATTTTGGCTTTATGTCTTTTGTTTAAAGCGTTCTAAGCCAATACTTCCTTTAGGCGCCGTATTTTGGTTTTTAGTGGGCTTACCACTGGTGTGGGTTTTGGGTCACTTTGTTATAGGCCTGCCTTGGCTCACACTTGTTGTGGCTGCCTCAAAATACTTAATCAATGCTATGATAGCGTTGGCTTTGGTCGACTTGGTGAGTATATTTGTCCCCCATGCAAGCCGAGCTTATCAAGGGCAGCCTTTGGCCCGAATATTAAGCTATGTTGTAAGTATAATTATTGTTTTGGTGGTTTTGATCACCAGCGTTTTTTTGGTTAATCAGCATTATTCGCGCTTAGAATACGAAGTAAACACTCAACTTAAAGAAAAATCTCGTTCGATCAGTGCCCAGCTGAGTGATTATTTATTGTTTCATAAAAGTGCCATGGTAATAACCAGTGATGCAATAAGTGCTGGGGCATCTATACAACAGCAGTTAGAGCGACTAATGGAGTTATATCCTGGCTTTGTAACTAGCCTATATGCCAGCTCTGAAGGTTATGTCGAGAAAAGTATACCGAGTGAATTGCTCAGTGGTTTGAGTCAGAGTCAGCGTTATGTTGATGATCGTCCTTATTTTGCTCAAGCTCAGCAGTTCCCGTTGGGCTACATCAGTGGTGTTTTTCAAGGCAGAGGATTAGGCGATCAACCCATTGTAGCGCTTTCCGCCCCGATTTATAAAAATGATGAGTTTTATGGGGTCGTTGAGGGATCACTTAAGCTAGATCAATTAGAGCGGTTTATACCAAATTTATTTGAATATAATGGGGATTTACTTGTTCTAGATGCAGATAAAAAAGTGGTATTTAGTTCGTTAAGCCAGTTTGCTGCGCTCAGTGATTTTAAGCAGCAGGAACTTAGTCTTCAAAGCCTCAGTGGCAATCAACTTTTTCGCTCAAATGATAACGAGATGTACCATACAAATCAGTATGTTGACGACAACACAGGTTGGCAGGTTATATCGTTATATAATCGTAAACATTTAACTATGGTGGTAGTGGCTGCATGGTTGCCTACTATGTTATTAGGATTATGCTCTATTGCACTAGTGGTTTTATTTATTCATAAATTTACCCATTTGTTGGTTAAACCCATCATAGAGCTCACTCATTTAATTAATAGCTTTAGTAAAACTAAAAAACACGTATTTAATACAGATTCTAGTTGGTATGAAGTGCTGCAACTACAGCAACAATTTGAAATGTTGGGCAATGCACTACAACACTCAATTAAAAGTTTGCAAGCTTCTAATGTAAAAAATGAAGATCTCAATAAACAGCTTAGTCATTTTAATCAGCAATTAGAAGAGAAAGTCGCAGAGCAAACAACTGAATTAACACAAGCAGTTAAACTCGCCAATGAAGCAAATATTGCTAAGTCACAATTTTTAGCAAACATGAGTCACGAACTTCGAACACCTATGAATGGCATATTAGGTATGGGAGAGGTTTTGCTTCGAGATCAGTCCTTAAGTACCGAACAAAAAGAGTTGTTAATCACACAACAAAAAAGTGCAAAAAACTTGCTTAATATTCTTAACGATATTTTAGATTTTTCTAAAATTGAAGCAAATGCCATGGAGCTAAATATTAAGCCTACACAGCTAACTCCATTTATCGAAAATATACGTTCTTTATTTTCCTCTATTGTTGCTGCCAAAGAGGTAGAATTTACGGTTATTCAATCTAAGAATTTGCCACAGTGTATTAGTGTTGATGAATTACGCTTAAATCAGGTGATCATTAATTTACTCTCTAATGCGTATAAATTTACGCAGCAAGGCTTTGTGAATTTGTCGTTTGATTATCACGATAATAAGCTTCAAGTTAGCGTTGAAGATAGTGGCATTGGTATTGCGAAGGCACAGCAATCACTGTTATTTAGCGAATTTACTCAAGCTGATGTGGGCGTTGCTCGTAAATATGGGGGAACAGGGCTCGGGTTGGCTATTTCTCAAAAGCTGATAAAAATGATGGGCGGTGAAATTCAGTTAAACAGCGAAGAGGGTAAAGGTAGTACGTTTGCGTTTAGTATTAGTGCACCAGAGTCAGCAGACGCTCCCTCAACCTTACCTAAAAAAGCAGCTTTGCAACCAAATCTGCTGGGTAAGCACATACTGTTGGTAGAAGATAATGCGATAAATCGGCAGGTTATTTCAAAAATGTTGGAGCCGACTAAAGCTGTGGTTGTTATGGCCGAGGATGGTATTAAGGCTCTTGATGTATTAAAAGAGCAATCGTTTGATTTGATTTTAATGGATTGCCAAATGCCTAACATGGATGGTTATGAATGCACACGTACAATTAGAGTTATGGAACTTAAAACAGGTTGGCGAGTGCCTATAGTAGCGATTACGGCTAATGCCTATGAAGAAGATAAACAGCGATGCTTAATAGCCGGTATGGATGACTTTATTGCCAAACCAATTAATAGTGATGATTTATACACTGTGATTGGTAATATACTCAGTTGATAATGGTTCAACAGGCAAAAGCTTACACCGTGCCTGAGAGTATCCGCTTGCCAAATGGTTAAATGTATCTAATTAGTTTTATGAGCAGAAAAATAAGATAATAGAATGGGGATTAGCCTGAGTAAACTAATGGAAAGTCGATGCTACTCAGGCTAAATAATTACATTGACTCTAATTTCATACCGCGTGTTTCTTTGATGTATTTGACCACAAAAAATACACTAATAAATGCCGATAAGGCATAAAAGCCATAAGCGCCAGCTAAACCAATACTGCCGAGCATAATCGGGAAGGTCATAGTAATAGCAAAGTTAGCTATCCATTGCGCGCTAGCTGCAACAGCAAGGGCCGCACCGCGAATACGGTTATTAAACATTTCGCCAAGTAGCACCCACACTATAGGGCCCCAACTTAAGCCAAAAAATACCACAAACAAATTAGCCATTATTAATGCAAAGGTACCCATATTTTCGCTAAGTGCTAACTTGCCTGCTTCATCAAGTCCAGCGCTACCAAAGGTGTAAGTAAGTGCACTTAAACTAATAAACATACCTAAGCTACCTACCAATAATAGTGGCTTGCGGCCTACTTTATCGACTAAGGCAATAGCAATAAAGGTAGATAAAATATTGGTGGTGCCGGCAAGTACATTAATAAACAGTGATTGTGATTCATCAAAGCCGGCGGCTTGCCATAGCTCTGAACCGTAATAAAATACCACGTTAATACCAACAAATTGTTGGAAAACAGATAAAGCTACACCCACCCAAACAATAGGGTGTACTTTTTTACTGCCATCAATAAATAAGTCGCGAATACTTGGCTTTTTATCACTTTGCAGAGACTGCTTCACGTCACTGATTTGTGTATCTGCATTATCATTTGAGATTTTGTTAAATACAGTTTTAGCGTGTTTAAGTTTACCTTGTGCAACTAGGTAACGCGGTGATTCAGGAATAAACAGTACACCAATTAAAAATAAGCCTGCAGGAACAAGTTCAGCCCAAAACATCCAGCGCCACGCGGCTAAATCTAACATTAAAATACCCTCGGCACCGCCAGCAGCGTTAGCAATTAGGTAGTTACTTAAAAAAGCTGCAAATAAACCAAGAACTATAGCGAGTTGTTGCAGTGTAGCTAAGCGACCACGTAGACTCGCAGGAGCAACTTCTGCTATATAAGCAGGCGCTAAAACCGAGGCTGCACCTATACCTAACCCACCAAACAAGCGGTAAAAAATAAACTCAGCAGAACTATCTGCAATGCCAGAGCCAAAAGCGCTGACTGCAAATATAATGGCAGTGACAATCATAATAGCGCGACGGCCAAACTTGTCAGCTAATGGGCCAGCGGCGAATGCCCCTAATGCACAGCCTAATAATACAGATGCAACATTAAAACCAGTTGCAACACTGCTTGAATTAAATGTATTACCCAATGCCGATACGGTGCCATTTATAACGCCTGAATCAAAACCAAATAAAAAGCCACCAATAGCGGCAACGGCCGATATAAAAATAACATAAAAAAGCGAGCACTTAGTCTGTGCGCTATGCTCACCTTTAGTTGCATGCTGTGTCGTCATGTTGTTCAATCCTAATTTTTATTATGTGTAATGTAGTTAAAGTGCCACTAATAATTTGCGGGCAACCTTAGCACAGAGTAATCACGCTAAAAAAGATATTTCAATAGTAATACGTATGCATAAAAAAATTTTATTGGGTTGATAAAAATAATGAGATGCTGGATACTGTTTTTATATACAGTGTGGGCGGTTTTATGAAAAAAGAGTTACCAGCGAAATATTATTTGGCACATTTTAGAGAGCTATTAACTTTTGTGAGCGAGAAATGCATGCATTTACTCGAGCAAAAGCATATTTCATTTATTAGTAAAATAAACACGCTCGACGAGCAGAGCCAGTGTATGTTGGCGCGCATTTATTCTCGTAAGCCTTATTTAGTTCAAACCCAATCATTAAACTACAAAGAAATTAGCTCGCCATACCAAGCACTTTTTAAATTAAAAGCGGCAAAGTTAATTGTAGAACCCTCTGATAAAGATCATAAGCAACTACTAAGTCACCTAACAAAACCGGCCTTAATAGAGCTGCTAGAAAAGCAAGAACAAACGCCATTATTTAAAAAAAGCGCTGCTAAAAGTAACTTAGTTGAAATAGCTATTTCATTCTTTGAATCTAAGCCAGAGTGTCTTGCACACTTATATAATCAGTACGTGATAAATAATAGAGAAGAGTATTACGAGTATTTTGAATTTTTATACATTGGCAGGCTCAGTGCAGGCGATATTAATCATCAAAATCGATTTGTACTAAGAGATTTAGGCGTAACACCTGTTAGGCAAGAGCATAATGAAAGCTTATCGCGCTTTGATTCAATAAAAGAAGCGCAGTCTAACTATGCATTAAACCGTTTGCGACTAACGCTTAAAAATACAAAAGATGACAATGAAAGAGAGGAACTAGCAAAGCAGCTAATAAATAAAGTAGCAGTAGGGGTTATTGCACAAGAGTTAAAAAACAAGTTACTGGTTATACTTTTTAAGCAACTAAAAACAACTAACCCAACACTTGCGTTTGATTTACTTAACGCCTGCGAAGACGATGCACAAGCCCTCGAGATTCAAATAAGGGAGCAATATCGACAGGGCAATAAGCAATGGGTAAAAGCGCAGCTTGAGCAAATTATAGAAAATCCGCTTAGTGATGAGTTACTGTATTTCGCAGATGACTTTTTAATGCGTAAATTTAACAAGCAAACCCGTTCGCGGCTCAGTGAAATGTTAGCCAGTACACGCTGCATTATAGAAGTTGATGAACTTTACCGAGGCGATGTTGAGTTAGGTGTAAGCGATCACTACACTCGTCAAGGTAAACAGGTTTTTTATACTGAGAATACCTTGTGGCAAAGCTTATTTACACTGGTTTTTTGGCAAGAGCTGTTTATTGAAACTCCGACGCCTCCTTGTAATGAATTTGATATTTTCCCGCAAGCGTTAAAAACAGACTCCTTTTACTTAAATCAATCCTCACAAATAGAAGCGCGGCTGGCTGCGTGTAATAGTACCCCCAAATTGCTGCGTTTAGTGTGTAACCATGCCGCGAAGTATTATGAGCAACCAAATGGCTTATTTAGGTGGCACCCAGATGTTTTAAAGCCAGTAGAGATGCTTATATTAAATAGCCCAATAACGGCTTTACTTCAGCATTTAAAAAATATGGCAAAGAACTACCGACAATTAAAAGATGGTTACCCCGATTTAATGGTTGTTGATAACAGCGCTGTTCATTTTGAAGAGGTTAAAGCGCCAGGCGATAAGCTTAAAAGAAACCAGTTAGTGAGTATCGATAATTTAAAAAGCTGTGGCTTTATCGTAAATATTGCAGCGGTAAACTGGTATGTAGATCCTAAGCGAATTTATAGTGTGGTAGATATTGAAACGACGGGGGGACTAAAAGGGGGGAACCGAATTACCGAAATTGGTATTGTTAAAATACAGCAAGGCAACATCATTGATACATGGACTACGCTGATAAACCCAGAGCGGCCTATCCCTCGTTTTATTACTAAACTAACCGGTATTAACGACGCCATGGTAAGTGATGCGCCTATATTTAGCGACATTGTTTCGACTTTATTAGATAAGCTTTCGGGTAGTATTTTTGTCGCTCACAATGTTAATTTTGATTATGGCTTTATTAAAAAAGAGCTTGAGGAGCTGGGAATCAACTTTAAAATGCCAAAACTATGTACCGTTGTTGAATCACGTAAAGCATTTAAGGGATTAAAGTCGTATTCGCTCGGTAATTTATCGACACACTTTAATTTAGACTTAACTAACCATCACCGTGCATTAGACGATGCCAAAGCGGCCGCGCAGTTATTATTACTGGTTCAGCAAACGGACAGTCAGTGATAAATTTGAGCCAGTTAAATGTATTGTACTTAAAGTAGCTTGGGTATAAACACAGGGTATTAAAAAATTAGGTTTATCTATTTTTAAATGGGCGGTTAAAACTGCGCTTATAAAAATAATCGCTGTAAGCTTTGCAATCCCATGATAGTATTAAATTTATGTTAACAACTTTTAAGGCGGGTGTTTTAAAAGTGGTGTATGTTTCTGGGCAAAAACAATAATAAATTAAGGATAATAATGAATCATCGACAATTGAGTGCCACTTTGCTGGTATTGATGGCTTTAATAACTGGCTGTAATTCGTCACCAATAAGTCTTTACAGCGATAATACTATGAAGAAAAAAGAATATAATGGTGTTAAGGCATACAGAAAAGGGGAGTTTGAAGAGGCTTTTAACTATTTAGAAGAGCCAGCTGCATTGGGTTATAAAAGTGCACAATACACCCTAGCGTTTATGTTTTTAAAAGGACAATATTTAGAGCAATCAACTAAGCTTGGTATGGGGTGGTTGGGGGTTGCTGCAGAAGCTGGCGTTGAAAATTGGTCACAACAATATGATACTTTTTATGCCGCTGCGACAACAGAAGAGAAGCAAGAAATAGATGCAATTGTTGCCGTTTATATTGAACAATTTGGTGTTAAAGCTCAAAACATGACCTGCCGTAGGTCAACATCACCTAGGCGCACATTCGGCGAAATTAAAATTGATTGTAATAAACACGATGGTGTTGTCACTGTCCATGAAATACAAACAATAGAGTAAAGCTAGTTACTAACTAGCTTTTTCTCAAAGTCACTTTTTACGATATCGAGCGCTTTTAATACTTCTTCTGGCTCTACATCGTGTTGCTCTAAAATCATAATTAAATCAACAGCCAGTTTCACGTGTGTAGGAGCTTCTTCTAGCGGGTTACTCATGGAGCTCTTTCTTTTTAGCTATTTGATCAATCGCAAAATTAATGGCAACTTCTACGCGTTGCTGCATATCTAAACGATCCGTTTGAGTTAAATAAAACGCCATATCTACATCGTAACGAATATAGCGGGGGGGTAATTGATTGAGTACGGTGCAGCAAAAGTCAGCCATTACATCGTCGCTGTAACGTTCATTAAGTTTACGTTTTTCTATTTCTTCTAAAACGAGTTTTTCGTAAAAATTGTGTATGTCGTCATCTAATCGCATATTCCTGTCACTCTTTTTTATTGTCTGTAATGAGTCTATACCAAGGATTGTTATAAATCGAGAGCCGCTTTAAATAGTTGCTTATGGACACTAACTAAATTGTTGATGTTACGTTGATAACCGCCACCTAAAGCACACATCAGCGGTATGTTTCGCTGCTTACAAAAGTTAAGAACAGCAAAGTCGCGTTTATACACACCAGCTAGAGAAACATCAAATAAGCCGAGTTCGTCTTTGGTATAAATATCGGCGCCCGCATTATATAAAATAATATAGGGCTGGTGGAGACGAACACATAACTCAAGAGCTTGGTCTAGTGTTGTTAAATACTCTGCATCTGTGGTGTTTGCAGGTAAGCCAAAGTCATAGTTTGAGTACTGTTTTTGCCGAGGAAAGTTTTGTTCACAGTGAATTGAGCAACTAATTATCTGCTCGTGCTGTTGGGTTATTTGCGCGGTACCGTCACCTTGGTGTACGTCACAATCAAATATTAATACAGTGTCGGCTTGCTCTGTTGAAATAAGATGCGCTGCCGCAATGGCTAAATCATTAAAAATACAAAAGCCACTGCCGTAATTGCTGTAAGCATGGTGATAGCCGCCACTTAAATTAGCCGCTAAACCACTTTCAAGTGCTGTTTCAGCGGCTTGAATACTGGCACCAACAGAGTAAAGAGTTCGCTCAACAAGTTTATAAGAGTGAGGAAATCCCATTTTTTTAACCGCTTTGTCAGTCAACGACCCGTTTAAAAAGTCAGCAATATAATCTGAGCTATGGCATAAGCTTAACTGCGCTTTAGTTGCTGGCGAAGGCGATATAAACCGCGTATAGCCTAAACGTTCAACTTCATGCTTGAGCTGTTGATACTTTTTAATTGGAAATCGATGGCGCTCAGGGAGCGTTAAAGCAGAGTAGAGAGGGTGATAAAAAAGCTGCATTAGCGTAGCTGTTGTTTTTCTACTTGTTGAATTTTGTCTTCGGTGGCAGAAATTGCTTTTCTACAACGGCCGAGTCGTGCATGAGTAGTTAAAATTTCTTGGTTAAGCTTTTGTGCTTGCGCAGGCGATGCTTTTTCCATTTGCAGTTTACGCTCTTCAATCATCAGTACTAGGCGACGTTCAAATTCATGGTTTTGTTTAAGTTCGTTATATAACTCGTGGGATGATTGCATGATTTTTTGCACCGCTTGTTTATAAACAGGCTGTTTAGCACGAGGCTTATAATGACTTTTATTTTCTTTCACCCAAATAGGGGTCGATTTAATAACATTAAATACCGCTTGTACCTGACTGCCAATACGCTCAAGTGCATAGGTGTAAGCATGGCGGTGTTCGCTCGGTGGTAGGCTAGCTATTTCATCTTCTATTTCTACTACGTAGTCGGCTAAGTTCATACTTTTGGTGCTAAACACGGCTCTGTCAAATAGGCTCGGCTGTGCCTGCATATAACGGTTTTTAGAAAAGAGCTTTGCTTTGTCAAATTGCTCTGCCTGTTGCTTAAGCGTGGCAACTTGTTGGCGTAGTTTGTCTAAAGCAGCAGATTGCATATTAAAAGTATGCCTCGTAAATTAGTTTTAATGCTAAAAGTATAACCATAGTATTAAATACTGGACGAATAAATTTACTGCCAAAACGAATCGCTGAATGTGCGCCAAACCATGCACCAAGCATGATAAAGAAGCCCATTGTAATTCCCAGTAAAAAGTTAACATGGCCAAGTGCAACAAAGGTGATCAGCGAGATAAAGTTAGAAACAAAATTCATTGAACGCGCCAAACCACAATTAAGTAGCAAACTCATTTTATAAAGCATACCGTTTGAGGCAGTCCAAAAAGTTCCCGTTCCAGGCCCCGCCAAACCATCAAAAAAGCCTAGGCTTAACCCTTGTAGCCACTGTTTTAGTTTTATGGTTGGGGTTAACTTAGGCAGGTCGTCACTTTGTGTGGTACTTAAATTACCAAACAAGCTGTAGCAAGCCACTAAAATAATAATAATGGGTAAGAGCTTATTTAAAAATTCAATGCTTAAATGATCAACAATGAGTGTGCCTAACAAAGCACCTATGGCGGTGGCGATTATAGAAGCAAACCAAAATCGTGGGTTAAATAATTGTTTTTTATAATAGGTAATACTGGCAGTTAACGAGCCAAAACTGGCGGCCAATTTATTAGTGCCGAGCGTCAAATGAGGAGGTAATCCCGCCGTTAACAGTGCCGGTACAGTGAGTAAACCACCACCGCCAGCAATAGCATCAATAAAGCCCGCTAAAAGTGCAACGCCACATAAAATAGCCCAAGTTGTTGGGTCGAGTGCAAGTTCAAACATCAGTAATCTATTTGTCTTTTAAAAGGTGGTAAGGTGTCGAGCATGGCTTTGCCATATCGTTTGGTGATTAAGCGTCTATCTAAAATAGTTATTGTGCCAATATCACTTTCTTTGCGCAGCAGTCTACCACAGCTTTGTACCAATTTCTTTGCTGCGTCTGGCACGGTTATCGATAAAAACGGATTACCGCCTTTACTTTGCACAAACTCCGCTTGTGCTTCTTCGATAGGCGAGGTGGGCACCGCAAATGGAATTTTTGTAATAATTAGGTTTTCTAAATATTTACCAGGTAAATCAAGTCCTTCAGAAAGGCTTTGGGTGCCAAATAAAATACTGCCTTTGCCTTCATCAATATTTTTAGTGTGTAATTTGAGTAAAGCTTCTCGTGACATTTCACCTTGTACTAATAAGTTAAATCCTTTTGTTCTAAGGAATTTACTTACATGGTCCATTTGCCAGTAAGAGGCAAATAACACTAAGTTGGCTTTTTTAGTGTTTAGATACTCGGGTAGTGTTTTAGCAATATGATCGCTAAATTCTTTATCTGTTGGCTCTATGCTTGACGTCGGAATTCGCAGAGTGGCTTGTTTTGGGTAGTCAAACGGGGAGGGGACTTTAATAAACTTTACCCCTTCTTCTTTAGCAAGGCCACTTTCATAGGCAAAATGATCAAATGAGCCTAGTGCGCTCAAGGTAGCAGAACATAGCACGGCTCCAGCACATTCGCTCCACAGCTTATCTTTTAAATAGTAACCGACCTCAATGGGGCAGTCGCTAAGCAAGTGATCATGATGGCTTTTATATTCAAGTCGTTTTATCCAACGCGCATGCGGCGTGCCTTCGCCTTTAGTAGCGTAACTAAACCATAATTTATTAAGTTGTTCTAACCGGTTTATGTATTGCCCACTTTCAGCCAGAATGGGGTCGGCAACATAAGGTTTAATATCACCGTCGCTTACATCTTGTGTGAGGGTATCGTGCATTTTATTCAAACAGCGTAAAGCATCAAGCGTGGCTTCGCTAATGTCTTTTGCCTTCGCATGTAGCGATTTAGGAATTTCACCATGTTCAAAGCGATAGGTATCGTCTTTTGAATATTCAAAATCGGCGTTGTCGAGAATATCGCGGACTACTTTTAAATCTTTGTTTGCATCGTTAACGCTATCGCATAATTTAAAGTTTTGCCCAATACCTTTTTGCCCCACTAACACTTTGGCCATTTTGCCACTAAATTTAGTGAGTTTGTCGAGCCAATCTATCGTGCCTTTTATTGTAGCTGCAGCAGATGAAAAGTCGCGGGTAATATGCGCAAGGTGATGCGCTTCATCGATTACATAAATGGTATTGTCGGGTTCGGGTAAAATTTTTCCGCCCCCTAAATCTAAATCGGCTAATAGTAACGAATGGTTTATAACTAATACATCCATTTGCATTAACTGCTGGCGGGCGAGTTGAAAAGGACATGTTTGGTGTGCTTTCATTTGGCGTTGGCAGGCATGTTTATCGCAAGCAATTAGTCCCCATACTCTATCAGGAATGGTATCAGCCCAGCTGTCTCTATCACCTTGCCATTTTTTATTGATATAGGCATCGTAAAGTTGCTTTAAGCATTTAGTTTCCATATCACTTAGTGGCGATGTAAGGGTAGGCATAAACTCCATTTGAGTTTGGCTATCGCTGTTCAGCGCATTATGAAGTTTGTGTGCACAAATATATCGTTGGCGGCCTTTTACTAAATCAAATTTAAAATCGAGCCCTGAGTGCTTTTTAAAAAACGGTAGCTCTTTAGCGATTAACTGCTCTTGCAAAGCGACCGTAGCTGTAGAAATAACCAGTTTCTTTTTTTGTGCTAATGCCAGCGGCAGAGCGCCTAGGCAGTATGCTAATGACTTGCCGGTACCGGTGCCTGCTTCAATAACACAAATACGTTGTTTTTTATGGTATTCACCGGCTAATGTTTTGGCGATTTCAGCAACTAAATAGTTTTGACTACTACGAGGGCGGTAATCGGTTAGGTTATTTGCAACATGCTGGTGTACTTGTCTAATTGTTTTTTTAAGTGAGCTCGATAGCATGTGATGATTAACCTAAAATATGTATATAATTACAGTGTATATATTAAGTGGGATCGAACATTGACACAAGCAATCTATCAGGGCTTTATTTTATCAAGGCAACAATACGGGGCTAAAAATGCACAAGGTATTACTTTGTGTTACTGGCTAAGCTCTGATCAGGGCCCGATAAAAGTGACGATTGAAAACCAGCAAGCGGTATTCTTCATCCCATTAGCACAGCAGCAGGCAGCGAATACCTTGTTGACTAAGGCGAGTGTTAACGTCCAGTTTAATAATGTTGAGCTTTGTCACTTTAGTGGTAGCGAGTGTGTTGCCTGTTACTTTAACGATATAAAAAGCCTATACACTGCAAGAGCTCTTTTAGATCAAGTAATGCCAATTTACGAAGCCGATGTGCGCCACAGTGATCGCTTTTTAATGGAGCGCTTTATTAAAGGAGGTGTATGGGTAACCGGTAACACCAAAGCTCAAAACGGCTTTATTGAAATTAGTGATGCAAAGCTAAAAGCAAACACCGAGTATACGCCAACGCTTAAGTCTGTTTCTTTGGATATAGAATGCAATGGCGACGGGGTGTTATTTAGTGTTGCACTGGTGGGAAATGGTTTAGATTGTGTATTGATGATAGGTGAGCAGCAGCTGCAGAGCGACTCGACATTTGAAATAGACTGGTGCTATGACGAAATTAACCTACTCACCAAGCTGCAGCAGTACATTATAAATAATGACCCCGATGTTATTGTTGGTTGGAATGTTATTGATTTTGATTTTAGTTTATTGCAAGAACGCGCTGAGGCGTTAGGGCTTACCCTGAGTTTTGGCCGAGATAATCAACCTCTATATATTAATAAGGGTCATTACACCCGATTAACACTCCCAGGACGATGCGTCATTGATGGCATTGATACTTTAAAAAATGCAACTTATCGATTTGATAGCTTTTCGTTAGCTAATGTTGCAGAGCGTGTGCTTAACGAGTCTAAATTAATAAAAGCTGATAACCGATTATCTGAAATTGTACGCCAATTTAATGAAGACAAGCTCGCTCTTGCTGCCTACAACCGCCAAGATTGTATTTTAGTTAATCAAATTTTCGAAAAACTAAAGCTGTTTGAATTTGCCATAGTCAGAACTCAAATTACCGGCCTCGAACTTGAGCGCATGGGTGGCTCCGTTGCCGCATTTACAAACTTATATTTACCGCTGTTACATCGCAGTGGTTATGTTGCTCCCAACTTAGGCGATCATGGGCTATCTTTTGAAAGCCCTGGTGGCTATGTGATGGAGTCGACTCCAGGGCTGTATAAAAACGTTTTGGTACTTGATTTTAAAAGCTTATATCCTTCAATTATGCGTACGTTTTGTATTGACCCGCTAGGTTTAATTGCAGGGCTAAATAAGCCAGAGCAAGCAGTTGAAGGATTCAATCAGGCATTATTTTCAAGAACGCAGCACCACCTGCCTAAATTAATTGAGCACCTGACACAAACTCGCCAAGAAGCCAAAGACACTAATCAACCCATGCTCTCGCAAGCGATCAAAATTATTATGAATAGTTTATATGGTGTACTCGGCTCTAAAGGCTGTCGGTTTTACGACCCGCGCTTGTCGAGCTCTATCACTTTACGTGGCCATGAGATAATGCAAACAACCCGTAAATGGATAGAAGCGCAAGGCTTTGAGGTGATATATGGTGATACCGACTCTACGTTTGTAAAACTTAGTGAAGATACAAGTCCTGAGCAATGCAACGAAATTGGCTGCCAACTTGTTCGACATATCAACAAAAAGTGGCAGGTCGATTTAAGGCAGCGTTATGACTTGCAAAGCTATTTGGAAATTGAATTTGAAACCCATTACAGTCCGTTTTTTATGCCAACTATACGAGGTAAAAAAACAGGTTCTAAAAAACGTTATGTTGGTCAAGTAACCAAAAATAATGAAAAAAAATTAGTCTTTAAAGGTATGGAAACCGTTCGCAGTGATTGGACTGAGTTTGCGCAGGAGTTTCAAACACAGTTGTTTGAAACACTTTTCTCTAGTCACTTCGAAATACAGCAACTGCACGATATTATAAATAGCTACACTCAAAAACTTTATAATGGTGAGTTTGACCGTAAATTAGTATATAGAAAGCGTTTAGGGCAGCACCTTAACGATTATATTAAAAATATCCCACCTCACGTTCAAGCAGTTAAAAAACACAAAGCGAGCCATCCTGAGTTTGAAATAAAACGCGGGCAAGTAATCGAATATGTTTACGCAGTATCCGGCGCTGAGCTTTATACCGGTAAAAACACTCTGAACTACCCGCTGTACATCCAAAGACAACTCGACCCTGTTGCGCAAATGATATTAAGCGCATTAAACACACCAACTGAATCTACTCAAGCTTCGTTGTTTTAGTATAAAAATAGGAAAGCTTTAATTGAATAGTAATCAACGATAAATTTATTGCGATTTATGAAATAGTTATTTTTGTGGGGTTTAGGTGTGAATTTAATTAGTGTCTTTATATATAAAATCACCACCATGTTAATTTTTTATCGGTAAGTGTGTCTTATTTATTTCATCTGGTTTATTTATTGTTAATTATATGTTGACCGCTCCTCGTTGTAAGCATTATCATAAGGCTATGATCATCAAATTAACGCAACTTGTGTTGGTGATTTGTTAAATATAAAAAACATAATGGTATTCTAGGGAGAATCAAATGTTAAATAATAAAGTTTCAAAAGCAGTTCGCTTAGCGATTGCTTTTGGTGCAGTATCAACAGCTGCATTTTCTGCAAGCACAACAGCTGCAGAGGAAGGTCTTGAAAAAGTTGAACGTATTCAAGTTACAGGTTCTCGTATTAAGCGTACAGACCTAGAAACTTCTAGTCCAGTCACTGTAATGACTGCTGAAGAGATTAAATTAAGCGGTTTCACTCGTGTGGAAGATATCTTGAATCAGTTGCCACAAATTGAAGCTGCTGAAAGTTCATTTTTAGCCAATGGCGCCACAGGTACTGCGACTGTAGATCTACGTGGTTTAGGTTCAAATAGAACATTAGTACTAATTAACGGCCGAAGAATGCAAGCGGGTAGTATTACCTCTCAGGTTGCAGATATAAACCAAATCCCTTCATCGTTGATTAAGCGAGTAGATGTTCTTACTGGTGGTGCTGCGGCTATATATGGTGCTGATGCTGTTGCTGGTGTTGTTAACTTTGTGATGGACGACCAGTTTGAAGGTATTTCACTCAACGTAGGTACTTCAGGTTATCAACATAATAATGATAACAAATACATCCAAGGCTTGATGGATGAAAAAGACTTCAACTATGATACAGGTAGCACTGGTATCGATGGCAAATCTTACAGCATAGATTTCACTGTTGGTGGTGCATTTGATGGAAGCAAAGGCCATGCCGTTGGTTATGTAACTTACAACCGTCAAACTGAATTATTACAAGGCTCTCGAGATTACTCATCGTGTGCATTAGATAAAGCAGGTCAAGCTTGTGGTGGTTCTGGTACCACTCCAAATCCATTTTTCGATATCTACCCAGTAGTTGACGGCGAAGTTGATTACAAGCAAAACTTTTATGGATACTTAGATCCAAATGGTTCTGGGTTTAGAGAAGATGATGGTTATCGTTACAACTATGCCCCAGTTAATCACTTTTTAAGACCAAACGAACGTTTCACTCTGGGTACTTTTATCGATTATGAAATCAACGATACTTTTCGCCCTTATTTAGAATTCTCTTTTATGCATAACAGAACTGCAGGTCAAATTGCAGAATCTGGTACGTTCTATAATGATGAAATTTTATTTGACTACAATAACCCTTTATTGTCTGATACTCAAAAGCAACAGCTACAAGGTTTGTTTAACCAAGATGGAAGTGACCAGTTTGTTGCATACATTGGTAAACGTAACATTGAAGGTGGTCCACGTTCTGATAATCTAGAACATTCTTCATACAGAATTTTAACGGGTATGGAAGGTGAACTAAACGATAATTGGTCATATGATGTTAGTTATAATTATTCTGCAACGACGTCTAGCTCAGTATATAAAAATGATTTACTTGCACCAAAAATAGCTCCTCGTGTTGGTGCTGTAGATACTGAATGTGCTCAAGATGATGGTTGTTTATATTACAACGTATTTGAACTTGGTGGAGTAACACCTGAACAAGCAGCTCAACTTGCTGGTGTTGGTACTCAAACTGGTTTAGTTACTCAAGTTATATACAGTGGTTATGTTAGTGGTGAGTTCGATTGGACATTACCTACGGCTTCATTACCTGTAGGTGCGGTATTTGGTGTTGAACGTCGTGAACAAGACTATGAGCGTGTATCAGATACTGTTTATGAAGAAGGTCAATTATTAGGTCAGGGTGGTCCTTCACCAAGTCTATATGGCGTAATTGATGTAAACGAAGTTTATGGTGAGTTACAAATTCCAGTATTAGACAATTTAAATGTATCAACTGCAGCACGTTGGTCAGATTATTCAACAACTGGTTCGGACACAACCTACTCAATTGGTGTTGATTACACTCTTGCAGATACTTATAAGTTCAGAACTAGTTTTGCGAAGGTTGTGCGTGCTCCTAATATTGGTGAACTATTCGCAGCTCAAAGTCTTGGTTTGTGGAGTGGTGCAGATGGTTGTGCTGGTGATCCAGCAGCAGCAGATGCAGCTGACAGACCAACTTACTCTGCTAGTCAATGTGCCAATGCTAGTGTAAGTGCTGATCAATACGGTAACATTGGTGAATCACCTGCTGGACAATACAATGAGTTAGCTGGTGGTAATCCTGCGCTTCAACCAGAAGAGGGTGAAACGCTTACCATTGGTTTAGTAGCTTCTCCTTTTGAAAACTTTAACTTCTCTGTAGATTACTTCAAAATTGAGATTGAACAAGTTATAGGTGAAGTTGGTGCTGAGCGTATACTTAACAACTGTGCTGAAACTGGCGATGCATTTTTCTGTAACAACATTACTCGTAGCCCATCAGGAAGCCTTTGGTTAGGTCAAGCAGGTTTTGTAACTAACCTTAGCGATAACATTGGTGGTAGAACATGGGAAGGTATTGATGCTACAGCTGCATATTCAATGGATCTAGAAAATGCAACTTTGAAGTTTGACATCAACGGTTATTACAGCATGAAGAAAGAGGTTGAGCCTATCCTAGGTGATTCATCTTTAGCATATGACTGTGCTGGTAATATTAATTCAGACTGTTTTGCTTCACCAAAATGGCGTCATACTTCTAATATTAACTACATCCGTGACGATTGGCGTATAGGCGCTAAATGGCGCTATTACGGTGGTATCGATTATGATGGTGTTGATGATAAATCTTTAGTTGAAAATGGCGGGATTGGTTCTTATAGTTTCATCGATTTATCTGGTACTTACTCATACAATGAGCATGTTACATTTACAGGTGGTATTAATAATATCTTCGATAAAGAGCCTCCAATGGTGGGTAACACAATTGCTAGTAATGCAAATACTGTTGCTGGTTTTTATGATACCTTAGGCCGATTTGTACATGTTAGCTTTAACTTAAAGTTCTAACAAAATAGCTACAAAAATAAATGAAAGCCCATACTTGGTATGGGCTTTTTTTTTGAAAAATTTTAAAAATTGGCTAAAGAGCAGGGTGATTTTAATTTCTTGTTAATTAACTTCTAGAGAAAAAGATATTTATTAGTAATGATATTTTGCGGTTGTAGCTGTATTTGATTAGTTTAAAAATACGGTCTAATCATAAATGCTTGGTTTTTCTTGTGTGAATGTAAACTAAAGACTTAAATTTGGTTACTTTTGTTTTTATTGTTAATGCTGTGTTGACCTTTAACTTCATCTAGGATTATTATAGGAACTTAGCAAGTTTATAAACTTCTTGTTAAATAATAAAAATATAATAGTGTTCTAGGGAGAATCACATGTTAAACAATAAAGTTTCAAAAGCAGTTCGTTTAGCGATCGCTTTTGGTGCAGCATCTACAGCTGCTTTCTCAGCAAGTACATTTGCTGCAGAAGAAGAAAATGCAGAAAAAGTAGAAAGAATTGAGGTTACGGGTTCACGTATTAAGCGCTTCTCTGAAGTTTCTCCAACACCAGTTACAACTATAACAGGTGTTGAACTTACGAATGCCGGTATTACAAACGTAGCTGATCTATTACAGAAACTTCCATCTTCAGGTGTTGGCTCTGCCCCAACAACTACAACAAACACAATTTTTGGTGCAGGTATTAATACAACTGACTTGCGTCAATTAGGTGAAGGTCGTACCCTTGTTCTTGTTAATGGTCGTCGTTACGTAGGTGCATCGGTTGATAATCCAGCTGTTGACTTAAATGGTATTCCGACTGAAATGATTGAACGTATGGATATCGTTCACGGTGGTGCATCAGCAGCTTATGGTTCTGATGCCGTTGCTGGTGTTGTAAATATTATTTTGAAGAAGTCTCAAGATACTATCGATTTTAATTACAAAAAATCTATGCCTGAGCAAAATGGCGGTGGTTCTGAATTTTTCTCATTCACTTTTGGTGGTGAAGGCGAAAAAACTAGCTTCATTACAAGCTTATCTTACTCTGAAACAGAGCAATTAGAAGCACAAGATCGAGACTTCCTCAGAAACCCTATCAACACAATGCTAAACCCTGATAATGTTGATGATAAAGACGGTATTCCAGCAAGAACTTATGCTGAAAACCCTGGGCTTCAGACGTTAGGTATATATGATCGTGCTGGTGATGCATTTTTACCAGGTGGTCAATATGTTTTTGGGGACAATGGTGAGCTAATACCATTTGAGATTGGTGGAAAGACACAGCCCGCTCCAAATTCTCAACTTCGCTATTTTGGTGATGAGTTCTCAAATGGTTACAAATTTATTGAACACCAAGATTTGGCAACGCCACTTAACCGTTTCAATGTTTTTACAAACGTGGTAAATCAGTACCATGACGACCATTCAATGAATTTTGAGGTTTCATTCTCTAAAGCAAGTGCTTACGCAGAGAGTAGCCCAATATTTCTTGCTGAAAGTCTTCGTGCAGATAACGCATATTGGCACCCAGATGCTAAAGCCCAGTTTGCTGATGCAGGCTATGCTGATGATAGAAATATCACTGTATATAAGTTAGCTTCAGGCTTCGGTAATCGTACTTATGAAGATGATCGTACTTCATTTAATACAACTCTTTCATTCCAAGGTTTATTATTGGAAGAGTATGACTATGAAGTATATTTTAGCTATGGTCGTAATAAAAATGACACAACTTGGAATGGTGAGTTTTTAGAAGAAAACTTTAATAAAGCTATTGATGCTGTAATGGTAGATGGTGAAATTCGTTGTGCTAACAGAGACGCTGATGGAACCCTTCTTGGTGCACTAGATGGCTGTCAACCATTAAGCCTATTTGGCTTAAACGGTGCGTCGCAAGAGGCACTAGACTATGTAACAACATCAGCTTCAATTTCAAAAGTTAAACAGCAACAAGTAATTGGTGGTGTTATCTCTGGTTATGCTTTTGATATGCCTGCGGGTGGAGTTTCTTTTGCACTTAGTGCTGAGCATCGTAAAGAAACAGGTTCTAATGAGCCTGGTGCTGCTATGCAAAATAACCTAGTGTTTGGTAACTTTGTAAAAGCTTGGGATGGTGAATTTACAGTTGATGAAATCGGTATTGAAACTTCTATTCCTTTATTAGTGGATGCGCCGTTTGTTGACTCTCTAAGCTTAGAGCTTGCTGCACGTTACATGGATTATTCTTCAGTAGGTGATAATGTTGCTTGGAAAGTTGGTTTCAACTATGCAATGAACGATCAGCTTCGTTTCCGTGGTACAAAATCAAAATCAGTTCGTGCTCCATCATTATCTCAGTTATACGCTGCAGGTACTCAATCATTCGCTTCTTATGGCGACCCTTGTGATCAAACACGCATAGCAACGGCTAATGACTCTAAAAAAGCTAATTTAATTGCTAACTGTAAAGCTGCTGGTATCCCTAACCCAGGGATTCTTGACGGTGATTGGAGACCTTCACAGGATTGGCGTCAAGTTACACCGCCAAGTGTTAACTCGGGTAACCCTGAATTACAAGAAGAGACTTCAGATGATACTTTATTTGGTGTGATTTATACGCCAACAGAAAATATCACTTTGATTGCTGATTATTGGAGTTTTGATGTTGAAGACGCAATAAACTCGCTAGGTGCGCAGCGTGTAGTAAATGACTGTTATGAAGCTTCAAGCCTTGATAACAGCGCATGTGCTCTAGTTGACCGTGATCCTGCAACACTAGATATTACTCTTGTTCGTAACGGTCCATACAACTTAGCATCTTATGCGTTGAAAGGTGTTGATTTAGAGGGTAACTATAAGTATGAAACAGAGTTTGGTTTATTTGATGTTCGCTTACTTGCAAGTTACTTAGAACACAGAGAGTTCAATACTGATGTTTCAAGCGAAAGCTATGAAATGACACCGACAGTTGGTGAAGTTAGATACCCACGTTGGCAAGGTAATTTAACAATTGGCTACAGCTATGAAGACTTATATGTTGGTATGGTTGGTAAATACCGCCATGCTACTGTTCTTGATAGAGAGTGGACAATAGAAAATAATGATTATAACGATGTACCTTCTTATACTGAGTGGGATCTAAATGCACGTTATAACGTTAATGATATGGTTGAGTTACGTGCTGGTGTTGCTAACTTATTCGACGTTACACCACCAAGAAATCCTGGAACTTATGATGATGGTGAGTTCTTTGATGTGTATGGTCGTCGTATCAACATTGGATTAAACATCCGTTTCTAATATATTTAGATAATGAAAAGGGCTGATATTTATCAGCCCTTTTTTATTTTCTAAAAAATAATCAGGCAATCTATAATTTTTTATGTTCTCAAACATCATTAATGCGTCTTCGTAATGTAATAAACTTTTTGTTAGTATTACACTTATTAAATCTTCTGTATCCTTAAATGACCTACACCCTCAGACCCTACCAAAAAGAGGCGGTTGAACGCACCGTTTTACACTTTAGAAAAACTAACGCACCTGCTGTTATTGTGTTGCCTACGGGGGCGGGTAAAAGTTTAGTGATAGCTGAGCTTGCGCGTATTGCTAAACAAAAAATATTGGTATTGGCGCACGTAAAAGAATTAGTGGAGCAAAATGCTCAAAAATATAAAAGCTTTGGCTTGCAAGCGAGTATATTTTCCGCAGGACTCAAAGAGAAGTCGTTAACTCACCAAGTTACCTTTGCCAGTGTGCAGTCGTTATCGCGCAATCTAGATAAACTTAATGAGCACTACTCATTACTTATTATTGATGAGTGTCACAGAGTAAATGGCGAAAAGAAAAGCCAGTACGGAAAAGTTATTAATGCGCTTAAATTTCACAACCCTGAATTAAAAGTATTAGGTTTAACCGCGACGCCTTACCGACTAGGGTTAGGCTGGATTTATCAGCATCATTACCATGGCTTTGTGCGTGGCAATAAGGAAAGCCTATTCAAACGATGTATTTTTGAATTACCTTTGCGCTATATGATTAAAAATAACTACTTAACTCCCCCTAAAGAGGTTGATGCAGCGATTAGCCATTATGACTTTTCATCTTTAACTAGCAATGCATTTGGGCAGTATAGTAATGAGGATATGAATGCGCTGTTAAAAAAATCGACCCGTGCAACTCAAACAATTTTACAGCAAGTTATTCAATATAGTGAGAACCGCCATGGCGTGATGATATTTTCAGCTACGGTTATGCATGCACAAGAGGTAATGACTTATTTACCCGAGGATCAAAGTGCGCTGATCACCGGAGATACTCCCAATAGCGAACGCGATAAAATAATTAAACAATTCAAAGCTAAAAAATTAAAGTATTTAGTGAATATATCTGTTCTTACTACCGGATTTGATGCTCCCCATGTTGATTTTATAGCTATTTTACGCCCCACTGAGTCGGTAAGTTTATACCAGCAAATTGTCGGTAGAGGTTTAAGGTTGGCTGAGGGTAAAGATGATTGTTTAGTAATTGACTATGCGGGCAATGGCTTTGATTTATTTTACCCAGAGGTAGGTGATAAAAAAGGCGATAGTGATAATGAACCCGTACAAGTGCTGTGTCCCGGGTGTGGCTTTGCCAATATATTTTGGGGTAAAACAGACGCTGATGGCAAAGTAGTTGAGCACTTTGGTAGGCGTTGCCAAGGCTTATTAGAAGACGATAATGGGGTAAGCGAGCAATGCGATTATCGTTTTCGTTTTAAAGAGTGTGAGCAGTGCGGCGCACAAAATGATATTGCTGCTCGAAAATGTCATGACTGTGGTGCTGTGATGGCCGATCCTGATGATAAGCTTCGTAATGCGTTAAACCTTAAAGATGCATTAGTCCTTCGTTGTAGTGGCTTGAGTGTGACTAAACTTAAAGAGCAATTGTTAAAAGTTACTTATTTTGATGAAGACGGAGCCAGTTGTGATGAAGTTTTTGATTTAGCAAACAAAGGATCACAGTATTATTTTAATAAGCAATTTGGTAAGCGTGTAGGGCAGGGACAGTCACCAATTGAATTTATCAGTGCAGATCAAGTTATAAAAGCCCAGTTTGATTTAATACCACCGGATTTTGTGATTGCTCGAAAAAGTAAAAAGTATGGCTGGAAAGTAGCAGATAAACTTTTTGATTATAAAGGCAGCTTTAGAAAAGCAAACCAGCTAAGCCGATAGGCTAAGCTGGATATCTCATTCATCATGAAATTAGGGTTATACTTCTTCTGCGTCTAATCCCCAACCATCGCCATAACCATTTAAGCTATTAGCGATACTTTCAATATATTGTTCTGCTTGGCCTAAAAGTGCGTGCTCTGGAACCATTTGTACATGGGCAATTACTTCCCAAACACCGGTATCTTTACATTTCTCAACATCAGCAGTTTGCACTAATGCATCGTTTACAATCTCAGTTGCAAATTTTTCGGCATCAGCCTGTTGTTCAAATAAAATGTAAAAATCAATTTGTTGCATTTTACTTAAATCTACACCGGCGGCGGAAATTTCAGCAAGAAGCTGGCCATTATCATCATCAGGAAATTGCATTTAAAACTCATAAAATTAGTGTTTACTCATTAGCGCTATTGTAACCAAAATAAATCATTAAAGCGCAAGAATTTTTAGTTAAGCACACAGCGGTTTAAAAGATTCGCATAGAGCCAGCTAATATTTTAGACGCTGATAATGATTAAGTTAATGTTAGGCTCATTATCGCTATGCTATTATTGTGTCGTTAATTTGTTGTTTTTTATGGGTACATAGTAAGGATGATTACTTGTTCAATCAGTTTTTAAAATCCGTTATTTGTTTTTGCTTATTTTTGAGCTTTTTCGCTATTGCAGCTGACAATAAAATTGAAGATTATGAAATAAAAGGAATTAGTGGAGAGTTAGAAAACAACGTTGCTCTTTATTTAAAACCCTTAGTGGGTGAAAAACCAACGCGCTCACTGCGTCGTTACGCTAAATCGCAAGTTGAAGATAGCTTAAAGGCATTAGGTTATTACAGTTCAAATGTGACTATCGATTTTAATAAAGAGCATGAGCTTGTTGCGACTATTGAGCGCGGCTCCGCAACCCGTATTGAGACGCTTAATATTAGCGTTAACGGGGAAGCTAAACATGACCCATTAATTCAGCAAGTTATTGAAAGTTTAGAGTTAAAGCAAGGCGACATTTTAAATCATGGAATGTATAGCGCAGCCTATAAAAAAATTGAATCCGTTTTGTTGGAGCATGGTTACTTTGACGCAAAATGGCCTGCCCGAAAATTTGAAGTGTCATTAAAAAAACACAGCGCTATTATTACCTTTACCATTGAAAGTGGTGTGCGTTATCGCTTTGGTGATGTGTTAATTACCAATCAAAGCCCAGCAGAAAAATACATTCGCTCTTTAGCCCCGTTTGAAATGGGTGAGCACTATAAAGCATCTAAGATTGCTGACTACAACCTAGATTTATCGAGCACTCCTTATTTTACAAGCGTGCGTGTTTACGCTGATATTTCAGCTAGAAAAAACAGCCAAGTGCCTATTAAAGTGGACGTATTACATAAGCCCGCGAATAGCTACGAAATTGGTGGCGGGTTCAATACCGAATTGGGTCCAAAGGTACGGTTTAAGTGGAGTAAACCATGGATCACGGAGCAAGGACACTACCTAGAAAGCAATCTTAATATTGCAAAAAAACAACAAGATATTTCTATGGCGTATACCATCCCTGTTAATAATCCGAATGATGATTTATGGCGTTTATCAGCAGGCTATAAGCTCGAAGATGAATTAGCCGACAATATTTACAGTGAAATTTTAACCGCGCAGTTGCAAAGGCAATGGCTCACCGAGCAAAAATGGATAAGAACTGCATTTATCAGGCGCGAGCAAGAAACCTATCGGATTGGCGACGGGCTAGAACGCACCACAGAAATGTTATTACCAGGTGTCAGTTATGCCCGAAAGCAATCGAAGGGAGGTACCACCCCTTATTCGGGAGAGCAGTGGTCTATATCGGCAGAGTTTGGTCTCGATAGTGTACTCTCTAGTACCAATATTGTTAGGGTGCAATTACAGCATGCATGGTTGCGCACTTATCTTAATAAGCACCTTGTGTTTTTAAAAGCAAACTTAGGGGCCATGTTAGTTGACGATATTAACAATGTTCCATATTCATTAAGGTTTTATGCTGGTGGCGATCAAAGTGTGCGCGGCTTTGCTTATCAATCAATCTCACCAGAAAATGACAATGGGGATCGCATCGGCGGTAAATATTTAATCGCGACGACTGCTGAATATAATTACCAATTTGCCAAAAACTGGCGAGCAGCGTTGTTTGTTGATGGAGGGACGGCGACCAATGATTTTTCTGAGCAATTTGAAATAGGTGCAGGGTTTGGTTTTCGTTATTTAACGCCTATAGGACCAATAAGAATAGATCATGCGTGGGGACTCACTAAAGAAAGCAAAAGCACTCGTTTAAGTATTACCATAGGGCCGGAAATTTAATGTCTGTATTTAAAAAAGTCACTGCAGCACTTAGCACCTTAGTTGTTGCTGTATTAGTGACATTGTTTTGCGTTGTTTTTACAGCTCCAGGTAACCAGCTAATTGCTTATAGCGCCAATAAGTTAGTTGACGGCTTAAAAATTGAAATAAAAAGCGGGCGTTTTTTATATAATGATGCGTTTAATTTTCGCTTTGAGCGTGACGGTTTATTACTTGATGCTCAGCAGCTTAAACTAGATTTATTTTGGTGGCACTGTGATGGTATGTGTATTGATAACTTAAGTGCCCGGTCTATAAAACTAAACTTACCAGCATCGTCATCTAATTCTCCTGATACATCTAACGAACCGTTGGAACAAATCAGTTTGCCATTTAATATTGCACTTAAGCGTTTAGCGGTCAGTGAGTTTGTGTTAAATCACACAAGTGCAAACGTAGTTGTTAATAATATGGAGATTGCTGCAAAGGCACAAGGTGCTGATATTCAAATTAAAAACGTGAATATTCCGAGTGTTTTAATCGCGTTAAAAGAGCAGCCTGGAGAAAATACAGCCAGTTCTACCCCAATTACTGAGTTACCAGCATTACCTAATATCGCATTTATGTCGCCACTCAATATTTACCTAGAACAGTTTAATATTGCGCAGTTCACGGTGGAGCAGAATGCACAGCAAAATGTGGTAAATAATATTGCGCTACAAATGAAGCTAATAGGTTCTGAGATTAACGTTGCTTCATTGTCTGCAAATTATCAGCAGTGGCAGCTTAATACTGCACTTAACGCAAAGCTTAAAGGCCGCTTACCAATTAATGGCGATATCAGTCTAAAAGGGCATGGTTATGATGCCAATATGCAAATAGGCGGAGACTTAGAAAAGCTCAATGTAGATATAAAAAGCAGTGAATCATTTCCTTTTGAACTAGCTGCTACGGCTAATCTTAAACAACCAAATTATCCATTTAGTGTTAATGGCGATGTAGAGCAGTGGATTATCGAAACAGCAAGTAAAGAGTTAAAGATAACCGACGTAAAATTAACCGCACAAGGCAATGCTAACGATTATCAGTTATCGTTATTTGGTAATAGTCAGTTAGGTGCTTATCCAACTGTGAATATTAACAGTCAAATTAATGGCTCACTGAGCGAAGCAAACTTAAAAAAGTTAGCCCTTAAAGCGAATGAGAGCCAAGCTACTATCCAAGCGAATATCGACTGGCAAAATGGGGTTAGTGCTAACTTTAGCGGCGCGCTATCGAGTTTAAAAGCGCAATACCTCACTGACACACTTACCAGTGATATTTCAGGGCAGTTTAAAGGGGCATTTGTTACCAGTTTAAATAGCTGGCAATTAAGTATGGATGACACCCAATTAAGCGGGTTACTAAATGATGTACCGCTTAATTTTGCTGCTCAATTTAACTTAAATGATGAACTTAAAGCCACTGTAAATAAATTTAACCTTAGCAGCGGTACAAACAGGTTAACCTTAACAGGCGAAGTTGATCAGCAATGGCAGATTAATGGGGCTATTACGCTGCAAAGTAATGATGAGGCAAAGCTTCCGTTTATTGCTAACGGTAAAGCCGATTTAAGTATAAGAGGCGAGCGGTTGAAGCCTGCAGTTGATTTAGCGTTAAAGCTAGAGCAGTTTATTTATGACGAAATTAATATTAATAAGTTGGCGTTAAAAGCACAGTTAGACACCGCTACCGATTGGCAAACAGATATCAGCGTTAGTCTTGATTCAGCGCGTGTTATGAATCATCAAATTAATAAAGTGGAAATAGTCGGCAGTGGTGATAAAACCGATCATCAATTGAGTGCATCTATTGATGCTGATGCTGGGGCTGCCTCGTTTGAACTAAATGGCAAACTTGCTAACGCGATTTGGCAAGGTGAACTCAGTAATATTAGTGTAAGTGATAAAACGCTTAGCTTTGAAAATGCTAAAGATATAGCCGTAATTATAGATTCGAAAACGGGCGACTTTGATGTGAGTGCGCATTGTTGGCAATCGAGTAATAGTAAGTTATGTATTGATAGATTGAATCAAACCCGCGAATTAGGCCAGCTTAACGTAAAACTGGCCAATCTTGCATTGCGAGAGCTAAAACATTGGTTACCAGAGAATGTAATAACACGTGGTGATATAGCGGGAGACTTTGCTGCTAATTGGCAAGCAGGCACACTTAAAACTCTACGCGCTAATTTAAATTCATCAGGGCTTAACGCGGTACTTATTAACGAAGAAGATCGATTTAAGCTACCTATAGAAACGCTAAACATAAGCGCTTTTTCTGATGCTAAGGTTGGTCAAATAGAAGCTAACATAGAATCGAGTGTTTTGGGTAAAGTAACGACTAAAGTTAATATTGATGATATTCAAAATAAGCAAACGCTTAACGGTAATATTCAAATTGATAAAATTTTATTGTCTGATATACAGCCATTTTTAAATACGTTCGAGCAGCTTAATGGCGCCATTCGTGGGCAAGTTGCATTAGCAGGCACACTTAAAGACCCTTTGTTAGAGGGAAATTTAAACATAGAGAATATCAACCTAGAAGGTGAACAACTACCTGTCGCCCTTAAAAATTCCAGTATTAATGTGGCGTTTAATAAGTCCACCGCCACCATTGAGGGAGATTTAAATGACCCTCAAGGCGGACAGGTAAAATTAACGGGGAATGTTGATTGGCAAGGTGAACAACCAGCTGTAAATATGAATGTAGTCGGCAGTGAGTTTTTTGTAAGAGCGCAACAAGGCGTGGTGTTTAAGGTATCACCAGAGTTAAAAATAAGTTTAGCTGACAATGCACTTAAGCTGGCAGGTGATGTTGTAGTGCCTTATGGTCGAATAGAAATTGAAGAGCTGCCAGAGGGGGCTGTACAGGTTAGTGATGATGAAATAATTTTGGATCAAACTACGCAAAATACTAAAAAAGCCCCATTTAACTACGATATTGATTTAAAAGTAACGGTTAAAAATGATGTCAGAGTAGCCTCATTTGGACTTGAGTCTAAGGTAGTGGGTGATATGGATATAAAAATGAGTCAAGACTCACCCATCATTGCCATTGGTGAGCTCAATTTAATTGAAGGAACCTACTTGGCATTTGGTCAAGACTTAATAATTAGAACCGGGCAAATTGGTTTTAGTGGCGCAATAGATAAACCTCATTTAAATATTAAAGCCATTCGCAACCCAAATAATACCGCCGATGGTGTTATTGCAGGTGTTACTTTAACTGGCAGTGTTGAGCAGCCAAATTTAAAAGTATTTTCAGAGCCGGGCATGGACCAAGCACAAGCCCTAGCGTGTTTGCTGAATGGTCAACCATTAGGGGAGGGCGACAGTTCAACGGATGCAATGTTAACTCAATTACTACTTTCTCAAGGAGTGAGCCGAAGCGAAAGCTTAGTGTCTAAAGTCGGTGAATCGTTTGGCTTGTCAGATGTCAGTTTAAGTTCTAAAGGTAGTGGCGAGCAAACAAAGGTAGAAATATCAGGTTATTTAGCACCGAGTTTGCAGGTTAAATATAGCGTGGGGGTATTTGAGTCGCTCAGTGAAGTGGCAGTGCGTTATCAGCTAATGTCGAAGTTATATATAGAAATAACCAGTGGCCTGTATCAAAATGTCGACATACTGTATAAATTCAATTGGGATTAACCTTTATCTACCAATACCAATAATAAAAAGGAAAAGGTATGAAAAAATTCGTAATCACTCTTATAGCGTCGGCTTTGCTCGGCGGATGTGTCCAGCAAAGCACTTTGCCATCAACGCCAGTTAAAAGCCTAACCAGTAGTGAGATTATTGCTGCTACAACAGATGAGCAATGGCGATGGGTAGATCCTGAGAATATTTTAAAACTAACCCTACCTACCGGTGCTGCGTATATTGAGCTCAATCCAGCGCTTGCGCCAAAACACAGTGCCAATATTAAAAAATTGGCACGACAGGGCTTTTATCAGGGCACTCATATTTATCGTTTTGTGGAAGGGTTTGTTGCTCAAGGTGGTGATAGCACGGGTAAGAAGTTAACTAAAACCAAAAATAGCACAGTACCTGCCGAGTTTTATTTAACCACCAATAAGCCGCTTATGATCACTGAAATGGGTAGGGATGGTTATGCACCAATAACCGGGTTTTTAAATGGTTTTGCGGTGGCGCAAAATGAAACACGTGATCAAACATGGCAAATTCATTGCCATGGTGTATTTGCAATGGCGCGCGGCAACGATATTAATAGTGCCAGCACGGAATTTTTTGTCACCATAGGGCAAGGTCCACGTTATTTAGACAAAAATATCACCGTATTTGGGCGAGTACTTACAGGTATGGCACATTTTCATCAGCTAGCGCGCACACCTAAAGGTGGTAGCGAGTTTAATCCTATTACAGATTTACAAGTATTAGCCGACGTTAGCAGCGATAGCAGCCGATTTAAAGTAATGAAAACAGACTCAGATGCATTTAAACAGTTAATTTCAGCACGAGGTAGTCGTAGTGAGGAATGGTTTGCGTATAGCCATAATTACATTGATGTGTGTGGAATGCCAGTGCCAACTAAGCAACTTAACGATTAAAAAAAGGAGCCTCGGGCTCCTTTTTTGCTTAGCTTATTGACGGTTTATTTTTACCGCAAAAGGGGTATCGTTATGATGCGTTGAGCGATATGGATTAATATCAAGGCCGCCACGACGCGTATAGCGCGCATACACTTCAAGCTCTTTAATATTCAATTGAGTGGTTAAGTCGCTATAAATACGCTCCACACATTGCTCATGGAACTCATTATGGGTCCTAAACGAAATTAAATAGCGTAATAATGACTCACGACACACTTGCTCACCAGTATAACGAATAATAATGCTGGCCCAATCCGGCTGTGAAGTAATTAAACAGTTCGATTTAAGCAGGTGACTATGCAAGGTTTCGCTAACCACTTTATCGCTTTGTGACTTTAAAGAATGTGCATCAATATGGTAGTTATCTATTTCAATATCTAACTCATCAATACACTCACCTGGAAGCGGTGTGCAAGGAATACAATTATAATCATCAGCGCTGTATAAGGTCACCTTTACCGGGCTGTTTACCGCATTTGATAAGTCGTCAATTAAATGTTGCTTAACAATTTCAACACTACCAAAGCGGCTTTGGTTAAAACTGTTTAAATAAAGCTTAAACGACTTTGACTCTATAATGTGACTACTTTGACATTCGAAAGTAAATATCGCCACCGCAACTTGTGGTTTGCCTTTGGTATTTAACCAAGATAGTTCGTAACCGGTCCAAATATCTTGGCCTTTGAATGGTAATGCGGCTTCATCAATACTCAACGCGTCGCGATTAAGCTTGCGAGCAATAGGAAAAAGCAAGCTGGGCGTGTATTGATCTACATACTCAGTAGATTGACCAAGTACGCTGCCTTTAAGATCGGGAGAATTGCTGTAATCTGTCATGTTTGCTCTTAAATAGTTACAATAGGGACATTATATCTAAATTAAATGAGTTTCACAGTATGTCTGTTGCAATGCAATTAGCCCAACTTCACCAACGCTTTAGTGAAAAAACCATCAAAAATACACAAAAGCAGCCACTCATCGCCCACGATGAGCAATGGCCAAGCCCTTGTGAAATAGGCACAGCCGATGAGCACGGTATGATTCAATGGCAAGCGATAGTGAGAGAGCCTGCAGGTTCTTTGGCTGATCTCGCTAACGCATTAGAGCTTGAATTTCCTGATGAACTTAGCCAGTTTTATGGCCACATGTTTGCTGGCAGTATTTTAGCCAGCGTTGATGGCCATCAAGTAGAATTATTACAAGCGTGGAATGAGGATGACTTTGACTTACTGCAACAAAATATCACGGGTCATGTTTTAATGAAGCGAAAGCTAAAGCAAGCGCCAAGTGTTTTTATTGGTTTAACTGATCAAGATGATTTACTTGTTACGGTATTAGTGGAAACAGGTGAGGTGTGCCTAGAGTATGTAGGTAAAAAGCCACATCATGTACTCGCCAAAAACCTCAGTGAATTTATAGCGTCGTTGGCAGTATAATTATAAGGTAATTTTAAGGTGTGATGTTTTAGACATAGCACCTTAAGTATGGGACTTATTGAAAATCCCATGAAATATTAGACACTAAACCACACGGCTCACACCTAAAATCAAATAAACCAAACCATGGCTCAGGTAATTTCCATTCACCTTGGCAACTTGGGCATTTACGCTTAAGCTCCGAGGTTTTATCAACCCCACCTACACGGTATAAGTAATAGTAAACTGGCTTTTTAGTTAAAAAGCTGATGCGTTTGCTAATATCTTTACCTCGGCGATACAAATCACTTTGTGTGCTGGCTATTTCCTCTAGTGCAGGAAATTCACAGCGAGTTGCGCCATTAATTTGAATTTGATCGCATGCTTGCCAATCTTCTTGCCATTTAATCAGGGTTTTATAATCGCCATTGGCAATTGCCGGAATATTAAATAGCGGAACGGGTAAAAAGTCATCGCCACAATACAGTGGGCTACAGGTGTGCACATACGTAGTATATAAAATATAGCTTGAGGGCTCTTTACAACCATCGGCACCGTTTGAGTGAATGTCTTGACCTATTATTTTCACCTTTGGTGCTAACAAGCCTGCATCATGAAGCTTTTCAACACTGTGCTTTACAAATGCACTGTTGTTAAGAGGGTGCATAGCGTCTTCGGTCGGACACATAACGCGAGTGATAAAATAGCCATCTTTTAACACCGTTGGAAATTCTTCTCCAATGATTTGGCCATTAAAACGTAATGCATTTACCAAGCGGTTTATTGCTTGCTCGGCTTGCTCTAAGGTGGTGTCTTGGTAGCAATCAAATGTTAAATCAACAACAAACATTTATAGTCTCAAATTATTTTGGCGCGAGCAGTGTAAGTAATTGATCTAACTTTTGCTCAATTCTATCTAATTGAGAGCTGTTTTGACCTTCATTACTGGTACTTTGCTTTGGGGGTTTCATTAAATTATAAATTGAATCAGGATTATTCTTATATTGACTCACCGCAGCAATAATAACCGGCATTGGGGTCGGTGTTGTTAAACGACTTTTAGTTAGTGCAACAGTGGGAACTTTGCCTTCATCAAGAAGGACTTTTATAGCTTCAAATACAGCAGCGTTCATTCAATTATAACTCTTTTATAAAGTAAGCTCGCAACATAGACGCTGCGAGCGGGTATGGTATCAATAAAGTGGCTAAGGCACATTAAAATGCGCCATAAAATTAATTATTTTTGACGAAGACGTACGTCTAATTCATCTATTACTTCACTCCAATCGCCATCAACCGCTAGTGATTCGGCAATGAAATGTTGTTGGGCTTCATCCCAAAAGGGAGCATCTTGCAACAAGGTTGTATCGGCAATGGAGTGCGAGGCAATAAATGCATCTATTTGCGCATCCGAATCCGGCAGTCCTAGTTGGGCGAACAAGGTATTAATTGTATGTTTTGTTGTATCCATAATAATGCTCCTAAATGAATTAATATGTATTAACTCTAGGGGGGAATGGTATATCTAGCCAGTTTAACCCTTACTGAATTTACGCTTTATTTATTCAGTAGTAAGTCGCTAAAGCATGATCTGACTCAATGCAGTGGATGAGCGTACTAACTAAAATGTAAATTCGCTTATTTGTCTCACTTAGGTATATAGTTATATAAGCATTTGGTCATCGTTGTAGTTCAAAATTAATCCCAAACAAGTTACGCGGCGTAATGACAACGGGTATAAAATAATAAAGGAAATAAAATGACAGCCACAGCAGAATCGACAGACGCCTTTAGTGTTCAGCATATTGCACCAGAGGATATAAGCACAGCAGCCAGCCTAATTTATCAGGCATACCAAAACGATCCTATTTTACAAACTCTGCTAGGGTATAACGAAGACAACCCGCTCGATTATGAAAAAAAACTACGTGCACTTATTCGTGAAGAGCTCAGTAGCTTTTGGCAAGAGAAGCAGCCTTTAATTGGCCTTTACCGTAATGATAAATTAAAAGCGGTTGCCTGTGTGTTTGAGTCAAATAGCCAATTACAAGCTGAGCGTTATTGGCATTGGCGATTAAAGCTGATGCTAAGTGCAGGTTATTTACAAACGAATCAATTAATTGAAAAAGAAAAAACCATTCGTGACGCCTTAAAGCCGCAAGGGAATTATTACTTTTTAGCGTTTATTGCGGTTGATCCACACTTTCACGGGCAAGGGTTTGGTCGCACTTTACTTAAAGGTTTAGATGGCTTAATACACGATAATCCTGAGTCTTCTGGTATAGCGGTATTTGTGACTCGTGACGAGCATACGAAATTTTTTAAATCGCAAGGCTTTGAGCACTTTAAACAACTTTCATTTAACCAAGTTAAGGGTGAATTACTATTTAAAGTTGCTAATGCTCAATAAAGGTAGTTGTTCATAATGGCGCATCTGTAAGCCTATGTTCCAAATCGGGCACACCAGTGTGAGATATATCCTACATTAGTGTGCTCTTTGTCAGTTTAAATCCATTATTTATCTGTTTATAAGCATCAAGCTTCTGTTATTTATAGCTATTTTAGTTTTTTCAATTTTGTGACATTAAATTTTTTAGTTTTCCTCACTATTATACCCAGCCGTTTGGTTTAAACTTTACTTTGTCAAGACGACATAGCTCAATGATTGAGCTAATGCCATGGATATGGAATCAGGCAGCATAGTAGTGACTAGCAGGAAGCGTAAAGGACAAGTTAACACGGATGCAAGGATGAAACAGGAAGTACATGAAGTACTAAAATAGCTAGGAGCTATTTAAAGGATACCAAGGATGATGCGATAGGACATTGCAGGAGCGTTAGTTTACGCAGGACGGCCAAGGCGGCAAGAGGATATTGCAGGATGCAATGGAGGGCTAACACGGTAGTTTGCTCGTTCAGTGGATGATAAACAAGGATCAGGTAAAGGATACCTTACAGGATGTTGGCAATTAGGGCGTAACTGAGGTTACGCCTTGGTTTTTTGTTTACAAAAATTATATCTTATGCGGTGGCACAACCACACTTTTTAGCTTTTCATCTTCCATGATTAACACTCCCTGATAAGCATTTTCACCATCGCTTGAAAATTCAAAAATAAATTCGCTTTTCATGCCCGGTTTACCACTTTTTAAAATGCCAAACCGACGCTTGCTACAAGCCACACTCATTAGTTGTACCTGCAATTGCTCACTTTGGCGTTTGGCATGAACGTTCGCTGCTTCGGCTATTTTACGATTTAGCCAAAAAAAATAAATTACAGCCCCAATAAGTATGAACGTCCATAAACTAGCCATTTAAGAGAATAACCTTCCAATTGCGCGAGCTAACGTCTCGCTTCTGTTTTCTTTACGTAGTAATGCTAATAAATGTGGGCGAATAGTTGGAATTGCAACTAAATCTGCAAAAATGCTGGGAAATAACTCAGCTATTTTCTCATGGTGCGCACAGTTATCCATAAATACATGCAAACGCTGTGGCTCTTCTAATTGTTTAAAGCAGCGACCTGCAATAGTTAATAAAATGTCTGAGTCTTGCCCAAGCGTAGATTCTAAAGCGCAGTCAACCAGTTGTGCGCTAAGCCCTGTTGCTTGCCCTGATGATATGGCGCGAAGCGCGGCAGAAGCCGTAACCACATCATTATTCTTAAGAGCGGTTTGTCCATAACTTAACATTAACTCACTTAACGTGGGTGGTATTTCGATGTGTTCAAGCATTGCGCTTAATGGTTGTAATACTTCAACAGGTAAATTAGGCCACGCAGCGTGTAAGTGTTTTAAGTTATCAGCACTGTTGAGGCGATAAGCAAAATCAGCAATGCCTTGTAGTGCCACACTTTGCCAATTATCAAAACCAATCTGGCCACTAAAATAAAGCTGGGCATGTTCGTAATACTGTGAGGCTGGTTGTTTTAATAACACTTTAACTTGCGCATTAAACGCTGCTAATTTATTTGCGTTAGGGGTAAATACGTACGGGTTATTATCGAGTTTGCCATCGGCTTGTTCGCCGGTAATTTCTGTTCCTAGTGCTTGAATTACCATGTCTGCAAAGTGGTCGCGGCTGGCACTAACGAGTTTACTTTGTTCATCAAGTGGGAATTTTAAAAACCACACATAGGGTTCTTTGCTAGCTTTACTGTCCCAAAATTGAATTGCTAGCCATGCATGGCCTGCTAATGGGTAAGGGTAAGGAACTTGTGCTTGTTCAACAGCTAAAAATTGTTGTTTATCAAGCTTGGTAATATGCCTGCCAATATCAAAAGCACGCCATTGAGTTCCTGCACCGTCTAAAAGCTGGCCTAATGTGGCTATATGTTCACTCATGAATTTCCAACTGTTTTTACTACAAAATTACGCTAATTATACGCCATAGCGACTGTTGAGGGAACAGGGTATAATTGTGCAATATACAAAGTAAAGGGTGATTATGACTGAACAAACCCAACTCTATTTAACACAATTAACTGCGCTACTTAAAAAGCATCAGCTTTGGCGAAATGAGCCGATTGACCCTGCATTGTTGCATTCAAGCGTCCCTTTTTGCCATGATACGCTTGCATTTGAACAGTGGTTACAGTTTGTATTTATAGAAAAAATTCAACAGATTATTACAATGAAACAACCGTTACCGCGTAATTTTGCGATTGCTCCTATGGCGCAAATGACACTCATTGATAAGTCCGGAAGCGAAGAGATTATTTCTTTGCTGACGCAATTAGATTCATTGCTTGGAGAGTCAGATGACTGAACGTCCAGCGCCAGTTGAATACGGCGAACTGAACATTCTCTATCAAGATGAGAACTATGTAGCGATTGATAAACCATCAGGCTTACTTGTTCATCGCTCCTTTTTAGATAAGCATGAAACTCAATTTGCAATGCAAATGCTACGCGATCAACTCGGTCAGCATGTGTTTCCTGTGCACCGTCTTGATAGGCCGACATCGGGTGTGTTGTTGTTTGCTTTAAGCTCAGAAGCCGCGCGTGATATGAATCAGTTGTTTATTGAGGGCACGATCTCAAAGCGTTATTTAGCTCTAGTACGCGGATTTGCGCCTGAATCTGTTTTTTTAGATAAACCGTTAAAAGAAGAACTAGACAAAATCGCTGATAAATTTGCCGATCAGGATAAAGATGCTCAAGAAGCACAAACTCAGTTTAACTGTTTGCACCAAGCTGCGTTGCCTATTCCCATAGGAAAATACCCAACGGTTAGGTATTCTTTGGTAGAGTGTTTTCCTAAAACAGGGCGTAAACATCAAATTCGTCGCCATTTAAAACATTTGTCGTTGCCAATAATTGGCGACGTTAACCATGGTGATAACCAGCATAATCAGTTTTTTAGAGAACACTTCTCTCTTAGGCGATTAATGTTATTTGCTACAGAGCTTAGCTTTGTACATCCTTATAGTAACGAATCGATAATAATTAAAGCGCCACTAGGTGATGCAATGTTGAGTATTTGCAAACAGTTAGGGTGGCCAAGTGAAGAAAAGGATTATTAATGGCACATATTAGTATTTTTGTAGGCAGCGTGTATGGTGGTGCTGAACGTTTAAGTGAGCAAATAAGCGATACTATAGAGCAAACTGGCCATCAGGTAAGCGTATTTGCAGAGCCAAGTTTAGAAGATCTAAAAAATGCATCGCATATTTTAATTGTCACCTCAACAACAGGACAAGGCGATATACCCGCTAACTTGGCAGAGCTTTATAATCAGCTTAACAGCACCTTTCCAATGTTAACTAATAAGCCATTTGGCATTGTGGCTATGGGTGATAGAAGTTATGGTGATACGTTTTGCGCAGCAGGGCGTAGCTTTGATGAACTATTACGTGACTTACAAGCAAAACCTGTGGGTAATCGATTAGAAATTGATGCCTGTGAAGACTTTGAGCCGTGGCCTGTCACCGAGCCGTGGTTACAAACTTGGCTTGATAAATTACCCTCTTAAATGCGCAGACTCTAAATGAAAAAATATAAACTGAGTTTAATTGTGCTTGCAGGTGGCTTAGGTAGTCGCTTTGGTGGCAATAAACAAATTGCAGAGATTCCAGGGCTAAATTGCACTATTATGGAGCTGAGTATTATTGATGCGCATGCTGCAGGGGTGACGCAGGTGGTGCTGATCATAAACCAAGCGGTACGCAGTGAAATAGAGCGTACTATTTTGCCACGCTTGCCTAGTGATCTTGATGTGGTACTGGTGGAGCAACACATTGAGCAGGTTCCCGAACAGTTTAAAGCAACACTTGCCCAACGGAAAAAACCCTGGGGAACAGGTCACGCTCTGCTATGTGCCAAAGCCCACATTAATAACCCCGCTATTGTGATCACTGCCGATGACTATTATGGCAAATCTTCGTTTGTATTACTGAGTGAGCACTTTAAAAGAAGCGCTGAATGGGCAATGGTAGGGTATCCGATTATTGATACTCTTTCTGAGCACGGTGGTGTTAATCGTGGGGTATGTAATATTGCGGATGGAAAGCTTGTTGCCGTAACCGAGTATTTGAATATTCAACAACAGTCTGAGCATATTTTTGGCGATAACCCACAGGGTTTACGTGAGAAAATTAGCCCAAACTCCCTAGGCTCGATGAGTTTTTGGGGGATCACCCCTTGCTTTTTTGACTATTTGCAACAAGGTTTTGAAACGTTTTTACAGCAATATAACGTGAATACTCAGCAAGAGTACTACTTACCCGATCAAATCCAGAAAGCTATTAATGTAAAAGCACAGCCTGTATTTGTATACACTGCAAAAGAGCCTTGGTTTGGTGTTACCTATAAATCAGAACTGACAAGCATTGCGGCTACTTTGTGCGCATTACGTCAAGCATAAAGATGGTAGTACCAATTTTATTATAAATATGATCAATCTAGCATGTTAAATAACCCGCTACCTGCGTTAAAAATTATTATCGCCTTGAGCGAAAAGAGTGAAGTAGAAAATGAATACAGTTCCTATAGAAGTTTATTTATCTGAGAGTTTTGGCCTTGACGAGAAGCATGCGAGCATAAAACCCATAGGCAGTGGGCATATAAATACTACTATGTTATTAAGTACTTCGAAGCGGTCACTGGTTGTACAAAAGCTTAATACGGTGGTGTTTCCAAAACCACAGTTACTTGTTGATAATGCGCGATTAATAGAGCAACACTTAAGTGAAAAACAACAAGCAGGTGAATTCAATCTAGCAATAGTACGCCATGTAGCGACGACTCAGAATGACTATTTAGTTAATAATGATGATGATACTTGGCGAGCACTTGAGTTTATTGGTGGCAGTTATAGTGAAGATGTGGTTAATACTGCTAGCCAGGCACAAACAGCGGCCAATGCATTTGGCCAATTTGCGCAAGCGCTACAAGACTTTGACGCGAACAATTTACATGCGGTTATTCCTAATTTTCATAACTTGGCCATGCGTGCAGAAGTCTTCAAGCAAGTGGTTAGCACCGATCCTCATAAACGTTTGGCTCATTGTCAGGAAGAGGTTGATTTTTGCCTGTCGCAGCTTTCACTTATCGATGAGCTTAATGCCCTTGAGGGAAAAGTGCCTATTCGTGTGTGCCATAACGATACTAAAATAAACAACATGCTATTTTGCTTAGACTCTAATAATGCAAAAGCGGTGATAGATTTAGATACCTGTATGCCTGGTTATTGGCTTAATGATTTTGGTGATATGGTCAGAACATTTTGCTCTGCAGAGCAAGAAGATTCAACGGCGCTTGAAAAGGTAGGTGTTCGTGAAGATATTTTTGCAGCGATTGTTAAAGGCTATGTTGAGCCACTAAAGGGGGTATTAACACCCGCCGAGAAACAAAGCTTTTGGTTAGGTGCTAAAGTAATGCCCTTTATGATTGGCTTACGCTTTTTAACTGATTATATAGATGGTGATAATTACTTTAGCGTTAAGCATAAGAGACACAACTTAGATCGCGCAAAAAACCAATTTGCCTTATACAAGGATATAGTAAGTAAGCAGCAGGTCTTAAAGGAGATTTTGACTCAGGTATAAACCCAATTATTTATATTGCTCAAAGCGTTATAACTAAAACTTTGAGCAATATAAATTGAGGTTAAACATTGAAAGTATGTGTTAACTTCCAACATCTCAATTTTTTACTTATTAAGCATCCGCTAGTTTTACACGGATTTTGCTTTTGTCTACTGTGGTTTGATTAAGCGCTTTTATTGCGCCTTTAACTTCAATGTCGTTTGGCATTTCTACAAAAGCAAAACCTTTTGATTGGCCAGTTTCTTTATCGAGTACTAAGTTACAGGTGGTCACTTTACCGTGCGCTGTAAATAAAGTACGAAGCTCATGCTCTGTTGTAGCACGAGAGAGGTTACGAACTAATAATTTCATGTTTAGCCTAAATGAGGGTATCAAATAAGATTATCTCAAGTAATTTGGCTTTAACCTAATGTTATTTTGTATCTTATACTAAATAAAATTTTTACGAACTGCTTTGGATATATCTGTAAACTGCTATTGTCAGTGTTTTGATTGATAATTATACAGATTCAAATTGAGTTATTTTAATAATCAAAAATCATTTTTAGCATTCTACTCATAAGTAATTATAATAAAACCATTATCTATATAATCATTTTATTACTGATTATCAAAACTGTGTGAGCCTTAAAGGAACATTTTTTACTAATGAAAAAAACATGGGAAGTGTTTTGTTGCTTTGTTATTTGGTTTTCTTCTCAGGATGTATTATCAAAAGCGTCGCATCAGTTTCCGCAAAGTCGATTTTATTCAACGCAACATGGATTATCACAAGCCTCGATTTATGATATTGAGGAAGACAGCAATGGGTATATTTGGTTTGCAACGCAATTAGGTATTAACCGATTTGATGGTTATGAGTTTGTTTCTTTTGGGCAAAAAACAGAGGATGGCAATGGACTTTCTGGTTCATATGTGTTTGATTTAGAAATTGATCCCAATAAAGGTGATTTATACGTTGGTAACATAAACGGGCTTGATGTATTAGAGCAGCAATCAGGTCAATTCAGACACATTTATTTAGATAGCTCAAAAAGTGGGAACGAGCAGTATATTGTTAGAAAAATTAAATTTGATGCTGAAAATAATTTATGGATTGGCTCTAGTAAGGGGCTTTTTTATCGTCCGGTAGGAAGTAGTGAGTTTAAAAAAATTACTAATGAGCAAACACCTTACAATGTATATGATCTAGGTTTTGATAAAAAAGGCAATGTATGGGCAACGACTAAATCGGGCTTGTTAAAGTTCGATAAACAAAATTTTAATAAGCCTCCTACTGTATTGTTAGCAAATAAAAATGTCAGTACCCTGTTCATTGATAGTGAGCAAAAGCTATGGGTGGGGACCAATGGTTACGGTTTATTTAAATATAATATAAACGATCAGCAGCCAATATTAATTGAAAATATTAGTACCCACAACGGTTTAGTTGATTCTATTGTTAATGATATTCACCAGATGTCAGATGGCTCTATTTGGATTGCTACTGCTGATGGTGCATCTATATTCACTGATCCTAATGATCTTTTAGATTCAACGGTATTTAAGAGTAATGAGAATATCGAAGTGGATGAAGGTATCAATCATCACAATATTAGAAGTTTACTTGAATCTAAAAATGGCGTTATATTTTTTGGCACAATCGATAGTGGCGTTGGTGTTATTGACCCAGGTAAAACATTGATTAAATCATTAGAGTTTAAAAATAGAGATTCAATTTATTTTGTTACTTCGGGGAATAATGGCGAAATATGGGCATCGGGTACATCTGGAGTTTGGAAAGTAAATAGTGATTTATCAATAGAGGGGCCATTTCAATACGCAAATAATGGTGGTAACAATTTAGCGCAAAATAAGCTTACTGCAGTTTATTACTCTAAATTAGATGGTACTTTATGGGTGGCTTCAAAGCTTGGTTTGAGTAAGCTTAATGAAGAGACTCAGCTGCTAGAAACTCTACCTTTTAAAAGTGTGCCCATTTATACATTAACTGAAGATGAGCTGGGCATGCTGTGGATCGGTAGTTATGATAATGGTTTATTTTATTACGATCCAAAAAATAATGATGTTATTTTAAATATTGATACACCACTAGTTACAGAAATTTTAAGTTTAGATAAAGAGCAAACATGGGTTGCAACTATTGGTGGTTTATATTTGGTTAATAGCGTGACCAAGCATTTTGAACACTTCTCCCACGATCCGGACGATCCAAGCAGTTTACCCCATAATGTAATTACATGGATTTCTGAAATCTCTCCTGGAAATTACTTTTTAGGCACTCAAGGTAAAGGTCTGTGGCACATGCGATATGATGAATCGATGAAAGCGCCAATATTTGAGCAATTATTTGCTGATTCAGCTATTTCAAAGAGTTCTATAGGTGGTGTAATAAAAGGGAGTGATAATGGTTATTGGGTTGCAAGCTCGCGTGGTTTGTCTCGGATTAACGAGTCTTTTACGCTCATAGATCATTACTCGCAAAACGATGGTGTTAGTATAGGCGGCTATTATATTGCTAGACCAGCTGAAAATGAAGCTGGCTTATTATTTTTTGCAGGCGTTAATAGCTTTAATTATTTCGATCCTATGACTATAAACACATCAACTGATTTTCCAGCCCTTGAGCTTACAAAAATAAAAACATTAAGCTTAGAGAGTGAAGATGATATTTATGATGCTAAAAAAGCTCCTCTGAAAGAATTACCAAATGATTACGAGTTAGTGCTTGAACCTAATAATTTGATGGTTACTATTGAATTTACATCTCTTGAATATGGAAGTCCAAAGAGTATTCAATATGCCTATAAACTAAAGGGTTTTGATAATCGCTGGCAGTATGTTGATAGTATTAGCCGCAGCGTTTTGTTTACAAACTTGTTACCCGGTCACTACGAACTTGAAATTAAAAATACAAATCGTCATGGTGTATGGGCCACTAAAGCAAACGTATTGAGTATTGTAGTAAAAACGCCATGGTGGAAAACGACTGAATTTATATTTTTGAGTGTCATACTATTTTTTGTTTTTACATACCTTATTTATCGCTGGCGTACATATAACTTGCACCAACAAGCAATCGCTTTGAATAGTCTTGTTGATAGCAAAACAAAAGATCTAAAACATGCAAATGAGCAGCTTAGAATATTAACGGTAAAAGATTCGCTAACGCAATTAATGAATAGACGAGGTTTTACTGAGCGCTCGAATCAAGAGTTTGAAAAGTATCAACGTGATAAAAATGCATTTTGCATATGCTTATTTGATATCGATAAGTTCAAGAATATTAACGACACTTATGGTCACTCTATAGGTGACAATGTGCTTGTAGAGGTTGCCAACACCGTTAAAAGTAGCGTGAGAGGATGTGATGTTGTTGCGCGTTGGGGCGGCGAAGAATTTATTGTTTTATTCCCAAACGTTGATTTAAGCAAGGCAAATGATATTGCAGAAAGAGTTAGATTGTCGGTTTCCTCGTTAGAGTTGGTAGTTAAGGGAATTAAAATATCACCTACTATATCTGGTGGTATTGCTAGTATTGAAAAATTTAATTCACTAGATGAATGCATAAATTGCGCTGATGATTTGCTTTATAAAGCTAAAGATTTAGGGCGAAATAGGGTGTGTTTATAAAAATTTAAATTATAGGGGGGTAGTTAAAATATTAAGCATTTGAAATAAAGTAAATTAAATCAACCCTTAGTTTAGATTTTGCTGCCTTAACAGGAACCCCTGTTGAACCTTGCAACGACGCGGCTGAAGTTGACTTGCGATAGGCCTAAGTTAAGGGTGTAGGGTCTATTGGATTAACAGGGCGTCAGAGATGATCTATAGTGCATAAACAAAAAAGCCGTTAGCTGTGAATAATTCATTGCTAACGGCTTTTATAATATAGGTTAAAAAGTAACTATTTTACTTCTTTACCCGCAGCTTGCTGATCAGCGTGGTAGCTTGAACGAACAAATGGGCCTGAAGCCGCGTGTGTAAAGCCAATTTCATCAGCATATTCTTTTAATGCGTCAAATTCAGCTGGTGGCACGTAACGCTTAACGGGTAAGTGATGCTTAGACGGTTGTAGGTATTGCCCTACAGTAAGCATATCAACGTTATGAGCACGTAAATCGCGAAGTACTTCCTCGATTTCGCTAATTTCTTCACCAAGGCCAACCATTAAGCCTGATTTTGTTTTAACCTCAGGATGGGCTTCTTTAAAGCGACGTAATAATTCAAGAGACCATTTATAGTCAGCACCTGGGCGCGCAAGTTTGTATAAACGTGGCGCCGTTTCTAGGTTGTGATTAAATACATCTGGCGGCGTTTCAATTAAAATTTCTAACGCTCTGTCCATACGGCCACGAAAATCGGGCACTAAAATCTCAATGGTAATTTCTGGGTTATGCTTACGAATTTCGCGGATACAATCAGCAAAGTGCTGAGCACCACCGTCACGTAAATCATCACGGTCTACAGAAGTAATAACCACATAGCGTAACTTCATGTCTTTAATGGTCAGTGCCAGCTTTTCAGGCTCAGCGGCATCAGGTTTTAATGGACGACCATGTGCAACGTCACAAAATGGACAACGACGTGTACAAATAGCCCCTAAAATCATAAAGGTCGCTGTACCGTGGTTAAAACACTCTGATAAGTTAGGACACGAAGCTTCTTCACATACAGAGTGAAGGCCATGCTTACGCATTGCTTGTTTTATGCCGTCAATTCGCTCGGTTGACTTGGGTAAGCGAATTTTAAGCCACTCTGGCTTACGGAGCATTTCGGTTTTTTCTGTTGGTAAAACTTTAACGGGGATCAACGCCATTTTTTCTGCGTCGCGTAGTTTTACACCTGGTTCCATTTTGACTGGTTTATTCATTCGTTTTCAAACCCTTCAGTATGCTTAACCTGTGTTGCATTAAGCTTCTTGATCATGTGTTTTACCAGCCCTTCACCTGCAGCTTCAAGGTTTTGAGGGCCATTTAGTTCTTTAGTTTGCACCATATTCATGCCCGCATAACCACATGGGTTAATGCGTAAAAATGGACTTAGATCCATATTAACATTTAATGCCAAGCCATGAAATGAGCAGCCACGACGAACTCGTAAACCTAAAGATGCAATTTTACTGTCGTTAACGTAAACACCAGGGGCATCCGCTTTCGCGTATGCATCTATGGCGAACTCTGAAAGGGACTCAATGATGCACTCTTCAAGCCAAGTAACTAGCTCTCGCACCCCAATTTTTAAACGACGTAAATTAAATAATACATACATCATTTGCTGACCAGGGCCGTGGTAAGTAACCTGTCCACCGCGGTCAACTTTAATCACTTCAATGTCACCTGGGGCGAGTAAATGCTCATCTTTACCGGCTTGGCCTTGGGTAAATACACTTTCATGCTCTACTAACCAAATTTCATCTGGCGTATTTTCATCACGGGTGTCGGTAAAGTCTTGCATTTTTTGCCAAATCGGCATGTAACGCTGACGACCCAGTTGGCGTACGATTAGGGTGTTTTCGCTCACAACAAATCTCAACTATAGCTTAAAGCATATGGCGCACGTCATCGATATTGCTGATCACGTTGTAAATTTCTTCAATGTGTTTGCCGCTTGTTACTGTGGCTACTAAAGTGACTGACTCATAGTTACCTTTACTGCTCGGTTTTACTTTTGGCGCATAATCACCCGGAGCGATAGGTTGTAACTTTTCTAAAATTTGATCAGTTAAGTTTACGTTTGCTAGACCCATAATTTTAAATGTAAACGGGCAAGGGTACTCTAGGTACTCATCAAATTTAGTGTTTTTAACAGGTTCAACCACGACGGGAACTCCTCAAACAAAAGTGTTGGCTCAACTTATACGTTAAGCTTAAAACTGACAGGCTAATGACAATCTTGAAATGATGTTACTTTTGACCTAAGCCAACGATAGTCATTCAATACGATTGGTATATATGGGGCGCATTCTAGCACTTTTCAAGCAAAAAAAAACGCCTCACAGAAGAGGCGTTCATATTACTTTACTCGTGCTTACATTATTTGTAAGCGTAAGTAGTCATATATTTTGCTGAAGAAGCTACCTTCTTGTATTTCTTCAAGCGTAACTAGCGGATATTGTGCAATATCTTCGCCTTCAAGTTGTAAAAACAGCGTGCCTACTTTAGTGCCTTTAGCTAAAGGTGCTTCAAGCGTATCGTCAAGCTCAAAGTTTGCTTTCAGGTTTTTATGTTGGCCACGAGGGATTGTAATAGGGGTGTCTTCTAAAATACCTAAAGAGACATTCTCTTTGTTACCCATCCAGATGCGTTGCTCTGCAAAACTATCGCCAGCTTTGTAAGGCGTAATTGTTTCAAAAAAGCGGAAACCGTAGTTAAGCAGTTTTTTACTTTCAACTTTACGCGCACGCTCACTTGAAGTACCCATAACTACCGCAATTAAACGCATGTCGTTTTTCGTTGCCGAGGTGACTAAGCTGTAACCCGCATCAGATGTATGGCCTGTTTTAATACCATCAACATCTAAGCTTTCATCCCATAACAACGAGTTACGGTTATATTGCTTTATACCATTGTATGTAAATGACTTTTCTTTATATAGTGCATATTCGTCCGGCACGTCTCTGATTAAGGCTGCACCAAGTGTGGCCATATCGCGTGGCGTTGTGTAGTGCTCGTCTGTATCAAGACCGTGACTATTAATAAAGTGAGTATTTGTCATGCCTATCTTTTCAGCATGGGCATTCATTAAATCTGCAAAGGCACTTTCGCTGCCTGCAATATGCTCAGCCATGGCAACACAGGCATCATTACCTGATTGCACAATAATACCGTGATTAAGTTCATCTACACTTACTTGCTTACCCACTTCAATGAACATTTTAGATGATTCAGGAAAGTTTTTTGCCCACGCTTTTTCACTGATAGTTACCATATCGGTGGGGGCGATATTACCTGCATTTATTTCTGTACCAATTACATAACTAGTCATCATTTTAGTTAAGCTAGCAGGAGCAAGTCTTGTATCAGCTTCACCTTCTGCAATCACTTTACCTGTGGTGAAGTCCACCAAAAAGTAACCTTTAGCATTAACTTGAGGAGGGGCTGGAATAATTTGTGCGGTGGCTGAAAAGACGGCGGCAGAACAGACTAAGCCGCAAACACCAGTAAGAATTTTATGTTTAATAGATTTCATCATACTCATTAATGGTTAAAGTTAAAAATATGCATTCTCCCTATTCTAAAGGGCTTACTGAGTGTAAAGCAAGAACGCGTTTTGAAATTGATTTTGTTTTAATGTTTCTAGTACTCGTTGCGCGTGTTGGGCATCTTTTATCGGCCCTAAGTGCAATCTATAAATACCGTCTTTTTCGACGATATTTGTTGGTAATTTATATTGCTCTCGTAGTGTGTGTGCCAATGCTTCTATGTTGGCTAACGTACTACCTGCAGCTACTTGAACATAGGTTTTTCGTGCATGGGTATCTGCAAGGGTAATCGCTTCAAGCTTAACCTGTGCTGTACCGTATTTATGGTAGCCAAGTTTATAGGCTGCAGCATAGGAAAGATCAATGATTCTATCGTCATGAAAAGGCCCGCGATCGTTAACCCGTACTATAACAGATTGGCCATTGGCTGTATTTGTTACGCGCACAAAACTCGGTAAGGGCAAGGTTTTGTGAGCTGCCGTCATAGCGAACATATCGTAAATTTCGCCGTTAGAGGTGTGATAACCATGAAATTTTCGGCCATACCATGAGGCAATGCCCGTTTCTGAATAACCTGTTTCATCGAGCATAGGGGTATAACGTTTGCCCAACACTTCGTAAGGGCGTGTGGTGCTCGCGCTTTTTATAACTTTAGTGACAATAGCATCTTGCATTTCTAATTCAGTTGGTGCTCGAAGAGGCGCTGCATCATGGCGCATGCTGTAACGGCTATTTGAACTGCTACATGCACTTAAAAAGAGGCTAACGAGTGTAATAATTATAAGTTGTTTATAAAGGCGCATTATTTTAAGAGCATCCTTTTATCTGTGGCAATCGACATAATAATGCCAAATGCAGCCATCAAGGTCACCATTGAGGTGCCGCCATAACTAATTAATGGTAAGGGAACACCTACAACAGGTAATAAACCCGAGACCATACCAATGTTTACAAAAATATAAACGAAAAATGTGAGTGTCAGAGAGCCTGCGAGTAACTTGCCAAAAGCTTCTTGTGCATTAACTGCAATAAATAATCCACGGCCAATGATGAATAAGTACAGGCTAAGTAAAATACACACACCAAATAAACCAAACTCTTCACTCAGTACAGAAAAAATAAAATCGGTATGTCGTTCAGGTAAAAATTCCAGTTGTGATTGTGTGCCTTGCAACCAGCCTTTGCCTTCGATACCGCCTGAGCCAATAGCAATTTTTGATTGAATAATATGATAGCCAGAACCAAGCGGATCGCTCTCAGGATCTAAAAAGGTCAGTACTCTTTGCTTTTGATAATCGTGCATACCATAGTGCCAAAATGGCCACGCTGCCAAAGCAACAACTGAGCTTAAAAAGCCAATTAAACGCCAACTCAAGCCAGATAAAAACAATACAAACACCCCCGAACTGGCAATCAAAATTGAGGTGCCTAAATCGGGCTGTTCCTTAATAAGTAAGGTGGGCAACATTACAATGGCAAAGCCAATAATTAAATGAAGTGGACGCGGTGGTAAGTGGTTACGACCAATGTACCAAGCCACCATCATAGGAACCGCTAATTTCATCAGCTCTGAGGGTTGAAAGCGGGTAATACCTAAATCTAACCAGCGTTGAGCGCCTTTAGAGCTTACACCAAATAGTAGTACTCCAACTAGCATGAGTAACCCTAGGCAATACATGGGAATGACTAAGCGTTTTAACGTAGCGGGGGGGATTTGCGCTAAAACAAACATTCCAATAATTGCACCTGCCATGCGGGTTACATGGCGGATCATCATAGCCGAGTCTTGGCCAGAGGCACTATAAACGATAGTGATGCTGCCAGCCATCATCAGTAATAAAGCAATTAAAAGTGGCAAGTCGATATGCAGGCGTAGCCAAATAGAGCGCTTATTATGTAAAGCCGTCATGGTACTTTACTCCCTGAGGATTGAATTGGGTTAGCTGCAAAATAATAATCCATTAATTGACGGGCAATCGGCGCACCTACTGAGCTTCCGCCACCGGTATTTTCTACCACAATAGAGACCACTATTTGTGGGTTGTTGTAGGGGGCAAAACCGACGTAAATGGCGTTATCACGTTGGCGCTCTTTAAGTGCATCGGCGTCGTAACGCTCGCCTTGAGCAATACTGACTACTTGGGCTGTACCGGTTTTACCTGCTGGATCGTAGGTAGCGCCTTTAAACGCACGATGGGCAGTTCCGGTGGTTTTTTTAACGGTGTTATGCATGGCATCAATCGCGATGCGCCAGTTATCTTCATTATTGAGTACAACAGGTGGCTTTTCTTCATTATTGAGCTGAGTAATTTGATCTTCTTTTTTAGCAACTTGCACTAAATGAGGAGGGTGATTTATCCCTCTGTTAACTAAAATATTAGTGGCATTCGCTATTTGAATGGGGGTGGCAGTCCAATAACCTTGGCCAATTCCTACAGAAATAGTATCGCCACGCCACCACGACTCTTTAAAACGATCTTCTTTCCACTCTTTTGAGGGTAAAATAGCGGTTGTTTCTTCATGAATATCAATACCGGATAACTCACCAAAGCCAAAGCGAGCCATAAAGTTACTTATTTTGGTGATCCCCATACGATAGGCTGCGTCATAAAAGTAGGTATCGCATGACTCTTCTATTGCCTTGTAAACATCAACATGGCCATGGCCCCAACGTCGCCAATCTCGCCATCTATGCTCTACGTTTGGTATTTGAAAAAAGCCTGGATCCCACATGGTGGTGGTTTCTTGCACTATGTTTTCTTCTAATGCCAAAATAGCCATGTGCGGCTTAATAGTCGATGCTGGTGCATAGCGTCCTTGAGTGGTACGGTTTATAAGTGGGCGATCTGGATTAAGTAGGGCTTTGTAGTCTTTACTGCTAATACCGTGCACAAATAAATTGGGGTCATAACTTGGGTTTGAATAAAGCGCTAGAACACCGCCATCTTTTGCATCCATTACCACAATAGCGCCGCGCATATCTTTAAGTGCATGTTGGGCTATTTGTTGTAAACCAATGTCGAGAGTAAGTACTAAGTCGTCACCCGGCTGCGGTGGATCCATGTTTAAGGTGCGAATAATACGGCCACGGTTGTTTACTTCAACCCGCTGTGAGCCGACTTGTCCATGTAGTAATGGCTCGTAATACTTTTCGATACCCAGTTTACCAATATCATGCGTGGCTCGGTAGTTTGTGGCTTCATCTTGTTGTTCAAGCTTATTTAATTCTTTTCTATTGAGCTTTGCAACATAGCCTAATGCATGGGTTAAAGTATCGCCAAAGGGATAATATCTCGCTAGGCGCGCTTCAATGCTAAACCCTGGAAATTTATGTTGGTTTACTGAAAACATCGCTACTTCGTTTTCATTTAAACGGGCTTTGAGGACTTGGCTTTTAAAACGTCGAGTATGTTTTATATCATCAAGAAAATCAGCTTGTTGTTGCTCGGTTATTTCAATGATTTTGCTGATAGACTTCAAAGAGGCGGTTAAATCATCAACTTCTTCGGGGATCACTTCAAGGTTATAGACGGGCTTATTTTCGGCCAGTAAAACACCGTTGCGGTCATAAATAAGTCCGCGATTAGGTGCAATAGGGATTACTTTTATGCGGTTGTCATTAGAGCGAGTTTGGTAATCTTGGTGGTCGTCAACTTGAATGGTGTACAAGTTAGACAATAATATGGCTACTAAGGCTAAGATAAAAATAAAACCCACAAATGCACGCCGAGCAAATAAATTAGCTTCTGCTGAGTGGTCGCGAATAGTGGGTCTTCGTTTTAGCATGGCAAGAAACTACTCGCGATGATAAGGGTGGTTGTTATTTAAGCTCCAGCCTCTGTAAAGGCTTTCAGCAACAATAATGCGTACTAAAGGGTGTGGGAGCGTTAAATTTGATAACGACCATTTTTGCTCAGAGGCCGCAATACACTCGGGAGCTAAGCCTTCTGGTCCGCCAATCAGTAAACTGACATCGCGACCATCAAGTTGCCACTTTTCCATGTTTTTCGCTAGCTGGTGAGTATCCAGTGCTTTACCGGTTACTTCTAGTGTGACAATACGATTGCCTTTAGGTATAGCGGCTAAGGTTTTTTCACCTTCAATGTGCAAAATACGCTTTATATCTGCGTTTTTGCCACGTTTACCTGCAGGTATTTCGATTAGTTCCAGTGCCATATCTTTGGGAAAGCGGCGCTGATATTCTGCAAAACCTGTTTCTACCCATGCTGGCATTTTTGTACCAACAGCAATCATTTGTATTTTCACGACGTTACTTCCAAGCGTTGTCTAAAATAGGGAGCTATTAGCCCCAAAGCTTTTCTAGATCGTAATAGCTACGTGCTTGATCTTGCATAACGTGAACAATCACATCACCTAAATCAACTAATGCCCATTCGCCATCGCTTTGGCCTTCATAGCCTAATGGCTCTTCACCAGCGTGACGAGCTTCTTTTGCTAAGTTATCAGCAATTGACAATACATGGCGTCTTGATGTGCCTGAACATACAATCATGTAATCGGTTACGTCTGAAGTGCCAGTTACGTCAAGTTGAATTACATCACGTGCTTTCATATCGTCAATTTTGTCTAGTGCAAAAGCGAGTAGTTGTTTCGAATCCAAGGTTTTGTCTCAATTTAAAATTTAATAGCGGTTATTTTAACACGCTGAGGGGTTTATACCAATCACTCTTGATAAAGCTGGTGCTGCTGAATATAGTGACTCACGGTGTCGGGTAATAGTTCACTCTTTTTAATACTTTTTTTAAGAGCTTGACGGATATTACTGGATGCGGCATCCAGTTGCTTACCTTCTAAAAAGTAAAGGTGTCCGCCATTTTTTTCGTTCAGTAGTGAAATATCGTTGCTCATAGCCTGCTGTTTGTAGTTTTTAAGTTCACCTTGTACATCACAGTTTTGACCTGGGCGTTGATACACCACTATATGGCATAGACTCGTTATTGTTTGCCACTGATACCATTTATCAAGGTTGTTGAATGAGTCCATACCAATTAAAAATAAAATAGGGGTATCGGGATTTTCTGCTCTTAGCTCTTGCAAGCTTAATAAAGAATACGACGGGCCGCTACGTTTTAGCTCCCGTAAATCAAGCTTAAACTGCGAATATGGTTTAATTGCGGTTTTAAGCATTGCAATACGATGCTCGGTGCTGATCCCCGGTGCCGCTTTGTGTGCGGGTATTGCACAGGGCATAAAATAGAGTGAGTGTAATTTAAAGGTCGCAACGCATTGCTGCGCCATATTAAGGTGCCCAAAATGAACAGGGTCAAAAGTGCCACCAAAAATTGCAATCATGATATTTTTCCTTTACTGACGGTTAGTATGGCACGGCAGTGGAATATCGAGTGGTTGGCAAAATTTAATACAAATATGTGCTAATGCTTGATAGGGCGCAATCAATACACCTTGTTTGTAGCTTGCATCAAATAATGCCAGTTCACTGCTAATACTTTCAAGGGTGTGAATATTTAGTCTGTTTATCGCTGTTTGTACCGGCACTTGCTGATTTTTCCAAATCGCTTTTTGCTTAAACAGGGTCGCTAATGACTCACCCTGCAGTAACCCTTGTTGTACACCTATTAAGGTATTTAAATCTTTATTGATGGCCCATAAAATACTCACTACTTCAGTGTTATCACTGGCAAGCTTATTTAATACTTTTATTGCTTGTGTAGTATGGCCGTTTAACAGGGCATCACTTAAATCAAAAATATCGAATTTAGATTGGTTTAGTAGCCCTTGCATTACCAGTTGTTGGGTAATGAGAGCGTCACCATGTATTAGTGACAGCTTTTCAAGCTCTTGGAAACAAGCCAGTAAATTGCCTTCAGTGGCATTAATTAAACTGAGCTTAGCCTCGTTTTGTAAATTAAGTGACAAACGTTGGCATTGTTCATCAAGCCAACGTTTTAAGTGATTACCACTAAGCGGATAGCAGGGTACAAATAACCCTTGCTTATCGAGTGCTTTAAACCACGCACCGCGTTGCACATCTTGGCTTGCTTTGGCGCCTTTAACAATTAAAATGGTGTCAGGATTTTCAAGTTCAACAACCTTTTTAAAGGTGTTAGCACCGGGTGTACCAGGTTTTTGCTGGTTTAAGTCAAGCTCAATAATTGTACGCGCACTAAATAACGACATACTTTGGTATTGCGCTATGATTTCCTGCCAATCAAAGCCTTGGGCTAAAGTGAATTTAATTACTTCATCAAAACCTTGCGCTTTTGCGCTATCGCGTATGAGCTGTACACATTGCGCTTCTTGAAAAGGCTCTTCACCAAAAACCAAATAAAAAGGTTTTAACCCCTTTTTTAATTCGCTAGGCAGCTGATTTGCATAACAACGCATTATAGTTGCGACAACTCTCTAACAATTCGACGACTCGCTTGCTGGCGAATTTCGCTGATCAGCAGTTCAAGCTCTTTTGCTTTAGCTAGTGCGTTGTCAGGATCATCTTGGTAATTACGGTAAAGCTCAAAACGTTTTTCAATGGCTTCTTGTTTTGGGCGTTTTACAACATAACTCACACTGTATGCCAGTTCATATTCAGCTACTTGTCCGTTTTGAAACAACGACAAGGTTTGGCGCTCTAGCTGCTCTTTAAATAAATAAAGTTGCGCAGACTGTTTACTCGCAGGGACTAAAGTGACATCGCTCATAGCCAGTTCTGTTTGCAAATAGCTAAACAACGCTGATTTTTGATCATCACCCACCAAGGTTAGCTGTTTTAAATCATTGGGTAGGCTTGATGCTTTTTTAAGGTGAAAGCCACAGCTCGATAACAAAAAACAGACTAGCACTAAGGCTAGTCCGTTTTTAATGGCATTTAAAGTAGCCATATTAGTTAGCTACCACGTTAAGCAATTTACCTGGTACATAAATTACCTTGCGGATTGTTGCACCATCAGTAAATTTAGTGACGTTAGATTCTGCAAACGCGAGTGCTTCTACTTGCTCTTGCGTTGCATCAGCTGCAACCGTTAGTTTTGCACGTAATTTACCGTTTACTTGTACGATGATTAGTTTTTCATCTTCAACTAGGGCAGATTCGTCAACTTTTGGCCATGCTGCATCTAAAATATCACCTTCTTTACCTAGATCTTGCCATAACTGATGCGATAAATGCGGTGTTATTGGTGCTAGCATAATAAGCAATGCTTCTAATGCCTCGTTAGCAATGGCAACATCTTGAGTATCGTTTAATGGCGCTTTTAATAACTTATTAGACAGCTCCATGATTGCGGCAATCGCAGTGTTGAATGTTTGACGACGTTCAACATCATCGCTCACTTTTGCAATGGCTTTATGTAGCTCACGGCGAAGTACTTTTTGTGGGTTAGTAAGCGACGATTTATCAAGTGCTTGGAAGCCAACCGTTTTAACATCTACCGCGTATTTCCATACACGTTTTAAGAAACGGTGTGCGCCTTCAACCCCTGAATCTGACCATTCAAGCGTTTGCTCTGGTGGTGCAGTAAACATCATAAATAAACGCACGGTATCTGCACCGTATTGAGCAATTACTTCTTGTGGGTCTATGCCGTTATTTTTCGACTTAGACATTTTGCTCATGCCAGATGAGAACACAGGTTCACCATCTTCTTTGTGCCATGCCTTGGTTACACGGCCTTTGTCGTCGGTTTCGGTATTTACATCACTTGGCGAAATCCATACATCGCCGCCTTTTTCATCTTTACGATAAAATGTTTCGGCAAGTACCATACCTTGACAAAGTAAGCGGTCGAATGGCTCGTCTGAATTTACTAAACCAAAGTCACGTAGTAATTTATGGAAAAAGCGCGAGTACAATAAGTGTAAAATTGCGTGCTCAATACCACCAATGTATTGGTTTACTGGTAACCAGTAGTTAGCGGCTGCTGGGTCTAACATACCCTCGTCATGGCGCGGGCTACAGTAGCGAGCGTAATACCATGATGACTCCATAAAGGTGTCAAAAGTATCAGTTTCATGAGTAGCGGGTACACCGTTTACAGTCGCTTTAGCCCATTCTGGATCGGCTTTAATTGGTGAGGTAACACCATTCATTACCACATCTTCTGGTAAACGCACCGGTAGCATATCTTCAGTGGCAGCAAGTTCGTTGCCGTTTTCATCACTCAGCATTGGAATTGGCGAACCCCAATAACGCTGACGGCTAACACCCCAATCGCGAAGACGGAAGTTTACTTTACGCTCACCTACACCTAATGCTTCTAGTTTGTCGGCAACAGCGTTAAAGGCGTTTTCAAAATCAAGGCCATCAAATTCACCTGAGTTTACTAATTCCCCTTTTTCGGTGAATGCTTCTTGTGCTAGGTTTACTTCAAGCTCAGAGCCTTCAACTGGCGCAATAACTTGTTTAATATCTAGGCCGTAAGCTGTTGCAAATTCAAAGTCACGTTGGTCGTGCGCAGGTACTGCCATTACCGCACCTGAGCCGTAATGCATTAATACAAAGTTAGCAACCCAAATTGGTAGTTGCTCGCCCGTTAATGGGTGAGTGGCGTAAAAGCCTGTTGCTATACCTTTTTTCTCCATGGTTGCCATGTCTGCTTCAGCAACTTTGGTGTTTTTGCATTCTTCAACAAACATTGCAATCGCGTCGCTATTTTTAGCCGCTTCTTGTGCAATAGGGTGGCCACCAGCAACGGCTAGGTATGTTACGCCCATAAATGTATCTGGGCGTGTAGTGTATACGCTAAATTTTTCGTTGTTATCGGTACGCGTAAATTCTATGTCTAAGCCTTCAGAACGACCAATCCAGTTGCGCTGCATGGTTTTAACTTGTTCAGGCCAGTCTTCTAATTTGTCTAAATCGTCTAATAGCTCTTGTGCGTAGTCGGTAATTTTAATAAACCACTGTGGAATTTCTTTTTGTTCCACTACCGCACCTGAGCGCCAACCGCGGCCGTCAATTACTTGCTCGTTAGCTAATACAGTTTGATCGACCGGATCCCAGTTAACCGTTGACATTTTTTTGTACACTAGGCCTTTTTCGTAAAGCTTAGTGAAAAACCACTGTTCCCATTTGTAATATTCTGGGTGGCAAGTCGCAATCTCGCGATCCCAATCGTAACCAAAACCTAATTGCTTAAGTTGGTTACGCATGTAGTCAATATTTTCGTAAGTCCACTTTGCAGGGGCTGTTTTATTTTTAATAGCCGCGTTTTCTGCAGGTAAACCAAACGCATCCCAACCCATAGGTTGCATTACGTTTTTGCCTTGCAAGCGTTGGAAGCGAGAAACCACGTCACCAATGGTATAGTTACGCACATGACCCATATGCAGTCGACCACTTGGGTAAGGAAACATTGAGAGGCAATAGTACTTTTCTTTGCTCTCATCTTCTGTGGCTTTAAATACTTGGTTTTCTTCCCAGTAGCGTTGGACTTTTGACTCTATGTCTTGTGGGTTATATTGCTCTTGCATTTACGTTTCCAAACTTCTTGCATACTAATAAAAAATTGTCGATAGGATACCCCAAATAAAGCGCTATTCACAGCGCCAAAGCGGCGCTTTTTGTAAATTTGCGAGTAAATTAGTTTTCAGTACAGGTTAACCTATACTTATCTATGATATAGAGTAAATCAGTAGACGTTTTGAAGGAGTATAAAATGGCAGATTACAGAACATGGCTTAGTGATTTAACCGATTGGTTAAAAGATGTGAAAGAGCATGAAGTTAAAGCCGCAGTAAAGCGATTTATTGAATCTGAGCAGGCACTTAAAGATTTAGGTGAAGAAAAATACCAGCTTTATCGTAATTACTTAATGCGTGACATTTCTCACCTACAAGAAAATAATAGCTACTATAATTCGCTTGCATGGCAGGAGCTTAAAGAGTCATTGTGGTTTGAGCTTTCTCACATTGAAGACAAAACACAGCTTGAATGGCAGTCATTAAGTGAAGATTTTAAGCATAATGGTGTTTATCACGCAGGTGAATGGATAGCCATGGGCACATTAGTATGTAAGAATTGCAACCATAGTTATGATGTTTACCATGCAACGCAAATTATTCCTTGCACGCAGTGTGATGGCATCTATTTTAGCCGCCAGGCTTTACAACCCTAAATATAAGTATTGAGTGGCTGTAGGCCACTCAATATGCCCAAATCTAGCAATTAAGCTGGTAAAAAAAGAAGTTAGAATGACGAAAAAACTGCTGCCACTACCCGTATCAAATCTTGCACCGAGTATTTCTTCGAGCCATGTAAACACTTGCATGAGCAATCCATACCCTGAGCAACTTACCTTTATAGGCCAACAACGCGCGCAAAGTGCATTGGACTTCTCTTTAGGAATGGACCTACCCGGTTATAATGTTTACGTAATGGGAGAGGCGGCACACGGGCGTTTTACCTTAGTAAAAGACAAATTAAAACAACACGCTAAAGATCGCACAACACCGCATGAATGGCTGTATGTTAATAACTACGACGATCACCGTGAGCCTATTGCGTTATTTATGCATGCAGGGCAAAGCAAACAATTAGCCGATGACATTGACTCATTTATTGATGAAGTACTCGACACCTTTCCTGCTGCATTTGATAACCCAGCTTATCAGCGCAAGAAAAAATCGATAGACCGTGAGTTTAACGATGCTTACGACGGCGCCATTACCGCAGTAGAAATAGCCGCGCTTGAGCAAAGTGTGGCACTAATTGAAGAAAAAGGCGTAGTCGGCTTTGCCCCGCTGATTGATGGCAAGCAACTTACCGATAATGAATTTTCTGATTTGGAAGATGATTTACGCGAAATGTTTTTTGAGCGTATAGAAAAATTAGAAGATGCCCTTATTGAAGCGCTTATTGAGTTACCGCGCTGGAAACGTGAATCCAAAGAAAAGCTCCGTAATCTTAAAAAGTCTACCGCTGAGCAAGCCACTAAACCGTTATTAAAAGACTTAGAACATAAATATGCCAGCCATATTGGTGTACTGCGTTATTTAAAAGATATACGTGTAGAAATTATTGATGCCGTGCTTGAATGGCTTGATGATGAAGGTGAAAGCGAAGAAAACAAAGAAGACTTTGACCGTAAAGGCATGCTTACCGACTTTTTTGCGCCAAATATTTTGGTTGAATATAAAGAAGGCGATGCGGCACCGGTTGTTTACGAGCCAAACCCAACCTTTGGTAATATTTTTGGCAAAATTGAATATGCCACATCGCAAGGGTCGTTAATTACCAGCTATCGCTCAATTCAACCTGGTGCATTGCACCGCGCGAATGGCGGCTATTTAATTATGGATGCTGAAAAAGTAATGGCTCAACCCCAAGTGTGGGATGGACTAAAGCTGTCGCTAAAAACGCATCAAATTAAAAATGACTTACCTTATCAAGACAGTGTAGTTGGAAGTAGCTTTACGCTTCGCCCGCAGTTAATACCGCTTGATGTAAAAATTATTTTACTTGGCTCACGTGAGCTTTATTACACCATCGGTGAATATGACGAGGAATTTGCTGAGTTATTTAGAGTACTTGCCGATTTTGATTATTACTTACCAAGTAGCGATAAGCTGCAGTATCAGTTTATTACTAAAGTAAGTGATTACTGCGAGCAAACATTAAAGTGCACGTTAAACGAAGCCGCAATGGTGCGATTACTTAAATTTAGTTATCGCCAAGCAGAGCACCATAATAAGTTATCAGCACGTTTTGCTGATGTGTTAGAGCTTGTGGCTGAGGCCAGTTTTTACGCTAAGCAAGACAAGCTAACGGTGATTGATGCACGCCATATTGACGAAGCCATACAAGGCAAGCAGTACCGTACGGGGCAAATTAGCGAAAACATGCTCAGCGATATAAAGGAAGGGCATACTTTAATAGCTACTGAAGGCCAAGCCGTAGGTAAAGTAAATGGTTTGACTGTACTGCACATTGGTGACACCTCATTTGGCACACCTGCACGTATTACTGCTACCGTTTATGCGGGCGCCGACGGCGTAATTGATGTGGAACGCGAAGCTGAGCTGGGTAAAGCAATTCACTCAAAAGGGGTAATGCTGCTTACTGGTTATTTAGGTAACAAATACGCGCAACACTTTAGCTTAACACTCAGTGCGAATATCGCTATTGAACAAAGTTATGGCTACATAGATGGTGATAGCGCCTCTCTTGCTGAACTTTGTGCGCTAATTTCGGCCATTACGAGCTTACCTATCAGTCAGTCTATTGCTCTAACCGGTTCAATTAACCAACATGGTGATGTACAGGCCATTGGTGGTGTAAATGAGAAAATAGAAGGTTTCTTTAAGCTATGTAAAATGCGCGGCTTAACGGGTGAGCAAGGGGTTATTATTCCTAAATCGAACCAAGTTAATTTGGTGCTTGATGACGAAATACTCAATGCCGTTGAGTTAGGTAAGTTTAATATTTATGCTGTGGAAACCGTTGATCAAGCATTAAACTTATTAATGGATATTGAAGCGGGTGATATGCTTGATGAACACTACCCAGAAGATTCGGTTAATGGCATCGCATTAGCGCGATTAAAAGACATTGCTGATATTGTTAATGGCGATAACAGCGACGAAAAAGACCACGACTCAGAAGATGAAAAAGGGGAGTTATGATCAATATAATTTTACTGATTGTTATCGCTATTTTTTGCGTTTTAATTTTTAAAAACAGTAAAAAAGCCAAGCAGCAAGCAATCGCAAACGCACAGATTGAAAGTGATTATTTAATTGCCAATGTAAAAACTGAAGGCGTACATGAAACGGCTTCTGGCTTGCAATATAAAATAATCCATAAAGGACAGAGCGAAAATACACCTAGCCCAACGAGTATGGTTAAAGTGCATTATCATGGCACTTTAATCGACGGCACTGTATTTGACAGCTCAGTGGAGCGCAAAACTCCGATTAGCTTTGGTTTGCACCAAGTTATAAAAGGTTGGACAGAAGGCCTACAACTGATGAGCCCGGGCGATAAATTTCAGTTTTATATACCGCATCAGCTCGCCTATGGTGAAAAGCGAGTAGGGAGTATTCCTCCTGCATCATTGCTTATTTTTGAAGTGGAATTACTGGCTATTGAGTCGTAATTTTAAAGAAAAAAACACTTTAAGCCTTACTTTAATCAAGTAGGGCTTTTTATTTGCTCTCTTTAGCCAATCCTACTCAAGAATTTAAAATATCAGTCGATACCTAAAATAGTGACAAATTTATTTTAGGGATAAAATAATGAAGATTTCAACCGCCTCAATTCAATATCAAGCATCTAATTATAACAATCAGTCTTTAATAGAAATCGAGCCGCAACCTAAAGATGACGAATCACAAGAAGAACCTGACTATGTTTTATCAGAGTTTTTAGATGCAAAGGTTCAAAAATACAGCGAAGATAACGCAACATTTGCTGAGCAATATCAAAATTTAGAAAAGGCATATAAATATTTCACCCAGCAAATGGTTGCATTACAAGAGCAAGTAAATAAGCTTAAGCAGAGCACGGTACAACGTAGTTTAACCATAGATAATAGCCAATATGGGCCAGCTGAAGAGGGCTATCAGTTGACTATGGATGCTGAGCATATCGGGGCTAAAAAATATAAAACCGAGCAACAACAAGAAGAGATAAATAGATTGCAGCTGCAACTTAGTGAGCTGAAGTCTCAGCAGGCAGCAATAAAACAACAAATTATTGAGCTAGTAATCAACGAAATGAAAAGGCGAGGCGACGACTTCACTGTTTAACCTTGTAATATACGCAGAGAAGTTAGTTTTTAAACTCAATTCTTTCTACTTCAAGCCTAAATTTCCCCGCCTGTTTACCTGCAATCATAAAGCCAAGCTGCTTTATCTCTTTAAAGCTAATTGTAGGCTGTTGTTCAAGTAAGCGGCCGCGATAAGTAAGCTGAAAATCTTCAGGTAAAAACTCAATATTAAGCCACTCACTCTTCGTGGTACTGAACGAGTGTGTATAAGCCGCCCCATCCATGTACTCATTAGTTCTTAAGCGTAATTGGTAGGTTTGACCATCGCCCTTAACACGCAGCACTATTTTTGTAATATTTTGGTTTTTTACATCCAACGGTGTTCTTATTGAAGCAAACCCTCCATTGTTTGCAAGCGATACGTTGCCTGTAAACACTAAATTGCCGTCATTTTGTAAAACCTGACTATTAGAAATGCCACCCATCACCGAATCATTAACCACATACCAGCGAGCATTGGCGTTTGCCTCGGTGGTGGCAAACAGTAAGTTAAACACAAAAAGTGATGAGAGTTGTTTGGTGTTCATGAGCTCTTCCTAGTAGCTTTACATTCAATACGATACAATAGATTAATTGTTCACTCTTTTAAGAATTAATCTACACCTAGCGGCTATTTTTAATGTTAGCTCTCGTTATCCATTTTATTCTCTTGAGCAAAAATTAAAAAGCGCGTAATTTAACCGCGTTACCTATTTTAATAACAAGTATAATAATGAAAGTACAAGAATTAGAACAATTAGCGTTATCTAAAGCCGAAACCCGAGAAGTGATCACGCCGTATGCCTTTAAGGTTGATAATGCTTTACTTGGCTTGCCTTTGGCTTCGCCGACTCGGCGAGCATTAGCTATGATTATCGATGTAGCATTAATATTCTTAGCTGCAAAGATCAGTGCGACAATTATTGCATTCGTTGCTGCTATGGCGTTTTACAAAGGAACGGCGCAGCAATACCTTCCTAAAATGTCGAATGTGTGGCGAAGAATATTAAAAATAGTAGCAGCAAGTATTTTATTTGTAAGTGCTCTTGCTGTGCTTTCAATTGGCATAGATTACTTAGAAGGCGCTGACCCTGATCAAGGCTTAACTGTTCAAGGCTTAAAAATACAAGATGACATTGAGCTTAATTCCACAGAAAAAAAGCAGGTAAATGCTTACTTAGTGCAAACAGCCGACGAAAGCTGTGAGCAATCTTGTCAACAAAATGCACTTGATAATTTGATTGGGCAAGTACCCAAATTAGCCGAAATGGACGACCTACAAAACCCACAACTTGCAAAAGCATTTTTACAATTATTAGTGCTTGGTGAAAATAACGGATTAAAGCTTGCGCAGTTAACAGAAGATAAACCCGCACAAACAACCACACACAGTATTTTGCAGTGGGGCAAAGGTATTATTCAAGATTTAGGTTTGGGTTTTGGCTGGGCGGCTGTGTACTTCACACTGTTTTCTTTATTATGGCGCGGTCAAACCCCTGGTAAAAAGCTCTGTAACACCAGAGTGGTTGCATTAAGTGGTGAATCACTGGGTTTACTTGATTGTTTTGGCCGCTACGGTGGTTACGGTGCAGGTTTTGCCACTGGCTTGTTAGGTTTTTTACAAGTTTACTGGGACCCAAACAGACAAGCTATTCAAGATAAAATATCAGCCACGGTGGTTATTAAAGGGAGTATTAACCAAGTTGTAAATGTGCAAACGGTAGAAGAGACTGTTAAAAGTTAACTCTGTTTCATAACTTACAAGGATGGTTATGAAAGTTTTAATGATTGTATTTATTAATCTGTATTTTATTAGCACAAACGCATCAGCTTACGTCTTTTATTTTAGATGAACAACGCAGTCTCAGCGTTTGTTGAAAAGTTACAAGCACATAAAAGTGACAATTTAATTATAAATAAACGTTACTTTGAAGATGAAACTCATGACACAGTCGCTGCCCTTAGTTGGTATTATGGGTTGAAAAGCATACTTAAAAGATAATTTTATCATTGAAGTTGAATGGGAGTTTAATTGCTAAATATAAAGCACAAAGAGTTTCATAAAAGTTTTTTATATCTATTAATTATATTCGTACTAATGAGCTATTTAGTATTGCTCATTGGATGGTACGAGTTTAACGATCCTGCTCTTATTGCTAATGAGCGATTACATTTTATAGAGCTAGTAGTGCTACCTATATTAACTATGGCAGTGATATATACATTATTTAAAAAGTATAGGTGTGATCACAACTTTAATTATTTAATAACTCGTCACTTTTTTAAAGGTAGCAGGCTAGTAAAAGGATTTTTGATAGTAATGTACCCTTGTTTGATCTATATGGCGTTGTGGAAATTTAGCGTAGTTCCCATTATGTATTATGCTGAAAATAATTTAGGCGAACTGTGGTCTGAAGAATATTTTTTAACTGATGTAACTACATGTATTATAAATGATCAGCAGCAATGTATAACATTAAACATTGCTGATTTATCCACTGGTGAAGAGCATTCGTTTAGATGGTACTTAGATACAGACGAGCTACAAACACTTAAAAACAAAAAAATAAATTTAGTCGGTGAAAAAAGTTACTTTGGCTATCTTGTTAACGAAATACAATGGTAAAAACGAAAGGGAATTAAATGAAAAGTAATAATTTTAATGAGAGCATAAAAGGCTTTTTTGGGGAGTTGGGTTTGTAATAGCAATGCTTGGCGGTATTAGTGCATTCGCCCTGACAATTGCCGCTGATGTTGACAGTGGATTTAAAACAATGGTTTCTAATAAAGCATTAGAAACAAGTGATGAATTTAACAATGACTATAATCTAACTCTTTCTGAAATATACAAAGAAAATGGTCAAGTAAGAATCGCAGCTGAATTAAAAAATATTACTAACGAGAGCATTTATACGGGAACCGTTATTGCTTCTACATTTGACGAAAGTGGCAAGTTTATTGGTAATTGTGTAGGCAAAAGCACAGACAGCTTCTTAGAACCTAGCGAAGTTAGCTATGTTGACATTAAGTGCAATTTATTTAGATCACAAGCAAGTAAAGTTCACTCGACAAAGCTTAAAATTAAGTGGTTTTAGGCATGTATTCAATTTTTTTAGAGTTAAGTGTAGATGCTAAATAAGCTATTTAGTTGGGAGCGTGGGCGACAAAGATCAGGTTACGACAAGATGCTGCTCTGTCGTATTTTTGCTCCTTTTAAGTTTGATGTCTATTTGATTAAATTTCCACAAGGGAGTGAAATAAAACCGCATACCGATAACGTTAAAACTGGTCGGCACTTTAGGCTCAATATTATATTAAAACATGCCGTCAAGGGCGGTGAGTTTATTTGTGACAACCCAATTATAAATTACAACCGAGTTAAGCTGTTCAGGCCTGATATAGAACAGCACCAAGTATCAAAAATAGAAAAGGGCAGTCGTTATATTTTAAGCATAGGCTGGATTAAAAAATAGATTTGCGAAGGTTGGTTAGATACCAGAGCAACCTTTCTCTTACTGATAGCTGACAACTAATAGTTATCAGCTATAGTTTACTTCTTAAACCTAACCCCAAATCCAATCATACCCAATAACAATATAAATCCCCATACAAACCCATTGCTGTATTGGCTATACACGCTATCCCCTTGTATGAGCTTTATATTGGCTTTGAGTGTGGTAGCTTCAAACTGTGGCATAGTTTGGCGTGTTTGGCTTATTGGGTCGTATACGCCACTTATACCGTTGTTGGTAACACGTATTAGTGGACGTTGTAGTTCAAGGGCGCGCATGCGGGCAATTTGCATATGCTGGTGAGGGCCGATTGAATCACCAAACCAAGCATCATTACTCACCGTAAATAATATGTCTGAGTCGCTTTTATAATTACCCCGCACTAGATCGGCAAATACTATTTCGTAGCAAATAGCAGGCAGTAGGTTAAAGCCATTCGCACGTAAGTTATTTTGCACTTTATCACCGCGAGAGAACGATGACATAGGCAAATCAAATAACGGAGCGATGGGGCGTAGTATGTCTTCAAAGGGAACAAACTCACCAATCGGCAGTAATTGATGCTTTTGATAGCGGTTACTATCTAAGTAACGATAGTGGCCGTGTTCATCACTTTGCTCTTTGTTACCGACCACAATCAGGGTATTGAAAATGGTTTTAGTGTCGCGTTGGTAATCGACAATACCGGTCACTAATGCGGTTTTATTAAATGAGGCGGCACTGTCTAAGCCTGCTAAATACGAATCGGCAAGCGCTTCTATTTCAGGCACTGCAGCTTCAGGCCACACAATTAAATCGGCATCCCAGTGACGGCGCGTCATATCCTGATACTGACTCATGGTGGTCCAAAACTCACTGGGGTCAAAGCGCAAGTGTTGTTTTATATTACCTTGTACAAGCAGCACAGAGAGGTCTTTATCGGAGTAATGGGTTACCTTTGTAAAGTGTGCGCCTGCGAAGACAAGCAAAACCACAGCAGCGGTAACAACAGGCATTTTAAATTGTTTTTGCGCTAAGCTGTACAATGCAAAGCCAATGGCAATACATAATAGCGTGAGCCCAAATTCACCAATTAAAGGAGCAAGGGCATTCAGAGGGCTATCGGTTTGTGTATAACCAAAGCTTAACCAAGGAAAACCAGTTAACAGGTTGGCACGCAAATATTCACTAATAGCAAAACAAGGGAGTAATAGCGCTGCAAAACTTATAGAACCGTTTGAAAAGCGAGTAGTTGCCCACAGCGCCAGCGCAGGAAATAACGCAAGGTAGCTACAAAGCAGTGTCATTAATGCAATTGAGGCGACCAGTGGCATACCGCCAAAGGTGGCGATAGAAACATGTACCCAACTTATACCTGCACCAAACCAGCCTAGACCAAATATAAAGCCATATTTAGCGGCGGTTTTAGCATGTACTTTTCCATTAAGGTTTGCAGGAATACAAAAAAATAGCGAGCCTATGCTAAAAAATACAATCGGCCAAATACCAAAAGGCGCGTAGCTAAAAGTTAAAACAAGGCCCGCAACCAGTGCGAGCCATGCTTTTTTATCTTTTGCTAGTAGGGTGAGACTAGTTAGCAGTTTCTTCACTGTCGTTATCATCAGCCTTAGGAATGGTGACTTGCAGTTGCAATATTCGACGATTATCAGAATTGGTTACTTTAAACTGAAATCCTTCTATATCGATGGTTTCGCCACGGCTCGGCATATGGCCAAAGGCGTGTAACACGGTACCACCAATAGTATCGGCGTCTTGCGAGCTATAACCTGATTTAAAATGCTCGTTAAAGTCATCTACAGGGGTCAGTGCCTGCACAACGTAAACATGCTTAGCCAGTTGACGAATATCTTGTTGTTCTTCTTCTTCATCGTGCTCATCTTCGATTTCGCCAACAATGATCTCAAGAATATCTTCAATGGTTACTAAACCCGATACACCGCCGTATTCATCAATTACAATCGCCATATGGTAGCGTTGCTGACGAAATTCATTAAGCAGGGTATCCACCCGTTTACTTTCAGGCACTACCATGGCAGGGCGCAAATAGTCACGTAGCGATGGTAAATGCTCATCTTTATTTAAAATGAGGGGTAATAAGTCTTTTGCGAGTAAAATCCCTTCTACATGGTCTTTATCTTCACACACTACCGGGAAACGAGAGTGGGTAGAGTCAACCATCATAGGTATGTGCTCTTCAAGCGGGCTATCAATTTCCAAAGTGACCATTTGTGAGCGCGGGATCATAATATCTCGCACTTTGAGCTCAGACACGCCAAGCACACCTTCAATCATTTCTTTGGTTTCAGGATCGATTACATCCCGCTCTTGGGCATCGGCAATTACCTCAACCAGCTCTTCTCTATTCTGGGGTTCCCCTTGCAACATCTGGGTTATACGACCCAGCCAAGTTTTGCCAGAAGAACCCTGGCTAGATTGCGAGTTATCGTCGCTCATTACGTCTAATTGCTCCGTTTATTTAAATATCGTCCCGATATGGGTCTGCTATGTTTAGTTCAGCAAGTAATTGCTTTTCTATGCTTTCCATCTCTAACGCGTCTTCACTCTTTATATGGTCAAATCCAAGTAAATGCAAGCATCCATGAATAACCATATGAGCAAAGTGGTCATGAAATGACTTTTCTTGCTCTTGCGCCTCAGCCAAAACAATGGCAGGACAAATAATTAAGTCACCCACAAGTGGGATATCAATACCCGGTGGCGCTTCAAATTCAAATGATAATACGTTGGTAGGCTTATTTTTACCTCGGTAGTCATTATTGAGCTGTTGCGACTGTTCTTCATCGCTGATGACAATGGTCAGCTCAGACTCATCACGATATTGGCTAAGTACTTTATCGGCCCACATGGCAAACTGCTCAAGGCTGGGTAAGTTGTCAAACTCACACGCTATTTGTAAATCAAGTTCTGTTTTCACGGTATTACTCTTTAGTAGCAGGTTGCTCTTGAGCGGCAAGCGCTTCTTTGGCTTGTTGTTTCTCTAATCGCTTAAGGCGTTCACGCTCATCGTTGCGCTCATACGCTTCTACAATGCGGGCTACTACAGGGTGGCGTACCACATCGTGCGATTTGAAAAAGTTAAAGCTAATTTCATCAACGCCATCTAACACTTCAATAGCATGGCGAAGACCTGAGCGCGCACCCCGAGGTAAATCAACTTGGGTTATATCGCCGGTGATCACTGCTTTAGAATTAAAACCAATACGGGTTAAGAACATTTTCATTTGCTCTGTAGTGGTATTTTGGCTTTCATCTAAAATAATAAACGCATCATTAAGTGTGCGCCCACGCATGTAAGCCAATGGCGCAATTTCAATGATGTTTTTTTCAATCAGTTTTTCAACACGCTCAAAGCCAAGCATTTCAAATAAGGCATCGTAAAGTGGGCGTAAGTAAGGGTCTATTTTTTGGCTTAAGTCACCCGGTAAAAAGCCGAGTTTTTCACCCGCTTCAACCGCAGGGCGAGTGAGCAATATACGGCGTATTTCTTGGCGCTCTAGTGCATCAACTGCCGCTGCAACAGCAAGATAGGTTTTACCTGTACCTGCAGGGCCAATACCAAAGGTAATGTCGTGGTGCAAAATATTAGCAACATACAAGCCTTGGTTATCGTTTCGCGGTTTAATAACGCCACGACGGGTTTTAATCATCATTTCTTTGCCATAAGCACTGTGTGCAACATCTTGCTCAAGCGCTTTAGACTCAGTGATGGCTAAATGTACGTTGTCAGGCTCAATTTCGCCAATTTCCCCACGTACAGGTTGAGTATCAATATAAAGGTTTTTTAAGATCTCTACCGCGCCGGCGCTACTGTGTAGTTTACCGGTTACTTTAAAAAAGTTATCACGATGAATAATTTCAACACCTAGACGGCGTTCAATTTGTTTGATGTTTTCGTCAAACGGGCCACATAATGAAGAAAGGCGTTTGTTGTCGGCAGGTTCTAAATAAATCTCTAATGTTTTTAACTGATTACTCAAAATTACTTCCTATTACAGTGCGCCAGCGTTAACTGGCGCAATGAATTTTTGCAACTAAGGTACGAAAGTAGCGACGCCAATTTCGTTAGCTGTCTCGGTTTTTTGCTCACTCGCTGCTTTAGTTAAAATAGCAGAAGGCGCAATTTCGCGGCGTAAGTTCATTTCTGATTCTGTACGAATTAAATCGCCACGTAAAGAGTTTGGTAGTGCCTCGGTAATACGTACATCAACAAACTGACCGATCACTGTGTGTGGGCCAACAAAGTTAACTACACGGTTGTTTTCAGTTCGGCCACGTAGTTCCATCGGGTTCTTCTTAGAAGGACCTTCAACTAAAATACGTTGCTCAGTATCAAACATTTGGCGGCTAATTTGCTGTGCCATTTGCGTAATACGATTTTGCAATAAGTACAGGCGTTCTTTTTTCTCTTGCTCGGTTACGTCATCTGGCAAATCGGCTGCTGGTGTACCTGGGCGTGCGCTGTAAATAAAGCTAAAGCTCATATCAAAACCAATATCGTTGATAAGGTTCATAGTAGCTTCAAAATCGGCCTTGCTTTCACCTGGGAAACCTATGATGAAATCTGACGACATGCTTAGGTTAGGGCGAATTTTACGTAGCTTACGAATTGTTGATTTGTACTCAAGAGCAGTATGACCGCGTTTCATTAAGTTTAAAACACGGTCTGAACCACTTTGTACTGGAAGGTGTAAGTGATCAACCAGTTCAGGCACATCAGCGTACGCATCAATAATGTCTGGTGTAAACTCTACAGGGTGTGAGGTGGTGTAACGAATACGGTCAATCCCGTCAATTGCAGCCACTAAACGAATTAGATCTGAGAAATAGCAAATTTCACCATCGTGTGTATCACCACGGTATGCATTTACGTTTTGACCTAATAGGTTAACTTCACGTACGCCTTGCTCGGCTAACTGTGCAACTTCTAATAATACATCATCAACAGGGCGGCTTACTTCTTCACCACGGGTGTAAGGCACAACACAGAAAGTACAGTATTTAGAACAACCTTCCATAATTGATACAAACGCAGAAGGACCTTCCGCTTTAGGTTCAGGTAAGCGGTCAAATTTTTCAATCTCAGGGAATGAAATATCAACTACAGATGAACCTTTATCGCCTTGTACTTGTTTAATCATCTCAGGTAAACGGTGCAAAGTTTGTGGACCAAAAATAACATCAACAAACGGAGCACGTTGGCGAATTGAATCACCTTCTTGTGATGCAACACAGCCGCCTACACCAATAATAAGGTCTGGTTTGTCATCTTTTAATAACTTCCAACGACCTAGTTGGTGAAATACTTTTTCTTGCGCTTTTTCACGAATTGAACAGGTGTTAAGTAAGATAACATCAGCATCAGCAGCTTCTTCAGTTAGCTGATAGCCGTTGGTAGCATCTAGAAGATCAGCCATTTTCTGAGAGTCGTATTCGTTCATCTGACAACCCCAGGTTTTAATATGCAGCTTTTTGCTCATTGAAATATAGCCTCGTGTTCAATTCGATAGTGGCACAAATATGTGCTAGAAACAGGTATAAGTGGCGGAATTATTAAAATTTCGCTCGACTTAAAGGACGCGTATTTTAGCTGGATACACGCTCAAAACCAAGTATAGATTTCATGTTTGTGATCTGAAATCAATATAGTATGGGTTTAATAATAGAATTAAGCGAAGCGCTCACACTGAGCAAACTAATTACGATACAATCTAAGCAGAGTTAAGTCAGAATTAAAATGATGAAAAACATGACTAAAAATAATGTAATTGTAGTAGGGGGCGGCATGGTTGGTGCCGCTATGGCTATTAAATTAGCGCAACAAGGCAAAGCCGTACGTGTTATTGAAAAACACCCAATAGATGCACCACAGGTACTTAACAGTGATGAGGTTGATATACGTGTTTCGGCTATTAATCGCTTTTCGGAAAAATTGCTTGATCAGCTCGGTGCAATGCCATTACTGAGAGCAAATAGATTGGCTCCCTATGAACAATTAGAGACCTTTGAACGAGGTAATGATCATTTATTATTTGATTGTCATGCTATTAATACCACCCATTTAGGTCATTTAATCGAAAATAAGCTAATTCAAGCCAGTTTATGGCAGCAATTTGTGCAACATAATATTGAAATGATTAATCCTTCATCGGCTTTAACGGCAATAGAGCAAAACCCTGACAGCATTACCTTGCACTACAACGAACAAAGCTATACTGCTGATTTAGTCATTGCAGCGGATGGTGGGCAATCACAATTACGCAGCAAAGCCAATATTGGTATAACTGGTTGGCAATATCAGCAGCATTGTATGGGCGTGCTAATAAAGCTCGATGCACCACAACAAGTTAAAACATGGCAGCAGTTTACACCTACAGGGCCTGTTGCGTTTTTACCTATGCAAGCACCTTATGCAAATTTAATTTGGTATGACGATGCAAATACCCTCAAAGCATTTAAAGCCCTACAACCTAGCGAATTAAAAGCCCATATTATTGAAAAGTTTCCAAAGCTTGCTGGTGATTTTGAAGTACAAAGCCATGCTATATTTCCTCTGGCAAGGCAGCATGCCAATAATTATTCACAAGGCAGACTCGTTTTAGTGGGTGATGCGGCGCACACCATTAATCCTCTGGCAGGACAGGGTGTTAATTTAGGCTTTCAAGATGTAGCTGCTTTAGCTGAAGTGTTACGTACAGCTGATGATGTAGGGTGCCCGCTAATGCTTAAAGAATACGAGCGTAGTCGTCGTAACGCTAATTTGTTAATGATGAGTATGATGGATGCTTGCTACTTTGGTTTCTCAAATCAAATAGCCCCATTAAAATGGGCGCGCAGCACATTTTTAAAGTTAGCTAATAATACAGGGCCGGTAAAAAACTGGGTGCTGAAATACGCAATAAGCGGTGAGCTTAGTTAAAATACTTATAGTTATTAAAAGGCTCAAATTTGGGTCTTTTTTTATGCCCAAGAAAAAGTGGTGTAAATTATAAAGGTAAAAAAAATTAAAGATATAAATTATATAATTGGAATTGAGGATAAATCGTGAAGTGTAATCAAAGAAGTGTGCAAATTGGCTGGGATACCAGGATTTGAACCTGGGAATGCCAGGATCAAAACCTGGTGCCTTACCGCTTGGCGATATCCCAACTCTAAATTTGGATGAGTTTTAGTTCTAGTTAAGAACATGGTGCGGAAGGAGAGACTTGAACTCTCACATCCTAAGATACTGGAACCTAAATCCAGCGCGTCTACCAATTCCGCCACTCCCGCATACAGGCTTATATTTATACTCTTAACAGAGTTTTCTTATACAACGCTCTTTGGTAGAAGAAGTTGGCTGGGATACCAGGATTTGAACCTGGGAATGCCAGGATCAAAACCTGGTGCCTTACCGCTTGGCGATATCCCAACTAAGAAATTGCTGATAATTTTAATTCTTATCAAGAATGTGGTGCGGAAGGAGAGACTTGAACTCTCACATCCTAAGATACTGGAACCTAAATCCAGCGCGTCTACCAATTCCGCCACTCCCGCATACAGGCTTATATTTATACTCTTAACAGAGCTTTCTTAATTCAACGTTCTTTGGTAGAAGAAGTTGGCTGGGATACCAGGATTTGAACCTGGGAATGCCAGGATCAAAACCTGGTGCCTTACCGCTTGGCGATATCCCAACTAAGAAATTGCTGATAATTTTAATTCTTATCAAAGAATATGGTGCGGAAGGAGAGACTTGAACTCTCACATCCTAAGATACTGGAACCTAAATCCAGCGCGTCTACCAATTCCGCCACTCCCGCATTATCACTTTGAATTAATCAAAGAAATGGTAGTTATTTTAAACTCTTCATTGAGTTGCAATTTAACTCTTGCAGAGCCATTTCTAAAAAGAAATGGTGGCTAAGACGGGATTTGAACCTGTGACCCCATCATTATGAGTGATGTGCTCTAACCAGCTGAGCTACTTAGCCATTGTTGGCTGGGATACCAGGATTTGAACCTGGGAATGCCAGGATCAAAACCTGGTGCCTTACCGCTTGGCGATATCCCAACAATAAACAATTGATAATTTTAATTCTCATCAAGAATATGGTGCGGAAGGAGAGACTTGAACTCTCACATCCTAAGATACTGGAACCTAAATCCAGCGCGTCTACCAATTCCGCCACTCCCGCATTATCGCTTTGAATTAATCAAAGAAATGGTAGTTATTTTAAACTCTTCATTGAGCAACAAAAAATAAATGGTGGCTAAGACGGGATTTGAACCTGTGACCCCATCATTATGAGTGATGTGCTCTAACCAGCTGAGCTACTTAGCCATCTTTTTTGTTAGCACTTCATCGCTGAGTGCGGGGCGTATTATGCTGATATGCCCCAAATTCGTCAACACCTTTTTTGCAAAAAAACACTTAAGTTGGTTTGTTTGCAGGAAAAATAGGCTAACCGGCTACTTTTTAATTAAAACGTTGCTTTTTTAACACTCTTTATGAGCGTAGCATTGTAATTATAGCTTTGTTTTACAATTCTGAGCTTATGGTAAAAGTAGCTAATTATTGTTTTTATTCGGCTGAAAATAAAAAAGGCCCGTAAAAACGAGCCTTTCAAAACAATTAGCCACTCAAGGTGGTGCAGTGTTTAATTATACGTTGAACAAGAAGTTCATTACATCGCCATCTTTAACAATGTATTCTTTACCTTCTTGACGCATTTTACCTGCTTCTTTTGCACCGCTTTCGCCTTTACATGCAATAAAGTCATCAAAAGCAATTGTTTGTGCACGGATAAAGCCACGTTCAAAGTCGGTATGGATTTTACCTGCAGCTTGTGGCGCTGTTGCACCCACAGGGATAGTCCATGCACGAACTTCTTTTACACCCGCAGTAAAGTAGGTTTGTAAGTGCAGTAATTCATAACCGCCACGAATAACAAGGTTAAGCCCTGGCTCTTCAAGACCAAGATCAGCCATAAACTCTAACTTGTCTTCATCTTCAAGCTCAGAAAGCTCAGACTCGATGGCAGCACACACAGGCACAACAACCGCATCTTCAGCGGCAGCTATTTCACGTACACGATCAAGTAGTGGGTTATTTTCAAATCCATCTTCTGCTACATTGGCAATATACATAGTTGGTTTGATGGTTAAGAAGTTAATAGGCGCAATTGCTGCTTTTTCTTCTTTTGTTAGTGCTAAAGAACGTAAAGTTAAGCCTTCATCAAGATGCACTTTTACTTTTTCAAGTACTGCATTTTGCTCTTTTGCGTCTTTATCACCGCCTTTTGCTTTTTTTGCATTACGGAAAATTGCTTTATCAGCACTGTCCATATCAGCAAGTACAAGCTCAGTGTTGATCACGTCAATGTCGTCCGCAGGGTCAATAGTACCCGCTACGTGAATAACGTTTTCATCTTCAAAACAGCGAACTACATGGCCAATCGCATCTGTTTCACGAATATTTGCTAAAAACTGATTGCCTAGGCCTTCACCTTTCGATGCACCTTTAACTAAACCTGCAATATCCACAAATTCCATACTTGTTGTAAGAATACGTTGTGGGTTAACAATTTTAGCAAGTTCGTCTAGGCGAGGATCTGGCACCGGTACCACACCTGTATTAGGTTCAATGGTACAAAAAGGAAAATTAGCGGCTTCAATACCCGCTTTAGTCAATGCATTGAAAAGTGTTGATTTACCAACATTAGGCAAGCCAACGATGCCACATTTAAAACCCATAGTAAGATACCTTGTTTAGATTCGTTTAAAACGTGTGTACGTATACCCCTAAAAATTAGGGTTTAAACGAATGTAGTCTGTTTTGTGCTTTTAACACACCGTCTTTAGCAAGTATTTCCATACAACGAACTGCTTCATCAACTGCGGCATCCATTTTTTCCTGATCTTCCTTGGCTGCTTTTCCAAGCACCCAACCGGTGACCATTTCACGATGTCCTGGATGACCAACACCTATGCGTAAGCGCATAAAGTCTTTTTGATTTGCCATTTTTGCAATAATGTCTTTTAAGCCATTATGACCGCCATGTCCGCCGCCTTTTTTTAATTTGGCAACGCCTGGGTCTAAATCCAATTCATCATGGGCGACAAGTATGTCTTCCACTGGGATTTTAAAAAAATTGGATAAACTACTCACCGCTTTGCCACTTAAGTTCATGTAAGTGGTGGGGATCAGTAATTTGAATTCTTTGCCTTGAATAATCACTTTGCCAGTAAGGCCGTGATATTTAGGGTCGTGTTTTAGCGTGCAGTTGTAGCGTGCAGCGAGTTCTTGAATGAACCAAGCACCTGCGTTGTGGCGTGTATTTGCGTATTCGGGGCCTGGATTAGCCAGGCCCACAAGCATTTGAATAGAATTCAAGGTGCGAGACCTTAAATATTATTCTGCAGCGTCTGAAGCGTCGTCTTCAGTTGGAGCTGCTTTGTTAGCTTTGATAGTAACGATAGACTGATCGTGGCCTTCGCCTTTACCAAGCTCAACAGATTGAACACCTTTAGGGAACGCAAGATCTGTAAGGTGGATTGAATCACCAGCTACAAGATCAGATACGTCTACTTCGATGAATTCTGGAAGTGACTTAGGAAGACAAGAAATCTCAACTTCAGTTAACTGGTGAACAACAGTTGCACCTAACTTAGTTACTTTATCTTCACCGATGAAGTGTAAAGGAACCTTAGTTACTAGTTTGTGAGTTGCGTCTACACGTTGGAAATCAAGGTGAGTAAGCTTAGGCTTGAAAGGGTGACGTTGGATATCTTTTAAGATAGCTTCAACTTTCTCGCCACCTACATTTAATGTAAGGATGTGAGTGTAAAAGCCTTCGTCTTCTTGTGCTTTGATCATATCTTTATGTTCAAAAGTAAGCGATAAAGCTTCTTTATCAGCTCCATAAAGGATTGCCGGCACTTTGTCTTCGCGACGTAGGCGGCGGCTCGCACCAGTACCAGTTTCTACGCGAAGTTCAGCGTCATAAGTATAAGTTGTGTTAGACATGATGTCTCCAATAATTAAAAGTGTTAGGGCCTTTGCGACCAAGGTCCCTAGCCAAAAGGCGCGCTATCATACCACTGCGGGTTTATAAAATAAACATCACCTACAAAAAAAGCGCCAAAAGGCGCTTTTATACTCATTAATGTTTAACTTTAATGTTCAAACATTGCCGAGATAGATTCTTCGTTGCTAATGCGACGAATAGTCTCTGCTAACATATCTGCAAGTGTTAATACTTTAACAATATCAAGCGCTTTTAGTTCGTCAGACAGTGGTATTGAGTCAGTTACAATCACTTCATCAATCACAGAGTTACGTAAGTTTTCTGCAGCTGTACCAGAAAGAATAGGGTGAGTAGCGTAAGCAAATACACGTTTAGCACCATGCTCTTTAAGAGCTTCAGCTGCTTTACACAATGTACCACCGGTATCAATCATGTCATCAACAATAATACAATCACGACCTTCAACGTCACCAATAATATGCATTACTTGAGAAACGTTAGCTTGAGGGCGACGTTTATCAATAATAGCTAGGTCGGTATCGTTTAATAGTTTTGCAATTGCACGGGCACGTACAACACCACCAATATCAGGTGATACAACAACCACGTCATCAAAGTCGCGGTTTTTCATATCTTCTAATAATACCGGGCTGCCAAATACGTTATCTACTGGTACATCGAAGAAGCCTTGGATTTGCTCAGCATGTAAATCAACCGTAAGAACGCGGTCAACACCTACACTTGATAAGAAATCCGCAACCACTTTAGCTGTAATTGGCACACGTGCAGAACGTACACGACGATCTTGACGAGCATAACCAAAATAAGGAATAACAGCAGTGATACGACCGGCAGATGCACGGCGTAGCGCATCAACCATAACGATAAGTTCCATCAGGTTATCGTTAGTAGGGGCACAGGTTGATTGTAAGATAAAAACATCCGAGCCACGAACATTTTCATTAATTTGAACACTGATCTCACCGTCACTAAAACGGCCAACAACAGCATCGCCTAATTCAATATATAAACGTTTTGCAACTTTTTGAGCTAGGTCAGGTGTTGCGTTACCAGCGAAGAGCTTCATGTCAGGCACGGTAGGGTTCCTCAGGCACTGAATTTTTGGACTAACTTACATTGAATGAACAAAGTAGGTTAACTTATGATTACTTGTACGTTACTTCATTTATCAATGATGGCGGCTAACTCCGTGTGAGCAGGAGAAGTATTAACGCTTGATGCGATAAACCCCTGCCAAGTATGGGGGAGGTTAGCAAGTACATCTTGTGCTTGAACTTGACTAGCAAATTCAACAAAACAACATGAACCTGTTCCGGTCATCTTTGATGGGGCGTATTTTAGCAACCACTGCAGGGTTTTTTCAACCTCGGGACACAGCTTTTTCACTAAAGGCTCACAATCGTTAGTCAAAACCTGTTGTTGCCAGTCACCTAAAAGTTTAGGCGTGTCACGTTTTAAATCGGGGTGAGTAAATATTTGTGCAGTACTGACATGCTGGTTTGGAAAAACAACGCAGTACCATTTTTGTGGCAATTTAACATACTCTAATTGCTCGCCAATGCCATGTGCTATGGCACTTTTACCTTTAATGAATACAGGTACGTCTGCACCGAGATTCAAGCCTAAATCTGCAAGTTCATCTAGTGTAAGAGCGGTATTCCACAGTGTGTTAAGCGCTAAAAGTGTTGACGCAGCATCGGATGAACCACCACCAACACCTCCGCCCATAGGCAAACGTTTAGTTAAATTTATTTTTGCACCTAAATTCACTTTACACTGAGTTTGCAATAATAAAGCTGCTTTATAAATTAAGTTGTCAGTTAGCGCAATGCCATGAGTGTCACCGCTAATACTAATATTTTTATCATTAGTAAGCGTAAAATGGAGCTCGTCGCCATAGTTTAAAAATGTAAATAGGGTTTCTAATTCATGATAGCCATCATCACGGCGACCATTAATATGTAAAAATAAATTTAGTTTCGCCGGCGCAATCAGCGAAAGTTCAAAGGGAGTATTCATAATTAGTTAAACTGCCAATCGTAGAGTTTGATTTTAATTTTAATCTTTTGATGGGTTAAGGTTAGCGCATTAGGTAACCAAAAACCGTGTTTTTGTATGTAACTGGTGTAGTTTATTTGCCATTTTTTGCCGGCGTCATCAAACCATAACACGCTTTTAGCACGGCCTAATTGATCGACTTCTAAGGTTTGATCGTCAATAGTGGCTTTTAACCACTGACCGGCGTTATTTACCGGTAAAGTAAACCCCGTTAAGCGTTGTAAAAGTTTACTCGCATTAGTATCAAAAAACTGTTGATCATCAAATATTAATTCAGCCCCCACTGCGGTTTGTTTGAGCGATAAAATTCGGGTGCCAATAAATGTGGTTAACACTAAATGATTACTATTTTGTGTTTGTTGCCAATTTAAGTTAGCAGATTGGCGCTCATCAGGGCTAATAAACGCTAATTTACCTTCCACCTGCCAAGTTTTTTGTGTACTAAGACGTAACTTCCAGTCTTCGTAAGTTTTTGTATTGTAGTTGTTTTTATTGGCGCAGCCCGTTAAAAAAACAAATAACAGGGTTAAAATAAAATATTGTCGAGTCAAATGTTGTTCCTTACTTTCCATATTCCTGAGATTTTTGATAAAATTGCCGCCTATGAAGAAGGGCTCAGCAATATTTGGCAGATATGACCATAATAGCACTTGGTATTAATCACAAAACCGCATCCGTAGATTTACGAGAAAAAGTGGCCTTTTCGCCTGAGCAAATTTCAGAGGCGCTACAGCAATTAAGTGGTCATGCCGACTTTAATGAAGCGGTTATTGTATCTACCTGTAATCGCACTGAAGTGTATTGTAGCCTTGCGCAGCAAAATTCCCAAACATTGTTGCAATGGTTAGCCAGTTTCCATGGTTTAGATGAACATGAACTGAGTAAAAACATCTACTGTTATGAAGACAGCGCAGCAATAAACCATTTAATGCGTGTAGCCTGCGGGCTTGATTCGCTGGTGTTAGGTGAACCACAGATTTTAGGGCAAATAAAGCAAGCGTATAACAGCGCTAAAACCCACGATGCGGTGGGTGTAACTTTTGATCGTTTGTTTCAAAAAACTTTTTCAGTGGCAAAAGAAGTACGCACCGAAACTAACATTGGTGCGAGTGCAGTCTCGGTTGCGTTTGCTGCGGTTAATCTTGCAAAGCATATTTATGGCAAATTAGACAAAACCAAGGTGCTATTAATTGGTGCTGGTGAAACCATTGAGCTGGTAGCAAAACATTTATACCAAAATGAGCCACAAAAAATAACGGTAGCTAATAGAACAATAGAACGGGCTCGCGGCTTAGCAGATGAAGTGTCAGCAGATGTTATTGCCTTGGCACAATTACCAGAACGATTACACCAAGCCGATATTGTTATTAGCTCCACCGCCAGTACTTTGCCTATTATTGGTAAAGGAGTGGTGGAACAAGCACTGAAACAACGTCGTTATAAACCTATGCTATTTATAGATATTGCTGTACCACGCGATATTGAAAGCCAAGTCGGAGAGCTTGACGACGCTTATTTATATTCCGTTGATGACTTACAAGCCATTGTTAGCGAAAACATGGCTGCACGTGAGCAAGCGGCAGAACAAGCACAAATTATTATTAGTGAACGCACCAAAGAGTTTTTTATGTGGCTGCGTTCACTTGATTCAGTGGATTTAATTCGCCACTACCGTAATGATGTACAAACTACAAAAGCAGAACTTGTAGATAGGGCCCTAAGCCAGCTAAATACAGGTAAAAGTGCAGAAAAAGTAATTTTAGAGCTAGCCAATAAATTAACCAATCGCTTAATGCACGCGCCTACCCGTGCCATCCAAGATGCAGCGAAAAAAGGTGAAGTGGCTCAGTTAAATCAATTGAAAAAAATGTTAGGTATAGATCAGGAATAACAGTTAAATGAAAGAGTCCGTTTATCGTAAATTAGAAACCTTAGTTGAGCGCTATGAAGAAGTGCAAGCGCTACTAAGTGACCCATCGGTCATTAGTGATCAAAACCGCTTTCGTACTCTTTCAAAAGAATACTCTGAGCTTGAAGAAGTGGTAAAAACATTTTTAGCGTACCAGCAAGCACAAGAGGATTTGAGCAGTGCTGAAGAAATGCTTAAAGATTCAGACCCTGAAATGCGTGAAATGGCACAAGAAGAATACAAAGAAGCAAAAGCACAGATTTCGACTTTAGAAGACGACATTCAAGTTTTAATGTTGCCTAAAGATCCGAGAGACAACAACAATGTATTTTTAGAGGTTCGTGCAGGAACAGGGGGCGATGAAGCGGCTATTTTTGCTGGCGACTTATTCAGAATGTACAGCCGTTACGCAGAAACAAAAAAATGGAAAGTAGAAGTTGTTACCACCAACGAAGGTGAGCACGGTGGTTATAAAGAAGTAATTGCTAACATCAGCGGTGAAGGTGTTTACGGGCAGTTAAAGTTTGAATCAGGCGTACACCGTGTACAACGTGTTCCTGAAACTGAGTCTCAAGGCCGTGTACATACCTCAGCATGTACTGTAGCTGTTATGGCTGAAGTACCAGAAGCAGAAGCCATCGAAATCAATACTGCCGATATTAAAGTTGATACTTTTAGAGCGTCGGGCGCGGGTGGTCAGCACGTAAATAAAACCGACTCTGCCATTCGTATTACCCATTTACCTACGGGTGTAGTGGTTGAGTGTCAAGATGAGCGCTCTCAGCATAAAAACCGTGCTAAAGCGATGTCGGTATTGGCTGCGCGCCTTCAGCAAGCTGAAGATGAAAAGCGTCATGCTGCTGAAGCATCAGAACGTCGTAACTTAGTTGGCAGCGGCGATCGTTCTGAGCGTATTCGTACATACAACTATCCACAAGGTCGTATTACCGATCACCGTATTAACTTAACGCTTTATCGTCTTAATGAAGTGGTAGCGGGTGATTTAGGCGCCGTTGTCGAGCCTCTAATGCAAGAGCATCAAGCAGATTTACTTGCAGCAATGGGTGACGATTAATCGTGACGCCTTCTGTTGAAAACGCTATTACTACAGGTACTAATTTATTAGCATCAAGTAGTGATAGCGCAAAGTTAGATGCACAAGTTTTACTGCTCAATATTTTACAAAAGCCACGAAGTTATTTATTTACTTGGCCTGAAAAACAGCTCACAGATGAGCAGTATCAGGCATTTCAACGTGCCTGTGAACGTCGCTTACAAGGCGAACCTGTTTCGCATATTACCGGCTGTCGTGAATTTTGGAGTTTGCAGCTTGAAGTGAACCCAACAACACTTATCCCTCGACCTGATACAGAAACCTTAGTTGAACTTGCGCTTGAGTGCGAAGTGCCTAAAAACGCGAAAGTACTTGATTTAGGCACAGGCACAGGGGCAATAGCATTGGCGCTTGGAAGCGAAATGCCCTCATGGGATATTATTGCTGTTGATCGTATTGATGATGCGGTAGCGTTGGCAAAGCGCAACCAACAGCGATTAGCTATTAATAATGTGACTGTTGAGCAGAGTAACTGGTTCAGTGCGTTAAAAAACAAAAAATTTGATCTAATTGTAACCAATCCACCCTATATAGAACATGACGATGTTCACTTACATCAAGGCGACGTGCGCTTTGAACCTTTGTCTGCATTAGTCGCAGATGATGCAGGAATGGCTGATATTAAACAAATAATTACACAATCACGTGACTATTTACACGCAAGTGGCTATCTTTTAATTGAACACGGATTTGAGCAAAGTGCAGCTGTGCGTCATATTTTCAATCAAATGGCGTTTATAAATGTAAGCACAGTGAAAGATCTTGGTAATAACGACCGCGTAACGTTCGGACAATGGCCCTAAATTATTTATAGTAGCTCCGTTGTTTGTTTGCATATGGTTTAAGGAATTCTATGTGATGGAAGATTTTTTATTTTCAAATGAACAACCACCTGAAGTAGCAAGTGAAGAGCAAGGAACATGGAAAGTTTTAATAGTTGATGATGAGCCAGAGGTTCATGCTGTTACCCGTTTAGCATTGAGTGACTTTAAGTTCCAAGATAAACGGTTGGAATTTATTAGCGCATATTCAGGTGCAGAAGCAAAAAAGTTAATTGATGAGCACCCAGATGCAGCCATCATCCTACTCGATGTTGTTATGGAAACTGACGACGCTGGTTTGCAAGTCGCGAAATACATACGTAATACCGTTAAAAATAATTACATTCGTATCATTTTACGCACTGGTCAACCAGGTCAAGCTCCTGAGCGTCAAGTCATTGTCAATTACGACATAAATGACTACAAATCTAAAACAGAACTCACCGCACAAAAACTATTCACCGTGATGATGGCTAGCCTTCGTTCGTATCGCGATATTATTTCTATTGAGCAGTCACGTGAGGGGCTGGAAAAAATAATAACCGCCTCTCGCAATATTTTTGCAACTCATTCAATGGATAACTTTATTGAAGGGGTTATGCAGCAGCTAACCTCCTTGCTTAATGTGGCCGACGAAGCTATGTATGCCACTACCTTAGTTGCGCAAAATCCGTCAGAGGAATTAAATAAAAAACTGATTGTTTGCTCTGGCACTGGTGATTTTGCTAAGCGCGAAGGGGAAGAGCTAGAAACAGTATTAGCAGCAGATCAACTCTTAGCGTGCCAAGAAGCCCTAGCTAACAAAGCAATTGTTTATAAAGATGACTATTTGTTTGCCTATTGTAGTAGTAAATTTAATCATAATTCGATGTTATTTGTATCCGGTGTGCCATCGAAGCTGACAGATACGCAACGAAATCTAATCGAAATTTTTTCTCAAAATGTGCAGTTGGCATTTGAAAATGTACAATTACACACTGAAGTTGAAGCCACCCAGCAAGAACTTGTCTATCGTTTAAGCGAAGCAGTTGAACAGCGTTCATGTGAAACGGGTAATCATGTAAAACGGGTTGCTTATATTTGTTATGAACTGGCATTAGCGTATGGATTATCTGAAGAGCAAGCGAATTTAATTCGCTTTGCCTCGCCTCTACATGATGTGGGTAAAATAGGTATTCCGGATGCTATTTTAAATAAACCCGGTAAATTAAACAGTGATGAGTGGGAAGTTATGAAAACCCATGCAGGCAAAGGCTACGCCATTTTAAAAGATTCACCGCGTAAAATAGTCAGTGCAGGGGCCTTAATTGCACAGCAACATCACGAAAAATGGGATGGGTCTGGTTACCCTTGCGGCTTAAAAGGCGAGAGTATCGATATTTTTGCTCGCATAGTGGCATTGGCCGATGTGTATGATGCACTGCGTCATAAACGTTGTTATAAAGGTGCGTGGACACTTGAAGAAGCCGTTGCTGAGATCAATGCAAACAAAGGTACGCATTTTGATCCTAAACTTGTTGATGTATTCAATGATAAACTTGAAGAACTTGAAGCGGTAATTTTACGCTTTCCTGATAAAACACATAACTAAACAGAAGTAACAATACACATGGATTATTTAGCATTAAAACATACGCACATGGCGATTGCGCTAGTGAGTATTATTTTATTTTACGTACGTTCTTTTTCGCGCATGGGCAGTGGCAGCCTTGCTAAAAATAAAGTGGTTTTCATTGGTAGCCACAGTATAGATACCTTACTAATCATCTCGGCTATTACTTTAATGGCCATGGCTAAAATAAACCCGTTAGAGCAACTTTGGCTATTAGAAAAAATTATACTGGTGGTTGTTTATATCGCCGTTGGGATTATTAGTGCGAAGCAAACCACAACATTACCTAAAGTTATGTTTTTAGTGTTTAACACTGCGGTTATCTTAGCTATTGGCTTTTTAGCAACCGCCAAAGCCCCGCTATTGTTGTAATTAACAATACTTGCTTAAGCTTTACACTACAGGTGTAAAGCTTGCCTCTTTATTTCATTTCTGATTATTGGTATCTAACCTTAAAATTAGGTAAACTACGTGTTCGTTTTCTAGAATGTTGTAGTATGAATGACCACCCTCGGGTTTGATGAACACGATGAATCTTATATAGAAGATGCCTACGATGATTTTTTGCCACCGGCAATATATCGTTGTATTAAAGCAGAAGCTAAATGGGACCCTCAAATAGACTTAACACCAAGTCTTGAAATATTGACTGCGTTTGAGCAACAAATAGAGACTATTTGTTCGCAAACACGCGATGCACATGATCGTTTAGAACAACTACTTGATTGCTTTTACAGTCAGTGGTTATTTAGTGCGTCAAGCCTTAAAGTACCTGAGTACAAGCTAAACAGTATTAGCTACACCTTATCTATGCGCAGTGGTACACCCACGACCTTAGCTATTTTGTTATGCCATTTTTTACAGCATGCAAAACTTGATGCTAGTGTAAGCATAACTCAAGGCGAAGTGGGCATTCACGTCGCAATGAGCGATGATGAAGGGTACATTGTTGAGCCAAGTAGTGGTCAACAAAGCTGGTATATCATTCCTGAAAATACCAACGAAGATAATGCACAAGAGCAAGAGCCTCTTGAGCTTATTTTTGAAGACGAAGTATATAAATTATTTTTAGCGCAACAAAAATGGTCTTTTATTAGTGAGAACAAATTTGGTCATGCGTTAACTTGCGTTGATTTGTTAATGGAAATGCTAGGGGATGATCCCTATGAGCGACGCGACAGGGGCTATTTACTAAATCAGCTAGGTTGCCCTAAAATGGCACGAGATGATTTACAATTTTTTGTTGATGAATGTCCCGACGACCCTGCTATTGAAGTCATCCAACATCAAATCGAAGAACTTGAAGATAATCATAAAACCCACCATTAAAAATAAAAATAGGAAACGTTATGGCTGATCCCCAAACTGCCTTGATCACCAATGATGCTGTTGTACTAGGTTTACTGGCGATTATTTTAGGCTTTATTTTTAAAACCTCGTCAAGTCAGCGCCCAGGGCTTGTAACATTTTACAAATATGTGCCTGCATTATTGCTGTGCTATTTTTTACCATCGTTGCTAAATACCTTTGGTATTGTTGATGGCTCGCAATCGAGTGTGTATTACGTTGCCTCGCGGTATTTATTACCTGCGTGTTTAATCTTACTAACTATTAGCATTGATTTAAGAGCGATTATTAATCTAGGCCCTAAAGCATTAATTATGTTCTTAACGGGCACCGCAGGTATTGTGATTGGTGGACCATTAGCTATTTTAATTATGAGTGCCGTTTACCCTGAAGCAGTGGGTGGACATGGCCCTGATGCTGTTTGGCGCGGTATGACAACTATTGCGGGCAGCTGGATTGGCGGCGGCGCGAACCAAGCGTCTATGAAAGAGATGTTTGAAGTTGGCGGTGATATCTTCTCTGCTATGGTTACTGTCGATGTGATTGTGGCTAATCTATGGATGGCGGTATTATTATTAATGGCGGCTAACCATAAAGCGATTGATGCCAAAGCGGGGGCCGATACCACTGCGATTGAAGATTTAAAACAGCGTGTTGAAAAATACCATGCAGAGCATGCCCGTATGCCAACGCTGAATGATTACATGATGATTATTGCTATTGCCTTTGGTATTACTGGTTTAGCACATTTTTGTGCTGATATTTTAGGACCCTTCTTTGCCAATAACTATGCATGGGCAAAAGAATACAGTTTAAATAGTAAGTTCTTTTGGCTTATTGTTATATCGACCACTATAGGCATTAGTTTATCGTTCACTAGAGTGCGTCATATCGAAGCCTTTGGCTCGTCTAAAGTGGCATCAGCATTTTTATATATCTTAGTAGCATCAATTGGCCTGCATATGAATGTGATGGCGATTTTTGATTCACCAATGTATTTTGTGCTTGGTGCAATTTGGATGCTAACTCACGCCAGCTTAATGCTGATTGTTGCTAAACTAATTAAAGCGCCGTTATTTTACATGGCTGTTGGCTCTCAGGCCAATGTAGGTGGCGCGGCCTCGGCCCCTGTTGTCGCCGCTGCGTTTCATCCATCACTGGCACCGGTAGGCGTTTTATTAGCAGTACTAGGCTATGGTGTAGGTACATATATGGCGTATATTTGTGGATTAATGATGCAAGCAGTTGCACCATAAGGAATTAAAATGAACAACCAAGTTATAAATATTAATCAGATAGAACTGGCAAATGATAAACCTTTCGTTTTATTTGGTGGCATGAATGTGCTGGAATCTCGTGATTTAGCGATGCGTATTGTTGAGCATTATGTTGAAGTGACCACTAAATTAAATATTCCTTATGTATTTAAGGCGTCATTTGATAAAGCCAATCGCTCGTCAATCAATTCTTACCGTGGTCCGGGCATGGAAGAAGGCTTAAAGATATTTGAAGAGATTAAAAATACCTTTAATATTCCGCTGATCACCGATGTGCATGAACCTCATCAAGCAGCACCGGTTGCAGAGGTTGTTGATGTTATTCAGCTACCGGCATTTTTGGCTCGTCAAACAGACTTAGTGGTTGCCATGGCAAAAACAGGCGCGATTATTAATGTGAAAAAGCCACAGTTTTTAGCCCCACATGAAATGCGTCATATCATTACTAAATTTAATGAAGCGGGCAATAATAATGTGGCCTTGTGTGAACGTGGTTCAAGCTTTGGTTATAACAACCTAGTGGTTGATATGCTGGGTATGGATGACATGAAAACCATGGCGCCCGTTATATTTGACGCTACTCATGCGCTACAACGTCCTGGCGGTCGAGCTGATTCAGCCGATGGTCGTCGTGCTCAAGCAGCAGAACTGGCTCGTAGTGGCATGGCACTGGGTATTGCAGGCTTATTTATTGAAGCACACCCAAATCCAAATGAAGCAAAATGTGATGGCCCTTGTGCATTAGCACTGAGTAAATTAGAAGGGTACTTATCGCAAATGAAAGCAGTTGATGATTTAATCAAAAGCTTTGCTCCGCTTGATACCAGTGCTAGCGATTTATAAAAAAGTGATTTACTCATTAAAAAGCGACTTCGGTCGCTTTTTTTGTGGCTTGAATATACTCTTTCCCAGCATAGGTATATAATTCACCGCATAAGAAAAACTAATTCTAAGCTTGGTTGCCATGTCAAGACGAGTTCCTCCATTAAACGCGCTAAAAGCTTTTGAAGCTGCAGCCCGTCATTTAAGCTTTACTAAAGCCGCAGAAGAGTTGTATGTGACGCAGGCTGCGGTAAGCCATCAAATTAAAACCCTCGAAGAGCACTTAGGGTTAAAGTTGTTTTTGCGTAAAAATCGCTCGTTACTTCTAACCGAAGAAGGTCAAGGCTACTTTTTAGATATTAAAGAGATTTTTACTCAGCTAATTGACGCAACCGAAAAGCTACTAGCCCGTGGTGCAAAAGGCTCGCTAACAGTGAGTTTAACCCCGAGCTTTGCGATTCAATGGCTTATTCCTCGATTGAGCTTATTTAACGAGTTACACCCTGAAATTGATGTGCGAATTAAAGCCCAAGATCAGGACGAAAACTCGTTAACAGACGATGTTGATATTTCAATTTATTATGGTCGCGGTCATTGGAGTGGCGTACAAGCTTATAAATTGCACACTGAATACTTAGTGCCACTGTGTAGCCCATTATTGTTAAGTGGCCCTAGAGCGCTTAATCAACCAAGTGATTTAGCAAACCATACCTTGTTGCATGACACCACTCGTAAAAACTGGAAAACGTGGATGAAAACCGCGGGTGTTCGCAACGTACAAGTTAACCAAGGGCCTATTTTTAGTCATTCATCTATGGTGCTGCAAGCTGCGGTACATGGCCAAGGTGTTGCAATTGGTAATAGTGTTTTAGCAAAACCAGATATTGATGCAGGTCGATTAGTGATCCCGTTTAATCACAGTTTAGAAAGTAAAAACGCCTATTATTTGGTGATCCGTGAGTCGCAAAATGAATTAGGTAAAATTGTGTCATTTAAAGATTGGATGTTAAGCCTAGTTGAGCAGGAGCAAGAATATTAATGAGCATTGAATGGGTTAAAAGCAGTCAGCAACCTGCAATCGCACAGTTTATATTTGCGCATGGTGCAGGGGCTGGCAGTGATTCTGAGTTTATGCAAACCATGGCCAAACAGCTCAGTGAGTATGGTATTGACGTTGGGCTGTTTGATTTTGAATACATGCAAATTGCTAAACAAACCAATAAACGTCGCCCACCAGAGCGAGCACCAAAATTACTTACATATTTTGATCATATACTTACTCAAGCTGATGCAAATTTACCGCTATTTATAGGGGGTAAATCAATGGGCGGGCGCATGGCGTCTATGCTTGCTTGCTCAACCTCGCATGCTGTTTTAGGTGTACTTGCGTTTGGTTATCCGTTTCATCCACCGGGCAAGCCAGAAAAGCTCCGAACAGATCACTTTGCAGACATACCATGTCCTTTTTTAGTACTACAAGGTGAACGAGACACCTTTGGCACCCGTGAAGAGCTTGCCACAATGGCAATGCCAAAACAGCCGCAGTATATATGGTTAACTGATGGTGACCACTCACTAAAACCACGTAAAAAAAGTGGTATAACCGAGCAACAAAACCTTAATGTTGCAGCAATGCAGGCGGCTAACTTTATCAAAAGCACCATTGAGAATGTAAAAGAGGAAAAACATGATTAAACTATTTTTACTCGCAGGCAGCTTTTTTTGTATGCTTTCAGTGATACTGGGCGCATTTGCTGCCCATGGTTTAAAAAGTCGCTTATCAGATTACGCTATTGGTATTTTTAAAACCGCCGCCGAGTATCAAATGGTACATGGGCTGGCACTGATTGCAGTGGCAATCTTAATAAAGTGGGGCATTAACTTAAGCATGGCAGGTGGTTTTTTTATAGCGGGTACACTGTTATTTAGTGGCAGCTTATATTTACTGGCTTTAACCGGCTTAAAGTGGCTGGGCCCAATTACACCACTAGGTGGACTGTGTTTTATTATTGGTTGGATAGTTATTTTAGTGCAAGTTGCACGATTTAAGTTTTAAAGAGTTTAAGGGTTAATATGTCTAGTGTTGTGATTTACTGTCGTAGTGGTTTTGAAAGCGATGCCGCTGCTGAAATAACGTTTCACGCCGCCGAGCAAGGGTTTGCTGGGTATGTAAAAGCAAAACCAAATACCGGTTATGTTATTTATGAATGTTTTGAAGCGCAGTACAGCGACGAAATAATCAAAAAAGTTGATTTTAAAAATATGGTATTTGCACGCCAATGGTTTGCCGGTAACCTGATAGAAAATATGCCATTAGAGGATAGAGTGGGCGCTATTGTAGATGCCGCAAAAGACTTTACTTTATGCTCTGAACTACGAGTAGAAACACCCGATACCAACGAGGGCAAGGAGTTACTGACTTTTTGTAAAAAGATATCAACTCCGCTTAAAAAAGCGCTCGAGAAACAAAATACCGTATTGCGTGAACCAAAAGCCAATCGTCCAGTAATGCATGTGCTGTTTTTAGCTAATAATACTGCGTATGTGGGTCACTCTTATAGCTATAACAACTCACCTTTCTTTATGGGGATTCTGCGTTTACGTATGCCAAACGATGGCCCAAGCCGCTCAACCCTTAAGTTAGATGAAGCATTTAATGTATTTATTCCTGAGCAGCAGCGTGAGTCAAGAGTGCAAGCTGGCATGCGCAGCGTTGATTTAGGTGCTTGCCCAGGTGGTTGGACTTATCAGTTGGTTCGCCGTGGTATGTTTGTTAGCGCGATAGATAATGGCCCAATGAATGAAAGTTTAATGGAAACAGGGCAAGTAAAACATTTTAGAGAAGATGGTTTTAAATACCGCCCAGAAAAAAGAAACATAACCTGGTTAGTTTGCGATATGGTAGAAAAACCAACGAAAGTAACTAACTTGATGATTGACTGGGCAGTAAACGCCTATGCAAAAGAGCTTATTTTTAATCTAAAACTACCGATGAAAAAACGCTTTGATAGTGTGTATGAATGTCTAAAAATGATTAGAGAGGAAATGGTGAAGTTCGGTATCAGCTATGAATTACAAGCTAAGCATTTGTACCATGATCGTGAAGAGATAACGGTGCACTTAAACGTAATTAAAGTACCACAAAGCTTATATAGTTAATTGATTAGCGAGTATAAAAAATGGGCCAAGAGGCCCATTTTTTTTAACTACGATATTGTGGTCGGTAATGCTCAACCCATAACCGTGTAGCGCCGCACACTGCCACAGGCATCACAATTAAATTTATAAATGGGATAGCGGTTAGCAGCATCACTGCAAAGCCAAACCCGTAAGATAAGCCTTGTTTGCTTTTTAAGTCATTTTTCATTTGAGTGAAGCTAACTTTGTGGTTATCAAAAGCATAATCTTTATATTGCACCGCATACATCCAGCAGGTAAAAAGCACCCAGAGCACTTGGCCTATTACCGGTAACACCCACAATAGAATAAAAAAGCCAATAGCGCGCGGGAGGTAGTAGCAAAGCTTAGTCCATTCTCGGCCTAGCATTCGCGGCACATCTTTGACTAAATCAGCTAATCCATCGTCGTTAATTTTTTGACCAGTTAAATACAGCTCAACTTTTTCACTTAGCAAGCCATTAAAAGGTGCGGCGATAAAGTTAGTAATAACGGTAAATAACATACTGTAACTAAACAGCACCACCAGTACAGCAATTGGCCACATTAACCATTCGAGCCAACTAAGCCATTCTGGAAGCATTGAATTTACAGCGTTAAAGCCATCACTCAGCCAGCCAAATAAAAAGAATAAGGAGCTACCAAATAATAAAATATTAATAAGTAGGGGGATTAGTACAAAGCGTTTTAGTCCTTTTTGACTAATTAACTTAAACCCGGAAAAAAAATATTCCATACCTTGCGTTATTTGCACACTAACCTCATCGATTATTTATCTTTTGGCTATTATAAATAGCCTGATGATTTTAAACAGTACTTTTAAGTAACAAAGTATTTAATAAAGGGTATTTCAAATAGAATGATAATAAATTGCTAGCTTGGGCAATTACTTTGAATTCTTCGAAAGTGCTTAATGAAATAAAATGCTCAGCAATAGACAAAATTACCATAGATGCTAATTTCAATATTATGTATAGTCAAAAGACTATAATAAATTATTATATAGAATATAGCGGCGCATTTAGCGTAAGTGACTGTTGAGGAATATAATTTGATTGAAATAATGAGAGTCAGAAAGCTGCTTTCTCAGCAACAAAATATATTATCTAAAATAGCCTTGGGTGCGCCACTTGATGAAGTACTTGAAAATATTTGTTTATCTATTGAGGAGCTTATTGAAGACTCCTCTGCAAAGTGCTCTATATTAACACTCAAAGGTGAACAGCTATTTCATAGTGCGGCGCCTAATATTGCAAAGGGTTACTGTGAGGCAATTAATGGCGTACATATCGGCCCCAGTGTTGGCTCATGCGGTACTGCAGTGTATGAAAAAAAGCGAGTAATAGCCTCAGATATTGCAACATCACCCTTATGGGAAAACTATAAAGCGTTGGCATTGAGTTTTGATTTAAGGTCGTGCTGGTCAACCCCTATTATTTCAACACAATCAGACATATTAGGCACTTTTGCAATTTATCATGACAGTGCCAAGTCACCGACAACTCAAGATTTAGAGTTAATAGACTTTTTTGTTGATTTCACCAGTATTGCTTTAGAAAAGCACACAGAGTCACTAAAATCAAAAGTGTTACTTGCAGAATTACAGCAAAGTAATGAAAAGTTTAAAGCCTTCGCAAAAGTACTTCCCGATCTAACCCTCATTTTGAGTGAAGAAGGGGAGTATACCAACGTTTACGGCACTGCTAATGAAAGTTTATATTTAAGCCAAGAGCATGTGATTAATCGAAATGTCAGAGATATTATGCCTCCCGAGGATGCTAATCCTATTATGGCGGTAATTGCCAAAACGCTTCAAACTAATGAAGTTCAAGTGTTTGAGTATCAGCTAAATATAAAAGGTAAGCAACTTACATTTGAAGGACGAACAGCCCCGCTTGAAAGTTACCAACCTAATAATCCCTCTCAGCGACATGTAGTATGGATGGCCAGAGATATCTCTACTCGTAAAGCGGCAGAAGAAGAGGTGCAACGGTTAGCATTTTTTGACCCGCTTACAAACCTCCCGAACCGCAGAATGCTCAATGATAAACTCAGTATGTATGTTGAACAAATTAAGCAGTCTGATCACACGGGCGCACTCTTATTTTTAGATTTAGATAATTTTAAACGTATAAACGACTCATTAGGGCACAATGCCGGTGATGAAATACTGGTTGAGCTATCACAGCGACTAACGCGTGTTTTAAACCCAACAGATACCCTTGCCCGCGTGGGCGGTGATGAATTTATTATACTCATTGAGAATGTAGGAGATAGCCATAAGCAAGCGAGTCTTGAATCAGAATTAATGGCTAAAGTGGTACAAAGCGTTTTTTATGACAAGTTTGAGATAGGGGATTTGGCGTTTCAAGTTAGCTGCAGTATAGGTATATGTTTAATTAATAACGCCAATGCTATTAGCGAAAATATTTTAAAATTTGCAGATACCGCCATGTATCGCTCTAAAATGAAAGGCGGTAATAGTAGTAGCTTTTACGATCCTGCACTGCAAACCTTACTGGAAAATCAAACTGAGCTTGAAACAGATATAGTCAGAGCGATTGCATGTGATGAATTTTGTGCTTACTTTCAGCCTCAATTATCAATTGATGGCAGTATTATTGGTGCAGAAGCACTCATACGATGGAATCACCCAACCAAAGGACTAATCTCTCCTAATTCGTTTATTCCAATTGCCGAGCAATTTGGCTTAATTCAAAAGTTACAAAACATTGTATTGCGCGATATTTGTATTTTACTGGAAACACTTCGAGATCATAACGTACTGAAAAACCAGTTTAATGTGTCTATTAACATTAGCCAGTGTCAGTTTAATTCTTCTACTTTAAAAGGAGAATTGTTTAAAGCGATTGAGACGTATGATGTATTACCCTCACAAATTAAATTAGAGATCACTGAGTCCATGTTAGCGGGTGATTTAATGAGTACGGTAAAGCAAATGAAAGAGCTAAAGTCGCAGGGATTTGTATTTTCAATTGATGACTTTGGTACCGGCTACTCGTGTTTAAAGCACTTGAGTGTTTTACCGATAGACGAACTAAAAATAGATAAAAGCTTTATTGATAAAGTGTTGGATAACGCATCGGGGCAAAGCATAGTTCAGTCTATTATTGGTTTAGGTCATAGTTTAGATATTAATATTGTAGCCGAAGGGGTCGAAAGTGCTGAGCAACTACATATATTAAAGTCTATGGGTGTAAACGCAGTGCAAGGGTTCTTATTTGCAAAACCATTAACACACAGCAATTACTTAAAATGGCATAAAGAGCACCAATAACATCGTGCTTGTTACTAACTGAGGCGACAAGTTTAGTTACCCCAATCAATAAGTCGCTTTGTTTAACCTCTAATTGGGCAGTAACGTTTGCTAACTTACTGCGTTTTAGCTCAAACAGAAATGTATACTTTTTGTTTGTTTGTTTGCTAGCTAAGTGTAATGAGTTTTTTACTATTTTGTAACAGTTGCACAAATCATTGCTGTGGCATTGGTTTAGCGTTTTTAACGCGTTAAACTAGTCAGGAATTGGCAATAAGTCTACTTGTTGTGACATTATCTAAACGTAAACACGACAGGTACTTGAAACTTGCTTTTGAGTTGCTTTTTCGTTCGTTGTAACTATGGTTTAGGGTTATGTCATGGTATGTCGCTATGTCGGTAACTGTAAAAAACCATTAGGAGCGATAAATGAATACCACGAAAGCAGCTTTAAAGTCGGGTGAAATACACTCTCCCCGAGTAAAGTTTCTGGAAGGGGTTGATATACCCGTTTTTTTAATCAGTGGCGGTATATTAGTTTTATTTGCCGCGCTGGCACTGTACGACATAAAACTGATGTCGGATTGGATAAACTCTGCCTTTGCCTTCTCCACCAAAATATTTGGCGCCTTTTGGCAAGTTCTGCTGTTATTAACCTTTGTGATTGGCATATTTTTAGCCGTAGGCCGCACCGGTTCAGTGGTGCTCGGCGGTTTAAAAACCCCTGAAATATCTACCTTCAAATGGATAAGTATAATTATGTGTACTTTGCTTGCAGGTGGCGGTGTATTTTGGGCCGCAGCAGAGCCAATGGCACACTTTATTTCTCCGCCCCCGTTATTTGGTGGTGAAACTGGCACAAAGGATGCCGCCTACAACGCTCTTGCACAAAGCTTTATGCATTGGGGCTTTTTAGCCTGGGCTATTTTAGGTAGTTTGACCGGCATTGTTTATATGCATCTCCATTACGAAAAAGGATTACCGCTTAAACCGCGCACTTTGCTTTACCCGGTATTTGGCGATCGCGCAATGAAAGGTGCGCTTGGTACTATTGTTGATGCATGTTGTGTACTCGCTGTGGTTGCTGGCACTGTTGGTCCTATTGGTTTTTTAGGTTTACAAGTGAGTTTTGGTCTAGAAAAATTGTTTGCCATTCCTGATACCTACACCACGCAGGTGGTTATTTTATTTAGCTTAATTGGAATTTACACACTTTCAGCGGTAAGTGGGGTTACCAAAGGTATTCAGCTACTAAGCCGTTTTAATGTTGTACTGGCAGTGTTGCTGATGTTGTTTATATTACTAATGGGGCCAACTGCGTTTATTATCGACAGTTACATTCATTCCTTTGGTTTGTATTTAGATAACTTTATTCCTATGGCTACATTTCGTGCCGATAAACCGTGGCTAGACTGGTGGACTGTATTCTTTTGGGGCTGGTTTTTAGGTTATGGCCCATTAATGGCTATGTTCGTTGCACGTATATCCCGTGGACGTACTATTCGTGAAATGATTTTACTTATTTCTGTGGTTGCCCCTGTGATCACGTGTTTTTGGTTTACTATTGTTGGCGGCTCAGGCATCTTTTTTGAATTAAACAATCCTGGCGTTATATCAGAGCCTTTTGCTGGGCTTAATTTGCCAGCGGCATTGTTAGCCATCACTGAGCAGTTACCTATGGGATTTGTTGTGTCGGTGTTATTTTTAGTACTGACCACTATTTTTGTGGCAACAACAGGTGATTCAATGACGTATTCGGTATCTATGGTAATGACGGGTACCGATCACCCACAAACCTCTATTCGAATGTTTTGGGGGATTATGATGGGGGTTATGGCGGCGTTGCTTATTTCTATAGGCGAGGGCGGAATTTCAGCCTTGCAGTCGTTTATTGTGGTCACTGCGGTGCCAGTTTCGTTTGTGTTACTACCTTCGTTGTGGACAGCACCACAAATAGTTAAGAAAATGGCAGACGAACAAGGGCTTTAATAATTGATAAAGAGCGCTAATAAGCGCTCTTTTTCTGGGTACATCATGTTCTCACCTTGTTATTGAGCTATTTATTATCCTAGCAATAAACTAACCCACTAAAAATAACTTAGCCTAAGTAGGTTGTTCATTCCTATCGATACGGTATAGTTTAAATATATTTAAGCATAACCTTGAGATAAACCATGCAGTTAGTCGACTTAGACCCTTGTGATCAGGATGTGATCAACGTATTTGCTGACATAGATCGACTTATTAGCTCATTATATCCTGTAGCAACTTCACAAGCGCTTACAGTTAATGAGCTTGGTTTACCGGGCGTTTACGCTGTAGGGTTAAAAAATCAAGACGGAATAGTTGCCTGTGGCGCAATAGTAAAGCAATTTGATGGTAGCTGGTATGGCGAAATTAGACGGCTTTACGTAAAACCTAGCTATCGCGGAAAAGGCTTATCGCGGCGTATTATGCAAATTTTATTGCACTATGCAGGCGAAGAAGAAATCCCAATCATAAAACTAGAAACAGGACCAAAGCAAATACAATCAATCCATCTTTATGAGAATTTAGGGTTTGTGCAATGTGCCCCTTTTGGTGAATACACAGAAAACCCGAATAGCTTATTTATGGAGCTTGCGCTCAGCTAATATTGCTTTGTTTGAAGCTTTTATTTATCAATTTCAATCCTAACTCGTTACGAGTAGAAATACTTGTTGGACATGAATCACTATTTTTCTTTTAATGCGCGGCAACTAGCCGAATCGGCATTCATAAATAAAAGAGAAAGATAAATGAAAGAGACAACATCACTAGAACAAGCTCGTACGAGCTACAACGTTCGTCATTGGAGCCAAGGTTTTTTTGGTATTAATGATCAAGGTGATGTGTATGTTGCGCCCAAGGCTGATGCCCCACAGCAAACCATTGCACTAACAGACATTGCTAAGCAACTTGAAGACAAAGGTTTAAGCTTGCCAGCACTTGTTCGTTTTCCACAAATATTACACCATCGTGTGCATAGCCTATGTGGCGCATTTAATACCGCAATAGAAAGCTATGGCTATCCAAAAGACTATTTATTAGTTTATCCAATTAAAGTAAATCAACAGCGTGAAGTTGTTGAAGAAATTGTTGCCAGCCAAGCGCAAGTAGAAAAAAAACAGCTAGGTTTAGAGGCTGGTAGCAAGCCAGAGTTATTAACTGTATTAGCGCTGGCTGAAAAAACCAGTGCGGTGATTGTGTGTAATGGCTACAAAGATAAAGAATATGTGCGCTTAGCGCTGATTGGCGAGAAGCTGGGCCATAAAGTGTATATCGTACTTGAGAAACTGTCTGAGCTGGATATGGTGCTTAGTCAAGCCAAAGAACTTAATGTAAAACCGCGTATTGGTATTCGTGTGCGTTTAGCATCGCAGGGCAAAGGAAAATGGCAAGCAAGTGGCGGTGAAAAATCGAAGTTTGGGTTGTCTGCTTCACAAGTGCTGTATGTAGTAAACCGTTTAAAAGAAACAGATCAGCTTGATTTAGTACAGCTTGTGCATTTTCACTTAGGGTCGCAAATGGCCAATATTCGTGATGTACGCTTAGGTGTAAGTGAAGCTGCGCGTTTTTATTGTGAATTACGTAAGTTGGGTGCACAAATAGAGTGCCTTGATGTAGGGGGCGGTTTAGCGGTTGATTACGACGGTACACGCAGTCAATCACACAACTCAATGAACTACAGTTTAGCCGAATACGCAAATAATATTGTGTACACCATAGGTGATATTTGTAAGCAGTATGAACAGCCTTTCCCTACCATTATTTCAGAGTCGGGAAGAGCATTAACGGCGCACCATGCAGTGCTTATTTCCAATGTAATTGGCACCGAAACATATGCACCAGAAGAAATAGAAGCGCCGGCAGATGATGCGCCGCAATTACTTAAAAATATGTGGATTTCATGGCAACAATTGCATGTACTTACTGATGACCGTGCATTAATTGAGATTTTTCACGACAGCCAAGGTGATTTAGCTGAAGCGCATAGTCAGTTTGCGATGGGATTATTAGATTTAACCCAACGCGCATGGGCCGAGCAAATTAATTTGCGTGTGTGTTATGAGCTTAATAAATTAATGGATAACAAAAATCGTTTCCATCGTCCGATTATTGATGATCTGAATGCGCGTTTAGCGGACAAGTTTTTTGTCAATTTCTCATTGTTTCAGTCATTGCCTGACGCGTGGGGTATTGACCAAGTGTTTCCGGTATTGCCTTTAAGTGGTTTAACGCAAGCTCCACAAAAACGGGCTGTGTTACTTGATATCACCTGTGATTCAGATGGCGCATTAGAGCATTATGTAGATGGTCAAGGTATTGAAAGTACGTTGCCAGTACCTGAGTTTACAGCAGACAAACCTTATTTAATGGGGTTTTTCTTAGTAGGTGCCTATCAAGAGATTTTAGGCGATATGCATAACTTATTTGGTGATACGCATAGTGCTATTGTCAATATGGATGAGCAAGGTATTGCTAGCATTACAGAAATTAATCATGGTGATACTGTGGCTGACATGATGCGTTATGTACATTTAGATGTTGAAGGTTTTCAGCAGTCATACGCGCAGTTAGTGAGCGCAAAAATTGCAGCAGATGAACAGCAAAGCGTTTTAGACGAGTTGCAAAGCGGCCTTGATGGCTACACTTATTTAGAAGAGTTATAAGCAATGTCTAGCTTGTTTGGTTGTGTTGACCACTCATTGTACTCAAATGGGATGACGTTTTTACGTCGTCCTATGGTACAAAACATTAACGCGATTGAAGCCGATGTAGTGGTATTGGGTCTACCGTTTGATTTAGCCACTTCAGGGCGCCCTGGTGCCCGCTTAGGGCCTGATGCTATTCGCAGAGCATCGGTACATTTAGCATGGGAAGATACAAAATATCCATGGACATTTCCATTGTTTGAGCGCTTAACCGTGGCGGATGCTGGCGACTTTACTTATCCGGTGGGCGATCCTGAATATTTTACCGCGCAATTGGAAATGGCGGCAGAGCAAATACTTCGCCAAGGTAAAACATTATTAGGCTTGGGTGGCGATCATTTCGTAACGTTACCACTATTGCGCGCACATGCAAAAATTCATGGCAAAATGGCATTAGTTCACTTCGATGCGCATACCGATACCTATAGCAACGGCTCGCGTTTTGATCACGGCACCATGTTTTATCATGCCCCAATGGAAGGGTTAATTGATGTTAATCACAGTATTCAGCTAGGCATTCGTACTGACTTTGATCAAAGCAGGCATGAGTTTGCAGTGATTGATGCCATGCAAGCCAATGATCTGCATGCGAATGATATTGCAGCTCAGATTATTGAGCGAGTGGGTGATTTACCGGTTTACTTAACCTTTGATATAGATTGTTTAGACCCCGCCTTTGCACCAGGTACGGGCACACCCGTGTGTGGTGGTTTAACCTCTGATAAAGTGCTTAAAATCTTACGCGCACTGAAAGGGGTTAATATGGTGGGAATGGATGTGGTTGAAGTATCCCCGTCGTACGACCAAAGTGAGCTTACCGCCATTGCCGCTGCAACGATTGCCAGTGAATTACTGCATTTGTGGGCATTTAAGCATAAATATTAATATGTGTTAATGCAGTTTAAAAAGCGCCAATTTGGCGCTTTTTTTATATGAAAATAAAAGACTATTAAAACTGCATATTGTGCTTTTTAGCATAAATAAAAAACACCGGAATTTCGATTATGACGTAAGTTAAAAAAGTAAACCAAAACCAATTAACTTCAAATATTAACCAGCTAAATTGCACGCCTGAGTTGTAATAAAGAGTAGATGCAATTAATAGCGTAATGCCTGTTGCAAATAAATCTTGCACCGATACTTTTTTAAAGCTGCTGCCTGCAAAGCGCGGATAAATAAATCCGTAGCCTAGGGTGATCATAATGATAACCAATAAGAGCAAATTTAGTTCAGGGGTCATTGTGGTTTATATTGCCTCGCATATTCTATTCGCTCTTGGGAACTTGGGTGCGTTGATAAATACTTTAACCAAGCATCATCATAGCTCCCTTTTTGCGCTTGTAAATTCTTTTCCAGTGCTTCAATTGCATCAGCAAAGTCGTGGTTAGAATAGCCTAATTTTAAAAGGTTTTTAATCGCATATATATCGGCTTCTTGTTCCATATCTCGCGAAAAAGCTTGTTGTAAAAAAGATGAACCAGAGCCAAGCACGACTTCTACTATACCTTCTAAGTCACCAAAAATAACTGCAAATACAACGGTGCTCGCTGCAGCTTGTGCCGCAAGTCGAATGCTGTGATGGTGCTGAACATGACCAATTTCATGAAGTAAAATAGCACGCAGGGCATCAGGATCATTTTTTAATAGATCAACAAGTTCGTCAGTTACTACAACCCGACCATTTGGAAGAGCAAACGCATTAGCTGAAAAATAATCAGACTGATAAAAAGATAGCCTAAACTTTGCACTGTCTAAATTGAGCGAGTTAAGCATTAAACGCCATTGTTGCTGTATTTCTGATTGCTTATTAGTGGAAAGTTGAGAAGGTTCCAATGCGACTTTTTCTATTACACTGAGCGTTTGCTCTCCCATCGTTTCAATTGTCGAGGCAGGTGCTAAGTTAACGCTATAAACGGCTACTGATGGTATTAAGCGGTATAAAATTAACCAAAGTAATAGGGGAATTAGCAGCACGGATGCAACAATAAGAATCTTATTTTTTTCTAAGCGTTCACTGAGTCCATGCTCTTTAAGCGCGAATGGCCACCTAAATTCTACATCTTGAGGAATAAATCGCCCACCATCAGCAAAATTTAACTCTGACGCCATGCCAGGTAACGGGCTATCAAGTTGGCAACTGTCTATTGTTGATGCAAGTAACGTCGTATTCTCAGAGTCAACAAGTGTTATTTGCTCATGGGAAAGGTGTGCATAGCTTTTAATATGTTGGCTGCTATTAGGGTAATAATAACAGCCAAAAATAGGATAATTACTCATTAGGTGAGTGAAATATCAATATCAAACACATTAGCAGCTTCTTCAGCAAATGATGACTGCTCATTTTGTGCAACATCAATCAACGAAAGTGCGCCGCTATAAATAGTGACTTCAGTAACCGATGCTAACAGCTTTGCTCTGCGTACTTTAGCCCAAGGGTAGGCCAGTCCTAAGGTAAATATAATTGCCAATACATTAGTAAATAGTAAGATGGCATAGTCAATGGCTTTTAAGTTCGAATCAAAGGTAGCGACTTCTGTAAATTCGCTGTTATTAAAAATATGATTTCGAATAAGCGAATGATAAACAGCGCCTACTAGTGTTAAAAACGCAACATACAACGTAGCAATTAATAGCGGCACTACAATTGTCGAAAGGCTAAAGTTTTGTGTGTTTAAGTTACCGATAGTTAAGGCACTTGCACCAGCAAAGAAGCCAAAAATAACTAAGCCACCTATTGCAACTCCTAGGGTAATAAGTGCTGCGATGTAATAGCGTTCGCCTTGAAGATTTACTGTAAGTGGTTTATTTCCATAGCTGATGTTTTCATGCATATATTGATCAATTCGCTTTAATACATACGGCAGTAATAGGTGTAATGTGAATACACTTGCAATAGGTAATAAAACAAAGTTAATAAATGCATCGCCGTAATTACCTGAAAAGGCAAAGCGTACATTACGATGGCGAGTCATACGCATATTAAAACGCAGACCTTGGTTGATGATCCACGGCAATAAAAATAAAAAGCCAATAGCAAATAAAAGGCCTATCGCTGGTGCGAGGCTGCTAAGTAAGGTGTAAATTAAAAATGCGATGACCGCTAAAATGCGTCCTTTTAAAATTTGTATTGGGGTCGCTAGATAGTCAAAGCTATGGCCGTCGATACGCGTATGACCGTAAAAATAACGATAGGTGCGAACTTTTGCCCATGCCGAATAAATTCCGAGAGTTATAATACTCAGCAGTATATTAACAATCCATATACCAAAAAATTCGCCGGCTTTGCCGCTAAATTGTACTTTACCGCTAAAAATAGCAGGGGGTGTTTGATTTGACTCAGATGAAGTTGGGTGTACTGGTTCCATTTTAAAAATATATCCATGTTGTTTTTTGTAAATTTACCTTTTTTAGATAAAAAAAACAATCTTTATAATTAGCTAGCTGATTGTAAGTAGGCTATTTTTATTGCTTTTACTGTTTATGGGGCTGCACTTTAAGTCACCTCTGGTATACTGTGCAGATAATTTAATGGGGCTGTCATGATTTCAAAAAACCAACTTAAACTTATTCGCCAGCTTGGCCAAAAAAAGTATCGCAAGCAATTTAACCAATACTTAGTACAAGGCGAAAAAAATGTACTGGAGTTATTAAATAGCCCATTAAAAGTAAACGATGTATTTGCAACGCAAAGCTTTATTGATAATAACCAAAGCTCATATCCTCAAACGCATTTTATTACAGCGGATGAAGAGCAGCTAACAAAGGCCAGTACTTTGGTAAGTAATAATGCGGCTATTGCAATTATTGATATGCCAAGCACCGTATTACCAGATGAAAACAGTTTAATATTAGCCTTAGATGGCGTATCTGATCCTGGTAATTTAGGTACCATCATTCGCGTGGCTGATTGGTACGGTATAAAACATATTGTTGCCAGCACTGACAGTGCCGATCCGTATAACCCAAAAACAATTAGCGCCACAATGGGGTCGTTCGTTCGCGTATCGGTAAGCCAAGTTGAATTGCCTGAATACTTATCTACATTAAACATGCCTATTTATGGTGCATTTTTAGATGGCCAAAGTGTGCATAGCACTAAATTTAGTGGCCAAGGTGTATTGCTTATGGGCAGTGAATCACATGGAATACGCGAGCAGTGTGCAAAATTAGTGAGCAACAAAATAACCATACCGGCTTTTGGCGGTGCAGAGTCGCTCAATGTAGCAATGGCCACGGGTATTATTTTAGATAATTTTAAACGCCAAGCTTAACTTTTTAGCTATTTATGCGTTAAGTTACTTATAGTAAAAAACAATAATAAATCGGTAATAACAATAAAATGCGCTTAAGCACTATTAAATTAGCGGGCTTTAAATCGTTTGTAGAGCCCACTAAAATTCCATTTCCTGACCAAATGACGTGTGTTGTCGGCCCTAATGGCTGTGGCAAATCAAACGTCATTGATGCGGTGCGATGGGTGCTTGGTGAAAGCTCAGCTAAAAATTTACGTGGCGATGCCATGACCGATGTCATTTTTAATGGCTCTACTAACCGCAAGCCCATTTCGCAAGCCTCCGTTGAATTAATATTTGATAATACCAAGGGTAAGTTACCCAATACTTTTGCTGATCGTAACCAAGTGGCTATTAAGCGTTTGGTGACTCGCGATGGTCAGTCATTGTACTTTCTAAATGGCAGTAAATGCCGAAAACGTGATATTACCGACATATTTTTAGGCACGGGCCTTGGGCCGCGAAGCTACGCTATTATTGAACAAGGGATGATCTCACGTTTAATAGAGAGCAAACCGCAAGAGCTACGTGTTTTCTTAGAAGAAGCCGCAGGGGTCTCTAAATACAAAGAGCGTCGCCGCGAAACGCAAACACGCATAAAAAGCACCCGAGAAAACCTAGAGCGACTGCTTGATGTTCGTCAAGAGTTACAAAACCAGCTTGATAAACTGGCGGTACAATCGGTTGAGGCTAAAAAATATCGCGAACTTAAATCCCAAGAGCGCACCTTAAAGGGGCAAATAGCGGTATTAAAATGGCAAAAACTGCATCAACAACAGCTCGATAAAAGTGCGCAAATAAAAAAGCTGGATGACCAAATCAGCTTCTTTAAAACGGCGCATTCAGGCCATGATGATGTGCTGGCAAGCCTTGATGCTCAAGTGCAAGCTCAACAAGATAAACTCGATGATGCACAGCAACAGCAGCACCTTACGCATACCGAATTGACTCGCAGTGAACAGCAGCAGATTAGCATTAAGCAACAAACGCTGTCACTGAAACAAAATTTAGCCAAGTTAGAGCAACAAAAAAACCAAAGTGAAGAAGTCAAAACGCAGCAACAAAGTCTTTGCCAAGAGTTAGATGACAATTTGCAACAGGCTGTAGAGCATAACTTAATGTGTAGCGAGCAGGTTATAGAGCTTAGCGATGAAGTTAATCGGCTGCTGGAGATTAAAAATACCGACACATCACAGTGGCAATCGTTAACAGAAGACTATCAGCAATTAAATAATCAGCAGTTAGCGCATGCAAATGCAGTAAAACATACAGAACAGAAAATCAGTTATGTTAAGCAACAACTAACGCAGCTTGATGAGCAAATAGATGAGTTAAAACGCAGTGAGATAGAGCAGCAATTAATTCAGCAACAGCAGCACAGACAAACGCTAACAGAGCAGCTGGCTAACGCGCAAACTGCTCATAGTAGAGGTCAAAGTGCTCAGACAATACAGCAGCAACAGCTTGATGAAGCTCAGCAACAATGGCAGCATTTATCTCAGCAAGTTAATGAACTAAAAGCCGGTATAGCAGGGCTAAAAACTACCCTTGGACTTGAAAAAAACAGCGATAAAAATTTAACTTTATTCAAGCAGTTAACTGTTCAGCCTGGTTATGAGTTTTTAGTAGAGCAGGCGCTGTCATCACTTGAGCACATTCATATTTCACCAGGTAAAGCAGAAAATAGCACGTGGCAAATACCCTCACAGTCTGTGGCAAGCAATAGTATTGCTGCCTTTATTAGCGCTGGTATCTACCCCGAGTTATTAAACCATATTGCTTATGATGCCGAGGGTGAAGCTCACCACCTTAACGATGCCAGTTTTATTGCAGTGATGGACAAGCAAGGGGCGTTACATGGTCGAAATTGGCATCTCAGTGGCGAAAAAAATGCAGAAAATTCCTTATTATTAATGCACAAAAAGCTCAAGCAGCAAGAAACCTTACTTGAGCAACAACAACAGGCATTGAGGGACGCACACTCCAAACTTGAAGAACATCAAGCGCAAGCTGTATTAATAACCGAGCAGCAAAACGAGCGCAAAGACACTATTCATCAATTAGCACAACAACTTGCTGTAGCAACAACGCGTGGTGATATGCTCAAAGCGCAAGCTGATCAACATCAGCAACAGGTGACGAAATTACAACAACAACGTCAGCCACTGCTAGAACAACAGCAGCAGTTAAGCGAATTGTTGGGCGAAGAGCTTGATAAAAATGAACAGCTTGCAGAGCAGTTAGAGACCTTAGCTGTAGAGCTTAACCAAGCCGATAGCACACGAATAAATAGTGATGAACGTTACAAACAAGTTTTGAATAATGCTGAACAATATAAAACGCAAGCACATCAGGCAGACCTTAATGAGCAAAAAGTGCGTAGTGAGTGGCAGCTCAGTCAAACCAAGTTGAACCATGCCGAACAAGCATTAACAATGGCTGTAGAAGGAACGCAAGAGCTAATAGAGCAAATTGAGGCGTTACTTATTCCTGAGCAAGAGCTTGCACTAAGTATTGAACAATTATTAGTACAGCACCAACAAGGCGAACAAACCCTTGTGGATATTCAACAGCAGTTAGCTCAAGCAAAACAAGAATTACAAACCAAACAAGCGAGTTTAAAAACGTCACAAACTGAGCTGGTGGCATTACAAGAGCAACACCAGAAGCTGAGCATTGAAGAGCAAAGCCTATTAATAAAAGCGCAAGCGGTACTTGAGCCACTTAGCGAGCTTAATCAAAATTTAAAACAGGTTTTAGCAGAGCTTCCTGCAGAGTTGTCATTAAACGCAGCGCAAAATCAACTTGCTGGAGTCAGTAATCAGCTAGAGCAATTAGGAGCCGTTAACCTTGCAGCCATTGATGAATTTGAACAAGCTAAGCAAAGAAGTGATTATTTAAATAATCAGCTGGATGATTTAACCCAGGCATTGACAGCTTTAGAAGGCGCTATTCATAAAATAGATCGTGAAACTAAAACGCGCTTTAAGTCTACCTTTGATCAAGTGAATCACGATTTTGGTCAGCTTTTTCCAAAAGTATTTGGCGGCGGCAGTGCTTACTTAGAATTAACCAGTGACGATTTACTCGAAAGTGGTGTTAGTATAATGGCAAGACCTCCGGGTAAAAAAAATTCGACAATTCATTTGTTAAGTGGTGGAGAAAAAGCGCTGAGCGCATTATCATTGGTGTTTTCTATATTCAGGCTCAATCCAGCTCCATTCTGTATGCTGGACGAGGTAGATGCCCCATTGGATGATGCCAACGTGGTTCGTTTTTGCCGATTGGTTGAAGAAATGTCACAATCTGTGCAGTTTATTTATATAAGCCATAATAAAATTGCAATGGAAATGGCGGGTAGATTAACGGGTGTAACCATGGCAGAGCCAGGCGTGTCGCGCATGGTTGCTGTAGATATTGAACAAGCGGTGCAACTTGCACATGCATAATTTTATAGTCATTTGCTAGTTGTTTTGGGTAAAATGATGGCAGTTAGGCATATTAATAATAAAAGGTGAGGGGATGGCCGAAGAATTAAGATGGGTTTTAATTGTGATCAGTGTGTTTGTCATTGGTGGCTTATTAATACACGGTTTATGGTCAGTAAGAAAAAAAGAGAATGCTGAACTCCCTGCAAGCGAGCGAGTTGAACCTGTTCAAGAACAGCAGCCTTCATCTGTGCATACTGAGCCACAAGAGCCAACGTTAGCGCAACGAGAAGAGCCACAAATGAGTGAGTTAAACTTCAGCGCTGATGAGCCACAAATAGATGCTAGCCCAGCTGATACAGCTATTGAAGATGACCTTGAAGTCGTAACCGAAGAGGCTGTTGATACGCAACAAGACGCCCCTAAAGATGTTTCAGACTTTGTGATTGTGCATATTCAAATGCCAGAAGGACTGACCATGCAAGGCAGTAAATTACTGCCAGCAGTTAACACGCTAGGTTTTAAATATTCAGAAGAAGGCTTTTTTAATCGCCATCTAGACCCTGCAGGCCAAGGGCCGGTGTTATTTAGACTGGTAAATATGTATAACCCTGGCACGTTCGATATTGATAATATGGAACAGTTTAGTACCGCAGGCGTGAGCTTATTTATGACTCTACCATGTGATGGCGATGGCCTTGCTGCGTTTAATATGCTACACAGCGCCGCTAAGAAGCTAGCAGATGAATTTGGAGCTGAAATCTTGGATGCTGAGCGAAACGAAATGACGGTAGAGCGTATTCGTCAATATGTTGAGCAGGTTCGCGCATTTTCTGCGTAATATACGCATAAGTTAAATTTTGTAAGCCACTGGGCGTTCACTCGTCAAAGTGGCTTTTTTTATGTTTTTGAGGTCTACATGGCAAGCAGCATTAGTGAGCAAATTAATCATCTTCGTACCACGCTTGAGCAACACAATTATAGTTATTATGTGCTTGATACACCCAGCATACCCGATGCCGAATATGATCGCTTATTACGTACTTTGAGCGAATTAGAAACCCAGCACCCTGAGTTTTTAACCGCCGATTCACCTACTCAAAAGGTAGGTGGGGCGGCGCTTGCCAAGTTTGAGCAAGTAGCACACCAAGTGCCTATGTTGTCGCTTGATAACGCTTTTGGTGAAGACGAATTCAATGGTTTTAATCGTCGTATTAAAGAGCGTTTAATGAGCACTGAAGAGCTTACATTTTGCTGTGAGCCTAAACTGGATGGCTTAGCGGTATCGATTATTTATCGCGATGGGGTATTAGTGCAAGCAGCGACTCGTGGCGATGGTTTTACTGGCGAAAATATTACTCAAAATGTAAAAACAATTCGCAATGTGCCATTAAAGTTACGCGGTGATGATTACCCGCGTGAGCTTGAAGTGCGCGGTGAAGTGTTTATGGATAGCGCGGGCTTTGAAAAATTAAATGCCGAAGCAGAAAAGCGCGGTGACAAAGTTTTTGTAAACCCACGTAATGCGGCAGCAGGCAGTTTACGCCAGCTCGACTCAAAAATTACCGCAAAACGGCCACTGATGTTTTATGCCTACAGCACCGGATTGGTCGCCGATGGCACATTACCTGAAGATCATTACCAGCAACTTGCCAAGCTTACCGACTGGGGATTACCACTGTGTCCAGAAACAAAACTAGTTGAAGGCCCAAAGGCCGCGCTTGCCTATTATAATGACATTTTAACGCGCCGTAGCGAGCTAAAATATGAAATAGATGGCGTGGTAATAAAAGTAAATAAAAAAGCCCTACAAGAGCGCCTAGGCTTTGTTGCGCGTGCACCGCGCTGGGCTATTGCTTATAAGTTTCCGGCGCAAGAAGAAATAACACACTTGCTAGATGTAGAGTTTCAAGTAGGGCGTACTGGGGCTATTACCCCTGTTGCGCGACTAGAGCCGGTATTTGTTGGTGGTGTTACGGTATCGAATGCAACGCTGCATAATGCTGATGAAATTGCCCGTTTAGGCGTAAAAGTGGGCGACACTGTGATTATTCGTCGCGCTGGGGATGTGATCCCACAAATTACCCAAGTAGTGCTTGAACAACGCCCAAGCGATGCAAAAGCGATTGTGTTTCCAACTATGTGCCCAATTTGTGACTCGCACGTTGAGCGGGTTGAAGGAGAAGCTGTTGCACGTTGTACAGGCGGCTTGGTATGTCAAGCACAGCGCAAACAAGCGATTAAACATTTTGCCTCACGTAAGGCTTTAGATATTGACGGCTTAGGCGACAAAATTGTTGATCAATTAGTTGACCGAGAGCTGATCAAAACGCCTGCTGATTTATTTATTTTAAAGCAGGGACATTTTGAGTCACTTGAACGAATGGGACCAAAATCAGCAAAAAACTTAGTTGCGGCGCTTGATGATGCTAAAACCACTACCTTAGCAAAGTTTTTATATTCACTGGGTATTCGTGAAGTCGGTGAGGCCACAGCTCAGAATTTGGCTAATCATTTTTTAACGCTTGAAAACGTGATTGATGCCAGCATTGAACAACTAATAGAAGTAAGCGATGTAGGTGAAATAGTGGCGAAGCATGTTCGAGGCTTTTTTGCTGAAGAGCATAACCTGACAGTGGTAAACGAATTAATAGCGCAAGGAGTAAACTGGCCACAGTTAACAGCGCCATCAGAGCAAGAACAGCCGCTAGAGGGTTTAACTTATGTGCTAACTGGGACGCTTAATACGCTTAATCGTAATGATGCAAAAGCGCGCCTACAACAATTAGGCGCCAAGGTTTCTGGCAGTATTTCAGCAAAAACAGATGCCTTAGTGGCGGGCGAAAAAGCCGGCTCTAAGCTCACCAAAGCGCAAGAGCTTGGTATAGAAATACTGACAGAGGATGATTTAATTACTTTGTTAGAGACTCATAATGGCTAGTTTTACAAATATACTTAATACCTTGTTAATTGACCTAGGCCAATGGTTACAGGGCTATTTGCCGCATTTATCACTGCTTTTAATGGTGTGCTTAGTGTCGCTGTATGCGGATGACATTTTAAAGTTAACCAAAGGCGTCGTAGCTAGGCGCCACTTTATTATTAGGGTGGCGTGTTTTGTGTTGATAACTGCGTTTGGCTTTGGCTTGTTAGTGGTGTGGTTAAGCCCACTGCTAACTAAAGCTTTACTGTTTTTTGGCACTAAGTGGTTAGCGCTTACCTTATTAGTGGCATTTTTTATTTTGGGCACTATTGCCGATAGGAAAAATCAGTTGTGAGTCGATATGGGCCTGAATACTGGGATAAATATGGAAGCTATCGTACACCATTCGCATTCCACTTGAGTATTTTAGTGCTACTGCGTGCCTATTTTATTTGGGTGATAGCCGCGTTGAGTCGTCGACCTGAGCTTGATTTAATGTCATTGTTTTTTAAGTCAAAAGATGATTTTTTTATTGCTATAGCGATCGGTGCAGTAGCGATTGTACCTACTATTTTATTTTGTTTACGCAGACCAAGAGACTCGCATCAAGCTACGCAGCGCTTGGCGCGTATTTGGCGGTATATGCGTTGGCCGCTGATTGCGTGTGCATTAATTGATTTGTCGTGGTTAAGTATTCAGGCAGCCCATAGCCATTATCGCTTCTCATTGTTTTTAGCTGTGCAAATGGTGATTGTATTATGGGTGTTGTGGTATTTGGCAAAAAGTCGTTACTTAAGCGTTTTCTTTAGTGATTGGCCCGAGCCGACAGAAAAAGCAACTGATAAAAAGTAAGAGGGCTTATGCATAGTATCAATAAAAAAATAGCATTAGTAATCGCTTTAATAGGGCTCGTAATTATAGCGTGTGGCTACTTTTTTTCTTTAGGGGAACACCTTTGGTTTAAAGCTGCCTTAGTTATGTGGGTTGTGGTGTTTTGTTCGTGTTGTTACCGATTAACGCCGTTGTTTAAAATGCGCAATCCGCTGCGTAATTTTATTCAACGCGATGCGCAGCACTTATTTGTTTTTAGTTTAACAGGGCTGTTTGATAAAAAAAATGGCCCGCATTGGTTAGTCATCAGTAACATTGAGTCGATAGAAATAAGAAACGATGAACTAATAGTGCACAGTAATAATGACAGACAATTAAGCGTGAGCATTCCTGGCAGTCAAGCCCAATTGCATGCCTATGTAAGCCGTATACTTACAGCAACAGAAAAGCACACTATAGTCTTTAGATAGCGTTGATCGTGGTATTAGCCACAGGCGTACCAGACTACAAGTAAATGATTGCTAGTTAAATTAATAACGTAATGAGGTTGTTATGTTGAAGTGGAACGATATTGTTAATTTTGCCAACTATGGTAATCCAACACCGGTTCGAAAAGTGGTTAAAACAGATCAGCAATGGCGCGAACTGTTAAACGAAGAGCAATATTATGTGACCCGTAAAAAGGGAACTGAACGACCAAATAGTTCGAGTAGTTGTACCTTGTTAGAGCCAGGTAAGTATGTGTGTGTTTGTTGTGACAACTTACTATTTGATGCAGATGAAAAGTTTGATAGTGGCACCGGCTGGCCTTCATTTACCCAACCGGCAACTGAGGAAGCGATTGGTTATGTCATGGATAATAGTCATGGCATGGAGCGAGTTGAAGTTGTTTGTAATGTGTGTGATGCGCATTTAGGGCATATTTTCCCTGATGGGCCACTTCCTACTGGTTTACGCTACTGTGTAAACGCACTGGCAATGAAAAAGCTCTAGGGCCTGTTGACCTCTCAAGGTTAAATTTGCAGCGGTCTGTTTGGGGTTTAGGCAAGGCAGCGCCTATGTGGTGTGGTTACTCCCCATAAATAGGCGATAACGTAGCATTAATGCCAAACAGGCTCTAACTAATCTCTAGTTTCATTTCTTTAGCAATCTGAAGTAGTTTATCGAACCGCTCTGATTGCTCTTCTGCTAAGGGAGATTTTTTTAATAGTTTAAAGCACTTTTGGGCCAACAGACTATTGAAAGAGTCACCATGTTTTTTTGACTTATCCACTAAACATTGCAATAAATTAAGCGCAATACTTGGATTGTGTGGCATGACTCTAAATGCTTGGCTGAATGCCTCTAAGGCAACATTTAATTGGCCGCGCTCAAACTGCTTAACAGCATGATTATTGAGCTCTTTCGGCCCCATTTTAATATCACGTCTTTCACTTTGCTGTTGCTGTATATAACGCAAGTAAGTAGCATCGCTTCTACTTGGGTGACGTTCGCAATGATCAATTATTTGGCTAAATAGCGCTTGCGCCTTTTGGTGAAAACCTAATTCATGCAGTGCTTTTGCTTTGTCTAGGGCACCATCTACTGAACGTATTTGAGTATCGCTGTCATCAAGTTGCTCAATGAGCTGTTTCGCTTTTTTATGTTCATCTTTTAAATAATAAAGGCGTGCATTGAGCACATCGATTTGAGTTTGCGCATTACTGGTTGGGAATTGTGTTTTTAGCTCATTAATATATTTATTTGTTTGACGAGAGATCCTGTTTATTTGGTCGGTTTGATCTGTGGTCAATGCAAAATCAATCCCAGCACGAGCAGCATTTAAATAAATGTCTGGGCTATCATGCATAGAGTACTTAGCATAAGTGGCAATATCTTTTTGAGTTAAGTAGCTGGTTTCATAATCTCTATTAATGAGCGATACGCTGTTCAGTGATTTTTGACGGTCTATATTACGTGGAGCAATATGTGTCGCTTGGCTTAAAAAGTCTTGGGCTAAATCAAATTGGTTTAGTTTTATTTCTAAACGCCCCAATAAGTCTAAGGCTATAAGTCGAGTCTCATTACGTTCAAGCATTGTTTTAAGCATGCGCTGAGCCAAAATATGCTCATTGTTAGCAATTAAGGCTTCTACCAATCCTACTTTTGCCCATGCAAACTTTTGCATATTCAAAACTGACTTAAAAAAATCTTTCGCTTCTTGGTTTTGTTTTAGCGCCAGTAAAATATTGCCTTTTAATCTAAGTAGAATAGGGCTGTATTTATTACTTTTATCGAGTTGGGCATTAATTTGTTTCAATGCTTTAGACTGGTTATCGTCATCAATTAAAGTGTATATAGCTTTTAAGTCGCTTTTACGTTTGAGAATACGCTCTATGCGCACTCTTAACTCTTGTACAGAGAAGGGTTTTACTAAAAAGTCATCGGGTTGAAGTTCTAATACACTGTGAACTAACTCTCCGCTAGTTTCCGCAGATGTAAAAATAAACCCAGTAGAGTGTTTTATTAATGCTTTAGCGCGTAATTCTTCATAAAGCTGGTAGCCATCTTGGCGTTTGCTTAGATTAAAAGAGCAAATTACCAAGTCAAATTCTTCATGTAAGCATTGTTCTTTTGCCGCTAGAGCATGATCTGCAAAACGCATATGTCCAAAGCCAATTTTTTCGAGCGACTGTTTCATGTAGCTTTGAGCAAGTGGCTGCTCTTCTACAATCAGTATTTTTGCTTCATTGAAAATATTTTTAGACATTGGCTTAAGCGTAATTGAATTTAACACAGACTATAATCAACAGTTTAGACGCTTACAAGGTAATTTAAAGATTCGCCTCGAAGATGAGAGCTTATTAAGCAAATTAATTCTAAAGGTTTATATTTTTACCTTAAAAGAGCTAAAAACCCATTTAAAGTAAATGAATAGCACGCGTAATAAAGTAAGTTTAAACAAAATGATTTTGGAGATAATAAAACTCGAAAGATAAATTTTTGGTATGTGATTGGAATACTGATTTTTTGAAACCGAAGAATTACTTGGTAACGAATTTCTAAATGGTAATTAATACTGAACTTGAACTAAAAAAGTGGAGGGTAATGAATATTAAAATGGAAGGTGGTACTGGAGGATTTAGATTTTTGTAATATGCACCATTCAAAGAATGGTGGGTCGTACTGGACTTGAACCAGTGACCCTCGCCTTGTAAGGGCGATGCTCTCCCAACTGAGCTAACGACCCATATTACAAATTTACACCTACTATTAAAATAAATAGTACTGGACTTTAACCAGTGAACTTCGCCGTTACTTGTAAATAGCGGTGATGCTCTCATTTCTTGTAACTGAGCTAACGACCCATATTACAAATTTACACATGACTATTAACATAATAATAGAATTTATATGTGGTGGGTGATACTGGACTTGAACCAGTGACCCTCGCCTTGTAAGGGCGATGCTCTCCCAACTGAGCTAATCACCCACATATAAATTAAAACGCTACTATTAAAATAAATAGTACTGGACTTTAACCAGTGAACTTCGCCGTTACTTGTAAATAGCGGTGATGCTCTCTTTTTCTAACTGAGCTAATCACCCATTTAGACATCTTGTAATATGCACCATTCAAAGAATGGTGGGTCGTACTGGACTTGAACCAGTGACCCTCGCCTTGTAAGGGCGATGCTCTCCCAACTGAGCTAACGACCCATATTACAAATTTACATATGACTATTAACATAATAATAGATTTTATATGTGGTGGGTGATACTGGACTTGAACCAGTGACCCTCGCCTTGTAAGGGCGATGCTCTCCCAACTGAGCTAATCACCCACATATAAATTAAAACGCTACTATTAAAATAAACAGTACTGGAGTTTAACCAGTGAACCTCGCCGTTACTTGTAAATAGCGGTGATGCTCTCATTTCTTGTAACTGAGCTAACGACCCATATTACAAATTTACACATGACTATTAACATAATAATAGATTTTATATGTGGTGGGTGATACTGGACTTGAACCAGTGACCCTCGCCTTGTAAGGGCGATGCTCTCCCAACTGAGCTAATCACCCACATATAAATTAAAACGCTACTATTAAAATCAATAGTACTGGACTTTAACCAGTGAACTTCGCCGTTACTTGTAAATAGCGGTAATGCTCTCATTTCTTGTAACTGAGCTAACGACCCATATTACAAATTTAAACAAATAGCTACTTATATAATAACAGTTTTTATATGTGGTGGGTGATACTGGACTTGAACCAGTGACCCTCGCCTTGTAAGGGCGATGCTCTCCCAACTGAGCTAATCACCCACATATAAATCAAACCAAACTATTATGAAAATAGTACTGGACTTTAACCAGTGAACATAGCAATTACTTGTAAGTAAAATAATGCTCTCTTTTTCTGATTGGGTTAATAAACCCCTACAGAACTTAGATACGACACATTAAAATGTGGTGGGTGATACTGGACTTGAACCAGTGACCCTCGCCTTGTAAGGGCGATGCTCTCCCAACTGAGCTAATCACCCGCATCTAAACAACACCACATTGCTGCGTTGTTGTGGGGCGCTATTATAGATAGACTTGTAAATGTGTCAACACTTGAATGATAAAAATGTGCTGAATGAAGCTTTTATAATCAATGCAATGCAAATAGTGTTCACTTTATCAACAAGGTAACATAAAACGAACAATAAGCAGCTTTGGCTAGGGGTTAAAATAACTATATTTATATTCACTAGAGCGAGTTCTGTTGCTTTTTAAGGATGAAAATTAATTCAATTTAGTGGTAATTGATTTGCCGAGTCAGGGTTGCAACCAAGAAATCAAAGTAAAGCTTTCTAGTTCAGATCATCCTGCCTATGTTATTCAATTGTTTAAACCACTCAAATTAGCAAGTTGTTTATCGCTTAGCATAGCTAAGCTTTACAATTAGCATTTAATAAAATCCAGCTAGATTATGATGGAAGTAGGCCCGTTTTAGGAGAAAAGCAGTGATAACTCAATTTGCATATAAATGTATACCTTTTGAGTCCGATGTGAATAGGTGCTTTTAGTATTACAGGGTCGTTATGCTCAACTCAAACTTAAATGTGGCACACTTAACGTAGCTCATGGTTACTAAATAGTATGAAAATCTACTTTTTAGCATGTATGATAGCCAGTTTGTTGAAAATTAAACCATTTAAATAATGTCGCACAAAAAACTGTTGACTTTATTTTGGGGGGTGCATAGAATGCGCCCCGCACTAAGCGATACACGACGTGGTTATCACCGAGCGTATTGAATAAGTTGGGGCTATAGCTCAGCTGGGAGAGCGCTTCGCTGGCAGCGAAGAGGTCTGCGGTTCGATCCCGCATAGCTCCACCAATTTTTAGTGTTTGTCCTAGGGTAACAGTTTTCTGTGTCCCCATCGTCTAGAGGCCTAGGACACCGCCCTTTCACGGCGGTAACAGGGGTTCGAATCCCCTTGGGGACGCCACTTAACTTTTTAGTTAAAGGCGGTTTTACCGAGAAAATAGCGTAACACATAAAGCTCGAGTCTTTATTTGTACTATACGCCATTACCTTAAGAGCTCAGGATGTGAGTTAAACTAATCAATCGTCCTAGTGACACTTTTTAGTGTCCCCATCGTCTAGAGGCCTAGGACACCGCCCTTTCACGGCGGTAACAGGGGTTCGAATCCCCTTGGGGACGCCACTTACTATTATATAGTAGGGTAGTGTTATTAAAGCTCGTCTGAATCGAGTCTAAACTTTCAGTTGTCCTAGTGACACTTTTTTAGTGTCCCCATCGTCTAGAGGCCTAGGACACCGCCCTTTCACGGCGGTAACAGGGGTTCGAATCCCCTTGGGGACGCCACTTACTATTATATAGTAGGGTAGTGTTATTAAAGCTCGTCTGAATCGAGTCTAAACTTTCAGTTGTCCTAGTGACACTTTTTAGTGTCCCCATCGTCTAGAGGCCTAGGACACCGCCCTTTCACGGCGGTAACAGGGGTTCGAATCCCCTTGGGGACGCCACTTACTATTATACAGTAGGGTAGTGTTATTAAAGCTCGTCTGAATCGAGTCTAAACTATTCAGTTGTCCTAGTGACACATATTCTGTGTCCCCATCGTCTAGAGGCCTAGGACACCGCCCTTTCACGGCGGTAACAGGGGTTCGAATCCCCTTGGGGACGCCACTTACTTATTTTAAATAGGGAAGTGCAGTGTTATTAAGCAACTCACCTGAAACGAGTCTAAACTTTCAGTTGTCCTAGTGACACTTTTTAGTGTCCCCATCGTCTAGAGGCCTAGGACACCGCCCTTTCACGGCGGTAACAGGGGTTCGAATCCCCTTGGGGACGCCACTTACTTATTTTAAATAGGGAAGTGCAGTGTTATTAAGCAACTCGCCTGAAACGAGTCAAACCATTCAGTTGTCCTAGTGACACAGAAAATGTTTCTGAGAAGATAATGCCATTCGCCTCACAGGCTCGGCTCATCTTACGCAGAAATAGCAAATCAGTGATTTGCAAACCAATTTCTGCGTCCCCATCGTCTAGAGGCCTAGGACACCGCCCTTTCACGGCGGTAACAGGGGTTCGAATCCCCTTGGGGACGCCACTTACTTATTTTAAGTAATCTACAAAGCAGTATGACTGCAGCACTCTCTATCCGCAAAATAATAAAGAGTGAAAAATCTCTTGGTATGCCACCTACTATTCATTAGTAATATAGCTTTTAATAAAAAGTATCTAAAATCAGTTTACCTGCATTTCCATCACTACTTCAAAACTATCCAGTGAAGTTAAAATCTCAAAATTAAAAATTTTAATATAATAACTCCTATATATTATTAGTTTCTTTCCTTTCTTTATATTCAGCTTAAATATACTTCGCCTATGTTAGGGTACATATAAACGTCCAAATAAATAGGAGGTTATATGGCAAGTGGATGGGCACGCGATGGTGCAATTCAAGATCAAATCGACGCCAGCGTTAATGACGCTGTGCAGTATGCTAGAAGTAATTTAGTTTCTGGAGCCAGTGCCGAGCTATGTGAAGAATGTGATGAACCAATACCACAGGCACGAAGACTTGCGGTACCTGGGGTTAAGTATTGTGTAAGCTGCCAAGCTGACCTAGAAGGTAAAGGCGGGCTTTCAAAAGGGCTTAATCGGCGTGGCAGTAAAGACAGTCAGTTACGATAAAAAGGTGCATACAGCACCTTTTTTAATATCGTATCAGAGTTGAGCTTAGATAATTAAAAAGGGGTTAGTAAACCTATTAAATAAATTTACTAAAATTTATTCATGTTCTCTTTTTTCTGAATAAGTTCAATTGAGTAGCCATCTGGATCTTTTACAAACGCAATTTCTGTTGTACCACCCTTTACTGGTCCTGGTTCACGGCTAACGTTACCGCCAGCGCCCTTAATATCTTCACAGGCTTTATAAATATCATCAAACTCAATAGCGATATGGCCATAGGCATTACCTAAATCGTAGCTGTCGGTATCCCAGTTATAGGTTAGTTCAAGTACTGTCGTGTCAGTTTCATCACCGTATCCTACAAAGGCGAGGGTGTAGCGGTACTCTTCGTTATCAGCACGGCGTAACTCTTTCATACCGAGCACTTGAGTATAAAACGCAATTGATTTATCTAGATCAGCAACCCGTAACATGGTGTGTAGTAAACGCATTTAAACCCTCTTAAAATTCACATAAATTTTGATAACGCAGCCATTTTATAACGACTACTGCTGCGCTGTTAAAATATCAATAATCCGATTATAAATTATTTCTGTGAGCATCACAGTATCATCGCCATTAGTATTTATAAACTGTACAACGACTGTATCGATATCTTTATAATAACGAGCAATGCTTGAATACCCTAATACCCAACCCGTGTGTTCATACTTATAAAGCGATGTATACAAAGCTTGCTCTTGTTCGTCGAAAAAAGCGCCTTTGTTTAAAGCAATAAGAAAGTCGCCTATATCTTGTGCGGTAGCCACATAGCCTTGATCGAGTGCTTTAAAATCATTCTCATAACCTACGTAGTAACCACTCATCAAATCTACTAAATTTATTTCATGCACTGATGAAAACGTGTTCGTTAGGCCCAGTGGCGTTAAAATTTCATCTTTAATATATTGGTTATGATCATAACCCAGTACGTTAGACATAATTTTTCGCAGCAACAAATAATTGGTATTAGAATAGCCATAATCAGCATCAGGGCTAAAATCAGCGGGTTCATCGAGCACTAATGCAAGTGGATCAGGGTAGGTGATTGACCAATCAAAATTATCGGTGTCTGTGTAATTGGGTATGCCACTTTTGTGTTTTACCATCATTCGTAATGTAATCTTATCTGCGTTTTCAATGCGCCCAATTAATGATGGAAGATAATCAGCCAGTGTTTTATCTATATCAATACGTCCAGCGGCTGAAAGTTTGGTTAAAGCTGCTGCATCATATAACTTTCGAATGCTGCCAATTTTAAAAAGTGCATTAGGGTATGCGGGTATTTTTTGCTCTCGATCATGCCAACCATTTGCAAAATATTCAGGTTGCTGTCCTTGTTTATGAATGTAAACAATAATGCCATCAATTCCTTGTTCAATAGCCTCTTGTGTTTGTGCTTGAACGTTAGCGGGCAGTGGGTGAAAGTAATATAAAGCAAACTGCCAAGGGGCAAAAATGTATATGCTAGTAAGAGTAACAATGAGAGCTGCAACGCGCAGAAGCGTGAGCGCCTTTTTGTTCTTCAATTGTATCATTGCATTCTGGCCTCATTTATTTTTGGAGTGTGAGGATCAGCTCTTTATTCTACTAAACAGCAATATCATGTGATATTGCTGTTTAGTTATAAGGAGTTCAACTCTATTAAAATATACTTTTTACTTATTAGCTTTGCCCTTAAGAACATAGATTTCGCCATCAAAACTGCCTTGAATTGTTAATCCTTGTCCTGCAAGCTCCTTAAGATAGTCTACATGCTCTTGTGTAATATGTTGCCCCGGAACCAAAAGCGGAATGCCTGGCGGATAGGGCGTAACTAAACCGGCACAAATACGGTTGTTACTTTTACCGATAGGCACAGATTCGCGCTCGCCATAAAAAGCTTCGCTTGGAATACAGGCTAAGTCTATAGCTGGTAGGTTTTCCGGTAAGCGAGAACGTCGCGTCGATGTGGCTAGTTTTACCTTGCCACTATCGAGTTTTTTCAACGCATTGTATAAACGAATGATCTTCGAACGCGTGCCGCCAAGAGTCAGTAACACCAAAATGGTACTGTGGGTGTATTTTTCTATTTCTAGGCCAATTTCATCGAGAAGGTATTTATGAATATCTTTTAATGAATAGGGTAATTCGCTAATATCGATGAGAATTTTTAGCGGATCGTGACCCATGTTATCACCACTAAAGTGTGGAAATATTTCCATAAAATCTTGTTTACCAAGCACTTTAATTTGTTTGAGTGAAGCCATCTGTTGTTTAAATTCTTCCACATGGTTCAACAAAGCATTGAGTAACTTATAGCCTTCCATCTCCAATTGCTTTTGGCACACATCAAGCGACGCGATAAGCTGATATTTCGGCGATGTACTGGCATAAATACTGTAAATCTCGCGAAAGAAATCAGCATCGAAATCAGGATCGTTAACATGAATATAAGACGCCTGAGAAAACGCCGATACCACTTTATGCGCTGAATGAGTAACATAATCAGCGCCAGCATGAATGGCGGAATAGTAACGTAAGCTTGGATGAAACAGCGAGTAAGCAAACCACGCTTCGTCGATAAACACCTTAATACCATGCTGATGAGCAAATTCAACTACCTGTTTGAGGTCGCTCAGTAGGCCATCGTAAGTACAACCGGTGAGAACCAGTAATTTTGCATCGGTATTTTGTTCTATTGCTTGTTTTATATCAGCCAATGACGGTGGCGCAAAAATCCCATATTTAGGATTTAAAATACTCGACAAATAAATGGGTAAACTGGCTGATTGCAAAATGCCATAGTGCACAGATTTATGGCAATTACGGTCAATAATCACTTTATCGCCCTTGCGAAGCAGTGTCTGCAAGATGATTTTATTTGAGGTAGATGACCCGTTGGTAACAAAATAGGTATGTTTCACTTCAAACGTTGCCGCAGCTGACTCTTGGGCACGGCCAATGGTATTGGTGCTATCTGATAATGAGCCTAACGAATCGACTGACACCGACAAGTCACCTACGAAGACATTACGGCCATAAAACTGATAAAAATCTTTAATATAAGGAGAATTTCTAAAGCTAGAACCGCCACTATGTCCTGGAGTGTGCCATGAATCATTCGACTCGCCAACATACCGGCGATACGCCGTCCAAAATGGGGTTTCTGAGCGATCATCGAAATCGTTAATCATATAACCTAAAATTGCTTCAGGGTCTGAGATTACTTCATCTTTAAAGAAGAAAGACTCAATCTCCTCCGACTCATTAACGATTTCTAGCCCTTTTGTATCATCGCCAATAACATAAACGGGCAACTCAAGGCGGATCCTCTTTAGTTGCTCGATAAAGCGGCTATACATTTTCTCGCCTACTTTATTTTGCACATCCCAACTAAGTACAACAGCTTGAATATCGCCATCTTCTTCAACACACTCAAGCGCTTCTTTAAGTTCAAGACGTTCGATAATATCAATATGAATATCGCTTCGCTCAAAATTAGCAATTGTTTTTGACAAATTCGTTGAAAGCTCTTTTAAGATGCTGGGGTCTTGCTCAATTAACAATATACGAAGTAAGGGTAACATAGATGGTCCGCACTATAATTTTATTTATGCTCAGTAGCATAACTAAAGGAATGATACTTGTGAAATTAATACTTTAAAAATGTGCCTATAACTGCTTTTAGTACGGGTGCAGATATAAGCGTTTATTTAATTAATTTGCAGTATAAGAAAGTGCAAGGTGCCAAGTTAGGCACCTGCATTAGGAAATTGTACGTGTTGATCGAAGAGCACTCGCCATATAGTTATTCAGTTTTACCTTTAAACTCACACAAGTCTTTAATAATACAGCTACCACACTTAGGTTTTCGGGCTACACAGGTATAGCGACCATGTAAAATGAGCCAGTGGAGTACATCGACTTTGAACTTTTTGGGCACTAGTTTTTCGAGCTTCTTTTCTACTTCAACAACGTTCTTACACATTGCAAACTTAGTAAGGTTTGAGTCGGCCAGCCGAAAGATAATAAAAGTAGATGCAAAAGGTAATACCTATAGGAGGCTTTTATTAACTTCCTGACTGTTACTATCGACATAGCATTATTTACTCTAATTAAACAGCTAACAGTCTCAATAGTTTTAGTTTTTTAAAACAATGTTTTGGCCTACTAAGTGCATTTTTTAAAAATCCATTCTAAAGGCCCGTGTTTAAAATACTTGAGCCAAAACACACTGAAAATTATGCTAATTATGCAAAAAACCAATGCGGAAAATATTGACAAGTCTATGGTTTGATTAACGAGTAAGCCAGTTGCCTCAAGAATTCCCATGCCAATAATGACATGTGCTACATACAGAGTTAACGTTAACTGCCCAGTTTTGCTTAGCCACTCAATTAACCGGTTGGTAGGAAATACACTTGCTAGTTTTAGAGAAACCAGCAAAACAAGAACGGCAGAGCTTGCAGCTGAAAACATATATTGTGGCAACGGCGGTATTATTGACGTGGTTAACAAAAACTCAATTTCATCTTTTGACATGCCAATAGACGGGTCATCTCCTGCCCACATTCTCAGCATATAGAAGCTTGCTTCTACAATAAGTAAAATACTTAAAGACCATGTAAACAAAGACTTCCTTACATTAGTATTGGATAAATCTTGTTTACCCAACCATATGCCAAATAGCAAGAAACCACACCATGGTAAAACTGGGTGATAACCATTAAAGAAAAGGTGTCTAATCACTCCTTCAGTTGTCCAAAAACCAGAATAACTAAGCTCAAGCCAATCCCATCCTTTTTCGTAATCAAAGAATAGCCACATTAATGGAAATGCAAAAACAAAACCGATAGATGCACTGAGCAGTTTCTTGCTGCTAAGAGTAAATAATAATGCAGCTATCAAAAAATAGAATGCATAGAATTTCAAGATGTCGGCTTCCCAAATAGGTGTAAAAGCCAAGCCAATCAAAAGTAGTAAAACAGACCTTTTTATCAAAGAGGTTCTTACTTGCTTGATGTGTTCAAGTGATCCACTGGTAACACATTTTTTAGTTAAAAACGCAATACCTATACCCGCTAATATAACAAACAAAGCCGAAGCCCGACCTTCGAATAGAGCCGCAAACTCTATTAATTGTGGTGTGCCAATATCGGCGTTCATGGCTAACTTAAAGTTGACAATAACCATACCAAAGAGCGCTAACGCTCTTGCAAAGTCAATACCGATTAGTCTATTCACTCTCTTGCTCCACAGAATTCATTTTTAACTTTTGAGACATTGCTGTATCATAATGGAACTTAATAGATGATACAAGGCTGTCTCATAAAATGGATGCAAGAACAAATAATTCGAGAAAAAAAATTATTCAATCGGGGTTAAAACTGTTTATTCAAAATGAGGATTCAACGCTAGTTGACGTGGCTAAAAGGGCTGAAGTTGGTAGAGCAACGGTGTACCGCCAATTTAAGCATAAGGAAGCGCTTCAAGAAGAGATTGCGTTATATTGTTTAGACCGCTTTGACGAAGTAAATATGTCCGTTGAAAATAAAGCTAAAGACTCATTGGATGCTATTAGGCTTGTATTCGAAAATACTTTGCCGTTATACGAGGAATTCGCTTTTTTGCAAAAGTTCGAGAAGATGTTTCAGAAAAGTGAAAAGCTTCAAGTTCGTATGCAACAGCAAGATAACGAGATACGAGAATTGATAAAACTTGCGAAAGATGAGGGGTTATTAAGTAAGCACTTCTGTGTTGATTGGATTTTTTATTTTTTTGAAGGTTTATTGTACGCAGGTTACAAGATGAGTCATCTAGATAATTACAGTTCAGGTAAGGCAGCACATTTAGCTTTTTTATCGTTCAAGAGTGGGGTTGCTTCATAACCCCCTGCAAGAATATAGATGTAACATTAATTTACTGAAGACAGTTACTACGCCAGCATAACCCCTGAGCCATTCAACGAGCACACTTAGCTGCTAAAAGAAGTGAGTGAATCGTTATAAGTTTACTAGGCACATCTTGTGGTTAATTTATTTAAAAGATCAGTTTGCTACCTATCAGTTCTTTTTTGGGGGGAAATCGACACAACTTAAGCCAGCTATGTCGCAACTTGACACTGGGTAAGCCAAATCTAACGTCCGCTTTCGTACCTTAACAGGTGGGAGCTATTCAGTCTTATCTTTAAACTCACATAAATCTTCAATAATACAGCTGCCACATTTGGGCTTTCGTGCAGTACACACGTAGCGGCCATGTAAAATGAGCCAGTGGTGCACGTCTACTTTAAATTCTTTGGGGATAACTTTTTCGAGCTTTTGCTCAACCGCAACCACGTCTTTACCCATAGCAAGTTTAGTACGGTTCGATACACGGAATATGTGCGTGTCTACGGCAATGGTCGGCCAGCCAAAATATAATGAACGTAGAACGAAAATACTTACTTTTTCAAGACTGCTTTGAGCGAAAACCTGTCATTGATATTGAATAATATAAAAGTCAATTGGGTGATCAAACTCTGCTTTGCGCATATATTCACGAAAATGAGCGACGCGCGCATATTGTTCTATTTAACTTTACTTTAAATTTTGAGAAAACTTAGTGATAGTAATACCTTAGGTAATTTGTTAAAACTATATAAAATAGATAAATGAGCGTTAAGTCGGCAGAAATATGCGCGATGAGCGCACTATTAAATTGTTATGCATCAAGGAAAAGTTACTATGAATCAACTCGAAGGTTTTGGTTTAGGCCCTTTAGCAAAGACAAAGCTGAACGGGGGGCGTCTAAGTAATATTCCGGCTTACAAATTTTTACACAAAGAAGATCTTCGATATTGGCTGGAAGACAAAACAATTAAGATTGACAGCCTTCTCTCATTTTCAGGACAAGAGAATACAGGTGGTGTTGGTGATCCTTTAGAGATGGAAATTAAAGGAATTTCTGCCTTTGTAGAAAATGTCAACGATCCGATAACTAGTTTGATAGTTAATAACCTTAGATCGCTAGGAGTTGCTGACTTGAAGTGCGGGAATCGTATTACTATAGAAAACTTTACTACACGGAGGGCAAATCGTTTTATTTACTGCATGTCGAGTAGTATAAATGAAAACTTATATAAAAAATGGCATGAAGTCGAAGGTTATGACTCAATAATAAAGATCAAAGATATAGCCGCTTTTGTGAAAGCAATTCAGTTTGCTGATTATTATGACCAGCGCTTGCTTGGAGGGAGAGCCATATTTGATTGGGTTGAATATGTTGACATGCCTCCTGACCTATCAGTTGTAGATTTAACTGAATACAAATTTATTAAGGATAAAAACTCGTTTGAGTGGCAAACAGAATTACGCTTTTCTTGGCCAAATGGTCCCCAAGAAAACAATTTACCTTATTATTTACATATTCCAGATTTATGTGACCACTTAGAAGTAATAGATATACCAAATAGTTGGAAGAATAATAACAATGCATAACAAGTTGCTTAAACGGAAAAATAACAGTTGGCCATCGCTTCGCGATTATAGCCAACCATTATTTTCCGCTTAGCAAGGCGTTAGCTGGCAAAAGGAAATTGAGGCTTATGTGGACAGAAAAAAGCTTAATTGAAGGTCAATATGTTGCTCTTGAACCTCTTACTTTAGATCATGTTCCGGCATTGATTGAGGCAGTTAAAGACGGAGAGCATTGGAAGCTATGGTTCGCTAATGTACCAAGCCCAGAAAAGATGCATTGCTATGTCAGTGATGCAATCACTCAGATGCTTCTAGGTAATATCGCCTATGCGGTGAGAGACAGAGTGACTAATAAGATAGTAGGGTCGACTCGTTACTATGGAGTTGAGGATTCAAATAAACGGGCTTTGATTGGTTATACTTGGTATGCAAATTCGGCTAGGGGAACTCTGATAAATACAGAGTGTAAATATCTTCTCCTCAAACAGTTATTTGAGAGGTACGAGGCAATTGCAGTAGAGTTTCGAACTCATGTTTGCAATACAGCTTCTCGAAAAGCTATTGAACGGCTAGGTGCAAATCAAGACGGTATTTTACGCAACCATCAAATACTAAAGGATGGTTCTGTAAGGGACACGGTTGTTTATTCAATTATTGATTCAGAGTGGTCTGAAATTAAGCAAGGGTTGCTAAAAAAGCTCTGCTAACAAAGCGTTTAAGGCAGATTAGCAACGCGCGGTAATTTCGGTTTGGTTGAGTTTTTGTGTTTCTGGTGGCAAGGTTAAGTTTCGTATCAGCGTTGCTCACTACTTAACGCGGCGTTACCACTGTCTGCAAATGGCACTTAGCTGAACTTCGCCAAAGAGCTACAAGCAAACATTGAGTTATTGGTTTTAATAATTAGCTTTTAACTAAATTTAAATAAACTTTAAAGCTGGTAGTTTGATTATTTGAACTGACCTCTATATCTCCACCGTTTGCTTGCGCTAGAGCTTTAACTATTGCAAGCCCTAAACCTGCTCCGTCACTGTGTCGTTGCCGCGACTTATCAGGTCGATAAAAGCGGTCAAATAAATAAGGTAAATGCTCAGAAGGTATTCTCTCCCCTGTATTAATCACTGAAATGCATATTTTTTCAGCGGTGGTCATTTCACTGTTTACAGTGATTGATGAGCCTTTTGGAGCGTACCTAATTGCATTGGATAGTAAGTTTGATAATAATTGACGAAAGTGTAATTTGTCACAATAAAAACAAAGGTTTTGACCTTTTTTATTAAATGCAATCAATGAGTCTTCAGCCAAAGCGTCAAAATACTCAAATAACACTTCAATTTCATCATGGCTTTTTAGAGTGTTTTGAACTGGTTTAATTAGCCCGTTTTGAGTTTTGGCGAGCCAAAGCATATCACTAACCATTTTCGTTAATCGCTCGAGTTCTTCTAAGTTAGAAAATAATAATTCTTGATACTCTTCCAACTGCCTTTTTTTAGATAATCCAACCTGTGTTTGAGTAATTATATTCGTTAGTGGAGTTCGTAGTTCATGAGCAATATCACTAGAAAAATTTGATAAGCGAATAAATTCACCCTGGAGCCTGTCGAGCATTGAGTTAAACGACTGCACCATATTAACAAGCTCAATAGGCACTTTATTTTCATCGAGCCTTACATCCATTTTATTAGTTTGGATATCGTGTATTTTCTGACTTAAACCTCGTAAAGGGTTTAATCCTTGATGTACAGCAAACCAAGCCACCAATGAAATGAGTACCGCTGAGCCAAACATAATGGCCCAAAGGCTTTGTTGAAATTGATTGAGAAAGTGTAAATGAAAGCTCATGTCTATCGCTGTAGTAATTTTGTATTGCTGTTGCTCAGTACTTAAATTACTCACCAGAGCTCGGTAGGTGTGGGTATCATTTTGCCATGAGGTAATGTTGTTACGGTTAAAGCCAGTTGAAGCCTTAGCACTCATTACAAAATCACTAAAATCTCGTTCAGAGCTTTGAAAAATGAGATCTCCTTTTGCGGTATTTACCTGATAGTAAACACCGTGATGACCCGCTACAGCGTTAGATAATTCATTTTTAAATTTCAGGTTTGATTTATAGTGTTGTCTTAAAACTAATTCAATAGATTGATTAATAACATGCAGTTCACTACTATCTTGCTGGAAAAAATGATGTTTTATCGAACTATTTATTAAGGTGGCAACTAAAGTTAAGCACGCAATAACGGTTACAGCCACAAACAACACAACACGCATCGTAAGTGATAAAGGCCGTGACTTAATAGCCATCAGTTTCAACCTCTAATTTATAGCCCATACCGCGAACTGTATGAATTAATTTAATAGTAAAGTCATCATCAACTTTTGCTCTTAGCCTACGAATGGCAACATCAATCACATTGGTGTCGCTATCAAAATTCATATCCCATACTTGAGAAGCAATTAACGAACGTGGCAGTACTTCACCTTCGCGCCGTAACAATAGTTCAAGTAAGCTAAACTCTTTATTACTCAATAAAATACGCTTGCCTGCACGTTGTATTTTTCGCTTTGGAATATCCATTTCTAAATCAGCAACGATCAGTATATCGTCAACTGTTTGTACTGCACCACGGCGAATAAGAGTGCGTACTCTTGCTAAAACTTCAGCAAAAGCAAAAGGCTTTATTAAATAGTCATCAGCACCAAGTTCGAGCCCCTTTACTCTATCGTCTATGCTATCGCGAGCAGATAAAAATAGTACTGGGGTTTTGTTATCTGCTTCACGTAGCGACTGTAAAATTTTCCAACCGGATACGTCAGGTAACATGACATCAAGTATTATTACATCAAATAATTCGGTCATTGCTAGGTGATGACCGTCAAGACCATTGCGCGCCAAAGAAACCTGAAAACCAGCTTCACTTAGTCCCTGTTTTAAATAATCTCCCGTTTTTGCTTCATCTTCAACAACTAATAAGCGCATACAATTCCTTCATTAAAGTCCTAACAACTACCTCTGCAAATATTATGCAGTATCTGTCACTACAGCAACATGACACCAAGATTACAACTTTGTAATGTTCGCGTCATGTTGAAAACAGGTCTATTTTCTATACTCAATACATATTCTGCTATGAAGGAGTAAGGAAATGGGGTTTAAAAAGTCATCACAACAGGTTAGCACACCACGAAGACGATTTGTTCAAGGCTTAATTGCAGGAGGTGTACTTGCTGCTTTTCCGAGTGTATTACATGCTGCATCATCTTTAGTAGCAGGAACAATAACAGGCACTGTGCCCGAACTTAGCGGCGAAGTAATTGATCTGGTTATAGATGAATCGCCGGTTAACTTTACTGGCGTAGTACGTATGGCGACAACTATCAATGGATCTATACCCGCTCCTACCTTGCGCCTCAAAGAAGGCGATGACGTTACTATTAGAGTAACAAATAAGTTATCAGTACCGAGTTCAATTCATTGGCATGGCATTATTTTACCGTATCAAATGGATGGCGTACCAGGTATCAGCTTTAAAGGCATTATGCCGGGCGAAACCTTTGTTTATAAATTTAAACTGCAACAAAGCGGTACATATTGGTATCACTCACATAGTGGCTTTCAAGAAATGACAGGCATGTACGGTGCATTAATTATTGAACCGCGAGAAAACGATATTATTAGTGCAGATAACGAGCATGTTATTCAATTATCTGATTGGACTGATGATGACCCAATGGCGCTGTTCCGTAAATTAAAAGTACAGAGTGATGTATTTAATTTCAATCAACCCACTGTCCCAGAGTTTTTCGATGACGTTTCAAGCAGCAGTATTTCAAATGCTCTACAGCGCCGAAAAATGTGGAATCAGATGCGAATGAATCCTACAGATTTAGCTGATTTATCTGCATCAGCAATGACTTTTTTAATGAACGGTAGTACTCCAATGGCAAACTGGCGTGGATTATTTAAAGTCGGTGAAAAGCTTAGGTTAAGGTTTATTAATGGCTCTAGTAATAGCTTTTTTGACGTGCGTATCCCCGAGTTAAAACTAACGGTTGTACAAGCAGATGGGCAAAACGTTGAACCAGTGACAGTTGATGAATTTAGATTCGGCCCTGGTGAAACCTACGACGTAATTGTTGAGCCTAAAAATGATGCCTATACGATTTTTGCTCAAAGTATGGATCGCTCTGGTTACGCAAAAGGAACTTTATCAAGCTCGCCTAATATTGATGCGCCAGTACCTGCACTTGACCCTGTTGAATGGTTAACGATGACCGATATGATGGGCAATATGACCCACGGCGGTGAGCACTCTGCAATGGCTGGTATGGCAGGCATGTCAGGTATGAACTCTAAAGAAATGGATCATAGCGCTATGGGCCACGGTGCAATGGCGATGGATCATAGCAAACATGGTATGTCTGAAAACCCATTAGCGGTTGCCAGCTCTAAAGTGCGTCATGCAAAAACGGAGTATGGAGCTTCAGTTGATATGCGCGTTGATATGCCTAGAACAAATCTTGATGATCCTGGTATTGGTTTACGTAAAAATGGTCGTCGTGTTTTAACACTTGCAGATTTACACTCACTTGAAGGGATCACTAACCAGCAAGAGCCAGAAGCTGAAATTGAGCTGCATTTAACCGGAAACATGGAGCGTTATAGCTGGTCATTTGATGGCTTAGAATTTGGTAAAAGCACGCCAGTGCATATGAAGCATAACCAACGTTTAAGAGTTATTTTACAAAACGATACCATGATGACGCACCCTATGCATTTGCATGGTATGTGGAGTGATTTAGAAAACGAGCAAGGTGATGTGCAAGTGCGACGTCATACGATACCTGTTCAACCCGCACAAAGAATCAGCTTTTTAACCACCCCTCACGATGTAGGTCGCTGGGCTTGGCATTGCCATTTATTATTCCATATGGATGCCGGTATGTTTAGAGAGGTAGTCGTATCATGAAACAATTAAAACTATCTAAATCATTAGGTTTATTAATGTTAACAGGGGCTTCATTAATTAGTTTCCCTTTATTAGCGCAAAGTGAAATGGCACAAATGAATAGCGCTAAGATGCAACCACAAGGAGGAAGTGCACCTAAAGATGCAAGAGACCCCCATGCTTACTCTGCGGGAACAACTTTAACAGAAGGCCCATATGCGCTTGAGGGCAATGAGCGATTAACACTCGCTGATGAGCATCCATTTTACGCATTACTAGGCGATCGTCTTGAATATAACGAGCAAGCAAACGCAGGTGTATTTGACTTACAAGCATGGTACGGCACTACCTTTGATCGATTGGTAATTAAAACCGAGGGTGATTTCAGCGAAGGAAGTATTGAAGAAAACCAAACCGATATTTTATGGGGTCACGCCGTATCAGCATATTGGGATACTCAAGCAGGTGTTCGTCTTGATTACAATAAAGAAGGTGAAAATCGGCAATGGTTGGCTTTTGGCTTACAAGGTTTAGCCCCTTATTGGTTTGAACTTGATATGACAGCATACGTAGGTGAGCGAGGCAATACCGCATTTACGTTAGAGGCAGAGTACGAACTATTACTCACGCAAAAGCTAATTATACAACCGCGAGCCGAAATTACACTTTATGGCAAAAACGATAAACAAAACGAACTTGGAAGTGGCCTATCAAGCAGCGCGATTGGCTTTAGGGTTCGTTATGAATTTACACGCCAGTTTGCGCCCTATATTGGCGTTGAATGGAGCAATAAATTTGGCAATACCGCCGACTATGCCACATCAAGTGGACAAAGTAGCAACAACACCGCATTTGTTACGGGTATTAAATTTTGGTTTTAATCATTTTAAATAAGAGGTAATTATGAAGTTTTTTAATTCTGCAGTAGCTATTTTAGGTTTAGTACTTACATTTTCCGCATCAGCGCATATATCACTCAAGCAATCAACACCTGCGCAAGAAGCCATGTTAATGAAAAGCCCAGAGCAACTTTCGTTAACTTTTGGTGGTGAAGTAAGGCTAGCAAAAGTCATCATCAAAGATGAAAAAAATAAATCAATAAACTTTGATTTCAAACCAAGCTCTACCCCAAGCACAGACTTTAGTTGGTCATTGCCGAGCTTAGTCCAAGGCACTTACACGGTTAAATGGACAGCACTGGGTGGTGATGGACATAAAATGACCGACACGTTTAGATTTATGGTACACAAAAGTGAATCGCATAAGATGATGCAAGTACAATCTAATACCCACAGCAAACATAATCATTAAGTAGCAACATAATGCAATTAAGTGAATGGTCAGTACTCTTACTATTATTAAAACTAGCAAGCTATATCGCAATTTCAGGGCTTGCGGGCACTTTATTAATGCGCTTTATGTGTGGCAACAGCAATGTTGCAGGGCATCACTTAATTAGCTTTTATCAGTTCTTAAAACGTTGGCAAATTACGTGTGTAGTTACAGGTAGTATTGCTGCACTTTTACAAGTACCAATAGAAGCTGGAGCAATGGCTGAATCAGGCTTTATGGGAATGTTTGACCCCTTTATGCTTGAAATTGTTTGGCAATCAGTCATAGGTGACCAAGCAACGTTTAGAATACCAGCGCTTATTATTGCTCTAATTAGCGCATGTATGTGGAGTGTGGAATCAGATGATAACGTAGCAGGTTATAAAAACGTTGCCGTTATACTAATCATGCTTGGGTTTATCGCTTATAGCTTCACTTTTACTGGGCACAGTGCAAATGAAAATGGGTTAGTGAAAAGTATTTTAACCTTTCACCTTATTGCCATTGCGAGCTGGTTAGGGTCATTGTGGCCGCTTTACAAAAGCTGCACTTTACTACCTACCAGTGAAGTAAAGCGGTTAATGCATTACTTTGGTCAACTCGCTATTGTTATTGTATTTGTACTACTTATTTCGGGCTTAACTCTGCTCCTGCAGTACCTAGAGTCATTTTCTGCATTGTTTACATCAAATTATGGGCAACTAATTTTATTAAAGCTGTTACTCGTCAGCGCGATGCTGTTACTAGGTGCATGGCATAAGCTTTTTTTAGTCCCGCAAATCACTCAACAACACCATATAAGTATATTAAAACGCTCGATCACTGTTGAAATATTAATTGCCCTATTTGTACTTATTACAACAAGTGTATTTACAACACTTGTTGGTCCGCCTATTTAACGATTAATAAAAAAGGAAAATGTATGTTAATTAAATCCTCTAATTTAAAAATTTTATTGCTACTAATTTTTAGCGCTGTTAGTTCTTTTGCTGTGAACGCACACACCCATGAAGAGCACACAAAAAAAGGCTGGGTCTTTGTTAATGTTGATAGCGAAGCTGCAAAGGCAGTTAGCTTATTTCATGCATCCCTAAAACAAGGCGATGCCAAAGGTGCCCGTAAATTACTGGCCGACGATGTCGTCATTTTTGAAGGCGGAATTGTTGAGCGTTCTGCAGATGTATACGCGAACCATCATATGATAGCGGATATGAAATTCTTAAGTGCAGTTGATAGTGAACTGCTAGAGCATCAAGTTCACACAAATGGAGACATAGCTTACTCAATTTCAAGAAGTAAAACTCAAGGAAAGTATAAAGGGAAAGATATTAAGTCTACGGGAATGGAATCAATCACATTAAAAAACACCGATAAAGGTTGGAAAATCACTCATATTCACTGGTCTAATTAAGGAGTTAACAATGCGAGTAATCTACATTACCTCAGCGTTTTTTTTATCATTAACTATGTCATTTTCGGCAATGAGTATCGAAAAACAGCATAAAACATCAATAATCTATGAAAATTCAGAAAAACCTGAAATTGAGCTTACCGTTTATAAAAGTAAAAATTGTGGATGTTGTAATAAGTGGATTGCTCATTTGAGTGAAAACAATATTCAAACAAAAGCAATTAACGTTAATGACATGGGGTCGATTAAATCTCAGTATCAAATAAAACCTAATATGCGCTCATGCCATACAGCCGTGTCAGCCGATGGATTTGTATTTGAAGGTCATGTTCCCGTTAAACATATAAAACAGTTTTTATCTGGGCAACACGCTCCGCACATTACAGGCTTAAGTGTACCAGCCATGCCTATTGGCACTCCCGGAATGGAAATGGAGGGTATATTTCACAAATATAATATTGAACTACTCACTGACAACTCAAATGAAGAAACCTACAGATACATAAGTAAATCCAGCGAGCAATTTTAGCCTAACGGCATAATTCTTGAGTTAATTATTAAATACCCATTTTACACAACAGGAAACACTGATTTGTGAGCTTGATAGTGTAAAAATTACTCACATGTAAAAACAAAATACAAAACTTTTAAGGAGCAATACAATGTCACACTATTCAAAATTTTTTTTAATGATAGCAACATCCACAATAACCATGTTTGTATTGATGTATTTGAACACCTACCAACTTAGTCATGTTTATTTTAGTGAAACTCGTACTTATATGGCGCTTTATATGGGAGCCACGATGGCAGTGATAATGCTACTTTTCATGCTCAATATGTATAAAGATAAAAAGAAAAATATAACAGTACTCATTGCTAGTGTTGCCGTATTTGCAGGAAGTTTATTTTTAGTTCGCTCACAAGTGACTGTTGATGATAGCTCATGGATGTCGGCGATGATCCCACATCATTCAATTGCCATACTCACCAGTGACAGGGCAAAAATCAAAGATAAACGCGTTCAAAAGCTTGCTACAAATATAATTGAAGCCCAAGAGCGAGAAATAAAAGAAATGCAATGGCTCCTAAAAGATATAGAGCAAAACGGCATTGCACAAACCAATGCTCAAGCACAATTAAGAGCTGTTCCAGATTTCAATTCAAATAAATAAATAAACCGCATAACATAAGGAGTAAAGCATGAGTAAATCAGCCCAACTTTTTAGAATGGCAACAGATGAGCATATTTGTCCGTTTGGTTTAAAATCAAAAGACCTACTAGAGCGAGAGGGATATACAGTTGATGATCAGCTTTTAACTTCTCGAGAGCAAACAGATGAATTTAAAAAACAACACAGTGTAGAAACTACACCTCAAGCATTTATTGATAATAAACGTATAGGTGGCTACGACGATTTACGTGATTACTTTAATAAGCCACAAGCAGCCCAAGAAGGTACAACTTACACGCCCGTGATTGCGATTTTTTCGGTTAGTTTTTTGCTTAGTGTGGCATTTAGTTTTGCATCGGATAATAGCTTATTATCAATGCAAACCGCTGAACTGTTTGTAGCCCTAACAATGGCAGTGTTAGCAATACAAAAGCTTCAAGACTTATTTAGCTTTACTAATTCATTTATAACCTATGACTTAGTCGCTATGAAAGTAGTCAGGTACGCTTATGTTTACCCATTTTTAGAAGCATTTGTTGGCATTGGAATGATAGCCGGGTTACCAGCCTATATTATTGCCCCTATTTCATTATTCATAGGTGGGGTTGGTGCTGTTTCAGTGATAAAAGCAGTCTATATAGATAAACGAGAGTTAAAATGTGCGTGTGTAGGCGGTGACAGTAACGTACCACTAGGGTTTATCTCTCTAACAGAAAACTTATTTATGATAGCTGCCGGTATTTGGATGTTTGTTAGGTAAATAACAGCTTTAATTTAAAAATATGATGACGAGCTTATTTATAGCACGAACCAGATTCAGTAGTTGAGTCTGGTTCTGCCTGAACTTAAAATGCCATCAATTTGCTCTGGCTTCTCTAAGGTATCTTGAAGTTACAACGAGACTAAAGTTTTTTATCAATTGCATGATTTAAAAAAGCACTAGCCCTCTAATTTTATTAAATAGATCTAATCTAAATTTGATTCCAGAATTCTTTTGGCAATAAATTTTTAATCATCCTAGTGTTTAAGAATTTATAAATTTAATTAATAAATTTTGTGAAATTTTTCTAGTCCGCTTAGAGCGAGAAGCAGACGGTCATCTTTTTATATCAAATGCATTTAAGATTTCCTGACTTGAATTAACTGTTGTATTGTAAATAGTAATTTTGCTTCTGTATAAGGAGCGATATAAGTATCGTGAGATAAGGTTTACTTAGCTACTTTTTGTTAATGTAAATAAGGTAATAATTAATTTTTAAGGTTGAAGTAATGGAATATAACAATCTATCCAAGCTTGTAAAAAAAGTTCTCAAAACAGATCAAAGTGGTAATACAACAATGCCCTCAAGACGCGAAATGACAAGCAAAATTTTTGCGTTTATTATGCTTATTCCTGGAATTACTAGCATTGTGATGACAGTAACAAGCGAAGGAGGGGAAAGTATTTTCTTCGCTATTTCTGCAAGCTTCTTTTTAAGTATATCAATATTGCTTTTTGGTCGAAAGAGCCGCTTAGAGTTTAACGGGACAGAAAAACAGCTTAATTTAAAAACCGCATTATGGGGTTACTTTCAAAGAAGTAAAATTGTTGTACCGTTTGATACACTATCATTTGAATTAAGTAGTATAGGCGCGCAAGGCCCTTATCAAATTAAGTTTGTTGATCAGTTATATGAATTTAAACAGTATACAGATGCTAAGATGTTCATTTCGTTTTTATATACGAAATATAATACTACTGCAGTTGAAACCATATCGGATTGGCCTAATAAAACACCGATAAGGTTTGCTCAAAGTGAATTATATAACTCACCTCAAGTTACTCATGATACTAAAAAAGCTAATTCAAACTCTCACCTGGAAGATGAAGATTTTAATAGTGAAGATCTTGTTTTCATTGAAATATGGGATCGCAAATCGCTAATAAAACTATCCCTGCCATTTTTTGTTTTTACAGCCATTGCCGGCTTAGTTAAATACGGAGTGCTGTAATGTATTTTAAAGAACTATCTAGTGAGCTAGCTATTTATCGACAACCGAGGTTAACTAGATTATTGCTAGTTTTGTTGTGTGGTTTCTTTTTATTTATCGGGCTAATTAATGTGTTTAATTCTGATGAAGCAAAATCATTACCGATATGGGTATCTGGGTTTATATGCTGGCTAGGGTGGAGTGGTTCGTTTGGTGGCTATGTATGTCGTTTTGATCTCGCAAAACAAACCTTGGAATTAAAGTCGAGTAGTTTATATACTATTTTTAAACGTGTTTATAAATTATCAGATATTAAAGGTTTTAAAGCTATACCTAGAAAAGGCTACACACATGACTATAGATTATATGCAGTGTTAACTGATAATACTCATATTGCTTTCGCAAACTACAAAGGACGAGGGTTTGCAGTTAAGGAGTGTATAAAAATGGCTGAATTTGTCAGTAAGCCTTATCAAATCAATATTGATACAGCTTCATTATGATTTTCTTAGAACAAAGTAGCGTGGATTAACATTTTTTTAGAAACCAATGCCAGACGCTTACTTCAGGTCTGGCATTGGTTCAAACTTAAGCATCGATCTGTTCTGATACTTCTAACGCATCATCAACTTCTATTCCCAAGTACCTGACAGTGCTTTCTAGTTTTCTATGGCCAAGTAGAAGCTGACAGGCTCTTAAATTTTTAGTTTTTTTGTAAATTAGTGATGGTTTAGTACGTCTCATAGAATGAGTGCCATATTGAGTCTTATCTAACCCAATTGAAGTGACCCAAGAATCAACTATACGTCCATATTGACGGGTTGAAAGGTGTTCTGAGGAATGAATTCGTGACTTAAACAAGTAATCATAAGAGTTGAGAGTAAATTGCTCTATGAGCGCCACAATTGATTTCCTTGTATTCCCAGTAATTTCAAATTGGACGGGCATACCAGTCTTTTTTTGAACGACTATTGCCCTTGATTGAATTGTTTTACCATGTGCGATGTCGTTAACTTTTAGTGAAACTAAATCACACCCTCTTAGTTTGCTATCTATGGCTAGGTTAAATAGTGCTAGATCTCTTATTTTATGAAAAAGTTCTAGTCGTATTCGGATAGCCCATATTTGCTGTAATTTCAGAGGTAACTTTTGTCCTACAAGCTTATTTTTATTCCAAGGCTCTTTAGGCTGATATATTGTTAACTGGTGCATTAGTTGTACTCCGGTGTTTATGGAGTTTTAAGCTTAGCCCGCTACAAAAGAATTCGGGTATGAGCGATTACCGGCCATTGAGGTTGGTTAAATACAATGGAAAACTGTGATAGTAATATCTAAAGTTATTTGTTAAAACTATATAGATTATAAAGGCGAGCTTTACATCCGCTCAGATGTGCCCTTCGAACACTAAGAAATGTTAAGCATTTAAGGAATAAATTTGAAACATCCCAAATATAAAGGTGTTAACTTTCTAGATGCAGAAATACGAAAACTTGAACAAAATGTAATTACTAGAGAGATAGAGTTCGAGTGGGCAGTAAAAAAATTAAAAAATGCAGATCCTTATGACGATATACATAAATTAAGGAAGGCCTTAAAAAGTAAAGAAAAGTCTGTTATTAAAGCTAGACGACAAGTTAAGTCAAAAATAGCTCAAAAAACCAGAAAGTTAGCTGAGCGAAATAAAGAAAAATTTGGTGGTAAAGTTCAAAAAAGAAAGAATATTGCACTTAATCAATCATTAAATGAAGAATTAAAAATTCAGGGAAACATATTGTCTCAATTAAAAAATATGCCGATCAGTTTTGCTAAGGATTTAACTAAGCAAGATGGTAAAGCAAGCGACTTATTTATTTCACACGCCTCTGAAGATAAAGCTGATTTTGTGAAATCATTAGCAGATGAGCTCATAAAACAGGGAGTTTCAGTTTGGTATGATGAATACGCACTAAGAATTGGTGATAGTTTAAGGAAGTCCATTGATAAAGGCCTTTCTCAATCTAGGTTTGGTTTAATTATTTTATCTAAAAGTTTTTTCGAAAAAAACTGGACACAATATGAACTAAATGGATTAGTCGCAAAAGAGATGGAGGGTGAAAAAGTCATTCTTCCTATTTGGCATAATATTAGTAAAGATGAGATTATGAAGTTGAGTCCTACGCTTGTGGATAAGTTTGCTCTTAATTCAGCAACTAATACGGTATATGAAATTGCAGAAAAAGTTGCAGATGCCGTAAACAACGCGTGAAAGCTAATTAATTAGAAAATCCCTAAGAGAGAATAAGAGCAAATTTTGGCTCATGAATCTCATTATCGAACGTCTGCAACTGGCACTGAGCCGAACTTCGGCAAAGAGCGAAAAGCAGACATTGACCGTTAATCGTTTCAACGACGGCAATTAGCCATACGTTGCATGTTTGCTCCCTTACTGGTTTTACGATATCCAAAACCGACATAACGACCATTAAGCAAATACCAAAGTAAAATAGGTATGTGCTTCAATCATATAGCCAAAGAGGATAAAGCGTTAATAGCACTGCTACAGGCCCTAGAATGCTGAAGACAGCTCTGGTATGGTTTTTATTTTTGTGCCAGTTGTATAAGTTTACCAATAGTTCCAAAGATGCAAAAATAGGTAAAAGCGTATTTACAGCTATTCCTTCGAAGTGAGAGAAGAAGCCTAGTCCTAATGCCGATGCAAGTGACCTTAATGCAGGGAAGCAGGCCGTGCCGCTAGCCAAACGCCACTAGAGCCTACTCTGTCTAATATTTTATTTATCATTTGAAAGTCTATTGGTTGATATTACCATCATTCTAAACTCCGTATATAAGTACGGAGTCAATCATTTTAATGAATCAATTATGGGGCAATGTGTTGGATCTTCGTTTTGCATACAGGTATTTGTCATATCCACAATTACTTTCTCTAAACGTTGAAGGTCATTAATTTTGTCTCGAATGATTGCTAACTTTTGTCGGCTTAATAGCTCAACTTGAGTGCAGTTGCTGTCCATAGACATTAGCGATTTTATTTCTCTTAACGTAAAGCCGAGCGCTTTGGCTTTTGTGATAAACCTAAGTTGTCCTGCTATTGTTTCGTCATATTGTCTATAACCAGATATTGGTTTTTCAGGTTGTGTAATCAGCCCTTCTCGTTCATAAAAACGAATGGTTTCTACATTTAAATTTAATGATTGTGCTAATTTGCCAATGGTTTACATTATTGCCTTTGTGAATACTACTAATCTAAAGTTATATTTAGTTTAGCTATCCAATGATTTGATGATGCCGCACGCTTCAATTGTATTGTCTGAACCACAAGCACTTGCCATCTGTTGTAATTCAGCTTTAAGCGCCCTTAATTCTTTCATACGTTTATTCACTAGTGCAAGTTGCTGATCAATTAATGCATTAACGCTAGAGCAGCTTTCTTCTGGCTTATTTTTTAATTCGATAAGACGTTTAATATCATTGAGTGATATATCTAGGCTGCGACAATGCTTTACGAATTCCAATTGTTTAAGTGCTTTACTATCATACAGCCTGAAATTACCTTCTGAACGGTTTGGATTTAACAGTAATCCTTCTCTTTCATAATATCTAATCGTTTGTATTGAACAGCCCGATTTTTTTGACAATTCGCCTATTTTCATCAATTTCCCCCAGACATTTGACTCTATAGTTACTATAGGATCTATAGTATAGGTATGCAACGAAAGGGATATATAAAAATGACTGAGAAATATTTAAACAATACGAATATCGTTAATTTTGAACACAAAGATATCCAATCCCTGATCGATCAACGAGGGTGGAAAAATTTGGATAATTTCAACAAAATTGGTGCCGCTTATCAGTTTGTAAAAGATGAAATAATGTTTGGCTATAACAAGAGTGATGATATTTCAGCAAGCGATGTGCTAGCAGATGGTTATGGACAATGTAATACTAAGGGTAATCTGTTAATGGCACTATTGCGTGGACTAGGTATCCAGTGTCGTTTCCAAGGTTTTACCATTGATCAGCAACTATAAAAAGGTGCTATCCTAAGCTTGTATTTTGGTTAGCACCTAAATACATCATTCATAGTTGGGTAGAAGTTTACTTTGAAGGGCGTTGGATAAACTTAGAGGGCTTTATATTGGATGAGCAATACTTAAGCTCACTACAGCAGAAATTTAGCCAAGCAAAAGATGAGTTTTGTGGTTATGGTGTTGCAACAAAGTGCTTATCTTCACCCGGTACGGATTGGCGTGGAGAGGATACCTATATTCAAAAAGAAGGTATTCATGACGACTTTGGGCTTTATGATTCACCAGATAAGTTCTATCTCGAAAAAGGTACTAATCTATCAGGTGTAAAACGTTGGTTGTATCAACGAGTGATCCGACATTTGATTAATATGAATGTATCAAAAATAAGAAATAAAAAAGTACTGGAGGTACAAAATGCACAACCATAGTCACAGTCATCAGCATGGTAAAGACGACCGGATTGGTTGGGCATTTTTCCTTAATGTGATATTTACCATTATCGAATTTATAGGTGGTTGGCTCACAAACAGTACGGCGATAATGGCGGATGCCGTTCACGATCTTGGTGATAGTCTTTCAATAGGTTTTGCGTGGATTTTAAGTCGTTTTTCAGATAAAGAAGCATCAGACAAATTCAGCTATGGTTATCGCCGACTTACACTTTTTGGTGCATTGGTAAATAGTATTGTTTTGATTATCGGCTCTATTTGGGTTTTATTTGAAGCAATACCTAAGCTGTCCAATCCTGAAATGCCTGTAGTTGAGGGGATGTTAGGGCTAGCCATACTCGGTGTTGCCGTAAATGGTTATGCGGTATTCAAATTAAAAGCGGGTGAAACACTAAATGAAAAAGTGCTGACATGGCACCTACTTGAAGATGTACTCGGTTGGGTTGCCGTTCTTATAGTCTCTATTGTATTGTTGTTCGTTGAACTGCCGATATTAGATCCTCTATTATCAATAGGGTTTACGCTGTTTATCTTATTTAACGTTTTCAAAAATCTTAAATCAACATTGGTGCTTTTTCTTCAAGCTGCACCCGATAAAGAGACCCAAGAGCGTATTAAGCAGTCATTAATTGAATTTCCTGAAGTAAATGGTATACACCATATGCATTTTTGGTCACTGGATGGTGAAAGTCACGTTTTAACAGCGCACCTTGAGCTGAGTGACAACTTTGACGTTAAAGAATTAATTAAGCTTAAACAAGAGGTTGCAGCTAAATTATCTTCCTATCATTTATCGCATACGACGATAGAGTTTGAGTTTTTAAATGAAAATTGTAGGGATGAAGCAGAGTAAGTTTTATCAATAAAATTTTGGAGCATACAATATAAAAAGCAGCTTAATTAGGCATAACTTAGTAATTAAGCTGCTTTTTTGCTTTTAGATTTCGTCGGATTGCTGTTTGTTACTCTCAGCGCCATGCGCCCATTGATATAAAATAGGCAATACAAACAAAGTTAAAATGGTAGAAGATACAATACCGCCGATAACAACTGTTGCTAGTGGTCGTTGTACTTCTGCACCAATTCCAGTGTTTAACGCCATTGGAATAAAACCTAAACTTGCGACCAGTGCCGTCATTAAAATAGGTCTTAAACGAATGATGGCACCTTCAATGATCGCTACGTATAGGTCGCCTTTTTCATGCCAAAGATCTCGAATAAAAGCCAACATAACCAAGCCATTTAATACTGCGACACCTGACAATGCAATGAAGCCGACACCTGCCGAAATTGATAAGGGCATGTCTCTTAAATAAAGTGAAAATACGCCCCCTGTTAATGCTAAAGGCACGCCACTGAAAATGATTAATGCATCTTTTAATGAACCAAATGCTATAATCAAAATACCTAGGATAACAACCAATGTTATCGGTACAACTAGGCTTAATCGCTTACTTGCTGATTCTAGTTGTTCAAACGTTCCACCATAATCAAGCCAGTATCCTGCTGGAATTTCTCCTTCCTGATTAATTTTAGCTTTAACTTCTTTTACAAAACCGCCTAAATCTCTACCACGAACATTGACGGTAACCACAACTCTTCTTTTTCCGTTCTCTCGGCTAATCTGCGCGGGTAAAGACTCTGATTTAAGCTCTGCAACTTCTTCAATTGGCACATAGTTACCATTCTCAAGTGGAAGCGGCAGATGCTTCAAGCTATCGATATCCGTTCTTATTTGCTCTGGTAGGCGAACAACTAACTCAAACCGTCTGTCACCTTCATAAATGATCCCCGCAGATTCACCGCCAATCGCAGTGGCAACCCAGTCTTGCAATTCGGTAACGTTCAATCCATACCTACCAAGCGCTTCTCGTTTAGGAATTACTGATAAAGATGGAACACCTGTGACCTGTTCTATTCGAGCATCAGCGGCACCATCCACGGTTTTCACAATATTTAGAATATCTTTTGCGGTAAGTAATAACCGATCCAAATCATCACCAAATATTTTGATGCCGACATCAGCTCTAACGCCAGAAATCAATTCATTGAAACGCATTTGAATAGGCTGAGTGAATTCATAGTTGTTGCCTGGAATGTTTTTCAGTACTTTTTCCATTTCTTCAACTAATTCACTTTTTGGTTTTGAAGGTTCGGCCCATTCTTTACGTGGTTTTAAAATAACAAAGATATCAGCAATACTCGGTGGCATTGGGTCGGTTGCTACTTCTGGTGTGCCAATGCGCGAGAATACTTTATCAACTTCAGGAAACGCTTTAATACGTTGCTCAAGTACTTCTTGCATTTCTACTGATTGCTCTAGGCCAGTCGATGGAATTCTTAATGCCTGTAGTGCAATATCACCTTCATTTAATTGAGGAACAAATTCTGTCCCAAGCGTAGTTGCTAACCAAAGGCTATACCCCATTAACAGCGTTGAGAATGAAACAATAATCCAACGAAATTTCATCGCCATTTTTAACAATGGTTCATAAATAGACTTGGTTGAACGAATAACTACACTTTCTTTTTCGCTGATTTTACCTTTCATAAACACAGCTACAGCAGCAGGAACCAGTGTAACTGAAAGGATCATTGCGGAAATTAACGCCATAACGACAGTTGCCGCCATAGGGTGGAACATTTTCCCTTCAACGCCAGTTAGCGTGAAAATGGGGATGTAAACAACAGTGATAATTGCCACACCAAACAAGCTTGGACGTATCACTTCTGAAGTGGCTTCAAAAACGGTATTTAGGCGTTCTCTTAAGTCTTGCCTATGACCGTTGTGTTGGGCCTGTGCTAACCTACGGACAGAGTTTTCAACGATGATTACAGCCCCGTCCACTATCAAGCCAAAGTCCAATGCGCCGAGACTCATTAAATTGGCAGATACTCCTGCTTGCACCATACCTGTGATTGTCATTAACATGGAAATAGGGATAACAGCAGCGGTAATGAGAGCTGCACGTAAATTTCCAAGTAGAATAAATAACACAACAATAACTAAAAGCGCACCTTCAACGAGGTTTTTGGTAACGGTTGCAATCGCTTTATCTACTAACGTTGTTCTGTCGTAAACAGGCTCTGCGGTAATGCCCTTTGGCAGAGATTTTTGTATTTCGCTGAGCTTATGTTCCACTTCTAAAGCAACGGTGCGAGAATTCTCACCAATCAGCATCATGGTTGTACCAAGCACTGTCTCAATGCCATTACGAGTAGCAGCCCCTGTTCTAAGTTCTTTGCCTATAGCAACATTGGCAACATCACTTATTTTTACAGGAATACCATCGTTCTTTTTGATGATGACATTGAGGATTTCATCCATTGTCGCAAGTTGCCCGATGGAGCGCACTAACACTTGTTGTCCGTTTTGCTCAATATAACCCGCGCCACGGTTATCATTATTTTTACGTAATGCATCAGAAACGTCTTCAAAGCTTACCTGATGAAAAAGTAATTTTTCGGGTTTCGGCGTTATATGATACTGCTTGTTATAGCCGCCGATGCTGTTGACCTCAATGACGCCTTTAACTTGAGCCAATTGCGGTTTAATGATCCAGTCTTGTATTTCTCTTAAGGCAATAGCGGTATAAGGCTCTCCATTAGGCATTTTAGCGTCAGGAGAAGCTTGTACGGTATACATAAATATTTCACCAAGCCCTGTGGAAATAGGACCCATCTCTGGCTCTAAGCCAGAGGGAATAACGCCTTTTATCGCAGCTAATCTTGCATTGATTAAGTTGCGTGCGAAATAAATATCGGTTCCCTCTTCAAAGATAACGGTCACCTGGGATAAACCATATCTTGAAAGAGAGCGGGTGTGAGACAGCTTTGGTAGTCCAGCTAATGCGTTTTCTACTGGAAAAGTTACCCTTTGCTCCGCTTCTAAAGGTGAATAACCGGGGGCAGAGGTATTTATTTGTACCTGTACGTTTGTTATATCTGGAACAGCATCAATGGGAAGTTTTTGATAACTCCACATACCAACGCCGATGATTACCATCAGCAAGCTTAATACTAAATAGCGCCTATTTATTGCAAGACGCAAAATTGATTCAATCATATTGCGTCTCCTAATCGTCGTCTTCTACTTCAGATTTCAAGATATCTGCTTTAATCAGATAACTGTTTTTGTTTACATATTCAGCGTCTTTACTGAGGCCATCAATGACCTCGATATAGTTTTTGTCTGAACGACCAAGGACAAGTGGTGCAAACTCGTACTCTTCATTTTCTTTTACAAAGACACCTAATTGTCCACCTAGCTCTTGTATGGCAACTTTCTCGACCGCTAAATCCACCTCAAATTGGTTTATCTTTACGTTGCCTTTTAATAATTGACCTGACGTTAGCTTTAACTCAGTGTTGTTTAATCGTACCCGTGCTAAAACATAAGGCTGATCTTTAGCTGGAATAATATTAGTGATGACTGAACTGAATGCGTGTTCACCTTGCTCAATATCAACATGCTGACCGACTTTGATTTGATTATATTGGCTGGTAAACACCTTAAATTCAGCCCACAAGGTGTCAAATTTGACGATTTCAAACAAGCTAGTGTTTTGCGTGATACCGCCAATATTTCCATTTCGCTGTAAAACAGTCCCAGAAACAGGCGATGTTATTTTATAAGTATTTAAGCTCTCATTAGATTCAATAACGGCTAATAGATCGCCTTTTTTTACCGTATCACCAACAGTGAAGTTTATTGTCTTTATAACGCCGTTATATCTAGCGCTAACTTGAAATAATTGTTCAGCGCCTATCGTCGTAGAGCCGTATACAGGGATAGTTTGGTTCAACGTTTTTGAAGCTAAATAGGCTGTTTCAACACCAACCTTTTTTGCCATGTTATTGTCGATTTTGCTTATGCCTTCTTCGCCTTCATGTTCATCTTCACTAGCGAAAACACTTTGAATGGGTGATAGATACCCAATAAAAATCAATAGTGCGAGTAAATAGTTTTTCATTTTGAATTCCTAAACGATTCAGTTAATCACTGAATCAATAAATTGTTATTAAACTTAAAGTGATGTTTATTTAGAGTGACAGCGCTTCGTTTGTTAGTTTTTCTATCTCTGCGCCATAAATTAGGGCAGCAGATGCCGCGTCAATAAGGGTTCGCCGAGCATTTAACAGCTCTTGTCTAGCCGATACATAATCAAGATATCCATATCGACCTTTTTGATAGGCGTCTTGAGTATCTTCCAGTGCATCTTCAAGCATTGGGATAACCGACTGCTTTAATGAATTAGCTGTTAATATGGCTTGTTTTCTATTGGAGTATGCTCGTAGTAAGTGATTTCTAAATCTTAACTTAGTCGCCTCTTTCTCTATGGCAACTTGGTCACGCTCTGCTAGCGCACTAGCGATTGCGCCAGAATTTCGCTTTTCAGCAAACAAAGGTAAGCTAAAGCCAGCGACCAGTGCCGTATCATTGGCTTCTTGAGAGCGCCTAACACCAACAGACCATTTGATATTGGCCGTTGACTCTGTTTTAGCCAACTGTAACTCGGCCTCTTTTAGTCGCTGCTCACTTGCATAAACTTGAATAGCAGGGTTTTTCTCTAATTTCGCAAAGAGACTACTAAAATCACTATCATTGCCAAACTGAAACAGATCTCCAGTTACTCTAGAGAATGACACTGATGTTTCTCCCCAGTAAGCTGATAAAGAAAGCTTTAGATATTCCAAGCGCTTTTGTTCAGATTGAAGGGTGAGGTTAGCCTGAGCAATAACTGCTTTTGAGCGTTTCACTTCAGCCTCAGGAGTAGCACCTGCGCGGTTACGCTGAGATACAATCTCTAAGGTTTCTTGTGCTAAGCTCAAAGCATTTTCTGCCAATATAACTCTTTGTTGGGCTGCAAGTACTTCCACGTACTTCTCAGTGACTTGAGCCATTAAATTAAGCGCAGAGACTTCTTTTTCAGCAGTGAGTAGTGTTCTTGATTTTGAAACAATTCCAATCCGCGCTGAGCGTTTATCTCCCATTTCGATAACCGAAGATAGAGCGACTGTTAATTCAGCACTGTCGAATGTATTAAATTCACCTGAGCCTGCAAAGTTCTCAGCTTCAAGCTCTAGTTCATAAGCAGGATTTAAACTTGCGATTTGTTCTCGTCCAATTAATGCCGTTTGCTTGAAATCAAATATTTTAAGTTCTGGATTTTGTTTAAGCGTCCACTGAATTGCCTCTTGAAGGTTTAACTGCTTCTCAAAGGCATAAACATTAAATGTAAAAAGTGACAAAGCGAGAAACGCGATATATTTAAGCCGAGGTGTTACACACCTTAAAATTGCTATCTTGCGATGCACACAGGTATTAAGTGCCATGTATACTTTCCTATAAATTTATATGTGATATTTAGGTCATTAACATTTGACCTTTCTTAATTTTCTATAAAATTTAGGCGTATTTAGGTGGGCGGAATGGCACCGAGATATAGCCTTTTAGCTCAGGGGAAACTAAGGCGTAGGTAGGGAAATATTCTATTGCTTGTAAAATATTACAAGAAGAATCTGTATTTAAAAATAACTGACAGCAGCAACAAAAATTACAATTATCAATTAAAGTTTGGCTATTACCCTCCTCAAATAAATTAGAGCTTTCAGGAGCTTTTAGCGGGGTAATAGACTCAGTTAGTGATATATTAAAAGAACTTTCAATTAAGTTTCCTTCAATCTCTTCTTGCGAAAAAAACACAGACTGCACCGCGATTAAAATCATTATCACGTATGATATATATGGTTTAAAATATGACGGGTGCATTCTTTTAACTACTTTCTACTTAAGACTTTAGCTGTAAGATGCGGCGAGCACCGTTTAAAACGACAACAGCAATAATCAAACCAATCACTAAATCTGGATAACGGCTGCTAGTTACTGTAACTAATAAGCCAGCTAAGATTACACCTACGTTTGCGATTACGTCATTTGCGGAAAAAATCCAACTCGCTTTCATATGAGCGCCGTCTTCTTTGTTGCCAAATATTAAAAACAGACAAGCAATGTTAGCGATTAGTGCTATTCCACCAAATATCATCATTAAAGAAGAGATAGGTTCACTACCGTAAATAAAGCGTCTTACGACTTCACTCAAAGCACCTAGCGCTAGAATAATTTGAAGTACACCAGATATATGTGCCGCTCTAAGTTTCATGCTTATGCTTTTACCGACAGCATATATAGCTAAACCATAAACAGCAGCATCAGCAAACATATCTAATGAGTCGGCAATAAGGCCAGCAGATTGCGCAATAATCCCAGCAATTACTTCTATAAAAAACATGACTCCATTAATGGCTAACAACCATTTTAGCGTTGATGCTTCTTTCATCTCATTTTTTTGGGCTAGATCTTTTGCTTTTGCAGCTTCGGTGCTGCAACTTTCTTTAGTTGATGCCAACTCTGCACCGAGATTGAGTTGTTGTAATTTTTTTGTTATCTCATCTAAATTTTCATCATGAAAAACCTTGACTAAACGGCTAGGAATATCAAATTGCAACCCAACTGAAGGCTCAATTGAGTCAAGTGCTAACCTAATCAATCTCTCTTCTGAAGGACAGTCCATTTGAGGTACTTTAAATGTACTGACAAACGCGCCACTATAGTTATCTAATTGTGTATCAATTTTTACATCTTCATTGGTAGAAGATGATTGACACTGACCACTACATTTTTCTGACATATTTAACACTCCGTAATAATATTAAAATAAGTATAAAATCTATAGTGGCTATAGAGTCAAATAAAAAATTATTTAATGTAAAAGCGTGGAAACTGAATTGAAAAGCTAGTTTAAGAAAATAGTTTCTGCTAGTATTTTAAATACTATATTTAACTGGTGATAACTTTGAACCTTAATGTTGTACTAAAAATGCTCTTGGTTATTTCGATTGTTTTACAATCGTTAACTGCTGTAGCATCCTCAACATCTGAGAATCACCAAATAGATATAGAGCACCTTCAAACTCAACATGATCATGCAGATGATCGAAATGTCTCAAATGATAATGTAGGTGATGAGCAGCATAATGAAAAAGATTGTCATCACTGCGGTCATTGCAGTGGCAGCCACTTATCTTGGATTTTAGTCAGTAATTCAAATACCACGGGCAAACTAAACATTATCAATAAAACGCCTTATCAAATTGATCAAACAAATACTTACCTTGAAGCGATACTTCGCCCACCCATTTCTTAATTAGATTGATTTTTAATGACCTATTTGTCCATGAGAAGGATAAAGGGTTCGTGTTTATAAATTAAAAAATTAAGAAGTTTTATGTATATATTTTTAAAAAATACAGGTTTAACCCTGTCTTTATGCATGGCTGTGAGTTTTTCAGTTGCCACTTATGGCAAACAGAAAAGTATTTCATGGCTAGATAGTCAAATAAATAAAGATCCCGAAGTTGTTGCGGCTAAAGAGTTACTTAATGCAAGTAATCATAGAGCCAAAAGCTTAACTCAAGCCGTATATAACCCAGAGCTTGAAGCAAGCTATGAAAAAGAAGGTGATTTTGATAATTACTCTATTGGTATCAGTCAAACGATAGATTTTTGGGATAAGCAATCAACAAATAAAACCATTGGTGAAATTGATGTTTATGCAAACCAGCAACAATTGTTATCTCTACTCGATTCTAAAAAGGCTAATGCCTTAACTGCATTAGTTAATTGGCAAGCAGCAAAAAAAGCTGCTCAGTTACTTTCAGAAAGAGAAGAGCAATTGCAAACGCTCGTTGGAATTGTTGAAGACAAACGAAAAGCTGGACTTCTAGAGCCACTTGACGCTGAGCTAGTCTATTTAAACTTGTCGCAAATTTTTAGTGAAATATCTGAGTCTCAAATTGCTTTGAAAAATGCAGAGGTAAAGGTTCAGGAGTTATTGCCTGATTGGACGCCTAATACTACCAATTTGTTTTCATTTACTTTTGGAGCAACAAGCTACTCATTTAACTCCCAGTGGGTTGAGGAACATCCAAAAGTTAAACTTGCTAGAGCGAAATGGAAGGGACAACAATCTAAAGCTCAACTAACCACTATGGAATCTAAAGCTAATCCAACCATTGGCGTTAGCGCAGGGAAAAGTGGAGATGAAGACTTGGTTGGTGTGACTTTTTCAATGCCTTTAAACATCAGAAATAACTATACAGATAATGTTAAAGCCGCTTATTCAGAAGCCATTGCAGCCGAGGCGAATTTTCAGTCGGTATATCGAAAGCAGTCTTTTGAAGCAAAAGCTAATTATGAATCGCTTAATGTCAGTAGAAAATATTATGAGCAATGGCAAAAACTGACAAAAGGCAGATTAGATAGCAGCGAAAACTTATTAAATAAGCGCTGGCAAGCTGGTGATATTAATACTTCTGACTACTTACTTGCATTAAATCAACGTGCGGAAGGGCTTCATGCAGGAATACGTTTGGAAAATCAATTCAAGCTTGCAGAAATATCCTTCATTTTAAGTATGGGTCAGTTATCCAAATTTGAGATTTGAGCGCTTTGTTTTTTCAGTAGCGAAAAACGAAATCTTAAATTTATTAAAAATATAGGTTACAAAAATGAATACAGTAATTAGTAAAAAATTTTTAGCCGTAGTAATTAGCAGCCTGTTAGTTGGGTTTACTACAAATCATGATGCTTTTGCACAGTCGTCAGATGGAACTGGTTCTGTCACAAACGTTTCGAAACAAGAAGAAAAAGAACATCAAGATGAGCATGAACACGAAAAGGGACATGAAGAAGATAAAGGTGACCATGACGAGCACGGCCATGAAGGTGGTAATAAAGAGGGAGAAGAAGAACATGAAGAAGGTATCACTATTGATCCAAAGAAGATGTCGCTTGCTAAAATTAAAGTGGAAAGTGTTAAGCCTGAATATCAATTTAGCTCCGTATATGCACCTGGCGAAATAAAAGCTAATGGCTATAAAAGTTATGTGGTATCACCACGTACAGAGTCAGTCATTATCAGTCGCCATGCAGCGCTTGGCGAGTATGTAGAAATAGGTCAGAAGTTAGTTACATTATTTAGTGAAGCAATGGCACAAGCACAAGCTGACTATTTAATCGCTTCAACCGAATGGCAACGTGTAAAAAAGCTGGGTAATAAGACGGTGAGTGAAAGTCGATTATTACAAGCTGAAACAACATACAATGCGAGCTATGGCAAGCTCATTGCTTTAGGGTTAACTGAAAAAGCAATAAATGGTATTTCTAACAAAGACATTAAAGCATTTGGGCAATATGCATTAACGGCGCACCGTGAAGGTGTCGTGCTTCAAGACGACTTTATCCAAGGGCAACGTGTTGATGCTGGGGATTCAGTCATGTTGTTAGCTGATGAAAAACAACTATGGGTTGAAGCAAAAGTTTCTCCAAATAAAAAGCTAAATTTATCAATTGATTCTCCTGCGGTACTTAAATTAGAAGGCCAGAGTTACAATGCCAAAGTTATCCAAGAAGCCCATACAATTGATCCCGTAACTCGTACAAGAATTATTAGATTGGGGGTACAGAATGCTGATGATAACCTTCATTCAGGTATGTTTGTAAAAGTTTACTTTCAGTTTGCCACAAAGCAGAAAGTGATGGCTGTGCCAGAAGAAGCATTGATCCGCAGCGCAGATGGTGATTGGACCGTATTTGTCGAAGACCACCCTGGAGAATTTAAAGCTGTAGAAGTAGAACTAGGCCGAGCCTTAGGTGATTTTAGGGAAATCATTGGCCTTGATAGTGGGACGCGAATTGTAACCAAAGGCGCATTTTTTGTTGCTTCTGAAATCGCTAAAGGCGGATTTGATCCGCATAACCACTAAGGAGCAAGACTATGTTTAATAAAATAATAGATTGGTCTGTTAATAATAGACTCCTGATTTTGATTGCGCTGTTTGCCACAATTGTCGGCGCAATTATGGTTATACCAAAACTAAATTTAGATGCCTTTCCTGATGTTACTAATGTTCAAGTTGCTGTAAATACTGAAGCGCCAGGACTAGCTGCTGAAGAAGTTGAACAACTCATTACGTACCCCATTGAAGCGGTCATGTATGCCTTACCTGATGTAGAACAAGTGCGCTCAATTTCTAAAACAGGCTTGTCTGGCGTCACGGTTGTTTTCAAAGAAGGCACCGACATTTACTTTGCAAGACAACTTGTATTTGAGCGTCTTCAAGCCGCAAAAGAACTGATACCAGAAGGTGTCGGCACACCCGAAATGGGGCCAAACACCTCAGGGCTAGGCCAAGTATTTCAGTACCTTCTTATTTCAGATAAAGATGCAGGCTATGATGCTATGGCACTCAGGAGTCTCAATGATTGGGTAGTAAAATTACTCGTTATGCCTGTCGATGGTGTTACTGATGTACTCTCCTTTGGAGGTATTGTTAGGCAGTACCAAGTAAATGTAGATCCATCTAAGCTTCTTTCTTATAACCTAACGCAAGAAGACGTTGTTGGTGCCCTAGATAACAACAATGCCAATGTTGGCGGATGGTATATGAACCGTGGGCAAGAGCAGCTTGTTATTAGAGGTGCAGGTTGGTTTGAAAGTGGTGACGCTGGTATTAGTAATATCAAACAAGTTCCCGTCAAAACAGTTGATGGGACAGTTGTGACGGTTTCGGATATTGCTAAAGTTGAAATGGGCAGTGAAATTCGTCAAGGTGCTGTCACAATGACGCGCAAAACCGAAGACGGTAAAGTCGAAAATTTAGGTGAAGTTGTCTCTGGCATTGTCTTAAAACGCATGGGGTCTAATACTAAAGCCACCATTGATGGTATCAATGCAAGAATCCCATTAATTAATCAAGCATTGCCTAAAGGTGTTCGCTTTGAACCATTTTATGATCAGGCTGATTTGATTGAAAAAGCCGTTGATACAGTAGTTGATGCACTATTACTAGCATTTATTTTCATCTGTATTGTATTAGCACTATTTTTAATGAATATACGTGCAACCTTCCTTGTCCTAATATCTATTCCAATTTCAATTGGTATCGCGTTAATGATCATGGCTTGGTGGGGCATTTCTGCAAACCTTATGTCATTGGGTGGCATTGCCGTAGCCATTGGTATGCTAGTTGATGGTTCAGTCGTGATGGTTGAAAACATGTTTAAGCATTTAAATAGACCAGACTCTACCCATTTAAAAACTGTAAAAGAAAGAGTGCCTAGTGCTGATACTGATCCACATGATGTAGAACAAGATGAGCATGGTATTAAGTTACGTCTTCAAAATGCGGGTAAAGAAGTGGCTCGTCCCGTATTTTTTGCAGCTTCTATTATTTTAGTCGTATTTACGCCTTTATTTAGCTTTGAAGGTGTTGAGGCAAAGTTATTTCAACCTATGGCAATAAGCATCATTTTAGCTGTTATATCTGCTATTGTGGTTGCGTTGTTTGTTGTACCCGCTTTAGCTACTTATTTATTTAAGTCAGGTGTAAAAGAGAGGGAAAGCTTTGTTCTTAGGCCATTAGACAAACTCTACAGAAAAGGGCTTACATTCGCACTAAAACGCACCAAATTAGTCATTTCAGCCGCACTTATATTAGTTTTCTCTGCCTTTGCATTAGTTCCATTAATTGGTACTGAATTTGTACCTGAGTTAGAAGAAGGGACGATAAACTTAAGAGCAACGCTTGCACCTTCTTCCAGTTTAGATACCGCGCTCACTGTGGCACCAATTCTAGAAGAAAAACTAATGGCTTTCCCTGAAGTAACCTATGCATTAAGCCGAATTGGTCGAGCAGAAATAGGTGGAGACCCAGAGCCTGTGAATAACATCGAAATTTACATAGGGTTGAAGCCTGTTTCTGAGTGGACCAGTGCATCTAATCGATATGAACTTCAAGGAAAAATGGAGAGATCTTTAGAAGAATTCCCTGGGTTGCTACTCAACTTTTCTCAACCTATTGCGACTCGTGTCGATGAGCTACTATCTGGTGTTAAGGCTCAGTTGGCGATAAAGTTGTTTGGGCCTGAACTTGAGGTACTGGCGGCTAAAGGTCAAGAAATAGAAACAGCAATTAAAAACATTGAAGGTGCAAGGGATGTTGCATTGGAGCAAATTGCTGGTGAAGCGCAATTGGTGATAAGTCCTAACAGGCAAGAACTATCGCGCTTTGGATTGTCTGTGAGTGACATAATGGAGGTTGTGCGTGATGGTATTGGTGGTGTTGAAGCCGGACAAATAATCAATGGTAATGAACGTTATGATATTTACGTTCGCATAGAGGAAGAGTACCGAAGTAACAAAGAAGCTATTGCTGATATTCGGCTTCAATCACCTACTGGTGCTTGGGTGCGACTGGGTGACGTAGCCTCAGTCTCATTTGAGTCAGGCCCACCACAAGTTAGACGCGATGATGTACAACGAAGAGTCGTTATCCAAGCAAATGTACAAAATCGAGATATGGGAAGCGTGGTTGCCGATATCAGAACGGTAATTGCTGAAAAGGTTGACTTACCTTCAGGTTATTCTGTTTCGATTGGCGGCCAGTTCGAAAGTCAAAAACGTGCTCAAAATAGGTTAGCTATAGTTGTACCTTTATCGTTAGCACTAATCGCACTACTACTTTACTTTGCCTTTGGTTCTGTTGGTCAAGCTATGCTGATATTGGTCAACGTGCCGCTTGCTGTAATTGGCGGAGTTTTCTCCTTATATTTATCTGGACAATACTTGTCTGTACCAAGCTCCGTTGGCTTTATTACCTTATTTGGTGTAGCGGTATTGAATGGGGTCGTTATGGTAGAAAGTATCAACCAACGTATTAAAGACGGTCTAGAAGCATCTAAAGCCGTTTTTGAAGGCGCTACTTCAAGATTAAGACCTGTACTTATGACTGCTATAACATCAGCTTTAGGTTTGATACCGATGTTAATGTCTAATGGTGTTGGTGCAGAAATACAGCGCCCCTTAGCGAGTGTTATTGTTGGCGGCTTGGTAACTGCAACACTGTTAACATTATTTGTTTTACCTGTTTTATATCGCTGGTTTTCAGAGAAAAAAATAAAAGAGCTATCCAGATAAAATGACTGTGAACTCTAACCCCACGCTAAAGTCACGTTTAGCGTGGGGTTATTGAGTAGATGAACGAAAAGAAAGATTAGATTTAACAATAAACTAATAGTCATGACTGCTTTGTCGGAATATTTGTCGTTAAACAGGCCAAAGCTAACTTCCGCTTTCGTATCTTTGCAGTCTTAATCTTTATGTGTCTCAAGGTCGGCTTATGGCACAAACCGGAAATAGCTTCCAATTAACTCCGTATTTAAATTTTAGGTTTTAGCTGGGCTCTAATTAATAAATCATAATCTATTTGCAACACCTCGCTTAAATTCAAACTATTCTGAAGTTAACGCAAATTTTCAATTTAATTGGTGCTGGCCGAATAAAGGCTCATATGAGAATCAAATCGCCAGCTTCTTAAATAGAAACTAAAGATGTGACCGTTAAAAGGTTTATGCTAATTAAAAAATAACTACTCTTAACTATGACTCAGTTTTCTCTTTATAGTCACACAAATCCTCAATTATACAACTTCCACATTTTGGTTTTCTCGCTGTACACGTATAGCGCCCATGTAAAATAAACCAATGATGGAGGTTAAACATAAATTCTTTCTTATTTGGCGTATTTTTAATTATAGCCTGTTCAGTCTGCTCAACAGTCTTACCCTTAGCGTAACCAGTACGGTTTGCAAGACGTTGGATGTGAGTATCTACTGCTAAAAAGTATCTACCTTCATTATCTTTTAGCCAGCCAAAAGCGGTGTTCAGTACAACATTGGCTGTTTTACGGCCCACGCCAGGGAGGGCTTCGAGCGCTTCACGATTTTCTGGCACTTCACCGTTATGCTGATCTACCAATATTTGGCACATTTTATATACATTGGCTGCTTTTGAATTAAATAAGCCGATGGTTTTTATGTAATCACGTAGTGTGTCGTGGCCAATATCTAAAATGGCTTGTGGCGTATTAGCAACCGGAAATAATTTACGAGTGGCTTTATTTACCCCAACATCGGTGGCTTGTGCTGAGAGCGTAACGGCAACTAACAACTCAAATGGGCTTGAATATTCAAGCTCCGTTTCAGGATGTGGATTGTCATCGCGTAAGCGAGTAAGTATTTGGTGACGTTTTTCTTTATTCATATAACTTAAAACGCATTAGCTTTTATTAAGTTAATGCGCTTTCCCCTTAAGTTAAGCTAGTAACACGCGCTCTAGGGCCTTTTTCAGCTTCTGGCGGTGCGACTTGTTTTGATTTTATTTGTGCATCAATTACATTTTTAGCGGCGATCAGTAGCCCAAGCCCTAAGAATGCGCCTGGTGGTAAAATGGCCAGTAAAAACTGGCTATCAAAGCTAAACACTTCAATGCGCAATATAGCAGCCCAAGGCCCGAGTAATAAATCGGCACCATCAAATAATGTGCCTTGTCCAACCAGCTCTCGCATAGCGCCAAGTACAACCAGAACCAACATAAAGCCTAAGCCCATCATCAAGCCATCAAAGGCGGATAAGTGCACTGGATTTTTTGAGGCAAACGCTTCTGCACGGCCAATAATGGCGCAGTTGGTTACAATTAACGGAATGAAAATCCCTAAAGATTGGTAAAGGCCAAAAGTGTAAGCGTTCATTAACAGCTGCACAATTGTTACAAAACCGGCAATGATCATTACAAACACAGGTATTCTAATATCTTTAGGTACCCAGTTACGCACTATTGATACGGTAATATTAGAGCCCACTAATACCAATAAGGTTGCTAAGCCTAAACCTAGCGCATTAGTAATTGTAGAGGTAACAGCGAGTAAAGGGCATAAACCTAATAACTGTACCAAGGCGGGGTTATTTCCCCATAAGCCTTCTTTGTAAAGGGTTTTTAATTCGCTCATGGCGTTACCTCTGGGCATGCGTTTGCTGCTGTGAACAGAGCATCAAAGTTATCTTGTGCATAAAGTACCGCGTTTTTGACTGAGCCTACAACGGCACGAGGTGTAATTGTAGCGCCAGTAAACTGGTCAAACTGGCCGCCGTCTTTTTTAACAGCCCAACGATCGTCGCTTTCGCTTTGTACTGTTTTTGCATTAAATGTGGTGATCCAGTCTGATTTTTTTATTTCAACCTTATCACCTAAACCTGGTGTTTCTTCATGTTTGGTGACCCTTACACCCGCAACGGTACCATCGCGATATACCGCACTGAGTAAGTTTATATCACCACTGTAGCCGCTAGGGGTGACATGACGAATGACTAATGCCACAGGTTCGTTATCTTTTCGGGCACGATAAATAACTTGGTTGTCGTATGGCCCTAGTAATTGATCAGATATAATTACACAATCTTGCGATAGCTCATTGCTGTATTTGGAATGCGGCAATACTTCTTGAAGCTGATTAGTTAATTGTAATTGCTCTTGCTCTGCAATTTTATCAGCGGTAAGTGTATTAATTGTGGCAACGAGTCCCGTTGTTAGTAACGCAAACCCACACAATATTGCGCCATTTTTTACCATTGAAGAAATAATCATTTTACTGCTCCATGGCCATAGGTTCTTGGTTGTGTATAGTAATCGATAAGCGGTACCGCTATGTTTATTAGCAACACCCCAAATGCAACTGCATCAGGAAAACCACCAAAGGTGCGAATTAAATACACGATTAAACCAATTGCTGCACCATAAATAAGGCGACCTCGATTGGTGGTTGCAGCTGATACAGGATCGGTGGCGATAAAAAAGGCCCCCAGCATAGTCGCACCACTAAACAAGTGAAACACTACACCCGGCTCTGTACCTGGCGAGGCAATATAACCAATTGCTGCGCATAAGCTTAAGCTTGCAATAAAACTCACTGGTATATGCCAGTTAATTACTTTTGTTTTTAACAGGTAAAGGCCGCCGAGTAAGAAGGCTAAGTTAACCCACCCCCAACCTAGGCCAGTCCACTCATTAAATACGCTCTTTTGCATGCTCTCTGTCACCGTTAGTCCGTGAGCAATATCTGTTTTTAAGGTATCAAGTGGGGTAGCCATTGTGCTGCCGTCTATTCCTACTCGGAGCTGATCTAAGCTGTATCCTAACGTGGTAAAGTCGCTAAAGATTAAGCTTAACTGCTGGCTAAAAGTAATACCCGTATTAAGTAATTCTGTAACGGGTAACCAAGCAGTCATTTGGACAGGGAACGACACTAATAAAAGCACATAGGCTGCCATTGCAGGGTTAAATAAATTAAACCCTAAACCACCATATAGCTGTTTAACAATAACTATGGCAAACAAACACCCTATAACAATAATCCACCAAGGCGCTAAAGGCGGAATACTTATTGCCAATAACACACCGGTAAGCCATGCACTGCCATCGCTTAATGCAGGCCAAATAGGGCGCTTACGCATTAACATAACGGCTGCTTCAAACGCGCTTACACACACTAACGCCAATAATAATTGGATAAGGACACCGGTGCCAAAAAATACAACTTGCGCAATAACACCAGGAATACAAGCCGCAATTACAGTTAACATTAACCGTGTCACAGATTTGTGACTATGATTGTGGGGTGAACTGGCCATGGTTAGTTTCATGACTGATCATTTCCTTCTTTTTGTTGCTTTTTAGCTTTAGCGCGAGCAATAGCGGCGGCTACGGCGGCTTTCTTTTTTTCTTGAGCTGTTTGCTGTGAACCTTCTGAAGATTCATCGTTGCTTTGTGGCTCAGTGTTTTCACTTTGTTTTGCTAATTCATCAGCCTGCGCTGCTTTTTTTGCTTTAGCGCGGGCAATGGCTGCAGCGACGGCAGCTTTTTTATCATCGGTAGCGACAGGTGATTCACTTGCAGTTTCATCGCTTGGTGTTTGCTCATTAGCTTGCGCTGCTTTTTTGGCTTTAGCGCGGGCAATGGCGGCAGCAACGGCGGCTTTTTTATCATCTGCAGCAACTGGAGATTCACTTGTTGTGTCATCGCTTGGTGTTTGCTCATTTGCTTGTGCTGCTTTTTTGGCTTTAGCACGGGCAATGGCTGCAGCGACGGCGGCTTTTTTATCATCGGCAGCAGCTGGAGATTCACTTGTTGTGTCATCAGTTGCTGTTTGCTCATTAGCTTGTGCTGCCTTTTTGGCTTTAGCGCGGGCAATAGCGGCAGCGACGGCAGCTTTTTTATCATCGGCAGCGACGGGTGATTCACTTGCAGTGTCATCGCTTGCTGTTTGCTCATTAGCTTGTGCTGCCTTTTTGGCTTTAGCGCGGGCAATAGCGGCTGCAACTGCTGACTTTTTGTCATCTACAGCTTCGTCATCACCATTACTTTGTGCTTTTTGCTCTTTATAAAGGCGAGCTTGCTCTTTACGGGCAGCGCGTTCTTTTGCAACTTCACTGTTATCTGGCTCAAGTTCGCCACCTTGCTTTTTAGCTTTAGCACGCGCAATTGCCGCTGCTACAGCTGATTTATTGTCACCATCGCTGGTTTTATCTTTAACGCGGGCAAGGGCATCGGCTACTTTTTGCTGCTCTTCGGTAGATTTAGCTGCAGGTTTACGTTTATGGCGATTTTTTCGCTCAGCTTGCTCTTGCTCTAAACGCGCTTTACGTGCATCAAATCGTTCTTTAGCGCGATCAGATTTTATCTTCTCGGCAATTTGCTCTTTAATCTCAACTTTTGCAACGCGGTAGTACTGAACGAGTGGTATTTCACTTGGGCAAACATAGGCACACGCGCCACATTCAATACAATCAAATAAGTTATGTTCTTGGAGTTTGTCGTATTCTTTTGATTTAGCAAACCACTGTAACTGCTGTGGTAACAATGAAGCAGGGCACGCATCTGCACAGGCACTACAGCGAATACAGGCTTTTTCTGGGCCAGGCTCTGCTAATTCTTTATGATCTGGAGCAAGTATGCAGTTTGTTGTTTTAACAACGCCAATACGAACCGTGGGTAAGGTAAAGCCCATCATAGGGCCGCCCATAACGACGCGCTGTTGTGGTACGGGTGAAAACCCTTGACAATCAAGTAAGTGTTTTATCTCAGTACCTAATAGCGCCCATACATTACCTGGATTATGTATAGTATTGCCGGTAACGGTAACAACACGTTCAATTAACGGTTTACCTTCGTATACGGCTTGCTGAATCGCAAATAAAGTACCTGTGTTATGTACTAAAATGCCGATATCAGCAGGGATACCGCCGTTTGGTACTTCACGGTTAGTGAGCAGTTTTATTAGCTGTTTTTCACCGCCAGAGGGATAAACAGTAGGCACGGTTTGTATTAAAATATGCTCGTTATGCTTCGCCGCTTCTGTCATGGCTGTGATAGCTTCGGGCTTATTATCTTCAATACCAATAATACACAGGGTAGGATTGAGCAGCTGTTGCATGAGCTCAATACCTTTGATTATTTCAGCGGCATGTTCGCGCATTAAAGTATCGTCAGCCGTGATGTAAGGTTCACACTCAACCGCGTTCACGATTAAAAACTCAATCGGCTGCTTAATATCTGCTTTAACGTAGGTTGGAAAACCTGCGCCTCCCATACCAGAAATACCCGCATTATGAATAACATCAACGAGTTCATCGTGTGATGCATTGGCTGGGTTTGCTAAAGGCGATAGTTCACACCAGGTATCTTTGCCATCGGGTTCAATAATAATGCTTAATTCAGGCAAAGCAGAAGGGTGTGCTGATGGCATAGGCGTAATATCAATAATAGTGCCTGATGTAGGTGCATGCACAGGTACCGACCAGTTAGCAGAAGGCTTAGTTAATGGTTGACCTTTTAATACGTGCTGGCTTTTTTCTACAATTAACTTGCCGCTAGCGCCTATATGCTGCTTTAAAGGCAGAACGAGTTTTTCAGGCAAAGGAAGGCGCGCAATAGGCGTATTATTAGATAATGACTTTTGCTGCGGAGGATGTACGCCGCCAGGAAATGCCCAAACGGTGCCTTTTTTTATTTGTTCAAGTAACTTTTCCACTCAAACCTCTAATCTATTTGGGTAACAGGAATAGCGTCTAGTTGCCATTTCCAAGTTTGTTTTGTTGGTGCAACGGGTAGCATGTCAATACAATCGACCGGACAAGGTTCAACGCACAAGTCACAGCCTGTACATTCGTCAATTAGAACGGTGTGCATTTGTCGGGTTGCACCAACAATGGCATCAACAGGGCAGGCTTGAATACATTTGGTACAACCAATACATTCATCTTCGCGAATGTAGGCCACCGTTTTAACTGGCTCGGCTTGTTCGCCACCGGCTAGAGGTTTAGCCTCAACACCCATCAAATCAGCTAACTTTTTAACTGTCGCATCACCACCGGGTGGGCACTTGTTTATCTCATCGCCATTGGCAATGGCTTCTGCATAAGGGCGACAACCAGGATAACCACATTGACCACATTGTGTTTGTGGCAAAATGGTATCGATTTGCTCCACTACAGGATTACCTTCAACTCGAAAACGTACGGCTGCAAATCCTAAAATTAATCCGAAAATTAACGCCAGTAAACCCAGCGCTATTAAAGCGTACAACAAGGTCATATTAAAACTTCACTAATCCAGTAAAACCCATAAAGGCCATTGACATTAAACCTGCCGTTATCATTGCGATTGAAGCACCTTTAAATGGAGTGGGAACATCTGCTGCGGCTAGGCGTTCGCGTAATGCCGCAAATAAAACTAAAACTAATGAAAAACCCACTGCGGCACCAAACCCATAAACGGCAGATTGTAAAAAGGTGTGATCTTCTTTGATATTTAATAAAGCAACACCGAGTACTGCACAGTTAGTCGTTATTAAAGGTAAAAATATTCCCAATAAACGATATAGCGTTGGACTGGTTTTTCTAACAACCATTTCAGTAAATTGAACAACCACTGCAATAACTAAAATAAAGCTCATTGTTTTCAGGTAGGTGATATCTAGTGGTAATAAAATATACTCGTTTACTAAATAACTGGTCACAGAGGCAAGCGTTAGCACAAAGGTAGTTGCTAAAGACATACCTATGGCTGTATCAAGTTTTCCTGATACACCCATAAACGGGCAAAGGCCTAAAAATTGTACTAATACAAAGTTGTTAACTAACACTGTTCCAATTAATAACAAGACGTATTCTGTCATGTGTGCCTCACGCTAATAAAATCCCGTGTATTATCCTTTTTTCTACTGCGATTAACAACACGTTGAGTGATTATCAGTTAAATAAACAACGTTAAATAATGGGCTAATTGTAAAGGGTTAAATTTAAGGGAGTTTGCAATTAAAAAACTGTCAGCATTTTAACGGCTGAACAGTCATAAAAGCACACTTTAAAAAGTAAAAAAGAGCATAAATGCTCTTTTTTATTATTAAATAGGGTAATTAGTTAGATGTCTTTAGGCTTTTCAATATAGTAACCTTGGACACCATCAAGGCATAGGGTTTCTACAATGTGCTTTTCTTCTTGGCTTTCAACGCCCTCTGCAAAAACACTAACGCCAATTCTATGAGCAAGGTCGACCATTAAACGCATAAAGTATTGATTGTTTTTATCGTCCTCTAAACCTCGGGTATAGCTTGCATCCATTTTAATAAAATCTGGTTTTAAATCTCTGAAAAATTTAAATGAGGTGAGCCCGACACCAAAGCGTTCTACCGTTATTCTGGCACCTACTCGATGCACCATGTCAATGAAGCGTTTGCTTGCTTTAATATTTTGTTGAAGACCAAATTCACTCACTTCAAAAATTAATTTAGAAGCAATATGCGTATCTTTAAGTAAACGGCGCTCTAACCAAATCATAAACTGGTCGCTATGCGCGCTTGAAGGGGTAATATTTAAGCCAAAATACTTTTCAGATAAATTACTCGATTTTATTCTTTCCAGAGACGATTCTATTATTAACTTGTCAATTTCAATGGCCATATCGAGCTTTTCAGCCATTGCTAAAAATGAAGCGGTAGGCAAAGCTTGGTTTTCTTCTGTTTTGAAGCGGGCTTGAATTTCAGCATAGGCTTTAATGCTTTTGCCTAAAGGCATAATATTTTGGATCACCAAATGGACGCTTTTAGACTCAATTACTTCGTTAATCACTTTACGCCAGTTTTGGTTACCAAATCCTGCGCTCACATTATTAACTAGATCAGTATCACGTTGCACATGCCACGCATTAGCTTGCTTAGACTGCGCCATGCTCATTGCATTATCAACAATAGAGAGTAACTCACCCAAAGGTTTTGATTTTTCGTACCCCACAATACCAGTGTTTGCAACCGAGCTAAGCTCTTGGTTTTGCATATATTGAGTAAAGCGAGATTGTAAGTTCTCACCAAATTTTTCGGCTTCTTTTAACGGGGTATTTGGTAAAATTGTTATAAAATCAGAGCTGTTAACTCTAAAAACTTGGCTGCCGGAATAGGTGCCACTGATGCTGACAATAATGTCTGCAACGGCTTTAATGTATTCATCACCTTTTTGATAACCGCGGCTTTGATTTATAGACTGCAACTCACTACAGCGAACGAGTGCTAAAGAGCCAAATGTACTTACTTCGGTGTTTTCAATATTCTTTTCGTAGTAATCAACAAACATATTGCGATTACCTAACTCAGTCACACCGTCTTTGTAGGCCTCACGTTTTATTGTGTGTGCAGCATTTTTTATATTGTCATTCTTACTTTTTAAAAAGTGCGATAAACGATTAAAGCTAGGAATTAAACTTTTCCCTAACTTAGCTAACTCTGGCGAATCAATTTTAGTCGCAAAATCATCGCCTAGTTGATTTTGGTTTATATAAATATCAATGACATCAGCAACGTCCGTACATATATTGTCATTAATGTGCTTAACAATGGTTTTCATTAATGCAATAGGTATTAGAGCGAGTAGGGTGCTAATAATTAAAATTATAAAAAAAGCAGCTTGAAACTGCTCACTCAAATGAGTGATGTTGATTTTAAATTCAACTTTTATATCGGCGTTATCATTAGTGGCATACTGAGGACGCACCGAGTTGTTGCTTGACTGAATAAGTTCGGCAATAAAAGGCAATTGCGGTGCGTTGTTAACTGAAAATACTTCAGCACCTTGATAATCACGTAAGGTAAAGTGTGAAAAGATTTCACTGCTTGCAAGTGTGTTTTTTAAGTTATCAGCAGAGAGGTCAGTTGCAGATAGGTTTTTAATATATTGCTCGACTGTCGCTTGCGCATTTTTTTGAGCTTTACCGATGGCACTATCAAAATTTTGGCTAATAAAATAACAGCCAGCGGTCACAAGAATCAACCAAGCCATCAGTTGTATAAAAATAAGTTTTTTAAAAGCTGCCATTGTTTAATCTTTATATGTCAAAGGGGAGGACACAACCTCATGATTATTAAAATAATTATAGCTTGATAGTGAAAGTTATCAAATAGTTAGTTTTTGTAATCAAAAAGTTTTTGTTTTAAAAGAGAAATGGTAGAGCAAATTTGAAGAGATGTCTATGGAAGTGAAGTAAATTGGCTCCCCCTCCCCGACTCGAACGGGGGACCTGCGGATTAACAGTCCGTCGCTCTAACCAACTGAGCTAAGGGGGAACTAAAATATACTTTTTATGACTTGGCTCCCCCTCCCCGACTCGAACGGGGGACCTGCGGATTAACAGTCCGTCGCTCTAACCAACTGAGCTAAGGGGGAACTACATCATAAACATAAACTTGGCTCCCCCTCCCCGACTCGAACGGGGGACCTGCGGATTAACAGTCCGTCGCTCTAACCAACTGAGCTAAGGGGGAATCGTTTATGGCTGAAAAACTTGGCTCCCCCTCCCCGACTCGAACGGGGGACCTGCGGATTAACAGTCCGTCGCTCTAACCAACTGAGCTAAGGGGGAAGCGTCTTGCCTTTCAACGGGGCGAAATATTAATGACCGCATAGCAAAGTGTCAACATATAAAAGATCATAAATTCAAAAAAGAGGTCTATTCGTTGTTTTTATGTGCAATCTGCGCGTTTTATAACACTATTTAAGTAAAGCGTAGTGATATTGTTTTACAAAAACAGCGTAATATTTGAATCAAGTAAGGATCTTTATCCAATAAAAGTTGCCATAAAATTTAAAAAAGTAGCTTTTAGTAATAAAAAACTGGTCTATTTCCTTTATTTTTAAAAAGACTTTATAAACGTATTTAAAATAAATACCTCACTTTTACTTTGTATCGTTAAAGTTTGTTGAACTAAATCTAAATGAAAGACGTAAAAGATAGTCTCTATGTTGATTAAAATAAAATGTTTGTAGAGTTATGTGGGTTTTGTATAAAAACAGAGCAATCAAAGAGTTGGCTATTTATTCAACATAAATATGGTTTTGCATTAAATAAACAAATAATCTCGTTTTAATGAGTTACAAAACCATTTTGCGCTGTTTCCATATTGATAACGTAAAAAAACCATAACACTGTTAAATTTGCACCGGGTTGTAGCCCTTTATAAACGCGGGGTTGAATGAGTTATCCACGGTTTCTGTGGATAACTCTGTTTATTAAACTTTAAGAACATCAGCACCCCCAGCACTGTAGGGCGCTACAACGATTTCAAGTATTAAAAAGCTTTTTTTTTATATATTAAAAAACAAAGGCTTATGATTCAGCTTAGATAGCCACCTAAACGATAAATAAAATTTTTCGTGACGATAAAGCATCATCGCTAACTGTGTAATAAAGCAACAAAATCTAAAAGGTAAATGTTGCAAAAGTTACATAAATGTATTTAATTTGATTTTTAATGTGTTTGTGCAAAATTTATTTACAACAGCGTAAAAGTAATAGTTTGTAGATTAAAGGCTGATTTAGTTGTTTAGATTTAATAAAGCATGGCTTGAACTCTCCGGATGCTTTAAAATATGCCGTTCAGTAAAAGAGGCTTATTTATTTTATGCGCGCACATTCTCAATCACATACTCGCCCTGATTTACTCACTGCTCCAATCTTGCCTACGTTAAAGAAAATGACCGTTCCAATGATCTTTGGGATGATTACCCTGATGATGTTCAACATAGTTGATACTTTTTTTATTAGTTTATTGGGTACAGAGCCGCTTGCTGCAGTTAGTTTTACATTTCCTGTTACTTTTACCGTGATTAGTTTAGCAATTGGTTTAGGTATAGGGACTTCTGCGGTTATTGCAAAAGCATTAGGCAGTAACAATTTAGAAGAAGCGCGTTTTGATGCCAGTGTATCGTTGTTGGTAGCGGTAATATTAGTATTAATTTTATCTGCTAGTGGCTATTTATTGATTGATCCCATATTTACGTTGCTTGGGGCAGGGGAGCAAGTACTCCCGCTAATTCATCAGTATATTAGTATTTGGTTTTTGGGCAGTGTGTTTTTAATTACCCCAATGATTGGTAATTCTGTACTGCGTGCGAGCGGTGACACTAAAACACCGAGTATTATTATGGGGGGGGGCTGGACTTATAAATGCCGTACTCGATCCTATGCTGATTTTTGGCTTTGGTCCCATTCCCGCATTAGGCATTAAAGGGGCTGCTATTGCCAGTGTTATAGCTTGGGCAGTTGGAGTGGCGATTATTTTATACATATTAATTGCTAAAAAGCAGTTACTTAGTTTAAAAGCGGGCAAACAAACTGTTATTGGTGCAATTCGTAAAATTTTAAAAATTGGTTTACCGGCAGCGGGTGCTAACATGCTCACCCCAGTTGCTATGGCGGTAATGACTGCATTGGTTGCTCATCATGGTCCCGAAGCCGTGGCTGCTTTTGGAGTAGGAAGTCGAATAGAGTCAATAGCGAGTTTAGTGGTATTAGCCTTGTCGATGACCTTGCCACCTTTTATTAGCCAAAACTTTGGAGCGAGTCATTTTTCTCGCGTAAAAGATGCTTACCTAGGTACGCTCAAGTTTGTAATGTTGTGGCAGTTCATTATCTATATTATTTTAATTATTTTTTCAGGCGTCATTAGTGAAATATTTGGTAAAGAGCAAGCGGTTGTTGATGTCATCAAGCTGTTTATTTATACCATTCCTTTAAGTTATGGCTTGCAAGGAGTGATCATTTTATCAAACTCCTCGTTTAACGCTTTACACAAACCCATGAACGCCTTAGTTTTAAGCGTTATTCGATTGTTTGTTTTTTATATTCCCTTTGCGTATATCGGGAACGAACTTGCAGGCTTAATCGGCTTGTTTATTGGCGCGGCCATTGGTAATTTATTTACAGCACTTGTAGCCTACAAGTGGTTTATGAAAGAAATTGAAGCGTTAAGCAGTCAAGCATTACAGGAGTGTAGTCATTGAGCGATCATTTTCAGCTAGTATCAAAATTTAAACCCGCAGGGGATCAGCCAACCGCTATTGCTCAGTTGTGTGAAGGCTTAGAAGCCGGACTGGCCCAGCAAACCTTATTAGGCGCAACGGGAACAGGTAAAACGTTCACTATGGCTAACATTATTAGTGATTTAAACCGGCCAACTATTATTATGGCGCATAATAAAACCTTAGCGGCGCAATTGTATGGCGAAATGAAAGAATTTTTTCCACACAATGCGGTTGAATACTTTGTATCTTACTACGATTACTACCAACCTGAAGCATATGTGGTAGCCAGCGACACCTTTATCGAAAAAGACGCATCTATTAATGAGCATATAGAGCAAATGCGACTCAGCGCCACCAAAGCGCTTTTAGAGCGACGCGATACCATCATCGTTGCCTCTGTATCGGCAATTTATGGTTTGGGCGATCCTGACTCATACATGAAAATGATGCTACTTTTAAAAGTAGGTGAAAAGGTCGATCAACGAGATATGCTGCGCCGCCTTGCAGAGCTACAATATACGCGAAACGATATTGATTTCAGTCGCGGTACATACCGCGTTCGTGGTGAAGTGGTTGATATATTTCCAGCTGAATCAGACACCTATGCAGTGCGTGTAGAAATGTTTGATGACGAAGTTGAACGCTTAAGTATTTTCGACCCATTAACCGGTGCGTTAGAAAAACACATAGTACGTGCCACTATTTATCCTAAAACTCACTATGTAACGCCACGAGAAAAAATTCTCGAAGCCATCGACAAAATAAAAGCAGAACTCAAAGAGCGAAGAGCACAATTACTTAGCGCTAATAAGTTAGTCGAAGAGCAACGCATAGCTCAGCGTACCCAATACGATATAGAAATGATGACCGAGCTTGGTTATTGCTCTGGTATTGAAAACTACAGCCGTTATTTATCGGGGCGCACACCTGGCGATCCACCGCCAACATTACTGGACTATTTACCCGACGATGCATTAATGATTATTGATGAATCGCACGTAACCGTCTCGCAAATTGGCGCCATGTATAAAGGTGATAGAAGCCGTAAAGAAAACCTTGTTGAATACGGTTTTAGGATGCCCTCAGCTATGGATAACAGGCCACTGCGTTTTGAAGAATTTGAGGCCATTGCACCACAAACTATTTATGTATCGGCCACCCCGGGCGACTTTGAATTAGAGCGCAGCAATGGCGAAGTTGCAGAGCAGGTTATTCGTCCAACCGGTTTACTTGACCCGGTTATTGAAGTGCGCCCGGTAGGCGATCAGGTTGATGATTTACTCTCAGAAATTTACAAATGTGTTGAAGCAAAAGAGCGAGTGCTGGTAACCACACTTACCAAACGCATGGCTGAGGATTTGACCGACTACCTGAGTGAGCACAATGTAAAAGTTCGTTATTTACACTCTGATATTGATACCGTAGAGCGGGTAGAAATTATTCGTGATTTACGTGCCGGTGTATTCGATGTGTTAGTAGGCATTAACTTACTACGTGAAGGCTTAGATATGCCAGAAGTGGCATTAGTGGCTATTTTAGATGCCGATAAAGAAGGTTTTTTACGCTCAGCACGCTCACTTATTCAAACAATAGGCCGTGCGGCGCGCCACCTTGATGGTCGCGCTATTCTATACGGTGACAGAGTGACTAAATCGATGGCTAAAGCCATTGAAGAAACCGACCGACGTCGAGAAATACAACACGCTTATAATGTTAAGCACGGTATTGAGCCCAGTGCCTTGGTTAAAAAGATACTTGATGTAATGGATGTAGGTGAAGATGCCTCACCACAAGACAATCTACAGCTTATTCGTAAAGACTCTAAAAAAATCCTCAGTGCTAAAGAGATTGCAACGCAAATTAAGCAGTTAGAAACCAAAATGCATGCGTATGCCAGTGATTTAGAATTTGAAAAAGCCGCCTCAGTGCGCGACGAAATACATGAACTACAACAACAGTTGATTAATTAAATGACAACCGATTTTACTCCCCTTATAAATGCTTTGGCAGACACGCCTTTTTCCGACAATGAGCTTTGCCGCGTTTTTCATGGGCGTGGCCACAGTGTGGAAGCGCTTAGTCATATTAACTTAGACTTTTACCCACCAAGTTTGTTTTTGGTGTCATACAGTGAAATTGACGAGGAAACACTTGCTGCACTCACCGATACGTTATGGCAATGGGCACAACAACATCATCCAGAGTTAATTACTGCATTGGTGTATCAACAGCGAGCTGGGCTACAAAGCCATAACACCCTTGTTCACGGTCAACTGCCAGTTCGTCATAGCGTAGCCGAAAATGGGGTGCGTTTTTTGGTTGATTTAATGAGTAAGCAAAACACCGGTATTTTTCCTGATATGCGAAAAGGCCGTGAGTTTGTCATGCAAAATAGTAAGCACGCCAAAGTACTTAATTTGTTTTCTTATACCTGTGGTTTTTCGGTTGCGGCTATGCACGGCGGTGCAGATCATGTGATGAACATGGATATGAGCAAAGGTGTGTTAAAAGTAGGTAAGCAAAACCACCAACTCAATAATGTCGATCGTGGGGTCAGTTTTTTACCGCACGATATTTTAAAGTCGTTTGGTAAGCTAAAAAAAGCCGCACCGTTTGATTTAATTATTGTTGATCCGCCCAGTTTTCAAAAAGGCAGTTTTATTTTAACCAAAGACTATCAAAAAGTGCTGCGCAGACTTCCTGAGCTTTTAAACGATACTACACAATTATTGCTATGCGCTAATAGCCCAGAGCTTACAGAAAACGATTTTAAAGCACTTATTGAAGAGCATACTCAAGGTGCTATTGAGTTTGTTAAACGCCTAAAACCTACCGATCGCTTTATTGAAATTGATAGCGATAAAAGCTTAAAAGCATTGGTGTACAAAACAAAAACATAGTGAGTTAAATGAAACTGAGTAAACGTTTAAACGCCATCAATTCGTTAATTACACAGTCTTACGATATTGTTTGGGATTGTTGTTGCGATCATGGCTTTTTAGGTATGGCATTACTTGAGCGCGGCATAGCCAAACAAATAAACTTTGTTGATATTATTCCAGAGTTAATGGAAGCGCTTGAGCAGTCGCTACAACAATTTGAGCAAGGAAAGTCTTTGCCTTCATGGCAAGTGCGCTGCGAAGATGTTGCGCAAATTAAACTGCCAACAGGTGCTAAGCAAGTAATCGTTATTGCGGGAGTGGGGGGCGATTTATGCTTAAAGCTCATTGAGCAAATTATTGCTAATAATCCGCACAGCCTTAAACAACTAAGTTTTATTATTTGCCCTATTATGCACCTCTATAAAGTACGTGCGGGTTTAAAAGCGTGTAATTTTCAGCTCGATAGCGAGCAAATTATTGTTGAAAACAAGCGTTTTTACGAAGTGCTACAAGTCAGTTTTAATGCCACTGGCACTATTACTAAAACGGGGGCTCATATGTGGGATAAACATAACCCTCAACATCATCAATATCAGCAACAATTGCTTGACCATTATACTCGAATGCTCAATAAAGATAGAGTTTACTATCAAAAAGTTATAACAGAGTATCAACGCGTATTTGAACGCTAAATACTGCCAAAAAGTGTGATCGCTTTTTATGATTAACTACGTAAAGTGCTTCATAGTTAATATCTTGCCGCTAGGCAGATTTATTTGGTTTATATATGTCAGATAACAACACAAAAATTGAGTCATTATTAGATGATGGGCAAAAATGGCAACACAGTTACGAGCAACCTATTTCGTATGCGCCCCTAGTACAACTGGCTAATAAAAGTTGGATTGTTCCACAGCATTTTTTGCGTTACAAGCATACGCTGGCCAGTGTTAATGAAGTGCTTAACGACATTAGTTTTTCCAACCACTTTAGCGTGTTAGCAGCTGAAAAAAATAGTGATGTTTATTTGCAAGTAGCAGTACTGAGTCCCGACAATTATCGCGCTGATAATAAAGCAAAAAAACTATTGTTTGGTCGCCGTTGGCCAGTAGAGCAGAACCTGCCTACCTCGGAGCTTATTCAAACAGCATTTTTAGCGTTAAAAGTGGCGCGTGAGCATGAGGTAAGAGAGCTTTTTCAGCTGCAACACCAAGGCGCAACCAGTACGCCATTTAATAATCATCATGACTTACCCGTTATGGCACAAAATCCCGAGCTTGTTAAAAGTACATCGTTTAAAAATATTTCATTGAACGAGCTGATAGATCGCCTTGTGTTTGCGGATAACCAAATAGAGCTAATTAACTGCCAAGCTATAATCACCGGTGAGCAGGTGTATACGGTTAAACTTCATTGCGATAGTTGCCAGCTGAGTGAGTTTAATAACAAAACTTTGTCATTTTTAGCACCGGATACAACAACAAATAGCTTTTTACATAGTTTTATTGCCGCATTGGTTGCTATAAGTAATGATTATGTGAGCGAGCATTTTAAATACCAAGGTTTTGCACGTTTTAGTAAGCATGTACAGGCGGAGCAAATAGGCGAGTTAAGTGTTTCTATGCGTTCGCCAAGTTCAGTTAGTTTGTGCTCAATGGGTAAACAAGAGGCGAATCAGTTAAATTTTGAGATAGACAGTGGCCGAGCGCCACAAGGGTGTGGTCAAGCAATTGGTGGTTTTTTAGCTGCCCATGGCATTGAGCAGCCTGAAAACGCACATTTATACCCAAATTACTTGTAACGTATACATTAAAGTTTGTTTATTTCTTGTTTTACGTTGTAGCTTGAGTCGGTAACAATGGCTTCAAGTGTTTGTACTCGTTGTTTAAGTTCACTCACTTGAGCGGTTACCTCAGCTAGTTGTTTGTGTGCGTCTTGATTGTTGTCCTGTACTTTATGTTTAAATTCAAGGTGCTTTTTATACATATCGTAAATAACTCCCGAACCTACAGAAATAAGTACAATGAGAACTATCATTGTTGTGCCAGACATAATTACTTCCTTTAACTTTTCTTTAAGCTTAAATTATAACCATAATTAAGCGCTCATAAAGCTAATTAATTGTAACTTTATTTGTATTTATAAATATTCGATAAGTCATTGTTATTATTTGTGACGCCACCATATAGTAATTATGAAGTTTTTTAATCGATACAAGGAGTAGGTATGTTAAATAATAAAATTCCACCGGTTGTGGTTGTGGTGTTTTTTGCTGCTGTAATGGCACTGATTGCACATTATACCGTGATTGATTTTAGCGCATTTATTACTTATCTCTCGCTAGCACTTGTCGCTACTGGGTGTATATTTTGTATTGCTGGGGTCGTGAGTTTCCGGTTTGCTAAAACAACAGTACTACCTAACAAACCAGAACAAGCGTCTAGTTTAGTTACCTCAGGTGTTTATAAATTCTCTCGTAATCCGATGTATTTAGGTTTTGCGTTTATATTAGCAGGCTGGGGCGTGTGGCTGGGTTCAATGTGGGCTTTTTTAGGTGTAGCAGGGTTTATTGCTTACATTACCTTATTTCAAATAATCCCAGAGGAACGGGCGCTCCACAAATTATTTGGTGAGCAATTTGACGATTATAAATCACGAGTAAAACGCTGGCTTTAACGTTTTATCGCAACAAAAAAGGCTACCCTTGGTAGCCTTTTAGTGTATTAACGTTAAACTTTACTCATATTCAAGCGGGTCTGTCACGTTGTTAAGCTCAAAGGCCTCTAAACGTTCTTGGCAGGCACCACATTTACCACACGCTTTGTCACGACCATTATAACAGGTCCATGTTTGGCTGTAGTCTAAGCCCATTCTAATACCGTCGGTTAAAATATCGATTTTAGTATTGTTTAAATACGGGCTAAAAATTTCTACTGCATCGTAATTTGCAATACGACATACATCATCCATCTTTTTAACAAACTCAGGACGACAGTCAGGGTAAATTGCATGATCGCCTGAATGCGCGCCGTAATATACTTTGCTCGCTTTAAGCGACACTGCATAACCTACCGCTAAAGAAAGTAAAATCATATTGCGGTTAGGCACAATGGTGCTTTTCATGCTTTCTTCTTCGTAATGGCCTTCTGGCACATCAATATCGTCTGTTAACGACGAACCACCAATAAGCTGATTAATTGCTGATATATCAACAATTTTGTGCGGGACATTTAGCTTTTCACATACGTTGGCGGCAACTTTAAGTTCTTTAACATGACGCTGACCATAATCAAACGAGAGGGCATAAACATCATGGCCTTGCTGCAAGGCTTTATTTAATACAGTAAATGAGTCCATACCGCCGGAATAAATAACAACTACTTTTTGCGTCATACGTGGTTTGCTCTTTAGTTTTGATAGAGGTTTATATCAGGGCGCGATATACTACACGGCCAAGGCATAAATGACAATTTTTGCACCGTGCTTTGCGATTTTTAATAGTAACAATTTTGCCGTCAGGTTGTAAGTGAGATTTCTTTTGTACAAAATTAATGAAGTGTTTGAAACCATTCAAGGTGAAGCGAGCTTTACCGGTACGCCGTCTATATTTTTACGCCTGCAAGGTTGTCCTGTGGGATGTTCGTGGTGTGACACTAAACAAACCTGGGATGTTGATAATGTATATAAAGTATCACTAGATGACACGGTAGAAAAAAAAGCCGACTCAGATCATTGGGCTGAGGCCAGTGCCGCGCAGGTCCTGGAGTTATTTAAATCCCGTGGCTATACCGCCAAGCATGTTGTGATCACCGGTGGTGAACCTTGCATGTACGATTTAAATCCAGTATGTAATTTATTGCATGATCATGGCTTTAGCACGCAAATAGAAACCAGTGGCACCTTTGAAATTCTCGCCCCTGCCCAAACGTGGGTTACGGTATCGCCAAAAATTAATATGCGTGGTGGTTACAAAGTATTGAGCAGTGCTATGCAACGCGCCGATGAAATTAAACATCCGGTTGCTATGCAAAAGCACGTAGAAGAACTGGAAGAGTTATTTGTCGCCACGGGTGTTAACCCAAAACTGGTATATTTGCAGCCAATCAGCCAAAAAACGTCGGCAACTAAATTAGCCATTGATATTTGTATCGCCAAAAACTGGCGCTTATCAATTCAAGTACATAAGTATTTGGGTATTAGTTAAAGAGAAAGCGCAGCTGCAAGTGTTTAGCTAAATACTCATCAAGAAGAGATACAAGGTTGGGTGAGTAAATCCCAACCTCCCTTAACAAACAAGGCGCAGTTCGCTTACTGCTCCCAGGTAAACAAATTTCAGCTCATAAAGCCAAGCAGGCTTTAAATATAATTTTCATCAATAAACTGGCACCACTGCGGTGTATCTAATTCTGGTACGCCTGGCTTATTTCTAATACCGAGTTTAAACATGATTACAGAGCGCCATTCTAAAGAGCCAATGTCTGGCCCATGTCCATAACCGTCACCGGTACTTATTTGCTGTTCAACATGATTAAACCATGGTTCAGAGCACGGCGAATATTTTTCACCCTTTTGCGCAACACTACTGCATCCAGCAATAATGAGTAATAAAGGGGCCATTAATAGTTTCATATTTTACCTATATGTTTATTTTGCTAATCGCTGCTGTGTTAAGTTTAAACGTTTATGTGAGCTGTATACTTGCAACCTTTCATCGCCCGTAATTAAAAATGCATCCATTTCTACAGATATTAACGCGGATATGGGGAAAACCTCTAAAACACCAAGGTCAGCAAGTTTTGCTGAAAGAAGTGCCGTTTTGCCATTAGCAATAAAGGTAGAGTCTTGATCACGGTAATCGCCATCAACATATAGTTTTGCACCACCAAACCATGAGTTAACAATTTTAATTTTATGACCCTTGACCGTGAATTCGAACTCTTTTCTCATTTTAAAACTCCATTTTTTGAAAAGTGTATAACATGTTAACGCCGTAAATAAACGGCAGAAAATAGTTGGCAATAACTTGTTGGGAACGAACAAAATAATCTGTTTTTATCCCACTTCTAATTTGTTTTGTTCAATTGCGATTTGCACAATACATTTTCGTTAAGTTTATTACCAAACAAAAATTTCAACCTTTCTGTACCACCCGTTTTTTCATAAAACTCTTGTAATGTAATTTCTTTTTTCTCGTAGCTCATTAGCTGCCAAAAGCCGTAAAAGCCTTTGAACCAAAAGTAATAAAACACCGCTCCAACAGCCAATAGGAAATATGCTGATTTGCCAACTTTTCGTTTGTACTTTATGGCGCAATAAAAAAACCAGACACAGCTTAAAACTGCCACTATTAAAAATGCCGTAAAAGGTGTAATTGCAGTATCAATATTATCCCAAAGGAAGCTTAGACAAATTGAACTCCAATCTAATCCCATAGAGAAAATTAAAGTAATCTTAAAAAAGAAATATAATAAAACGGTAGTAAACACCGCATATAAGATCCCACTTTCCTTGTACTCTTCTTTATTCAATACTTGTCCTTATTGAGCGATTTAATAATCTTATAGTGCGCGAGTCGTGCAGGTTTATATCCATACCACGCTCACTTTTCTTCTGTAAAGTTTTAACAAATTACCTAAGATATTACTATCATTAAGTTTTCTATGACTTTTAAGCAAAGCTAATACTAAAAAACGTTGTTATTGAGCAGCGCTTTTGTTTTTATTTTGTTGAACCTTGAACCTTGAACCTTGAACCTTGAACCTTGAACCTTGAACCTTGAACCTTGAACCTTTTTAAAGTACCAAACTAACACCTAAGTTTGCAAAGTGCACTGGTGGTGCATATATTAAACTAAGTGATTGGGAGAATGCGCTTGGTTAAATACCTACTACTGTTGTTTGTTTTTTCTTATGTTTTTATAAACTCGGCTTTTGCTACTGTAAAAGTGGGCGTGACTCACTGGGTTGATTACACTAATCCGGATGAAACAGGCGTTTATATTGAATTATTAAAAGAAGTTTATGCGGATGAACAGCTCGAGTTTGATTTTAGTACTTACAAACGAATTACCAATTTATTTGAACAAAAACAATATGATATTGTTGTTGGTGTTGCTAAAGAGGATATTCCTTTAGCTTATTATCCTAATTGGTATTTAGACTACGATTACCCAATTAATGCGTATTTTGTAGATTCTGCTCATAAGTTTAATAAACTGTCTGATTTAAACAACAAAGTATTAAGCTGGCTCGATGGCTACAATTTCGATAAGTTTATTGAATACCCACACGATTATTACCCGGCTTCTACTATTGAAAACGCAGTGGCACTGCTACTCAATAAACGCATAGATGCTTTCGTTGATTTTGACTACAACATTCCCAAAGAGTACAAATCAAAGCTTAATTATGTAGAGGTTGTGCCCGCAAGGCCTATTTATTTAGCCTTTTCGAACGATGAAAAGGGCAGAGCCTTGGCGCGAAGATTTGACCAAACAATGCCAAAATTAAAATCATCGGGAAGGTTGCAGGCATTATATAAATCAGATTATGAAAATACGCGTTTTGCAGAGTTTGACGCAAATAAAACAAAAATCGTATTAAGTAGTAATGATGAGTCTTTGCTACGACTGAACTCAGTTACCGAAGGAAAATCACTCGACGCGCAGCTTTATAAGTTAATTTTGGCTGAAATGCGAGATTACAGAATTGAGTTTGTAAAAGCGCCAGATATCAATGCGGAGGTGCAATTTGGCATTAGTCATTGTTTTGCCAATAAAATTAACACGTCAGAACGAGCAAGCCGCTATTTAATATCAAAGCCGTTTTCTTTGTATCTCGCACCGCGACTTTATTCTCCAAATAACTTGGCTCAATTTAAACATATAAAAAATTTAGACGAGTTGGTGTCACAAAGTGGATTAAGGTTGGGGTTATCAAAATTCAGAATATTCTCCGAAGACATTATGTCTCTACTTGAAGAGGTAGATAAAACTAAAATAAAACCAGCTCCCACTAATATATTCTCTAGATTACAACAATTAGCGAAGTTGCAAGAGTTTGATGCGTCTATTGAATACCCCAGCGATGTAGCCACGTATTGGCACGATATAACAGACGCTGATATTTACTCCTTTGATTTGAAATTAAAAACATCGTTTACTGTTGGGCATTTAATGTGTGAGCGCAGTGAAGAAAATATAAAATTTATGCAGGACTTTAATAATACACTCTCAAAATTAATTCAAAGCGATGAGTATAAAGCGCTTATCTACCACTTTGCGGCAGACTTACCTGCTGAACAGTTTAATAAAATTTATCAGCAAGCACTGTTAGATGAAGAGTGAGAACGCAAACACAACGTGGTTGTTTAACCGCTAGGGTAGGCATATTTATCATTGAAATAATAAGCCGATGATAAAAATAAAGCCGCCTTTGTAAGGTAGATTAGTATAACGCTGAATACTTGGCTCTGAAAATTCAAACAATGGCACTAACAAGTGCACCCGCGTCAGTAATACCGGCGTCTTTCATGGCTTGGCTAATCATTTGCACTAGCGCGACTACTTGAGATTGTGTTGATGAAACAATATTTGCCTGTGCTTCAATTTGTGCTTGTATGACCTCGTCTTCCGGATCGAATTGAGCTTGTAATTGAGTGAGTTGTTCTTTTTGTTCTTCAAGCTGCTGTTTGAGCTCTTTAAGTTGCTCTATCATTTTTGCGATATATTCAGGCATTTCTGAATTTGTTGCTTTTTCAGCGTTTTGCTCAGCCTCTTTTCCTGAGAGTTTATTGCGTTCTTTGTCTGATAATTGATAATCAGTGTTGTCCTGATTTTTTGTTGTGTCTTTTGTTTGTTGTGCAATATTTGTTTTTTCGGCTGTAATTTTAACGTCAAAGGCTGAGTGTTTATTTAGCTGTATCACGGTTTATTATCCATAATAGTATGTTTATTAATGTTGTTATCGGCCGCGATGCCAAAGTTTAAAGTGCTAAAGCAATAAAAAACGTTGCCTTTGAGCAACGTTATTTAGGTTTATACTACGATTTTTTGTTTTCAACTTTACCGCTTGAATAAATAAAAAATAATGCAATGGCTAAACACACTAACGCCGCTAGTCGACTGGGTGACAATGCAATAGCCTCATTACCAAGCCAGCCAAAATTATCAATTAATACACTCATGGTTAGTTGACCAAAAATAACCGCGACGGTTGCCACCGCTGTACCTATTTTTTGCACCGCAAGCACCATAATAACAATGTATGGTACGCCACACATGGCACCAAGTAGCTGCCATTTTGGTACATCCATTAAGGTTACAGCATGATTTGGTTCAAAATAAAATAAGAGCAGTGCGGTTACTAGTGCACCAACAGAAAAGGTTAAAAAAGCACTTTTAAAAACACCGACGTTACCGCCTAGTCGTCCGTTTAAGGCTGCTTGAATGCTTAATGTTGCGCCACCAATTACAGCTAGAAAAATCATAATAATAGTCATAGTGAGTTTATCCTTGTGCCATAAAAACCAGAGAGATAATAATAAACGCCAAAGCAATAATGCGTTTAACATCGATTTTGCGTTCAGTGGTGCCAAACAAACCGTAATGGTCAATAATTAAGCTTTTGAAAATTTGCCCTGCGAGTATGCCGATCATTGTCATGGCTATGCCGATGTTTGGCGTTGCAATTGTTAAAATAATCACGTAAACAGGGCCAAGCACGCCACCTAATAATAAAGAAGGGGGCTGGCTAAAAAATGAAGGACTATTACGAGGGCTAAAAAACAGCATTAGCAAAAATGTTAAGGCAGCACCAACCGCAAATATACTAAATGTGGCCCACAGTTCACCCACTTCACTACCCAAAGGCCCTAATAACCCCGCTTCTACGGACAAACCCATACCGCCCATAAAGGTCAGTAATATTAATAGAAATTGCATTTATATCCTCCAAATAGTAATTAATACCATTTTAACCCAGCTAATCAGCCAGAAAAACGCTACAATCCAGAAATGACTTTTGCAGGAATTGCACAAATGAATGACATAAATACAGTGAGCATTAAAACACTCGTTACGTTTATCGGTGTTTTTAATACCCATAGTTTTTCAGAGGTGGCTAGGCGGGAGGGGGTGTCTGCGTCAAATATTTCACGCACTATTCAACAATTAGAAGATGCACTAGGGCAGCAGCTTTTTTATCGAAATACCCGTGCTGTTGTGCCAACAGAAGCGGGTCGGTTGTTTTTAGATTATGCACAAACAATCACCGAGCAAATGAATGACGCGAGAAAAGAGCTGCAAGACAGAACGCTCGAACCAACCGGGTTAATTAGAATTAATGCGCCTGTATTTTTTGGCCAAAGGCACATTGCTCCTTGGTTGCCTGAGTTAAGTATTCGCTATCCAAACTTACAAATAGAGTTAACACTTACTGATGACTTTATTGACCCGCATCGAGATGCCACCGATGTTATATTTCGTATCGGTGCGTTAACCGACTCTTCGTTACATGCGCGCGTATTTGGTACTCAAGTGTATCATTTAGCAGCCTCACCAGCGTATTTGAAAAACAACCCTAAAATTACTAACCCATCTGCACTTAAAAATCATCAATGCTTAATTTACAAAGGTTCTTCAGGCGCGAATCGTTGGCTGTTTAAAGCTAAAAATGCATCATGGGCTCATTACTCTGTTGCACCATTACTTGCCTCAAATAACGCTGATACATTATTAACTTGTGCATTAAAAGGCATGGGTTTAGTGCTGTTTCCTGATTGGCTTATTGGTGAGCATTTAAAGGCGGGTACTTTAGTAAAGGTGTTACCTAATTATGATGCAGCAATTAAAACAGAGCCTCAGCAAATAGCGGCTATTTATCCACACACACGCTATGCCCCTTTAAATGTTAGGGCGCTTATTGATTACTTTGCTGATGTTTTCGGTGAACCGCTTTATTGGCAACAATAGAAAAGAAAGTCAGTACTTAAGATAATTAGCCAGAACTGTAGTGAAAAAATATTAAGTAAATTTTTCACAAAGTAAGCAATAGATGCCTGGCTTTTAAATAAATACATACACTAGTCACCTTTATTTTTATTTACTAAAGGCAGGTATATTGATATTTAAAAGTACTAGATAGGTGTTTTTACAATATTTGAAAAATAAGGCGGTGGCTTTAAATTAACATATTGAAATGCCTATACACACATTAACTAAGCTTTTTATTTATTGAACTATAAAAAGCAATCCTATTACACAATACCGATATTATTTTTTATTGCTGCCTTCTTCTATAAATTATTTTAATTTTTATATTGACACACTGAACGCTTATTACTACATTTGTAATAGTTAATAACTACAGATGTAGTAATGGAGGTTAAAATGAAACTCAGTGAATTTGAATTAGATATTATGCAGTTGCTTTGGCAACACGAGCCATGCACGGCTAGCCAATTACATAAAGCGCTCCTAGCGGATACACAAAAAGACAAAAAAGTAGCTTATACAACGGTGAAAACAATCGTTGATAGGTTAGAACAAAAACAAGCGATAGCTCGCTGCGGGCAAGAGGGGAGAGCGATTGTATTTAAATCAGTGATCACTCAAAGCGCATTTTCAGCACAAGCAATGCCTAGCTTCATGCAGCGTTTTTTTAAAGGTAACTCTCGCAGCTTAATTGCCCACTTTATTAAAGAAGAAAAGCTGAATGACGAGGATATTGAGTACCTACAATCGTTATTGAAAAATAAAAAGCAAGATTAAAGGAGAAGGCTATGATGGATTATTTTGTAACTTGCACAATTATTAGTGTGTGTTGTTTGCTTACATCATTAGGGATGAAAAGTGCCCCTTCTAGATTAAATTTTTACGTAATAATGCTGGCTTTAATAGCCTGGTTTGTTCCTTGGCAATACTTTTCTCAATTGCCATTATTTGAAAGTACATCGCAATATACTGTTAATGTTGCTGAGTTTAGTTTTTTAAATACGTTAATAGCCCCTACCAGTGCGCAGGTCATAACATCAGAAAGTAGCATTATTGCACCAGTGAGTTGGTTACCATCATTAAACCATATTTTTAGTGTATTGCTGTTTAGTGGAATTGGCTTGTTTACATTGCGTGTTGCTATGTATGTAAAGTTAGTCAAAAACTTAAAAGCTAACTCAAGCTTATATAGCACTTCAAAACGAGAAAACTGTATATACCCAATAAGATTCACCTCAATTGGAGGGCCTGCTTTTGCAACAGGATTAGTCAATCCGGTTGTTTGGCTTACTCCTGAGATGGAAAATCGAAAAGAATTAAACTCTGTTATTGAGCACGAATTAACGCACTTACAACAAGGTGATATTTATTGGACATGGCTAATTTGCTTTATAGAAAGTGTTTTTTGGTGGAACCCAATATGCTCAAAACTAGCGCGTTTGGCAAAAGAGCAGTTAGAGCTTAGTTGTGACGAAAAATGTATGCGTAAACTCAAAGGTAAGTATCAGTTAGATTTAGCCAGTTTGTTACTCTCTGAGCATGAAAAAAAATCTAAATATAACTTTTTCACTCCCCCTCTTTTGAATATTGAACACTCAAAGAGTTTTAATATTCAAAGGATCAAAATGTTAAACAAGGAAAAAACAATGAAAAGTAAACATATGGTAATGGCTTTGGCTGCACTGTCTTTTAGCGCGTTGGCAGCAGCACAAATTGTTGATGAAAATCCAAAGAATGAACAACATAGTGCGCAAAAACAGCCCGCTGCTAGTAATCAGTATAACCAACAGTTAGCGCAACTTTTAGAGGTAGCTGGTGATGCAAAAAGTGATCAACCAACACAACTAATACAAACGGCAAAAAATATTCAAAAATGGTATGCAAATAGAGATGTGCTATCAGGTTTTGAAGAGGGAGAAATTAAATTAGAAAGTTATACTTTACTCGTTCATATTTTTTCTAAACTTGAACAATATGAAGATATTCTAAGTGCTTACGAAACATGGTACCCAGCAGGTAGTAATCCGCCATATTTTACAAAAAACTCACTTGCTCATGCCTACATACAACTTGGTCGTTATGAACTGGCTATTGCTGAGTTAGAGGGGTTGTCTAGAGAGCTTAACGGTAACTTACACGCAGGATCTGCTGGAAACTTAGCATTAGCTTATATTTATAGCGCAGATTACGATAAAGCATTAGACACACTGCAACAAGCTAGTTTAGAGGGAAGTGCTTATGGTGATGTTTTAAAATACTACATTTTTGATCAGCAAAATAATCAAACAAAAATGGCTGAGTTAAAAGGACGTTTACCAGCAGCCTTTGCGGTAACACCGGCTCTACTTCCTCGAGTAGGTATTCCACAATCACCGTTATTAGCTAAATTATAAATAAGCAAATACAAAAAAGCGTTGCCCTTGAGCAACGCTTTTTTTATCTTGTTTAGCCTTTAGCCTTTAGCCTTTAGCCTTTAGCCTTTAGCCTTTAGCCTTTAGCCTTTATTCAGCGGCTAGATAGTCCAACACCACTTGGTGATGATCTTTGGTTTTAAATTTATCAAACAAGTGTTTAATTTTACCGTCTTGGCCTACTAAGAAAGTAAGGCGGTGAATCCCGTCATATTCTTTGCCCATAAATTTTTTGTAGCCCCACACCCCAAATGCCTCAGCAATGGCATGATCTTCGTCAGAAAGTAAGTCAAAGTTAAGCTCTTTTTTAGTTTCAAAGTTTTTAAGGCGCTTAATTGGATCTGGGCTTATGCCAACCACGTGAGTGTTAAATTTAGCAAGCTCGGCTTGTTGATCACGCAGGTTTTCGGCTTGTACGGTACAGCCAGGCGTTGACGCTTTAGGGTAAAAGTATACCAGCACTTGTATTTCTTTTAATAACTCGCTGAGCACAACGGTTTCGTCATTTTGGTTTTGTAAGCTAAAAGCCGGTGCTGTGTCGCCACTTTGTAATGGGGTAATTTTGTTCATGCTAAACTCCTTAGCGAATACGTCGAAAGATGTAATCTACGTTTAAAACGTGCGAAAGGTTTTCAAAACTAATTTTAAATTGGTCAATGTCAACGTCAATGGGAATATTAAATTCAAGTTCACAGCGCATTTTAAGTTCAGTTTCTTCTTCGTAGGTATCTGACTTTAGTGAGCAAATATTAATATTATTATCTGCAAAAAAGCGTGTTACTTTACTCAAGGTGCCAGGGGTGTCTATGCCAGTGTATTCTAGGGTGTAGCCTGCACAAAACTCGCTTTGGTTGTGGCTTGAAGTGCGTTTCATCATAGTAAGCAGGCCAAGCTCCATACCTTTGGTAGGGAGTGTATGCTCAATACGGCTAATGGCTGACATATCACCGCTAAGTAGCATAATAAAAGTAAGTTCGTTACCTAAAATAGCAATGCGACTATCTATTATATTACAGTGGCAATCACTGACGAGTTGCGTAAGCTCACTAACGATGCCCGATCTATCTTCGCCAATTGCGGTTAAAACAATTTGATGATTTGAAAATGCAGTCATGGGTTTTAAAGTACCTAAGTTACTTGGATGATAACAACCGACTTGGCAACAAAAAATAAACACGTAGCGTTGCACGGCGGCAAAGTTTAACACAAAATCCGCGTTAAACTACAGTGACGGTTAATTTTAGGCGGTTAATAGTGCAGTGTTTCTTGTTTTTACAAGCTTGTGAAAGTACCATAGCAAAAATGTGTCTATTTGTAGCCTAGTCTGTCGGTCATCTTGTTGGCTTAATGCAGTTAGATAAGCAAATTATAAATGTAAAGTTAATATTGATTTTACACTGAACCAAATCGGTATTACCCACTCATATATTTGTTAAAACAATTAAGGGTATGCTAAGGAGAATTATCTGTGCAGTATTGGATCCCAAAAGCACTAGCAGTAAGTGTATTGGTAAGTTTGTCAGGGTGTAGTGTATTTACGAGTGATGCCCATAATGAGCGTAATTACCGCGCTCATGAGCCGGTTAAAACACCTGCTTCGTTATCACAACCCGCTCAAGATCCTGTTTATAAGATGGATGTGGGTCAATATGATAATAATCCGGAGGCAACAAACTATCGCCCGCCGGCGCAAGTGTTAACCATTGCTAAAGGCAGTTGGGTTGAGGAAGCAGATAAACAAGCACGTATTTATTTTGATAAAAATGATGGCATTGACGATTTAGATGTATTCATTTGGGACTCGATTCAAGCAGTGCTTGCTGATAACAACATTAGCGCGACACAACAAAACAAAATGCAAGGAACACTGGAAACAGATTGGTACGCCATTGTTAAGCCAGAAGAAAGCTGGTTATGGGGCGATGATGAAAGTGTTGATTTAGAACGTTTTAAATTTACTATTGAAGAAAAAGAGCATCAACGCACAGCATCATTAACGGCTGAGCTTATTGATTTCAAAGGTGATAAACCTCTGACTGATTTATTAAAACAACAGCTAGAAGTGCGCGCCCTTAATCAAGTGGTGAGTGAATTTGATTATCGCTATCGTCAACTTGAAGTTGATATGCGTAAGCGCCAAGGAATAATTTCATTAGAACTTGGGTTTGACAACAAAGGCAATGCAGCACTTGTTACTGAGCAGGCTTACGATACGGTATTCGATCGCTTTTCTGGATTCTTAGAGCGCTTATCTTTTACTATTGTTGAAATAAACCAAGAGACAGGTTTAATTACAGCAGATTATGCGAAAGTAGAAAGCAGTGTGTGGGATTCAATTTGGGGCGATGAACCAACAGAGCTTCCAATTGATGAAGGTCAATACCAAATTTTGGTTAGCAAAACCAAGCAAGGTGGCACCAGTCTAACGTGGATGGATGACAAAGGCGAAACGCTTGAACCAGGTACCATGAATGGTTTGCAACAAGCATTAGAAGCGGCGTTAATTAAGCGCGGTATTAAAATTTAATAATTATAATTATTTACCACAAAAAGAGCACTTAGCTCTTTTTGTGGTTTTTACAGGTTGAAAATATGTCTCAGTTAGATTCATCACGCCCAGCACCCGTTCAAAAAAGTTATGATTTGAAAGTTTGGTTGGTTTTTTTAATTCCTTCTTTAATCGGTGTGTTTTTGTTTATGACGCCAGTACCGTCTGGTGAAATAATGACAATTCCTATCGCGGTAATGGCCAAGGCAATTCAAGCCTCATTCAGTGATATAGCGCTAGGACTAATAGCCACAATTATTTGTATTACTGGCGTTATGTCGCTGGTTTTCAGTGTCTTTAAACCGAAAAGCTTAACCAAATTTCGCTTATTAAATCATTTGTTTAATGTGAGTTGGATTTGGTTAGTAACACGGTTGTTTGGTATGGCGTTTGTGCTTTTAACTTATTTTCAAGTTGGGCCGCATGCTATTACCTCAGAAAATACTGGCTTGCTAGTATTAAAAGATTTATTACCGGTGTTGTTTTCGGTGTTTATTTTAGCAGGCTTATTACTGCCGTTATTACTTAATTTTGGTTTACTTGAGCTGGTGGGTACCTTGCTTACTAAAGTAATGCGTCCATTGTTTGGGGTGCCAGGGCGCAGTGCAGTTAATTGTGTTGCTTCATGGTTAGGTGATGGTAGCGTGGGTATTTTAATGACTGCGCGTCAGTATGAAGATAAATATTATACTCAACGTGAAGCTGCTATTATTGGTACCACTTTCTCTGCTGTATCAATTACCTTTTGTTTGGTTGTTATTGGCCAAGTAAAGCTTGAATACTTATTTGCACCTTTTTACCTAACCGTGTGTTTAGCGGGTGTAGTGGCCGCAATTATTGTTCCGCGTTTACCACCACTGCGTTTTAAAAAGGACGTGCTTATTGATGGTGAACAACCTGATGGCAACGCCGAGCTAGTTCCTGAAGGCAAAACATTATTTAAGCATTCACTTGATGTTGCATTAACTAAAGCAGAAAAAGCACCAGGCTTAAAAGGCACAATTGAAGAGGGCTTACACAACGCATTTGATATGGTGTTTGCAGTATTACCTGTGGTAATGGCTGTGGGTACATTTGCTTTAATTATTGCTGAGTACACTCCGATATTTCAATATTTAGGTATGCCGTTTATTCCATTTTTAGAATTACTACAAATACCTGAAGCTGAAATGGCGGCGCAAACGATTATGGTGGGATTTGCAGATATGTTTATTCCGTCTATTTTAGCCGCAGGCTCAATTGAAAGCGATGTAACACGTTTTATTATTGCGGCAATGAGTGTAACGCAACTTATTTATATGTCTGAAGTGGGCGCACTTTTATTAGGTAGTAAAATACCGGTTAATATTTTTGAGTTATTTGTTATTTTTATTCTCAGAACTTTAGTAACCTTGCCAGTTATTGCCTTAATGGCGCACTGGTTAGTTGGCTAAGTAATGATTTAAACGAAAAAAGCCCTGATTATTCAGGGCTTTTTTGTTTCTCTTTTTTGCGTAGATGAACTTGATACTGAGTGTTTAAACTCGCTTTTTGCACTTAAGCGCAGCAGTGCTAAATTGCCGATAACAATAGCCAGTACAATCGAGATAACGAGTACGATTTGCCAAATTTGCATTACGATGCTCTTATATTTTATTAAGCGGTTATTATGACCACATTAAATAAAAGCTGCAATGCTCTCTAGGGCTGTAAATAAGCAATTAGAAACGTTGTGCCACCGACAAGGTTAAAAAGTTAATCCCTGGGTTCGGCGATTTAAATCCGGCGTTTGAATAGTGAATAATTCGCAGCGCTACATTGGTTTCACCAAAATCCGCCACTAGACCTATTCTGTCTTCAAACTGGTAGTGAGTACTTAGGTTTTTATCGGCAAAATAGCGTTCATCAAGTAAGGAAAAGCCAATACCAGCCTCTACATAAAATGGCGTATTGTATAGGCTAAATGCTGGGAACTGCACTACTGGCGAAACAGCTAACACCAGGTTTGATTGTGACTGTTGATCATGGCGGTAATGCCACAGGTTAATGCTGCTTTCAAGGTAAAAGCGGGCATCACCCACAAAGTTTTGCGCACCCTCTGGATGATACTGATACGCAAGCTTTACTCCAGTTACATTGCCTTCGCCTTTTAATAAGTCTACAGCGTAGCCATGGTTTGGTGATGCATAGGCTGCATGAGTTGTCAGTAAAAATAAACAAAAAACAATAATAGAAATCATATTATATGAGGTTTTCATAATGGCCAACTACGGGGGAAATTAAATTAGTAATTAAATGATAAGGGCGGTGAATTACTGTTTTCAATGAGGACAAAAATCCGCTTGTAGATGGCTTGTTAACTGAACACTTTAACTGATTGAATTTATTTAACTAATTATATTGGTGCTAATTGGGCATTAATAAGGTGCTTATTTATGCCTTTTTTGTTGCCTGTTATTTGCGTAAATTACGCTAAACTTAATTATTTAAACTATCCATTTATTATGAAACTTATAAAGCTTTTAGTGGTTGTTGCTGTTTTTTTCAGTAGTGCTTTGTATGCACAAACTCAGCCGTCACCTAAACAATTATTGCAAACTGTAGCCGAATCATTATTTAACGATATTGGGCAGGTAAATGCGCAAGGTAATGCCAGCAAAGAAGCGATGTCTTTAATTGTTGAGCAGCGTTTGATGCCACATATTGATATTAAGTTTGTGTCGTTTAAATTATTAGGTAAACATATTAAAGGTATCAACCGCGAGCAGGGCGTTGCGTTTATTGGTGCGGTGGAGCATTACTTAACGGGTACTTATGCGAGTGCACTAATGAAGTATACAGGGCAAGATGTAATATTTGAGCAAGACGCCGCTGCAAGCGACTCTAAATTTGCCACTGTTAAAACGCAAATTATTGAAACTAATAAACCCACCATAGATCTGCACTTTAAACTGCGTTTGGGGAATGATCAGCAATGGAAAGTATACGATATTGTTGCTGAGGGAATTTCGTTACTCAGTGCTAAGCAAAAAGAGATCATTCAACGAATTTCTGATGTGGGATTAGACCAAGTCACAGCTGAACTGCAGCAAAGTTAGTTCCTTTGCAATTAAAAGCTCCAACCGTAAAAGCAGCTGATGGCGCATGTCGTTAGCTGCTTTTGTATTTTGGTCTATATTGCATGAGTTTACGCTAGCTTGACTACCAAGCTGTGTTAGAATATCGACTTCTTTGATTAAGCGTGGTGTCAGCTAAAAACTGTTATAACTGACCACTCACCCGAGCTACACTGGAGTTGTGTTGTTTTAATGGAAAATGTACTAATTTGGCCAAAGGAATACCCGTTATTGGTCAAAGGGCTGGTTGAACAAAACGGTGCCTTCATTTTAGATGCTTTAGAAGCTTGGCCTGCCTGTCGCTCTACTGAAGAAGATGATGGTGTTTGTACTACGGTTTTGCCCCCAATTTATTATTTAACCTGGTTAACCCCCCTAGAGCCGTTTGAAGAATGTTATTTTCAGCATATCTGTGAATGTGATGAAGATGCACAAGTCTATATTGCTGCACTTAAAGAGCATTATTTTGCCAATGATTACAGTATAGAAAATATTGTTTTAATGTTGTGTCAGCGACTTGAAAAATACGCAAGTGTATCGGCACAAAATAATATTGAAACGCCGCTTTCATTAATCAGTCTGTTTTTTAGTAAACGTTTTTTTACTTTGATAGAACATGCGCTTGAACAGGGTGCTAAGCTGTCAGCTGCAGATACCTTATCTATTTGGCAAGAGGTCGACTTTAGAGAGCGTTTAAGTGCGCATATTCCTCAGTCGATTGCAGACATTGAATATTTAGCAGAGCTTACTAGCGAAAAGGTAGCTGCAGGCAAAGATTACTTTACTTTATTAACTCAGGTTTCGCCTGATGTTGATTCTATTGTGTTGTTAGAAAATGCCTTACTCGCCCATTTAAACAAGAAAAAAGCTAAGCAAACCATGGCTATGCGCTTTATTGAACAAGGTGCGACGGGTACCTTGACCGATGAAGATAACAAAACAGCATTTATGTGGGCTGCAGAAAAAGGCTATGTAAATGTAGTAGAAATGCTCCTGCAATACCAAGATAAAAAAGCCGTAGACATTAAAGGTAATACAGCGCTGCATTACGCGGTGATGAGTAAAAATGAATCGTTAATGATTTTACTGCTTAAAGCAGGGTATGATTTTAGAGCGCGTAATAACGACGGATTAAGTTGTTACCGTTTAGCTGTAAGCATCAAAGCCAGTAACTTAGTTAAATGCCTTGAACGTGATTTTGGTATTAAAGAATTATCGCCAGAAGGGCAGTTAGATCGAATTAAAAAAGTGCATGTATTACATGCGGTTGTGGCTTTATTGTTACCGCTACAGTTGTTTTTCTTTTTTGATGAAAATATCACTATAAAAAGTGAGCTCACTCTTTTTATGACCATGACGGCGGTGGTGTGTTTTTTCTTTGCTACAAATTTAAAGCGCTGTTCGTTGTATCCGCACGTAAAGCACCCTTGGGGGTTGTTTTTATTAAGAATGATGTCGGTTTTTAGCCTTGTATCCCAGCTAGGTTTAGCGTGTATAGTGGGACTAGCAGCTTTAAGTGAGTTAGTTTAACCACTTACTTAATTATAAAAAAACGCGCTAATAAAGCGCGTTTTTTATGTTCTGAGCTGATAGCTATGAGTTGTTTTTATCGTGTTCATGCGCTGCTTTTTCTTCAGCAAGCTCATCTTTAAGCTTACGAATTTTAAGTCCAAGCTCTTGTCCTCTATGGCGTGCATAGTAAGTACAGCCAATAAACATAGATGAGGCAAATAGTAACTCTAGCAATACCCATACTAACTCATCTTGAGCAACCCATAGCAATGTAAAACCATGGATAAAATAAAACATAACAATGAAGTTAGCCCATGCATAGGTGTAGGTTTTATCTTGTAGTATGCCTTTTAAAGGTAATAATAGCGGTAGCACATAGACTAAAAATAGAAAGGCGTTACTGTGACCCTCTCTCGGTGCTAACACAAACATCCATAGTGGCATTAAAATAAGCAGGCCAAAATAACCAAATAGGGCTAGGCGCTGAAATTTTACGGTCACTGGCTTTTTAGCAGACTCGCTATTTTGGGTCATTTAAGTTTACTCGCTACTTGAGTCAAGCGTTTGCCTACGCTTTGACATATTTTAATTTCATCTTTACTTAGGGTAGAGCTGTTACTGCTGCCTGCTACGTGGGAAGCGCCGTAAGGTGTGCCTCCTGTCTCGGTGCCAAGTAACTCTGGTACATCGTAAGGTACCCCCATTAACATCATCCCGTGATGCAATAACGGCAGTGATAAGTTTAGTAGGGTTGCTTCATTGCCCCCATGCATACTACTCGATGATGAGAACACACAAGCAGGTTTATCGATAAGTTGACCTTTAAGCCAAAGATCGCTGGTGGTTTCCCAGAATGTCTTTGCTTGTGCGGCCATCATGCCAAAGCGGGTTGGCGTACCAAACGCAAGCCCATCACATGCAACTAAATCGTCTTTACTGATCACAATGTCATGCGGGTTTTTAGCTACAAACGTACGCAGCAAGGCGGTTGCGCCTTGTTGTTCTATTGATTCTGCTATTTCATGCGCCATGGCTTCTACCGAGCCATGGCTTGAGTGGTACAGCACCACGATGGTTGTGCTCATTATAGAACGCTTAATACGTTTTCAGGCGGGCGACCTAGTGCTGCTTTATTGTTATTTACTACAATTGGGCGCTCAATTAGTTTTGGGTTTTCGACCATAGCGTCAATAAGCACCGACTCGCTATTTTCATCTTTTAAATTCAGTGCTTTATATTGTTCTTCTTTGGTGCGCATTAAATCTCGGGCCGAATTAAACCCCAGTTGAGAAACTAAGGTACTAATTTGCTCATGAGAAAGCGGTGTTTTTAAGTATTCAACAACACTCGGTTCGATGTTTTTACTTTGTAATAGGTTAAGGGTTTCGCGCGATTTTGAACATCGCGGATTGTGATAAATAGTAACTGACATAAAAAGTACATCCAAAGTATAAATTGCGGCTATTTTAGGTGAACTCACTAAAGACTTAAAGCCTTGCTAGCTCTTTTTGCAATAACCGATATTGTGTGAGTAACGCTTTTAAACGTTGTTGTTTTACATTTTCATTTGGCTCAACAAAATTAAGTGCTTTTTGTATTTCGTCAGCTGCTTTTAAATATGCGCCATATTGCGATAACACATCGGCGTTAGCTTCGTGATATGCGGCTAATTTTTCTTGTTTTTTATAGGCGTCGGTCAAAAGCTGCTTACCCAAACTATGATCTGGCTTCTCCAATAAAAACGATTTTAATACATTTTCGGCTAACTCATATTGCTCAGCTTCCAACGCGGCATTTGCATAATTTAAAGTGATCACTTGGTTGTTTGGCCGATAGTTATTTAATTCACTTAAATAACTAACTGCTTTAGCTGCTTTTTTTTGTGCAATGAGTAAATCTGTTTTTGTATCAATATAAAATAAGTTTTTAGGATCGCTAGCTAATAGCTCGTCCAAGATAGGCTGCGCTTCCTCCGTTTTCTTTTGATCGATTAAGCTGATAGCTAATCCATATTGTAACGCTACGTTGTTATAAGTATTTTCGCGCATTAACTTTCTAAATAGGGCCTCTGCAATTTCTGGCTTGTTATCGTAACGTGCCAGTACACGGCTTTTAGCTAAATTAAAATCCAGGCTAGAGCCTACTTGGCGTTTTGGATATTGCTCGGCGCGCAAACGTACATCCGACACGCGGCTTTCTGGCAGCGGGTGAGTCAGTAGAAATGCCGGGGGTTTATATTTATAGCGAATTTGCGCTGCAAGCTTAGTTAAAAATTCACTGGAAGCTCGGGCGTCAAACCCCGCATTGTTAAGGGTTTGCATACCAATTCTATCGGCTTCTTGTTCCGCAGAGCGGCTATGGGTGAGTTGGCTAAATGCCGACTGGGTTTGGCTGGCTGAAATAATCGCCATACCTGCATCTGGGGCTACAACGGCTGCTAAAATACCGGCTATCATACCGGCAATGGTTAGACCGCTATTGTCTTGTTGTTGCTGAATACGCCTTGCTAAGTGGCGTTGTGTTACGTGCGCAATTTCGTGACCAAGCACTGAAGCAAATTGACTTTCGTTATCGGCTTGAGCAATTAAGCCTGTATGCACACCTACATGACCGCCATAAAATGCAAAAGCATTAATTTCAGGGTTATTTAACCAAAAAAAAGAAAAGCCAAAGCGTACATCATTGGCGTTCGCAACCAACTTTCGGCCTAAGGTTGTTAGGTATTCATCAAGCACCGGATCGTTAATTAATGGCGAAGAACCTCTGATCTGCATCATCATCACTTCACCAATTGCCTTTTCTTTCTCCAATGGTAAAGCCTGCAGCGCAGACGTGCCTAAGTCGGGCAGTTGAAGGTTGGTTTGTGCCTTTAACGGCTCACTCATTAGCAGGCTAAATGTAAGCACTGCACTGCATAAAGTGATAAAGGCTGATTTTAGCTGCATTATATTCCTTGTTTATTTTTTATCAGAGGCACTAGTTGGATCATCGGTGTATAAACGGCTGTCCTTTTCACATAGTTGGTAAAACGACTTTATTGTGACCCCATCAACCTTAACAATGTTCAATTGAGTTTGTAAAAAAGCAATAATTTTATGAACTACTTTATGTGAATGTAAAATAAGTGCCTTGTCTGCTTCATCGCCTTGGTCTAAGTAAAAACCAATAAATTTGTGTAATTGATTAATGCGAATAACGGTTTTCATGGTCAATGGATCCCATAATATAAATTCCATTGACTCATCATGTCGAGCGTATCTATCGATGGTAGTATCATGGGAAAAAGGGAACGCTTGTAGTTCAAAACCGCGCTCGGTAAATACTTGATGCAACGAAATTCGTGGCTTGTTATTACTTTCTTTCTCAAAAAGCTCGTTTGGGTCGATACCCAGCGCCTCTAGATTCCAATTGCGTTTATCGATGATACGCTTAATGGCATTATCAAAGCCGTGATCTAAAATACTTTCACATTCACTTACCGACGAAGCTACTAAATGATAAAAATGCGGCAGCTCCCCCCAATTAATTTGTTTTTTAAACCAATTAATTTCTTTGAGAGTTGGATTGCTAGGCAATTGCGCTTTATTATGCGAATTAGGCATTAACGTATCCTTTTAGCTAACTATGCTATAAGGATAAACCATTGCAGAGGTTGTTTTAAGAAAAAGTTAAATTTAACTGCGGTTAATCTTAGTTAGCCCAGGTATAGGACTTATTATTAATGTGAACAGGTAGTGAAACGAGTATGCTAGAGCTAGATTTGCGCGCTTATAAATGCCCTCAGCAATTTATTCAGTTTAAATTAGGGCTGCGTGAGGCAATATCGTTAAAACAAGCAATTACCTTTAATATCTCAAGCGAGCAAAATACAGATGATATTGAACGATATTTGCAAAAAAAAATGTATTATTACAAGTTAAATAAACAACAAGCGTTGTTATTAGTGGAGCCGTTGCGTGTTTGAATATGTAAAAGCATGGTATGAAAAAAAGTTTTCTGATCCTAATTCAGTAACTTTACTTTTTTTATTATTGGCACTGGTTGCCATGTTGTACTTTTTTGGCCCATTAATTGTGCCTGTGTTAGTGGCGCTGATCATTGCTTATTTGTTAGATTGGCCTGTAGTTCACTTGGAGCGATTTGGCTTAAAGCGTTTTACTGCCACTAGCATAGTCATGCTGATATTTATTGGTATTATGCTCACCTTAATATTAGTTATTGGCCCGGTGCTTTGGCAGCAAAGTAGTAACTTAGTGCAAGAAACACCGCATATGGTTGAGCAAGGTAAATCGTTTTTACTCGACCTTCCAGCTAAATATCCCAGCCTAATTAGCGCAGAGCAAGTACAGTCTATTGTGGTAACGGTAGAGACCAAAGTGCTTGAATTTGGCCAAGTGGTGCTGTCGGCATCGCTCAATTCATTAAAAGATGCTGTTGCGTGGTTAATTTATCTTATTTTAGTACCGCTACTGGTGTTTTTTATGCTGAAAGACAAAGTAGAGCTCAGTGCCAGCATTGCTAAACTGATCCCGCGCCAACGACGCTTAATTTTGCAAGTGTGGCATGAAATGAATCAGCAAATAATGAATTATATTCGGGGTAAAGTATTCGAAATTTTAATTATTGGCTCGGTGTCTTTTATTGCCTTTACGGTATTGGATTTACGTTATGCGGCGCTGTTAGGTGTGTTAGTTGGCTTTTCGGTGCTCATTCCATTTGTTGGTGCTGCGCTGGTGACTATACCTGTGGCGGCGGTGGCGCTGTTTCAGTTTGGTTTAGAAACCCAGTTTTGGACCATTTTAATTATTTACGGCATTATTCAAGCGCTTGATGGCAATGTGTTAGTCCCTTTATTGTTCTCTGAAGCGGTTGATTTAAATCCGGTGTTTATTATTGTTGCCGTACTATTTTTTGGTGGGCTGTGGGGCTTTTGGGGGGTGTTTTTTGCTATTCCATTAGCATCATTAGTAAAAGCGCTTATTAAGGCGTGGTCATCCACACATGAAGAACTCGCAGAAGAGCTCGGTAACTAAAAAGTATAGTAAACGCACTTTAATTACTAAAGATTATTATTCATTCCTTTTAAAACTATGTACTATTAGGAATAAGATATATTTTTTAGTAATAAGGTGCGTTTTTAATGTCAGAGTTTTTATTGCCAGATGAACCCAACAACCAAGTTTATCTTGATGCAAATGCGACCACACCTGTATTGCCATGTATTGCAGAGGTGGTGTGCCATGCGTTGCAAATTTGTTTTGGTAATCCCTCAAGTCCCCATATAACCGGTATTCAAGCCAAACACTTATTAGAACAAACGAGGCAAAAAGCGCGCAGCGTGATTGGTGCGCAGCAGGGCGATATATTATTTACCTCAGGTGCGACCGAAGGTATTCAAACTGCTATCGTATCAACCTTAATTAATGCCAAACAGCACGCAAAATCTAAACCGGTTTTACTGTACGGAGCAACTGAACATAAAGCGGTGCCTAATACATTAAAACATTGGAATGCCGTGCTTGAAATTAATGCTGAAATTATTGCTATTCCGGTTAACCGAGACGGTATTTTAGATTTAGACTTTATTGCTCAGCATATTGATAACGCCCTGATGATTTGTACTATGGCTGTTAATAATGAAACCGGTGTATACCAAGATTTAAGTGCTATAGAGAAGGTGATCCGCAGTCGTAATAACGATGTGACTTGGATGGTTGACTGTGTGCAGGCACTGGGTAAACAACAACTCAACCTAAGCAAAACCACTATTGATTATGCGCCATTTTCAGGACATAAGCTCTATGCACCTAAAGGCATCGGCTTATTGTATATTCGTAAAGGAAGCCCATACACGCCGTTTATAGCTGGTGGAGGCCAAGAAAGTGGCATGCGTTCAGGTACAGAAAACCTGCCCGGTATTGCTGGGCTTAATAAGCTGTTTAGTTTGCTGCTTGATAAGCAAGACGATACTTTTAAATCAGCTGATGTACTTAATTTGTATCGCGATAAACTGCATAGCGCTTTAGTTGACACCTTTGGAAGTATTACCTTTAATCATGATTTTGCCTGCTCAGTGCCCACAACACTAAACTTTGCAGTTAATGATTTAACCAGTAAAGAAGTTATTGATTTATTTGACGCTGCAGGTATTAGAGTCAGCGGTGGCTCAGCCTGTAGCACGGGCGCAACCCAAAGTTTTGTGCTTGATGCGATGGGAGTGTCACAGTGGCAAAGTGAAAACGCGATTCGTTTATCGTTTGGACCTGCCGCCACTATGGCGCAAATAGATTATGCATGTGAACAAATTCGCGCACTTAAAACAGTGTTACAAGCAAATTGTTTGGTTATTTCTGATAGTAGCTTAGTAGCACAAGAAGTATGTGCCTTGGGGCTTACCCAATTTAGACACCAAGGTGCTTGCAGTTGGTTGTATGTAGCTGATGATCAACGGGCAATTATTATTGACCCGATCATTGAGTTGATCCCTCGATTTGAAAAAATAGTGAATACACAAAATTTAACTATTACTGCTATTTTAAACACGCATGAGCACCAAGATCGTCACTGTGCTCTTGATTTAATGCGTAGCGCACTTAAAACAAATTTAGTTGCTGGTGAAGTTGATCAATTAGGCTGGCCTGTTAATTGTGAACAATTGCAACTAACCGAACAAGTACTTGAAAAGCTAGCGACGCCTGGACACAGCCAAGATAGCGTGAGTTATTTATTAAAGGCTAATAACGGCGATGTACAGTACTGTTTTTGTGGTGATTTAATTTTACCTGCGGGGCTTGGTAATACAGTACTTGATGGGGGAGATGCGATGCAGATGGCAGACTCTTTGACTAAGTTAGCAACAGAGCTTAATCCGCAAAGTGTGGTGTGCTCTGGGCATGATTATCAACAGTGTTTTGCCATGAATTGGGCTGTGCAACAGCAGCAAACACCTTTATTAAAAGCGCTTATTGAAGGTGATATCAGCCATACTGAATTTGCCATGCAAAAACAACAAGCAGACTCACAACAACACACATTAGCAAATTCGCTTTGTGGTTATGTTAATGCAAAGCCTAAAGTCGAAACTTCGCAGCTTAGTTTTAATCAAGCGAAGGAAATGCTCTCACATAGCAGTGTATATTTAATTGATACCCGAGAGCCTTATGAGCATGGCGCTAACAATATCAGTGGATTGCTTAATGTGCCTGAGGCTAAAACTTTAAATATTCCTCTAAGCCGAATGGCCTATGCACTAACCCAAGGGCAACTAGATAAAAACAATCAATACATATTGGTGTGTCGCAGTGGAAATCGTTCAAAAATTGCGGCGGCAAACTTAATTGAACTTGGTTATAACCGCGTTTTTAACTTATCGGGTGGTTTAGCATGGACCAGCTAATAGTTTAATAAAAGAAAAAGGCCGACATGTGTCGGTCTTTTTTTTGCCTGCTTTAATCGAAGATTAATAAAATGTTCATTGTGCAGAGGGGGTGAACAGTTGTTAAATTCAATTTTTAATTTTATGATACCGGTGTCAAAAGCAAAAAATTGCGCTATTATCTGCATCAAAGCTTATAAAAATAACGCAATTTAGACCATTTAAGCTATAATGTTGGGCTTTGCTTTTTACAAAAATCGCTTGTTCAGTGTCGTAAAAAATAAAATAAAATGCTTAAAATCAATAGATTAATTAATTAGGGGATGTTTACATGGCGAGCCGTTCTGAGTTAGTAAGTTGGCAAGCACTAGAAAATAGTGCACAAAAGATGACACAAACACATCTGAAAACTTTATTTGCACAAGACGATTCTCGTTTTTCTCAATTCTCTACTCAAATTCCAGGTGTGTTGTTTGATTACTCAAAACAACGCATAGATGAAAACGTATTTGGTCAATTAATTTCATTAGCGAAAGAATGCGATATTGAAGCATGGCGTGAGAAAATGTTTACCGGTGAAAAAATTAATATCACCGAAGACCGTGCGGTTTTACATACTGCGCTTAGAAATCGCGCTCATACACCGCTTATTGTTGACGGCGAAAATATTACAGAAGCGGTCGATAGCGAACTTGCCAAAATTAAGACCTTTGTTGAAAAAGTGCGAAGTGGTCAATGGCTAGGTTATACCGGAAAAGCGGTAAAAGATGTGGTTAGCATTGGTGTTGGTGGTTCAAACTTAGGGCCGCAAACGGCAACTGAAGCACTTAAAGCAGTGGTTGATAAGCCATTAAACGTTCACTATGTTTCAAACGCAGATGGCGTACAAATTGCGTCAGTATTAGATAAAGTAGATCCTGAAACCACGTTATTTGTAATTTCGTCAAAGACATTTACTACCTCAGAAACCATGACTAACTCAAAAACAGCGGTTGATTGGTTTTTAGACAGTGCAAAAGATGATAGCGCTATAGCAAAGCATTTTGTTGCAGTAAGCACTAATTTAGAAAAAACTGCTGCATTTGGTATTAGTGACGAAAACGTATTTACAATGTGGGATTGGGTTGGCGGTCGTTTTTCACTTTGGAGTGCCATTGGTTTACCTATTGCACTTTATGCTGGGTTTGAAGCATTTGAGGCCATTTTAGAGGGAGCGTTTGAAGTTGATGAGCACTTTAAATCGGCGCCGCTAGAACAGAATATTCCTTTAATTATGGCGCTACTCAGTGTTTGGAATACCAGCTTTTTAGAGTTTGATTCGCAAGCTATTTTGCCATACGACCAAGCCCTGCATATGTTGCCAGCATATTTGCAACAAGGTGAAATGGAAAGTAATGGTAAACATGTAACCTTTGATGGACAGACAGTGCCATACACTACCGTGCCAATCATTTGGGGTATGACAGGGATAAACGGTCAGCATGCGTTTTATCAATGCCTGCACCAAGGTAATGTAATTGTTCCCGCTGACTTTATTGGCTCTGTAAAGCCTCAGGTTAACGTAGATAAGCATCACGATATTTTATTATCGAACTTTTTTGCACAAACCGAAGCACTAATGAACGGGGTCGATGCACAGCAGGTAACGGCTGATTTAACAGCCAAAGGGAAAACGCCTGCACAAATTGAAATGCTGCTAAAGCATAAAATTCACCAAGGAAACCGCCCAACAACGTCTATATTATTAGACACGATTGATGCAAAAGCGGTCGGTCGATTAATTGCACTGTATGAGCACAAGATTTTTTGTCACGGTATTATTTTACAAATATGCTCATTTGATCAGTGGGGCGTAGAACTTGGTAAAGGCTTAGCATCTAAAATTGAAGCTGAATTAACCGATGATAACGTGGTTAATGAGCACGACAGCTCAACACAAGGCTTAATGGCGTACTACAAACAATACCGTACGCAGTAACATATTCACTTATTACACAATAAGTAACCAAATACCTTTGAACGGGTAGCGCTGGAGTCCTAGGGCCTGTATTTTTGTGAGAGGAATTACAGTGTCCCTAGACCCATTTTTTATGGCGCATATAACGAACAACAATTAGTAGGCTTTGTGCTGAGGCCTACATTATCCAGATAATAAACCGCTATAACTGATTACCAATACGGTAGTGGCAGGTAGCATAAACGTAGAGAGTAACTATGCTTAATCCTTTTGATATTATAATTTTTGGGGGCGGTGGTGATCTTGCGTTACGCAAATTACTTCCTGCAATGTATCGAGCATATCAAGAAGGTAACTTACCGCAAGGCTCACGTATTTTGCCTACCGTGCGCGAACAAAGTAAATGCGATGAATACATCGATACAGCACACAAAGCGTTACAAGAATTTTTAAGCGAAGGCGAATATAACGCAAAAGATTGGAAATCGTTCTCAGACTTTTTAGTACCCGTAGTGAGCAATGTCACCGAAGCGGATGATAACTGGGATGTACTGAAAAAAATTCTAGATGAAGATGACAACGATAAATCACGAGTATTTTACTTATCTCTCCCACCTGCTGTTTATGGCACCTGTTGTGAAATATTATCAACGAAAAAACTAATTACTGCCAACTCGCGTGTTGTAGTAGAAAAACCAATTGGTTACTGCGGTGAGTCAGCAGAAGTAATTAATGCGAAAATTGCACAGTACTTTAACGAAGAACAAATTTTCCGTATTGACCACTATTTAGGTAAAGAAACGGTGCAAAACTTAATGGCACTGCGTTTTTCAAATTCATTATTTGAGAACATGTGGGATGCTAAATCGATTGATAATATTCAAATTAGCTTGTCAGAAACAGTAGGACTTGAAAGCCGTGCAGGTTTTTATGACAAAGCCGGTGCTTTACGTGACATGGTGCAAAACCACTTGTTACAACTACTTTGTCTAGTGGCTATGGAGTCACCACATAAGTTAAATGCTAACAGCATCCGTAACGAAAAATTAAAAGTATTAGAAGCTTTACGTCCACTTGAGGGTACAGATGTAGATAATCATATTATTCGTGGTCAGTACGTACCCGGTGATTTAAACGGTAAAATAGTTCCAGGTTACCTTGAAGAGCTAAACGAGGGAGCGAGTAAAACCGAAACTTTCGTGGCTATTCGTGCGCATATTGATAACTGGCGCTGGGCAGGCGTGCCTTTTTATCTGCGCACCGGTAAACGAATGGCGAAGCGCTGCGCTGAAATTGTGGTTGAATATAAAAAAGTATCGCATAACGTGTATGAAGACAGCGTAGGCAATATTGAACCAAATCGTTTGGTTATTCGTTTACAGCCTCAAGAGAGTATTCAATTAACGCTAATGTCAAAGCGTCTTGATAACTTAGATATGCAACTTGAACCTGTAACGATGAATATTGAATTGTCACAAGCGTATAGTAATGGTTTCCATTCAGATGCTTACAAGCGTTTAATGCTTGATGCAGCGGCTAATAATCCTTCATTATTCATTCACCGCGACGAAGTACGCCAAGCGTGGAAGTGGATTGATCCAATAATTGAACGTTGGCAAGAAAAGGGTAAACCTTCATTGTACCGAGCGGGTAGTTGGGGGCCTGAAGACGCCGATGAATTATTAGCAGAGAATAATCATGTTTGGTTTAACACCGGTGATAAGGCATAAATAATGGCAACGATAGTAGAGAAGTTTTTTGATGATAAAGCCGCTTTAACTGAGGAATTATCTCAGTCATTAGAACAAGCATTACGTAATGGTATTGAGGCTGATGGCCGTGCAGTATTAATGGTTTCAGGGGGGTCTTCACCTGAGCCGGCTTATAAACATTTATCTACCCTTGATTTAAACTGGGCTAATGTTGATGTTGCTATGGTTGACGAACGCTGGGTTGAGGTAAGTCACGAAAAAAGTAATGAAGCATTCATTAAGCGTACTTTGCTACAAAACCATGGGGCAGCGGCTAATTTTATTAGTATGAAAAATGCAGCAGCCACTGCAGAGCAAGGTGTTGATGAATGTGAGGTGCAGTTTCAAGCATTAAAACGCCCGTTTGATGTCACTATTTTAGGTATGGGTCCAGATGGACATACTGCTTCGTTATTTCCACATGCTCAAGGGTTGGAAAACGGATTAGATTCAAACCAACTTGTGTGTGCCATTAACGCAATTGAGAGTGATGTAACAGGTAGTATTACCGAACGAATGAGCTTAACGCTAAATGCAATTTCACAGTCTAAAGTAGTTAAATTACTTATTAGTGGCGATGAAAAGCTGGCTGTGTATAAGCAAGCGTTAGCGGGTGGTAATGTTAATGATATGCCGTTACGTGCAGTTCTAAATCAACCTGAGATCAACATTGAAGTGTATTGGGCACCTTAATTTAGTCTAAACTAGGTGCTTTAAAACCATGTTGTATTGATGGTTTAATGAAAGGTCAGTTGCTTTTGCTACTGGCCTTTTTTATTGCGACATGTTTTTGTCATTAATCTATTAATAACAAAGTGCTGTAAACATTTGAAGTTTAAATATTTCCCTTAAGCTAAGTACCTTTTTAATGCTCTTATATTTTTAAAAGTCACTAACTAAACTTATATTTATCAATAAAAACAGTAGGTTAATTTTGGTTCGGCGCGGAGTTATATAAGCCATCAATCTCATCTGCTATTCGCAATCTCTCTTATTTTAAATACATGAAGTATAAACACGTCATTATTTAAATACCTAGTATAGAGAGTAATTCTTGGGCGAACTCTGCTTTTTTATGAAATAATTAATCAATTTAAAATCAATGGCTTAATAATAATTAAGTTAAATTTCATACAAAAAGCGCGGAAAAATGTAGCAAAAATGTAATTTAGCATGTATGGTTTGTTACTACTATGACAGCGCTGTCATGGCGGTTAGGCAAAATGATAAACAAAACCAATAAAATGATTCGAGGGGAATCCTGTGTTAGCTAAAAATTTTAAAAAAAGCTTATTAGCAGTAAATATCGGCTTAGTTGTGGGAGCTGGCTTTACTGGTGCTGCATTTGCAGCCGATGAAGTTAAAGTTCAAGATGATGTTGAAGTCATTGAAGTACGCGGTATACGCGCTTCAAATAAAGAAAACTTAAACGGAAAACGTTTTTCTAATGCTGTTGTTGATGTTGTAACAGCGGAAGATGTTGGTAAGTTTCCTGATGGCGATGTAGGTGAATCTCTTGGTCGTATTTCTGGTGTAAGTGTATCTCGTCAATTTGGACAGGGTCAGCAAGTATCGATACGTGGTGCTTCAGCACAACTTACACGCACATTGCTTGATGGTCATACAGTTGCGTCAACAAGTTGGTTTGACCAACAAGCCGTAGACCGCAGTTTTAACTACTCATTATTACCTTCAGAATTAGTCGGCGGCTTAGAAGTTTATAAGTCGTCACAGGCTAATCTAGTTGAAGGTGGTATTGGTGGTACCGTTATTGTTAAAACACGTAAACCTCTAGATTTAGATGCAAACACTGTATTTGCAAGTGTAAAAGCTGATTATGGTACAGTTTCTGAAGAGACAGATCCTGAACTTTCTGGCTTATACAGCTGGAAAAATAATAATGAAACATTTGGTATCTTAGCGGCGGGTTCATTATCAGAAGTAGATTACCAACGTAACGGTATTGAATCATCAGGTGGTTGGAGTGGCGGTATGGCACCAACAACATTCCAACAAGCACGTGAACGTACAGCTTATAATGTTGCCATGCAATATCAGCCATCAGATTCGCTTGTATTAGGCCTGACTTACACCAGCTTAGAGCTAGATGCAAATAATGCTAACTCGCAAATAATTATCTTCCCAGGCGACGGCTCATGTGAGCAAACTAATGCTTCAGGTAATTGTGTCTCTCGCACAATTGACGGAAATGGCACTGCTTTTTTCCAAACATGGGCGCGTAAAGCAAGCATGAAGTCTGATACGGTTGATTTTGACTGGCAATATGATGCAGAGTCATTCACATTTAAAGGTCGCGTAGGTAAAACCAGTGCTGACAGTGACGTAACAACTGCAAACTATGGTATGTTTACTAATAACAATAGTGATCTAAATGGCTCTATGGATATGACTGGTGATGTGACTAAATTTAATTTAGCAAACCAATCTTACGATGCGAGCATTTTACCTGATACCATCAGTCCGCAAACATGGGCGCCTGAATATAACCCTGATTCAGATGAAGAAAGCTACTTAAACTTAGACTTCGAAATTCCACTTGATCTGGGCGTGGTTACTGCAATTAAAACTGGTTTAAGATACGCCGATCATAAAGTTGTCCAAGATAGCAATGCTGCTATTGTAAACCCAGATTTAGTGCCAAAGCGAAATGCAACAGCATACTACCCTGGTACAGTGACTGCCGGCGGTGGTTTTGTTATACCTGAACCTGATATGGATCTAATGATTGCTGATTCATTAGCAATGACTGAAGGTTATACTGCACGTCCACAAGGCTATGGCACCATTGAAGAAGAAAATTTAGCAATCTATGCGATGGCTGATTTTGACGCAGGTGGCATTCGCGGTAATTTAGGTGTGCGTTACATCTCAACTGATATTTCTTCAGATTACTATGACTTAAGCGATGAAGGTGTTTACGATTCTACCTTATCTACAGATAAAGCAGATTACAGTGAATTCTTGCCAAGCTTAAACGTCGTTATGGACTTAGCTGATAACGTAATTTTACGTACCTCGGCAGCACAAGTTATTTCTCGTCCTAATTACGCTGACTTATTTGCAACGCGTAACCTAGCTGGCTATACGGATAATCGCCCTTTAAACGAAGTTTTAAATACTGGTAACGTTGGTTTAAGCCCGTTTAAAGCATTCCAAGCTGACATTGGTGTTGAATGGTATTTTGATGACGATGCGATGTTAAGCGTCACTTACTTTACTAAAGAAGTTAGTTCGTTTATCTCTACACAACAACAAACCAATCAACAAATTGGTATTGATATCCCAGTTTATACAACTAACCCAGATGCAGGCGAACCACCATGTGGCGCGCAGCAATATGACTGTTGGACTGTGAGCTCTTCTACCAACGGCACAGGTGGTTCAATTGAAGGTATTGAGTTCCAAATTCAAGATTCGTTTGATAACGGCTTTGGTTATTCATTTAACTACACCTATTCAGATGCAGAAGCGCCAGCAGAAAATTACCCAGATCGTGTAGGCGTATTCTCTGACTCATCGAAAAATAGCTATAACGTGGTTGGTTTTTATGAAAATGATGATTTCTCTGCGCGTTTAGCATATAACTGGCGCTCAGAGTTTATTATTCGTGAAGCACCTGGTTGGTATGGTAACCGTGAACATCAAGCTTACGGACAGCTAGATTTCAGTGCAACGTACTCTGTAACTGACTACTTAGATGTTACTTTCGAGGGTATTAACCTAACAGAGGAAGACAGTATTCAGCTTGGTAATAATGATGCATCAACATCATTATCAAACCCTGATCTACTGAATGACTTCCCTGTATGGAGCTTTGAAGGTGAAGCACGTTATAAACTTGGTGTGACAATGCGTTTCTAATATGCTGAGTTAAAAAAGTAATCTAGGCCCAGCATTGCTGGGCTTTTTTATGTGATTAAACATCATTGGTGATTTATGGATATAAAAAAAGTGGCAATTTTAGGTGGTGGAACAGCTGGTTGGCTAGCTGCAAACCATATTGGCAAAGAGCTACTAAAACGCAAAGGTGTTTCTGTGACTTTAATTGAGTCACCCGATATACCGCCAATTGGAGTAGGTGAAGGTACAGTACCTGACATTAGAAACACGCTAAAAACTTTTGGTATTCGTGAAGATGAATTTATTCGCCAATGCGATGCAACGTTTAAGCAGTCGATAAAGTTCGTCAACTGGATGGATAAAAAAAAGCATGGAGAAGGTAATTTTTTTCATCATTTATTTGATGTACCAAGTCCCTACGATACCAAACACTTAACTCAATATTGGTTAAACGATAAGCAAACAACAAAAAGTCATGCGCAGTTCCTATCTTCTCAGCACGCTATTTGTGAGGCTGGTTTAGCCCCTAAAAATATCACTAATGCCCAATATGAGGGCGAGTTGGCTTATGCGTATCATTTTAATGCAGGGAAATTTGCGCAACTGCTAGCGTGTAATGCAAAAGATAAGTTTTCGGTGTCTCACGTACATACCAATGTAACTCAAGTAAAGCTTGCTAATGATGGCACAATAGCAGCGTTAGTGACTGACAGCGAAGGTGAACTTGAATTTGACTTTTATATTGATTGTTCGGGGTTTGAATCTTTACTGATAGATAAAGCTTTAAAAGTCCCTTTCGTTGATGTGTCTGATAGCTTACTGATAAATAGCGCCTTAGTTGTGCAAGTACCTACAAAAGAAGACGATGATATTCCGCCTTATACACTTGCTACCGCTCATCAAGCTGGCTGGATTTGGGACATTGCGCTTACAAATAGGCGGGGAGTGGGTTTTGTTTATTCGAATAACCACATGACCGACGAACAAGCACATGAAAAACTGGACCGTTATCTAGGGGCAAGTAAGCAAGACCTTAGCTATCGAAAAATCCCCATGAGAGTTGGTTATCGTAAAAAGTTTTGGCATAAAAACTGTGTCGCACTTGGCTTAGCGCAAGGATTTTTAGAGCCATTAGAGGCAACCTCCATTTTATTAACTGACTTTTCAGCGAAGTTTTTAACCCTACGTTTTCCATCATCAACAAAGCAGCTTGAACAGTTAGAAACGCGTTTTAATCACGCTATGGGGTATGCATGGGAGCGTGCTATTGATTTTATTAAATTACATTATTGTATTTCAGATAGAACAGATTCAGCTTTTTGGGTAGCCAATAAAAATGATGAGACTACCTCTGAGTCATTAAAAGAAAAGCTTAGTTTGTGGGAAGAGTTCATTCCAGTTAGAGATGACTTTTTCAGCCAGTTTGAAGTATTTTACTTAGAGAACTTTTTATTTGTACTCTATGGAATGAATTACAACACTAAGGCATCGCCTTGTTCAAAAGCAGAGCATGAACATTGTCTAGTGCGTTTACAACAACGAGCTGAGATTGATCAATACTTACTTAATAAGCTACCCAATCACAGAGCGCTTTTAGATAAAATTAAACAATATGGCCTGCAGACAATCTAATATTTTGCGAAAGGCGTAAGCGGTATATTCAAACAGCTCATCTCACACTTGCAAAAGAGGCTATCGAAAGACGGCCTTTTTTAGCATCGGCTAGGCAGCTCTGTTCAGAATAAATATTTGCACTGTGCAATAAGTTGCCTTGGTAAATAACAAGGCGGTTAAATTTAGCATCAACTTTAAAGACCTGCTCAAATAAACTGGTGCTGCCAGATAAATAGCCTTGATGTTCATCAGGGGCTTTTTTAACCTCATTAACTATATCTGCGAGCAGTGGCTTATGTTGTTGTTTAAATTCAATAATGTTTTTAGGTATATACTTATAAATACTTGTTCCACCAAGCTCCTCTGGCGATAAGTAATGTACAAATGCGTAATCTCTTTCATCACATGAATCAATATGCGGTACTTTTTGGTCAACAATTAAATTTGCAGGTTTGCATGAAACTAATGAAAGTAAACTTTTATGAAGAATAGACTCTTGATAATTTTTATTGTCTATTTTAGGCAGTATTTCATTTTGAAAAAACGCATGTAAAACCCTTAGGTAGGGTTGTGGCATATTGTCGCGAATGCCAGGATAGAAAGAATTGTCTGAAAACATAGGATTAAAATAGGCTATGTTATGGGCAAAATTCATTACACTATTGGTATCTAAAAGAAAATCATCTACAACGAAGGCTGATAGTTTAGTGCCTGGGATCATCAACTTTTTAATTATTAAGTTTGGGTTTACAGTTAAATTTTTCATTATTTAATGTCTATTTTTGATGGGCTTATTTAATTGAGAACTTTTTATTTAGGCACAAAATTAATATACCACCGAAGACAGCGTTGTCAAAGAGCGCTTTTTGAGCTAATTGTGTTTACGAATTTCTTCTTCAGTGGCGTTTATTGGTTATTTGTTGAAATAATAAGCGATAATGTTTTTGTTAATTATTAACGTACAAAATGACACAAAATTTTCACTTCCTTTTTGTCACCAAAACCATTAGCCTTAGGCCACTAACAGTAATAAATCAAATTAATAAATAACGGAGCAGTAACATGGCGGAGCAACAAGTACAGCCTTTACACAACGAAAAACATGCCAACACTAAAATTAAAAATGGCATCAACATCGAATTTATGAAAACTCAACACTTAGTGCCAGTGGTTGCACATGAGTTTGCGCGTATCGCCAATGAATTCCCAATGTCTTTTGTTAAAAATAACGAAACAGGTACTTTTCAAGCGGTTGCAATGTTTGGCCTAGAGCCAGGCGAAAATTTATTTATTGATGGCGACAAATGGACAGCATCATTTGCGCCTATGGCAACAACGCGTTACCCATTAGGTTTAGTAAAGCACCCAGAGCAAGATCAATTTGGTATCGTAATTGACGAAGCGAGCTCATTAGTTGGTGAAGAAGAGGGTAATGCATTATTCGAAAACGGTGAAGAAACTGATTACCTTAAGCGTCGTAAAGAAGCGTTAGTATCGTTCATTGAGTTTTCTCAAGTAACTGATGCTTTCACTAAATTCCTTGCTGATAAAGAACTACTGGTAGCACAAACGCTAACAGTTGATATTAAAGGTGAGAAAAAAGACATCAACGGTATTTACCTTATCGATGAGAAGAAACTAAATGAGCTAAGCGATGCAGACTTTCTTGAGCTTCGTAAGCGCGGTTATTTAGCACCAATCTATTCTTTCTTAACGTCTACACACCAAGTAGCACGTTTAGCACGTTTAAAAGCGCAACAAGCGTAACTTTAAACGAAATTAAAAAAGCGCCTTAGGGCGCTTTTTTTGTGCCATTAAACTCAGTTCACTTGAAAAACGCTTCATAACCATTCACATTGGTTTTAATCCTGTATTTATAAAAGAACACACAATGAAAAAATCACTATTATTAGGGCTCATTGCAACAAGTTTAATGGGGTTGAGCACGCAGGCATTGAGTGAAAACACAAATACGCCGTTTGCCATTGCGATTCATGGCGGTGCAGGCACGATTGAAAAAAGTAAATTTACGGCAGATCAAGAGCAAGCTTATCGCAATAAATTAGCAGAAGCTGTTGAGGCCGGATATAAGGTACTTGAACAAGGCGGAGAAAGCCTTGATGCAGTGACTACTGCCATTGAAGTACTTGAACAATCGCCTTATTTTAATGCTGGGCGTGGTGCGGTATATACCTATGAGGGTAGTCACGAATTAGATGCCTCTATAATGGATGGTCGCAATCGTCAAGCAGGCGCTGTGTCAGGTATTAAACATATCGAAAGTCCAATTAAACTTGCCCGGTTAGTAATGGAAAAATCAGTGCATGTGATGTTAAGTGGTCAAGGTGCAGAAGAGTTTGCCAAAGAGCAAGGCATTAGCCTAGTAGAGAACAATATATTTGATACTGAGCATCGTTATGAGGCTTTATTAAAAGCCAAAAAGAAACTCGAGGCGAGCAAAAATACCAGTAAAGATTATCAGGCAGCGCATAAAGCGTTACCAGTAAATTATAAAGTGGGCACGGTCGGAGCGGTGGCACTGGATAAACAAGGGAATTTAGCAGCGGGCACGTCAACTGGCGGAATGACCGCAAAACGTTTTGGTCGTATTGGCGATGCACCGGTTATTGGCGCAGGTACTTTTGCTGAAAATGCCTCATGTGCGGTTTCGGCAACTGGGCACGGCGAATATTTTATTCGTTATAATGTGGCAAGTGATATTTGTGCGCGAGTAAAGTACCAAGGTAAAACCATAGACCAAGCAGGTAATGAAGTAATAAACGAGGTGCTTAAACCGATAGGGGGCACCGGCGGTGTTATTATTATTGATACAAAAGGCAATATTAGTCTGCCGTTTAATACTTCAGGCATGTATCGTGCGAGTAAATCGAATACCCAAGCAACTTATGTAGGTATTTTTAGCGACGAATAAACGCAGTTAGTCATTGGCTGGTGGTTTATATAATAATCCGCTGATTGTTATATTCTTTACAGGATTAACCCCAGCCATTTAATTTGCTACAATCGGGGCTCTTTGACTAATTTTTATAAGGTATGCAGGTGGTAAACCTAGGTCAGTTATTTGGCGAGCTAAAAACGTGCTTAAAAAAAGATCAATTCAGTTTTAAAAAACGTCTTCACGGCGTTAAAAAAATCACCGACGAGGCAAAACTTACCAGTGCGCTTGAAAAAATTGCGGCTGATATTAGTCGTAGTCAAGCACTCAGAGAGCAGCGTTTAGCTGGGCTACCTAAAGTTACTTACCCTGAGCAATTACCGGTCAGTCAAAAAAAAGACACCATTAAAGAGGCCATTGCTAATAATCAAGTGGTGATCATTGCTGGTGAAACTGGCTCAGGCAAAACCACACAAATACCTAAAATGTGTTTAGAGCTAGGCCGAGGCGTTGAGGGCTACATTGGCCATACCCAACCAAGGCGTTTAGCAGCACGCAGCGTTGCCAACCGTATTGCAGAAGAAATGCAATGCGAGCTTGGCCAGCAGGTCGGTTTTAAAATTCGTTTTAGCGATCAGGTATCTAATAACAGTTATATTAAATTGATGACCGACGGTATTTTATTAGCTGAAATACAACAAGACCGATTTTTAAATCAATACGACACCATTATTATTGATGAAGCGCATGAACGTAGCTTAAACATTGACTTTATTTTAGGTTATCTTAAAAATTTACTCCCAAAACGCCCCGATTTAAAAGTTATTATCACCTCAGCAACTATCGACCCTGAGCGCTTTTCTAAGCATTTTGATGATGCACCTATTATTGAAGTATCAGGAAGAACGTTTCCAGTTGATGTACGCTATAACCCAATTAGTGATATTCAAAAAGAAGATATGGAAGCCGAAGGCGACCAACTTCAGGGGATTTTTGATGCGGTAGATGAACTTTGCGCCGAAGGTCCTGGCGATATACTGATTTTTTTAAATGGTGAGCGAGAAATACGCGATACCGCCGATGCACTAAGCAAGCGTAATTTAAAACACACAGATGTATTACCTTTGTATTCAAGGCTATCGAACGCTGAGCAAAACCGTATTTTTGCACCGCATTCGCGCCGTCATATTATACTCTCTACCAACGTCGCTGAAACATCGCTAACAGTACCTGGTATTCGTTATGTTATTGACCCTGGAACTGCGCGAATTAGTCGTTATAGTTATCGCACAAAAGTGCAACGTTTACCTATAGAGCCTATTTCGCAAGCCAGTGCTAATCAGCGAATGGGGCGCTGTGGACGTGTTGAAGCGGGTATTTGTATTCGTTTATATTCAGAAGATGACTTTTTATCGCGTCCTGAATTTACTGACCCTGAAATATTACGTACTAATTTAGCATCAGTTATTTTGCAAATGTTAGCCCTTGGGCTGGGTGATATGGCGCAATTTCCTTTTGTGCAAGCTCCAGATAGCCGAAATATTAATGATGGTTTAACATTGCTTGAAGAGTTACAAGCAGTAAAAGCGGCTAAGCGTCATCAAAAAACCAGCCTAACACAATCTGGGCGAGAGCTAAGTCGTTTGCCGGTTGACCCGCGTTTAGCAAAAATGGTGCTAACTGCACATAAACTGGGTGCATTGCGTGAGGTGATAGTTATTGTTGCCGCGCTTTCAATTCAAGACCCCCGCGAGCGACCACAAGAAAAACGCCAAGCCGCGAATGAAAAACATGGTCGCTTTGACGATCCAGACTCTGACTTTATTGCCTTTTTAAACCTGTGGAATTATTTAGAAGAGCAGCAAAGTGAGCTGACTAACAGCCAGTTTAGAAAGTTATGTCAAAAAGACTTTTTAGCCTATATGCGTATTCGTGAATGGCAAGATATCGTTTATCAAATCAGCACTGTGTGCAATGAAATGAAAATGAAAGCCACCACTAATGTCGCAGACAGTGAGCTTATTCACAAAGCACTTTTAAGTGGCATGCTTAGTCACATCGGTTTCAAAGACGAAAAGCAGCTATATAAAGGTGCGCGTAATAGCCAATTTCATATTTTCCCAGGCTCAGGCTTATTTAAAAAGAGTCCAAAATGGATGATGTCGGCTGAGTTGGTGGAAACCAGTAAACTCTATGCTCGTATTAATGCCAAAATTGATGTGAACTGGGTAGAGCCGTTCGCTCAGCATTTAGTAAAACGCAGCTACACAGAACCCCACTGGGAGAAAAAGCCCGGTGCGGTCATCGCCTTTGAACAACAAACTCTGTATGGCTTATTAATTGTTAATAAACGCCGCTGTGTGTACAGCAATATTGACCCTAAAGTAAGCCGAGAGTTATTTATTCGCACAGGGCTGGTTGAACAAGAGCTGGGGCTCAATGAAGGGTTTTTACAATATAACCGCGAATTAATTGAAGATATTCAAGTGCTCGAGAACAAATCTCGTAGGCGCGATATTTTAGTTGATGAACAAACCTTATTTGAGTTTTACGAGAAAAAAATACCGAACGATATTAATAATCGTGCTGCGTTTATTAAGTGGTATAAAACACAAAAACAGCAAGACAAACACTACCTGCACATGACGCGAGAAGAGCTCATGCAGCATGGTGCAAGTAGCATTACCGAATTTGACTATCCAGATACATGGCAACAAGATAACTTAATGTTGCCGCTTACTTATCATTTTGATCCAGGCCAAGCAGTTGATGGTGTTGCCGTGCAGATACCGGTTGCGCTATTAAACCAAGTTCAAGAAAGTGGTTTTGATTGGCATATACCGGCATTTCGTCATGAGCTAATTTGTGGGTTAATCAAGTCATTGCCAAAGTCACTTCGCCGTAACTTTGTCCCTGCGCCTAATTATGCCGATGCGGTGTTAGCGGCCATAGAGCCTCTACAAGGCTCGTTAATCGACTCACTAAGTAATCGGTTATTGCGCATGACTGGCGTGCGAGTCGACCCCGAGGCGTGGGATTTAACAGCCCTTGCTCCTCATTTAAGATTGCAGTTTGAAGTACGTGATGAAAATGACCAACTTCTTGCCCGTGGGCTCGATTTAGCTAAGCTTAAAGCGCAGCTTCAAGGTAAAGTGACAGACACCTTATCTAAAGTGGCCGACAAAGGCATAGAAAAAGCCGACTTAACCCAGTGGGATTTTGGTGAGTTACCAACATCCTATGTGAAAAAGCAAGGTCAATACGAAATTAAAGCCTACCCAGCGCTGGTGGATAAAAAATCAACGGCCGCAGTAGAGCTATTCGATAACGAAATAAAAGCGCAATTAGCGCACCAGCAAGGTTTACGTCGTTTAGTACTGTTAAACGTGCCATCACCTATTAAATACCTGCAGCAAAACCTACCAAACAAAGCTAAATTAGGATTGTACTTTAATCCTTTTGGTAAAATTGCCGATTTAATTGATGACTGCATCGCATCAGGCGTTGATAGCCTATTAGTTAAATATGGTGATATTCGCACAAGTGAGGCATTTGAAACGGTTAAAGAGCATATTCGCGGCGAGTTAGGCGATACCGTTGTGGCCATTGCTACACAGGTTGAGCAAGTGCTGAGTATTGCGCATGCACTGCATAAAAAAATGAAAGGGCGTGTAGATTTAACTATGATCACCGCTCATGGGGATATTAAGTCCCAGCTAGAATCACTTATTTTTAAAGGCTTTGTCAGTCAACATGGTGCAGACAAACTCGGCGATTTAATTCGTTATTTAAAAGCGATTCAAAAACGCCTAGAAAAACTACCTGTTGACCCAAATCGTGATAGATTATGTGTGTTAGAGCTTGAAAAAGTAGCGCAAGAATATAAAAAACTAACGAATAAAACACCTAAAGGAATGCCATTGCCTACTGATGTTGAGGCTATTTTTTGGATGCAGCAAGAATTACGCGTATCCTTATTTGCACAAACCTTAGGTACGCCTTATCCAATTTCAGCAAAACGTGTGTTAAATGCGATAAAAGAAATTGAATAATCTCTTTATTCTCTATTAAGCTAAGTAAGTTAACAGAGGGACTAACTTGAGAAGGAAATGACATACCTATGTCCTCATTAATAAAACACAGAGCGCGACAGTTGTTAGTGGTTGATGATGAGTATTTCAATTTTGAAATACTCAAAGCAGGGTTAGCATCAACATTTGATTTGAGCTATGCTGATTCTGGTAAAAGTTGTTTAGCATCTGCGATTGCAAATCCGCCCGATATTATTTTGCTTGATGTGTGTATGCCAGGACTCGATGGTTATGATACGTGTCGCATACTTAAACACACGCCAGAGACAAAAAACATTCCGGTGGTCATGATATCTGGACTTGAGTCGGAGCTTGAGCAACAAGCAGGCTTTGACGCAGGGTGTGATGCTTACGTTGTAAAACCTTTTTCTATCGCTGTACTACGAGAAAAAATTAATAATATTGTGTAGAGGGAATTATGTTTACTGAAGATAAGCGAAACTATAGACGTATGCAGGTTAACACGCCAGCAAAGTTAACCTCAATAGAGCCTGTTGCTGGGCTCAGTTATACTGGCACATGCCTTGATTTAAGTGCAACGGGTCTTTCATTACAACTCGATGATTTGTTAGAGCTTAACTCAATTTTATCGGTTGATATTGCATCAACACACCCGAGTATTGCACCATTGAAAGCCACCGTTAAGGTGATACGTGCCAGCACCGAAGAGGATGGCACGATAACCGCAGGGCTTGAAATTGTAGAGTTTAACTAACTACTTAATTAGTTTTTAGTAAACCTTACAAATAAGCCCTTTAAGGTAAAAGCCTTCAGGATAGCTGCCTGCAATGGGGTGGTCAGCTGCTTGATTTAAGCGCTCCATGATCAGTAAATCCTTACCTGCATCAAGGGCTGCATCTGCGACTACTTTTTGAAACAAGTTTTGTTCCATTAAACCAGAGCATGAGAATGTTAGCAAAGTGCCGCCGGGCTTTAATATTTGCATCGCAATCATATTGATGTCCTTGTAACCGCGACACGCCCCAGTTAACTGCGCCTTGTTATCGGCAAATTTAGGCGGGTCCATAACGATCGTATCAAACATCACCCCGTCTTCACGGTATTGGCGTAATAATTTAAAGACATCTTGTTTTACAAAGTCGACTTTATTTAAATCAAGGTTGTTATGCTCAACATTGCGCTTTGCTGTATCAAGTGCTGGTTGTGAAACATCAACATTGGTTACATGTTTACAGCCACCGCGAAGGGCATAAAGAGAAAACGTTCCCGTATAACTAAAGCAATTTAATACGGTTTTGTCTTTTGAAAAACGCTCCAGTGCAGCACGGCTATCTCGTTGATCTAAATAAAAACCAGTTTTATGGCCTTCAAGAATATCCACTTCAATTTTTAAACCATTTTCTTCAATTATGACAGGCTCAGTGGGTTCACTCCCCCAAAGCACACCCTTAATAGGCTCAAGCCCCTCTTTAGTGCGAACATCTACATCTGAGCGCTCATAAATAGTAGAGCCTGGGAAAATAGCCATTAAAGCGCCAACAATTTCACCTTTATGACGTTCTGCGCCTGCGCTTAGTAATTGACACACAATTACATTATCAAACTTATCTATGGTAATACCGGGTAAGTAGTCTGATTCTGCTGCACATAACCTAAAGCCGGTAAGTCCACCTTCTTCAATTGCATGGCTGCGAGCTTCTAAAGCACGGCGAAGACGACGCTCAAAGAAATGTTGATCAATCACTTCTTTTTCGTCAAAGCTCCAAACACGAGCACGTATTTGTGAATGAGGACTGTAAGCTGCGGTGGCTAAAAATTTACCCTCACTGTCGTGTATGGTTACCGTGTCACCTAATCCAGGTTTACCTTTAATTTTTTTGATGGCTTTAGAAAATAACCAAGGGTGTTTTCTTTTTAATGATTTATCGCGACCAGCTTGCAGGTAAACGGCAGATGACATAAGGCTTCTCTGTAGTAATAAATAAGCGCTGTATTTTAGTCAAGGCTCGCGCAACATACAATGAATGTTTTGCAAGGGGCTTATAAATCGCGGTAAAGTAGCCATTATTAACTCGTTTAAATAGATTTTTGGAAATTCGGTGGACAATTCAGCTCTTAGCCCCTCATTACAGCAACTTAATCAGCAATGCAGAGACTTTATTACATCCTTAGTACATGCGGATGTTGCCCATGATATTACCCATATTGAACGGGTAGTGCGTGTTGCTGTGCAGCTATGTATAGCAGAGCAGGCTGATATGGCGATTGTATTGCCTGCAGCTTGGTTGCATGATTGTGTCGCAGTGGCTAAAAATCATCCAGATAGAGCAAGGGCATCAACAATGGCCGCGGATAAAGCGATTAACTTTTTAGCGTCTATTGGCTATGATGACGCGCTATTTGATGATATTCACCATGCCATTGCCGCACATAGTTTTAGCGCCAATATTGCTATTAAAACGGTTGAAGCACAGATTGTACAAGATGCTGACAGAATGGATGCCTTGGGTGCTATTGGCGTAAGCCGTTGTATGAAAGTAGGCGGCTCTATTAGTCGATTATTATACAACCCCGATGATCCATTTTGTTTAAACCGAGAAGCAGACGATAAAAAATACACCCTAGATCATTTTTTTATTAAATTACTGCATATTGCCCAGAGTATGAATACTCCTTCTGCAAAAGCCGAAGCACAAAGACGCACTGCATATATGCACGACTTTTTAGCTCAGCTTAAATCTGAAATTGGTGAACAACGCGATGACACCTAAACTTTCGGGAATTGATCATTGTCATTTAAATGTTCAAAGCCTCAACCAAGCTATTGAGTGGTATGAAAAGGTGCTTGGTTTTACCGTAGTAGAGCAGTTAGCCTTTTGGAATGAAGAGGGAAAAGGTCCTTTAACACTCGAAGATGAAAACGCCACTACACGATTGGCTTTATTTGAAGGCGATGGGCGTAGTAAAGGAATCGCTTTTGCTGCAACAGGGGAGCAATTTGTTATTTGGCTCAAGCATCTTGAGCAGCACCAAGTGAAAACCATATTGGCTGATCATGGCGTGACATTTTCAATGTATTTTAAAGATATTAGTGGCAATAGCCATGAGATCACGTCCCATGACTATCGTATTATAAAACAGCATTTTCCGGCTGTAGCTTTAGGCTCTCACAATGCCAAAAGAAGCTAGGGTCAGTTGCACTTTGCGCAGTAATATTTGCTCAAATAAGGGGAGATTTAATCGCGCTCTTGATGGGCCTTTTTTATCGCTAGAACAGCGTCTATCTGACCAATAAAAAGCTCAACTAGATGTGGGTCAAAATGTTTTCCCGCTTGGTGCTGCATATGTTCTATTGTTTGCTCAATGCTCCAAGGCTCTTTATAAGGGCGTTTTGATGTGAGTGCATCAAATACATCAGCAATCGCCACAATCCGTCCCTCAATCGAAATTTCTTCGCCTTTCAATCCATTAGGATAGCCAGTGCCATCCCATTTCTCATGATGTTCAATTGCCAGTACGTGGGCAAGTTGCAACAAAGGGGAGGGTGAGTTGGCCAATATTTTAGCTCCTATAGCAGCATGCTCTTTCATGTGTGCAAATTCGTCTGGAGTTAATTTTCCTGGTTTTAATAATATTGAATCAGGAATGCCTATTTTTCCGACATCGTGCATTGGTGCAGCTTGGCGCAATAACTCAGCGTGTTGCTCATTCATTCCTAGCGCTAAAGCAAGTACCTTGCTGTATTGACTCATTCGAGCAATATGTTCACCCGTATCGGTATCTTTGTACTCTGCAGCGCGCCCCAATCGTTCTACTAAGTCTACATGTGCTTGTTTTAGCTGCTCGGCTTGTACTAAAGAAAGATGTGTTTTTACCCTTGCCTTTACAATAGCAGGACTAATAGGTTTGGTTATGTAATCAACTGCACCTAAAGAAAACCCTTCCGATTCATCTTGCTCTTGTGTAAGTGCGGTAACAAAAATAACTGGAATATGTGCGGTTGTAGGATTAGTTTTTAAAATTTTACACACTTCAAAGCCATTCATATCTGGCATCATAACATCAAGTAAAATGAGGTTCGGTGGATCGTTTTCAATTAATTGCAGTGCTAATGGCCCCGATTTAGCGAACGACAAACGGTAGTTACTCGCTAGAACCTCGCGCATTACTTTTAAATTCGCAGGTTCATCATCGACGATTAATATTCGCGCCTGACTTATAGATTGATCCATCGTCGTCCTCAGAAGAGCTAATTATTAAGTGTTGTTAATAATGCATTGAGCTCTATTTTTGCATTATCAAATTCAAATTCATTAAACTGTTCACAAATGTTTAAAATAGCATTTTTATGCTGTTCTGGTGTTATTTTCTCAATATAACTTAATAACGTATCGTCCAACTCTGCTCGTTTAGCTTGGCTAAGTAAAAGCGTTAATTGGTGAATAAATTCAGCATTTGACACGGTTACTTTTTGTAATTTATTCTCTTTAGGAGCAAAATGTAAATGTGATAATTCATCTGCTAGTTGTTGCCACTCTTGTTGGCATTGTAATATGCATTGGGCATAAGTAGCTACATCACGCTGCTTTTCAGCTTGAGCAACTAAGTCAGACAAATTATTAAGCGCTAAGTTACCTGCAAGACCTTTTAAATTATGCAGAATTTGAGCATGGTGTTTATCGTTTAGCTTATTGGTCGCTAAGGTTTGCATACTATTTTGATGCTGAGCTAAAAAGAGCGCGACTTCTTTGAGGTGTTTTTCTTTACTGCCCCACATTTTCTCACCTTTAGCTAAATCTATACGGAGTTTTGAGTCAATCGGATCTGCAGTTTCTAACTGGCTTATAGCAAGCCCAAGCACTCTTGCTATTTCGTAGTTGAGCTGGTTTATGTCAACGGGTTTAGTTGTAAATCCATTCATACCCGCTTGTTTGGCTGTTAGCTTGTCTTGCTGTAGCACACTGGCTGTTAAAGCAATTATTGGGGTTTGCTCTAGTTGCTTTTGCTGCTCTAAAGAGCGAATTGATGCCGTAGCACTGATCCCATCGCATTTAGGCATATGAATATCCATTAAAATAATATCAAAGTGATGTTGATTAAATATTTCAATGGCCTCAAAGCCATTATTAGCCTTTCTTACCTGATGCCCAGCTTGTGAGAGCATAATGGTGAGTAGCTCAATATTTTGTTCAATGTCATCGACCACTAAGATTTTTAATGGTGGTAAATTAAATACGTTTTTACTAATGAGCTGTACCTGACTTTTCTCGCCTTTTTCAAGCGCGACAGTAAAGCAAAAGCAGCTACCTTGGCCAAGGGTACTTTGTGCATATATATGGCCACCCATTAACTCAACCAGCTGTTTACTAATCGTTGTTCCAAGCCCTGTGCCACCAAATCGGCGAGTTGTGGTGCCGTCTGCTTGCTCAAAAGGTTTAAAGATAGCCTCAAGACGATCTTTTTCAATACCTATACCTGTGTCTTGTACTTCAAATAAAATAGGTTGATTGGGGTTATGAGTAACCGACAAAGTAACATGGCCTCGTTCGGTAAACTTTATCGCATTGCCGATTAAATTGGTTAGCACTTGGCGTAAACGCGTATCGTCACCAAAATAAAATGGATTCACATTGTCAGCTATTTTTAAATTGAGTTTTAGGTCTTTACGTTTTGCATCCAGCCAAAATGTAGACACAATATTGTCGAGTAATTCTTGCAAGTTAAAATGTACATTTTGAATTTCGAGTTTGCCTTTTTCTAACTTTGCTGAGTCGAGGATATCGTTAAGTAAGTGCAACAAAGAACGCGCGGCGTTATTAACAGTAATTATTTGCTTCTGTTGATCTTTATTAAGCGGGCTATCTATCAAAATATCACTAAAGCCAATAATTGCATTCATGGGGGTACGTATCTCATGACTCATATTTGCCATAAAAGACTGTTTAGCTTGCGCGGCTACTTCAGCCTCGTATTTAGCTTGTTTTAAGCTTTGCTCATATTCATAGCGTTTGGTTATATCAACCAAAACGCCATCAACCCAGCGGGCATCATTTTTAGAGCCTGTGACAATACTTGCTTGATCCAGTACCCAAATAATATTGCCGTTGCGATGGCGAATGCGGTATTCAATTGAGTATTGATTGGTTGATGCAACCGCTTGATCAATGGCTAAAGAAATAGCCGCTTCATCTTCTTTAACAATCAGCTCGGCAAAGGTAATACGCTGCTCAGTAAACTCTTCAGCGCGATAACCCGTTAGTTCATAGACGCTTGGGCTTATAAACAACATACTCCAGTGTTCATCTAACAAGCAGCGAAATACAACACCGGGCATATTGTTCATCAAGGTACGATATTGTCGCTCTTTTTCAATTAAGCTTTGTTGTAATGCTTTTTGCTCAGTTAAATCGGTAATAAAGCCAACAAATAGTGTTTCAGTTTGCAATTGCTTTACTTCACCAATCCCTAGTCGAATTGGAAATTGATGACCATTTTTATGTTTTGCCCACACATCACGATTAACGCCAATTACACGCTTTACTTCATGGTTTGTGGTGTTTTTTAAAAAAGCATCGTGTTGATTAGCAATATCATCAGCCATCAATATTTTTACATTTAGGCCAATGACCTCATTATCTTTCCAGCCAAAAATCGTTTCTGCGGCCTTATTAAAGCTTAAAATGGTACCTTTAATATTGATAGTGACGATGCCATCAATAGCAGTTGATAAAATAGCATCAAGGCGAGACTCTTCAGCAGATTTTTTACCTAACAGCATTCTGTAGCGGATCATACCATTGATGATCACAACCACCGCTGTTAATAAAAGCGTGGCGAACGAAACACTAATAGCAATAAAGGTTAGATGTGATTGATTTGTTTGCTCGTTAATTATCGGAGTGGTTGCAATAAATCGCGCAGCGGCCATGCCCATATAATGCATGCCAGCCACGGCAAGCCCCAGAATAAGCGCACAAATAATACGATTATGCACCGGCGTTAATTTTTTAAAGTGTGCAGGTAAATGAAAACGTACATAGAGGCTGATGAAAGAGAGCAGCACTGCTACAACAATTGAAGCGCTAAACCACATTGGATCATAACGAAGTAATGGACTTAATTGCATTGCAGCCATACCACTGTAATGCATGGTGCCAACACCCGCGCCAAATAAAAGTGAGCTTAGAATTAAATTGATAATACGAGGGTGGGTGCTATATGTTTTCAAATAAGAAAAAGCAATGGTACACGCCAGTAAAGCCGGTATAAACGACACAAAAGTGAGTGTGGGATCGTATTCAATTGTAGTGCACAAAGAAAATGCGAGCATAGCAATAAAATGCATACTCCATACCCCCCCAGCAAGCACTAAAGCTGCAGTTACATTGGCCAGCTTACGATAAGACTTAAAGTGAGTATTATTTGCTAAATCGATAACGTGAAGGGAAAAGTAGGCTGCAAAAATTGCGGTGAGTATAGATAGTGTCACTAAACTTGGGTCGTATACACCATTAATAACCAGACTTGGATCTGGTTGGTTTATAAAAAAATTAGATAGCATCAATCATTCACATAATAACTCTTAAACCCAGTCTAATATAAACGCAACAATAATCACAAGGTATTGAGCTCTAAGTTACAACAGCAACGTAAGTGTTTTAAGCTCTAAACTTACTATTCATTGAGAATTACTACATGCATTGGTATTAAAATGGCATTTAGTAGGGATTATTTATAGATCAGCCGTTATGGTACAAGGTAAAATAAAGCCCAGTGTTTAATTATAAATAGGCAGCATTTATTGTTGGATTACACTTTAAAGCGAAGTAAACGAAGAAAAACAGTAGCGATTAAAGTCGCACAACGAGAACTTACGGTGTATGCGCCCCATTTTGTAACGAAAACACAAATTAATGAATGGCTGTTGAGTAAACAGGGCTGGATTGATGCTCAGTTACATAAGCAACAAATTCAAGCCGATACAAGGCAGTTTCCACTCAAAACCCATAGCATTAAATTATTTAATGAAGCTGTAAATGTGCAATTTGAAAATGCAGCACGCACTCAATGGCAGCAGCACAATGAAAGCCAAACGCTGTTACTGAGTATTTCTTCACGTGTGAAGCATCGAACGCAAATGTATCAAGGTTTGCTAGAGCAGTTTTTGCATGAGAAGTTAGAAAGTTATATTGAAATGCGAGTTAACGACTATTGTCAGCTGATGGGTGAAAAGCTACCGAGTAATATTCGTATTCAATTGTATAAGCGTCGCTGGGGCAGTTGTAACCGCAGGCGTGAACTGACCTTCAACTTGCACTTGGCAAGCGCACCTACATGGATAATTGACTACGTGATTGTGCATGAGTTAGCGCATTTAAAGTATTTAAATCACAGTGCACAATTTTGGCATCGTGTAGGATTATTTTATTCAGAACACAAAAAAGCAAGTGCTTGGTTAAATAAGCATGGCATGAGTTTACAATGGGTTTTTGAATAATTAGGACATAAAACGAGGTAGTAAAGAGAAGTGGTGGAGGGAGCTGGATTCGAACCAGCGAAGGCTGAGCCGTCAGATTTACAGTCTGATCCCTTTGGCCGCTCGGGAACCCCTCCACACTAATTTTTATTGCATTTGGCCCCACTTAACTTAGCCTAAGAAAAGTGGTGGAGGGAGCTGGATTCGAACCAGCGAAGGCTGAGCCGTCAGATTTACAGTCTGATCCCTTTGGCCGCTCGGGAACCCCTCCAATGCAACGCGGCAGATAATAGCAAACTTCTTATTTAAGTAAAGAAAAAAGCTAAAGAAAATTCAAATTTAGCCGATAAATACTTATTAATTAGTTAAATAGGCTAAAGTCTATGCAGATTGGTGATTTGTTAATCACGGAGAGCCAGTTAAAAACGAGGCTTAATGAAAGTGTGCACGATAACCGCCGAGGCGAGTTTGCACTTTTATTAGCAATGCTCTCTCATGACGCGCTTGATTTTAGTGAGTTTCACTTACCTAAAAGTGATGCAAGTGGTTACCAAGCTGATGAAGAGACCTTGCGAAAGCAATTTGGTGCGGGCCCAAAGCAGCCATTAGCGCCAGATACCTTTAATATGTTAATTGGCAAAAATAACACGGAACTTTTAGCAAAAATGGGAAGCGCTATAGGGATGAGTGATATAAAGTTAACTCAGTGCTTAAAGCCTGAACCGTTAAATATTCGAGATGATAAAAATCATATTCCGCTTAACGTGATTGATAATTGTGAACTGGCGGTACGTCGGCGAATTAAAAACAGTGATATGCCGCTCTCAAATATGCAAATGGATGCCGCAGCATTTTATGATGATTTACAAAATGAAGCCCTCCACCAGCCATTACATTTGTTTAGTGCCTAATTAAATGCTGTTTTTTAAGCGCCATTAGATTGTAATAAACTGTGTTTATATTAGTGGTTTTGTAGGTGCTTTATTTTAATAACCGATTTAATATAAAAAAAGCATCCAAAATTTAAATGCAATTGCTATAATGGCGCAAATGGTATGACATTAAATGCCATTATCATTAAACCAAGGTAATTAGGAACGTAATGAAGAAAACATTCACGCTGAATCATGAGAAAATCAAATACCCTCGTATGGTTGATGCTGCAAAGCATGAAGTGAAAAAATATTTGAAAAGAGAACGTAATAAAACTTTACCTGTTGATGCCGACTACTGGGCATTTGATTGTAAGTTTGGTAACACGGCTGAAGAGGCCCAAGTGGTTCACGTTGCTGAAATTAACAATCACATCAGTGAAATTGAAAAGCAAGGTTTAACCTCTTTCTACTTAGAGATTTTAGCAAGACCTGCACAGCGTCAAGACTTCGATGAAGATGATGACGAATAAAACGCTAAGTTGCGTTTAGTGTAGTTTTTGAAAATGGGCCAAGTGGCCCATTTTTTGTGGTTGTTACTTATACACTATGACACTTTTTATACTTTTTATTACTGCCGCAAGGACAAGTATCATTGCGTTTCACTTTGATATCAGCAACCGGTGTGATCTCACCATCAAGGTATCGCCACTGTTCATCTTCTTTAATAAACTTTGAATGCTCAGCCAGCTCACAATACAAGTCTTGATAAAAGTAATGGGCTTTAAACTTTACAAACCCTGTTTCATCATTATAACCAGAATCTAATACGGTTAAGTTTATAAAGCGGCAACTAGTTGCAAAGTCCTTAATTTCTGATAGTGAGTTTTCAGCTTGCTTTTCTTTTGCGTAACTTTCACGAACAAAAGCCGCGTTTTTAACCGCATATGCACTGTAGCGAGCACGCATAAGTTGCTCAGGTGTTTGTGGCTGTTTGGTTTTTAAATGAAAAGGTTCACAGCAATCAGCATAAAGTTGCTGACTGCCACAAAAACATAGTAGGGCGTTAGAGGTCATAATAAATGTACTGTGTATTAAAACGCTAGTTTACCAAGCTTATTGCGTTAGTGAAATCTCAGCTTGAGCGCTTTTTTTGCTAAAGCAATACAGCTTAGTGCGTGTATGGCTCAGGTTTAATGATAACTGTGATAGTTGCTGATTATTTATTATGTCGGTCCAGGTGATCACCGCTGCAAAATTTCCATTGTGAAGTGCAGAACTTAAAACATACTCTATATTAACTAAATGTTTTTGGCGTATAACTAATAATTTACTGGTATCAATTGAACATGAATCAAGTAACGCTTTACTAGGTACATGGTCTGGCGCAATTAAAAGTGTCCATGCATTTAAGCTATTGTATTGGTGTAATACTTTTAATAATTCAAAGGTCGCTGAAATCTCATCTTCAATTTGTACAACGTTAACACAATCAGATTGGTCATCTTGTTGGTAGCTCTTAACTGTTCTTACGGTAATAGGCTGTAACATAATCGTCTCACTCACTGGGTTTTTATACAGTACATGTATACAGTAGTTTATACAGTTGTTTGGTGCAAGTGTTTTTTGCTATTTTTTTGTACAGTTATTCAGCTGAGCACGATAATGAAACTATTTAAAAATAAATAGTTCATATATAACAATAGATTATAATTTTTGGGGATGAATACTTTTGACGGTAGCTTTTGAATCTATAACTAAATAAATCTTGAAATGCATGAGGTATACAGTAGTTTAAAAAATTAAGCGTTGTTGCATTTAACTTATAAAACGCTTAATTAATTTACAGATAGAATGAGTTACTAGGTAGTAAAACTATTTTTCGTGACTTATAGGGATCAAATGTGAAAATTGTAACTGATGAATTTGTTCATATAAGCTGGCGGCATAACACTGGGCGTCTTTAAGTCGTTTGGTACTAATGTGTTTGCGTATATCGCTCATTGCCTCTATTGCTGGCTCATATCCTTGGCTACTAGCTAAGCTGAGCCACGCAGCCCCATGAAATACACTTTGTGGCACACCTTGGCCTTTAATGAAAAATAGCCCTAAGTAAAACTGTGCACGATAGTTTCCTGCCATTGCTGCTAAACGCATCCATTTTGCGGCTAAGGCGCCTTGTTCATTTTTAAGGTAATAAAGAGCTTTATTTAATGTGTCTTGATCGGTGTTTTTAGAGCTCGCAGGGGGATTTGCATCGCTTGGTTGCGTTACAAAAGAAAGAATGTTGTCTAATTGTTGCTCTAAGTCTTGGCCACTTGGTGTCGTTTTGATCATGCTACTTCGTTTGTTATTTTAATCACTTAGCTAGTTTAGTATATAGCAAGGTAAAATGTCCTGTAAAAAGTTATTTTTATGCTAAAATCTCGCCACTTTTTACAACCACAAGTTTATTATGCTCGAAGCCTTATTCAAAATCCGTGCAAATGATTCTTCGGTTCGCCGTGAATGTATTGCCGGTATGACTACATTTATTACGATGGTTTATATCGTATTCGTTAACCCAGCTATGCTTGCAGAAGCAGGCATGGACCAAGGTGCTGCCTTTGTTGCAACCTGTATTGCCGCTGCAATAGGGTGTTTTATTATGGGGTTGTGGGCCAATTATCCATTGGCATTGGCACCGGGTATGGGATTAAATGCATTTTTTACCTATGGCGTGGTGCTAGGTATGGGCTATAGCTGGCAAGCAGCGCTGGGCGCGGTGTTTATGTCAGGGTGTATATTTTTAATATTAAGCTTATTTAAGGTGCGAGAGTGGATTATTAATGCAATCCCCCTGGTGCTCAAACAAGCAATAGCAACCGGTATTGGTGCATTCTTGGCACTTATTGCGCTGAAAAGTGCTGGTATTATTGTATCAAGCCCAGCAACACTTGTGCAGCTAGGCGATATAACGTCACCGGGTCCGCTATTAGCTATTTTTAGTTTTTTTATTATTGCGGCATTACTTTATCGTGACTTTAAAAGCGGCGTGCTTATTAGTATTTTACTCGTTACCGCGATAGCAGTGTCGATGGGATTAGTTGAATATCATGGTGTTGTTGCAATGCCACCTTCAATAATGCCGACTTTTATGCAACTTGATTTTAGTGCTGCTTTTGAACTGTCTATGTTGAGTGTTATTTTTGCGTTTCTATTTGTTGATTTATTTGATACCTCAGGCACGTTGGTAGCGGTTACTCAAAAAGCGGGTCTAGCAGATAAAAACGGCAATATGCCGCGCTTAGGTCGCGCATTAAGCGCTGATAGCACTGCAACCATTGCCGGTGCAATGCTGGGAACTTCAACAACAACTTCTTATATAGAATCTGTAGCGGGAGTATCAGTGGGGGGCCGAACGGGCTTAACGGCTGTAGTTGTAGGTTGCTGCTTTTTATTAATGATGTTTTTTGCACCTTTGGCACAAATGGTACCAGCATACGCAACAGCAGGGGCAATCTTATATGTATCCGTTCTAATGCTACAAAACTTAAAGTTTGTAAACTGGGATGATATGACTGATGCAATTCCAGTGAGTGTTGTATTGTTAATGACTCCATTGACCTTTTCAATTGCACACGGTATTGCACTGGGTTTTATTTCTTATACAGCGGTTAAAGTACTGTGTGGTAAAAGAGATCAGGTAAGTATTAGTGTTTGGATTTTAACGGCACTGTTTATTATTAAGTTTGCATTTTTATCTTAATGCTTTTGTTAAATAGCTAGATTTAGTTTGGGTATGTAAATTTATATAGTGACTAAATTTCAGTTATAAAAAAGCCCATACAGTTGTATGGGCTTTTTTATTAGGTAATGGATTACCATTTCTTTTTCGGTGCAAACAGTACGTCTAAATCATCTTGCTCTTGTTCGTTCTTTTTCTTCAATGATGTAGCGTTTGATGCCTTTAATTCAGTGCTTATTGTTTCTAGATAGCCTTCAACTTCAACTCGTTTTGCAGTAATGTAATCATCATTAAATGACACACTGTTAAGTGTGGCAGCTGCTTTTTCAAAGTACTGCCTAGCAGAGCCTACCATACCGGCTGTTTGAGCTGCTAGACCACGTTTTATCTGGCTTTCAATGTTGATTCTTAGTTGTAGCTTCTCAAGGCGTTTGTCTTCTGCAATAAACGCTTGGCTGTCAACTTTCCCTTTGTTGTGCTCAGAACGGATAATAGTACGGAGCTTTTTTATACCCTGTATTAGTGATATCAGTTGCTTGTCATTACCTGGTAAAACAAAACCATCCGAGCCGTCTTGAATCGGATTTTGTAGTCGCTCTTTTGCTTCTTTTAAGCGGTTTTTTAGTCCGCTACCACCGCTTGAAATAGACACCATATTACTTAGCGCATCATGAATACGACGTTGTAATATTCGCTGAGTTGCTTCTGAAAGTGGGATATTAGCGCTATTCATTAACGCCTCTTCAGTTTCTTCAATGATAGCTTTTTGTTTTGTTAGCTCTTTACGTCGTTCAGCTTCTTGTTTTTCTTTGTGTTGTTGAACAGCACTAACCCACAGTGCAATGACGATAAGCGCAACAATTAATACAATTATAATGGAAACGATCATGTTATAATTCTCAAATTCTTAACCTTATTATCTAATCTTACATTAAATATATAAAAGGTGGGAAACTTTGCGCCGATTAACTAAAAAAAACACCATGCATAAAGCGTTTAAATCTTAATGTGTTATGTTTTGTTTGCTGATAATCATTGCTATCTCAACTTTATTTATTGTGTTAACCTGAAATTTCAATAAATTAATTGTTACATTGTGTAACCTTAATCAGCCTTTTATATAGTTACCTATTAATTAGGGTGCGCTTTTATCTGTCAATGTGAATTATAACGAAACTACATAGCCATGAAATTACAACAACTTAGATATATCGTAGAAGTTCAAAATCATAAATTAAATGTTTCAGCTACCGCTGAGAGTTTATTTACCTCCCAGCCTGGTATTTCTAAGCAAGTACGTATGTTAGAAGATGAACTAGGTGTACAAATTTTTGGCCGTAGTGGTAAACATTTAACTCACGTTACAGGTGCTGGCGAAGAAATCATTAACATATCGCGAGAAATACTCTCAAAAGTTGAGGGTATTAAAGCGGTTGCTAATGAACATACGCTGCCCGATCAAGGTAAACTTAATATTGCGACTACGCACACCCAAGCACGTTATGCGTTACCAAGCGTAATCCAAGGCTTTACCCAAAAATACCCAGCAGTGTCACTGCATATGCACCAAGGTACGCCGCAGCAAATATCGGATGCAGCTGCGCGCGGCGATGCAGATTTTGCGATTGCTACTGAAGCACTGCACTTATATTCAGATTTAGTTATGTTGCCTTGTTATCACTGGAATCGCAGTATTGTGGTTGCTAAAGATCATCCCCTTGCGAAAAAAGTCGATAATTTAACGGTGGCAGATATAGCGCAGTATCCTTTGATCACTTATGTATTTGGTTTTACTGGTCGCTCAGAGCTTGATAAAGCATTTAACGCCTATGGGCTTGAGCCACATATTGTATTTACCGCCACCGATGCCGATGTTATTAAAACGTATGTGCGCCTGGGATTAGGTGTCGGTGTGGTTGCATCTATGGCAATTGATCAGGTAAACGACAACGACTTAGTGTGCATTGATGCTAGCCATTTATTTGAAGCAAGCACCACTAAGATTGGTTTTAGAAAAGGTAGCTTTTTACGTACCTACATGTATGACTTTATCGAGCGTTTTGCACCGCATTTAACCAAAGAGCGAGTAGAGCGAGCAAGTTTGCTGCGTAATCAAGACGATGTTGATAAATTATTTGCTGATATCGAATTGCCAGTTAAATAACCGCCATAAACAGTAATGAAAAAGCCGCTTAGTTTTGCAACTAAGCGGCTTTTTTTTATGCTATCTAATTAGCACTCGATAATGTTAACAGCTAATCCACCGCGAGCGGTTTCTTTGTATTTTGTTTTCATATCGTTACCGGTATCGAGCATGGTTTTAATTACTTTATCAAGCGATACTTTTTGTTCTCCACTACCGCGAATAGCAAGACGAGAAGCATTAATTGCTTTAATAGCGCCCATTGCATTACGCTCAATACAAGGTACCTGCACTAAGCCGCCCACTGGATCGCAGGTTAATCCTAAGTTATGTTCCATGCCAATTTCAGCGGCATTTTCTACGTGTACCACGTTACCACCAACAATTTCAGTTAGCGCACCAGCAGCCATTGAACAGGCAACACCAACTTCACCTTGGCAACCCACTTCAGCACCTGAGATAGAGGCATTTTTTTTGTATAAAATACCAATAGCGGCCGCGGTTAATAAATACCGAGTAGCAATGTCGCGATCAACTTCTTTGATAAAAGTATGATAGTACATTAATACGGCTGGTAGGATACCAGCTGCACCATTTGTTGGTGCAGTAACCACACGACCGCCTGCTGCATTTTCTTCATTCACTGCTAATGCGAATAAATCAACCCAATCCATAGCACGAAGTGGATCGTTACTCACTTCTACATTGAGCTTTAAATATAAGCTTGGTGCACGGCGTTTTACTTTCAAACCACCAGGTAAAATACCTTCGGTGCGCATACCACGTTCAATACAGGCTTTCATTACTTGCCAAATATTAAATAATTCATCTTTTATGGCTTCTTCACTGCGTAAGGTTTTTTCGTTTTTCATCATTAACGTTGATACGCTGTAACCCGACTCTTTACACATTTCGAGTAATTCTTTAGCCGTTCCAAACGGGAACGGGGCAGGGTTTTCTTCGCGAATATCTAAGGCCGCTTGTTTTTCTTTTTCAAACTCTTCATCTGTAACAATAAACCCGCCACCAATAGAGTAGTAAACTTTGCTATATACTTTTTCGTCATTGTTATAGGCAATAATTTCCATTGCGTTGGAATGTTTAGGGAGTGTTTTTCTGCGATGAAAAACAATAGCGCCTTGTTTAGGGAATTTAGCTTTATGAGTTTGGTTTAGATAAATAACCTGCTCATTTTCTATTTTTGCTAAAATATCGTCCACTAAATCGGCATCAATGGTTTCAGGATCATAACCGGCTAGGCCAAGGATCACTGCTTTTCCCGAACCATGACCAACACCTGTTTGCCCCAGTGAGCCGTAAAGCTCTACTTTTACATCGGTTACATTTGCTAATAGTTGTTGCTCATCTAGGTCATTAACAAATAAGCGTGATGCACGCATTGGGCCGACGGTATGTGACGATGAAGGGCCAATACCAATGCTAAACATGTCAAATGCACTGATCATAATGTGTGTCTCTACTTAGTTTTCTCAGCATTAAGCTGTTCTTTGAACGGTCGACTATAATAACGTGGAAATGCAGGTGTGTAACCCTTATTAGCAAAGATTTAAACTGGTATGGCGAGTTGTTTTGTAAAGTTTTTAATAATGCTGGCTGTGGCACCCCACAAAAGCCCGTGAGGAGTGATAAAGCCATTTAAAGTTAGGGCTCTTCCATTACGTTCAAAGGGGATTGGTTGCCAATTAGCTTCGTTGTTCAGCGCTTTTATAGAGAGTAAAAAGCTGGCTTGTACTTCGTTATGATCGTTCTCCCATACCGTTTCTTTTTTAATTAAGCCCACAAAAGGACGTATAGTAAATCCAGTAAGGGTAGAGTATTGGGGCAGCTGGCCTAAAACTTGAACATTATGCGGGGGAATGTTTAGCTCCTCATGTAATTCACGCAGTGCCGTGGTGCGCAGGTTAACATCATTAATTTCAAATTTACCACCCGGTAAACAAATCTCCCCAGGGTGGTGATGTAAATAGGTTGGCCGCTTACACAATAAAACATGTGCTTCGTTATCTATATCAATCAAAGGTAGCATCACTGCACTGGCGCGCTTTTTTTTATTATCTTTGAGCTGATCTACGGCTAAACTGCGGTTTAATTGAAAACGAGCCGAAATGGTTTCACTATTCAAAGCGACCTTCATTTAATATAGGGAGTATTTTATTTACTTTATCGTATGTTTCTTGATATTCCAATTCGACTTTTGAATCAGCAACAATGCCACCGCCAGCCCAACAATGTATTTGCTGATGATGAGTAACTAAAGTTCGAATGGTAATACTGGTATCCATATTACCGCAGGCGCTAATATAGCCAATAGAGCCACAATAAATACTGCGTCTGTGTGGCTCCAGCTCTTCTATTATTTCCATTGCGCGCACTTTTGGTGCCCCGGTAATAGACCCTCCAGGGAATGCAGCTTCAAGTTGATCGACTGCTGTTTTTCCTTCATCAAGGATGGATGTAACTGTACTTACCAAATGGTGTACTGCCGGAAAGCTTTCAATAGCAAATAAAGAAGGTACAACAACAGAGCCCGGTTTTGCGACTTTACCTAAATCATTTCGTAGCAGGTCTACTATCATGACATTTTCAGCGCGGTCTTTACTGGAGTTTGCCAGTAATGTGGCTTGTTTGGCATCTTCTAAAGCATCGGCTTTACGTGGTAGCGTACCTTTAATAGGTTTTGTTTCTACCTTGTTGTCGTGCACTGCAATAAAACGCTCGGGTGATATTGATAAAATAGCGCCTTGCGGATGATTTATAAAACTAGAAAAAGGCGCTTTATTGGCTTGCGTTAATTTAACATAGGCCGCCCAAGGAGACCCTTGGTAATGTGCGCTAAAACGCTGCGCTAGGTTAATTTGATAACAATCACCACTTTTTAAGTATTCTTCAATGGCGGCAAATTTTTCGCTATAACTTGTCTGACTCATATTTGACTGCCACTGTGATGTAAGCGAAAAGCTTTCATGTTTAGGTGGTTGCATCAAATATTGCTGATACAGCGAGAGACGATTTACATTGGGCTGTGAAACATAAAACCAAGTATCCAGTTGTTTATCGTAAATGAGTGCATCAAGGTAAAGTCCAACGGCCATTTGCGGTAAATCAATATCGTTTAAAGCACTGCTTGGCAGTTGCTCTATGGTACGCCCTAAGTCATAACCAAAATAACCAAGCCAGCCACCATTAAAGGGTAAATTGTTAGCGGCTTTTGTTGTATCAAGCTTTGCTAATTCATCGTTCATTATTTCAAAGCAGCTTTTAGCACTCGCTTGGTTATTAAAAACAGTTTGATTATTTTTAACTTCCAGGGTGCTTTGAGGTTCAATCGCAATCATGTCAAAACGACTGTTAATGTGATCGCTATCACCCGAATCTAGCAAAATAGCGTAGGGTAAATGAGCAAAATGCGAAAATACCTCTATACAATTTTGTGATATGGCTAATTCAACACAATTTTTTTTATTGTTTAGCATTTACTACCCCTTTAAGAACTGGCTCGAAACGGGCTGGGAGGGTATCATAAGTCAAATTTTTTTGGCAGCGTTTAGTGAGCGCTGTGGTTGAAAACAGTTCGAACCACCGTCACGGGTTTGATATCGCTTACGTGCAGCGTGCGTAACAACAACTTAAGGAACCACTATGAGTACAATTCGTCAGCAAGACTTTATTGATAGCATTGAAGATGCTTTGCAATATATCTCGTTTTACCACCCTCTTGATTTTGTTCAAGCGCTAGAAAAAGCGTATAACAAAGAGCAAAGCAAAGCCGCTAAAGATGCGATTGCACAAATCTTAATTAACTCGCGTATGTCGGCAGAAGGTAAGCGTCCGCTGTGCCAGGATACTGGGATCATCACCTGTTTCGTAAAAGTAGGTATGGATGTTAATTGGGATAAAACCGACTTAACAGTACAACAAATGGTTGATGAGGGGACGCGTCGTGCGTACTTAAATCCAGATAACCCATTGCGTGCATCGATTGTTGCCGACCCTGCGGGAACACGTAAAAATACTAAAGATAATACGCCATCAGTGGTACACATTGACTTAGTTGCAGGCGATAAAGTTGAAGTGATGGTGGCTGCTAAGGGTGGTGGCTCAGAGAACAAAAGTAAAATGGTGATGTTAAACCCATCTGACGATGTGGCCGAGTGGGTAGAAAAAACGTTACCAACAATGGGGGCGGGTTGGTGTCCACCAGGTATGCTAGGCATAGGTATTGGTGGCACTGCAGAAAAAGCAGCGGTAATGGCGAAAGAATCATTAATGGATCCGGTTGATATTCATGAACTCATTGAGCGCGGCGCAGAAACAACAGAAGAAAAGCTGCGTTTAGAAATTTTTGAACGTGCGAATAAATTAGGTATTGGTGCGCAAGGTCTTGGCGGTTTAACCACGGTTGTTGATATTAAAATTAAAACGGCGCCAACTCACGCGGCTTCAAAGCCAGTGGTTATGATCCCAAATTGTGCTGCTACGCGCCACGTTCACTTTACGCTTGATGGTTCAGGCCCTGCGAATTTAAAAGCACCTAAATTAGAAGACTGGCCAGAAGTGACTTTCGAAGTCGGTGAGGGCACACGCCGTGTTAATTTAGATACCCTGACTAAAGAAGACACTAAAGAATGGAAAATGGGTGAAACCGTTTTACTCTCAGGTACTATTTTAACGGGTCGAGATGCTGCTCATAAGCGTCTGCAAGATATGATCAACTCAGGGGAAGGTTTACCTGAAGGTGTTGATTTTGATAACAAGTTTATTTATTACGTTGGTCCTGTGGATGCAGTAGGCGATGAAGCAGTAGGTCCTGCTGGCCCGACAACGGCTACTCGTATGGACAAATTTACTGACATGATGTTAGAAAAAACAGGCATCGTGGGAATGATTGGCAAAGCTGAACGTGGCCCAGCAACGGTTGAGTCTATTAAAAAGCATCAGTCAGTGTATTTAATGGCTGTAGGCGGTGCGGCTTATCTAGTATCTAAAGCAATTAAAAAAGCACGTGTTGTTGCCTTTGAAGATTTAGGTATGGAAGCTATCTACGAATTTGAAGTAGAAGATATGCCAGTAACGGTTGCCGTTGACAGCGAAGGTGAAAATGCTCACACCCAAGGTCCTGCAATTTGGAAAGCAAAAATTGAAGAACTAGATAGTAAAATGAAGTAAGTTTTCTGCATAAACAGCAATTATAAAAGCGAGCACCCCGTGCTCGTTTTTTTTATTTTTAAAATTTGCAGATACTTAAACACCTCAGACCAGTTTGTGCTACACAGGCAGTTTTTGTATAACCCATTGTATTTTATGATGTAGTGTTCTTTTTCAAGATGTACTATTAAGTTTACATATAAATTCAAAGTGACGTTCACGTAAGCGTAAACTTTAATCGCGATGACGTTTTTAGCTTTTATACTTAACAATATAATTATTATTAAATTTTTTATGCTTATTTATCGCGATAAATCGTTTTATTTTTCTATTGAGTGCGGTTTATTTGGTTTATCTACTCATAGTGTGGCGAACCATTAACTGAAGTGATAAAGTCTCGTCAATTTGTAGCGTGCTTGCCCAAAAGGGCCCATTATTTTCGGAGTATTTAAAGTGGTTGTATTTAATCAAGTTGAATTTGATAACCATGAACAAGTGGTTTTTTGTTCAGACAAAGCGTCTGGTTTAAAAGCCATTATTGCGGTGCATAACACAAACTTAGGTCCAGCTGTAGGCGGTTGTAGAATGTGGGATTATGCCAACGATGAGGATGCAGTTTACGACGTATTGCGCTTATCAAAAGGGATGACCTATAAAAATGCTGTGGCACGCTTGCCATTTGGTGGTGGTAAGTCAGTTATTATTGGCAATGCAAAAGAGATCAAGTCTGAACAGTTGTTTCGTGCATTTGGTCGTCAATTAGAGCGTTTAAATGGCAGCTACTACTCAGCAGAAGACGTAAATATCACGTGTGATGATGTGGCGTTAATGAACAAAGAAACAAATTACGTGCTAGGCCTTGAAGGCAAAAGTGGTAACCCATCGCCATTTACAGCTTACGGCACGTTTTTAGGTATGAAAGCAGCGCTTCATCATCAGCGCGGCATTCAAGATTTCTCAGGTATTAAAGTGGCTGTGCAAGGTTTAGGTGCGGTGGCTTATGGATTATGTAAGCACTTGGCTGAAGCTGGTGCAGAATTATTTGTTACCGATATTAACCAAGCAGCGGTAGAGCGTGTAGTCAACGATTTTGGTGCAACAGCGGTTGGTATTGATGAAATATACGACTTAGATGTTGATGTGTATGCGCCTTGTGCGTTAGGTGCCACTATTAATGACACAACGATCCCTCGTTTAAAAGCAACTATAATAGCAGGATGTGCAAATAATCAGCTTGCAGAATCACGCCATGGTGAAATTATACGTGAAAAAGGTATTTTATACGCACCAGATTATGTAATAAATGCAGGCGGTATTATTAACGTGTATTACGAAACAGCGCCTGAAGGTTACAGTAAAGAGGCGTCTAATAAACACGTAGAGAAAATTTTCGATACATTAAGCGAAATCTTTACCCGTAGTGAAAAAGAACAAAAATCAACGCATTTAATTGCTGATGAGCTTGCTCAAGAAATTATTGAAAACGGACTTTAAGTTTTTTATTTAGTTCAACTAAGGAGCGAATATCGCTCCTTTTTTTATGCCTATATAAGACTTTGGTATAACTACACCCAAAGCATCATTTTAGTTAATGCGAATATAGGCAAAGCGAGGTAAAATTTTACTTTTGCTCTGTGTATAATTTATGTCCTCTGCCGATTTATCTCTTCGGGCTATTGATTTTGATCAGTGGCCGCGCAAACAACATTTTGAATTGTTTCAAAACTTCACTCAGCCTTATTTTAATGTGTGTGTAAGACTCAATGCTAAAAAGCTATATACCGTGTGTAAGCAAACTAATCGTGCTTTTTTTCATGGTTATGTTTATTGCTTATTAAAAGCATGTCATGAGTATGAGCCGATGATGCTGCGTATTGTTAATCAAAAACCTTATTATTTAAACACCATGCGCGCGAGTGTTGTTGAGCTTGCCGATGATGACTCGTTTCGCTTTAGTTATTTTAAACAGCAAAACTCGTTAAATGAGTTTGCTAATAAAGCAAAAGCGATTAGTCATGAAGCAAGGTTAAACCCGCTGTTTTCTGATGCCTTTGCAGCAACTGAAGGACAAGCTGATTTAATTCACGTTTCTGTTTTACCTTGGTTAAACTTTAGCAGCTTTTCGCATGCGTTTACCCAGGGCCAAAGCTGTGGCATCCCTAAATTTGTGTTTGGTCAATACAACCCCGATACAGGCGAAATGCCACTATCAATTGATGTCCATCATGCGTTATTAGATGGACTACATGTGGCTAAGTTCATCCAACGATTGCAACATACATTTGATAGTTTGAGTGATAATACTTAATGAAAAAGTTGTAAATCTTATGTTATTATTTGTTGGTGATGTTTTCTAATTAAATTTTCACCTTGAATTTACTCAAATATAAAAACTAATAATTATAAAGGCAGTGTCTGATGAATCGCTTGGTGATTTTATGTTTCTTGTTGGTGATTTTTACTGTTAATGCTCAGCAACAGACTCGGCTGCCGTTGCGCGATTATTTTTTTGAAACGTGGAATACCCGTTCGGGCCTTCCTCACAATAGCATTAATAGCCTTGCACAAACACAAGATGGCTATTTATGGGTAGGTACTTGGGAAGGGCTTGCCCGCTTTAACGGTCAAGAATTTAAACTATTTACCCGCTCAGAAATTACCGATTTGCCTGACTCAGGCGTACGTGCGCTTACCCCCACATCCGATGGCGGCTTACTCATAGCCGGAGCGCGCGGCGGTATTAGTTTATATCAGCACCGACAATGGGACACTCAACCTAATGCCCAAGCAATGGTTAATCACGTATTTAAGAGTAAAAACGAGGATTTGTGGTTGGCACTTGAAAATGATGGTGTGTTTTATCGACCTGCCAAAAGCACTCAAGATATCCCAATAATACAAAACGTCAGTGCTTATAGAATAATTGAAGATAAGCAGGGCACTATATGGGCTGCAACCAGTGATGGGCTGTATAAAATAGTTAACTACACGGCTACATTGATGACTCCACATCATGGTTTGCCAGATGCACCTGTATATACTCTATTGATTACCCGTGAAGGACGCCTTGTTATTGGTAGTGAAAGAGGTGCGCGAGTATTAAATGGCAATGTGTTCGAGTCACCCCATCCACAGCTTAGTGCTGAGTCGATTTCTAGTTTATTAGAAGATAACCATGGTGATTTATGGTTTGGCACTATTAATAAAGGGGTATTTAGGCTTAGTGTTGATGGCATAGAACAATTAGATGCTAAAAATGGCTTACCTGCAAACCGCATATTGTCGTTATTGCAAGACAGAGAAAACAGTATTTGGGTAGGTACCAACGCGGGTGTATTTAGATTAAGAGAAGCCCCGTTTTCATCGTGGGGAAAAAAGCGAGGCTTATCTAGCGACTACGTACGAACGGTACTTTCACATTCTGATGGCAGTTTATGGATAGGCGGGAGTACAGGCTTAGATCGGCTGCAAAATAATAAAATTACCCAAATTAAAGGGACTAAACAAGGCTCTCCTTATTCAGTATTGAGCTTACTTGAACAAAGCCAAGGTGATATTTGGGTCGGTACTTATACTTCAGGTGTGTTAAAGGTGGTGAATAACGAGCTTGTACCTTACTTAAATCGTGATAATGGCCTTGGTAGTAATGAAGTACGCTCGTTACTTTTTGATTCAAAAAATCGTTTATGGATAGGTTCAGCCATGGGGTTAACGCGAGTTAATACCGACGGCAGCTTAGACCAATTTACTAATGAGAAAGAGTTACCGAGTGGCTTTATTCTAGCTTTGAGTGAAGATAAGAGGGCAAATATTTGGATAGGCACTGGCAATGGCGTAGTAGTTTACAATACCCAAACGGATAAATTTAAACCAATTCAGTTCCCTAAAGCGTTTTCGGCTAAATATGCGTTTGGCTTTTATATTGACGATAAATATACCTGGATGGCGACCGATAGAGGTTTATTGCGTTATCAACATTCAAATGGCCATATGACTATTTTAGGGAGGGAGTTAGGATTACCGGTTGATAAGCTTTTTCAAATTGTTCCCTTTAAAGATTCACTTTGGCTATCAAGTAACCGTGGCATTATTGAAGTTAATTATAAGCAGGTTAATCAGCTACTAGACTCAGCTACAAAAGGTAGTCAGACGCTAGCTTTTCAATTATACGATGAGGGCGATGGCATGCTCAGTGCGCAAGCCAATGGAGGGTCAACGCCTTCGGCTACAGCGCATTCAGATGGTACTATTTGGTTTGCCACCGCAAAAGGGGTGAGTACGGTTAAACCCGCGCGATTAAAAGAAGCCACCGAGATACCGTTACCAACTATTGTAGAAAGTTTTTCTGTAGATGGTAAACCCATGTTATTGCCTGTTGATGGTGACACACTTGTTTTGCCACCTGGAGTTACACGGCTGTCGTTCCATTATGCGGGCTTAAGTTTTATCATGCCGCAGCGATTAAACTTTCAAACAAAAATGAAAGGCTTTAACGATGAATGGGTTGATCGTTTTCATATTGCAACAGCTGAATATACTAATTTACCCGCGGGGAAATATTCATTTGCAGTGCGTTCTGCCTATCCTAATACCGATTGGCAGCAAAATGACAAAGTGATTCATTTTGAAATTCAATCGCATTTTTGGCAAAAAACCAGCTTTAAGCTAGTGGTGTTTTTTATTTTTGTGGTTGTCATATATAGTGCATATCGGTATCGCTTGTATCGCTATAAGCAGGTAGAAAAAGAGCTAACTAGCCGAGTGGTGAAGCAAACCCAAGCACTGCAAGAGCAAGCAAGTGCCTTTGCTTATCAAGCTACCCATGATCAGCTCACCGACTTACCGAATCGCCGGGCATTTGATGGTTGGCTGGCCGACAACTTTACAGATTTTAAAGCGCGTAATACTCCGCTTGCGATTGCCATTATGGATATTGACCACTTTAAACGCATTAATGATGGTTGGTCTCATTTGATTGGCGATCAGGTTATATGTGAAGTCGCCAATATTCTTAAAGCGCATTGTGAAGGCGAGCAAGAAGTGGCTCGTTGGGGCGGTGAAGAATTTACATTTGTATTTCCTGACATGCATACTGTGCAAGCACAGCAATTATGTGAACAATTACGCAAAGAAGTTGAAAATAAAGACTTTTCGTCTATTGCCCAAGGGCTTAGCGTAACCGTGAGCTTTGGTGTTTCTGACTCAGATAATGTCGATGATTACGATCGGTTATTATCTCGTGCTGATCAAGCTTTATACAAGGCAAAAAACAATGGCCGAAATAGGGTTGAGTGCATAGCTTCCTAAAAAGAGCTGCTTTAATGCGTTAAATCGTTTTTTCCGACAGCTTTTATCATATAGAGAATTTCAACTTCTTTATTATTTGTGTAGGTTAAGTTAATTCATTAAGTAATTATATGTAAGCATAAGTAATATTAATTAACTTTATTTTAATTTGGGTGCTATACCTTGTGTACCCATTAGGGGTTTTTTTGCTTTTTACTTAAGGAATATAAGATGAAAAACAAGATAATTAATATTACATTCGCAAGTCTTCTAGGGGCCTCACCCGTGGTATTAGCAGAAGGCGATAAGCATGATGACTTTTTGTTTACTAAACAGGCTTTAGCATCACTCAAGCTTAACTCTTTACTGACTATTGATGATACGCAATTTGTGTTTAATGACTCATTATTAAACGAAGATTGGGATAACTTTTTTTCTTTGCATGCGTCAGCAATTGAAGATAAAAAAGAGCTCATTTTACACTGGGCAGGTTATACCAGTATTAATCCAAAAGTAATTTTAGCGCTGATAGAGCAACAAAGTGGCTTACTTTCAAACCCAAATGCTGATATTGAGAACCCTTTAGCTGGTATAACAGACAAGCGTGGTTTTGATGCGCAAGTAAAAGACGTAGTGATGAAATTAAGTCAACGCTTTTATGCATATAAGCAGTGGCAAGAGTCACAAGATAAGTTAAAAAAACGAAATCAGGCAACCCAAACTACGAGTAGCACAGCTGCAACTGCGGCTCTAGTAAGTCTGTTTGCAGATAGCGATAGACTGGCATCAAACTCTAAAAATAATCAACAGACTTTGACTGAGTTTTTAGCTACGTTTGACCGTGTATTTCCTAGTAACACTAGTCAATTGCAACGTTCATTGAATAGTGTAGATCAAAATAATGAAAAACAACTTTTAGCCGCTAGTTTTGAAATGAACTTACCGTGGCCGTCTGGCTATTGGTACAGTGGTGGCGCTCACTCAAATACAGGTTCTGGCTACCCATACTCATCACTTGATTTTAACAATGGCTCTGGTGGCTGGGGCGCTAATACTCCTTTTGTTCAAGCTGCGCATGGCGGAACGGTAACTCGCTTTTCTTCCTGCAATATTCGAGTAACACACGCCAGTGGCTATTCAACCAACTACTACCACATGTCAAACCTTCAATATAGCAGTGGTGATTATGTTCAACCTGGTGCATGGTTAGGTCGCTATGCAAATAATTATAATCAAGCATTGTGTGAGGGCGGCCAATCATCAGGTCCTCATGTTCATTTTACTTTATTGTATAATGGACAACAGGTTTCTCTGCATAATAAATATATAAGTGAGCATCGGATTGATGTTGGCTCAAGTAATTATGACACCAACTGTAATCGTTTCTATTTTGAACGATATGGCTATCGTACATGTGCATGGCAGCCTTTGTATCGCTAGCATGATATAAATAAACAAACAGTTCACTTGTTAAAGAAAAGGCCACGCTCTAACAGATGTGTGGCTTTTTATTTAGTGTTAAATAATTGAATTCTAGTTTTATGGACCAATTAATACTGTATAGATAATTATAGGGCTATTAAATGGTAAACGGATTATTGATTTTCTTACTTTTTGCGTTTGTCGTTATTTTTTGGCGTTGGCCTGATATTCAAAATACTCTGTGGCGCCGTAAATACAGTCATTTATCATTAAGCCCACAACAGCATGCGCTGTTGCTGCGGGCTATGCCAATTTATAACAAAATGACTGATGCAGATCGAGCCAAGTTGGCTCGTCATATTGTGTGGTTTTTAAATGAAAAGCGCTTTGTTGGTTGTGATGGGTTGCAACTAACTGAAGCAATGAAACTCATTATTGCCGCCGATGCTTGCTTGCTGGTACTAAATAAACCTTGGCCTTTGTATAAAAACGTGAAGGAAATTTTACTCTATCCCAGCGCCTATTATGCGCCTCAATCAAGTCGCGATAACGCAGGGCTTGTTAGTTTTCATAATACCGTAAGGCAAGGTGAATCATGGCCAGGAGGCACACTGGTGCTGAGCTGGCATGATGTGCTTGAGGGTAACCGCTTACCCAGTGACGGGCATAATTTAGTGTTTCATGAGTTTGCGCATCAACTTGATCAAGAGACCGGTAAAACCACCGGCACGCCATTACTTACATCACAGACTCACTATCAACAATGGGGCAAGGTATTTAGCCGAGCGTTTTCGCAGTTAAAAACACACGTTGCTTATAACATGCCGCATGTTATTCATAGCTACGGAGCCACAAATGAGGCAGAATTTTTTGCGGTGATCACCGAAACGTTCTTAGAAAAACCCGCAGATTTACGCCGCGATGACCCTGAAATTTACCGTTTGCTGGTAGATTTTTATCAATTTGATCCTATTGTTTGGCATTAATTTTATGCACTTCATCCTATTACGCTGGTAACTTGCTAGCGTTTTTGTTGCAATCATGTAATAGAGCAACACACAGCAACAATAATAAGTGAGATAAGCATGAAGAAAATGCTGCAAACAGCGTTTGCGTTATCAGTTTCATTGGCATTGGGTCAAGTACACGCAGAGCAAACAGATGAAAAAAAATGGCAAGTTGATTCACCAAAAGGGCAATTTGTAGATGCTTCTATTAGTGTAGAGCAAGGCACATGGATGAATGTAGATATAAGCCCTGATGGAGAAACCTTAGTATTTGACTTACTGGGCGATATTTACACTATGCCAATGAGTGGTGGTAAAGCCACTCAAATAACCTCAGATATCGCATGGCAAATGCAGCCGCGTTTTAGCCCAGATGGTAAACATATCGCATTTACCTCAGATCAGGGGGGCGGTGATAATATTTGGGTTATGGACGTTAATGGCGAGAATCAAACTGCAGTAACGGACGAAACGTTTCGTTTACTTAATAGCCCGGCATGGAGCCCTGATGGCGATTATTTAGTTGCACGTAAGCACTTTACCGCCAGTCGTTCTTTGGGCGCGGGTGAAGTTTGGCTTTATCACAAAGCGGGTGGTAAAGGGGTACAACTGACTAAACGTGAAAACGATCAAAAAGATTTAGGTGAGCCGATGTTTTCACCTGATGGCCGTTATGTTTATTTTTCTCATGATGCCACCCCAGGTAAAACCTTTCATTACTCAAAAGATTCGGTTGCGGGTATTTATAAAATTAAGCGCTATGATCGTGAAACCGGTGAAATAGAAACGATTATTAGTGGTATGGGTGGGGCAATCAGACCAACTCCGTCACCTGATGGTAAAAAACTTGCCTATGTAAAGCGTGATGACTTTCAAACTAGCTTGTACTTATACGATTTAACCAGCGGTGAGCATACCAAGCTATATGACAAGCTAGAGCGCGATATGCAAGAAACATGGGCTATTCATGGGGTATACCCAACAATTGCGTGGACACCAGATAATGAAGAGTTAGTATTTTGGGCTGGTGGCACCATTCATAAACTCAATGTCGATGATAAATCTGTCAGCGATATTGCATTCAAAATAGACACCACGAAAAAAATTCAAAAAGCGGTGCGCTTTACTCAAAATATCGATACTGAAGAATTTGATGTAAAAATGCTGCGAAATGTACAAATTAGCCCAGATGGTGAAACGGCATTGTTTGAAGCACTGGGTCATATTTATAAACGCGATTTAGACTCAGGAAAAATCAAACGTTTAACCAAGCAAACCGATCATTATGAGTTATTTCCACAGTACTCGCGTGATGGTAAAAAAATTGTCTACACCACGTGGGACGATAACGAACAAGGCACAGTGCGCGTTGTCTCTGCACGAAGTGGTCGCGGCGATACGATTACCGATGAACCGGGTAAATATGTAGAGCCTACCTTTAGCCCTGATGGCAAAACTGTAGTTTATCGTAAAGCCAGTGGTGGCAGTATTTTAAATCCTAAATGGTCACTGCACCCTGGGGTTTACAGTGTCAGTGCTAAAGGCGGTAAGAGTGAACTAATTTCTAAAAGTGGTTATCAACCGCAGTTTGGTAGTGCCAATGACCGTGTTTATATTATGAGCCCATGGCCTAAACCAACGTTAAGTGTGGTTGAGCTTGAAAGTAAAAAAGTGCGCAAACTCTATGAATCAGAGCATGCCACTGAATTTAGGGTATCGCCTGATGGTGAGTACTTAGCATTTGCAGAGCGCTTTAAAGTGTTTGTAACACCGTTTGTTGAGCGTGGTAAGACCATTAATATTGGGCCTAAAGACAGCCAATTTCCAATTGAGCAATTATCTGTTCGTGCTGGTGAAAATATTAGCTGGAGTGCCAACAGCAATAAACTCTATTGGACACTTGGCCCTGAGCTATACCATGCCAGTTTAGATGGAATGTTTGCTATTAATAAAGCCGATGACCAAGGGGTTAAAGTCAAAAGCGGGACTAACATTGGTTTTAGCAAAAAAATGGCTGAACCAGAAGGCATGACTGCCTTAACTGGCGCAAAAATTATTACCATGGACGGCGAAAAAGTCATTGAAAATGGCGTTATTGTTACCGATGGTAAACATATTAAAGCTATTGGCTCTGCTGCAGATATTAGCGTTCCAAAAGGTGCTAAGATTGTTGATGTAACAGGCAAAACAATTATGCCTGGTATGGTTGATGCGCATGCGCATGGCTCACAAGCAAGCAATGAAATTATCCCACAACAAAACTGGAAAAACTTTGCAGGCCTTGCGCTAGGTGTTACCACCATCCACGATCCATCAAACGACACCACTGAAATATTCACTGCCAGTGAAATGCAAAAAGCCGGTATGATTGTCGGCCCGCGTATTTTCTCCACTGGTACTATTTTATATGGAGCGAATATGCCTGGTTATACTTCGCATATTGATTCATTAGATGATGCTAAATTTCATTTAGAGCGTTTGAAAAAAGTAGGGGCGTTTAGTGTTAAATCTTATAACCAACCTCGCAGAGAGCAGCGTCAGCAAGTGATTGAGGCTGGTCGTGAACTTGAAATGATGGTCGTGCCAGAAGGGGGCTCATTATTACAACATAACTTGAGTATGGTGGTTGATGGGCATACAGGGATTGAGCATTCCATTCCGGTTGAACATATTTATGATGATATTAAGCAGTTGTGGTCACAAAGTGATGTAGGTTATACGCCTACATTGGTGGTTGCCTATGGCGGTATTTGGGGTGAAAACTACTGGTACGATAAAACTGATGTGTGGAATCATCCTCGATTGAGCAAATTTGTGCCAAAAAATCAATTACTACCACGTTCAATGCGTCGTGTTAAAGCGCCCGATCATCACTATAACCACTTTAACAATGCACGTGTGGCAGCTGAACTACAAGATTTAGGTGTACTGGTTAATTTAGGTGCACATGGTCAGCGTGAAGGTTTAGGTGCGCACTGGGAAATGTGGATGTTTACTCAAGGTGGTATGACGCCGCTTGAGGCTATTCGAGCATCAACTCTCGATCCTGCTAAATACCTAGGCTTAGATAAAAATGTAGGCTCATTAGAAGTCGGTAAACTGGCAGATTTAATGGTTATAGATGGCGACCCACTGAAAAACATCCGCGATTCAGACAAAATTGATTACACCATGATCAACGGCCGCTTGTTCGACGCAGCAACGATGAACGAAGTTGGTAAAAAACAACGTGCCCCATTATTTTTTGAATAAGGTAGGCGTTTTTTAGTTAATAAGCGGCTATTTAGCCGCTTTTTTTATATTGTATTTATCTATTTAACCAACTGCTACTATCGCTTTTAAAATATTATCACTAGGTGCAGCTACTGATACATCATGCATCACTCTCGCTCTAGTTATAAATCCTTCTTTTAAAATGAGTAAATGGTGTGCGGCTTCAATTGCTTTTTCTCTATTATGAGCAAATTCAGGGGTTTCTAAAAGAGCTGATAGTATAATCTCAAAGTTCGTTTGCTTATGCTGTTTGCAAAGTTTGGCAATAGGGTCATTCTCTATAGGGTATTCAGCTGCAGTATTAATAAAAAAACAGCCATTAAAGTTACTTAACTCTGAAACCTCATTATTAATCCACTTTTTCAGTCCGAAAAAAATTGCTTGCGCGACTAATATAGCACTTGGTTGCAGACATATTTTTTTTAGCCAAGCGTTAAAACACATGTCACGTGTGACTAAACAGGCACAAATAAGCGCATCCTTGCTTTCAAAGTGCTTGTATAAGGTTTTTTTTGCAATGCCGGATACAGCTAAAATTTCATTAATACCAACAGCGTGTATACCCTTTTTATAAAAAAGGCTTAGTGCCGTACTGATTATTTGTTGTTGTTTATCCATGATATTCCAAATTTGAGCAGTAAAAACACAGCTTGACATAGGTAGACCGACTTGTCTATATTGTAGGTGTAGACAAGTCGGTCTACTTTTAAGGAGGTAATATGCATAGTGAGCAAATAAAGTCGGCATTAATCGCAGGTGTTTTTTCTACTTTTGTTTTGGCTTTTTTGGCGTGGCTAAATTATATGGGTGATTACGGTATTTGGTTAATGGCGCCATTTGGCGCAACAGCTGTGCTTGTTTTTGGCGTACCACAGAGCCCATTAGCTAAGCCAAAAAACGTAATAGGGGGGCATATGCTGACCGCAATGATTGGGGTTGTTTTTAGCTATTATAGTGCTGATAGTGCGATCATGATTGGGCTGGCTGTGGGTATTGCTATAACTTTGATGATGATCACTAAAACCATTCACCCTGCTGCCGGTGCAAACCCTATCTTAATTATTGAGTCTAGCCAAAGTTGGGATTTTTTAATAATGCCAGTACTTGCCGGGACAGTGTTTATTGTGGTGTGTGGTTTTGTCGCGACGTGGTTTTTGCAGCTATTGATAGAAACTAAACATAAAAAAACCGCTTAACGCGGTTTCTTTTATACTGAGCACTCAGTGAATTACACTACACCGCGCGGTAGGCGACAGTCGTGATCTTTACGAGCAAGCTCTACTATCCAAAGCTCTTCTGCTGTGTAACCTTCTTCGTTCTCAGTGATCACGGTGAAAGGCGCTTTTTTCTGTGCTTTTACAGGAGCAGCTTTTTTAGTTTTTTTAGCGGGTGCTTTTACTGCAGCTTTTTTTGTAGACTTTCCAGAGCTTAATTCTTTAGTCAGCTCTGCTACATCAGCTAGGCGCATATTCTTGCCGCCATCAACGCTGTACCAGCCAGGTTTAGTTGTTATTTCAGGTTTTTTACCATTGGCAGCTTCATATGCAGCTTCAAAGGCAGATAACACTTCTGTTTTGTCTAGTTTGCTCATCAGAGACCCTATACGTTGTTTACACAGATAAAGAAGAGGTATTTATACCTATTTTAGAACTGTTTTTCAATTTTTTGCGATTTTCCTTTCATTTTTAGCGCATAACCGCCAAAATTTGTACAAAATTCAGTGCAAAGTAAGGTAAGTAGTATGCAACGTAGAGAATTTAATCAACTATTAAATACCCTGTTAAAGCCAGAAACCATTAACGATTTTTGTCCAAACGGACTTCAGGTAGAAGGTAAAGATGAGATACGCACCATAGTAACGGGTGTAACGGCAAGCCAAGCACTTATTGATGCCGCGATTGAAAAAAATGCCGATGCCATTTTGGTACACCACGGCTATTTTTGGAAAGGCGAGTCACAACCTATCATTGGCATGAAAAAACGTCGTGTGGCTGCACTTTTAGCTAACGACATCAATTTATTTGCTTATCATTTGCCATTAGATATTCACCCTGAAATCGGCAACAACGCTCAGCTAGCGCAATTACTCGATATTGAGATTGAAGCAGGTTTAGAGCCAGTCAATAACAGTGTCGTGATGAAAGGGCGGTTAAAAACGCCGCTAACGGGGTGCGAATTTGCTAAAAAAATAAACCAAGTGCTTAATCGCGAGCCTCTGACAAGTTTAGTGCGTAATGATAAAATTGAAACAATTGCCCTGTGCACTGGTGGCGGGCAAGGCTATATAGATTTAGCAGCTGAGCAGGGGCTAGATGCTTACTTAACCGGTGAAGCGTCAGAACAAACAATACATAGTTCTCGCGAGCAAAATATCGACTTTTTTGCTGCTGGCCACCATGCCACAGAGCGATACGGTATTAAAGCGCTGGGTGAATACCTTGCTGATAAATATGGCTTTGATGTAACATTTATTGATATAGACAACCCAGTGTAAGCTTTGCCGTAAATACAATGCCGTCTAAGTAACCTATTCATACTTATCTTGAGTAGGTTCTTTAAAATCTAAAGTTAAAATAACTTATTACTTTAATATGTTATAAAGAGTTTCCGCTGAGTTTAAAACCCATCAACAATAAAAAATCAAAGGGCTTCAGGATTTATTGTACGACGTATTTTTATCCATGTATCGCCAAGTACTTCATGGGCAAATTGAGTCACTACTAGTAATGCTTTTGCGTTGGGTATGAGTTGCTTATACCAAGGGTACGCTGCAAAGTTGTGGTAGTCAGTTGCTGCGGGGATCACAGTGATGCCTTGAGCATTAAATAAATTTATTGCTCTGGGCATATGGCTTACAGAAGTAACTAAAACGGTATTATAGTCAACAAGTTTTGAGGCTAAAAATGCGGCTTCTTGCGCTGTGTCCATTGCGTTTGGATTTTGTACAATGCGACTTTTATTCATACCCAAGCTAATTGCCGTTTTATACATAAGTGCGCTGTTGGTGACTTTTTCATAACCCCCACCTGATACAATTAACTGAGCTTGAGGATATATATTAGCGAGCCTAATACCTTCCACTAAACGTGTTAATGCACAATTTCCTAGCTGGCTGTTAGCACTAAGGGCTGGGTTAGGGTTTATGTCGCAGCCAAGTACCACAATTTTATCTATGCTAGGGTGATCATTGATACTAAAAGCCAATGAAGTAGGTTGATTCTGTTTAATCAATAAGTTGGCAACCCAGGGCGTACTGGCAAGTAATAAGGTTGCAAGACTCAAAAAAGACAAGGTGATAACAAGCTTTCGGTGTTTGAGTGCAAAAATAAGCAGTATTAGGCTAAGTAAACCTAGTAATGGTAACGGCATGAGTAAACCGCCCAATATTTTTTTAAGTTCAAACATAATGAGTAACACGGTTGAATATATTTACTAACATGTTACTCATAAGTTTTAGATTTATCGACCGTTATTTAATTTACAGGTGTTTAAAAAATGACGGTAAACCGGATTGTCTTTCATGTCTTTTTTCATCGCTAAGTACATCGGACGGGTTAAACCAAGCGCGCCCAGTGGAATTGACTTAATTAGCCCTTGGCTTTCATACGGAGTAACGAGCCAATCAGGTAGGGCGGCTACACCCATACCTGCACTGACTAATTGAAATATAAGTAAGCCCTGATCAACTGTTTTAAGCGTGCCATCAAAACGTGCATTTTGAATAAAATGCTTAAATATATCTTGGCGCTCACGCGGAATCGGGTAAGAAATAATAGTTTCGTTTTTTAAATCAAGCGCAGTTACGTAGGCTTTTTTAGCTAAGTCATGATCCGGTGCCACTATTAGCTTAAGTTTAAAGTCAAATAGGTGGGCGTATTCTAGTTTGTCGGGTTCACGCACATCTGAGGTAAGCACTAGGTCTAATTCATCATTTAATAAGTCTGGGATGGCGTCGTAACTAAAACCACGTTCGTAATCAATCTTTATGTCAGGCCAAAAATTATTAAACTCTTTAATAGTAGGCAATAACCAATGAAAACAGGCATGACATTCAACACTTAGACGCAGTTGTGAGATTGGCTGATTTAAACTTTCTTTTAATCGGCATTTAGTTGCTTCTAACTTAGGTAATATTTCGTGTGCTAATTCAAGTAATAACATACCTTGAGGTGTAAATCGGACAGGTTGAGTTTTTCGTTCGAACAACTGGCAATCTAATTTATTTTCTAAATCTTTGATCTGATGCGATAAAGCTGACTGAGTTAAAAATAGCTCGCGGGCTGTATTAACCAACGATCCCGTTTCTTTGAGGGTCGCTATAGTTTTTAGGTGTTTAATGTCAATCATCTTTAATAAATCTCATGGGTATGGTGAGTATTGCTTAGATTAACTACATACTACGCTTATATAAAAATCGTTTCAACGTCTAGATGGCTATAAAAGTGAGGTTTGGTGTGTTTTTTACTGCAAACATTAAATTTATTAACTTTGCATAGTCAAATATTGTTTTGTTATTTGTTTATTGTTGAATTTAGCTCATGTTAAATCGGGTTTAAATAGTTAAGCTGAAATTAAAATAAAGCAGTGTGAATTTGGTTATGGAGTAAGTTATGCATGTTTAGCGATTAATGTGTTGTTGTAAAACATGTTGTTGAGGTTAGCATTTATCATCAAGGTTTAATTGGTATGCTCTTACAAACGAGGTTGAATTATTAAGAGTATTAAAGCGAGTAAGCACAGTGGTCAGTTTAATCCTAAATACTTGGTTGTAAATTCCAGCTGTGCCTAGCCATTAAAGAGGGCTGTGGATTAATGCTATGGCCTCTGTTGCTGTAACAGGTTTTGATTTTAAAAAGCCTTGCCCATAATCACATTGGGTTTTTTGTAAAATAGTAAGTTGCTCAGCGGTTTCTATTCCTTCTGCAATAACAATAAGATCTAAAGAAATAGCCAAGGTTAAGATAGCATCTATTAATGGGTTAGCAGTGGTTTTTAAGTTATCAATAAAGCTTTTATCAATTTTCATTACATGAATTGGCAGTTGGTGCAAGTAGCCTAGAGCTGAATAGCCTGTACCAAAATCATCAAGGCAAAGCAACACTTTTAAAGGTGATAACCCTTGTATAATTTGCGTCGCTAATTCTAAATTTTCGATCAGTCCCGATTCAGTTATCTCAAGACACAATGAGCCCAGTGGTAGGTGGTGTTTTTTATAAATACTATGGAGCTGCTCTACAAATTCTAAACTGGCAAAGTGTCGAGAAGATACATTAACCGTGACACGTAAAAAGCGATGCCCTTGTTGTTGCCACAAAGCAATATGTTGCGCTGCGAGGTCTAGTAAATGTAAATCTAAGTTAATAATTTGCCCGGTCTTTTCAGCAATTGGAATAAAGTCGTTCGGTGATATAAACCTTTTTTTTGGGTGATGCCAACGTACGAGAGCTTCAAATCCTATAACCTCGCCACTGTTAATAGTAAAGATAGGCTGAAAATACAGTTCAAATTCATTATGCTCAATACCGTGCTGTAAATCGTTTTCAAGATCTGCATGCGTTTTTAGCTTATTGCGCATCACGTTATTAAAAAATTTAACTTGGCCACGCCCAGATGATTTTGCCTCATACATAGCTGCATCTGATTGTTGCAATAATACAAATGCTTCATCGTCTACGCTGTCACTAAATGCAACGCCAATACAGGTGGAGGGCTGCAGTAAATGGCCATCAATATTAACGGGTTCAGATAGTGCCGCTTTAATGCGAGTAAGGGCATCGTTTACTTGGTCACGATGACTGAGGTTTTCCATAAAAATAGCAAACTCATCGCCACCTAAGCGAGAAAAGGTATCGGTATTGCGTACCGTTTGAGTAATGAGTTTACATATAGCAATTAAAAAGTGATCACCTACTTCGTGACCTAACGAATCATTAATACTCTTAAAGCGATCAAAATCAAGGTAAAGCAGGGCATGAAAAGTGCCTTTTCTAGCGCGATTTAGGCGTAAAATCGCATGCTTCATTCTTTCAATCAGTAGCGAACGGTTTGCCAGGCCAGTTAGCTCATCGTGCAGCGCTTTGTGCTCTAGCTCTTGACGGGCTAAATGTCTATCTATGACCATGCTTATTTGACGGCTTACATAGGTTAGCAGCGAACTATCATGCTCATTATAATAATGTTGTTCGTCATAACTTTGCACAACAATGACGCCACTCATACGCTCATTAACTTTAAAAGGCACACCTAACCATGAATCAGCTTGTTCACCTACTAACTTAAAATGGCCTTGTGCAATATGTTCATGGTATTGCTGTTTATTAAGTAGTAATGGTCGTTCATTAATCAGCAAATAATAAGAGGCTGTTTCTTTTAGTTGATCTTTGGAAATTATTTTATGGGTATTTGTTTGTACACCGCCTTCAACGGTATAAACAAAGTCGAGTGCGTCTTCTTTTTTGTCGTACAACGCAATAAAAAAGTTACTTGCAGTCAATAAGCTGTCAATAATTACATGCAGCGATTTAAAAAACGTATCTAAATTTTGTGCTTTGTAGGTTAAGTTAGCTATTTGCAGTAGGCTGCTTTCTAATTTTTGTGCATTGTTGAGCTGCATTACTGTGTCTTGCAAGCTATTAACGGTATTCACTTGATTGATTTTTGCGCTTAATAAATGAGCTACCGTAGTTAAAATCTCTAGATGCGAACTAGTAAAGTAATTTTTTATTGGGTGCTCACAGTCTATAACCCCAAGCACGCGATCTTTGTATATTAAGGGGACGCATATTTCTGATTGGGCAGGGCGTTCATCAGCTATGTAACGGCTGTCTTTATTTACATCACCAATTATTAATGCTTGCCCTGTGGATGCTGCATAGCCTGTTATGCCTTCGCTAAAGCGAATGATTTTGCGTTCAGACTGATAACTGATATGTTCGCTTTCAATGCCCATAGAAGCTACTTGATTCAGCAAAGATTGGCTGTCATCTGCTAAGTAAATAACGCAGTCTACAAACCCAAGTCGATTAACAACCTGTGTAGTGACATAACTAAAAAGCGCTTCTAACGTATTCAGTTGCAATAAACTTGACGAGAACTGATTGATTATACTCAATTGATCCGTTTTAGTTTCGAGCGCTTTAGTGGTATCGATAGTGTTCGACATAAGCAGCTTTGGGAGGCCTTATAATTATTATTAAAGGTACATACGTTAACCTAATATTAACGTTTCTACAAAATAAAACGTTAAATGAGAATCATCAAGTGTAAAGTTAACTTTAAATGTAGTATCTAAGGATTATTTCTAATAAGCCCTTTACTCGAAAACACCATATGCCTATGATCAGTTAACTTAAGCATTAGGACTTTACGATGACGAGCAAAATGACAACTTTAACGATTACTAGACCCGATGATTGGCATGTGCATTTACGCGATGGGGATCAGTTAAAAGATACGGTGCGTGACATTAGCCGTTATATGGGCCGCGCGATAATTATGCCAAATTTAGTTCCGCCAGCTACGTGTACAGAAACCGCATTGTCGTACCGAGAGCGAATTATGGCTGCAAAACCTCAAGGGCAGTTTGAACCTTTAATGGTGCTTTACCTTACTGATAAAACGACGCCTGATGAAATAAAAAAAGCAAAAGCGACAGGTAAAATTTTTGCAGCTAAATTGTACCCAGCGGGTGCAACAACTAACTCGGATTCTGGTGTAACATCAGTAAAAAATATCTACCCAGTATTAAAAGCAATGCAAGAGGTTGGCATGCTTTTACTTGTCCATGGTGAAGTCACTGACTCTTCTATTGATATATTCGATCGTGAAAAAGTATTTTTAGACACTATTTTAGGTGACGTTGTCGCAGACTTTCCTGAGCTTAAAATTGTCCTTGAGCATATAACAACGAAAGATGCAGTAGAATTTGTTGAAAATGCCTCGGATAATGTAGCAGCTACAATTACTGCGCATCATTTGTTATATAACCGCAACCATATGTTAGCAGGGGGGATACGCCCACATTATTACTGCTTACCTATATTAAAACGTAACATTCATCAACAAGCGCTTATGGCGGCAGCGACAAGTGGTAGTAAAAAATTCTTTTTAGGCACGGATTCAGCCCCACATTATAAAGATAAAAAAGAGGCGGCATGTGGTTGTGCCGGTGCTTATACCGCGCATGCAGCTATTGAACTTTATGCTGAAGCTTTTGAAGAGGCAGGAGCGCTTGATAAGTTAGAAGGCTTTGCAAGCCACTTCGGTCCAGACTTTTATGGCCTTGAGCGTAATACTGACACTATTACCTTGGAGAAAGCGCCTTGGACAGTGCCAGCAAGTTATTCGCTAGGAGATTCAGAAGTAGTACCGATTAAAGCCGATAGTGTTATTGACTGGCAAGTTAAATAGTAAAAATTAAGCTAAAACCACCTAAACTAAGGTGGTTTTTTATTTTCAATTACCAAAAAAGCGGTTTGGAGGAACCCTATTTTAAATATTTATAATCTGCTTATAAAAAATACAACTTTTAGGTTGTTTATCCTTATAAAAATTAGAAACTTATAAAGAAAGTAATAAATCGATGAATCTTCAAAAATAAATCCCAATTAATAGAGCTAAAAAAATATTAATGTGTTAACCTTAATTGGCTTTGAGTTTTTGCGTATTGAATTACGGTATTGTGCTGCGTTTAAGGTTACCGGTTTGGTTATTACTTCTTCCTGTACTATCACCTCCAGTTTTTTGGGCATTGACTCAGGGAGGATATTGCCATAATTATATGGCTGAATTTTAATTATTGACTTACAGGAAAATTTAGTATGTCGGTTACTGGTAAAGTAAAATTTTTCAACGAAGCTAAAGGCTTTGGTTTCATTGAACAAGAAAATGGTCCTGACGTGTTTGTACATTTCAGCGCAATCACTGGTTCTGGTTTTCGCACTCTTAGCGAAGGTCAAGCAGTGACTTTCAGCATCAAGCAAGGTCAAAAAGGCCCAGAAGCTGAGAACGTAGAAGTAGCATAATTTATTATGTGAACCTAAGTTCATCGTGGTGAAGCACTAACCTGTTTCACCATAATTCATATACATCTACAAAACTCATTTACTCCTCTGTAACGCCATAATTCTTTTAGTAGCTATAATTCCTTTAAACCCTCATTCTATCTATATGTTTATAAACCTTCGTGCTTTGAGTATTTCATCGGCCAGCTACATATTAGCTATGCCATTACGTAATAATACTTAGCCATATTGAGAGGGCTGATGAGTCGATAACTGCGTTAAAAATTTCTCGTCAGAAAAAAAATAAGTAAATTTTTTGCCTTGCTATCTACATAGTTTTCCTTTTTAAAAATAGCTCATTTAATTAAGCGAGTTGGTATTACTTAACGTTACAGTGAACCTATCAGCGTCATCACTGCAAATCCTATTGGTTAATAAAAGCTTAAAAGTGTGTAAGATTGGCATTCGTACCTATGAAAATATTAACAGTGGCCAGGGAGCGTTATATTAATTGAATGAAAAAACACAGGTGTTAATAAAAATGATTTTTTTGTAATTACCTTCCCCCCCTTTGTATTGCTTTTTAATAAATCTGCACGTCATTATTATGATGCGATGAATAACCTAATAATAACGATTAGCTGTATTTTTGGTCTAAAAAGTCTTAAAAAAGCTTCAAAATGAATATTCGGGACAGAAAATTAGCTTATTTTTAATTTTTTTTCAGCAACGATTAAGTTAATTTTAAATGTTATATTTTTGTTTACATTAACGGTGGTGGTGATCGTTATTCTTACTATATCAGGGCTTGCAGAAATTGTGTTTATCACGTTAGTTATAATAATGTTAATTTTTTTGTTCGGGCCCAGTAAATATCTTACAAACAAGCTGATTTATTTATAGGTTATGCTAAACATGAAGTTGACATGACATGATGCATTTAGCATTATTGGTAAGTTGATATCTATTAAAAGATATCAGGGTTGTCTTCCCCTTAGCGGGTTGATAATTAAATTATAAAAGTAACATTACTTAATTGGTTGGGAACTATGTCTGTTAAAATCAGAAAGAGTCTTGTAGCAACTGCGTTGGTTGGCGCTTTTGCATTTGCAAGCAGCAATGTGATTGCAGATCCTTTGAATGACGTGCAAAAAGCAGGTCAAACAATTCAAAAGGCTGCGGTTAAGTCTCAAACTAAAATTGACAATGTATATGGTCAAACTCAGGAGCTAATCGCTGAGTACCGTAGCATCGTTGATGAGACTGAACTTATGAAGGTGTACAACGATCACGTAGCACGTTTGGTCGCAGACCAAAACGCGTCTATCGCATCGTTCGATCGTCAAATCGCGACTATCGATAACACTAAACAAAACGTTGTGCCTTTGATGTATCGCATGATCGATACGCTTGAGCAATTCATCAAAGCGGACGTTCCATTTAATCTAGAAAACCGTCTTGGACGCGTTGAAAGATTACGTGAGATCATGGCATCTGCATCTGTAACAACGTCTGAGAAGTTCCGTCAGGTTCTTGAAGCGTACACTGTTGAAACAGCCTACAGCTCAGCTGTAACTGCTTCTCAAGGTACTTTAGATGTTGATGGTCGTAGCATTAACGTTGATATCGGTCGTTTAGGTCGTATTACTTACGTAGCGCAGTCATTCGATCTAAAACACGCTTGGGTGTGGGATAACAACACTAAACAGTGGAAAGAATTAGGTGAAGAATACCTAAAACCTGTTAAAGAAGTGATCCGTATGGCACGTAAGCAAGCGACACTAGAACTTGTTAAACTACCAATTTTTGGCGCGGAGTAATCAATAATGAAGAAACTATTTAAAGGTTTTGCTGTTGCAGCAGTACTGTCTGTTTCTGCCGGTACCGCGCTTAATGCACATGCAAATACTGATGCTTTAGATAAAATTCTTGAGCAAGTAAAGCAAGAGCGTATTTCTGAAGGAAAAATCAATAAGCAACGTGAACAAGAGTTCTTGTCAGATCGTGCTGATAAGCAAGCGTTACTTAACAAAGCGAAAAGCCAACTAGCTGCTGAAAAAGCACGTGGTGATCGTCTCAGCAAAGAATATGCACAAAACGAAAATACTTTAGCGGAAAAAGAGCAAGCTCTTCAAAACGCACAAGGTACGTTAGGTGAAATGTTTGGTGTTGTTCGTCGTGCAGCAGCTGACGCAATTGGTTCAATTGAAGCATCTTTAGTAAGTGCTGAAAAACCAGGTCGTGCAGAAGTACTTCGTTCATTAGCAGCCGCTAAAGAACTTCCAACAGTTCGTGAATTAGAAGAACTTTGGATTTCACTTCAAACAGAAATGACTGAGTCAGCTAAAGTTTCAACGTTTGAAACTGAAGTTGCAGGTCTTGACGGTAACCCGTCTATGAAAAAAGTAACACGTATCGGTAACTTCAACTTAGTTACAGACGACGGCTATTTAATCTACTCACCAGAGACTAAATCTATTCAGCCTCTAGGTAAGCAACCTGACAGCTATATCCTTAAAGGTATTTCTGATCTAGAAGGTACTTCAGCTGATAATTACGCTGGCGTATACGTGGATCCTACACGTGGTGCAATTTTACGTATTAACACTCAGAAAAAGTCTCTTATGGAGTACTACGAGCAAGGTGCTGAAGTTGGTTACATCATCACAGTATTACTTGTTGTAGGTCTTTTAATCTTCTTAGTGCGTTTCGTTGATTTAGCGCTTACTACTTCTAAGATCAAAGGTCAGCTTAAGAACTTGTCTACACCGAATACAAATAACCCACTGGGTCGTATTCTTAAAGTGTACTCTGACAACAAAAACCAAGATGTTGAAAACCTTGAGCTTAAACTTGATGAAGCGATTCTACGTGAAACGCCACGCATCGAAGCGGGTATTAACATCATCAAGATCCTTGCTGCTATCGCACCATTACTAGGTCTACTAGGTACGGTAATCGGTATGATCCTAACGTTCCAAACAATCACATTGTTCGGTACGGGCGATCCGAAGATCATGGCTGGTAACATCTCTCTAGCACTTGTAACTACAGCGCTAGGTCTAATTGCAGCTCTACCACTTATCCTACTTCACTCTATTGTTGCAGGTCGTAGTAAGTCGGTATTACACATCCTTGATGAGCAAAGCGCGGGTATCATCGCGACTCACGCGGAGAAGGAGAAAGCCTAATGCTAGTCCTGATGGAGATATGGGAATCTATCAGGGATTTTGTTGGCACAGGCGGCCAGGTATTATACGTGGTCGCGATAGCACTCTTTCTTATGTGGGTTTTAATGATTGAGCGCTATTGGTTCCTACTTGCTGAATTTCCTCGTTTAACGAAGGAAATAGTAGCCAAGTGGGATGCCCGCCAAGACACTACGTCTTGGTACGCACACAGAATCCGTGAAGCATGGATTTCTGAAGCGTCTGAAAAATTAGATCAGCGTATGTTGTTGATTAAAACATTAGTAGCTGTATGTCCTTTAATAGGCTTACTTGGTACTGTTACGGGTATGATCGCGGTTTTTGAAACCATGGCAACCCAAGGTACAGGTAATGCACGTTTAATGGCATCAGGCATATCAATGGCAACAATCCCAACAATGGCTGGAATGGTTGCGGCACTATCTGGGGTATTCTTTAGCTCACGCCTTGAGGCAAGAGCGAGAATGGTGAAAGCCAAACTTGTAGATAGTATGCCTCATCACTAGAGAGAGAATTAAATATGGCACGTAAACAACGTTTTCGTGAAGAAGAAGAAGCAGCGGTAGATATGACGCCAATGCTTGACATCGTATTTATCATGCTTATTTTCTTTATCGTAACTACATCGTTCGTTAAAGAGGCTGGTATCGAGGTCAATAAACCAAAAGCTGCCCAAGCTACGAAGCAAAAAAATGCTAACATTTTTATTGCAATTCGCAGCGACGGTGCAATCTGGATTGATAAACAGCAAGTTGATGTTGAACGTGTTTCAGCAAAAATCGAAAGTTTATTAGCAGAACAACCTACTGATGTTGTAATTTTGCAAGCTGATAAAGAAGCAAAACACGGTACAGTGGTTAAAGTGATGGACCAGATTAAAGCGACAGGTGATAACCTGAGAATTTCAATAGCTGGAGATCAGTAATGATTCGTTTTCTGTTTTCACTGATTGCAGGTGGGGCAGTTACTTTCGGCTTGTTCTACTTCATGGCATACCTCATCTCTGGTGGGGCTGACCGTAATACGGAACAAAAAGAGCAGATCATAGTCGAAATTATGACGAATCCGCCTGAATCTAAGGTGCAGGAGAGGAAGCGTGTACCGCCTCCGCCTCCGCCACCGCCAAAGCAGCCGCCTAAACCGCAGCCGCCACAGCCGGAAAACAGCAACCCAAGTACAAGCTTGTCGTTTAATATGCCAAGTATCGATGTGGGAAGCACGGCTGGTGGACTGAGTGGTCCAGGTGCATTTGGACGAGATGGTGATGCGACACCGATCGTTCGTATTGAACCAAAATATCCAACACAAGCAGCACGTGATGGTAAAGAAGGTTGGGTTCAACTTTCATTCACAATTGATGAGTTAGGTGGTGTGATTGACGTTGATGTAATCGACGCAGATCCAAAACGTATCTTTGACCGTGAAGCTAAACGTGCATTGCGTAAGTGGAAATACCGTCCTAAGATCATTGACGGAAAACCACAAAAGCAAGTTGGTTTACAAGTTCAACTAGACTTTAAACTTAACCAAGGCAACTAAGGAGGCGAGTAATGAGAAATTTTTCTAAAGTAACTGCACTTGCAATTCTTATGTCTGTGTCAGGTGTAGCGTTGACTGCACCTGTTTTAGCGGCGCCAGATTACGCGAAAATTGAAGAGCGTAAGAAAGCAAAGACTAAAATCATGGGCGAACGTACTGGTAAAAAAGTAATTAAAGCGTTTGATTTGTATAATGAAGATGATGTTGATGGCGCAATTGCTTTATTGAAAGAGTTAGATCCGTCTAACGACTTTGATAAAGCAACTGTTAATCGTTACTTAGGCAGCATGTATGCTCAAAAAGAGCAGTACAAGGTTGCCATTAAGTACATGAAAGCAGCGATTGCACCAGATGTATTAAACTTTGCCGATCAGGCTCAGGGTTTAAAAACCCTAGGTGATATGTATGCAGGTACTGAACAATACAGTGCTGCCAAGCAAGCATATTATGATTGGATGGACTTTACAGGCGAAGAAGACCCCAAAGTTTACACTCGTATTGCGCAAGCAAGTTATGAGCTTAAACAGTTTAATGAGGTTCTTGAGCCGGCAAACAAAGCAATTAAGTTAGCAAAAGAGCCTAATAAAGCTCCTTATCAACTTAAATTAGCTGCCTATTTTGAGAAAAAGCAATATCAAAATATGGTTAAAGTTGCTGAAGAAATCGTTCGTGTATGGCCTGAAGACAAAAAGTCTTGGGTAGGCTTAGGTAAGTATTATTTACAAACCGAAGACTACAAGAAAGGGCTAGCAACTATGGAAGTTGCTTACAAGAACGGCTACTTTGAAAACGAAGTTGAATGCAAAGTTCTAGCTAACTTTTATTCTTTAAACGAAATTCCTTATAAAGCAGCTGTAACGCTTGAAAAGGCCGTTAAAGAAGAAAAAGTTAAACGCACTAAGCAAAATATGAGTGCAATTGCTAGTAACTACCATCGTTCGAAAGATATAGAGAAAGCTGCTAAGTACTACGAAGAAGCTGCTAAATTTGATAATGACGCTGAGCTTTACCGCAAAGCAGGTTCATTACTTCTACAATCTGAAAAATTCAGTGCTGCTGTTGTTCGTTTGAACAAAGCATTAGAGCTTGGCTCTGAAAAGAAAGGTACTATTTATTCAGATTTAGCTGAAGCGTTTTACTACCAAGGCAAGTATAAGCAAGCACATGCTGCTATTACTAAAGCTATGGACGATCCAACCACACGCAGGTTTGCAAAAGGTTGGGCTACATATATTAAAGATAAAGCCGCTCGCAACGGTGTTAAAATTTAATATTTAATGTACTCTAGTATTTTTAAAAAGCCCCATTGGGGCTTTTTTTATTGGAATTAACATGAACAAAACGCCTATTATTTCATTGCTCTTTTGTTTGCTTTTAGCATCATGCTCTAAGCCAGCGGACTTATTTTCATCTTATGAAGAGGCACAGAGCGCGTTAATATCACTTAATACGGCTTTAAGTGCACAAAAGAACCCACACAGTACAGGACTAAGTAATGAGCAACTGCCTTTTACTGACGCATATTTAGCGCGTCGCCACGCTATTTACCAGCAGTTAATGCAAATGAAGTTAACTGTTGCGCAAACTACTCAGGTAAATTATTTGGTGATTGCAGAGCGATTTCCAGAGCGTTATTTTGCATGGCCTGCACACACTGATGTGTTATCAAATATGCTTTCGATAGTTAAAAATGATGCTCAGAAGAAAAATATTGAGCAATGGCTGATATTTGTTCAAACACAGCTTAAAGCCGCTGAGAAAAGTAACTTAAAGCTTAATAAAATAGAGCATAATTATTTAAAGCACTATGTACAGCAAGCAATTAACAGTACTGACACACCTATTGAGCTTAATGAGTCTCTGAGTGTATTAAATAATTATTTAACGCAATATAAGCCAAGAGGCAGCATTGGGTTGTCTGGCCTTGCTAATGGCAGCCAGTGGTACCAAAGTAAACTAAATTATTTTGCAAATGATGTGCTTTCACCGCTTGAGTGGTTAAGTCACATTGATAGTAAATTTAAATCAATGCAGAGTCAAAAACAGCAAACAATGGTAGAAGCTTCAAATGTCTCACAGCTTACCAAATTACTTTTAACTGATGATTCTAAAATAGTGGGTTTAGACTGGTCAACGGGTTATACGCTATTACCTCAGCGGGCTAACGCTACACAATTAGAACCTGCCGATGCGCAGCTCTATATGGCTATGATGGAGACTGATCTTGGGGTGCATTATCATGCGTGGACACTATCGCAAGCGCGTTTAAATTTACTAAAACGTTTAAATATTAGTGAAGAAGATGCGAGGATATTAGTTGAGGATATTCTTTTTTATCCAGGGCAATCATTTAGTTTTGCACCGCAATTACTCAATTAAATTTAAGTGCGCTACTACTTAGCGCACTTATCACACCGCTGAGCAGCAGGGTCTCTTTCTAAGCGCTGCTCTGATATTTTCTCTTCACAGTCACAGCAGTAGCCATATTGACCAATATCCATTTGACTAATTGCTGCTTCAAGCTTGTTCATTCGTTCAATTAACGGATTATACTCAGTACCTAATTGTTGAGCTGCTAAATCGAGCCACTCTTCATTGGATGTATGGGTTAGGATGCAGAGCAAATTTTGATGTGTAGGGTGAGTCGATTGTGACAGCAAACCTAATATAGTTGCTTTAACACTTTCTATTTCATCGTTTAGTCGTTGCTGGTGATGCATTAGCAGTATAACCCTTAAGTTAATTTGTAGTGATACTGCTATTATCTATTTAGATTTACTTAGGTGTTATGATTTGTATCAAATTGTGGCGCTTTCGCATACTTCTTTAACACTTCGGCTACTTCATCCTTGGCTTTTAAACGACGAATTTCATCAAATAATAGTCCTGCTTGTGGATATTGGCGTTTTAAATAACCAAGCCATTGTTTTGTTCGAGATGCAAAGTATTTAGTATCTTTGCTGGCTGTTTGGTGCATAGATGAATGAATAATATGGTGTAAAATATTTTCCCATGTCAGTTCACTGTAGCTTTCTTTATTAACCTGCGCTTTAATTTTTCTTGCTAGATCAGGATGTGAAAGCGCGCCACGACCAATCATCAAATCACGGCAACCACTGCGTTTTTGGCATAAAAGTGCATCTTCTATTTGCCAAATTTCGCCATTGGCGATCACTGCAATTTTTTTATCTTTGACCAAAGGAGGGATTTTTTCCCAATAGGCGGGTGGATTGTAGCCATCGCGTTTAGTACGTGCATGTATAGCAATGCTGTTAGCACCAGCGCTAACAACGGCATCGACAATTTCTTGGCTGTTACTATCATCATCAAAACCTAAGCGAATTTTAGCACTTACTTCATGCTCATCATCAACGGCATCCCTTACCGTTTTTATAATCGAGTACATATGATCTGGATCTTTGAGTAATACAGCACCGCCTTTGCTTTTATTGACAGTTTTTGCTGGGCAACCAAAGTTTAAATCAACACCATGAGAGCCTAAGCCAATTGCTTTTACAGCATTTTCTGCTAACACGTCGGCTACTTGGCCTAATAACTGAATGCGAACTGGAGTACCACTACGAGTGAGCCCCGCATTTTTAAGTTCAGGGCAATAACGGTGAAATACTTTATCTGGAAGGCAAGTATCTACAACACGGATAAATTCGGTCACACAAAGATCGAAGCCGCCTATATCGGTAAGTAGTTGGCGCATTTTAAAGTCAACGACACCTTCCATCGGTGCTAAAATAAGTTTCATAGTGTGATTAATGTATTACTAAAAAAGGAGCGCCAGTTTACCTGTAAATCATAAATTCATAAAACGCTTATTAGCGTTCATAGAGAGTTAAATAACTTATTTGCAAAAAAATAGAAAATTTGAAAGTTTTTAGTTTAATACCGGTCTACTTTTATAATGATGTTCAACAAGTTTAAAAGGTAATTAAAAATGAATACAATAAAGAAAAACTCAATTGCATTAACATTAGGCGCAGTGGTTGTTGGCAGCGCAAGTATGGCGAGTACTGATGTTCAAGCTAATCCATTTGAGTTTCAACAAATGGTAGCTGGTTATCAATTAGACGCTGGTGAAGGCAAGTGCGGCGAAGGAAAATGTGGCGGCGACGCTAAAGCGAAAAAAGAAGGCAAGTGCGGCGAAGGTAAATGCGGCGGTGATGCTAAAGCCAAAAAAGAAGGCAAGTGTGGCGAAGGTAAATGCGGCGGTGATGCTAAGGCCAAAAAAGAAGGCAAGTGCGGCGAAGGTAAATGCGGCGGTGATGCTAAGGCCAAAAAAGAAGGCAAGTGCGGCGAAGGTAAATGCGGCGGTGATGCTAAGGCCAAAAAAGAAGGCAAGTGCGGCGAAGGTAAATGCGGCGGTGATGCTAAGGCTAAAAAAGAAGGCAAGTGCGGCGAAGGTAAATGTGGTGGCGATGCTAAGGCCAAAAAAGAAGGCAAATGCGGCGAAGGTAAATGTGGTGGTGATGCTAAGGCCAAAAAAGAAGGCAAGTGCGGCGAAGGTAAATGTGGTGGTAGCCACTAAACTTTTCTTTTTCCGATAAGTGAGAGGGCCATTAGGCCCTTTTTATTTAATATGAGGTTTTATTATGGCTCAAAATCAAACGCCTAACTTTGGCATGGTCGGTTTAGGCTTGCGAAGAGAAATGCTAGATGAGCTTGAGCATGCCATACCAAAACAAATTGAGTTTATGGAAGTGGCCCCAGAGAACTGGTTAAAGCTAGGTGGGCGCTTTGAAAAGCAATTTAAGCAGTTAACTAATAATAATCACTTTGTTTGTCATGGTTTATCTCTTTCTATTGGCTCACCTGAACCGCTCGATATTGAATTTATAAAGTCGTTAAAATCTTTCTTTGATAACCACGATATTAAAGCTTATAGCGAACATTTAAGCTATTGCTCAGGTAAAGGCCATATGTATGACTTAATGCCAATTCCTTTTACTGAAGAAGCGATCAAACATGTCGTTTCTCGGGTTAAGCAGGTACAAGATATATTAGAGCGACCACTTGTGCTGGAAAATGTGTCTTATTATGGTGCCCCTGGTCAGCAGCTATCAGAGCTTGAATTTACCAATGCTATTTTAGAAGACGCAGACTGCCAGTTGCTATTAGACGTTAATAATATTTATGTGAACTCGATTAATCATGGTTATGATGCACAAGCATTTTTAAGTGGGCTACCAACTAATAAAATTGCCTATTGTCATGTTGCAGGCCACTACAATGAGGCTGATGACCTTATTATAGATACTCATGGCGCAGATGTTATTGACCCTGTCTGGCAATTGCTCGATAGCGCATATCAGGCACATGGTGTTTTTCCCACACTGCTAGAGCGAGATTTTAATATTCCGCCTATTAACGTGTTAACCAAAGAGCTGGATATAATCCATCAATTACAGGCAAAGCATCTTAAGTTGTTATCAACAGCACAAAGTGCTTAGCTGTTTGAATTTAATAAGTACTTGCTATTTTAGGGTTTTATAAGAGTCGTTATTATGAGTTTTATCGATGTGCAAAATGAGTTTATGGCCCATATTCGAGAGCCTAATAAGCAGCCGTGTCCAACCGATGTTGAAGACAGACGAATGGCTATTTACCGAGATCTGTTTTTTAATAATATTAATGGCTTTGTTTCATCGGCATTTCCAGTTTTAAAAACACTTTATAGTGATCAACAGTGGCTATTACTGGTTCGTCAATTTTTTAGTGAACATGATTGCCAATCTCCTTATTTTTTAGATATAGGAGAAGAATTTATTACCTATTTAATGACAAGCTATGTACCTAGAGAGTCTGATCCGGTGTTTATGCTGGCGCTAGCCCATTATGAATGGATTGAGCTTGACGTGTCTGTAATGAAGGCTGACCCCCGTGAGCTCCCTCTAAGCACTAATAAGCTTACTCATTCTCCTTTGTATTTATCTAAAACAGCGCGTAACTTAAGCTACGACTATCCAGTGCAACATATAAGTGAAGAGTTTCAACCTCAACAGCCTTCAGAACAGCCGTATTTCTTTGTTGTTTACCGCGATGAGAGTGATGAGGTGCAATTTTTGGCCACCAATGCCATGACAGCCATGCTACTGTCTATTATTGAAAATGAAGCGGGGAGTACGTTTGAGCAGGTTTGCCAACAGGTTAGTGAAAATGCACCACAATTTAATCTTGAGCAAATAACACAAGGGGCACTGAGTACCTTAACAGCTATGGCACAGCGGCAAATTATAGTGACAAAAAATCAAGACTAAGCTCTTTATTGATTATTTCACATCGTCTATTATAGCGCCTTTATTTGTTGTGCTTAATAAAAGGTTGTACCCATGTCAGATGATAAAGACTTTAAAGACCCGTTCAATGCGGCTTACTTTTTTGCATTCTTAGCCGTATTTGCTGGAATAGGGTGTTTAAATGCCATTTTAGGTTGGATCACCAGCTTAACTTAATCAGGTTTTATTTTAAGGCTGTTGTTTTTCATCAGCCTTACATTTTTATCACTTCCCTCTCCCGACACTTTATAATTATCGCAAACTCGCAATTTACGACCACTTAAGGTTATAATCACCTGCTTTGTAATATTAATCATTGAGCAGTTAAAATTATGACTCAAGTAACACCAGCAATTATCAAAAACAGCATTACTACAATTGCTGATTATCCTAAAGCGGGCATTATGTTTCGCGATGTAACAACCCTAATGGCAAACCCTGAAGCGTTTAAAGCAACCATAGATGCATTTATTGACGCTTATAAAGACCAAGGTTTTACTAAAATTATCGGCACTGAATCACGTGGCTTTATTTTTGGTGCTCCGCTATCTTATGCTTTGGGAATTCCTTTTATCCCTGTTCGTAAACCAGGTAAATTACCGCGCGAAGTTATTCGCCAAGATTACCAACTCGAATATGGCGAAGATACACTAGAGCTTCATACTGATGCGATTGTAGCCGGTGATAAAGTCTTGTTAGTTGACGACTTGTTGGCGACCGGTGGTACAATTGAAGCAACAGCCAAGTTGGTTGCAAAATTAGGCGGTAACGCCACAGATGCTGCCTTTGTTGTATCACTTCCAGAGCTTGGTGGTGAGCAACGTATTGAAAAAATGGGCATCAATATTTTAAAATTGGTTGAATTCGAAGGCGAATAATCGATGAGTTATCAGGTTCTAGCGAGAAAATGGCGTCCTCAAACCTTTCATGAATTGGTTGGGCAGTCTCATGTAAAACAGGCGCTGGTAAACGCGCTGACTCAAAATAGACTGCATCACGCTTATTTATTCACTGGAACCCGTGGTGTTGGTAAAACCACCATTGCCCGTATTTTTGCTAAAAGCTTAAATTGTGATGAAGGTATATCTGCCACACCATGTGGTCAATGTAGTAGCTGTGTTGATATAGAGGCAGGGCGCTACATTGATTTACTCGAAATAGATGCGGCCTCACGCACTAAGGTTGAGGATACGCGTGAGATACTTGATAACGTTCAATATGCGCCAACGCGCGGACGTTACAAAGTATATCTAATCGATGAAGTACACATGTTGTCAAAGCACAGCTTTAATGCGTTATTAAAAACGCTTGAAGAGCCGCCTGAGCATGTGAAATTTTTGCTCGCAACCACTGATCCTCAAAAATTACCAGTGACTATTTTATCTCGCTGTTTACAGTTTAATCTGAATGCATTGTCGCAAGCTGAGATTAAGCAACAGCTTGAGCATGTGCTTACCCATGAGCAGCTTAACTTCGATAATGATGCGCTAAGTATTATTGCCAAAGCGGCCGATGGTAGTATGCGAGATGCATTAAGTCTGACCGATCAGGCTATTGCTCAAACAAATGGTGATATTAAAAATCAAGCTGTACAAGACATGCTTGGTTTAATGGACACCCATTACAGTCAAAGTTTACTTGCGGCATTATTAGCGCAAGATGGCACAGCCTTGATGAATGAAGTTGCTCAAGTCGCTAGCCGAAATCCAAATTACATTGCGCTGCTTGATGACTTAATTGCGCTAACGCATGTGATTCAATTGAGTCAATTAGTCCCTGAAGCAGCAGCGCTTGATAGCAATAACGCCGATTACATTGAGCATGTTGCAGCGCATACCCATGCCCAACAAATTCAAGTGTATTACCAGTTATTACTGAATGGCAAAAAAGATTTACAATGGGCACCTGAGCCTCGTTTAGGATTTGAAATGATTATGCTCAGGTTATTGGCATTTGAACCTACGCAGTTGCAAACCAATCAACCTGAACCTAGCTCACAAGCTGCGCCAGAGCAAAATAGTGCAGGGCGTGCTAATGCACTGCGTGATATTTTAAATAAAAATAAACCAGCGCAGAGTAATGCTCCTCAAATTCAGCCATTAGCAACTAATACGCAGCCAACAAAAGCCGATGAGCCTGAGGTTTCAAAGCCTGATTATAGCCAAACACAACTTGAGCAAAGTTCGATACAAAGTCAGCCTCAAATTGTCGATACCCCTGCTGTAATAAGTGATGAACAAGCGCAGCGTCAAAGCGAAGATGATGCCTACATGCAGCACAGTGATGTAGAACAAACTATTGCCGCACAATACGATGATGTAATGAGTAGCGCTGTTGACCAAGGGTTTAACCCTGAGTTAGCAAATGCCACAAGTAACGCAGATCAGTCTGCGTCATCAATGGGTGAGCAAGAAGCGCGAGCACAGTCAGCAATAGCGCGTATTTTACGCGATAGAAACATTTCGGGTGCCGGTAAGCTTTCAAGTGCCGCTATTGAAAAGCCAACTGAAGAAAAACCAGCACCGACAAAATCCGAATTTAGTCGCCCGCAGGGCAATGAAGCACAAACTGTATCGCAGCAGCCACCGCCATGGGATAATGAGGTGAGCGATGACCTGCAAAAAAAGCCTCAGCTCCCAGCACAGGGGAGCCAAGCTCAGGTAGCAAATAAGCCAGCGAGTAAAGTTGACTTTAAAGCAAAGCATCAAACGATTACTGAAAATTTAGCACCGGAGCTATTAGAGCAAATTAACCCGCAAAAACCAGCACCTGTTGTTGAACAAGAGCCTAGCATTCCGATACCAGATGATTTTCAAAGCCCAATTAGTGACATTAGATTTGCTCATCAACAAGACGAGTGGGCCTATTTAATAAAGCGTATGGAACTTGGCGGACGTATGCGCCAGTTTGCATTGCACTCAATTTTTACCAAACAAGACAATCATTTCCATATTGAAGTGGATGAATCGCAAAAGCACTTAGATACGCCAATGTTACGTCAAAAGTTAAATGTGGCGTTATCTAGTATTTATGGACACAACGTTGAGCTTAATATTGATTTTGCTAGCGGGGTGATTGACTCACCTTATTTGATTCAACAAAAAATTGATGCAGGTCGTCACCAGCAAGCGATTGATGTGATCACCAGCGATGAAAATATAGTACAATTTCAACAGCTATTTAGCGCTGAAATTGACGAAAACAGTATTCAGGCATTGTAATTAACGACCAGTGCCCTTATTTATACTCCAGTTAATGTATTAAAAGAAAGAGAGACGATTATGTTTAAAGGTGGAATGGGTAACATGATGAAGCAAGCGCAGCAAATGCAAGAGCGCATGCAAAAAGCCCAAGAAGAAATCGCAACGATGGAAGTGGTTGGTGAAGCCGGTGCAGGTTTAGTGAAAGTAACCATGCTTGGTAACCACAATGTTCGTCGTGTTGAGCTTGATGAAAGCTTAATGGAAGATGACAAAGACATGATTGAAGATTTACTTGCAGCAGCGTGTAATGATGCTGTTCGCCGTGTTGCTGAAGAAACTCAAGAGCGCATGGGCAAAGTAACAGGCGGTATGCAATTACCACCTGGTATGAAAATGCCGTTCTAAGCAATTATGCAACTTTCAGATAGTTTAACATCGCTAATAGAAGCACTTCGTTGTCAGCCAGGTATTGGCCCGAAATCTGCTCAGCGCATTGCATTTCATTTATTAGAGCGCGACCGCAAAGGTGGCACTCAGCTTGGGAATGCGCTAACAAAAGCGATGACGGCTGTAGGGCATTGTCAGTCGTGCCGCACGTTTACCGAGCAAGCGCAATGTGATATTTGCTTAAGCACTAAGCGTCAAGACAGTGGTATTTTATGTGTGGTTGAGTCGCCTACAGATGTGTTAGCGATTGAACAAACAGGCCAATACAAAGGACTCTATTTTGTATTAATGGGACATTTGTCACCGATTGATGGCATAGGGCCTAAAGAAATTGGTCTAGACGTGCTTGAGCAAAAGCTTGCCCATGGCGGTATTAATGAAGTTATATTAGCCACTAACCCTACGGTTGAAGGTGAAACAACGGCTCATTATATTGCCCAGCTTTGTCATAAATACAAAGTGGGTGCATCGCGAATAGCTCATGGTATTCCTGTGGGTGGCGAGCTTGATTTAGTCGATGGCACAACCTTAATGCATGCATTTAGTGGCAGGCGCTTAGTCAGCCATGAATAGTTTATTTTAAGCTTAACTATTTGAACTTACTTTAAAAGCCTACATACATGCTGTAGGCTTTTTTGTAGGCTTTTTTGTAGGCTTTTTTGTTGGCTTTAATTGCAATATAAACAAAAGTTTAAGGATGGTATGGCTGCAATAACTCAAAGTGCTAATGTGATTGTTGATGACTTTATCGCACCTGTTTGCCATGAACACATAAAAATTATTTATCAAGATGATGATATTTTATTGATCAATAAACCTAGCGGCTTGTTGAGCTTGTCGGGTAAAAACCCTCTTAACTGGGATTCGGTTCACTATAGGCTTGTTAATGGTCAACAAGGCGTTACCGCAGCGTTTCCTACTGCGATATTACCCCACCGTTTAGATTTAGGTACCTCCGGAGTGATGGTGGTAGCACTTAACGAGAAAGCAGCTAAAGCACTGAATCAGCAATTCCAATCCCGAAGTGTTAAAAAGCAATATCGCGCAATGCTCTTTGGATTGGTTTCTGAACCTCAGGGAGAAATTACTGCGCCTATAGCAAAAGATAAAATGTTATTTCCGAAAGTGAAAATTTGTCACCAGAGCGGCAAACCCTCGCGCACTCAATTTAAAGTGGTTAAACGCTTTAACAAAGAGCAAAAAACTTTGGTCGATTTTACTCCTATAACTGGACGCACTCATCAACTTAGAATTCACAGTTTAATTTTAGGCCACCCTATACTAGGATGTGATTTATATAAAAATGATTGCAGTGAGCAGGGTGCTCAACGATTATTATTGCATGCCAGCGATTTATTTTTTGTGCATCCATGCACTGATAAGCCAATGCACGGGCATGCCACAACGCCTTTTTAGTTGATTAAGCCCTTTAAAGTGTCTTTGAATGGGGTTTTTTATTTTTTTTACTTGAACTTCTCACGGCTCACCCCATATTAAGTGCATAACGCAGACACTTTGCAAATTGGAGATACATAAATGACTGCAGCACAAAAAGAAACATTAGGCTTTCAAACAGAAGTAAAACAACTATTAAACTTAATGATTCACTCGCTTTATTCAAATAAAGAAATCTTTTTACGCGAGCTTGTATCAAATGCATCTGACGCCGCCGATAAACTACGCTTTTTAGCCCTTTCAAACGGTGACCTTTATCAAGGTGATGCAGATTTACGCGTACGTATAAGCGCAGATAAAGACGCTAACACAGTGACCATTTCTGATAATGGTATTGGTATGACGCGTGATGAAGTGATCAGCTCATTAGGCACCATTGCTAAGTCGGGTACGGCTGAATTTTTCAAAAACTTAACGGGCGATCAAAGTAAAGATTCACAGCTTATTGGTCAATTTGGTGTTGGTTTTTACTCAGCATTTATTGTTGCTGATGAAGTGACTGTTCGTACTCGTAAAGCAGGAGAGACAACAGCGGTTGAATGGCAGTCAAAAGGTGAAGGCGAGTACACGCTACAAGAAATCGAAAAAGAAGGCCGTGGTACAGATATTATTTTACATCTTCGTGAAGAAGAAAATGAATATGCAGATGAATGGCGTCTTCGCAGTATCGTAACTAAATACTCTGATCATATTTCTACATCAGTACAAATGTACAAGGCAGAAGTACCTGAGTCTGAAGGTGAAGATGGTGAAAAAATTCCGGCTGTTCCAGGTGAGTGGGAAAGCATTAACCGTGCAACTGCATTATGGACACGTGACAAATCAGAAATCTCTGAGGACGAATACAAAGAGTTTTATAAGCATGTAAGCCACGACTGGGAAGATCCGCTTAGCTGGGGACATAATAAAGTTGAAGGTAAAACTGAATACACCAGTTTGTTATACATTCCAAAAAAAGCACCTTTTGATTTATGGAATCGTGAGCGCCAAAGTGGTTTAAAACTTTATGTTCAACGCGTGTTTATTATGGATGACGCTGAACAGTTTATGCCAAGCTACTTACGTTTTGTTAAAGGCTTATTAGACTCAAACGATTTACCACTAAACGTATCGCGTGAAATTTTACAAGACAACAAAGTTACCCAAGCTATTCGTAAGGGGTGTACGTCGCGTATTATTAAAATGCTTGAGCGTATGGCTAAAAACAAAGCCGATGATTACCAAACATTTTGGAATGAATTTGGTCAGGTAATGAAAGAAGGGCCTGCAGAAGATGCGGCCAACAAAGAAAGCATTGCTAAATTATTACGCTTTTCATCAACGCACACCGACTCAGAAACTCAAGATGTTTCACTTGAGCAATACATTGAGCGCATGAAGGACAGCCAAGATAAAATTTACTATGTGGTTGCTGACTCATTTATTGCTGCTAAAAATTCACCACACTTAGAAATCTTCCGTAAAAAAGGCATTGAAGTGTTATTGCTAAGCGATCGTGTAGATGAGTGGATGATGAGCCATTTAACGGAATTTGGCGAAAAGCAATTTCAGTCAATTACCCGCGGTGATCTAGATTTAGGTAAGCTAGATGACGAAGAAACTAAAAAAGCACAAGAAGAGTCTGAAAAAGAAGTTGCAGGCTTGGTTGAGCGTATCAAAACTGCATTAGGAGATGATGTTAAAGATGTACGCTTCACTCATCGCTTAACTGACTCACCAGCATGTGTAGTGAGCGATGACAACGACATGAGCTCGCAAATGCAAAAGCTTATGGAGTCAGTAGGTCAAGCTGTTCCTGAGGCTAAGCCTGTGTTTGAATTAAATCCAGAGCACCAACTGGTTAAGCATTTAAATGATGAGCAAGACGAAGATAAGTTTGCACAGTGGTCACATGTACTACTAGACCAAGCTTTGCTTGCAGAGCGCGGTACGCTTAAAGATCCAACTGGATTTGTAACTCGCTTAAATAAACTTATGCTTGATTTAAGCAAATAAGTATAAAAATCAATGATTGAGTAAAAAGGGAACGTCTGTTCCCTTTTTTTATGCCCTGCTCGAAGGGTTCTGCCTAAGGGCGATTTACTCTTTGTTGCTTACATGGATGTAGGCAGGGGGGGGTGAGCAGAACGCGGAAGCTTTACTCGGTTTTTACTTAGCCCAGTAGGTGACAACCCCCGCGCCGCGATTAAATTCTCCCTAGTTTGAACAAATATTAATCCGCAAAGGTCAACAGACCCTAGACAATTAGTATAAGTTACTTGAGTATCTGTAGCGCTTATGGAAGAATTCAGACTTTAAAATAAACTCTCATATTAGGGGACAATGATATGCGCATTATTCTTTTGGGCGCGCCGGGTGCAGGTAAAGGTACTCAAGCTCAGTTTTTAATGGATAGATACGGTATTCCACAAATTTCTACCGGTGATATGCTACGAGCTGCAATTAAAGAGGGCACACCACTTGGCCTAGAAGCAAAAAAAGTAATGGACGCAGGTCAGCTTATTTCTGACGATATTATTATTGGCCTTGTTAAAGAGCGTATTGCCAAGCCAGATTGTGAAAAAGGCTTCTTACTAGATGGTTTCCCACGCACAATTCCACAAGCTGATGCAATGAAAGAAAATGGCGTAGTGGTTGATCACGTTATTGAATTTGATGTTGCTGATGAAGTTATCGTTGAGCGTATGGGCGGACGTCGTGTTCATCCTGGCTCTGGCCGTGTTTACCATGTTGTTTACAATCCTCCAAAAGAGGAAGGTAAAGACAACGAAACAGGTGAAGAACTAATTATTCGTGCAGATGATACCGAAGAGACAGTTCGTAAACGCTTAGGTATTTACCATGAGCAAACAATGCCATTGGTTGACTACTACCAAGCAGAAGCTAAAGCGGGTAATACTCAGTACCATAAATTAGATGGTACCCAAGCGGTTGAAGCAGTAAGCAAGCAACTAGCTGAGCTACTAGGTTAATTTTTTAACCACACAGCAAAATAAAAAAACCGCTTTTATAGCGGTTTTTTATTTCCTGAAATTCGACCTTTAAAGCATTTTAAGCTTTTCAATGACGCTATCATATTCAGGCTCGGTTGATAAACTACTAACTAATTGCTTATAAATAACCTTATGGCTCTTATCAAGAATAAAAACAGAGCGGGTAAGTAATCCCATATCTTTAATGATTAAGCCATACTGTTGACCAAAATCACGCCATACAGAATCAGAAAGCGTCGTTACTTTATCGATATTTTCGGCCTTACAAAAACGCTTTTGCGCAAATGGTAAATCGGCACTAATAGTGAGCATGGCCACGCCTGGAAATTGTTGGGCGACTTTTTCATTAAAGTGCTTAGTTTGTAAGCTACAAATACCGGTATCTAAGCTCGGAACAACACTAATTAATACAGCTTGGCCTCTATAGTCTTCTAACGTAACAGCAGTGAAACTGTCATTAACTACTTTAAAGTTAGGGGCATCTTCACCAACTTTAAGGCCTTTCCCTAATAAGGTAACTGGCTTACCTTGTGCAGTTACTTTTCCTGCATCGAGTGTGTTTTCGGGTAAATCTGCGGCAAAACTGGCACAGCAAAATAGGCTTAATGCAAAAGCTAATGTACGACGCATGGAGTTTTTTCCTTTTAAATTAACGCAATAGTTGTGAGTGTATTATAATGTAGATAAGTAACCAAGCAGAAAAATCCACAGCTTTATTTTTGCCTAAAATTGAAAATAAGTAATACATTGATTACTATGTATGTATAAGAAATAGGTATTATTTTTTATGTATCCGTGGCTTGTTCTACACGCTTAAAATTACACCCAGTTTTAAAATAGTGAGATTGTATGTCAACATCGGTTTTAATATGTGATGATTCAAAATTAGCACGACGCCAGTTGGCTCGTTCCTTACCCGATGATTGGGATATTAAAATTGAATTTGCATGTGACGGTGTAGACTGCATAAAACAAATAAGCAAAGCCCAACCAGAAATTCTTTTCCTTGATTTAAATATGCCAGAGATGGACGGCTATGGTGTGTTGGCAGCAATGAAAGATCAGGGACTAGACGTGCTCACTGTGGTGGTATCGGGCGATATTCAACCAAGCGCACATCAACGTGTACTTGAACTTGGCGCCATAGACTTTATTCAAAAACCATGTTCCCCTGAAAAGCTCGCTGCCATTATAGAGCACCATGGCATAAGAGATAGAGCACTGCGTGAACGTTTGTCCCACACTTTAGGTGAACAAGTTGACCCTGATGTTCGTGATATATACCAAGAGCTGACTAATGTTGCTATGGGCCAAGCAGGGGATCTACTTGCACGACTGCTTAATGTATTTGTTAAGCTACCCATTCCTAATGTTAATGTTTTAGAGGTCAGTGAGCTTAATATGGCGCTAAGCTCTGTTGATACCAATGACACTACGTCGGGTATTTGCCAAGGTTTTATTGGTGGCGGGGTATCTGGTGAGGCGTTATTACTTTTAAATGATTCTAGTTTTAAAGAAATAGCCTCATTAATGAATTACGAAGGTGAATTAAACGACAAGGTTGAGTTAGAGTTGCTAATGGATGTAAGTAACATTTTAATTGGCGCTATATTAACAGGCTTATCAAAGCAGCTCGACATGACCTTTAGTCAAGGCCATCCCATTGTATTGGGCCAGCACCGTGATGTTTCTGAGCTTGTTCAGTCTAATAAGTCGCGTTGGCAACGGACACTTGCCATAGAAATTAGTTACGGTATTGAAAATCATGATATTAGTTGTGATTTAATGTTGCTCTTTACTGAAGATTCACTTAAAACTTTGAAATATAAAGTTGCTTATCTACTGGAAGATTAAATATTTATGCCAGCTGATTTAGATTTAAATGAAATCCATTGGTTAATGGACATGTTTAATACTGTTGATGTAGGCCTTGTGGTGCTTGATAGAGACTACAAGGTGTGCGTTTGGAATGGCTTTATGGAAAACCATTCTGGGCTGTTACCGAGTGCAGTAAAAGATAAAGACTTGTTTGATCTATTTCCAGCCATAGATGAAAAATGGTTTAGAAGTAAAGCAGAGTCAGTGTTTGTATTAAAAAATCGCTCATTTACTATTTGGGAACAGCAGCCGTATATTTTTCGTTTTAAAAATTATCGACCGATTACAGGTAAAGCGGATTATATGTATCAAAACGCCACGTTTATTCCACTTACGAATGTACGAGGGGAAGTAGAGCATATTTGTATTATTATCTACGATGTAACGGATATTGCAGTTAATAAAAAAGAGCTTGAAGAGTTAAACAAAAAATTAGAGCAAGTAAGTCAAACTGACAGCCTTACCCAGCTTGCAAACCGAGGACATTGGGAGCATTTGTTACATCAAGAATTTTTACGTACTAAGCGCAGTGAAGGTTGCTGCTCGTTATTAATTTTTGATATTGATCACTTTAAAAAGGTAAACGATGACTTTGGTCATAGTGCGGGAGATGAAGCACTTCGTCATATAGCGAGTTTACTTAAAACTGCATTGCGTGAAACTGATATTGCTGGGCGATACGGCGGTGAAGAGTTTGTTGTTACTTTATTAGATACCGATAAACAAGGGGCTATCGTATTTGCTGAGCGCTTACGCCAATTAATCGAAACCTCACCAGCGAAATACAAAGAGCACACTATGCATATGGCCATTAGTGTGGGTATTGCCTGCTTTGACAACGAATTTAAAGATCATGAGCGTTGGATTGAAGCTGCCGATAAAGCACTTTACCATTCAAAAGAAACCGGTCGAAATAAAGTGTCGGTATATGCTGATATAAAAAATGATGCGTAAGCATCATTTTTTAATTGGGAGGTAAAATAAGTAATTCAGTTTTGAGTAAACGCATTATTTTTTCTGCAGTATTACCAATGAGCTTAGCTTTAATCCCTACATTTCCTACAGAGCCTATAATCACTAAATCAGCATTAAGCTTAGCCGCTAAGCTTGAGATCACCTGCTCGGGTAATCCCGCTTTAATATGAAGCTTATCGCGTAAGTTATTATCAGTTATAAGGGCCTGCTGCGATTGTGGTCGTTTCTCAAACGCATTAACGAGTTGTTCCTCAGAAAAAACCAAGCCTAAATCTCTTAATATTGGAGAAATATAGACAGTATAACCTGCATAAAACTCACAATTGGTTCGCTATGCATATTTTTACTCTGTTATATGGCGTGAGTCATCGCTTGGGCATTGACCAATGGTTGAAATATCACCAGAATTTGACTCCTGTTCAAGTTTTACCTTAAAGCCCCATAGTCTGTAAAGGTGTTTTAATACCTCCTCATGGGAGTTGGCCAGTGGAATGGCGTTGTGAGGGATATATCGCAGGGTTAATGAGCGATCGCCACGCAAGTCTACATCGTAAACTTGTATGTTAGGTTCATGATTACTAAGGTTATATTGTGCAGAAAGTGCCTCTCTAACCGCTTTGTAGCCATTATCGTCATGAATAGCGCCTATTTCTAAATGTGGGTTGTTAGCATGGTCTACTATAGTGAACAATTTAAAGTCTCTGATCAGTTTTGGCGATAAAAATTGGCTAATAAAACTTTCATCTTTAAAGTTTTGCATTGCAAAGTGAAGAGTTTCAAGCCAGTCACTACCAGCATGTTCAGGAAACCAGCGTTTATCTTCTTCTGTCGGTTTTTCACAAATTCGGCGTATATCTACCATCATATTAAAACCCAGCGCATAGGGGTTAATACCTGAGTAATAATCGCTATTATAAGGGGGTTGATATACAACATTTGTATGGCTTTGTAAAAACTCTAACATAAATGAGTCGGTTAGTTTTCCCTCATCATATAAGTGGTTCAAAATAGTGTAGTGCCAAAAAGTGGCCCAACCTTCATTCATAACCTGTGTTTGTTTTTGCGGATAAAAGTACTGCGATATTTTTCGCACAATACGTACGATTTCTCGTTGCCATGGCTCAAGTAAAGGAGCATTTTTTTCAATAAAATACAGAATGTTTTCCTGTGGCTCTTGCGGAAAGTGGCGCTCACTTTTTTTTGATTCTTGCTGCTGAGAGGGAATGGTACGCCATAGTTCATTAACTTGTGATTGTAAGTACTCAGCCCGTTCTTGCTGGCGTTTTTGTTCTTCAAATAACGAAATACGCTGCGGACGTTTATACCTGTCAACACCATAACTCATTAACGCATGGCAAGAGTCGAGTATGCTTTCTACTTCAGAAATACCGTATTTCTCTTCACAGCGGCTAATATAATTTTTAGCAAACAATAAATAGTCAATTATAGAACCGGCATCAGTCCATGTTTTAAATAAATAATTCCCCTTAAAAAAAGAGTTATGCCCGTAACACGCATGTGCCATAACCAATGCCTGCATCGGCAGCGTATTTTCTTCCATTAAATAAGCTATACATGGATTGGAGTTAATCACAATTTCATATGCAAGGCCCATTTGACCTCGTTTATAATTTTGTTCTGTTTGGATAAACTTTTTACCGTAAGACCAGTGAGTATAGCCAATAGGCATGCCTACACTGGAGTAAGCATCCATCATTTGCTCAGCAGTAATCACTTCAATTTGGTTAGGGTATGTGTCTAGTTTATAATGCTCAGCAACACGTGCAATTTCATCTTGATATTGCTGAAGTAACTCAAAGGTCCAATCGGGCCCATCACTGATTCGCTCGTTATTCATATTGCTACCTCGCTTTGACTATGCAGCCCCTTGCTGTTGACGGCCTTTTTTAAATAGCTCCCTAAATATAGGGTAAATGTCTTCAACACCTTGAATATGTTGGATGGCAAAATTACTGTGAGTTTGGCTTATGCTTTGGTACTCGCGCCATAAACTTTGGTGGGCGCGGGTAGTAATTTCTATATAGGCAAAATATCGCACTGCGCTTAACAGTTTGTTACGTAAAATATGCCCACATTGCGGGGTATCATCTGCCCAGTTATCACCATCAGAGGCTTGTGCTGCGTATATATTCCATTCATCAGCATTATAGCGCTCTGCTATTATTTCATTCATCAGCTTAAGCGCACTTGAAACGATAGTACCGCCCGTTTCTTGGGAGTAAAAAAACTCTTGTTCATCAACTTCTTTAGCTTGAGTATGATGACGAATATACACAACCTCAATGTCTTTATAGCTGCGAGTTAAAAACTGATAAAGCAAAATATAAAAGCGTTTTGCCATGTCTTTGGTGGCTTGATCCATTGAACCGGATACATCCATAATACAAAACATTACTGCTTTGCTGGTTGGGTGTGGTTGTTTATTATAGTTACGAAAACGCAAATCGTAGTTATCAATAAAGGGTACCGATTTAATTTGCTGCTTTAGAATGTCGATTTCTTGTTGCAACAATGTCACAGCGGCTTTGTCGCAGTGTGGTTGTTCAAGCAGTAGTGCTAATTGCCCCTCAAGTTCACTAAGGCGGCGCTTTTTTCCTGCGGTCATTGCAATTCTACGAGCTAAAGAGCCTTGTAATGAACGCACTACGTCAATATTACTGGGCATACCGTCGCTGCAAAACCCAGCGCGATGGGTTTTCATTTGTACGAGCTTATCGAGCTGATTTTCTTGTAAATTAGGGAGTTCTAAATCTTCAAATAACAAATCAAGATATTCGTCTTTAGAAATTGAGAAAACAAAATCATCTTGGCCTTCGCCAGAATCACTCGCTTCACCTTCGCCCGCGCCACCGCCTTGTCCACCTTTAGGTCGCTCAATTTTATCACCAGTAGAGAACTGATCGTTCCCTGGATGTATTTGCTCTCTATTACCGCCTCTACCTTGATGAAAAGTAGGTTCACTAATATCACGCTGTGGAATAGATATACTCTCCCCAGAGCTAGAGTCGGTGACGCTGCGTTTATTTATCGCATCAGACACCGCTTCTTTTATCTGCTTTTTATAACGCCTAATAAAACGCTGGCGGTTAACTGTGCTTTTGTTTTTGCCATTTAAACGCCTGTCGATAAAATGCGCCATAATGACCTCCTAAAAACTGCAATTATGAAGGTTATTGCGATTTTCTAACCCGTAAATACCACTCAGATAGCAAGCGCACTTGTTTTTGCGTGTAGCCTTTTTCAACCATACGGTTAACAAAGTCCTCATGCTTTTGCTGATCCTCAGCTGATGTTTTAGCATTGAATGAAATGACAGGGAGTAAGTCTTCGGTGTTTGAGAACATTTTTTTCTCAATAACAGTGCGTAGTTTCTCATAACTCGTCCATAGCGGATTCTTACCATTATTGTGAGCGCGAGCACGTAGTACAAAGTTAACAATTTCATTTCTGAAATCTTTAGGATTTGAAATACCTGCCGGTTTCTCAATTTTTTCGAGCTCAGCATTAAGCGCATCACGGTCAAACAATTGCCCTGTATCAGGGTCGCGATATTCTTGATCTTGAATCCAAAAATCAGCATAAATAACGTAGCGGTCAAAAATATTTTGTCCGTATTCCGAGTACGATTCTAGATAGGCGGTTTGCAGCTCTTTACCTATAAACTCAACATATTGTGGAATTAAATAGCCTTTTAAAAAGCTTAAATAACGCTCTTCAACCTCGGCACTAAATTGTTCTCGTTCAATTTGTTGCTCAAGTACATAAAACAAATGTACTGGGTTGGCGGCCACTTCGGTGGTATCAAAGTTGAATACGCGAGATAAAATTTTAAACGCAAAACGAGTTGAAAGACCGTTCATGCCCTCATCGACACCAGCGTAATCACGATATTCTTGGTATGACTTAGCTTTCGGATCGGTATCTTTGAGTGTTTCACCATCGTAGACCCGCATTTTTGAGTAAATGCTAGAGTTTTCTGGCTCTTTTAAGCGCGAGAGAGTGGTAAATTGAGCTAAAATTTTAAGTGTTCCTGGCGCACATGGAGCATTATAAAGCTCACTGTGTTCAATCAGCTTATCGTAAATTTTAATCTCCTCGGTCACTCTTAAGCAATACGGGACTTTAACAATATAAACACGGTCTAAAAAAGCTTCGTTGTTTTTATTGTTTTTAAAGGTTTGCCATTCTGACTCGTTGGAGTGGGCGAGTATCATGCCATTAAATGGCAGGGCGCTTATGCCTTCTGTGCCGTTATAGTTGCCTTCTTGTGTGGCTGTTAAAAGCGGGTGTAGCACTTTTATCGGTGCTTTGAACATTTCCACAAACTCCATTAAGCCTTGGTTAGCTAAACATAATGCGCCTGAATAAGCGTACGCATCAGGATCATTTTGCGCAAAGTGTTCAAGCTGGCGGATATCTACTTTACCTACAAGAGCCGAAATATCTTGGTTGTTTTCATCGCCGGGCTCTGTTTTAGCAATCGCTACTTGATTTAAAATTGATGGGAAGCGTTTAACCACTCTAAATTGGCTAATATCACCATTAAATTCTTGTAAGCGTTTTGCGGCCCATGGCGACATCACTGTTTTAAGGTAGCGTGACTTAATTCCATATTCTTTTTCGAGCAGGTTTGCATCTTCAATGGGGTCAAATAATGCCAGCGGATGGTCATTAACTGGTGAGCCTTTAATGGAGTAGATAGGTACTTGTTGCATTAAATACTTTAATTTTTCGGCAATTGATGACTTACCACCACCCACAGGGCCGAGTAAATAAAGTACTTGTTTACACTCCTCTAAGCCTTGTGCTGCATGTTTTAGATAAGACACAATTTGTTCAATAGCGTCTTCCATGCCATAAAAGTCAGCAAATGCTGGGTAACGTGCAACAACACGATTTGAAAATAAGCGACTTAGGCGAGTATCGGTAGCAGTATCTACCATTTTAGGCTCGCCAATGGCCATCAGTAACCTTTCAGGTGCACTGGCATAAGCAGACTTATCGGTTTTACAAATTTCGAGGAATTCAGCAACACTGTACTCTTCTTCTTGTGTTGATTCATAACGTGCTTGGTAGTGATCAAAAATAGTCATAATGACCTCCGAAACCTACTTTGAAGATGTATTCACTATCTAAAGTCTAGTCACGAATTTCATTTTTTGTGCAATAAAATTAAAAATTTATATGAAAAATGATCAAGATGCGCTTTTATAAAACAACCTACGTATAAACGCAATTAATGCAAATTGTAGGCATAAAAAAAGACGCCTAAGCGTCTTTTTAAAACTAGTATTAAACTAATTATGCGAAGTTAGCGTTCGCGAATTCCCAGTTAACTAGTGACCAGAAACCTTTAAGGTAATCTGGACGCACGTTACGGTAATCAATGTAGTATGCGTGTTCCCATAAATCCACTGTTAGGATTGGAGTAACACCTGCATCTGTTAGTGGTGTAGCAGCGTTAGATGTATTAACGATGTCTAGTGAACCATCAGCCAGTTTAACTAACCAAGTCCAGCTTGAACCAAAGTTATTTACTGCTTTATCATTTAACGCGTCTTTAAATGCGTCAAATGAGCCCCATTTGGCGTTAATTGCATCAGCAATTGCACCTGTTGGAGCGCCACCGCCATTTGGAGATAGGCTGTTCCAGTAGAAAGTGTGGTTCCAAATTTGAGCAGCGTTATTAAATACACCGCCTTCTGAAGAACATACGATTTCTTCAAGTGACTTACCTTCAAACTCAGTGCCTGGGATTAAACCGTTAAGTTTAGTCACATAAGTGTTGTGGTGTTTACCATGGTGAAACTCTAGCGTTTCTTGTGAAATATGTGGCTCAAGTGCATCAATTGCATACGGTAGTGACGGTAGTTCAAATGCCATTTTTTATCTCCATCTTCTTTTGGTTGATAGTCTATTTAGTAATACGTAATGCCTGCGCAAACAGGGCACTTATCTATACCAAACAGGAATATAGTGTTACTATAATTGTTGAGTATTTTACTCAAGTTTTAGCAAACAGCAATGCTCTTGCTAAAGCTATTTAAGATTGAGGCTTTAATTGCCTATTTTAATCTATATATCTGAGGCCACAGTGAAACTTTTTCAAGGCCTAATGTGTTCGCTATCGTCATTTTGAGGTTGTAAATGGAAACCATCGATAAAATTAAACAGCAAATTGCTGAAAACCCAATCATCTTATACATGAAAGGATCACCAAAACTGCCTAATTGTGGTTTTTCTTCACAAGCATCACAAGCGTTAATGTCGTGTGGTGAACCGTTTGCTTATGTAGATATTTTACTTAATCCAGACATTCGTGCAGAGCTTCCTGCGTATGCTAACTGGCCTACTTTCCCACAACTTTGGGTTGAAGGTGAGTTAATTGGTGGCTGTGACATTATCATTGAAATGTTTCAACGTGGTGAATTACAACCACTGATCACTGAAACAGCTGCAAAGCATAAACCTGCAGACGCTGAATAAGCGTTTAGGTAAAAAAAAGCTGCAATTTGCAGCTTTTTTATGTCTATAAATTATTTACTCTTGTTGCTTATACGCTAAAAGTAAGGAGTGAGAAGGCAGCTTTACTCGTTTTTACGTAGCTTACAAAGCCGCAAACTTCAGAGCGCGATTGAATCGCCCCTAAATTGAGCAAGTTTTCATTCTTAAATAAGCAGTTATCAGGGTAAACTTACAAAAACACTGATCCCGCCGATTTCACGATTATGCAGGCTAATTTGCCCATGATGGGCTTCAACAATTTCTCGGCACAGTGCCAACCCTAATCCACTTCCAGCTGCCTTGGTAGAATAAAAAGGGATAAGCGCACTGGCCATAACCGTTTCACTCATGCCTTTTCCTTGATCGCTCACATTAATATGAGTGCCGAGGTTATCTTGTGTTATTTTTAAACTAATATGCTCTGCTAGCGACTCTGATTCATGTGCGTTTTTCAACAGGTTAATGAGCAATTGTTCTATTTGGGTTTGATCGGCTCGTGTGATGATATCTTTTTGAAGGTCGAAATTAAATTGCCATTGGCTTTGTAATTGATCGAGTAATGAATGCCAATCAACCGTTGTTATTTTAGGTGGTGGTAGTTTAGCAAACTTTCCATAGCCTTGAACGAACTCGTTTAAATGCTTTATTCGCTCTTCAATGGTAGTGAAAACGCGTTGTAAACGAGGTTCATCCACTTTTTGCGTTAACAGCTGTGCACTATGTAACATGGATGACATAGGACCTAGTGAGTTATTGAGTTCATGGCTAATGATCCTAATAACCTTTTTCCAAACTTCAACTTCTTGGCGGCTCAATTCGCGGGTCAGCTGTTTAAATACAAACAACCTGTGGTGTTGGTTGTTAAGCAATAAGCGACCCATTGAAAGGTGCCATGTTTGCGGTTCTTGTTCTGCTTTATCGAGAATAAATAAACCATCTACGCCTTTATTAACGGCATTAATTATTTGCTGTGGGGCTTTAGACAATAATGGTGAGATTTTCTCGCCTTCAAGGGCTGTACTTGCATTAAAAAAATCTCTCGCACTATGGTTACTATAAACAATAAAATCATTGTCATTTATCAATAATACAGCTTGAGGGGCGTTTTGTAATACCTTATCAAGCATCAACTCTCGTTGGTAAACCCATTGCTTTTCTTGTCTTAATTGCTTTGCAGTTTGATTGTAAAGCTGACACAAATGACCTAATTCATCATTATGGTTATAGGCCAGTAAAGTCGATAGTTCCCCATCTTTAAAATTTAATAAGCCAGTTTCTAATGAAGTAATACCTTGGACCAGTTTACCGCTGAGTCGATGAGCCAATAAGCTACTTAGAGTGGCTGTGAAAATAACACTTACTGTTGTTTTTATAGCGTCAACACCCAGCAGCCAACAACAGATAAAAACAGGGATCACAGAGGAAAATACACATACTAAAATCACTTTAGAAGTTAAAGAGAAGCGGTATCTTGATTTTTTCATCAGTAGGCAATCTCAAACTTATCAAGACGACGGTAGAGTGCTTGTCGGCTGAGTCCAAACTCACGTGCTACTTTGGCAATCACCCCTTTATGTAAACGCATGGCATCCTCAATTTGTTGTTTGTTAGGCTCTACTTTTTGAGTGTGTGTTTGAGGCGTAATAGGAGTTAAACCAAAGTCGTCGATGCTTATCTCACCGCTGGGTTTGAGCACACTGACACGTTTACATGCATTTTCAAGTTCACGAACATTACCGGGCCATGAATGGGCTAAAAGTAGGTTTTCGCATTGTAAGTCCAGCTCACGTTCTACTAAAAAATGACGAATAAGAGGAAGTATGTCATCCGGTCGCTGATTAAGACTTGGCAGGTTAAGTTCAATTACATTTAAGCGGTAGTATAAGTCTTCTCTAAACAGCCCTTTGCTGATTGCATCTGTTAGGTTTTCATTGGTCGCTGATATTACACGGACATTAACTTTTCGGGTCTGGGTTGAACCTAAGCGCTCGAATTCTCCCGTTTGTAAAATCCGTAGGAGCTTCATTTGTCCTGATAAAGGGAGATTACCTATTTCATCTAAAAATAATGTGCCACCATCAGCCGCTTCAAATCGACCAATCCTTTGTTTTGTGATCCCTGTAAAAGCACCTGCTTCTGCACCAAATAATTCTGCTTCTATTAGTTGATGGGGAAGGGCACCTGCATTGACCGTAATAAACGCAGCATTTTGGCGAGGTGAGTTTGCTTGAATAATTTGTGCTATGCGCTCTTTACCACTGCCATTTGGGCCTGTTATTAATACAGAGACATCAGATTTGGCGACTTGTAATGCCATTTTAACTAATTGCTCCATGGCCGTACTGCGATAAATTAAACCTACTAAATTAGCATTTTCTATAGATGCCTCACGCTCTTGCTGGTGGCGCAATAAGGTTTGATTTTGTTTTTTTGTCTTTCCTAGTTCAATTAGGTTATTAACACAGGTAAGAAGCTTGGCATCATCCCATGGTTTTGGTAAATAATCAGCCGCACCGGCTTTGACAAGTTCAACGGCTGTTTCAAGCTCGGTCCATGCAGTGATCAGAATAATGGGCAGATGGGGATTTAGCTCTCTAAGTTGATAAAAGAGTAACTTTCCCTCTTCTCCTGAAGTTGTGTCGTTACTAAAGTTCATATCTTGAAGTACAAGTGCAATACGCTGGTATTGCACAATTTGAATAGCTTCAAATGGGCTATTTGCAGTAACCACTTTATAGTCGTGAATCTCTAGCAATAATGACAGAGCATCTAAAATTGCAGGATTATCATCAACGATAAGTATTTTTTCCATGTTAATTTAATCGCTGTTTATTATTATTTAAATATTGAAAATGCTACACCGCGTTTAGCCAGTGTAGCATAGGTTGGGAGCTGTGCTATATGGTTCGGGTTGCGATACTCGGCGAAATATTTGCCGCGCGTTTAGCTGGGCCAAATACAGCCAAAAGACTCATTGTGAACACCATGATTGCCGTGACAGCAATATAACTTGATGGTAATGCCGCTATTGAAAAATGTTGCATTAATAACTGACCGAGTAAAAGTGCTGAAATAGCACCTAAAAATAAGCCAGCAATGCAAATCAGCGCATTTTCAACTAAAAAATAATTAACAATTGCAGATTTACGAGCGCCTAAAGCACGACGGGTCCCAATTTGCTTGGTACGTTTGTTTATATTAAATAGCGTCAAACCAAAAATGCCCAGTGCGGTTACCAATACCAGTATGGTTATGAGCACAATTAACATACGCATCATAAGTTTATCTGCAGCCATATATTGATCTTTAAGTTCATCAAGACCTTTAATATTGTTGATCACCCGCTTGCTATAATTATTTAGCATCGCATTTTCGATTTGTTTCATTACAGCTGCGCGTTGTCCTGGCTTTGTTCTTACAGCAAATTGTGCGTAAGTTTTGCCTTGAATATACGGAATAAGCGCGACATTATTGGGGTGACTATCTTTTAGCCAAGGGCCTTTCATTGGCGCTGTGATCCCAATAATTTGTAGGGGTAAGTCACCAAAATAAATGGTTTTTCCTAGGCCATCTCCCTTAGGGAAAAGCTCATTGGCTAACGCCCCGGTAACGACTGTGACATTGGTTGTTCTATCTGTTGGTGAATTTGTAATGAGTACTTCAGCCTCAGTAAAATTACGCCCAGCAATTAATTTTACGCCATATGTGTCTAGGCCGTGCTCATCAATAAAAAAGTAAGCAGTGCGCACATTTTTGCTTTCTTGTGGTGCAGGTTTTAAATTAAAGCCGGAAGCGCTGCCACTACCAGATAACGGAATACTGCTACTTTGCGCTGCACTCTCAACCCCTGGTAGGGCTCTTAACATGGCTTCATCTAGTTCAAACTGCTGGCTAGCATCAACGTCTTTCCCAAAGGTCATCACATTGAACTTAAACAAGTCTTGCTCTGGATAGCCGGTTTCTTGGTTTAAAAAAGCGATTCTATCTTGAATGATAAACGCCGCATTGCTGACAATGGCTGTCGTAATTGCAATTTGAATTAAAAGTAATATTGCGCCTACCTTTGAGCGGCAAAGGGCATGAAATATTGGTTTTATTTCTAACATGATTAGCTCCTTATTGGCTCTTTAAGTAAATGGCAGGGTTGGTTTTACACACTAGCCAAGCAGGGTAAAGCCCAGCAATAATGCAAGTAGTTATTGCGATAACTGGGGCACTTAATAACATGGCTAAATCCATCGTGGCTATGTTTTTGTAATATTCGTAACTTTGCCTTACCCCGAGAAGGCCAATTTGTGCAAGTACAATACCGAGCAACCCGCCGATAAAACCAAGCATGGCTACTTCTACTAAATGCTGTAGAAAGACTTGTCGCTTACTTGCCCCGAGTGCTCGACGCACGCCGACTTCTGGAGCACGGCGTAAAAACTTTGCTAGTAATAATCCTAAAATATTAGCTAAACACACCGCTAAAAACATAAAGCTTAAACTAACCAGTATTTTGTTATCTTCGCTAACGACATTGTTGTATTCCATCCATTGGTTTACATCACGTAGGCTATATTCAGGTTTCTCTCGGGTGAAGCGGCCACGTTTTTTTTGCTCTTCAATGTAAGAGGTGAGGTAATCACCGTAAGCGGTTTTTTGCTCTGGTGTATCAAGCTGAGCCCAAAATTGGATCCACACTATTTCCGATTGCAATCTATCGGCATAGGTATTTATATTTTCATGTTTCCAGCCATTGCTATTGCCCCAGCTGGTGAGCTCTTTTGCTTTAATTAAACTAAAGGGTAAAAATAGGTCTGCTATTTTATCAAAAGCGCCGTTATTTAAATCGTAATATTTAAGGTTGAGGGGCCAGTCATCAATAACACCGACAATTTGGTAGCTATCGTCATCCAAATAGACTAGTTTGCCGATGGAGTTTTCACCCGCAAACAACTTATCGTTCAGCTCTTTTGAAATCACCAAAACAGGGGCTGCAGATTGCTCTTGTTGTACACTCCACACACCGCCATAAATAAATGGCACATCAAACATGCTAAAAAAATCGGGTGTGGTCATGCGTGCTTCACCAGTAAACGGCTTAACTTTATCTGAGTCTAAATACACCGAGAAGCCAGTGCGCATCATGGCCACTTTTTTATCTGGAGTAGGCGCATTATGTAAATTTACGGCATCTTGATAAGTCAATTGCATGGGGATATCGTCACCCGTCCACCACGTGTGACCTTCATCCATGGTTTGTAATTGTACGTTATACAATTGACTGCTTTTATGCGGGATCGGATCTGCTGACATCATATGATAAACGCTTAAACTGGTCATGGTTACACCAATCCCAATGGCAATCGCCAGCACCATTAAGAAACTCACCAGAGGAGTGCGCTTAAAGCTACGCCAACTTAAATCGAGGTAATGTAATAGCATGGCTTACGCTCCTGCAACATTTTTAAGGTTTTGTGCGCCTTGATACAGCGTAAAGTCGGCAAGTTGTCCATCGACCACCTGAATGTTTCTTGGCGCTCTGCGAGCAAGCTCAGGATCATGGGTCACCATAATGATGGTCGCGCCATCGCGATTGATTTGTTCAAGCAGCTCCATTACTTGACGAGCCATAAGGCTGTCGAGATTACCGGTTGGTTCATCGGCAAGTAAAAATCGTGGCTCGCCAGCAAGCGCGCGTGCTATGGCTACTCGTTGTTGCTGTCCGCCAGAGAGTTGCTGTGGCAAATGTTTTGCCCGAGAGGCAAGACCAACTTGTTCTAAACATTTTTCAATGCGACGTTTACGCTCTGCGGCTTTAATACCTCTATAACGTAGCGGTACTTCAATATTTTCATATAAGTTTAAGTCAGGTATTAAATTGAACCCTTGGAAGATAAAGCCTATTTTTTGATTTCGACAATCTGCGCGCTGGTTATCGTTTAACTTACCTACATCAATTCCATCAAGTAAATATTCACCTGCAGAGAAGGGTTCTAACATTCCAGCTATATTTAAAAAGGTCGTTTTTCCTGATCCGCTAGGGCCTGTAACAGCAATAAATTCGCCTTCATCAACGTGTAGATTAAAATCACGTAATGCATGGGTTTGAACCATTTCTGTTTGATATACTTTACTTATATTATTCATCTTTAACATGCTTTTTCCTTTTGTTGTTTGGTTCTACGCGATTGTTAGCGAAGTAATAATGTGTGTGTGTGTTTGAAACTGTTATAGCTTGAAATAATCAATTCATCGCCAGCTTGAACCCCTGAGATTAACTCAACCGCATTAATGCTGGTTGCACCAATTGAAATATCAATGAGCTGAGCTGTATCACCGGTAATTTTATAAACCTGTGTACCGCCTTGTTGTAAAAATGCCCCACGCTTAACTTGTAAAACATCGTCACGATTTTCTAATAAAATACGTGCTGTTAATCGTTGGTTTTGTCTGATACCCGTCATGTCTTTGTCAAAACGTACACGCGTTGTGACTTCTCTATTATTTACTTCTGGTGAAATGGCAGAGAGGGCGCCCATCACTTTGCTAGCGCCCATTGTTATCTCTACGTCCATACCTAAACCAAGCTCATTTGCATAACTTTCAGGGACTTGTAGCTCTGCTTCAAAATTACTCAAATCAACTAAAGTCATTAATGGTTGGCTTTGTGTTACCGCTTCTCTTTGTTGAACTAGTAAGTTACCTACAATCCCTGACACAGTGGCTTTAATTGTTAAGTTATTAACTTTACGAAGTAGATCATCGACAATCAGTTGTTGACGAGTGACATCTCGTTTAGCGGCCTGTAGTTCAAAAGCAAGTGTATCTTTGGACAATTCAACTTCTTGCTCTGCATGTTTATAAGAGAGTTTTGCACGGGCAAGCTCATCAATGGCTTTTTCGTGATCAATTTGACTGATCACATTTTTTTGCATTGATAAGGCCGCTCTGCGATTTTCTCTATCGGCAGCGTTTAACTCTACTTGTGCTAGATCAAGTGCTTTATTTAAGCTTAATGATTGGCGGCGTGCCTCAAGGTGTTTACGTTGTAGCTCGCCCTCAAGACGAGCTAAAACAGACTGTTGCTGCTTTAATTCGTTTGTGAGCTCAGGACTATCAACCATGGCTATTACATCATGCAGTTTTACTGAGTCACCAGCATTAACCTTCAATGAAACAAAGCCTCGTTCAGGGCTGTAAACTTTTGGTGCTCTGGCGGCCACAATTTTACCGCTGGCTGCAACATCGCGTATTAGCGATTGGCGCACCACCGTGGCTATTTGTAGGCTTACTCTATCAACCGAGATAGTACCTTCTTGATCAGCATTTAATAGTGCATATACACATAGAGCAACTAGGCCCACAATAAATATAAACAGCCTGATGTATTTTTTAAAATTTATAGGTCGTGAGATTTGCGTGTCTTGCCCGCTAGTGTCTTTAATCATTATTCATTCTCTTAGTGTTTTTCAAACACAGTAATCATTAGCGAGGCAATAAACAGAATAATTGGTGAAATTAAAAATAAGCCAATAGTAAACATTCGAACATCCTCAAAATTTATATAGTTATGCTGTATTCGAATAGCATGCCATTTTTTATCTTATTGAATTTATTTGATTTTTAACTTTACCCTTTTTGTTTTACATGTCCGCGGACATAAAAAGTGTCCGCTGCGGGCACTTTTTTGATTTGTCTATGGGATGAGGTTACCTCAACGTAAAGCAAAGCAAGTTGTTAATTAATGCATAACATGAGGGGAGCGTTTAAATCTATTGAATAAACTATGCGCTAATAGAAGCCGCTGTAATTAAATGTCGTGTTCAGATGAATTACTAATACAGCACAAAAGAGGAAATAGCCCCTAATGAATAGTTATTCATTTTTAGCTCACCTTACGTTTACGTAAACTGCTAGTCACATGCTTTTTGTTTACAAGTTTTTAAAAATAACACCGGTGTCAATCTATTTTTCGATTCGATATCCATGCAAATGTTAATGGGTGGCATTATTTTATGATTTTTAATTAAGTTGAAATATATTCAATATAATGAATATGTATTCATAAAAATATTGACTCAAGGGTGGAATAACGCTAATTTCGTTCGTCTGTTAGCAAATCGTCGAGCCGTTCATCCACGTTAACAGCGCAGCAAGGGGAGGGGTCCATGTTATATGACTCAAAACTAGAAAAAGATAATTGTGGCTTTGGCTTAATAGCCCAAGTTAATAACCAAGCGAGTCACCGACTCATTCGTACGGCGATCACCGGTTTAGATCGCATGCAGCACCGCGGTGGTATTTCTGCTGATGGTAAAACGGGTGATGGTTGTGGCTTGTTATTACAAAAACCAGACAGCTTCTTTCGGGCTATTGCTGCCGAGAATAATTGGCATTTAGGTAAAAATTACGCCGTTGGAATGATCTTCCTCAATGCTGATCCGGTACTAGCACAAGCAGCCAAAGATGTTTTAAGCGAAGAACTAGAAAAAGAAACGCTAAATATTTTGGGCTGGCGTGTGGTTCCAACTGATCCATCAATGTTAGGACCTATTGCTCTAAAACAATTGCCAGGTTTTGAACAAATTTTTATTAGTGCGCCAGAAGGTTGGCGTTCTAAAGATTTAGAACGCCGCTTGTATGTTGCACGTCGTCGTGCAGAAAAGCGTCTAATGGACGATGAATCATTTTATATTGCGAGCTTATCTGGGCTAGTCACAATATATAAAGGCTTAATGATGCCTGCTGACTTGCCTAATTTTTATCTTGATCTTGCGGATATTCGCATGACTAGTGCTATTTGTGTTTTTCATCAACGCTTCTCTACAAACACACAGCCTCGCTGGCCTTTAGCGCAACCATTTCGTTATTTAGCGCACAATGGTGAAATTAATACTATTGAAGGTAATCGCCAATGGGCACGTGCCCGTTCTTATAAATTTGCTTCGCCACTTATTCCTGATTTACAAAGCGCAGCGCCGTTTGTTAATGAAACAGGGTCTGACTCATCTAGCCTCGATAATATGCTGGAGCTATTTTTAGCTGGTGGTATGGATTTATTCCGTGCGATGCGCATGCTAGTGCCGCCAGCATGGCAAAAAAATCGAGCTATGGATGACGACTTACGTGCGTTCTATGATTTTAATTCTATGCATATGGAACCGTGGGATGGCCCTGCAGGCATTGTTATGTCTGATGGGCGCTTTGCAGCCTGTAACCTAGACCGAAATGGTTTACGTCCAGCGCGTTATATTATTACTCAAGATGGTTTTATTACTTTAGCTTCTGAGGTGGGAATTTGGGATTACACCGCTGACGAGGTGGTAGAAAAAGGACGTGTTGGCCCAGGCGAGCTACTGGTTATTGATACCAAACTCGGAAAAATTTGGCATTCAGATGAAATTGACCAAGACTTAAAATCACGCCACCCTTATAAATCGTGGTTAGAAGAAAACGTTAAACGCTTAACACCTTTTGAAGCACTGACTGAGCAAGATGCAGGTAATCGCTCATTCGATGATGCAACTCTAGTCAAATACCAAAAGATGTTTGGCTATACTAACGAAGAGCTAGACAGTGTTATTCGTGTTATGGGTGAAAATGGGCAAGAAGCCACTGGCTCAATGGGTGACGATACGCCGTTTGCCGTCCTAAGCGAAGGGAATCGTTCACTTTACGATTATTTCCGTCAAAAGTTTGCTCAGGTTACTAATCCGCCAATTGATCCGTTACGTGAAAACCATGTAATGTCGTTGGCAACGTGTATTGGCAGTGAGCAAAACGTATTTAATGAAACAACAGGGCACGCTAAACGCCTGCAATTTGATACGCCTATTTTAATGTACGCTGATATGCAGCAGCTACTTAACGCCGATGAAGTGCACTACAGCTATTGTAAGATTGATATTACTTACACCGTAGAAGAAGGCCTTGAGAATGCGGTTAAGCGCATCTGTGATGAAGCACAAGCAAAAGCCGCATCTGGCTGCATTATGCTGGTATTAACGGATCGTAACTTTGATGACAATCAATTACCTATTCCTGCAGCTATGGCGGTGGGTGCGGTACAAAAACGCTTGGTAGATAATAACTTACGCTGTGAGTCTAACATCATTATTGAAACCGGCAGCGTTCGTGACGCGCATCAATTTGCGGTTCTACTTGGCTTTGGTGCAACCGCAATCTACCCGTATTTAGCGTATGAGTCACTTGTGGCCATGAGCGATAGTAAGGTAATTAATAAGTCATACTGCGAAGTGACACTGGCTTATCGTCAAGCAATTAATAAAGGCTTGTACAAAATCATGTCGAAAATGGGTATTAGCACCGTGGCTTCATATCGTTGTTCGATGTTGTTTGAAGCGGTTGGCTTATCGGACGCGATTGTTGAGATGTGTTTTAAGGGCGTTGCAAGTCGCATAAAAGGGGCGTGTTTTAGCGACTTCGATGACGATCAGCAAAGCTTGCATAAACTGGCGCTTAGTAAACGTAAATTATTAAGCCATGGCGGTTTATTTAAATACGTTCACGGCGGCGAGTATCATGCTTATAATCCTGATGTTATTCAAACGCTACAAAAAGCAGTACGAAGCGGCCAGTACAGTGATTACAACGAATACGCAAAGCTAGTTAATCACCGTCCAGTGGCGACTTTGCGCGATATGTTGGCTTTAAAACTACCTGAAAAGGGTATAAGCATTGATGAGGTAGAGCCCGCCGCTGAGCTTTATAAACGTTTTGATTCTGCAGCGATGAGTATTGGTGCATTATCACCAGAGGCGCATGAAGCACTAGCCATTGCTATGAACCGTTTAGGTGGTTGCTCAAATTCTGGCGAAGGTGGCGAAGATAAACTTCGTTACGGTACAGAAAAAAATTCACGGATTAAACAAGTGGCCTCCGGTCGATTTGGTGTAACACCTCATTATTTACGCAGTGCGGATGTCATCCAAATAAAAGTGGCTCAAGGCGCTAAGCCGGGCGAAGGCGGGCAGTTACCAGGTGAAAAAGTAACGCCCTATATTGCCAAGCTTCGTTACTCGGTACCAGGCGTTACGCTAATTTCACCCCCACCGCATCATGATATTTACTCTATTGAAGATTTAGCACAGCTGATTTTTGATTTAAAACAAGTAAACCCGAATGCACTGATTTCAGTAAAACTGGTGTCTGAACCGGGCGTTGGCACAATTGCAACCGGTGTTGCAAAAGCGTATGCCGATTTAATTACTATTTCAGGCTACGATGGTGGCACAGGTGCAAGCCCCTTAACCTCGGTTAAATATGCTGGCAGCCCATGGGAGCTTGGCCTTGCTGAAACGCAACAAGCATTAGTAGAAAACGGCCTTCGTCATCGTATCCGCCTGCAAACAGATGGTGGTTTAAAAACCGGTCTTGATATCATCAAAGCAGCCATTTTAGGCGCTGAAAGTTTTGGTTTTGGTACCGGACCTATGGTGGCGTTAGGCTGTAAATACTTACGAATTTGTCACTTAAATAACTGTGCTACTGGTGTGGCAACCCAAGACGATACACTGCGCCAAAAGCATTATCACGGCTTACCAGAAATGGCGATGAACTACTTTAAGTTTATAGCTCAAGAAGCGCGTGAAATTATGGCAAGTTTAGGTGTTGCAAACCTAACCGATTTGATTGGTCGCTTAGATTTATTCGAAGCCATTGAAGGCAAAACAGCCAAACAGCAAAAAATAGATTTATCAGCGGTTATCGCTCAGCCGAACAACCCAACGGGTGAAACACTGTTTTGCAGTGCACCAAATAGCTCGCACTATTTAGGTGAGTTAAATGAGAGCTTGCTAGGCAAGGCAAAAGAGGCAATTGATAATTCAAGCGGCATTTCATTAGTGAGTCGTATATGTAATACCGATAGATCGGTTGGCGCAATGCTTTCTGGTTATATTGCTGATAAGCACGGTAATCAAGGTATGGCAGCAGATCCTGTGGTGATTGAACTTCATGGTACAGCTGGCCAGTCATTCGGGGTATGGAATGCTGGCGGCCTTGAAATGACTCTAGTTGGTGATGCCAACGATTACGTTGGTAAAGGGATGGCTGGCGGTAAGCTAGTCGTTCGCCCACCACTGGGTTCGTCATTTGAAAGTCACAAAGCAACCATCGTAGGTAATACCTGTTTATATGGTGCCACTGGCGGTAAATTGTTTGCAGCCGGATGTGCTGGTGAGCGTTTTGCTGTGCGTAATTCGGGTGTGCAAGCTGTTGTTGAAGGTGTTGGTGATAATGGTTGTGAATATATGACCGGTGGCGTGGTATGTGTACTTGGTAATGTAGGAGTTAACTTTGGTGCAGGTATGACCGGTGGTTTTGCTTATATTTTAGATGAACGAGGTGATTTTGAGAAACGCATTAACCCAGAGTTGGTTGAAGTGGTTACTTTAGATGATTTGAGTTCACATCAAGAGCATTTACGCGGCTTAATTGCTGACCATTTAGAGCTAACAGGCTCATGCAGAGCAGAAACTATTTTAGCTAACTTTGAACTTTATTTACCGATGTTCAAATTAGTAAAACCTAAATCAAGTGACGTAAAAAGTTTACTCGGGCATCGCGCTCGCAGTAGCGCCGAACTACGTGTTCAAGCGCAATAAGGGGGCAGTATGAGCGAAAATGTATATCAATTTATAGACGTGCAGCGTGTAGACCCACGCAAGAAACCAATCTCGTCGCGTAAAAAATCGTTCGTAGAAATTTATGAACCCTTTTCAGAAAACCAAGTTAATTCACAGGCAGATCGCTGCCTTGATTGCGGTAACCCTTATTGTGAGTGGAAATGTCCAGTACATAACTATATTCCACAATGGTTAAAACTGATCCGTACAGGGCGCATTTTAGAGGCCGCTGAGCTTTCGCACCGTACTAACAGTTTGCCAGAGGTGTGTGGAAGAGTATGCCCACAAGACCGCTTATGCGAAGGCTCATGTACGTTAGATGAAGAGTTTGGAGCGGTAACAATCGGTAATATTGAAAAATATATCACCGATACCGCATTCAAAATGGGCTGGAAACCAGATATGTCTTATGTGACATGGACTGATAAAAAAGTGGCCATTATTGGCGCTGGACCAGCAGGGTTAGGCTGTGCTGATATTCTAGTACGTAATGGCGTAAAGCCTGTGGTATTTGACCGTCACCCTGAAATTGGTGGGCTGTTAACCTTTGGTATTCCTTCTTTTAAATTAGAAAAAGAAGTCATGCAAAAACGTCGCGAAATATTTACCGAAATGGGTGTTGAATTTAAACTTAATGTCGAAGTAGGCAAAGACATTAGCATGGATGAAATTCTTAATGAGTATGACGCTGTATTTTTGGGAGTGGGGACTTATCAAAGTATGCGTGCAGGGCTTGAGAACGAAGATGCACCGGGGGTGCATGATGCCCTGCCATTCTTAATTGGTAACACTAATCGTGTTATGGGTTACGATGAGTCTAAACAAGCTTGCATTGATATGGCAAACCAAAAAGTAGTGGTACTAGGTGGTGGTGATACAGCAATGGACTGTGTGCGTACCTCCATTCGTCATAACGCGTTAAAAGTAACATGTGCTTATCGTCGTGATGAAGAGAACATGCCTGGTTCAAAACGCGAAGTAAAAAATGCAAAAGAAGAGGGCGTAATTTTTACTTATAACGTTCAGCCTAAAGGGATTGTACTTGATGACAAAGGTGCTGTAGCCGGCGTTAAAATGGTAAAAACTCAGCTTGGTGAGGCAGATGAAAATGGCCGTCGTCGTGCTGAAGAAGTACCGGGATCAGAGCACGTTATTGAAGCCACACAAGTGATTATGGCATTTGGCTTTAAGCCACATAAAATGGACTGGTTAGAACAGTACGATGTAGAAATTAATCACTGGGGTGGTATTAATGCACCCGAGCAAGGTGAATTTACACATCAAACTACCAACCCTAAAATATTTGCTGGTGGTGATATTGTTCGTGGTTCAGACTTAGTGGTTACTGCTATATTTGAGGGGCGTAATGCTGCAGAAGGCATTATGGATTATTTAAAAGTGTAAATAATTCTTTTGTTAGAATGGAGTCAAAAGCAAACCTTCGGGTTTGCTTTTTTATTCCCTCAGTTTTACAAATAAAAATGCCCGCAATACACAGGTTGCGGGCATTTTAAACGCTATGTTAGTTAATCCATCGAGAAGTGATCAAGGCTCGGTTTCACTCTGGCTTGTCGACGTTTCACACTTTTATAGCAGATAACGTTACAAACAAGCTGTAGGGCAATAACCAACAAACTAAGTGTTATTAAGCCACTAATAGCTGTGCTGCTAAAAACTAACATAACAGCAATAACAAAATGTACAATTAATGCCACATTTAAAAAACGATATAATCCTTGTTTAAATTGTGTGTGTTTAAACTTGCTAAACATTGCTAAAAGTACACTAACTATAAGTAGTAGCCAGTTAATTGCTAAGCCAAAATAAATGACCGTTGTTTGCATCAAGGTATCCTCACCGTATCAAGGTAACGCACTATAAATGTATAATTTTATCCGTGCGCTTTTATAAGCTCTTTTGCATTTGCTTTAGCTGTTTTGCTAATGTTATCACCACCCAGCAAACGCGCAATTTCATTAACCCTGCCATCTTTATTTAATGCCAGCATATGAGTAAACGTTTCACCGTCTGCAATTTCTTTGGCAACAAAAAATTGCTGATGAGCGCTACTAGCCACTTGCGGTAAATGAGTTACACAAATTACTTGTGTCGATTTACCTAATTGGCGCAGTAGTTTACCAACGGCAGCAGCTGTTGGGCCAGAAATACCAACATCCACTTCATCAAATATAAGCGTAGGAGTCGTGACTTTTTGGGCAATAATAACCTGAATAGCCAAACTAATACGTGATAACTCACCACCAGAGGCTACTTTTGCTAAAGGTTGTAATGGTTGCCCTGGGTTTGTTGATACTAAAAACGATACATTATCAAAACCTAAGCTGTTTGGAGAGCGATCGGTATGTGCTGTAAGAGCTATTTCAAATACGCCATTTTCCATGGATAAGTTAGCCATACTTTCGCTGATCAAGCCATTAAGTGTATTAGCATATTGATGACGGCTAGCACTTAATTCCTCACTAGCCGTTTGATAATCTTCAAGAGCATCTGCAATTTCACCTTCAAGCTGTTCGAGGCGCGAACTATTACTGCTTATAGAGTCTAGTTCTTGTGTTACATTTTGATGAAACTCAACGAGCTCTTGTGGCTTTATATGGTGTTTTCTTGCTAAATCCATAGCGCCGCTGAGTCTGTTTTCTACTTCCGTTAAGCGAGTAGGATCTAAGTCAGCTTGTTCAGTATAATTGCGTATTTCTCTGCTTGCTTCTTCAACTTGAACCGCTGCTTCTGTCAGTAATGCTGCTACATTGGCCAGGGTTTCATCATAATGTGCAAGTTCATTAAATTGTTGTGCGCTGTGTTGTAAAAGAGAGCACGCATTTTGCTCATCACTTTCGTATAAATGTTGTAGCTCGCGCTGACAAGATTGCAAAATAGTTTGGCTGTTACTGAGCTTATAATGCTCTGCTTCTATTTGTTCAAACTCACCAGCTTGCAACGCAAATTCATCAAGCTCAGCCACTTGATATTCTAATAATTGTTTTTGCGCAGCTTGTTGTTGTTGTTGGTGTTCTAGTTGTTTAAATTCTTTTTGTAAATCAGCATAACGTTTATAACGCTGGCTTACAGCATTAACTAGATTTTGGTGCCCGGCGTAAGCATCCAGTAGCTGTAATTGATGCTCTGCTTTTAATAGATGCTGGTGTGCATGTTGACCGTGTATAGAAATTAAATATTGGCCTAGCTCTTTTAGCTGTGCAGCGGTGACAGGGCTACCATTAATGTAGCTTTTGCTGCGGCCATTCTTGCAAACAACTCTACGAAGTAGACATTCGTTATCGTCATTATTAAGCATGTTCTCTTCTAGAAATGCATGGGCGTGTGGCAAATTGCTTAAATCAAATTGCGCACTTACCTCGGCTTTATCAGTCCCTGGGCGCACAGCTGAAGCCTCTGCTCGTTCTCCAAGGCACAATGATAACGCATCAATAGCGATTGATTTACCCGCACCCGTTTCACCGGTAATAGCGGTCATGCCCGAATGCCATTCAGTGCTTAAATTACTTACAATTGCAAAATTTTTAATTTCTAAACCAATTAACATACTGTTCATCCATCCAGTGAATTAACTGTTAATTTATACAGTGTTTTGGTTTATTGCAAATTAAATTTCTATATTTTAAGCAAGGCTGGACTCAATTAGTGTTTTTTTTTCTTCATCAATAGGGAGGGTTTCATCGTTAAGATCAATATTATCAACTGGTTGTATGTTGTCTTCAGTTTTCAACTTTAAGATTAACGTAGGAAGGACTTCTTGGTAAAAATTTTTATTGTATAAAATACCTTGAGCTGGCAACTCTGCTATAAAATATTGAGTGCTGTCGGCAAATGCTTGGCTATTATTACTTTTATAGGTTTTTATAAGCTCTTCGTTAAGTATGTTAATAAGTTGGTCAGATAACGATTCCAACTTAACTAAATTTTCATCGGTGTGAGGCTGTACCACGAAAAAGTTACTTACAACTGCTTGAATTCGAGGAAGGTGCTTAGCACTGATGACATTTGCATCAAGTAATTCGTTTAGTTTTATTTTTAAACGTGATTGAGTACTTGCTACGCGCTCGTTAAACAGTTTTTTCTTTGCTTCAATGGTTTTTTTTCGATTACTCTCAATTAGCAAGTAACTGCCAAGTAAAGTAATTAATAATAATAAAGCAAGAAACACTACATAAGTCATTACTACTTTTTCCTGATGATATTTAAAAATTCTAGCCCGATATTTTGCGCTAAAGTTGCATGTTTGGCAATAAAATTAGTATAACCGGCTACCCCAATTTAGCTTTTTACGTAGCACATTATAATAAGAATAATTTTTTGGGTGGATTAAGCGTAATTTTTTGTCAGCTTTACGTATAACTACCTCATCACCCGGTAATACGGCGAGTACAACATGGCTGTCACAGCTTACTTGTAAGCTATCAGTATTTTCTAAACTAAGCTTTAAACGCACTTCATTATCAGCATCCACCACTAAAGGGCGACTTGATAAAGTATGTGGAAACATCGGAACCAGTGACATTGCATTAAGCTCTGGTGTTAAAATAGGCCCACCGCCCGATAAAGAGTATGCCGTTGAGCCTGTTGGAGTCGACACAATCAAACCATCGGAGCGTTGAGAAAATACAAAGTCATCGTTTATAAAGGCTTCAAACTCAATCATATGTGCTACTTTATCAGCATGAAGTACTGCTTCGTTTACTGCAGAATTAGCGCTTTTAAGTTCGTTATGACGATACACTTCAACTTCTAATAAAAAACGTTTTTCTTCAATGTAATCGCCGCTGAGTACCTGTTCTAAGCTACCCTCAAATCCTTCTGGGTTCAGATCTGTTAAAAAGCCTAAATTACCCCTATTTACACCAATTACGGCTATATCAAAGCGAGCAAGCACCCGTGCAGCACCCAGCATGTTGCCATCGCCTCCAACCACAATCGCCAAGTCGGCACGCTCGCCTAAATCAACGAGCTTTACGAGTTTGTCGCTCGGTACATCACTAAGTTGACTCCCTGTACGTTTTTCAACAATCACCTCAAAGCCTAAAGCTAATAAAAACGTATGTAATCGTTGTAAAGTAGCGGCAGCATTAGGATGATTTGGCTTACCAATCAAGCCGATAGTGTTAAAGGGAGAGTCCATAATAAATACACTGAGAGTTCTAATATTTGTAGAGTAACCTAAAACAGAAGTGTTTGAAAACACAGATCTTAGTAATAACCAGCGGATTTAATTAATTCACTGTAAAATTTAGATTTATTGTATTTTTTATACTTGAAATAATAATACTTAGCCCCGATATAACAGCTATGCATAAAGATGTAGATAACATGAAACTAAACCCACGAGATCAGCAAATATTTGCCGCTGTTATGAGTATGTACTGTAATGGCGATGGCTTACCTGTGCCGTCAACAAAAATTGCAAAGCAAAAAGGTATGGCGGTATGCTCTGCCACTGTGCGTAACGCGATGGCGCGACTTGAAAAAATAGGCTTGTTGTATTCACCACATACATCGGCTGGCCGAGTGCCAACCAATGATGGGTTTGACTATTGGTTTGATGAGTTTTTTACGCTCAATGATATTGCTAATTATTGGCAACCTGAGCAGGCACAATTGGTTGAGCTAGCACATGGCTTGAGTCAACGTTACCAAGTATGCTGTTGTGTGGGGCTACCGCAGGTTAGAACACAGCAGGTATTTAGGGTAGAAGTGCTCGACTTTGATGCAAACAACTGGCTTATTTTACTCTTAGATAGAGCAGGGCAGAGCCACAATATTTGTATTAATAAGCCTCATGACCCTAGCGATAGCCAACGCTATGAATTTGCTACTTGGCTCAATACGGTTTTTAGTCAGCAATCTTTAATTGAAGGCCTCTACCGAATGCAGGCAATGGCCAATACGGCTCCGCGTAATTGTCATGACTCTTTAACTCAATGGACCCGTGAGCTAAGCCAAAAATTAGGCTCAGATAACAGCATCGTTGTTGGCGAAAATTACCTTTATAAAAAAATAGACTGTGAGCAAAGTCTAAATATTGGTGTGTCATTCTTAAATTTTGTTGAAGATAAACTCGCTTTTAAAAATGGGGTCTCTATTCTCAATACTGAAAACTTACCGTTCAGTAGCTGCGATGAACTCATTGTGATTAGTGTGCCGTATTTTCAAAATCAAGAATATCAGAGTCGCTTTTGTGTTATTTGTCCAAAATCAGCGCAATTAGAGAAAATAATCCAAGAATTTAAATTATTAGAGTCATTGAGCTCTTGAATCTTTTTATTCAATCCCCATAATTACCGCAGTTGTAAAGAATTGGAGCGTATATTTTATGTCTGAGCAGACACAAAACCCAGAGCAAGAAGTAGAACTGAACGAAGAAGTGACGCAAATGGAAGCTGACGTTGAGGCGGCAGTTGAAGCAGCAGAACAACATGCTGAGCAAGAGCAAAGCCCTGAAGCAGAAATTGCTATGTTATATGCCGAGCTTGAAACTGCAAAGCAAACTATTGCAGATCAAAAAGATAGCGTAGTTCGCGCTGCTGCAGATGTGGACAATATGCGTCGTCGCGCTGCACAAGATGTAGAAAAAGCACACAAATTTGCACTAGAAAAGTTTGCTAATGAATTACTCCCTGTTATAGATAACTTAGAGCGTGCTATTGAGTTTTCTGATAAAGAAAATGAAACGCTTAAGCCTTTACTTGAAGGCATTGATATGACAGTGAAAAGCTTTAACGACGCGGTAGCTAAATTTGGTGTTGAAATTGTAAACCCTCAAGGTGAGCAGTTTAACCCAGACTTTCATCAAGCAATGTCAATCCAACCAAGCAACGATGTAACACCAAATACTGTTTTAGCAGTAATGCAAAAAGGTTACACATTAAACGGCCGTTTATTACGCCCTGCAATGGTTATGGTATCTAAAGCCGCTGACGCTTAATTAAGTATACAATTTAAAAATGCCTCATTATGAGGCATTTTTTTTGTCTTTAAAATAATGTATTAACTGCACCAGTATTGTCAGTACCAGCGCACTAAACATTAAACTAGAAAATGGAACCGCACTTTGTGCATGCATTACCGCTAATATAGGGCCTACTAATGCGCCACTACCAAAACGCAAGGTGCCGATAACCGCCGTAGCAGTTCCGGTATTTTGTTCAAACTTCATCAAAATTAATGAATCTGCATTACTTGCTATTATGCCTAAGCTCATCATTAACGGGGCAATAGCCGCAACAATAAAGTAAAGCGATAAATGCAACACACTAAAGCTGAGTAATGCTGTGCCAGATAAAAAACCACACATTAGCCCGTAATAAAGCATTTTTCGTGAGCCAATACGTGGCACTACGCGAGTATTTAAAAAGTTACCAAACATCAGCGCCATTACATTAAAAGCGAATAGCAGGCCAAACAATTGTTCCGATACTTTAAATAAGTCGAGGTAAATATATGGAACCGAGGTTAAAAAGCAAAAAAAGCCAAACGACACAAACATCGAGCTTAAAATATCAGCGCGGGCGTGCGGGTTGCTTAATACCACTTTGTAACTCGAAAAGAATAGCGATAACCCTTTTCGATCATTTTTAAATATCGGGATATCGATTAAATAACGCTGTACAAAAAGTAAAATTACAAAGCTATAAGCCGCTAAAACAATAAAAATAGTCGACCACAGCGAAAAGCCTAAAATAACTGAGCCGATAGAGGGGGCAAGTAAAGGCGCTATCATCATGATCATAGACACGTACGACATACCCTTAGCGGTATTTTTTTGATATATGTGCCTTATTATCCCAGGAACGACAACCGTGGCAGCTGCCCCAGTAAATGCCTGTACCGCTCTTAACACCCAAAAAGTATGCACTTCAGTAGTAAATGCCAATGCGAGTGAACTTAAGCCAAATAAACTGAGCCCTATTCGCGCTAGTTTACGCCTGCCAATTTGATCGGCTATAGGGCCAAAAAATAACATGCCCAATGCATAACCTGCTAAATAGATACTCAACGAGATTTGAACATTTGGCATGCTAGTATTGAGATCGTTGGCAATTACCAGCATCGCCGGTAAGTACATATCGATGGCTAAAGGCGTGATTGCCACAATACTGGCTAATAAAGGCAATAAAATACGGGTATTAAAAGAAGAAGCCGAAGCACTCATTTAAAAACTCAAAACAACGAATATAGGTTGGGCAGTATAGCAGGGCAATGGCGTTGGATAAACTTAGTTTGCCTGCTAACTTAATTGTTTAATCGCAAAAAGCAAAGATTTTAAACTAACACCGTGTTTGCTATTCTATACTTAATAAAACAATGATCTAGGGTAACATAATGAAGAAATTGGTTTTGGCAGTACTTGCTAGTGCAGTATTAGTAGGTTGTAAAACATCACCAACTGGACGAACGCAAATTGCGCTTTACTCAGACCAACAAATGAGTCAGATGGGCACTGCCAGTTTTGCAGAAATGAAAAAAAATCAGCCGGTAAATAAAGACCCAAAAGTAAACAGTTACGTCAATTGTATTGCTGATAAAGTAGTAGCCGTTCTACCAACAGATTATGCATCTCAAAACTGGGAAGTGGTGGTATTTGAAGATGAATCTGCAAACGCCTTTGCATTGCCAGGTGGTTATATTGGGGTGCACACTGGACTATTAAAAATTGCTACAAACCAAGATCAGCTTGCAACTGTTTTAGGTCATGAAGTCGGTCATGTGATTGCAGAGCACTCAAATGAACGTGTTTCACAAAGCTCTATTTTACAAACTGGAATGAAAGTGGGCAGTGCGGCGCTTGAAATGGGCAACGTGCAATACCGCAATGAAATTATGCAAGGACTTGGTCTTGGCGCTCAATATGGTGTGGTTTTACCGTTTAGTCGTTCACATGAGACAGAAGCTGACGTTATTGGTTTAGATTTAATGGCGCAAGCAGGGTTTAACCCTAAAGAGTCTGTTACGCTTTGGCAAAATATGAGTCAAGCGGGCAGTGGGGCAACGCCAGAGTTTTTATCAACTCACCCAGCACCAACAAGCCGTATTGCAAATTTACAATCGCAAATGGGTAAAGCGCTTAGTGAGCAAAAAACAGCTAAAGCACAAGGTAAAAATCCGCAGTGTAAGTTTTAACAAAACCTTATAAGCTCGTTTAACATTAGTTTGCGAGCTTAATCAAACTAACTTGTAAATGAAAACATGTGGTTTGAAGTAGGCCAAAAATAGGAAGATTCAAGGATGAAAAAAATAGTTGTAATCATTAGCGTTGTTTTGATCAGCTTAGTTACAGTTTTCAGTATATTATCCAGTAAGCGTCATAATTCAACCCTGCTTACACCAACAGAAGCCAATGTTGATATTAAAAAGCCAAAAGTTAATTTCGGGAATAACACAAACACCAAAAATATTTATGTTAAACAGCCATTTCCTACTGATATCCCGAATGAGGAGCAATGCAAAGAGCTAAATTATAAGCAGTATCAGTTACGAGATAATAATGAACGTGATATTGAGCTAAAAGCTTCACAAGCATTTAAAAACGGGTATACAGCAAAGCAGGTCGCCGAGGCAATATGGTTTTCGAGTTACTGGTCAGTGGCTAAAACTTGGTACGATAAAGCGGCATTAGCAAAGTCAGTTGAAAAGTTGCTTCCGATTTTACAATCAATACCGAATAGTGAAAGATTAATTGCTCAATACGATTACGTTAACGCACCGGACTTAAATATAACAACTGTTGTTGATTACACTGACCTTTTGGATATACTTTGGAAAAACTTGCCCACAGATACGATTTACAAAAAGGTCAGCTCAACAAATACCTCTGCCGTTGAAATTTTTAACGAAATTGAACGGACTTTTTCAGAAATTCCATATGATGTACTTAACAATAATCAACTTTCTCCTTTAAATTCAATTTTAAATCTGTTGTTGACTAAACAGCAGCTACAATCCGCTATTATGCTTTTGCAGCGTTACCCTGATTTAAAGTTATCAGATGTAAGCTTCGATAATAAATTAGCATTGAATTTTCTCACTATTATAGGTGGTGAAGATTATGAAATTACTAATCCAACAGAGCATAAATTGTTCTTAACTCTTTTAGGGTTATTAGAGAAGCAGGTTTTTTATCAAAAAATCACACACCCTTGGTTTAGTAACGAAAAGGTCAATAAGGGGGTTGAGAAATTAAATAACGAAGGGATCGTTATTAAAATCGTTTTAATCGATGATATAGAGAAACCGAACCCTATATTGCAACTGAATATAAAAGAATCCGTATTAACTGACGAACAACAACTGGACCTCAAAAAGTGTCAATCAACGACGGATTGGCTTGCAAGCCGTGAATTAACACCCAATGAAATTGAAACATTTAAAGATCAGCCTTTTATTGCAAAGATTAAATCTTCATCTGAATTTAAGCACTGTAAAAATAAAAAAGCTTTACATAACTCTCCGTTAATAAATAGTCAGATTACTACAGTGAGTAAGATAATTAATCAAGCAATTGGTAATCAAAACACCTCATTACAAGAACTCGATTTAGAAACCTTAGATTTACCTGTTTTGTTACCTGAAACAAAATCTATTTTAGCAGTTATTTTTGCTCGAGATTACCTGCAAGCAACTAGCTTAAATGAGCAAGAAATTATATCTAGACTAAGTAATGTTGGTTTAAAACCGTTAAGTAGTCATTCGGAATTATTAGGAGGGTTGGCAGGATTAAAAGGATTAACATTGTGGCTTAATTCATTAAATTTCGAGCAGTTAAAAGATGCGCAGAGTTTATTGAATAGTTTTGCAGCTGAAGGCGTTTTTGACCCCTTCGATATATTAAACACTAGGCTGGGTGGCGTTGCTTTTGATAATAAGAATGAATTGGATCCTCTTTATTTCTTTATCCAAAATTATTCGGAACTCTCTATTCATTCCGGTGATCCAATTACCTATGAAAATAAAAAAAATAAAGCATTTATAGACTTTTTTATTCGCAATGGAGTTCACATTGAATCGCAACATCTTCGAGCTTCATTTGCTCTCAAAATCCGATCTAAAGAAGGCTATAACCGTCTGATAACACATTTTCCTGAGTTAGAAGTAAAGAGCGGGGACGACTACTTCTCAGTTAATTGCCGATAGGTTAACAATTAGATAAAACATATATTTTTGAACTTAAAAAAGTGCGAAATGGTTCGCACTTTTTAATTTACTTTGTTATTTAAAAAGTCCACTCTAAATGAACTTGCGGTACTGATTCGCTGACATCTGTACCAAGTTTGTTATGCCAGTACTGCCACTCCATACCTAACAGTAATGTGTTTTCTTTCATCTCTAGCGCATGCCCCATATCCCATACAATAATAGGTTGAGCTAAAAACCAAGCGCGTACGTCATTACCAAACTCATCTTCACGCTCAGCAATATATTCCGCATGACCCTTAACACTAAATTTTTGTGAGCCAATCATAAATGGATATTCAAAAGCAACGTCAAACATCCAGCTGTTGGTTTCAATTGGCGCACCGCCTTTAGCAACACCTTCACTATCATCAATGTAGGCAGTCACAAGGGTTGATAAGAAATTAAAACCAGGCACATCCCAGCTTAATTTTACACCCGGTAAGTATTTAACAACTTTAGCATCGCCTGCGGCATTAATACCCATGGTTAGGCCAACATCAACGAGCGCACCTGACGCTACTTTTTCGTCCATAACGGCCGATAAGCTAAGCGTAGAATAACCTTCAAAGTAAAAGTCTTGATCTTGGTAGTTATCGTCATTGCCATCAGTGCTGTAATCAATAAAGAAAAAGTTATCCCCATAGTCATGGCCTGAAGCATGTTGCAATGAATAAACCGTGGTGCTTGATTTTTGTTCAGTGAACGGGTTTTTATGATTACCGTTGTTAATATGAAGCGCAGTACTGCTCCAATTAGCAGCAGTAGCTGTTGAACTTAAGGCACACGCACTAAGTGCAACGAGAGGAAGTAAGTTTTTAATTTTCATAACCATATTTTATGTGACACGCTGAATACCACATTATAGCAAAGACGGTTAATTTGTTAATTATTTATTGTCATAAACAGTGTACTAGCATGTGGCTAATACACTGTTTAAAGAAGATTTAAGCTTTATTACGACGTAAACAAATAACCGCAATAGCGGTAAAAGCTAAAATAAAGCAGTAGTAAGATGAGGTTGATACTTCCCACGGGCTAATTTTAAATGTAGCACCAAGCAGAAGTGCTTGTGCGCCGTAAGGTAAAGACCCTTGGGTAACACAGGCAAAAATATCTAATAAACTGGCAGAACGTTTACCACTAATTTCGCCATCGTCAGCTAGCTTTTTAGCAATAGGGCCAGTCACAATAATAGACACTGTGTTGTTAGCAATACACATATTGCTGGTTAGCACTAATGCAGCTATCCCTAACTGATCCGCTACCTTGCGATGCCATTTTGCAATGACCTTAGTGATTGCTTGAATTTTTTGCGCGATGTAGTCGAGGCCGCCATTAATACGAATAAACTCAGAGAGGCCACCAATAAACATAGACAGTAAAAATATTTCCTGCATGTCGCTAAAACCTTGGTAAATATCTTTTACAAAGCTGGCGCCTTCATAGCTTCCGGTAAAGCCCATCAATGCGGCGAAAACAATACCGCTTAACAGTACTACAAATACATTAAAGCCCATTACTGCCAGTACTAAAATAAAGGCATAAGGAAGCACCAATAAAATATCGTAGTCTTTAGTTTCAACAACTTGCGCAGCTGGCGTTAAAAATAACAACAGTGCAATAGTAAGGATAGCGGCTGGAATCGCAATTTTAAGATTTTCTTTAAACTTATCTTTCATTTCACAGCCTTGCGTGCGGGTAGCTGCAATCGTAGTGTCAGAAATTATTGATAGGTTATCACCAAACATAGCGCCAGATACAATGGTACCGGCCATTAATGCGGGATCAATCCCTGTTTTCATTGATACTGCATAAGCAATTGGGCCAATAGCACCGATAGTTCCCATTGACGTGCCCATCGCAGTAGAGATAACCGCGGCAATTAAAAACAAACCAGGCAGAAGTAATGAAGGGGGAATAAGTGAGAGACCAGCATTAACAACCGCGTCAACGCCACCGGTTGCCCCTGCAACCGCAGAAAAAGCACCTGCTAATAAATAGATAAGACACATGGTAATAATATTGTTATTACCCACGCCTTTAATAAAGGTTTCTACACTTTGATTAATACTGGCTTTATTTAAAATAAAGGCTAAAACAATCGCAGGTAAAATAGCGACCGGTGCTGGGAGTTGATAAAATGCATAATCAACCCCTTGAGATTGCAAATATAAGCCTGAGCCTAAAAAAATAGCAACAAAGGTGAGTAGGGGGAGCAAAGAAAATCTTGCTTTATTTTTATCAAATGATGGCTGCATCATAATCCTCGTTAATTATTCATAGCAATCGAAATCGATTGATATATTAAACAGCCAAAGCATCCCTCTTTTAGCTGAATTTAGTTGTTTGTTTTACTATCTAACCAGATAAGTAACTCAACAGCGCCCGCAAGCCAAAGACCAAATCGGCGCAAAAAAAAGAAGTTTAAATGTATAGATGGCTAAATGCAAAGACTATCTGTTATTATTATGAGGGTCTGTTGATCTTTCAAGGTTAAATTTGCAGCAGTCTGTTTGGTATTTAGGCAAGGCAGAGCCAATGTGGTGTGGTATTCCCCATAAATAGGCGATAACGCAGCATCAATGCCAAACAGGTTCTGCCTAGGAGCGATTTACTCTTTGTTGCTCGGTTTTTACTTAGCCCACTAGGTTACAAACCTCGCGCCACGATTAAACCACTCCTAGTTTAAACAAATTTTAATCCGCAAAGGTCAACAGACCCTAAAATAATCGAAGCTTTTTTATAAGCTTTCCTGACTATTACATGAGTTTTAGATAAAATCTAGCTAACTAAAAAATACATAGGTTGTAAAAAGATGAATCGAGTAGGTGTGTTTGGTGCGAATGGCCGTATGGGCCTGGCACTTTTAGAAGCAGCAACAATCAATAAAAATTCACAATTAGCGGCGGCCTATGTACGCAGTGAGTCTGAGTTAGTCGGTCTATCGGTTAATCAACTTAATAGTGCAGCGGCTAAAGACATTCACTTTAGCAGTGAACAGCAGGTTGAAAATGTAGATGTGCTTATAGACTTTACCCTTCCACAAGGCATGAGAAATCACTTAAAAACAGCTGTTGAGAAACAAACACCTATGGTAATTGGCACCACTGGCTTAACTCATGATGATATGGCTCTATTAACAGATGCCGCTAAACATATCCCGATCGTATTTGCGCGTAATTATAGCGTGGGCGTAAATTTACTGCTTAACTTAGTGCAAACAGCAGCGACAAAATTAGGCGATGATTTAGATATTGAAATTTTTGAAGCGCATCATCGCCATAAAATCGATGCGCCATCGGGTACAGCATTAGCTATTGGCGAGTCGATTGCACAGGCTAAAGGGTGGGATCATGATGAGGTTGCTGTTTATGATCGTAACAACATAGAGCAGGCCAAATCACAAAATGAAATTGGCTATTCAGTGCTAAGAGGCGGCGATATAGTAGGTGAACACACGGCCTACTTCGCTACAATGGGCGAAAGACTTGAATTAACCCATAAAGCAAGTTCTCGAATGACCTTCGCCCTAGGTGCTATAAGAGCTGCGCAGTGGTTGAAAAATAAACCAGCAGGACTTTATGATATGCAAGATGTGCTAGATTTAAAGTAGTTAAGTTCCTTTTTTAACGCTTTGAGGTGGTTTTTTGTTATAACCACTTATTTATTGCAATTTACTAATTAGCGTTAGACCTAAAAGCCAACTTCATGTAGAATGCAGCCAATTTGCCAAAAATTACTAAATGCGTGTTTCCAATTATACTCATATGGTTAGCAAAACCGGGGTTTGTGTGGGAATAAAAAGAGTTTTAGGCAAGAAAAATGAATGAAGGTTTAGTGGTTTACATCGGCATCATTTAAGACTGCGTAAAACAATTTAAGCTCACAGAAATCAGGTTTTGACCAATTATTTGGGTATTGGCGGGGTGTTAAGCAATTTGTTTACTCCCGTTTTTTACTGTTAGGAGGTTTAACTTGACTAAATCCGCTCTGTTAGTCCTAGAAGACGGCACAGTGTTTCGCGGTACTGCAATCGGCGCTGACGGCATGTCAGTCGGTGAAGTAGTATTCAATACGTCTATGACTGGTTATCAAGAAATTTTGACTGATCCATCGTACGCGGAACAAATCGTAACTTTGACGTACCCACATATCGGTAATACGGGTACCAACAGCGAAGACGAAGAAGCGAGTCACATTTGGGCTAAAGGCCTAGTGATCCGTGATTTGCCACTGCTAGCAAGTAATTTTCGTAACGAGCAATCGTTAGATGATTACTTAAAAGAACGTAATATTTTAGGTATTGCGGACATCGACACCAGAAAACTAACCCGTATTTTGCGTGACAAAGGCGCACAAAATGGCTGTATTGTTGCTGGTGACGAACTAGACGAGAAAAAAGCGCTCGAAGCCGCGCAAGCCTTCCCAGGCTTAAAAGGTATGGATTTAGCAAAAGTTGTCTCAACCAAGGAAAATTTTGAGTGGCGCGAATCAAGCTGGACATTAGGCGAGGGGTTTAAAACCTTACACGCTGATGATGAAAAGTTTCATGTTGTTGCCTACGACTTCGGTGTTAAACGTAACATTTTACGTATGCTTGTTGATCGTGGTTGTAAACTGACCGTTGTCCCAGCACAAACCTCTGCCGCTGACGTACTAGCCTTAAACCCAGATGGTATTTTCTTATCAAACGGCCCTGGCGATCCTGAGCCATGTACTTATGCCATTGATGCAATTAAAACCTTTTTAGAAACCGACACGCCAATTTTTGGTATTTGTTTAGGGCATCAACTACTAGCACTTGCCTCAGGTGCTAAAACAGTAAAAATGAAGTTTGGCCACCATGGTGGTAACCACCCAGTTAAAGATCTTGACCGCGATGTTGTAATGATCACTGCACAAAACCACGGTTTTGCTGCAGATGAAGCCACATTACCAGATAATTTACGTGCTACGCACAAATCGTTATTTGACGGTACATTACAAGGTATTCACCGTACAGATAAACCAGCGTTTAGCTTCCAAGGTCATCCTGAAGCAAGTCCTGGTCCGCACGATGCAGCCCCATTATTTGACCACTTCATCGACTTGATGCAAGCGCGTAACCACTAATTTAACCGGAGTAATAATGCCAAAACGTACCGATATAAAAAGCATTCTTATCTTAGGCGCAGGCCCAATTGTAATTGGTCAAGCTTGTGAATTTGACTACTCTGGTGCTCAAGCGTGTAAAGCACTAAGAGAAGAAGGCTATAGAGTTATATTAGTTAACTCAAACCCAGCCACTATCATGACTGATCCAGAAATGGCCGATGCAACATACATCGAACCAATTCACTGGGAAGTGGCAGAAAAAATTATTGAAAAAGAAAAGCCAGATGCTGTACTGCCTACAATGGGTGGTCAAACGGCATTAAACTGTGCGCTTGATTTAGATAAGCACGGTGTATTGGCAAAGCATGGTGTTGAGCTTATTGGCGCAACAGCCGATGCAATCGATAAAGCAGAAAACCGTGAGCGTTTTGATGTTGCTATGCGTAACATCGGCCTTGAATGTCCACGTGCTGAAATTGCCCATTCAATGGATGAAGCTCGCGATACCATGACCCGTATCGGCTTACCGTGTATTATTCGTCCTTCTTTCACAATGGGCGGCACCGGTGGCGGTGTGGCTTACAACATGGAAGAGTTTGAAGAAATCTGTGAGCGCGGTTTAGACCTTTCACCAACCAGCGAGTTATTAATTGATGAATCGTTAATTGGTTGGAAAGAATACGAAATGGAAGTTGTTCGTGACAAAAAAGACAACTGTATTATCGTCTGTTCTATTGAAAACTTTGACCCAATGGGTGTGCACACAGGTGACTCAATCACGGTTGCACCAGCACAAACATTAACCGACAAAGAATACCAAATTATGCGTAATGCCTCTATGGCCGTATTGCGTGAAATTGGTGTTGAAACCGGCGGTTCAAACGTACAATTTGGTGTAAATCCAGTTGATGGCCGTATGGTTATCATCGAGATGAACCCGCGTGTATCACGTTCATCAGCGCTTGCATCTAAAGCAACAGGCTTCCCGATTGCTAAAATCGCAGCTAAGCTTGCTGTAGGTTACACGTTAGACGAGTTACAGAATGATATTACTGGCGGTAAAACACCAGCATCGTTTGAGCCTTCAATCGATTACGTGGTAACAAAAATTCCTCGCTTTAACTTTGAAAAATTTGCCGGTGCAAACGACCGTTTAACAACGCAAATGAAATCAGTGGGCGAAGTAATGGCGATTGGTCGTAACCAACAAGAGTCATTGCAAAAAGCATTACGTGGTTTAGAAGTAGGCGCAACGGGCTTTAACCCAATTGTGGCGCTTGACGACCCGAAAGCAAAAGAAAAAATCATTCGTGAATTACGTGAGCCTGGTGCAGAGCGTATTTGGTACATTGCCGATGCGATGCGCCATGGTATGAGCGTTGAAGATGTGTTCGAACTGACTAAGATTGACCCTTGGTACTTAGTACAAATTGAAGACATCCTAAAAGATGAAGCTAAAATTTCAGAAGTCGGTATGGCCGGCTTAAATGCAGACTTCTTGCGTAAACTTAAACGCAAAGGGTTTGCAGATCCGCGTATTGCAGAAATTGCTGGTGTGTCAGAAGCTGAAATTCGTAAAAAGCGCCATCAACTCAATATTGTACCTGTTTACAAACGCGTTGATACGTGCGCCGCAGAATTTAGCTCAGACACTGCTTACATGTACTCATCTTACGATGAAGAATGTGAAGCTAACGCATCTGACCGTGATAAAATCATGGTAATTGGTGGCGGTCCTAACCGTATCGGCCAAGGTATTGAATTTGATTACTGTTGTGTACACGCAGCTCTTGCGCTTCGCGAAGACGGCTACGAAACCATCATGGTTAACTGTAACCCTGAAACGGTTTCTACCGATTACGACACATCTGATCGTTTATACTTTGAGCCAATTACGCTTGAAGACGTACTAGAAATTGTACGTGTTGAAAAGCCAAAAGGCGTTATCGTTCAGTACGGTGGTCAAACACCACTTAAACTAGCGCGTGAGCTTGAAGCTAACGGCGTGCCTGTAATTGGTACTTCACCTGATGCCATTGACCGTGCAGAAGACCGTGAGCGTTTCCAACAACTTGTTGAGCGTTTAGACTTACTGCAACCAGAAAATGCGACGGTTACCTCTACCGAAGAAGCACTACTTAAATCAGTTGAAATTGGTTTCCCACTGGTAGTACGTCCTTCGTACGTATTAGGTGGTCGTGCGATGGAAATTGTATACGATGAGCAAGACTTACGTCGTTACATGACCGAAGCCGTATCTGCATCAAATGAAGCGCCAGTATTACTAGACCGTTTCTTAGATAACGCGATAGAAGTTGACGTTGACGCAATTTGCGACGGCGAGCAAGTGATTATTGGCGGTATCATGGAGCATATTGAACAAGCAGGCGTTCACTCTGGTGACTCAGCATGTTCATTACCAGCTCACTCGCTAACGCAAGAAGTGCAAGATGTGATGCGTAAGCAAGTAACTGATATGGCACTTGAACTTGGCGTAGTTGGTTTGATGAATACGCAGTTTGCGGTTAAAGATGGCAAAGTGTATCTAATCGAAGTAAACCCACGTGCAGCACGTACAGTTCCATTTGTATCTAAAGCAACGGGTGTAGCACTTGCAAAAGTAGCGGCGCGTTGTATGGCGGGTCAATCTTTAGCAAGCCAAGGCATTACTAAAGAAGTGATTCCACCTTACTACAGCGTAAAAGAAGTGGTATTGCCATTTGCTAAGTTCCAAGGTGTGGATCCTATCCGTGGACCTGAAATGCGCTCAACGGGTGAAGTAATGGGTGTTGGTGATACTTTCGCCGAAGCGTTTGCAAAAGCACAATTAGGTGCAAGCAACACTTTACCACGTGGTGGTCGCGCGTTACTATCTGTACGTAATAGCGATAAGCCACGTATTGTAGAACTAGCAAAAACTATGACAGACCTTGGTTTTGAGCTAGACGCAACAGGTGGAACAGCTGCTGCACTTGAAGATGCTGGAATTACGGTTCGCCGTGTAAATAAAGTATACGAAGGTCGTCCGCACATTCTTGATAGAATCAAAAATGGCGAGTATAGCTATATCGTTAATACCACCGAAGGTCGCCAAGCGATTGAAGATTCGAAGGTGTTGCGTCGTGGTGCATTGCAGCACAAAACCAATTATACTACGACATTGAATGCGGCATTTGCTAACTGTACTGCTAACCAAGCAGATGACCGCAGTAAAGTGACGTCTGTTCAAGAACTACACCTGCGATTGAACTAAGGAAATGTGCCAAGGCCATAACCATGGCCTTGGGATTAAGTGAGAAAAGTATGCAATCAATTCCAATGACAGTTCGTGGCGCAAAATTATTGCGCGATGAGCTTAACGAATTAAAAACTGTTACCCGTCCAAAAATTGTATCTGATATTGCTGATGCACGTGAACACGGTGACTTAAAAGAAAATGCTGAGTATCACGCTGCGCGTGAGCAACAGGGTTTTTGTGAAGGCCGTATTCAAGAAATTGAAGCAAAGCTTTCAAACATGCAGATGATTGACGTAACAAAGATGCCTAATACAGGTAAAGTGATTTTTGGGACTACAGTAACCATCGTTAATGTTGAAACCGACGCTGAAGTTAAATATCAGATTGTTGGCGATGATGAAGCAGATATTAAAAGTAATTTAATTTCTGTTAATTCACCAATTGCTCGCGGCTTAATTGGTAAACAAGCGGATGACGCTGTGATTATCAAAACGCCAAAAGGTGATGTAGAGTACGAAATCATTGAGGTTGAGTATATTTAATTAGTTAACTCACTTTAACGTTTTATAAAAACCAGTGCTTAGTAATAAGCACTGGTTTTTTTATGCTTGGTTTTTATATTTGGTTTAGAATCGGTTGAATATTATTCATTGTTTGTAAATGTAGGCTATGTTGTTATGGTAGTAACCTATTCTTCAATAAGGAAATAATATGGCAAATATACTGTATCCGGCACCTTTAACAGTGGGATCTAAAATCGCCGTGTGTTCTTTATCAGCGGGGATCAAATCAAAATACCATCCACGGTTAGATATTGTCATTAATGGCTTAAAACATCGAGGTTATGAGGTTGTTGAGGGGGAGTTTTTACGTCAAAACGAGCCGCGAACTCAACTTACAGCTAAGCAGCATGCCAAGCAATTAATGGGCTTTTTATTAGATGATGAAATAGATGCGATCATGCCGCCAATGGGCGGAGAGCTGGCAATGGAAATATTGCCTCTGCTTGATTTTAGCGCAATTAAAAACGCTAAACCTAAATGGTTAGTGGGCTATTCAGATGTCAGTACGATTGCTTGTGCACTGACAGCAAAATGTAATTGGGCAACACTGCATAGCGCTAATTTAATTCAATTACACCCTGATGAAAAAGACCCGTATTGTTTACAAATTTTTGAAAGCCTAAGCTATGAGGCTAGCAGTGAGTTTGAGCAAGCCCCCTCGACTTACCATCAACATAGCAAGCCTGATTACGCACAAAACCCGAATGCATTATTTGATCACAGCATTCCCACACAATGGCAATGTTTAAATTACACCGATAAGCGCAGTATTGAAATGTCAGGGCGGTTGTTTGGTGGGTGTCTTGATACGGTTGGGCTGTTACTTGATTCGCCTTTTTTAGCTCTGCATGAGTTTAAAAAGCACAATGCCTCGCAAGGTATTGTACTTTATTTAGAAAGCGCAGAGCTCACGCCAGCGACCGTTGCAAGGTTTTTATTGTCACTTAAATTAGCGGGCATGTTTGATGATATAAATGGGGTGATTATTGGTCGTCATGTGACCTTACAAGGGCAAGACCCAGGGTTTGATTATCGCCAAGGCTTAAATGCCGCTTTTGGTGGGTGTTTATTTCCGGTGATCATAGATGCCGATATTGGCCACATTCCTCCTAATTTAAACTTAGTTAATGGTGCATTATGCACTGTTACCGCAGATGTTGAACAAGGCAAAGTGCTCAGTGCATCTGTGGTCACAAAACTAGCCTAGTAATAATAAACTGCTCACTTACTATTTAAAGTGAGCAGTTATGACTTATAAAACCTGAATAATTTGTTCTTTGCTTAAACGTGATTTTGGCAGCTTAGCATTGTAGTCTTCTTCAGCGTCATGGTAGCCCAGCGCAAGTGCGACATCACAGATGTAGCCGTCTAATTCGCTTGCGAACTCCTCACCAATCAGTTGTGCATCAACGCCTTCCATCGGGGTGGTATCAATCCCTAAGCGTGCTGCTGCATGCATAGTATTGCCTAAAGCAATGTAGGTTTGTGCTTTAGTCCAGGCGGCATTATTACCCTGCTCATCGGTATTTAAATCCACAAACGCAAAGGCGCCAAAAGCTTGCTCGCGGTTTTCTGTTTGAGTTCGGCCATTTTTTATATCAGCATCAATTACTTGGCCATAGTTTTCACGGGTATATTGCGGATTATGAGCGAATAAAATAATGTGTGATGCCGCTTTAATGTGTGGCTGATTAAATTGAAACTTATTAGCAAAGGTACTGTGCATACGCTCTTTTGCGGCATCAGATTCAATCACAATAAATTTCCAAGGCTGTGAATTAATTGACGAAGGAGAAAGACGCATAGCACTATACAATACCGCTAAATCGTCTTGAGAAATGCGCTTTGTAGCATCATAACGTTTAGCGGTGTGGCGGCTTTCAAGATCGCGAATAATAGGGTGAGTCATAGTCTCTCCATAATAAAAAAGGGCTGATAAATAGTGTTCATTGAGTGTATGAACAGCATAATACAATTTGCTTTATTTAAAATAAACAGCATAATTATTGAATCATTATCAAATAAATTTAGATAATATGCAGATTGATGATTTAAAGCTGATATTAAAAGTCGCTGAATTTAAAAGTATTACTTTAGCTGCTGCCAAGCTTGATATGCGTACAGCAACGGCAAGTGCTGCTATCAAACGTGTTGAAGCCGCCTTAGGCGTTGACCTATTTGTACGTACAACACGCCACCTAAGGCTTTCAGTTGCTGGAGAGCGATATATACCACAATGCGAGCAAGCTTTAGCTGTGCTTGAAAACGCTCGGCAAAACTTAAAAGGGGAGCATGATGAAATCGAAGGTGAACTGAGAGTCGCGTTATCGTCTGACTTAGGTCGCAACTTAGTGATCCCTTGGATTGATGAAATCATGGATAAGTACCCAAGTGTGAGCTTGCGTACGCACATTAGCGATAGCAATATCGATTTTTTTCGTGACTCGGTTGATATAGCACTACGTTATGGCTCACCGAGTGACGCTAATGTGTATGGGTTTAAAATTTGTAATGTGCCTCGTTTACTGTGCGCTACAAAAGACTATGTACAACAATTTGGCAGCCCACAGCACCCAGATGATTTAGCGCAGCATCACGGATTATTTTATCAGCTGCAAGATATTATAAATAATGTGTGGGAGTTTACCGATGGCCAAAAAAAATACAAAGTAAAAATGCAGGGCAGACGTGCCTCAAATGATGGCGATTTAGTCAGGCGTTGGTGTGTTGCAGGTAAAGGTTTAGCGGTTAAATCAGCGTTAGATATTGCAGATGATTTGCTAAATGATCGCGTGATCACGCTGATGCCTGGTTATCAACACACCTGTGGCGAACTTTGGTTAATATGCCCAAGCCGCCAATCCATTACGCCAGCAGTGAGATTGCTAAGAGATGTGTGCAGAGAAAAAGCTACTCGTTTGTTACAACAGTTGGTTGATAAAGGTGTTTTAGCAAAAAGTGCACTTGAATGATGTTTTTCCAGCCAAGTGCATGTTGATTTAAAGTTTGCTGCTGAGTGTTTTAATTGCCTGGGATGCATTTTCACTCGTAGGGTCGAGCTCTAAAGTTTGTTGATAAAACTCAAGTGACTTTGCAATGTTACCATCAGCTAAATATGCTTCCGCTAAACTGTCGTGGGCATTCGCAGAGTCTGGATTTGTTTGCACATTGAGTTTAAATAAAGCAATGGCTTCTTTTATCATCTTCATTTCGAGTAGTTCATAGCCAAAATAATTAATTGAGCGCTCGCGAGGAGTATCGCCACTAGAGACCAATTCTGCGTATTTCTTATTTAACTCACTAATGCCACCACTTTTTATTGCCTGAAACAACATGCTATCAACATTTTCGGTTGCTACCTCGTAAGATTTACCATAAACAATATTGGTTAAGCCTTTCGTCATAGGTGTGAGCGGAGCTCCGCCAGTGTTATTTAAAATCACGATAAGTAGCTGATCTTCCAATATACGACTAATAAATGCATTAAATCCATCTATACCTCCACCATGTTGTACTTGTGTTAGTGGTTTGCCATATTTATAAGCACTTAATTGATTAACTTCCCAGCCAAATGCGTAATTACGCTGCTGCGTTACGGTATACATTTGCTTTTTTAGCTCTTCATTTATTAGCTTATTTGTATAAAGTGCTTGGTCCCATTTTACGAGATCGCGGGCGGTTGAATAGAGAGACCCCGCGGCATAGGGAATAGACATATCTAGATAATCGGCATTAGTGTAACCGTCTAAGTTATTGTTATAACCAGATGCACGTTGCTTGAGCAGCTTTTCATGAGAGTCATAACCGCTGTTGTGCATATTCAGCGGGGTAAAAATGTTCTGCTGCAGTACGTCTTGGTATGTTTGTTGAGTGACCTTTTCAATCACGGCACCTAAAATAAAGTAGCCTGAATTGCTGTAGCGAAATTGTGTACCGGGCTCAAATAATAAATCATCACTACATAACAGCGTTATAAACTCATCAACGCTGTAAGGGTTGCGGCTGTAATCATCTCTAAATGCTTTTGCATGAGTATAATTACTTAGGCCTGAAGTATGGTTAAGGATTTGGCGAATGGTAATTTTATCGCCAATATCTTTACGATAGCCGGGTAGGTAAGTGCTTAAAGGGGCATCGAGCTGTATTTTGTTTTGTTGAACCAATTGTAGAATGAGTAGGGCTGTAAATTGCTTTGTAATAGAGCCTATTCGAAACTTGGTCTGTGATGTGTTTTTAATATCCCATTCAAAGTTTGCGTAACCATAGCTTTTTTCAAAATAACTTCGCCGTGTTTGGCAACTAACACGTTACCATTAAATTGTTTTAACTCATGAAAGCCTTGTATGAAAGAGTCAATTTCTGTGGCTTTATTAGCGGCTAAGCTTATTGTAGATATAAAAAGTACACTCATAGCTAATAATTGAGTTAGCCAAACTCTAGTCTTGTGACTCATAATTTTCCTTAATTATTATTGTTTGTTTTAAAATCAATTTTTAGCGTGGTTAGTATGAAAAGTAAACTTATTTCGTGTTGCACTTTTGTGTTCAGCTTGTTTATTTTTTTATTTTTTGCAATAAAAAGCCCGAGTTGTAAATAGCTCGGGCTTGTTGGTTGGGATAACAAATTTATTAGTGAGAAGGGGTGGTTTTATCTTCCATTATGGTATTACTCAGTTTCGTATCCGAAGTCGACTCTTTACCTCGGAATTTACGTATCACTCGTTTCAAATCTTCAAGCGCAACGTACTGACACGGTATAAGAATAAGCGTAATTACTGTGGCAAACAGCACACCAAAGGCGAGTGATACGGCCATAGGTATTACAATTTTTGCTTGTAAACTGGTTTCCATAATAATGGGCATTACGCCAATAAAAGTAGTGACTGAGGTTAGTAATATCGCTCTAAAGCGACGCGCTCCGGCTTGCATTACCGCTTCTTTTATTGCCACACCTTCTGCACGGGCTTTGTTTACAAAATCCACCATAACAAGTGAATCATTAACTACTATACCGGCTACAGCTATAATGCCGAACATTGATAGCCCGCTCATGGTCATACCTAAAGCCATATGACCGAACATAGCACCCACAACACCAAATGGGATCACCGACATAATAATCAGTGGCTGAGAATATGAGCGAAGTGGAATGGCAAGTAGCGCAAAAATAATCATTAATGAGATTGCAAAATCACGTAGTTGTTCATTAGCACTTTCCATCTCTTCTTGAATACGCCCTGCAACATTACTTTTTACTCCAGGGTAGTTTTTAAGCAGTGCTGGTAAGTAAACATCACGAATTTCTTGTGCAATAGCAAATGGCTCTACTTCGTCGCTATTGACCGCAGCCCATACATTAACAGTACGGTTTGAGTTTTCACGTCTGATACTGCTTACGCCGTCAACTAGCTTGACTATAGCTATTTCACTCAAAGAAACTTCAGCGCCCGCAGGGGTGATAATACGCGTATCTTGAATGTTGCTAATAGAGTTGCGCTCGCTTTGCGGGTAGCGAATCATTACTTTGATTTCTTCACCTTCACGTAAAATACGCTGTGCTTCAAGGCCGTAATAACTAAAACTAACTTGAGAGGCCACATCAGCTAGGGTTAAGCCCATACTGTAAGCAAGTGGTTTTAAATCAAGTTGCACTTCGTCGGTGGCACTTTGCAGTGAGTCATTTACATCACCCACACCTTCCATACTTTGTAACTTAGCTTTTAGTTTGCTAGATACTTCTTTTAACTCGTCGGCATTTTTTCCTTCGAGTCTAAAGCTAACGTCGCCATCATCACGACCACCACCAAAAATACTATCTTGAATAGTGAGTGTTTTAAGCCCCGGTAGCGGCGGCATTTTTTCACGCCACATAGTGCTTAGCTCAAAGGTATCGATTGGGCGTAAGTGAGGCTCTACTAAAATGGCCATAATACTCGCATTAGTACGACCACGCAGACTAACAGACAAATCACGGATCATAGATTGGCCATACTGCTGCTCTAGTTCTTTGTCGACGCTCAGTAATACATTTTCTATTTTACGCGCTGTTTCAAGCGTTGCTTGCTCAGAAGAGGCAAGGTTCATTTCTAGCGATATACGCGGAAAATCATGCGGAATTTTAGGGTTTGGTACAAATTTAACCATTCCACCGGCAAAGAGTCCTGCACTGACAATTAAAATACATAAAAAGCCAATAATCACGGTATAGCGATAATGGATACAACGACCGATAAATGGAGTGTAATAATGTTCAACAAAATGCTTTAAGCCACTATCAACTGCATTACGTAATTTATGTAATGGGTTTTTAGGATTAGGCTTACGCGGGTTCATTGCTGCAATGTGTGCAGGTAAAATTAGTTTTGATTCAATCAGTGAAAAAATTAAGCATAAAATAATTACTACACCAATTGCTTTCGAAAACGCAGCGCTCGGCCCTGAAGCCATTGCTTGAGGTAAAAATGCAGCAATAGTGGTTAGTACACCAAAGGTTGCTGGCATGGCTACACGTTTTACACCACGAATAACGTTGTTAAGTGAGTGCCCATGTTTTTCAATTTCAGCACTGGCCGACTCACCTACAACAATGGCATCATCAACCACAATCCCCAAAACAATAATAAAGGCAAACAAAGACACCATATTAATAGTAATGTCTAAAAAGCCGATAGGCATAAATAAGAATGCCCCTAAGAAAGACACTGGTAGGCCCATCATTACCCAAAACGCTAATCTAAGAGGTAAAAACAGCGCTAATACCAGCATAACTAAAATACCGCCCCACACCATGTTATCGACCATCATGTCGAGGCGACCTTCAAGGTAGTAGGTTAAATCAACGATGGGTGATAACTTAACGCCTGCAGGAAGTTGATCGGCTTTGTCAGCTAGGTACTTTTTAAGGACTTTAGCAACAACGGTAATGTCTTGATCTTTTGAGGCATCAATTTCAAACGACAGTGAATTTTTGCCATTGTATTTAGAGTAAAGTAGGCCTTCTTCAAAGCCATCATTAATGCTGGCTACATCGCCTAATTTAATTTGAGCACCGTCTGGTAATGTAATTAGCGGTAACTTTTCAAATTCACCGCCACGATAGGCTTGCTTTTCGACACGCATCGAAATGTAGCCAGTATCAGAGCGAATTTGACCAGCCGACATATTAGTAGAAAAGCTTTGCACCGCATTAGATACATCTCTAAATGTGAGTCCATATTCGCGAAGTTTATCAGGGCTAATTTCAATACCAATTTCGTAGTCTAAGCCACTGTAAAAATCAACTAGGTTTACATGAGGAAGGTTTTGCAATTCATCCTTAATATCATTGCCAAGTTCTTTTAACTGGTAATAACTCATATCACCATAAAGCGCGAGTATCATTACTTCTTGTTGAAATTTTTCACGCTGAACAACAGGGCGTTCCATACCTGCAGGAAACGTATTAATTGAATCTACTTGCGCTTTTATTTCATCTAGCGCTTCTTTGGCGTCATATTTTTCTTCAATCTCAACCCAGGCTTGTGCATAGCCTCGATTAGAGTAAGTGATTAGACGTTTAATACCTTCGGTACCTTCAAGGTTTTCTTCAATTTTTATAGTAATGCCTTCTTCCACTTCTTGTGGTGCGGCACCAGGGTAAATAGCTTGTATACTTACCCAGTTACTTTCAAATTGAGGGAATGCTTGCTTACGAATTGTCAGCGCGGTTAATAACCCACCAATCAAGATAAAAATCATGATTAGGTTAGCTGCAACGGGGTTACGCGCAAACCACGCAATTAACCCTTTTTCATCAGTTGTGGTCATTGCTTACTCTCCTTTTAATGCAAGTTGAGTAACGTCTGGTTTGGTCACAGTGTCTTCAATTTTTACTGCCATTCCTTCGCTAGGGTATTCAAGAGCAGAAGTTATCAGTTGTTCTCCCTCTGCTAAGCCTTGATTAGCGATGACCATGCCATCTTGTTCGCGAATAATATTGAGTGTTTTAAATGACAAAGTTAAATCATCGTTTAACACTGCAATTTTATTATTTTTAACCAGATGATGAGGAACAACAATAGCGCCATTAACGGCGCGGCCTTCAATTGTAGCGTTTATGTATGAGCCAAAACGAAGTGGCTGAACCCCTTCATATGGGGTTTGAAGTTGGGCAACTAAATAGCTCATTCGACTTTTTTGATCAATCACACCTTCGCTACGTACCACTTTAGCCTGCCATGTGGTTTCTTTACCTGCATATTGCGCATTAAATTCAACTGTTGCACCTATGCCACCATTATTAAGGTATTGCAGCTCTTTATCGGCAACAGGTAAACGCACCTCGGCGACCTCAGTTGAACTAAGTGAACCAAAGCTATTACCAGGATTAACTACCGAACCTAAACTAATGCTGCGCTCGTTTATAATTGCATCGTAGGGGGCTTTAATATATGTGCGTTCTAAATTACGCTTAGCACGTTTTACACTTGCTTGTGCTGAGCGATATCGCGCCATTTTTTCAGCTAATTGCGGTTTACGTAAATACAGTGCAGAGGCGGTGATATCACTTGAGTCTGCTTTAATGCGTTCCCATTCGGCTTTAGCAACATGCGCTTGTGCGCGTTCAATTTCGAGTGCTGAGCTTGCTTGGGCAAGGCCTGCTTCTGCTTCAATTAAATCAGCTTCGTAATCATTTGGATCAATTCGTGCTAAAATGTCGCCTTGCTTTACAAAGGCACCTTCAACAAATTGTCCTGCAACTGAAATAACTTGGCCACTCACCTGAGCAATCAATTCAGTGCGGTCTTTTGGTTGTACAATACCGTACGACTTTACATCGAGGGTAATTGCATCAAGGTGAACTGGTTGTGCTGCAACCAAAGGACGCATGTCTTGGGGGGCTTTTCTTCAGGTGGCTTTTTCATTGCAGAAAAGCCTGCTGCGAGGCCAATGCCACCAACAAGGACCACGATCGGAAGTATTATTTGTTTTTTAGTCGCCACAGGGCATTCCTTCATAAATTGTGCTGATGGACTAATGATACGCAATAAAGTGTTTACAGTGTATTTGAAGATGTAACAAGTCATTGCACAAGGCGGTTACAAATAGAACGAAACACGCTATTTATGTACAAAGCAGCAACAAAACAATTGAAATTTATTACTGAGGTTAGAATGAAAACACAATCAATGGCGTGCCGTTTAGGCTGTGGAGCATGTTGTATTGCGCCGAGTATTAGCTCGCCAATTCCAGGTATGCCAAACGGTAAAAAGGCCGGAGAACGTTGTATTCAGCTGGATGAACGAAATTTATGCAAGCTATTTGGTGATGAGTCGCGCCCAAAAGTGTGCAGTGACTTTAGTGCCACATTAGATGTATGCGGGACGACTAATGAACAAGCATTAACATTAATTACTGAATTAGAGCAATTAACCTAATTTATTGTATTAAATACACATATATTTACAATTAATACGCTTGAAAAGTGTTGATAACCTGAACTCCGGGTAATAAATCCATCTCAAGCAGCTATTTGCAGCGCTAACTGCGTTGAATTTACTTGCAATAGGCTAGCTATTGACGCGTAATTTCGCCTTGTTTTCACTAAAAATATCTAGCTTGAGAAAATAAACATAAATATCATTTTGATTCGATATGTTAGTAAATCTCTTAACCAGAGTTCAGGTTAGACACTTACTTTGTGTTTCTAAAATCCATACTCAGAGAAGACAATTACGTATCTACTTTACATTGTCGCTAGTGTTACCTCATTTACTTCTCATTCAATTCTTTCAGTTCATAATTTTTTAATTATCAATGCACAAAGAGGGCGAAGAGAAACTGCGCTTTTAGAGTGTGTGAGTTAGACACAAAGTTATTTGGCTTAGTTACTAGTGATTTCTCATTTTCTTCTCATTTTTTTTAATGATAAATGCATTAAGACGGCGAAGAGATTCTGCGCTTTTAGAATACTTAGGGAGGGCTGCGAAATGAAGTTTCTAATTATGCTTTCTACTGGTCTGTTTCTTATTTTAATTAAAAAAACAAGCTCAGCGTGGAGTAAGCCCTCGCTGAGCGATAAAGTTACCAGCTATACGTGGCACTTAGTGTATATTGTTCGCCGCGCCCTGGCGTGCCTGGAATTTCCTCAAACGACTCATCCCACAAGTTATCAGCCGCAAGACTAATAAAGAAGTTAGGCAGGGCTGGCGGAGTTATTTTTACCGTCAGCTGAGTAAATAGCGCTTCGTCGCCTGAACGGCGCAGCGCATTGTTATGCTGTTTACGCCACTCATTATCTACACGAAACTCTAATATATCCATTGGGTTCCAAATCGCACCGAGTGTTACACGATGATCAGGAAAATTTAAGGCATAAAAGCTAGCGTCAATATTTTCAGCGCCGTAGGTTTCTGTTTTATGTAAGTACGCATAGCTGGCAATAATTTCTGCGTTATCAAATTGTTTAGTGGCTAAAAACTCAAGGCCTGTAGTATCAATATCAACAGGCTGTGCAAATCGCGCTGAGCTTGAATCAAAGTTAAATGTCCAATCGGTTAGGTTGTTATCTTTACGATAAAAAAGCGCGGAATTAAGCTGCCAGCTTTGTTGCTCAAGTAATAAGCCCAGCTCTAAGCTTTTGGTGGTTTCACGCTCAAGGTTAGCGTTACTTCTAAACAAACCACCTGACTCACTGCCACCAATGGCGGTGTAGCCTGCTACTTGGCTTGCCTCGGCATACGACAAGTACAGCGTACGCTCAGTGCCATCGTTATTTTGGGTATTGAAACTAACATCACCAATCAGTGATAGCTCAGAATCATCACGACTGGTGTTATCAAATGCAGCCCCTAAACGCACCCTTAGTTGCTGATCACTTGCAAGTGATGCTGTGTACTCTGGTAATACACTAAGCTTAAAGTAGTTACGTGAAGTGAAATTATTTTCAAGGGTGGTGGAGTCAATACTGTCTTCTATATATTGCGCCGAGTAATTAACCGCAACTGACTTTGTTTGCGCATGACGACCTGAAATAGCCAATGATTTTACTTGTGTTTCATGAAATGCTTGGAACGCGCTTGGGTTTTCTCTTGAATAAACATAATGGTCGTTATGCTTGCGGTAATAAGCCGATACTTCAAATTCACTGTTGGTAGCATAGGCTTGTTTATGGTTGAGCATCCATAATTGAGTTTCTAAGTCTTCAGTTTCATTTACACCAAATGGGGTATAAAGGTTTGGCCAACCAAAAAACTTTTCTTGCAAGCCGTAAAATAAATCAGTTTGTGAATCGCTCCCAGTTAACTGCACTCTGCCAGAAGTACGGGTAAAATCATGATCGCCAAAATCAATTGAACCATCACTTTGTGAGTGCGAATATTCACCTTCAAAACCAATATGCCAATTAGCGTTTGCTTCAAGTGGAGTACTCACACCTGCATGAATTGTTTGTAGGTTAAAGTCATTTGAGCCAGCGCCCAAAGAGACACTGCCACCAGTTGTTATTGGTTTCCAAGCAAACGACACAGTACCCACAGAGCTATTCATGCCATAAAGTGCGTTATCGGCTCCGGTTAATACACTAGCACCTGTTAGCATTTGTGGTGCAATAGGAATTTCTGCAAAATAGTGACCAGATTGCGGGTCGAGTAGAGTTGCACTGCCGACTCTAAAGCCGGTATTTTCAAAAATCCCCCCGCGTATCGTTACATCAGCTTGTGCTTCAGCCATATTGCGTGATTGCAAGTCAACACGCGGGTCGTACTCTAAATTTGAAATAGGCGAATCAAATGTACCAACGGGTAAGGTATTGGCAGTGGGTGACGCTTCAATTGTTATTTGTTCTATGGTTGCTGTTTCTTTACTCTGCTCTGCATAAGCAACAGTTGAAATACTGGCTAGCACAGCCGGTATAATAAGGTGCGGGGCACGATTCATATCATTATTCTCATTTTATGCAGTGGCGCTAACAATTAAATACCTATCACTTTTTATCACATGATAAGGTAAGCTCACTAAGCTAGGGTGATTTTGGGCGCTATTGTACATTAATGATAAAAAACTGCATTTGATAATCAAACCTAGCGTTACAAAATAGTAACTCTGCATCCTATAAATTATTTACATTGGTCACTTTATTATGCAAATACAACAATCGAGTCATTCATTAAATCAGCACACACTTTATTTTGCTGGTGGTTGCTTATGGGGCGTGCAAGAATTTATGAAGTATTTACCTGGAGTAGTGACTACTGAGGCGGGGCGTGCCAATGGCACTAGTAACACAACACAAGGTGAATACGATGGCTATGCCGAATGCGTGAAAGTAACCTTTGATATTCAAGAAGTGACCTTAAATGAATTAATCGGCTATTTTTTTGAGATTATTGATCCATACAGTATCAATAAACAAGGTAACGATGTAGGCGAAAAATACCGCACCGCCATTTTTAGCCAAGACAGCAATCATTTAAACATCACCAGAGACTATATTAGCCAGCGTGATGATGCTGAAAAAATAGCGGTACAAGTAGCGCCACTGACTAATTATGTCCCTAGCGATCCCGACCATCAAGACCGTTTAACCAATCACCCTAATGATTATTGCCATATCCCAATTGATTTATTGCACAAGTATAAATAACAACTTCATTGGGGCGTATTTAAATAAAAAGTGCTGGTAACTAATGAAACTAATTTTTGCCTCGTTTGTACTTTTTTTTATTTTTATCAGGCTTTTTCTTTTTTCGCGGGAACATATCTCTAAAAAGATAGGGCACAGCTAAAAAGTAGATCCCAGTTCCTAAGTAAAGAAAAAGGTAAAATAGATAAGTAAACGGCGACGCTGAAAAGAAATAAACGTCAGATTCGACCCGGTAATCTGTTGGGGTCAGAATATAGCCATCATGTATAAATTTTATCGCAAATAAAATAGATAAAAGGCCTAAAGCCCAAAAGACTAAAGAGAATGCGATTTGGTTCAATAGCATTCTAGTATTACTAATATTAGCGTGTTTTATTTTTTGCTTCTTTTTTGTTTTTTGATTATTTGACCGTTTCATGCTTACCAAAAAAAGTAATAATGATTGCTACCAGTATTCCTACCAAGCCAATGCTTGAAAACATTAGACTGTATTGGCTTTTAATATTGAAGATATTTAATAGGCTGGTTATTAACAATAAAAAAATACCAATAATTTTTATAATCGTGAGTGTTTTATTCAAACAAAACCATGTTTGACAAGAAGGGCATTGTTTTTCAATAAAAATACTATTTTTGTTAATATTTTTTATATCTTTAGCTGCAAAATTACTTTTACAATTTGGGCACATTTCTTTCATTTTAATCCTTTAATTTATCTCACAATTCTAAACACTAGACTTACTAAACGTCTTATTGATTAAGCTTTATCCTTGTAACATGATTACTATAGCATTGAGCTATCACCTTGTTAATGTGTAACTTATTACTTTATAGGTAAACAGTTTTTAAGCCACAAAAAAGCCCGCAAACATGCGGGCTTTTAAATATTAATTAAAGTTTATTGCTGCGCTTTAGGCGGGAAGTTGCTTAAAATATTGGCAACCGTTTCCTTAATAGCGGCTTCACGTTGTGATGGGGTTTGTTTTTTCTTTAAACGACCATCTTTAGCACCACGCCAAATTAGTTGGTTTGACTCACGGTCAATAATATCGATAACTAATGTGCCTACTTCGTACTCACGCGCGCTTACATCGTGGTTAAAGCCTGTGCCCCAGTAACCCCAACGTGCACCGTAGCCTACGTTAAAGCTGTCAACTTCAAGCTCTTTATCTACACTTGCGTGGTAGTTAACAAGTACATCAGCTTGCGCTACATCAACCAATTGCATACCTAATTGTTGGCTTAGTTGGTTGTTTACCGCATTGCGAACGCGTTTTTCCATAAGCCCACTGATTTGGTAGTTATTCGTGTCTTTGGTTAGACTCGCGTTTTCTACCCAAGCAAACGTTTTGTAGTTACTAAAGTTTGCTGATTTATCGTAATCCCAATCGGGTGTTTGTGTACAGGCGGTTAGTAATGCCAGTGCTGCGACAATAAATATGTGTTTCATTCCGTTTGCTCCAATAAAGTGCGTTTGTTTAAACTACCATGGGCGAGGGTAATTTAAAATTTATAAAATAAGTGTAACTGGCTAAGATGAATAGCCAATTAATTATTAGTCTAGCTGAGGAGCTTTATGTTCAACCTCAATCCAATCTTTTTCATCTACCCAGTTTTGTGCACCGTCTTTTACTGAACGAATTGGCACAATATAATCACAACTTATTTGCGGTTTAACCGAGGCAAATATTGGCACAAAGCCAAAGCTCAGGGCAGTTTCTATAATTGCCTTTTGGTTTTGCGGGTCGATATCAGCCGCTTCATCTATATAAATAGGTATACGGTATAAGTTTTGTTCCTGATCGCTTAATAAATAACGAATAAACAACATGCCACATAATAGCTTAATGGTGATACGCGTACCATTTGAGCCAGCCGAGTCTATCTTTTCAAAGTGCTCGGTTTCACCTGCACGGTTAACCACTTCAAAACGAATATCAAATAAATCAGTTAATGTAAGGCCTGCTTTGTCTGAGGCGAGTTTAATTAAATGATCTTTTGCCTCGTTTACCGCGCTCTCGCTGTAAGGTTCTTGGCTGAGTAAATCTAGGGTATCACCTTGTTCAAATTGGTTAGAGGTACTGATAATAGTATCAATACTATCTACCAACATTTTGCGCGGGATAATATTAATTTTAAACGCTTGCAGGTTTGAGATGCGGTGCTGGCTAATGCCTTTATTAAAGCTATTCATTTCACGGCGTAAGCGGTCTAAATCTTCGCGCAGGCCTTTAATTGTAGCGGCCACTTCAGTGAGGGCAACGCGACCTTGGCGCTCAACTGCATCGCGCTCGTTATCAATGTTATGAAACGCGCTAATAAGCTTTTGATATTTACTAAACTCATCGTTTTCGTTATCAAACTTAGTGATACCGGCATTATAAATATGCATATAGGTATTACGTACATTTATATCGAAATTACGTAGCTCTTGGCAGTCCTTATTAAAGTGATGAATTAAATCGCTTAAATTATCAAAATCGATTTTTATATCAATCATATAAGGCGTTACTTTACCACTGTATAAATCTAAAGTGTGGTCAATACGCTCGGTTTTAACTTGGCGTAAGCGCTCTGTTTGACGATTAATTTGTGCCTGCTTAGATTTAATTAGTGAGCGTCTATCAGCAATTGAACCACTGTTTTTTTGAATATCTTGTAGGTAATCGTCAACTTGTTCGCGCTCGGCTAAAAGCTGTTCTTTTAGCATTGCTTGGGCGTCAACCGACTGTTGCATCACTTCAAATTGCTCTAAGCGTTTAAGTGCGCTTTCTGCACTCATAAGCTCATCGTATAGCGCGTCTTTTTCTTTTTGTTTATCAGCAACATTGGCGGCCACTTCGCGTTGTTGTTTAAACTCTTTTAATGATTGCTCAAGCGCGGTTAACTGAGCGCTCAGTTGCTCTTTGTTTTCGCCGCTTTGCATTTGTACTGGTGAGAGCTTTTTAAGTTTAATACTGGCACCGGGTAGGGTGAGTACACCGCCTTTAACATTTTCGCTCAGCTGCGCTAAAAATTCACCAAAGGCGTCTTCGTCATCAATGGTTATATCGCCATTACTGGTGGTGGCAAAGGAGAGAAGATCGGGGTTTAATAGCCGCGATATTTCTTCTACTTCTTTCAGCGATAAGTCTTCACGCATACGAGTGAATAAATTAAATTCTAAGTTTTTAAGTTGTAACTTTAAGCTCTTAATTTGTTTTTGTGTTTCACCAATACGGAAATCAAGGGTGTGCAGGCTTTGCCCTTGTGCACTCGTAATAGAGTGTGACAACGACTCGTAGTCATTTTTTAACTGCGTTAGGTTGGTTTTGAGAGTGGCTTTATTAACCAGCTCAAATTCACTTTTAAGGGCGTTGAAATCTAAAAACCATTGTTCAATTTGAGTTTGCTTGCGCTCTATATCGCGCGATTGTTGCACGTATAGCCCTTGCTTTTGTTCAAACTCGTGCTTTTCGTGCTCAATGTCTTCAAGGGCGATGTTGAGCTCGCTTAGTTGCTCTTCTTGGTAAGCATCAAAGTCAATCAGTGCTTGGTCAATCTTTGGCGCATATGCTGCTAGTTTACCTTTAAGCACGGTTTGGTTTTCAAGCATAGATTCAAGAGCGGCTATGGGCTCTTGCATTGATTCTAGCGCTTTTAATTCACGCTTTGCGCGGTTTACTTTATCAAACGAACGGCGCCAAACCTCGTAAAAGTCGACCTTAGAATTTGACATATGGCGTTCAAACACACGGAGCATAAAGCGCTTAACGTCGTTTGCGCCTAACTTATGTAAATTAAGAATACGACGAAATATTTCTTTGTATATTGCAGAGTCTTGAACGTTGTTGAGGGGGATCATTTTTAAATTGATCTCACCGTCAAATTGCGTTGCTCCGCCTGTCAGAAGGGCGTTTAATTCTTGTGCCTTAAGCTCTATTGGGTTGTAACCTTGCTGCTTTAAGTGGTTAAACAGCTTGGTAAACTTAATAATGGTATTGCCTTGGGTGTACTGGGCTAAATCAAGCTTTCCTTGATAGCAAAAGTATTGGTGCGCATAACCGGCAATTTTACCTAAGCCAGCAACGCCAATGACGACTGAGCCATGGGGCAAATCGGCTTGCAATAAAATGTACGATTGATCTGATGAAAAATAAAACTTACGGGTTTCATCTAAATCGTGGCCATCCCACTCGGTTAGGCGTAAATCGTTAATTAGCGGAAACTGCAGTGCATTAATTACTGAGCTTTTACCTGTGTTGTTAGGGGCACAAATCGAGCTACTTTTATCCAGTGGGATCACACATTTGGCATAGCCTGCGGTATTTAGTAGGGCGAGTTTACTCAGTCCGTATAAATTTTTCATTGCTCGTCCTCACTAATAAAGGTCTCTTCGTTTACTTCCATTAAGGCATCAATATAGCGGTGAATAGGGGCTTGCAACATAAAGCCACCTTCTACCTCGCGGGCAAGACCTAAACGTACCATGCGTAAATACACATCTTTTCGTAAGTCAGAACCCGAGAATATCTCAAGCTGATCGAACAAATGTTTATTAAGCTGTACCAAGGTTTGCATTAGCTCTAAATCGTTTGGCTCGTCAAATAATGCGCGCATTGGGTCTTTACCTGTATTGGCAAAATGCTCTATTAAAATGTAAATAGTGAGCGCTACAGCGCGTGAAATCTTACCCATGTTTGGGGTGCTTTCATCGCTGGCAAAATAATAAAAACCACGGCTATCGTGTTTTAACTCGTGGCCTAGTGCTGTAAATAAGGCAGTATAAGCGTCTATTTGTTGGTCAAGCTCTTGCCACATTACGGTGTCTTGTTCGCAAATGTGGTAACCGGCGACTAATTTTTTATTAATGGCTTGTAAGTGAGAAAGCTCATCTAAGTTTATATGGGTCATGGTGATTACTCGTGCTCGGCTTTATCAGCCTGAGGCTCTGAATTAAAGGGATATAAATTAAAGTGCTGGCCTGCAATGTTAACGCGGGCTTTCTTATCGCTTTGGCTAATTTCTAGGGTGCTATCGCTTACCAACTTTTGATACAAAAACAGCATTTCATCGGCTTCAAGCTCAGGGTAGCTTTCATCTAAAAATTGCAGCAAAGGCTGTGGTTTTTTACGCTGCTTTTTAAAGCGTTTGGTAAATTGCGCTTTTACATCGTGATAGTCAGGAATGTTTGGCGTGACAAACGCGGGCACATCATTTTGTTCTGGTAGCTGATATTCGTGGTGTTCAAACTCAGCTAAGCTTGCCATATAGGCAACAATATGACGCTGTTGACCCAATGAATACTTTTGCGCATCGCTTACAAAATGGGGTTGCACGGCGCTGAGCATATTATCCACCCCGTTTTTACGAATTAGCCCTAATACTTTTGCCGCTTGGCGGGTAATAAGGTTATTACGGCGCAACTCTTCACGCAGTGGCATTAGCATATCGGCACTTTTACGTAAGCTTGTCCGACCAACTAGGTGCATTTCGAGAATACGGGTACGTAATTGCTCAAGCATACGTTTATCACTGTACGCTTTGCCTGAGCGCTCAATATGTTCTATTTGGGTACTAATTTGTTGCTCAATTAGAGTAAAACAGGCATGAAAGTCGCCTCTAATATCGACCATTTCTAGCATGGGTTCTATATATTCATCAAATGCTTCTATCACGGCTTTATAGCGCTTTTGCAGCGATTGCACCGCGTTATTTGATTTGGCTTGCTCAACAATATTTAAAATGGCGTTTTCGTTATGTAAAAACAGCTTAATTATTTTACGAACCCGATCATCCATAATGCGGCTAAAGCGACGTAAATCATCAAAATCTTCCATTTCACCGGCATTAGATAGCCGGTTACCTAAGCGAGCTAAATCATCAACCAATACACTAATTTCTTGTGCTAAGCCTAAATGTTCTTCTTGAAGTAAAAAGGTAGCAAAGTCCGCAATGGCACGGTTAATTTCTAGTTGTGACGATTTAGCCAAGGGAATAATAATTTCTTGATTTAATAACCGATTGGTTTCTTTATAAATACGCTCATTATTCCACGTCGGTTGCTTTTGTTTTATGGCATTTTGTAAATCTTTAATACTAAAGTCGGCCATTTTAAAGCGTTTAAATAATAGCTCTAATACACCCCAATGCTCAGTGAGGGTATTAAGTAGCTTTTTAGCTGGGATCATAAGGCGTTACAACATCCTAGTATTCGTTATTTTATATTTCTTGAACTTATATGGTATTCGTTTTTGCGACGATTTAATAATAGTTTTTACACTCGCTTAGTGATAGTATCCGCGCCGAATATAGGCACATAGAGTGTGTACCTCTATTTTTTACATGGTTTCAATTTTTACTTAAACCCGAAGGTTGTTTAATATCATGGTTTCCTCGATTATCCTGACGCTGATAGCGATTGCATTCTTGCTTATCGTTATTGAGGATGTGATTCACGTAAACAAAGCCAAAACGACATTATTTTTTGGTACACTTTGTTGGATTATCTCCTTTATTTTTCCTCTTAATGGGCAAAGCCCTGAAACGATTCAAACCCTCCTTGACCACAATATTTTAGAAATTGCTTCCTTATGGTTGTTTTTAATGGCCGCAATGACCTTTGTTGCCTATTTAAACTCCAAAGGACTCATCGAAAATGTTGTGAACCGGATTATGCCAACCAGCATTAGTGAGCGAAAGCTGATGTTTTTGGTGGGGAGTTTTGCGTTTCTATTTTCATCTATTTCCGACAACGTAACAGCTACACTGATCTCCTTGGCAGTGATTATGTCATTAAAGCTTGAAGCCAAAAAACTAGTTAAGTACGCCACCTTAATTGTATTTGCAGTGAACTCCGGCGGTGTTTCACTTATAACGGGTGATGTAACCACGTTAATGATTTTCCTTGATGGTAAAGTCACCATTAGTCACTTATTATTGTTAATTGTGCCTGCATTATTAAGCGTATTATTACTGGCTACCTTGTTATCAATTGGTATGAACAAGCAGTTAGAGTTTAAAAAGACTAAATTTAAACGCATAGAAAAAACCGACATTACTATTGCCGTTATTTTCTTCACTACCGTTATTTCTACCCTCACTTTAAGTGTTTTATATAGTGTGCCGCCATTACTTACCTTTTTACTCGGCCTGTCTATTATGTTTTTAGTCGCGCAATTTTTAATGCGCAAAAAAGACATCAACAAAGATATGATCGATTTTATACGTGACATAGAGTACGACACCTTATTGTTTTTCGTGGGTGTGTTACTACTTGTTGGTGCATTAAAAGAAGTTGGGGTACTGAGCCAATTTACAAATCTGTATACAGTGATGGCGCCAGAGTACGCTAACTACTTAATGGGTATTTTATCCGCCGGTGTTGATAACGTGCCACTAACGGCTGCGTTACTAAAAGCCGATATTGTAATGAGTCAACAGCATTGGTTGTCGTTTACGTATGCAACCGGTGTGGGTGGTTCAATGCTGATCATTGGTTCGGCGGCTGGTATTATTGCTATGAGTAAGGTTAAAGAACTTACTTTTGCAAGTTACCTTCGTTTGTCGTTGTATTTGTTAGTGTGCTACACCTTTGGTTATGCTGGCTCTTACTTTATGGGTAGTTTTATTTGATTTTATAATAAAACGACTTGACAGCTAGACGTCTAAACGATAACTTTCAAAGCCGCACTCTTAGTGCGGTTTTGTTTTATTAGCCATTGGTTAATAATACATTCAGAAGAGGTGCGATACTTAGGTACTTAATGCGAGGCAACGACAGCCTACGACCATTAAGGAGGGAAGTACTCGCCGAGGAAAATAATGGGTCGTTACCATTGTTTTTCGGTTTATGGGGCTGAATCCTCAAAACTGTCACCAATTTAGGTGGAGAGCTTCTGGCAGTAGATTTTTCTTATCTTTATTTCCTGCCAAGTTCTTCTTGTTTTATTGCGGTTTGGATGCCGCGAAAGGAGACGAAATGACTACCCAATCAGTGCCACAAGGTTTACAGAGCAAAAAATCAGATTACATTGTTGCCAAATTTGGTGGCACCAGCGTGGCTAATTTTGAGGCCATGAGCCGTTGTAGCGAAATCATTGTAAACGATAACAGCGTTCGAATTGTTGCAGTGAGCGCCAGTGCCGGTGTAACTAATCACTTGGTGGCACTTTGCAAAGCCGATATTGATGCCGCAGAGCGTCAACAGCATATTGATGGTGTACTTGCGATTCAGCAGGCAATTTTAACTGATCTGACCCTAGATAATGATTTAGCGCTTGGTTTTAATAACACCTTTGATGAGTTTCAAACTCTGGCACATCAAATACTAACAACAGAGCAGCAACACGATGAGCTACTTAGCTTTGGCGAGCGTTTATCGTCGTATTTATTTACTCAAGTATTACGCTTAAAAGGCTTAAATTCGCAGCGTTTTGATGTTCGCCAGGTGCTTAAAACCGATAGCCAATTTGGTAAAGCTACGCCTAATGTAGCCGCCACAGCGCTTGCAGCTAAAGAGCATTTAATTCCTTTATTAGAGAGCACGGTTATTGTTACTCAGGGCTTTATTGGCAGCGATGAAAACAATGTAACCACCACACTGGGTCGCGGTGGCTCTGATTACAGTGCCGCCTTGTTAGCTGAAGCAATTAACGCTAAGAGTGTGCATATTTGGACCGACGTAGTTGGTATTTTTAGCACCGATCCGCGTTTGTGTGTAAAAGCCACACCTATTGCGCGTTTAAGCTTTGATGAAGCGGCAGAAATGGCCACTTTTGGCGCTAAAGTGCTGCATCCGGCTACAATTTTGCCAGCCAGTCGTAGCCATATAAATGTGTTTGTTGGCTCAAGCACAGAGCCAGAGCGTGGTGGCACCTGGATTGAACGTGAAAAATCGCAGCTACCTGGTATTCGTGCGGTCACGCAACGTAAAAACCAAATATTATTAACCCTTAAAAGCCCAGAAATGCTGTTAGCGAGTGGTTTTTTAGCGCGTATTTTTACTATTTTAAGTGAATGTAATATTTCGGTAGATTTGGTTACCACCTCTGAAATTAGTGTAGCTATTACCCTTGATAATGCGCCTAATGCATCACGCCCAGAGCTAGATCAAGAGTGCTTAGATAAACTTGCTGAGTTTTGCCATGTATCGGTTGAGAACAATTTAACCCTAGTAGCACTTATTGGGTCTGAAATTGTATTGCGTCAACACGAAATGAATTTAATGCAGGTGTTGAGCGAATTTAACATTCGTCTTATTTGCCATGGTGCGAGTAAACATAACCTGTGCTTTTTAGTTGAGCAAAGTGAATCTGATGCTGTGGTTCAAGCTATTCATAGCCGACTACTTGAAGGCGAGCTTGCTGCTTAACGCTGCAAATGAGATAAATGAGCACTGCCAGTCGGTGCTTTTTTTTGCCACAACGCTTATATCAAACTGCTCGTTTACATCATTTGTTAATGTGGTGCTGGTTGCACTTAGTTGCCTGTTGCCAAGCTCACAAAATACATTAGGGCTTAATAGCTGGGCAATAGGGCGGCTGGTTGCTTTTGCTAATGCCTCTTTTAATGTCCAAAGTCTGAAAAATGTCGCCGCTTTAGCAGCTGTGCACGGTTGCTTAGTTATAAGAGCCACTTCTGCAGCATCATAAAAGTGCTTTGCGAGTTTTTCAAATGGTCGTTTTAAACTGATTTTTTCAATATCAAAACCAAATAGCGAATTATCAATATTTAGGGCCACGCCTACCAAACCATGAGAGTGTGACACACAGCAACTATACACCTGATTGTTATTTATATTTAGCTCAAGCTTACAGGTTTGTTGATTAAATTCAGAGCTGATTTTATCAAGCGTTATATTACTGCTGCTAGGTAATACACTTTTGACTAAATATTTTAGTAACAGCCGCGTTGCTACATATTCTTGCTTTGCTTGAGGCGTTTTACGACGCGCGATGACACTTAATTCAAACGGGCTTAAAAACTGTGTAAGTGTTAGCTCATCAACCTGCAATTGGCTGGCATCAAATAATAAAATGGTGTGGTTATTATTCTCAGCAAGCGGGGTGTGTAATAACTGATTGTCGAAGTAAGCTGAACTCATTATTGCTCGTTAAAAGTGAATACCGATTACATAGTTATCGTTATAAGCTGGATAGTTTGTGAGCGGTTGTTTGCTGTTATGCGCGCTAAGTACATTTTTATTACTCAGTCGCCCTTAAATATGGTTTAATTCACATTCGATAAAATAATAACAGATTTGTAGGTGTATGACACAAGTGCGTGATGGTTTTCAAAGTCGACTTGGTTTTGTATTGGCAGCAGCCGGTGCTGCGGTAGGTTTAGGCAATATATGGGGTTTTCCTACACAGGCTGCTAACCATGGTGGCGGCGCATTTTTATTGGTGTACTTTATTGTTATTTTTTTGCTAGCGCTTCCCGCGTTATACACCGAGCTGTATTTAGGCTACAAAGCCCAAGCTAATCCGGTTAAAGCCTTAGGCCAAGCATGGCAAGACCATGCGCCTAAAGTTGGCGCTGCTGCAGGTTATATAGGCTTAGCTGGCGCAATTGTCATGTTAAGCTTTTATTCAATAGTGGCAGGTTGGATGCTTTCTTACGCCATAGAGCCTATAACCACCTTTCTAGGCTTACAGAGCTTAAGTGAGTTTTTACATAGCGACTCTATGCTACGTAATTTTATATTTACGCCACTGATGCTTATTTTAACCGCCAGCATTATTTTAAAAGGTGTTAAATCAGGAATTGAAACCTGGTCGCGCCGTTTAATGCCATTATTACTTGTTTTACTCGTTGGCCTAATTGCTTACATTGCTACCTTAGAGGGTGCCAGCGAAGGGTTTGCGGCCTATTTAGTGCCTGACTTTAGTAAAATACTCGACCCCGATTTAATTATTGCCGCAATGGGGCAAGCGTTTTTCTCATTATCACTGGGTGTGGGCTGTATGATGATTTATGGCTCTTATTTAAAGCCCGGTGCTAACTTACCAAAATTGACTGCAAGTGTTGCGTTACTCGACACCAGCGTGGCATTTTTAGCTGGACTATTAATTATACCGGCTATATATGTGGCGCAGTTCAATGGCGTTGAAGTATTTAGCAACGGCAAGCTAATTGGTGAAGGGCAGCTTATTTTTGCCATATTACCTGAGTTATTTGGCACCATGGGTGAAATTGGTTTATTGGTTGGCTTACTATTTTTTGTATTGATGTCGATTGCTTCAGTTACATCAACCATTTCATCGACTGAAATTCCTGTGGCTTTTTTAGTAGAAAACCACAGTGTTGATAGAACCAAAGCTACATGGGCCGTTAGCGCCATTGTATTTGTTTGTGCCAGTACTATTATTGTTAATTTTGATTGGCTATTTGGTTTGGTTATTATGGTATTTACCCAATACCAACTCCCGTTGATGGGACTGTTTTATTTTATTACAGTGGGCTGGTTATGGCAGCGTGGTAATAAGCTTCATCAAGCAAGTTCTGGTGCACATTATTGGTTTGCTCAGTACATTCGTTTTGTCTGCCCAGTGCTAATGACCTTAGTATTTGCAAACGTTGCGTTTGGCTAGAATACAACAACAACTCATGTGTTTTTGATAACAAAAAAAGCGAACACTATATTTTGCTCGCTTTTTTGCTTTTTTGTTTTTTGATTTGGAGCGCTATAGCACTTCGTTTGTTAAGCTATTTCCTTGAGTAACCTCAAATGCATTTTGTAAGGTGATATTGGCAATTTCTGTAAGCGCTTCTTGAGTAAAAAAGCCTTGATGGCCGGTGATCAATACATTTTTAAAGCTCACCAAGCGAGAGAAAATATCGTCTTGGTTTATATCGTCACTGTGGTTTTTAAAAAACAGCTCTGATTCTTGCTCGTACACATCAAGCCCTAAATAACCTAGTTTTTGTGATTTAAGTGCCTTAATACAAGCTTTACTATTAACCAATGCACCGCGCGAGGTGTTTATTAGCATAACTCCTGTTTTCATCGCTGCAAATGCGTCATCGTCTATTAAATGATGGGTGTGCTCGTTTAACGGGCAATGCAAAGAAATGATATCGCTTTGTGTAAGCAGGGTGTTTAAATCAGTAATTGTGTAATTACCAGCTTGTGCATTAGGATCGCATACTAAAATGTGAGCGCCAAAACCGGTTAATATATTACACAATGCTTGGCCAATTTTACCGCAGCCAATAATACCCACCGTTTTATTATGCAAGTTAAAGCCAAGTAAGCCGTTTAAGTCAAAATTGTCTTCACGTACGCGGTTATAAGCTTTATGGGTTTTACGGCTAAGCGTAAGCATAAGTGCAATACAATGCTCTGCGACTGCCTCAGGGCTGTAAGCCGGAACGCGCAGAACACGCATGCCATGCTGTTTAGCAGCGGCTAAATCTACATTATTAAAACCCGCACAGCGCAGTAAAATGGTGTTAACCCCAAATATAGCCAGTTGATCAATAACCGCTTTATCTACCGAATCGTTTACAAATACGCATACAGTATCAAATTCTTTAGCTAAAACCGCAGTGTGCATCGATAAACTTTGCTCAAAATAGGTAATAGCGATGTTAGAAAAGCCAGTTAAGCTTTGTTCGAAAAAAGGCCGCTCGTATTTTTGAGCACTAAAAAAAGCAATCTTCATTTATTACTATCCAACTAATCTAGTTACATCAACCATAAACCATTTTTATTATACATGCCTTATCACTTTAATATTGCTGTGGTATTAAAGCGACTATTTGCTGTTTTTATAATCGGTGTTGCCTCTAAACTACTTCTAATTACACTATGAAGTGACTCCGGTTTAGTGCGCGGCGCATAACGTGCAATTAGTTGTCCTTGGGCATTAACTAAAAACTTAGTAAAGTTCCACTTTATTGCACGGTTTTGTGCAATTCCACGCGTATGTGATTTTAAATAACTAAACAAGGGGTGCGTATCGGGGCCATTCACCATAACCTTATCAAATACTTCAAAATTAATTGCAAAGTGTTTTTGATAGTAGTCTTTTATTGCCATACCCTCTAATGGTTCGTTTTTATCAAACTGATTACATGGAAAAGCCAGAATAGTAAACCCATCGCTTTTGTATTGTTGGTATAGCCTTTCAAGCGCACATAATTGCGCCGAAAAATGACATTTGCTTGCTGTATTTACAATAAGAACCGTTTTTCCTTTTAACTGGCTCAAAGGAAAATCACTGTTATTACAAAGTGGTGCGTTAAATTGATAAATGCTATCCATAGATTACCTACCTAATTTCCTTATGCGGGAAATTTTAAAAGACTTTCATTCGCTTTTTTAGCGGCCGATTGACATAATCGAGCTTATGTTTCTAAGTTATCAGTTAAATAGGTCATTTTTATGTCAGTTAAAATTGCATTTATAGGTTTAGGCGTAATGGGTTACCCAATGGCAGGGCATCTAGCAAAAGCGGGGCACAGCGTATGTGTTTATAACCGCACAGCAGCTAAAGCACAAAAATGGGTTGAAGATTTTAACGGCAGCTTTGCACCTACTCCGCGTGAGGCAGCAAGCGGTGCCGATATGGTATTTATGTGTGTAGGTAATGACGACGATTTACGTTCAGTAGTATACGGCAATGACGGTGTGCTAGCAGGCATGCACGAAAACACAATTTTAATCGACCACACAACTACCTCAGCAGAAGTGGCACGTGAAGTTGCGGCAAAAGCGGCTTTACAGCATATCGACTTTATTGATGCGCCGGTATCGGGCGGTCAAGCTGGCGCTGAAAATGGGGTGTTAACCGTAATGGCGGGTGGTAACGAAGCGGTATTTGCTAAAGCACAACCTATCATGGCGGCATTTAGCCGTTTTAGTCAGCTTTTAGGCGAAGCGGGCTCAGGGCAATTATGTAAAATGGTTAACCAAATTTGTATTGCTGGTGTAGTGCAAGGGTTAGCTGAGGGCTTACATTTTGCTAAACAAGCAGGGCTTGATGGCGAAAAAGTAATAGAAACCATTTCTAAAGGCGCAGCTGGTTCGTGGCAAATGGAAAACCGCTACAAAACAATGTGGGCAGGCGAGTACGAGTTTGGTTTTGCTGTAGATTGGATGCGTAAAGATTTAGGCATTGCCCTTGATGAAGCTAAAAATAATGGTGCAACGCTGCCAATGACTGCAACGGTTGATCAATATTACGCTGATGTGCAGGCTCTTGGTGGCGGCAGGTACGATACCTCAAGCTTATTAGCGCGTATTGAAGCACTACATAAAAAGTAATGTAATTGGTAAAAGTAAACTGTTCACAAAGAGGCTAAGAGGCGCTGCGCTTTTAGAGAAAGTGATACACATAAAAAATGAATGTTGGTTTTATGTTTTCTCATTTACCTCTCTTGTTGGGATAGTTTTTTGGTTTTTTACCTAGTAACAAAAAACGCGACCCTTTTTGCTAAAGGGTCGCGTTTTTCATGGGTTATATACACTAAAGCAAATTACATGCTTTGCGCGTAATTGTATAAGGCTTTTAAAATTGTAAGATTTTTTTCGCTGTCATCATGCTCGTGCGCTAGGTTTTCAAGGGTGATCATAAAATCTTGTGCGCTGATTGATGGCTGATCTTCGCCATGCATTAACTTGCTTTGACAATATTGACGCCATTGATCAAGCTCTTGTTGGTTTAGCGTTTGTGGCCAGTTACGGGCGCGGTATCTAAACAACAAAGTATTAAATTTAGGATCTTCAAATTCAAGCTTTAAACTTGCCAAGTCTTCAGGTTTTGCATCACGAATAATCGCAAATTTAGCTTTATCAGCATGGCTAGTAAAGCCATCATATAATAAGTAATCCACGTTCGTGGTCGCGCTGTAATCGCCTTGCTCATTAAATACCTCAGTGACTTTATCACGTAGCTCGGTATTGGCTTTTAAAATGGCTAAATTAGTCAAGCATTGCTCTCGGTCAATACCCAAGCGAGCAGCGTTTTCAGGCAGTAGCGTTTTAGCTGGCGCTAAAATAGGGCACTTATTTAAATGCACTAATTTTAAACCTACGGGTAAATCACCTTCCGCTAAATCTATACGTTTGGTGTATAAGCGTTTACGTAATTCTTCCACATTTAAATCAAGTAATACCTGCGGGTTTTGGGTTAAATCAAAACAAATAACTGCGTTTTTATTTACCGGGTGAAAACTCATTGGTGCCACCCAGGTAGTACAGCCTTGGGTAGCTGTAATACGAGACGAGGTGTGCACTAATGGGGTCATATTAAACACATCAACCATTTCAGCGAGTGCTTTTTTACCACGCAAGCTAAAAAAGAATTGGTATAGCTTAGGTTGCTTCTCTTTAATTAGTTTTGCCAAGGCAATGGTGGCCGTTACATCACTTAATGCGTCGTGCGCAGCGGCATGTTCAATACCATTAGCAACAGTTAAATGCTCAAGCTTAAAGCTAGGGCTGCCATCTTCTTTTAATGGCCACTCAATGCCCTCAGGGCGCAGTGCATAGCAGGCACGCACTAAATCTATAATATCCCAACGGCTGTTATTGTTTTTATATTCACGCTCGTACGGGTCGTAAAAGTTACGATAAAAGCTATATCGGCTTACTTCATCATCAAAGCGAATACTGTTATAACCAGCCACACAGGTATTGGGTACGCTAAATTCTGCATGAATTTTAGCAATAAATTCAGCCTCTACTAAGCCTTTTTGCATCGCCACTTGTGGGGTAATACCGGTAATTAAACACGCTTCAGGATGAGGTAAGTAATCAGCCTGTGGTTTACAGTACTCAATAAGCGGCTCGCCAATAATATTTAAATCAAGATCGGTGCGCACACCGGCAAACTGACTCGGCTTATCCTTTTGCGGGCTTGCTCCCCAAGTTTCGTAGTCGTGCCAATAGATTGTAGCTTGGTTTTCGTAGTATGTTGGTTCGCTCATTCTTTCTTTAAGCCCTATATATTCGTGGGTTTTATTTGCTTTTGTTATTTATTGTCTATTTTAGAAAGCACTTTAATATTTGCATGGTGTGTATAAATTCGCGTATAAATTTTTTGCTAACTGTGTATAAAAAATTAAATGGCAATTAGTTAAACGAAAATAAGAAAGCTGCTAGGCAAAAATCAAACACCGTGTGTATTATCGCATAGAGATAGTTTAAGTGTAAGGGTATCTGCTAAGGGGACTATCACTTAGCACTACCGTTGTCGTGTAGATGGTAAACAGGTAATTATTACGCTAGGGCGTTATCCGAGGCTTAGCATTAAAGAAGTGCAAGACTATATCCCATTATTTCAAAATTGGTTAAGCCAAGATAAAGACCCACGCCTAGAACTTAAACTCATGCGAAACAATGCCAAGGGCTTACCCACAATAGCAGATATTGCAGCAAAGTGGTTAGATAAAAAGTACCCGACCTAAAAGAAAAAACTCAAACACTATACACAAACCAAGTTAGCAAATGGATTGCACCAATCCTTAATGATAAAAATATGCCCCTTGATTTAATGACAATTAAAGATTGGATCACTTACTTTGATGATGTAAAAAAATTAGGCAGTGCTAAAACAGCCGGTACAATATTAGTACGCATAAAATCAATAATAGGCTGGGCTGAAAAACGTGGTGAAGTAAAACCATTTAACCTTGTGCTAACTTTAAATATAAATGATGTTGGCGAACAAGCATCGGTAGGCCAGCGAGTAATGCGTTTTGATGAAATTGCAAAATTATGGATTCAAATTGAAAGCTCAAAAGCCACACCAGCAACCAAAGCATGTTTGCAGCTAATATACATAACAGGCGCAAGGCAATCAGAGGTTCGTTTAGCTTAGCGGGAATATTTTAATTTTGAAAATAACATGTGGACGGTACCGCCCGAAAACTCTAAAACAATCCGCCGGCCAATATCAATCAAGATGAAAAGCATTTTAGACACTCTTTTTATGGTGTATGGCCGCAGCGGCTATTTAATTCCTGATAGTAATCCACACAAACCAATGACCACTCACAGTATTAATCGCTATTGCTGTCGAATGTGGGATCACTTGTTTGAAAAATACAAAATACCCAAGTTCCTACCACATGACGCCCGCCGCCCTTTATCTACATTACTGAGTGAAAACGGTGTAGCGCCGTATGTAACCGAAAAAATGTTAGGACACACAATGCGTGGAGTAATGGCTGTATATAACAAACACGATTGGATAAAAGAGCAAGCAGAAGGATACGAGCTTTATTGCCAGTTAATAGATAAAGCAATAGAAAGTGAGCTTTTTTAAAATTAGTATGACCGTAAAGAGCGTTGCATTCACCAGTTGAACTCACAGCGATAACCGGACATTGAGATTGGCTAAATATAGTAGTTAAGTGATTAGTGAAACTGCTTTTGGCGTTACCACCGCTTGCTCATGGCATTTTTCTGACTTTATAATTATCAAATCTTTCTAATGTACTAAGCTCTAAACACTATAAATTATATTAATTAGAGCTTTGCCCCATGAAAATAGTTTTCTCTATAATATTTATAGCGTTAACAATCTATTCTTATGTTTATGATTTTCAGCAAAAGATACTTTATATAGGTGTCGATTCATTTAACTTTTTAGCTGGCTCTGATGAATCTGTAGTTATTTCGTTTGGTAAAAATGAATCCGACTATCATGCAGTTGTAATAAAAAAGAAAGATATAAAGCAAGGTGTTGAGCTTGTATCAAAATCAAAAAACAACCCTAATTTTTCTGTATTTACAGACTTAGAAGGTGAAGCGCTTGTTCGATCAGAAAAGGCAAAGACATTAGCTAAAGTTAAGGTTTTGAGTATTGATATGCAAAACCAAAGAGCGGTATTTATAGTTGGAGCTAATTTATTAAACACAAATACGAATGAGATTAACAAATTAGATAGAACAAAAGTGATTGTAAAAGGAGAGCCTTTTTTAAAGCTTGTGTAGCAGCATACCCCTTTTTATTTATATTTGAATGAAATAGCCGTACATTTCCTTTTAGCGGTTAATTTACCACTATAAAAGCTTTATCTTAGCTAAATTGTTATAGTAGCTTATTAAAATTATTAAAATTATTAAAATTATTAAAATTATTAAAATTATTAAAATTATTAAAATTATAGAAATATTTAGAATAGATATTTTAAGCTAAAAGTAATGTCGTTAAAGATCTTCATACATTAAAGTTAAATACTTTATCATAAAGTTTTGTAAGAACTATACCGCCCAATATAAAAGCAAGTCTAAACTGACAGCCGCCGATAAATAAAGGTAGCTGCCAGAGCAGAACTAGTAAAAACAACTAGGTTAGATATAACCTAGAAATCTATTTATACTAAATTACTCAAAAATAATGTTGAGATATTGTAACGACTTTTTAGCATACCAAGGACGAAAGTGGGTTGAGTCTTTATAATAAAATGTATACTTGGAATCCATAACTTTACAAATATCAGTACATAAAAAATCAATGGGATCTATGATTCTAATATCTGTAATATTTTTAAGTTTTTTTATAGCTTCATTATGAAGGTTGTACTGTTTTCTAACAGTTTGCACATTAATATAGTTAGGTAAGTTAAATCGGGCAGACATTTTAGGATCAAACTCAATTCCTTTGGGTTCGCCAAGAATTAAATAAGTTTTTTTACTATTTTCTTTTATAAATAGTAAAAATTTATCGTACTCATTAATTCGATTTTTTAACTGCTCTTCTTTTGTTTCTTTATGCTCAGAGAGCATTTCATCTAATAAATAAAAAGAAGTTACAATTTTTTCAAAGTGGATATTTTTAATTATGCCTTTATAGTTTTGGATATTATTACAGCTCCATTTTGGATGAACATAAGATGGTGTAACAAAACACCCCTCTTTAGTTAAGTAATAAATATTATATGTAGAGTTTAATGATTGTACGTATGGATAAGTTTGTTCGATGTGACTAGCTCCAATAAATAATATGTTTTTATCAGAGGACCCTTTTAAAAACCTTATTTTAGAAGAGCCAACCCTAAGATTAGGTTGGGGGTAGTCCCAGTCGCTTATTGCATTTAACGCATTTGTATTTTTTAATTGAATATCATCAGAGTATCTGTAATAAACGCCTGAGGTTGAAAATATAACCGCACTAGATGAAAATATAACTAGGCTGATTAATAAAGGTTTGCATTTTAAATAATTTAAAACGTGACTAAATTCATTTTTAAATCTAATTTTTTCTATATATGTATGACTTAAAAAGCCTAAGAAAATAGATAAAGTAATGCCTAAATAAATAAAAAGATCATTTAATGAGAAATAAAAAATAGCAACAACTAAAGGCCAGTGCCATAGATAAATGGAGTAAGACCATGCGCCTAGTTTTTGGAATACTTTATTGTGAGTAATAAAACCGTTAGATTTCGCTTGTATTATCATAAATGAACCCAAAACAGGGAATATTGCTAAATAGCCAGGCCAAGGCGAGCTTTTTGAAATAAAAATATAAGAACTAAAAATTAGTATAATTCCTACCCATTCAGTGATTTTTTTTTGCTTGCCTCTAAGATTAAAAGGATATAAATAAGCAACACCGCCAATCATCATTTCCCAGGCTCGGGTGGGCAGTAAGAAATAAGCAGCGTTTGGCCAATTATATGTAATTATAATGCATAATATAAAGCCTATAATGGTACCTATTAAAATAGCTTTTTTCATAGCACTTATAGACATAAATCGTTTCATGGCAACAAGTATCAATGGGTAAATTATATAAAATTGCCACTCAATAGATAACGACCAAGTGTGCAAAAGCCACTTTTCTTGAGATGATGAATCAAAATACCCTGATTCACGCCAATATATTATATTTGATAAAAAGCTTATACTACTGCCAGCATGCTTACCTAATGTCTTATAATCCATGGGGATAAGATAAAGCCAACCAAATACCAATAATGCTAAACATAGAAGTGATAATGCAGGTATTATTCTATTCGCTCTCGCAACATAAAATTTTAAAATGGAGAAACTTTCTTTTTCTATTCCTCTGAATATTATTCCAGTCATTAAAAAACCTGAAATAACAAAAAATACATCTACTCCAGCAAAGCCACCTGGCATCCAAGTTGGCCTGAAGTGAAATAATACGACAGCTATTACAGCTATAGCCCTTAGTCCATTTATATCTTCTCTAAATTTCACGTGATGTTCCTGCGCTTTATAGCCTAAAATTGGTTATTAAAAAGTTTAAAGTTCTTTAAGAAAAGTATTTTAAAGTGATTTACCCGTAAAAATAACTTTTCCTACCAACGTACAATTACCATTAATCGGGATTAATTGCTCTAGCTAGTTGGGGTTGGCGGCTTTTAGGAATTTGTGGCCACCTTCGATTATTAGCTGCTTGAATTTAGCTTGGTTGTCGTCATCTAGGCGTGCTACAAAATACTAATAGTGAATGCATTCGGCTTCAAGGTCTACAAAAACCAAATCACTTTCATTAAACTTTGGTTCCATTCCCACACCTTGCACCCTTAAAAAATTTAAGTAACAGCAATCAACAGGATACATAAAGCGTTATGCATCATAAGCTTTAATTTATCAAATAATATCCTGGTAGAAAAAGCTGTAAGCATACCGCCAAGTTACTAAATTTATGAATTATTTAGATTATGGCATAGGGTCACAGAGGTTTATAGTTTTGAATAGGGAAATCTATTAGTCAAAACATGATTTAAGGGTGATTATTTATTTTTAAGATTATGTGATAGAGAAGTTATTTATAAACATAGTGCTTAATGTTATAACTTAAGCCAACACTCCATTTCTTTCAACAATATGAAACTAATAATAAAAACGATTCTATTTTGGGTATTAATCACCTCTACCGCTGTGTTTGCTGAGCTTGCTAAAGTTAAAGTAAATGGCTTTGATATTGAATATGAAATGGTGGGTAGTGGCAAACACACTGTTTTACTTGAGGCGGGTGGCTCTGCAAGGCTTAGTGATTGGGATCCCATTTATAACTCGCTTATCAAGCATGCAAAAGTAATTCGCTATTCTCGAATTGGCAATGGCGGCTCTTCGCAAATAAAGAAAAACTATAGCTCAGAGCAGTATGCTACTGAGGCTTTACTATTACTTAAAGCGCTAAAAATTGATGAACCAGTAGTTTATGTGGCGCATTCTTATGGTGCTTCTATCGCAAGGGTATTTGCAGCAACCTACCCCGATAAAATTAAAGCGTTAATGTTAATTGAACCTGCCTCAGAGCATGATGTTGATATTATGCGTAAGATTGATTTACCGCGCGCTGAAAAAGAAATTGCCGCTATAAAACGTGATGATATGAAAAATGGCATGTCGAATCAGTATTTAGACTTTTGGTCGAAGCGACCTTTGCCCGATTACCCACAAATAGCAGATATTCCCGTGACGGTTATTGCCTCAGTTAAAAAATATGCAAATCCATCGGTATTATTTTTTACTGAAAAAGGGCGTGAAATGTGGGGAGAACTGCATTCAAACTGGGCTAATGCTTTTCCTCAAGGTGAGATAGTGCTAACGCGTAAAAGTTACCACTATCCACAAAATGATGAGCCAGAAATGGTAGTTAAACAAGTTTTGAAGCTATTATCACGCACTCAATAGTGAGATCGGATTATGTTTTTTAATTACGACTAACTATGAGTTCTTTCTGTAATAGGTGGTATTTTTTATTTATTGTGATGTTTATTACGCCTGCATTAAAAGAGTAAATTAAACCCAAATAAAAAGCACTGCAAGTTCACTGCAGTGCTTTTTTTAGGGGAATGATATTAATTATTTAGCAGTTGCAACAAGCTTAACCCAATCGTAATTAGTAATACCTAACAAGCCGATTTGTAATGTTTGGCCTGAACTCACCTCTAAGATACAACTTTCATTGCTGTCTTTGTTGTTCGATAAGCAATCGTATTGTGTTTTTGTTACTGCTGCATCCGCTCGAACATAGAGGTTAGTATTTCCCTCGCCACCCAATGTTTTTATGTTTACAGTGGTTGCGCCTGTAGGTACTACATAACTATAGCGCTGCCAAAAATCTGGAAATCCATAAGCACGAGACGTTAATACGCGAGTATCACTATCTGTAGGTGGTGCGCTATTTTCATAATTAGCCAGGATTGTTACGTTTTGATAGCTGTTATACGCTTTAAGCATAATGTAAAAACGACCTTCTCCTTGACTTATATTACAGCTTTCAGTGTTACCATTTCTAAATGGGCGGCAGTCGTAATTATTTGTGCTCGGCACTGTACTCTTTTTAACATAGAGGTCTGCATCACCTGAACCACCCGTTATGTCGATTGAGATGTTAGTGCTATTTGCAGGTACATCAATATAGTAAATAGTCTCTTGATTTAATGCTGCACTTTGGCCTGTTAATGCTTGCCCTTTAGTTAATTCAACTTCTGTTGGTGAGCCATTTGAAACACTAATCGTTTGGGTTAGCGTGTTTGTATTATTGTTACTATCTTGCACCGTAACAGAGACGTCGTAATCACCCTCAGATACAAAATTATGCACTACAGTTGCACCTGTATCGGTTTGATTATCGCCAAAGTTCCAACTATAGCTATTGATAGTACCTGCTGAGCTGGAGCTTGTTGCATCAAAATTACACTGTAATTGCTCACAGCTGTATTCAAAACGTGCGGTAGGTGGCAGTGGTGTAGTACCGTCGTTATCGCCAACAGGCACTGTGTTATTAAAGTAAGTTGCGACTTGGGGCCAAATCTTACTTATTTTGGCGCCTTTATTGTAGCATCCGCCTAAATGATGAAGTGCAATAACACGATTACTTGATGCCGCAACAACAGGAGAACCGGAAGAGCCGCCTATAGTGTCACAATAGTATCCAATATCAGTATTACTTCCACGCCCATTCGTTGAGGGGGCATTAACTTGGCACAAACCATTGGTGTCTTGATCCGATTCAATCGACAACTCCTTAGGATTACCTGAACCATGTTGCGGAATATAAATACGTTCACTTTGCTGTGCGTTTCGCACATCAAGCCCTAAGTAGCCAAACTGTTCAATATTGGCAAAGTCATTAACACTAAATAGGGTGTAATCTAACGTGTAGTCAGTTTTAAAAAACTCTTTACCTGTTACTTTTACAATAGTTTCTCTGGTTGTCCCATTACAACTTTTATTTTGGTAGTTAAACCACACTTCTGTAGAGGCAAGCTCAGATGCAGTCTCTATACAGTGGTTATTGGTAAATAACTTATTATCGCTGCCAACGCGCCAACCGGTACATAAGCTGCGGCCACCAATTACTAAGCGTGCTACCGGGCGGCTGCGGTCAAACTCTGTTGGGTTGGAATTAGCCCAACACTGCACGTCTTTGCGCTCATTAATACCGCAGGTAGACAAAGGGGCAGGTTTATTTTGTTCATTGATATTTATATTGGCACTTTCAGTGCCGTAATAATAGCTATCAATAACACCAAACTGGTGTTGCTGCTTACTGTTTTTTGGATCAGGATAATACTCAATGACAACGCTGTCATTTGAAACCGACATAGAAGAAAATGAATGCACACCATCATCCCCGTTTAAGCTATCGATTGTTGCAGCGTCCATATTATTACTACTATATTCATATCGCTCTGAGTTATCTTCGCTTCTAACGACTAACTTTGCGTCACCATTTAGATCTACTTGGCTAAAATGTAGCTTTATGTAATCAGCATTAGGGTGCGATACAGTTTGAGTAATTACAGGGCCTTGAGTCGTTTCGATTGTAAATTGCCTAGAAAGATTTACATGGGTATTGGCTTGTTTGGCGATTGTGGTTTTTTTCGCGTCTTGAGTGTGTTGTAAAATAGTGAGCTCATCGATTGCAGCAAAACTGTATTGTGCATATATAGCTGTAGCGAGCAATGCTGCGTATTTACATTTTTTCATCTTTATATCCTTTTTCACTAATAAGTGGTTTGATGTAACGTAAATGATCAACTGCATGCCCATATGATTTAATTTTGAGCAAATAATCAGTACCTAATTTACATACTAAGGGTAGGCCGCATTTTGATCTTCGCCAGAAAAAATTTAAATATTTTTAACTTTACTCGGAAACTATTGCATTTTTTACTTTGAAATCAGCTTATTTCAAAAAGGATAAATGGCTTAATATTCAATATAAAAGTTTGAGCAGAATATGTTTACCGTTGACTCTAAGCGGCTGTCACCCACACTCACTAAAAGTAACATTGTTGATGTTGAGACTTCAGATATTAAACTTTTCTATTTTAATTTTTACAAAAATATACAAGAGCCAAGTATTAATTCTGTTATTTGGGTCGTTATTCTGTAAAATTATCGGCTTAACATTTGTGATTTAACCGTTACATTTGTTGTTAGGGTTAATTATTCAATTAATATAAGCAGACGTTATGATTTTTTATATTATTGGGTTAAGTACGCTTGTTATTATTTTGTGTGTGGCGCTTTATGTGATTTACAGCAATGTACGTAAGAGCCGAGTAAGAAAGTCAAAAGAATATAATGTGTTATTTGATAAAGACACCATCATTGATGATCTTATTGCTCAACTTAGCGAGAAAAACCAAACCCAAGAAAACCAGGAAAAAACAATTAAAGGCAAACAAGAGATCCTTGCAACATTTATAGATTTGCATCGATCGGGTAGTTTTTGTGCGCATTTAAGCGAACAAGAAATTACGTATTTTGTTAAAAAGAAACTAAACATGGAGAGTACTAAAAATGGATAGCGAGCAACAAACAGTCGCTGAGGCAAAAAACACTTCATTTATGGCGCGTTTTGGTCGTCGTAATGTGATTTTACTAACATCCGTTGTTGTGGTGTTAGCAGTTATTGCAACATTAACTTCGCAGGTTATTTCATGGAATGAAGCCGATGAACGGTTAGTTCATCAGTCAGCTTTTACTGGTAATTTAACGGTAATAAATCAAGCGGGCCCTTACTTAAAAGCATTTGGTACCACATCGGCCTATAAAAAAGTTATTTCAATTAACTTTACCGGCGATAGCAGTGCAACAGCGAGTGCCATTGTACCACTCATTCCTATTCGATTCTTAGATACCACGACAGGTGGCGCCAGAGGAGTATCACGTTTTAGATTACCAGGTAATGTACCGGCAAGTGAGTCGGGCGCTTTACGTGGATTATTAAAAATTCATGAAGAATTTGGCTCCCAAGAAACCCTGATATCTAATCTTTTAATGCGTGCCACTACAGAAAATGTAAAAGCGTCGGCACGTATGATGTCGGTTGAGCAACATTACTCAGGTGGTAATGGTCAATTAAGCCAAGATTTTTCTGATCAACTGACTAATGGCATTTTTGTTACTGAGCAAATTATTAGTACTGGCGAGCGTGACAAGTCTGACGATTTAAGTAATTTAAGTAAGCAACAACGCGTTACCATTAATATAAAGAAAGATGCTGAAGGTAAGCCGCTGCGTAATGCACCTATTTTAGGCTCTTACGGCATCACGGTGGTTGATGCGAGTATTATTGATATTGATTACGAAAATAAGGTAAATGCGCGCTTAGAGGCGCAAAAGCAAGCTGCAGCAGATGAAGCGCTTGCAAGACAAAACCTTAAAAAGGCAGAGCAACAAGCACGTACAGAAGTTGCATTAGGCGAACAAGCGATTGCAAAGCAAAGAGCTGAGTCTGAAAAGCTAAAAATTAAAGAGCAAATTGATGCAGAGCGAATAAAAGCCAATGCGATTATTTCTGCACAACAGCGTGTTGCAGTGAAGGCTGAGCTTGCAAAAGAGCAAGAAGAAATTTTAAAACAGCAACGCTTAGAAGCTTTAGGCATGGATGTATTAGCTGAAGCACGTTTACGCGCAAAGTCAGCAGCACTTGATCCTAAATATGTGTTTGATGAAACACTTAAAGCAGAAGTTAAAATTCAAACGGCTTTATTTAATAGCTTAGGTAACAGCCGCTTAGTGCCTGAAATTGTTATAGGTGCGGGTCAAGGCGAACAAAACAATGGCTCTGAATTTATGCGTTTGTTGGCTGCAGATGCGGCTTTGAGTCTTAAAAAGCGTTTAGAAAAAGAGAAAAAGTAAACGTTAAAAATCATTAAAAAGCCCTAGCTTTAATTGCTAGGGCTTTTTTTGTGGTATCGCTTTTTAAACGGTGAGATTAAAATTTAGGGCACAAAGCGTGGCTAAAGCCTTTTTCGGTTAGCAAAAAAGCGGCGCTTGGCGTCGAAAATATATATTCTTCATGAAGAAGAAAGGCGATTGTTCCTTTTATTTGCTCACCTTGATGATCTGAGGCATCGCTAATTAATTGTTCAGGATCTAACTGACTTGGAGTTGGAAAGTTATTATAAAGGTGTTTAAAAATTAACATAGCAATCGTGTTAAAGGTATCGTTATTTTTCATTTTTTGAGCGTCCTCAATTTATATATGTAGCAGCAAACTGGCTGTTTTAAATATGATTTCTCAAATAATAACACATTAAAAATAGGTACATGATCATCCTGCTACTTTTTAAGCTTTAATTTTGCAAGCTACTGCTTTTATTTATTAAAATGATGATTAATTGTCATGCTTACCCTGCTAAAAAGTAGTTTGTGTGTTGCTGGTGTGTTGCGCAAAATCACAAAGTGTAATTGAAGAGTTGTAAAAATACGTTATCATTGTAAAACAACATGTAAAATCAAGCAGGTACTTAGCTCACGCTGACCAAGTTCGAGTTAATAATATCAACAAGGCAAGCAAGGACAAATTATGACACCTATGAAACCTTTAGCACTAGCAGTGGCTATGGTTGTTTTTTCACATCAGGCACATGCAGATACAGATCTTGATAAAGTAAAGCAGCAATTAAGCAGCTTACAAAAACAAGTGGAAATGCTGCAAAAGCAACTTGCGAAAGCAGAGCAAAAAAGTGAAAAATCAATCGAACGCACCATTGAAGTGAAAGAAGATACAGCTGAAGTTAAAGTAGCTAAACATGAACACAAGCCTCAGGGAATTAAAGTTGGTGGTGCTGTTCGAACCAACTACAGCCATACTTCGTATGATGACGATAATAAAAATCGCGGCGGCGATTTTGACTTTGATATTTTTCGCTTAAATTTCTCAGGCGACGTTGGTGATGTAAAATTAAACGCTGAAATTCGCTTTTTTGATTATATGACCGCTGTTAAATACGCTTATGCAGCTTACGATTTTGCTGATGATTGGCAAGTTCAAGCAGGTATTACCAAGGTTCCTTTTGGTAACTGGCCATACAATTCACATAACTACTTTTTCAGCACTAACTATTATGTTGGCCTTGAAGACGACCACGATTTAGGGGTGTTATTTAAGCGTAAGATTGCTGATAACTGGCAGCTTGATTTGGGCTTTTTCAAAAATGATGAATTAGGTGGTGTTGATGGTTATGTAGATAACCGCAGCGATCGCTATTCTTACGATATTGTTGGCTTTAGAGAAGCTGGGGATGGTGTTTATGCCGAGCCAACTAATGCTATAGGCGAGTACAATACGTTCTCAGGTCGTTACGGCTACCACCTAGAACATGAAGGTGGTAAAACTGAAATAGGTGTGTCGGCACTCGCTGGTGGCTTGCATGATGGTGTTGACCGCGCAGGAGACTACAACGCGTGGGCATTACATTTAAACAGTAATATGGGCCCTTGGAACTTACAACTTCAACACGGTGAATACAACTACGACATTGATAACGTAAACCGTATTGCTGTGGGCGCTTACTCGTTTTACGACAGCATGGCGGCAGAGGCAACAATGTCGAGTGCAAACGTAGCATACAGCGTACCGGTACAATGGGGCGCGGTAACAAACTTACAGTTTTATAACGACTATAGTGCTATTTACGACAAATCAGACAACAGCAGAGATACCTGGATGAACGTAACCGGTTTCTCGGTAGCTGCTGGTGGTTTATTTACTTACTTTGACTTAGTTCATGGTAAAAATATGCCATTTGTTGGTGGTTCATTAGCGGGCGATAGCAGCGAAACTGAGCGTCGCTTTAACATTAATATTGGCTATTACTTCTAAACCAATATTCAAAGCACACGTCTACATATTGGGCGTGTGCTTATATGTCTTCACAAACTAATTAATTACCCACACTAAAACCCTTACCAAATTTGTAATTGATTAACTCAATGTTTAAAAATATATTCAGTACTTACTTTTACCTTCAATGGATTGGTTATTAGTTTCTTTGATAGAAACGCAGTAGGAAATTATATGAAAATTAGTCCATTGCCACCGCTAAACAGTCTAGTCGCATTTGAAGCATCCGCTCGACACCTAAGTTTTACTCTTGCAGCAAATGAGCTTAACGTTACTCAAGGTGCGATAAGTCGTCAAATACGACAGTTAGAAGAGTATTTAGGTAAAGCCTTATTTACTCGTGCAAGCCGCAGTATTCATTTAACCTCAGCTGGTCTGCAGTATTATCAGTCTATAAGTCGCTCCTTATTGGATATTGCTGATATAACAGGAGAGGTAAAAAAATGGCAAGGGGATAAAAAAGTAACCGTAGCGACAACTAATGCAATGGCATCCTTGTGGTTATTGCCAAAAGTTGCTGAGTTTCAAAATCAATATGATGACATTGATTTAAGAATATTAGCATCTGATAATGTAGTTGATTTAAACCGTTTAGAATGCGATTTAGCATTGTTTTTTTGTCGCACGCCTCCAGCTAATATGAAGGTGACCACTTTGTTTTGCGAAGAAGTGTTTCCAGTTTGTAGTCCTGGCTATCTTGAAAAAATTGGTAATCCGAACGATCCGAAAGATATTTTTAATAAAACAATTTTATTTTTAGATGAAACACAAATGGGATGGGTTAATTGGGATGAGTGGTTTGCAGGAGTAGGACTTGAGCAGATAGCTCCTAAAAGCCGCATTAACATAAATAATTACCCCATGTTGTTGCAAGCCTCAATTAATGGTCAAGGCATTGCATTAGCGTGGGGGTCTCTGGCTGATGAATACTTACAAAGTGGTGCATTAGTGCGTCCAACCGAGCATGTATTAGCCACTGAATCTAAGTTTTCTTTACTAGAGCCAGATAACGGTGGCCGCATACCTGCGAGTGTAAAGTATTTTAGAGAGTGGCTTTTAACACAACTTCCTGAAGAAGTAGGCGATACCGGTTTAGTATAAATTACATCGCAATAAAAAAACCCTGCTAAATAGCAGGGTTTTTGTTTATTAGTCTTATTATATTGATTTAGTGCTCCACAGGGCCATCGAGTTTTTCTTTACACGGATGTACGTGTTGCGGCAACATTGCCCATGGCTTTGGTTCACGGCGAATGCTATAAAACAAGGTAACACCCATCATTAAAATAAATATAGAAATAGGGAAGCCAATGATGATTGACGCATACTTTATTGCTTGCAGGCCTCCTGCATAAATAAGTACCCATGCAATAAGTGCAATAACTATACCCCATAAAATACGAATAGAGGTTGGTGGTTCAGTATCACCTGCAGCATCTAAAATACACAATATTAAGGTGCCCGAGTCGGCTGAGGTTATAAAGTAAGTAGCAAGTAAGATACAGGCTAATACACTCAGTAATTTACCTAATAAGTTACTGTCTAAATTATCAAATAAGGTAAAGAGGGCACGTGTACTATCTGCTTTGGTTGCTTGTAATACAACACCACCACTAAAGGGTTCTGCGTTTGTTTCTGTAACTTGGTTTTGTGTTACAACGGTTTGTTGTTGTGCAGCAATACGTTCGTTTTGCTCCATTTTTAAGGCGCTACCACCAAATACGGAAAGCCAAATAAAGGCAATAACAGTTGGGGCTACCAAAGCACCACCAATAAGTTCGCGAATGGTACGTCCCTTTGAAATTCGCGCAATAAACATACCTACAAACGGTGCCCAAGTTAACCACCATGGCCAATAAAAAGCGGTCCAAGAGCTTTGCCATCCTGAGTCATTTTGCGAATCAGTCCACAGCCCCATCGAAATTAAATTTTGTACATAATTCCCTGATGTTTCCATAAATACATTTAAAATATAACGGGTCGGACCCACTGCAAGTACTATCAATACTAATAGTAACGACAGCAACATATTCCATTGTGAGAGTAGCCGTATTCCTCTACCAACGCCCGATAAAACCGAGCCTACAGCAATAGTACATAGCACAATAATAAGCACAGTTTGAGTAACAAGGCTAACCTCTATCCCAAACGTTTGTTGTAATCCAGAGTTAATTTGAATAACCCCAAGGCTCAGGGTTTGCGCGATGCCGAAGGCTGTAACGGCTACCGTGATAATATCGGCAACATGTCCTATAGGGCCATAAATTCTATCGCCCACTAGTGGGTGTAAAATAGAGCGAAAGGTAAAAGGAAGGCCTTTACGGTAAGAAAAATAAGACAAGGCTAAGGCAACAATTACAAAAAGCGACCACGGATGGAGTCCCCAATGGTAAAAAGTAAGCTGCATTGACATTGACGCTGCTTCATTGGTTAACCCCTCGGTGAATGGGTTTGCAGCATAGTGCCACATGGGTTCTGCTACAGACCAAAAAACCAGTCCAATACCCATCCCCCCAGAAAATAACATGGCTATCCATGCCCAAAAACTAAATTCAGGCTGATCGTCGTCATTTTCGCTCAGTCGAATATGGCCGTATCGACTTACCATCAAATAAAGTAAAAAACCAACGACTAAAGTTACTAAGCCAATAGAAAACCATTTCATATTGTAGAGTAAAAAAGTCGAAAGGCTTTCAAAATACTGCCCTGCTTTATTTGCAAGTATGACTATGAATAAAATAAAGGCGATTAGAATTACCTTCGATGCGATGGTCACCGTCGGATTTAATCCCTTTAAAAAACCAGACTTAGCCAAAATTACGGATTTTTTCATGTGTGTGCTCCGTTGTCTTTTTTGTTGTTGTTAAATAAGTGGTAAGAAATTAAAAAATTAACCGGCAATTTACAAATGATTAATCCTCATCAATCCATGAGCTTTGCTTATGCGATGTTACCGCTTATTTATAACCAGTAAGCAATATTTATATTATTGCACTCTTAATCATTACAAAAACTCATGAGTGAGATGCTAAATTATCGTTTGTTTAGTGCTTTGTTGTTAATCAAAATCAACGCATCTGATAACAGAATGTTGTTACGGGTTTGGGGCGTGAGGTTAATGTTAAAACTATGGGTTTTAATTATTGAACTTTGCTCTTTAAATTTTTTTAAAACACACACCGTTCGGAGAATGAGCATGGGCACTGTAAAACAAACAATAATTCCTATTAAGCAAATTGATCGTGTACTAAACCCGATACATGAAGCGACAGGTATGCCTAACGAGGCGTATACCAATCCTGAGTACTTTAATTTTGAACGTGATCATGTTTTTAGTAACACATGGGTGTGCGTTGGTTTTGCATCAGATTTAATCAAAAACGGTTATGTTATGCCAATTGATTTTATGGACTTACCTTTATTAATGATGAAGAGTCGCCAAGGCGAAGTGCAGGTATTTCATAATGTGTGTAGCCATCGAGGGATGAAGTTAGTACATGAAGCAGGAGAAGTGCAAGGCATGATCCGCTGCCCTTATCATTCATGGACCTATGATTTAAATGGAAGCTTAAAAGGCACTCCACATTTAGGTGGCATCGGTAAGCATAACGATGAACGTTTTGCATGTGAAAAGCATGGGCTAAAAGCAATCCGCTCAGCTATTTGGATGGATATGGTATTCATTAATCTATCTGGCGAGGCGAGTTCTTTCGATGAACATATAGCTCCTTTAACACAGCGTTGGCAAGAGTTTTTAGGTGACGATGGTTTGAGTTTATTACGTCGTGCAAATATGGGCGGACACTTAGAAATTGAAGTAAAAAGTAACTGGAAGTTAACCATAGAAAACTTCTGTGAAGCCTATCATTTACCTTGGGTACATCCAGCGTTAAATACTTATTCTAAATTAGAAGATCACTACAATATCATGTTCGATGAGCGTTTTTCTGGTCAAGGTAGCTATAAATATAACCTTTCTGATACTGCTGGTACACATTTACCAAAATTCCCAAGCTGGCCTGAGGAAAAGCTACGCCATGCTGAATATGTTGCTTTATTTCCAAATGTACTTATTGGTATTCAAGCTGATCACGCTTTTGCAATGATGATCGACCCAATTAGTACAGATAAAACTATCGAACGTTTACGTATTTTCTATATTAGTGATGAGGCAACTAAAGATGAGTATGCGGCGTGTCGTACTGCAACACTTGAATCATGGCGTGTCGTGTTTGGTGAAGATATTGGCGCAGTTGAAGGAATGCAGCAAGGACGGTACTCACCTGGTTTTGGTGGTGGGGCTTTTTCACCTGAAATGGATACACCAACACACTTCTTCCAAATTTGGCTTGCCAAACAAGTGAAATCTGTGACGGAGGCTTAATTATGACTCATTATCTTAACTTCATTAATGGCCAGTGGTGTGATTCTCACACTCATATTTCGGTAATAAACCCTGCGACAGCTCAGGAATATAGCACGATTGCAAGTGCCAGTGTTGATGATGCAAACAATGCGATGCTAGCCGCCAGACAATGTATAAGCCGTGGACTATTGAGCGATGTACGCCCAGCTGTGCGCACAACGTGGATGCTTGATGCAGCAAAAGCTATCAAAGAGATAGCTGATGAAGGTGCTTTAGCTCTGTGCAGAGAAAACGGTAAAACCTTAGCGGATGCAAAAGATGAATTCTTAGAGGCTGCTCGTTATTTTGAATACTATGGCGGCATGGCTGACAAACTCGAAGGTACGTCGATTCCTTTAGGTAAAAACTATATTGATTTTACGCAATATATCCCTATGGGTGTATCAGTACAAATTGTACCTTGGAATTTCCCAGTTTCAATCTGTGCTCGCTCTTTAGCTCCAGCGCTGGCGGCGGGTAATGCAGTAGTCATTAAGTCACCCGAAATTTCGCCTGTTGGTATGGTGTATTTAGTCAGAGCACTCGAAAGTGTTGGCTTTCCAAGAGGCGCTATTAACCTGTTGTGTGGTAAGGGTTCAGTAGTGGGGAGCCACCTAGTTGAGCATAATGATGTTAATCAAATTGTTTTTACCGGTTCAGTGCCCACTGGGCAACGTATTCTAAAAGGTGCAGCTGAGCGTGCAACACCTTCTGTAATGGAATTGGGTGGTAAATCTGCAGCTATTGTTCTTAAAGATGCGGCTACTGAGAAAGTTATCAGCAGTGTGCAAACAGGTATTTTCTTTAATGCTGGACAAGTGTGCTCTGCAATGTCGCGTTTACTGGTAGATAAAGCTCGTTACGAAGAGATTAAATCGGCAGTGGTTACTATGGCTGAAAATTTAGTGATCGGCTCAGGTGAAGAGCAGGCTGATTTAACGCCCGTGGTTTCTCAAGCGCAACAAATCAGTGTATTGGCAATGATTGAACAAGCTAAAAAAGAGGGGGCAACTATTTTATGTGGTGGCTATGCTCCTGATTTGGCAGGTTACTATGTTGCTCCAACTGTGATCGAAGCAACCCCTGATATGTCCATATCTCAACAAGAAGTATTTGGTCCTGTATTGGTTATTATGCCATTTGAAGATGAGCAACAGGCTGTAAAAATAGCTAATGGCACTGAATTTGGTTTAGTAGCAGGCGTATTTGGTGAAGCACTTAACCAAACATTACAAGTGGCTCAGCAACTTCGTGGTGGACAAGTTTTTATAAATGAATGGTTTGCCGGTGGCATAGAAACGCCATTTGGCGGAGTTGGATTGTCTGGCTTTGGCCGAGAAAAAGGTCAAGAAGCCATCTACAGCTACATGCAAACACGCAATATTGCTATACGTTTATAACGAGTGGCAACGACTCAGTTTATAAAACTTACGGTTTATCTATTTGTACTTTCTGCAGTAGATAACCCACAGGGTTAAATCCAAAGTATTAGGATAGAGAAATGAAAAAATGGCTCTGTATTATTTGTGGCCTCATTTACGATGAGGCCCAAGGTTGGCCTGCTGATGGTATTCCTCCAGGCACCCTTTGGGAGGATGTACCACAGGATTGGGTATGTCCAGATTGTTTAGTGGGCAAAGCCGATTTTGAAATGATCGAAATAAGTGAAGGTGAAGTAACTGAAGATGAAGTAACTGAACCAGCTGCTGTTCAACACACTCGTGTTTCTGAGACCATTGTTGATGAACCGCAAGGCCCAATTGTTATCATTGGTAGTGGCCACAGTGGTTATCAAGTAGCGGCTGCATTACGTAAACAATCATCAACCGTAGCTATTACCGTATTCACCGCTGATGACGGCGCACTTTACAGCAAACCTGCTCTTTCGAATGCTTTTGCAATGGGGAAAAGCGCAGCTGATTTACAAAACGAAGCCGCACTTGAGTGGGAGCAGCGTCTTAATATTCGTGTTTATCCGCATACACGTGTTGAACGAATAGATGCAGATAATCACTCTCTCATCACTAGCATAGGGCGTTATAAGTATGGGCGTTTAGTACTAGCGACAGGTGCGTCAGCAATTAAGATTCCAATTGCTGGAGACGCCTCAGAAGTACTAAGTGTGAATGATTTGCACGATTATGCACAATTGAGAGCAAAACTTGATAGTAAAAAGCGAGTTGCTATTTTAGGCGATGGGTTAATTGGCTGTGAATTTGCAAATGACTTGAGCGCCAAAGGCTATGAAGTGAGTGTCATCGGTTTAGGGCAGTGGCCAATGTATCGACTGATCCCACAAGTAGTCGGCGAAGCCTTACAGCAAAAGTTAGCAGACTTGGGGGTATCATGGTATTTAGAAGATAGTATCAACCGTATTGAAGTCAACGACTCTGTTTCATTATTACACTTAAATAGTGGTCAAGTGATTGAAGTTGACGTGGTGCTATCTGCGGTAGGATTAGTGCCAAATGTAACGCTTGCTGAGCAAGCTGGATTAGAAGTTGAGCGTGGTATTAAAGTAAATGACGATGGCCAAACCAGTCGTCCTGCTATATTTGCATTAGGTGACTGTGCGCAAACATCACAAGGATGGCAGCCATATATTGCACCCATAAATCAAATTCTACCTGCTTTAGTCAATAGCCTGTTGGGCAATGTAACTAACGCCAAATTTTTGCCGAGCCCCGTTATTGTTAAAACCCCTATTATGCCGTTAACTATTTTTCCTGTACCACCTATGGCGCAAGGTCAGTGGCATATAAAACAACAAGGTGAAGAGTTAGTGGCTGTATTTAATGATGCTAATGAGCAAATACTTGGTTTTGCTCTGTTAGGTAAACAAGTACAGGCTAACCGCAGTTATTGGTTAGAGCAAATAAGTTTAAATAACCTAGCAGCAACGGAGTAAAATATGATTCATTTACCGCATGATGATAATACCTGTGGCTGGTATAACGCTTTACCAAAGCAGCCTAAACAAGCACTTTTAACGGGGGCACAAAAGGCTGACTACGTGGTTTTAGGCGCTGGTTTTGCTGGTTTAGCTATGGCACGCCGTTTAGCTGAGCACGCGCCAAATGCACGAATTGCCCTAATTGATGCACAGCGAATAGGCCAAGGTGCATCAGGGCGTAATTCAGGGTTTGTGATTGACTTACCGCATAAATTCTCTCTTGAGCACCCAGATCCTGCACATAAGCAAAGATTATTGTCACTTAACCGTTTCGCGATTGATCAGCTTGCTTCTTTAGTTGCTAAATACAACATTGATTGCCAGTGGTCGGCTGCGGGTAAATACCAAGGTGCAGTAGGCGCTAGGGGTGAAGCTTACCTTGATCACTTCGAACATCTTATGACCGATTTAGGCGAACCATTTGAGCATGTTACTGGCACTGATTTGGCAAAAGTATTAGGCACTAATTACTACAGCCGTGCTATTTACACCCCGGGGGGGTACTTGGTTCAACCCGCAGCACTAGCCTGTGGTTTAGGTGCTAACTTACCAAAAAACATTGAGGTATTTGAGCATTCGCCTATTGTGCGCTTGGAGAAAGAGCAAGGAGGGTGGCTGTTGCAAGGAGAGCACGGCAGCATTAAAACACCTCAGTTATTACTGGGTACAAGTATTTTTACTCGTGAGTTTGGTTTTTTAAAAAATCGATTACTTCCTGTAATGACTTTTGCTAGTTGGACCCGACCGCTAAACGATAAAGAAATGCAGCAGTATACAGGTTTACTTGATTGGGGACTTACACCCGCTGATCACGCTGGCACAACGCTTAGGATGACCGCTGATCGTCGTATTATTATTCGTAATACCTACCAACATGTAGCTAAATATGGCAACAGCATTAGTGATAAGTTGCGTCAGGAAATTCAAAACGATCATCGCAAAGTATTTTTAGCTCGCTATCCACAACTAGTCGATGTGCCTTTTACACATTCGTGGGGAGGCACCTATGCTATTTCGCGAAATTTCACTAATTTCTTTGGTCAACTCGATGATGGAGTGTTTGCCAGCGCCTGTGATAACGGTGTGGGGGTTGCTTGGGGAACTGTGTCGGGTACTTTGCTTGCTGATTATGTTATGGGGGCAACATCGCAGTCGCTTGATGATATTCAGCAGGTAACGGGTATGCCAAGTTTAAATCCACCAGAGCCATTGCTTGGTTTAGGAGTAAAAAGCCGAATTAAACTTGCCAAATGGCAAAGTAGGAGTGAAATATGAAACAGGTTAAATTAGTAGACAGTAAATTACTCGACTTTAATGTACGTGGAGATACGCCTGGCATGGCCTACGTGGCTCGTGCACTTAGCCCTGAAATATCACCAAATATTGGTGTTGGTTTTGCGAAATGGGAAGGTGCAAAAGTAGCATGGACAGTACTTTATGATGAAGTTGTATTTGTTATAGAAGGCTGCTTCGAGTTAACCGCAAATGGCGAAACTCATCATGTTAAGCCAGGGCAAATGCTCTGGATACCAGAAGGAACAGAGCTGGTATATGGCGGACATGCATTGTTTGGTTATGTTGTTCATCCAGGTAATTGGAAAGAGATACATGGTATAGCCTAACTGCCATTTTAAGTGTTCAAATTAGTTCCTAAGCCCTCTAACCAACCATTTGAGGGCTTTTTTATTGGCCGTTTTTTAGGTTGCATTAGTAATGAAAAATAAAAGCTTAAGCCACAAATAGTTAATTTTAAAAACAGGTAAAATATTGAATATTGAGTAATCAACTTCTAGTATAAAAGTTCAAATGGAATAAAATAAATAATCCATATAGCTTAGCTGGAGGCTAGACATCGATGATTGTAGTTAATGAGCAGGTATTATCAGATGTAAATAAAAACTTTATTATTCCACCAAGACCGCAAATCTTAAATGATCTTGAATTATTAGCATCTGCACAAGAGCCCTCGCTTTCAGACGCCGCAGAAATCATCGCTAAAGATGTTGCTATTGCATCCGCTATTTTAAAGATAGTTAATTCACCCGCTTATGGCTTAGTTCGTAGTGTGTCAAATATTAAACAAGCCATTATGTTTTTAGGTTGGAATGGCATTGAAGCTTTAGTTCCTAGCCTAAAGCTAAAGCAAATGTTCGCCCAAAATGAGTGCTGTATTAGCCTTGAACGTTTTTGGGATACCGCCTCAGAAATTGCTGATGTAAACATGATTATTGGACAACGTCTAAATAATGTCCCCGTTGAGTACTTGTATACGCTTGGTTTGTTTCATGATTGTGGCATTGTGCCAATGGCAATCAAATTTGATAATTACGTGAGTGCTTTGCATACTTCAAATAATACCCATAAAGAAAGCTTGATAGATATAGAAGAGCGTTTATATGGAACTAATCATGCCACTGTGGGTTATTACTTAGCGACCAGCTGGCATTTACCCGTAGATATTTGTCAGCTTATTTTACGTCATCACGATTTGAGCATGCTAAGTAACATAACTGGAAGTAACCAACAATTGTGTTACAGCGTTTTAAAAATGTCTGAGAATCTGGTTAATTGTGTTTTACGCGGCGACACCACTAAAGATTGGGATGATATAGAAAAACACGTTTTAGCAACATTAAATATGTCAGAAGACGATTATATTGATCTACAAGAAGAGGTGATTGACTTTTTGAACTGCTAATCGCTTTTTAACAGCTTAAAATCTATAGGTTAGTTTTTTTCACTTATTGGTTTGTTTTTAATCGTTTGTCGAGATTAAGTAAACACTCTAAAGTTTAGTTGTCGGCAACAAGCACGACTAACCAAATAGGAAATTAATCATGAAACGCTCACTTATCAAAACCATCGCTCTTGGCTCTTTATTAACTTGCTCAGCTGCTGTAATGGCTGATCAAAGTGATTACAAGTTAATGGTTATTGAAGAGGCTAAAACAGCCCCTCAAGAATTCGAAGTTGCATTTAACGATTGTGCATTAAATGTAAAATCAAAAAATTATAGCCAAGCTGAAGAAATTTGCTCAAAAGCAATTACTTTATTACAACAAAGCACTGGCCCACGTTTTAAAGTACGTGAGCTGACTTCATTTGCTTTAAGTAACCGTGGTGTAGGACGTTTAATGGCTAAAAACGAAACAGCTGCATTATCAGACTTTTACGAAGCACAACAAATGTCAGGTAACGAGTTAGTGTCGCACAATTTAACGCGCGCTAAGCAAGATCTCGCGCTGTAATATTTATTACCGATTCAAAAAGCCCATGCTGTTTTAGCATGGGCTTTTTGCGTTTATTAGACTTAAACACTATTTAGAATAATTTGGGTCAGCTGTTTCAGCCCTTTACCTTTGTTAGTTATTTTCCATGCAAGGTATAAGTCTTGAGTTGGGCGTGGTTCGGTAAGTTCCACAACATGCAGTTTGTTAGCTTTTATATGCTCAGCAATAAGGTTTACAGGTAAATAACCAATGCCAATAGCGGATAAAATAGCGGTTATTTTTTGGCTTACAGAACTTACATAAAAACGTTGATTACCTTCGATTAAGTTAGCTGACCACGGAATACCTTGCTTTGCTGAGTCATGCACTATAACCGTGGTGTATTGACCGAGTTCGCTGGGCTCAATGGGGGTTTTTAGTAGCGCTAACGGGTGGCTAGGGTGAACCACCAGAACATTTTGAATATCAGCTATTTTTACCGCTCTGATCCCCTTTTGATTAGGTACAGGGGCCGGTGCGCCAATCACTAAGTCAACGTCATCCTCAATTAAAGCCTCCCAAGTGCCATTAAGTACTTCCTCTTTAATGTCTATCTCGATATTTTTATGCTCATTTAAAAATAGCTGTAGATTTTTGAATACGTCACTTATGTCAAAAATAGAGTCATAGGCAATACGTATCCGTGGCTCCCAGCCATTAGCTATGGTTTGTGTTTGCTCCGATAAATTATTTATAGCATTGAGTACTTTACGCCCCTCGGTCAGTAAATGTTTACCTGCAGGGGTTAAAACGGCACGTCGACCTTGGCGCTGAAACAAGGTTACATTTAATTGCTCTTCAAGTTTATTAACAATATACGATAAGGCTGAGGGTACTTTATTAAGTTGCTCTGCAGCGGCTGCGTAACTGCCACGATGCTCAATGGCGTCCAGTACCAGTAAAGCTTCTATGCTTATAGGGGGTGTATTCATAATGATACCCAATATTAACTGTTCAAAATATTTGAACATATAGAGCAAATAATAGGAGTTATTTAATTTTAATTCAACTTATACAATAGCTGCATACTCAATTGGAACTATACAGGTTAAAACTATGACGATTAAAAATATTACAGCCGCCATCACAAAAACTGAACAGTCTTTTGCAACACTACCATTAAGGCTTATTGCAGGATTAGTGTTTAGCGCTCATGGGGCACAAAAACTGTTTGCGTGGTTTGGTGGCTATGGCTTGGAAGGCACAGGGCAATGGATGGAGTCGATTGGTTTAGCACCGGGCTATTTAATGGCATTAATGGCCGGTGGCGCTGAATTTTTTGGTGGGTTACTACTCATCGTTGGTTTACTGGTGCGTCCTGCGAGTTTTGTACTGGCTATCACTATGGTAGTTGCTATTTTTACCACACACATAGATAACGGTTTATTTATGAGCAATAACGGTTATGAATTTGCGTTATCGCTGTTAGCCATTACCCTAGCTTTACTGATCCAAGGAGCTGGAAAGCTATCCCTTGATGGAAAAATTCATAACAAATTAAATCAATAAGCTGATCACATAAGTGATTGAACTTTAAGCTGCCAACCTGCGTAAGGTTGGCACACTCTATAAACTAAGGAGACGGACATGGGATTACTTGTTAACGGTGAATGGGTCGATAAATGGTATGACACTGAAAAAAGCGACGGTAAATTTGTACGCCAAGATAGCCGCTTTAGAGATACGATTTCATCAGCGCAAAACAGTAAATTTAAACCAGAAGCGGGTCGCTATCATTTATATGTATCCTTGGCTTGCCCTTGGGCGCACCGCACCATTATATTTCGTAAATTAAAGCAGCTCGAAGACATTATTTCTATGAGTATTGTTGAAGCACCCATGATGGAAAACGGCTGGGAATTTGGCGAGCAGGGCGATCCACTTTATAACTTAGATTACGCTTACCAATTGTATTTAAAAGCCGACCCTAGCTATGAAGGGCGTGTTACCGTGCCTATTTTATGGGATAAAAAAACGCAGACTATTGTAAACAACGAATCAATAGAAATAATTCGCATGTTTAATAGTGCGTTTAATGAGCTGACTGGTAACACCGACGATTATTATCCAGATGCGCTACGTGAAGAAATAGAAACGGTGAATAACCGTGTTTATAACACCATTAATAATGGGGTGTATAAAGCCGGTTTTGCTACAACTCAAGAAGCTTACAACGAAGCTTACACCGCCTTGTTTGATAGCTTAGATTGGTTAGAAGCACGATTAGCAAAACAGCGTTACTTAGTGGGCGATACACTCACTGAAGCCGATTGGCGATTATTTACCACACTTATCCGCTTTGATGCTGTGTATCACGGGCACTTTAAGTGTAATCGAGAAAAGTTAACTGAGTTTCATCATCTTAGTAACTACATTAATGAGCTTTACCAAGTACCTGGGGTAAAGGAAACGGTCGATTTAGAATACACAAAGGTGCATTACTACGTCAGTCACGTAACCATTAACCCAACGCAAATTGTGCCTTTAGGTGCTAAACACACGTTTGATGCTGCCCATGATCGAGACCGTCAATACTAAATGACGCAGAGATAACGTATAGGAAAAAATATGCTTACTCATTACCCAAAAAATAGCTTAGGCAATGCTGATCATGGTTGGCTTAAGTCAAAGCACCATTTTAGTTTTGCGAATTACTATAATCCTGCGCGTATGGGATTTGGCACTTTGCGTGTAGTTAATGATGACTGGGTAGCCCCAGGTATGGGGTTTGGTGCGCACCCACATAGAAATATGGAAATTATTAGTTTTATCCGTAGTGGTGCCATTACTCATCAAGATAGTATGGGCAACAAAGGGATCACTGAGCAAGGTGAGGTGCAGGTGATGAGTGCAGGCACCGGCATTACCCACTCAGAATATAACCTAACAGATGAACCACTAACGTTTTATCAAATTTGGATTCAGAGTAATCAACACAATGTTGAGCCGCGTTGGGAAAGTAAAAAGTTTCCTACGCAAGCTGCAAGCAGCCTTAGCTTACTGGTTTCAGGTTATCCAAAAGATGCCGATAGTGCACTGTTTATTAATCAGCAGGCGCGTATTTATGGTGGTAAGCTGGCAAAAGGCACGTTAATAACACAGCCGATTGATCATCAAGCCTATGTATTAGCATCGGCAGGAGAGTTTATTATTAGCGATGAGTCAGCCTCAGTTAACATGAATAAAGGTGATGGCGCAGAAGTTACACAGACTAAAACCATCACTTTAACGGCAACCACTGAGTGTGAATTGATTATTATCGATAGCAAAATTTAAGCGCAATTTACGTGCGCTTAACTTTGTAATTGTTACTCGCTCATACTTTAAAGCTTTCCACTTGCGATTTCATTTGCTTATATAAAGCCGATACATTTTTAGATTGTTGCGTAGTTTGCGATGAAATTTGTTTCATTTGTGCAGATTGCTCTTTTAATGACACTAAATTTCGATTTATTTCGTTAGCCACATGTGACTGCTCTTGTGTAGCTTGTGCGGTTTCAGCCGACATTTGCTGCACTTTTTCAAAAGCGTGAGTCAGGCTATTAAAAATGGTAATTACTGAGTCAAAGTTGGTTAAGGTGGTATTGGCATTATTTTGGCTATTTTTGATTGAATCAGACGACGCTTTAACATTGTCATTTAAGCGTTGGATCATGGTATCAATTTCGTCTGTGCTTTGTTGAGTTCGTGTGGCAAGCGTTCTTACCTCATCAGCTACCACTGCAAATCCACGGCCTTGCTCGCCGGCTCTAGCGGCTTCAATCGCTGCATTTAAAGCTAATAAGTTTGTTTGCTCTGCAATATTACGTATTACCTCAAGAACGGAGGTTATATCGGTAGAGCTACTTTCTAGTTCAACCGAATTCGCTAATGCAGACTTAATATCGTTAGCTAAATCTTCAATCGCTTTGCTAGACACATCAATAGCTTGAACACCTTGCTTTACCTGCTCGCTAGATATATCGGCTTCCTGTGCGGTATTTTTTGCAAGCTCTGCCATTTGTTGATTGGCCATGTCCATTTCATGACCCGCACTGACTATTGACTCAGAGGCATTAGCAAGTTTTTGGGTTACTTCCATCGCGGTATCAGATACATCATTTAAATCACCCGTTACTGCACCAAGTTGGCTTGATTGCTGCTGAATATTTTTTATTATTGTTTGTAAATGGCTCAAGAAGTTATCAAATTCATTACTTAAATCAGCTAATTCGTCGTGTGATGTAGTGTTAATACGTTGGGTTAAATCGCCATCGCCAGCGGCTATTTCTTTAATACGAAGGGTAATATTATTGATATTATCGGTTAGCTTTTTCGGAATGTAATAGCCCACACCTAAAGCGACAATAAAGGCAATAATAATCACAATAAAAACAATTTTTTCAAAAAGTTGAATGCTTTGTTGTACGTCTTGTTTTACAGTTCTGGCATGCGTGCGTGCTTCTTCTCCTGCAATATCAAGTATATTTCTTAATTCGTTAAAGCTTTTATCAGCTTTTGCTAAATTATTATCAATTAAAGCGACTTGCTTTGCAGGAGTTGAGTAAATCAAGGCTTTGCTTTGCTCATACCATTGCTGGTAAAGCTGATCGAAGTTGGTATATTTTTGTGTTAGCTGCGGCTCGTCAATTAAATAACTACGATAACTATGAAAACGACGAATAACTTGGGCTGCGTTTTCTTCAAATATTTTTTGATTTTGTGCTAAATCACCGTGTTGGTTTACTATTTTTTGTTTTGCAAGCCGAGCTTGGTATATATCTCTATCGGCATTTAGTATCTCTGAAATGGCTTCTACATAACGCCCTAAACGCTCAGCCCCCACTTTATCTTGCTGTTGTTTATTAGTATAAGCGCGAAGCTCTTCACCTGCCTGATCCATCATTTCGCGTATTTTTATAAATTCAGGTTCAGATTTATTTAAATCACTTTGCATTTTACCTTGCGAGTGGTTGGTATCAATGAGTGTTTTACTATGATTTACCCATTCATTATACAAAGGCATAAAGTTGGAAAATGAATCATGCTTTGCTAGTAATGCCTCTTCATCTTTTAAATAAATTAAGTATTTTTTAAAGCGATCCTTTACTTGCTCTGCGTTTTCTAAAAATTCTGCTTTATTCGTCTCACTATCACCCGCGGCGCTGAGTAAATTTTCAAGTGCAATACGTGCTTGATATATGTCTCTGTCGGCATTGAGAATAACAGTAACAGCTTCAAAAAAGGTTTCAGTTTGCCTTTTCATAGCGTTGTCTTGTATGTAAGTAATTGAAGCTATGGCTACTAGCAAGCCTGCAAGGATCAGTGCTAAAAAAGCGATTGGCAAAATGACTTTAGTTCTAATTGAATTTATTCGCATGTTTCAATCCTTGTTATCTTACTGTATGTAGAGTAAATATTAGTCACATAGTGGTGTTTATGCCAAGCTGGTGGGTAAATTAATTGGGTGTTTTTTATACGCTATAAAATTCGTGTAAACATTACGGCTAATTTTTATTGGTTTTATTATCCTTGCAAGGCGTATTCCCTTAAAATACAGCTAATTGGTTTATTTTTATAAAGGAATTCTGCTGTTAATGAATTCTATTCAGGCTAGTGTATTTGGCCGTATCTTTACCCCGCATCGCTTTGTCGACATAAACCCACAAGGTTTAGTATTCAGCAATAAAACACAAACAACCACATTGAGTTGGTGTAATTTAACGTCGCCCATTCGCTATGAGTATGGTGTGCTTGGGCAAACACTGCGCTTTAATACCGACTCTAAGCAGTATCGTATTTGGATGAGGGCATATGGCAGCAATAGGGCATTTAAAGCGCATACTGATATGTTATGGGTTAAAAGCAATATTGCTGTGCTTAATGAGGTGTTGAGTGAAATAAACCAATTTGCTCACACTCAGTTTTTGCGCCAATCATATGTGGCTGATATAAAAAAACGAGTAGATGAGCAATATAAACGCTGGCTACCTTGGATAAAAAGTAGCGATGTTTTAGCACCAGTCAGCACACAAATAAAATTGCTTGAACAATACAGGCAGTGGAGCGATCCACTCACGCGTTTTTTTCAACATAAATACACTCAATCACAATTAAAGCGCTATACCGATTTTTTTAATTGTGTTGAAACAAACCCACTCACTGAGCAACAACGCCGAGCTTGCATCATAGATGACGATAATAACTTAGTGCTAGCAGGGGCTGGTACAGGGAAAACCAGTGTATTGGTGGCCAGAGCGGGCTACTTGGTTAATAGTGAACAGGCTAATTACAGCGATATTTTATTACTCGCCTATGGTAAGCAAGCTGCTTGCGAAATGGATGAACGAATTAAACAAAAGCTGGGCACAGAGTCCATTAAAGCGGCCACATTTCACAGCGTCGGCTTAACCATTATTAGCGAGGTTGAGGGCAAGCCACCTAAAATATCTAAACTCGCTGAAAACGAAAAAGCTAAAATAAAATGGGTTGAAGGATGTTTTGAATCGCTTGCCAATGCTAAACCACAATATGCTAAAGCACTGGTAAATTATATAAATAACACTCTTAATGACGTTAAAGGCGAGTTTAAATTTAGTCCTGCAAAGCCTAATCATATAGCGCTTTTAAAAGAGATAAAATCTGGCGGTCATTTAACCAAGTTAGCTACCTTATTTAGCCAATTAATCAGCGTGTATAAAACCGCAAATATAACACTTGAGAGCGATTCAAAGCAGATACAGCAAGCCTGGAAATTATTAAAGCCGTTGTTAGCCAACTATAACCATTATTTACGCACGCAGGGCGAAATAGACTTCGACGATATGATTATTAAAGCCCTCGATTATGTAAACACTAAAAAGTTTACATCGCCTTGGCGTTATATCATGGTGGATGAATTTCAAGATATATCACCGCTGCGAGCTACACTTGTAAAAGCACTGCGCGATAGTAAATCTAAAAGTTCACTGTTTGCAGTAGGAGACGATTGGCAAGCTATTTACCGTTTTAGTGGTGCAGATATGCGACTTACTACCGAGTTTGCCGCACATTTTGGTTTTACAACACAAACTCTATTAGATAGGACCTTTCGCTTTAATAATAAAATTGGCGAGGTTGCCGCAGGTTTTATTATGAAAAACCCAGCGCAGTTAGCTAAAGACATTCACTCAGTTGTAAAGGTAACTAAGCCCGCCGTTAGCATGCTAAAAACAGTGAAAAGTGGCTCAGCTAAAAACACCAAAATAGCGGAGCTAAACAATGGTGCAATTAAGCATTTACTACAGGGGATTAAGGGTCATTCAGGCAAGCCTGTTACTGTGTATTTACTTGCACGGTTTCGATTTCAGTTACCTTCACCGGCCGATATAAATGCTTTACAGCAAGAGTTTTCAGCATTGCATTTTGAGTGTGATACGTTTCATGGCTCAAAAGGCAAAGAAGCCGAATATGTCATCATATTAGCAATGAATGGCGGAGCGTTTGGATTTCCAAGCACTAAGCCAACACCTCAGATTTTAGAAGCGTTATTACCCGCAAAAGATAATTACGCACACAGTGAAGAGCGTCGCTTATTTTATGTAGCGCTCACTCGCGCTAAACATAAAGTGTACATAATAGCTGATGATAACAACCGCAGCTGCTTTGTTGATGAACTTATAAACGAGCATAAAATTGAAGTATTTGAGTTAAAAAATAAAGCGGTTGCTAAAGAGGTTACTCAAGCGTAAACCGCTTAATACCGTAACCTGCATTAAGCGGCTTTTAGCATTCGCTAGCCTGCAACGGGGGTGTTACCAGTTGGTATTTTTTTCATACTTTTTATAAGCATGTAAATACAGGTAGTAATTAAGCAGCCACCTAAGTAAATAAGCACACCATGGCTTTTATCTGAAAAATAGGTAGCCATTAGCGGCCCAAAAACCGAGCCCACACTGTAACTTAATAGCATTATTTCGGTAGCTGAGACTATTTTTGCCATGGGCAATGAGTCACACGCCAGAGTAATGGCAATCGGGTAAAGCGCAAAACTGCATGCACCTAATATAAAATAACTACTTACTAGGGCCGCAAAGCTATTAGCATGTAAAATACCCACCACACTGGCGGTACCAATAAAGCAAAAAATAGCCATTAATAAGCTTTTAATAATGCGGGTTGATAAATAGCTCACTAAAGGCTGAACTAACATGCCACCTAAAATAATCACCGCCATAAGTAAGCCGGTATATTGAGCTTGTTCAGTTTGTGCGGCTATGTAGACCGGTAATAATCCATAAATAGGGCCTAGTAATAACCCCGATACTAAACAGCCTAAAATAGCAGGGCGGTTGAGAGTTTTTAGCTCTTTAAATGGTAGCTTTTGTAAGTTTTGCGTATCAGGTTGTCCTCGGGTAATTAAGAGCGGCGCTAAAATCGCAACAGCTAACAAAGTAATAACAAATAAATAAGGCACAGCATCTGTCGTTCCTAATGGTTTAATGGCAAGTTGACCTACTGCGCTGCCACCGTATAAGGAGGTCATATATAACCCTAAGCGCTTAGCTCGCGCTTTTGCGGTGTTGGCCATTAATAACCATGACTCTACCACCACAAATACGCCAGCAACTGCCATACCAGCCACAAAGCGTGCTATTAACCACATAGTGGCCGTTGGGCTGATCAGCTGGGCGATAACACTAATAATTAATAAAGCTAAAAACCCGATGAAAGCCAATCTATGACCGATTTTTACCACTACGCGCTCTATACATAAAGCACCAATCAATAAGCCTAAATAAAAGACACTGGCAAGCCATGGAGCTAAATCAATATTGATGTTAAAAGCATTGAGTGATAACGGGATCAAGCTCATTAAAAAGCCTGATGCAATAGCAAAAAACGATAAGCCAATAACCGGCGCTAGCGGGTTATTTGATTTACTATCAGCGGTAAGTTCCACCATTAGATTGTTCCGAAAAAGAGGTTAAATAATTGCTGTTTTTAGGGGAGATTGATAAAGCAATTATCTTAAGGAGGTTAATTTTGCGGCGAATTTAGGCTGATTTGACAACGAAGTAAAGAGTTTTTTAATTGCTAAATGAAAATAGTATTCAAAATGTTTTTTTACGTAAATTAAACGCTTACATGCTATTTTTTTGTAGAAGTAAGTTAGCTTTATTGTTTTAAAATTGTTGTATTTTTAAGCGTTGTTTTAATTTAAATAATACTACTTATAAAACCAAAAAAGCCCATTTTGGGCTTTTTAGTGCGTTATATTCAACTTATGGCAACGGCAAGTTGATGATACAAACCAATCCCAACAATAACATTAAATGGAAAGGTGACACCTAACGAGCTAAGCATGGCTAGGCCAATATCCGCTTTGGGAATAGCGGCTTTTACAGCAGCAGGTGCGGCAATGTAAGAAGCACTCGCTACTAAGCTCCCCAGAATAACCACTGAGCCTAATTCTAAATTTAGCGAGGTGCCAACCACAACGCCAATGGTGCCTAAAAATAACGGCGTAATAATGGCGAAGGCAGCGAGTTTCCATTGCTGCCAAGGAAAAGGGCGAAGCGTTTGTGCAGCAACCAAGCCCATTTCGAGTAAAAATAGCGCCAGCACTACTTTAAAGCTACTGGTAAGTAAACTCGTAACTTGGCTACCCTGTTGGGTGCCATACATCATACCGATAATTACACCGCCAACGAGCAAAATCACACTCTTATTGGTAAGCGTTTCGTGCCACAGTGCTTTTAACGATAAGTTGGTGTTTTCGCTGTGTGCTTTGTCGAGCTTACGATACAACAGTAAACCTACAATAATGGCTGGTAATTCAAGCATAACTAGGTACAAGGTAACTTCTGCGCCCACTTCTAATTTAGCCGATTCGGCATACGCTAATGCTACCGCAAATGTACCAGCACTAACCGAACCATAGTGGGCAGCAATGCTGGCGCTATTCGCTACGCTTAGCTTAACAACGTGTTTTAAAATAGGGTATAAAGTGAGTGGAATAAGCCCACCAAGTAACATAACCGTGGCCATTTCTGGGAGTAATTGCCAACTTAAATTGCCATGCAGAACCATGCCACCTTTTAGACCTATGGTAAGCATGAGTAGTAAGCTGAGAGTGTCATACGTCGCTTTGGGAATAGCTAAATCAGAGCGAAGGATACCCGCTGCTAATCCTAAAATAAAAAACATTACTACAATATCAGGCACGCTGTTCTCCTCTTTATTACTAATTTGATTTGTTAAGCGGCGCTATTATAGGCAAATCTTTATATAGTAAATAATAAAATGAATGATAACATCCTATAGATAAAAACCTATGAGGTGCGTATGAATATAAGGCAACTTTCCTTCCGACTACTTGAAGTATTTATGAGTGTAGTAAAAACCGGCTCTATAAGCGAAACCGCTCGTGGACTTCATTTGACTCAGCCTACGGTTTCTTTACAAATTAAACGCTTACAAGAAGCGGTAGGTGAACCGTTAATAATTATGCAGCAACAAAAGTTGCAAATAACCGAAGCTGGTATGGCCTTATTTAGGACTTGCCAACAGGTTTTTGGTCATTTTGAAGATTACCAAGATTACTTAGCGGAGCTAAAAGGGGGTGAACGTGGACGATGTAAAATTGCTATGGTTAATACTGCCCAATATATTTTACCTAAGTTGTTAGGCCCATACAGTAATGAACATCCGCATGTAGAGCTACCACTTGAAATAGGTAATCGTTCAGTCGTTTTAGCACGCTTTGAACGCGGAGAAGACGATATTTATGTATTTAGTCACCCGCCATCTTTAGAGCATGCCCAGGCTGCTAGATTTCTACATAACCCTTTAGTGTTTATAGTGCCACTAAATCATCCATTAGCCGATAAAACCGCACTTAAACTGGCTGATTTAGTTCCGTATCGTTTTTTATTGCGTGAAACAGGCTCCGCAACGCGCATGTTATTTGAAAGCGAGCTGCAAAGTAGAGGGTTGGTATTAAGTGACAGTGTGCAAATGGCCAGTAATGAAGCCATTAGAGTGGCGGTAGCTTCAGGTATGGGGATTGCGGTGCTTTCTCAGCATGTGCTGCCTAAAGGTGATAATAGCTTTAAAGTGCTTAATGTTACCGACACCACTTTAGCTAGCCATTGGTATTTTGTGGTGCGTACAGACCGACATATATCACACGCTGCACGCAGCTTTTTAAAGTTTGCTGAGCAACACTTAGAGCTGTATTTAGATGAGAAGTGGGTGCGAAATGAGTTAAGAGGGCTTAATTTGAAATAAAAATAAGCCTTAGAGACAATCAAATATTAACTGGTATCAAAGTTGCTTAAGTTATTTCAGTTAAAGAATATAACGATTAAAGCAAAAATGGATTTGAGCCAATGACTTCAATAACCTTTAAAAATCAATATAGTAGTTACAATAATCCCGTTAACAAAGTGGCAAAAACGAGTGACGTTCTGCCAACATCTGCCGCTGCGGCAACAACAAGTACCGCTGAAAACCAAGCACCCCCTAATTTTATCGCTAAACCAGAAGACAAAAGCTTTTTAGAAAATGCCCAAGAGGCATTAATTTATCAACGTTTAGGTGTCGATAAAGAAACTATAGCTGAGTTAAAAGCAGCAATAGAAGCCTTGGCAGAAGAACTAGGAGAGGAAGGGGTTGATGTAGATGCCATAAAAGAGCAGATTGCTGAATTACAAAAAATGTTAGAGCAAGAATTCGAAAAAGGCACGGAGCGAATGGCAATGCAACCAACACATGAAAAAGGCAAGCTAGTAACCGCATTAGCTTAGATAACGGCATGTTGAAAGCTTATTTATTTCTGACTTTAAATAGATTTTAAGTGATTAACGCACAAAGAGGGTGAAGAGGCGCTGCGCTTTTAGAGAAGTGAACTACACCATAACTTTTTGTGGCTTCTCATTTACTCCTCATTCGCTTCTCTGTGTTCAAATAGGGTTTAGTGAATTATGCACAAAGAGGGCGAAGAGACGCTGCGCTTTTAGAGGAGTGTACTAGACCATAACTTTTTGTGGCTTTTCATTTACTCCTCATTCGCTTCTCTGTGTTCAAATAGGGTTTAGTGAATTATGCACAAAGAGGGCAAAGAGGCGCTGCGCTTTTAGAGGAGTGTACTACACGATAACTTTTTATGGCTTCTCATTTACTCCTCATTCGCTTCTCTGTGTTCAAATAGGGTTTAGTCAATTATGCACAAAGAGGGCGAAGAGACGCTTCGCTATTAGAGGAGTGCTCTAAACCATAACTTTCATCTGTAACCAAAAAACCAAGCAGGGGCTTATAAAAAGTAATAGCATGCCCACACTCAGTAAGTTACCTCTAAAAAGGTTAAAATCATCAAGTATTTTCTGCCACTTATACTTAAATAAATATCTGCCCACAACAATATCTAAACTAAGCATTATTGTTAGCCAAACAAAACCCACATTTAAACAATCTAAGTACGAAATAGGGTTAACCCATGGCAAGGTTAGCCAAGTAATGGCATAAATAATCGCAGTGCCCAAAAGTAAGCTGAGTGTTTTTGCGCGTTTTAGAGCGTAAAATCGATGTAAAACCCTTACTCTAATATTGCCATTAATTATCTCAGCTAAAGCGAGCAATAGGCCAACGGCGAGTGTTTTTAAAAGCATGTAAACCTCCTGGTGCTGATCATGTTAATTATTAACGATGACCTTACCTAATTTATAGCTATAACGCATAAGGTGCTGTTCACCATTTTTACAGATTAACTATCGTTATCAGTTGTTATTATGTGTCATTTTTTATAAGGTGAATTTTGCTTATAAAAATAACAATAGGAACGCCGTCATGAAAACCCTTGAACAACAGCTCGGCCAGTATGGTTTGTACCATCGCTCTAAACGAAATGTATTAACCCATTTTTTTGGTATTCCACTCATTGTGTTTGCCGTTTTATGCTTACTCGCCCGAATTGAAATTCCTATTGCTAATTTTAGCATTGATGGCGCGCAAATTTTTGTATTAGCCTCTGTGGTTTACTATTTTATGTTGAGCTTTTCGCTTGGTTTAATCATGGGAATTATTTTCACTTTATTACTGGTAGCTGCCCAGCCAATTGCCGCAATGGCATTAATACCTTGGTTGGTAATTGGAGTTGGGGTGTTCGTGTTTGGCTGGATATTACAGTTTATTGGTCATTATTTTGAAGGTAAAAAGCCCGCTTTTGTTGATGATTTAGTAGGCTTAATTATTGGCCCTTTGTATGTCACTGTTGAGCTACTATTTTTAATGGGCTTTTACAAAAACTTAGAACAGCAAGTGAATGAAATAGCGGGTCCAACTAAAGCATAACCAGTCAAAGAATATAAGGTAAACCATGGATTATAATAATAAAACAGTGTGGATCACCGGCGCATCATCAGGTATTGGTGAAGAACTTGCAAAACAATTTGCAGAGCAAGGTGCAAAGGTTATTTTATCAGCGCGAAATATCGATAAACTCAACCAAGTAAAAGACGAGTTAAAAGGCGAGGGGCACCGTGTTATCCCGCTTGATTTATCAAAGCCCGAAATGGTACTGCAGGATGTATCGGAGAAAATAGATAGCTTAGGCCCCATTGATATTTTAATTAATAACGGTGGCGTATCGCAGCGTAGTTTATTTTTAGAAAACGACTTTAAAGTGTACCGGCAACTTATGGAAGTAAATTACTTTGGCTTAATTGCACTCACTAAAGCGGTACTACCTTCAATGGTGGCACGTAAAAGCGGTTCAGTAGTGGCTATTAGTAGCGTGGCAGGCAAAGTAGGCTCAAAGTTTAGAACCGGATACTCAGGCAGTAAATACGCTGTGGTAGGCTTTATGGATTGCTTACGCGCCGAAGTGGCAGAGCACAACATACATTGCTTAACTATTTGCCCTGGCTCAATTAAAACGGCGATTGCCCATAACTCATTAAACGAGCAAGGGGAGGCGCAAAACAAATCTGAGCCTTCAATAGAAAATGGTATGAACGTAAATGTAGCCGCATCAAAAATGCTCACTGCAATCTACAATAAAAAGGATGAAGTAGTAATAGGTCAAGGGTTAAGTGGTTGGGCACCGTTTATAAAACGGTTTTCCCCAGGGTTATTTAATCGCTTAACCGCTAAGGTGGAATATAAATAACTAAGTACAGTACTTAAACGCCAGCATTTAGCTGCTTAGCGCAATGCTGGTTCGTGCTTAGCTTTAGGGCTGTTTTTGTACCTTCCAAGGTGGGTTTAATCGATTTTCTCCAGCTTTATAGAGTTTAATTTTATTTCCTGAAGGGTCTTTTAAAACCGCTTCCTTCCATAGATACCTTTGCTCTGTGGGTTGCTGTTCGAATACGATCCCCTTTTTGATTAATTGCTGGCACAATTGTTCAAGGTCATCGTTCTCAAAATAAATTACAGAATGATTTTCAAAAAATTCACTCTCTAAAGACAATGAAAATGTAGAGTCACCTTCAGGGCAACTAAAACGTGCATAATGTGGTGTATCAACGATTTGGGTAAAGCCAAGTGTGCGATAAAAACTCACCGCTTCATTCATATCTTTGACTGGCAAAGTTACTTGATTCAGTTTCATTCAAACTCCCACTTCAAAAAAATAGATAAATTTATATGGATTTACTCTCGCCCTGGCTCATGTCCCTCATAACGAGGAAGCTGAGCATCTAAGTCTTCCCAATTAGCTTTTGAGGTGATGAAATTATGCGATATGGGTCGCTCTGTTATATCGCAGGTCAATGCACCTAATCGAAGGCGATATCTTTGAGGAGATTGAGCGTTAGCACTATAAATTGGAGCGCCGCAGGTTTTACAAAAGTACTTACGTTTACCTTCATTACTTTGGTAAAAAGTAAGTGTGCCGTTGTAGTCAGTTAATGTCAGATCGCTGGCATTAATAAATCCATTAGTAGCAAAAGCACTGCCACTGGCCTTACGACAAAGCGAACAATGACAATGAATAATATCAGTAATTTTACCATTAATTGAAAAGTTGATTGAGCCGCATAAACAACTACCTGTGTACATCTGTATTCCTTGATTCAATTATAACTTTTTCATTATATTGCATTTTCTCCAGAAAGTTGTTGATGCTTTATGGCTTAATTACACACTTTACTAAAAATGCTTTCCTCGCACTCACAAAATCATCAGCGCTTTAATATTCTGCTACTTCAAACAATGCATCAACTATTTTGGACTAGATTAATAATTCCACTAATTAACGTTAATGTAAATAATTGTTTATGCGAGGTTTTAGGTGGATTATGGGCATAAGTAAGAGAAGGCAATAATGCTATGAGTATAATCAGCTGTGCTCAATTAAAAGCTGGTTACGATGGAGGTTAAGTTGGGGAGTTATCTGGTTGGGCTTAAGTGAATTTAAAAAAGGATGTTTGTAAGTATTAAAACCCCGCGTTTTTAACGCGGGATTGGTTTGGATTGATAGGCTATATGTTTACTTGGCTTTTTTGGCTTCGAGTGCTTCTATTTCATTCCAGATTTTTTCAGCCTCGTCAGTTAACATCGCATAGCTTTTAATATCGCCTTTTCTTTGTGCTTGCATGCCTTGCTCTAATTTTGCATCGTACTCTTTACGCAATTTTTTGATTGGATCTGGCTTTAAAAATGAAAACATCAACACCCTCGTTGTTTATTAGCTAATTACAGTAACAGTACGCAGTTAAGCTGCAAAAAGTTTGCTGTTACTGTAATTAGATGTATTAAATGACTACTTAGGATCTAGTCGCACAATGCCCTGGCCATCTAATCCAAGGTAAATAGTACCATCATCACCTTGGGCTAGGCTGCGAATACGGCCAATACCTTCAAGTAATTTACTTTGTTTAACGACCTTGCCATCTGCTATTTCTAATACGCTAACAAAGGCGTATTTCATTGAAGCGAGTAAAAATTTACCTTTAAGTTCAGGGTATTTATCACCTTTTACTAGCAACATGTCTGAAGGAGCGATAGACGGTGTCCACTGTAATATGGGCGCTTGCATGCCCGGTTTTTCTGTTAAATCGGTAAACGAGGTGCCGCTATAGTTAATACCGTAACTCACCACGGGCCAGCCGTAGTTAGTTTTAGGTTTAATCATATTAAGCTCATCGCCACCACGGGGGCCGTGTTCGTGTGCCCAAAATACACTATTGTCACCATCGAACCACATACCTTGTGGGTTACGATGCCCATAAGACCAAACCGCTGGTTTTGCACCTTTTTGGTTTACGAAGGGGTTGTCGGATGGAATTTTACCATCGTCGTGTAAACGATAAATTTTACCGCCATCACGGCCTAAATCTTGTGGGTTAATATCTCGCGAGCCGCGGTCGCCAATCGAAAAATACACATAGTTTTGGTTATCAAACACAATACGGCTGCCGTAATGCTGACCTTTTTTAGAGTTATGCTCACCTTTGTATAATTGTTGTGACTCAAGTAGTTGGCTGTGATCGTTACTTAGCTTTGCACGCATAAGTGCGGTGTTACTACCTGCGCCATCGCCTTCACTGCTTGAATAAGTAATATATAGCCATTGATTATTAGCAAAATCAGGGTGTAGCTCTAAATCAAGAAGCCCGCCTTGGCCGTTGGCATCTATTTTTGGTAGCCCAGTGATTTTAGTTAAGCTGGTGGAGTTATTACGAAGTAAATAAAGGATGCCGCTGCGCTCGGTTATTAATAAGTCACCGTTTGGCAGAGCCTCAATAGCCCACGGAATTGAAATTCCTTGGGCAACAGTTACCGGTTTTACATTAAGCGCTAATTTATCCAATTCTTTAAAATCAACTGCATAAGCGCTGAGGCTGGTGAGCCCCGTAAGTGCAAATGCACAACTGATTTTGGCAAGTGTAGAAAATTTTTTACGCGTTGTTACTTTGTTCATAATGGCTTCCAAAATTAACTAAATTTTAACTACCTTAGCACGCTATTTATCATGGTGTTAAGTATTTGGGATAAGTACAAGTGCACGCAATTTAATCGTTCTCCATTGGGTACTTAAGCGTTGTTAACCTTTAAATACCGCTCTAGAAAAATTGAATAATTACTCTAATGGGGTTGAAATTTAAAAATTCGAGCGTACACTTGTGCGCTGAAGTTTGGGCTTACACGTGTATGCTCAAATATAAAACCCAGCAGAAACTAATGGGTAGTCGATTTAAATAGAGAATTTATAACCATGTTAACTCCGGTATTAGACCAATTTTCAAAATGGTTTTTACACCATCAAAGCTTTGCAGCTTATATTGAGCCAATAATGCAAAAGTTTAAACCTGCGTGGCGCGCTGACCTTTTTCGAGCCAAGGTTGTTGATGTCCAAGCGCTAAGCGGGCGATTTTTAAGTATTTCACTTAAACCAAGTAAAAGGTGGCCTATACATATTGCTGGTCAACACATTAGCTTAACGGTGGAAGCTAATGGACGTTTGCTTACTCGAGTGTTTACTTTGGCATGCAGCCCCGCACAATATAAGGCGACAGGTTTACTTCGTTTATTAGTAAAAACAGATCAGCAAGGTCATTTTACAAGCCAATTGCAAAATGCATTAGCGGTGCAGCCATGGTGTAATATTTCTCCACCAAGTGGCGACTTTGTATTTAAAAGCTGGCACAAACCCAGCACGTTTATTGCTGGTGGTTCGGGAATTACGCCTATGCTTGCTATGCTTGATCAGCAGCTAGGTAATACTGAGCATCAGATAAAATTAATTTACTTTGCTAAAGCAGGTGAGCATCAATGCACTAATGAGTTAAAAATGCTGACACAGCAATATAATCATTTTTCTTACGTACTGCTTACACGGGATCGAAGCCCATATTTAACTACTCATATAAATACGGACGATAATCCTGATATATATTGCTGTGGTCCTGCAGGGTTTATGCAAGAAGTTGCAGATTTTACTCGTCTACTTAATTTAACCTATTACCAAGAATCGTTTGGCCTATCCTTGCCTAAATTGACTGACGACAATCATTTTTCAGTAATAATAAATAAAGACACGCATGTAGTGACTAGTAATGAGGTGCTATTAAACCAGTTTGAAGCAAAAAAACTCCCTGTGCAGCGTGGTTGCGGCATTGGTATTTGCCATCAATGCCAGTGCATTAAAAAGTCGGGAGTGGTGCGTAATTTAAAAACTAATCAATTATCAGACACTGGCGAGCAGTTAATTCAACTGTGTGTGAGCCAAGCCGTTAGCGATTTGGAGTTACAGCTATGACAACCATTAATTATCAACAGTTAGCCGATGATTTAGATGAAATTAAAATGTCGACATTAGCTACAGTTGGGCAAAAGGATGCAAACTATATTCGTTCTATTGTGCGTAAGCAGCGGTTTTGCGAAATAGGTGGGCGGATTTTATTGATGCTTGGTTTTGTACAGCCATTATTGTGGGTAGCGGGTGTGTTGTTACTTGGTTTGGCTAAAATTCTCGACAACATGGAAATTGGCCACAATGTAATGCATGGTCAATACGATTGGATGAACGACAAACAGCTTAACTCTAAAACTTACGAGTGGGATATAGCCTGCGACGGCCAAAGCTGGAACCGCGTTCATAACTTTGAACACCATACTTACACTAACATTATCGGAAAAGATCGTGACTTTGGTTATGGCTTATTAAGATTGAGCAATGACTTTAAATGGCGACTAAAAAATACATGGCAGTTTATTACTTATTTAAATCTGAGCGTGCTGTTTCAGTGGGGCGTGTCGTATCACGAGCTCGCAGGCGAGCGAGTCTTTATAGGTAAAAAGAAACCAAACCGTGAAGGTGCTGTGGCGCATAGCACCTTAAAAAAGCGCTTTTTTAGTAAAGGGGCGCGCCAACTAATTAAAGACTATGTGTTATTTCCAGTTTTGGCGGGGCCATTATTTTTGTGGGTATTAAGCGGTAATTTGCTGGCAAACTTAATTCGTAACCTATGGACCTCAACCATTATCTTTTGTGGCCATTTTACTGAGCAAACCCATACCTTTTATGAGCAAGAATGCAAAAACGAAAGCCAAGGGCAATGGTATTATCGCCAAGCGCTGGGGTCGTCAAACATTAAAGGGGCGCGTTGGTTTCATATTTTAACTGGGCATTTAAGCTTTCAAATAGAGCATCATTTATTTCCTGATTTGCCATCGTCCCGTTATCAAGAAATTGCGCCTAAAGTACAAGCTGCATTACAAAAGCAGGGCATTGCTTATAATACTGGCGGATTTTTTCATCAATACACCTCAGTGTTAAAGCGTATATTGCGTTATTCATTTAAATAGAGGTTAATAAAATAACCGAAACTATAATGTATGCATTAAATAATCAGCTAACCTTAAAATGTTAGCTGAATATTGCATTAAAGAGTTGGCAAGCGCTTTTTTGATTAAATAATCATCAGTACATGCAAAAAATTCTTCTAATTAATTTAAAAACAGCTCGTTTTGCTATGGTTAAATAGTAGCTGGTTGTCATACAATGGAGAAAAATAGACCACACAAGAGAGAATAAAAATGGCAGCATTTGGTACTGTGTTTATGCCGCAGATGATTCAAGCTAAGTTTTCTGACAATCAGTGGGGCGAAAGCTCAATTGTTCCTTGCGATAAGCTTGAGTTGCATGCAGGTGCGCACGTTCTTCATTATTCAAGTACATGTTTTGAAGGGTTAAAAGCCTTTCGTCACGAAGATGGCTCGGTTAATATTTTTAGAATGGACGCTAATATTGCGCGCATGCAGCAAAGTTCTGAATTGTTGAGTTTACCTGCTGTTGATGGCGAGATGCTAAAAACAATGATCATCGATATTGTTCGTGAATACGCCGATGAAACGCCGCTTCCTCCTGGTTCTATGTATATTCGCCCAACCCACATTGGTACAGAAGCTGCCATTGGTAAAGCGGCGGCACCGTCAATGAGTTCGTTGCTTTACACGTTATTATCGCCAGTGGGTGATTATTTTTCAGGTGGTGCAACTGCGTTACGTGTTTTACTTGAAGAAGATGGTATGCGCTGTGCCCCGCACATGGGTATGATCAAAAGCGGTGGTAACTATGCCAGCGCACTTGGCCCAATTTCAGCAGCACGCACTAAATATAAAGCCGACCAAATTTTATTTTGCCCAGGCGGCGATGTACAAGAAACCGGTGCCGCAAACTTTATTTTAATTGATGGCAATGAAATCATTACAAAAGCACTCGACAGCACATTTTTACACGGTGTAACCCGTAATAGCATTTTAACCATAGCTAAAGATTTAGGTATGACGGTTAGCGAGCGCAACTTTACTGTCACTGAGCTTTTAGAGCGTGCAGCAAAACCAGGTACTGAGGCAGCACTTTCAGGCACTGCGGCAGTATTGACTCCAGTAGGTACGTTTATTCATAACGATAAAGAATACAAAGTAGGTAACGGTGAACCAGGGCCAACAACGGCACGCTTACGTCAAGCATTGAACGACATTCAATGGGGTAAGAGCGAAGATAAACACGGTTGGTTAACTAAAATCTAATCGGGTTCTAGGGTCTGTTGACCTTTGCGGATTAAAATTTGTTCAAACTAGGGGCGGTTTAATCGCGGCGCGAGGTTTGTAACCTAGTGGGCTAAGTAAAAACCGAGCAACAAAGAGTAAATCGTCCCTAGGCAGAACCCTTCGGGCAGCGCCTGTTTGGCATTGATGCTGCGTTATCGCCTATTTATGGGGAATAACCACACCACATAGGCTCTGCCTTGCCTAAATACCAAACAGACTGCTGCAAATTTAACCTTGAAAGATCAACAGACCCTAATCTATTAAAAAGCCACACTATTTAGTGTGGCTTTTTGGTTTAAGCTACAGCTTAAAACTTCATTTCAATTTTGCCGTATACATAACGGCCATTAAAACCAAATGGTGAAAAGCCCGAGTACGAGAACAAGCGAGAGAAAGTGGTTACATCGCTCACCAGCTCACGAGTTGGATCTGGGTATACATCAAACACATTATTAGCGCCTAAGCTAAGAGTAAGGTTATTATTAAGTGCATACGCCACATCTAAATCGGTGATCCATTTAGGTTCTAACACTTCGTTACGCTCTGGATTTTCAGACGGGTCTTGTGTTTCACCATAACGAGTACTACGTAGTGTGGTGCGCCATTCGTTAAGTGTCCATGTTGCGCTAAGGTTGTATTTATTACGCGGTGTGCTCACTTCAAAACGACGTAGCTCGTTACCCGAGAACAAATTATCTTGCTCAACCCCAACACTTTGTAATTGTGCTGGTGGGTCAATAATATCGGTGACTTGGTTTTTACCGTAGTTGTAACCTAAATTAAACGCTACATCACCGTAATTGTCGGTGATTAAATTATAAGAAGCGACGACGTCAACGCCACGGGTTTTGCTATCGATCGCGTTTAAGAAAAATCGACCTTGGTTAGCGCCGGTGCCCTCAAGTAAGCTTGCAACGCCTGCGCCCGATAAGTTATTTGATAACACAATACGGTCATCAATTAATATTTGGTAGTAATCCACCGATAAGCTGAAGTTGAAGTCGGTTGACCACGTAAAGCCAACACCGTAGTTAGTAGCTTCTTCTGCGTCTAAACCTGGTGAACCCAATGCAACGGCAACATCGCTGCTTGGCGCAAAGGTACCTGTTTGTGTTGGTTCGCCATCTACAAATACAGTCGCTACCGAGGTAAAGTATTGCTGTTGTAAAGAGGGCGCTCTAAAGCCGGTTGATACAGAGCCGCGTAGTGCTAAGTCTTCTGTAAGTGTATAGCGGGTGGCAATTTTACCATTAAGCGTGTCGCCAAAATCAGAGTAGTCTTCGTAACGCGCGGCTACGGCAACATTCCAGTTATCTGTAATAAAGGCTTCTAAGTCAACGTAAAGGCTAACATTGTGGCGGCTGTTGTCACCCGCAGATTCAGGTGTGAACCCCGGGAACACTTGTGAACCTGCAGAGCCGAATGGGCCATTAACCGGATCGGTCACGGCACCACCTGGGCCAAAATTACCACGCGCATAAGAGGCTTCTTCACCTGCTTGAATTTCATACCCTTCGCGGCGATACTCAGCGCCCACTGCCACGTTAATTCCGCTGGCTAAAAAGTCAGCATCAATCTCACGGCTAAAATCAAGATTAATAGTCAGCTGATCGTAAGTTAGCGTGCCTGCATCAAAACTAGTTTGGCTACTTGGCCCATATGAAGTGTTTAAACTATTAATAACACCAAAGTTAAAGGCATCTTGGCCATATACCGCAGAAGCATCGTAGTTCCATTCATTAGCAAAGCCTTTCACACCTAAAGCAAATGAAAAGTCATCAATGTCTGAGGTGATCACCGGCAAAAAGCCATCAGGATATATTTCTGTAACGTTACGGCTGTCTTGGGCGCGACGATAAAAACCACCGCCTTCCCCTTCACGTTTACTGTATGAGCCAAAAGAATAGAGCTCAGCATCGTTAGTTAATTGATAACCGGCATTGTAAAACAGCGCAAAGTCTTCAACAGTGCCGTTACCAAAGTTATGGTTGTAACGATCCCATGTGAATTCGCGTGGGTCGAGAGAGCCATCAGGTAAACGAGCGTAGTTTTCGCGTTGGTCGTAATCAGAGCGGTTGGTTGAGCTGCGATCGCGATATTCACTAGAAATACTCAAAAAGCCGTTATCGCCTAATTCAAACCCCATATTACCTTGCAGAGTTAAGGTTTGGCCGTCGGTAAGCGAGCGGTCGCTGCCCTCAGTAAAAGCTAAGTCACCATTTGCGTCCTCAGAGACCGATTGTAACTGCGCTACACCGTCCATATCGGTAATATTTGCACCATATACGGCACCTAAACTACCGCCACTGCTATTGCTTTTAAGGACGATATTAATCACCCCGGCAATAGCGTCTGAGCCATATTGAGCTGCGGCGCCGTCGCGTAATACTTCAATGCGTTCAATCGCGTTTGCAGGAATAGCGTTTAAATCAACTGATGACGAGCCACGACCCGTTGAGCCGTTTAAATTAAGTAGCGCGTTACTGTGGCGACGTTTACCATTTACGAGTACTAAGGTGTGATCAGGGGCTAAGCCACGCAGTTGAGCTGGGCGTACGTGGTCGCTGCCATCGGTAATTGATGGTTGGGGGAAATTAAAACTTGGTAATAACGTACTTAATAATGCATTGGTTTCTGTTTGCCCTGAACTTTTTAAGGCATCATTACTGATAATATCAATAGGCACTGGGCTATCTTCAACTGTGCGGCCTAGTCGGCGAGAGCCAATAACACTAATTTGTTCAATGTTTTCTTGCGCCTGAGTCTCTTGCTCAGCGGCATTAACCGTCCATGAGCCAACAAGTGCAGCGGTGATACTTAAAGTGATGGTTTTTTTTGCTGTAAATAGCGGTGTAAGTTGCATAACTAATTTCCCTCATTCGATGCTCTACAGGTGGTTTCAATATAGTGTTTGTAAAAATAATGAACTAATTGAAATTACTGTTGTCAAGTTAGACCATTTTTACAATCGAGGTCAATTGAATTACATTCAATCTACAACTTATTTACAGCGAGTAAGATGAGGTGTTTATGATACCGAAGCGTAAGTAGCCATTTACCATTTAATTTTGCCCATCAGTATATCTTTAAACATGACCCAATCACCCCATAAACTGTATAACGGGTGCTTAAATGTGGCGGGGCGGTTTTTCTCAAAAAAGAAATGCCCAACCCATGCGAAGCCATAACCAATCACCGGTAATAACCATAACAATACGAATTGTGAGCTAATAAGCGCATAGCCGGTCAAAAGCAACACTAAACTACTGCCAATAAAATGCAGCCTGCGACAAGTTTTATTACGATGCTCTTTTAGATAGTAAGGGTAAAAGCGCTTAAAGCTGGTAAAAGATTTAGTTTCTGTCATTACTCAACCTGTTAGTGTTTAAAAATCGTTCATTTATTTAAGCGCAATTTAGCGCAGGTTAACAGCAATAAATGACGTTTACCGCAAGTTGATAGACAAACAAACAGAAAGTTAATAACTTAGGCTGACTATAAAAAAATAATGGTAAAGCAATGCTTAAAAAAACACTGACCTGTGCGGTTGTAATCGCACTTGCGGGTTGTTCACAACCTGCAGAAAACACCACTCAAAATGAAGTAAAAACAGCTATGAAAGCAGTTAACTCACTAGATTACCCTGAAACTAAAAAAGGCGCTGTGGTTGACACTTACTTTGGTGAAACCGTGGCTGATCCGTATCGCTGGTTAGAAGATGATATGAGTGATGAAACGGCTCAATGGGTTAAAACTCAAAACAAGCTTACCTTTTCGTATTTAGAGCAAGTGCCTTACAGAGACACACTCAAACAGCGCCTTGAAAAACTCATGAACTACGAAAAAATCAGCGCGCCGTTTACTGAAGGTGATTACACTTATTTTTATAAAAATGATGGCCTGCAAAACCAGTACGTTTTATACCGCAGCAAAGACGGCGGTGAAGCTGAAGTGTTCTTAGATCCTAATACTTTTAGTGAAGATGGCACCACTTCAATGTCGGGTTTATCATTTTCAGAAGATGGTTCATTGTTAGCGTACCAAATTTCAGAAGGTGGTAGTGATTGGCGTAAAATCATTGTTATAGACACCGAGACCAAAGAGCAGGTAGAACAAGCACTAGTTGATGTTAAATTTAGTGGCGTTAGCTGGCTAGCAAATGACGGTTTTTACTATTCAAGCTACGATAAGCCAGAGGGCAGTGAGCTTTCTGCAAAAACTGATCAACATAAAGTGTATTACCATAAGTTAGGTCAAGATCAAGGCGAAGATACTTTAGTATTTGGCGATACAGCAGAACAAAAGCACCGCTATGTGGGCGCTAAAGCAACCAAAGATGGTCGTTTCTTGTTTATTAGTGCCAGCGTATCAACCTCTGGTAATAAGTTATTTATTAAAGATTTAACCAAGCCAGATAGCGAATTTGTGACTGTAGTGGGTAATACCGACTCTGATACCAGCGTAATTGACAACGAAGGCAGCAAGCTATTTTTGGTTACTAACTTAAATGCACCAAATAAAAAAGTAGTGACGGTTGATGCAAGCAATCCACAGCCTGAAAACTGGCAAGATTTTATCCCAGAAACTGAAAACGTACTTAATGTAACCCTTGGCGGTAATACGTTTTTTGCCAACTACATGGTTGATGCTATTTCAAAAGTGAAACAGTACAACAAACAAGGCGAATTGATCCGCGAAATTAGTTTACCAGGCGTCGGTACGGCGAGTGGCTTTGGCGGTAAAAAAGAGCAAACTACGCTTTATTACTCGTTTACTAACTACAAAACGCCAGGTACAACTTACAGCTTTGACGTGCAAAGCGGTGAGTCAAAAGTATACCGTAAGTCAGGGATAGATTTTAATAGCGATAACTATACCTCTGAGCAAGTATTTTATACCTCTAAAGATGGCACTAAAGTACCGATGATTATCACTTATAAAAGTGATATTAAATTAGATGGCAGCAACCCAACTATTTTATATGGCTATGGTGGCTTTAATATAAGCTTAACACCTCGCTTTAGCTCTACAACAGCAGCTTGGCTTGAGCAAGGCGGCGTATACGCAGTTGCTAATATTCGTGGTGGTGGTGAATACGGTAAAGAGTGGCATAAAGCAGGTACACAATTGCAAAAGCAAAACGTATTTGACGACTTTATTGCTGCAGCTGAATACTTACAAGATAAAAAATACACCTCTAAAAAACGCTTAGCACTGCGTGGTGGTTCAAACGGTGGGTTATTAGTGGGTGCTGTAATGACCCAGCGACCTGACTTGTTTCAAGTTGCGTTACCTGCGGTAGGCGTATTGGATATGCTTCGTTATCATACATTTACAGCTGGCGCTGGTTGGGCATACGATTACGGAACTAGCGACCAAAGTAAAGAAATGTTTGATTACTTAAAAGGCTACTCGCCAATTCATAATGTAAAAGCAGGGGTTGAATATCCGGCGACTATGATCACTACAGGCGATCATGATGACCGCGTTGTACCGTCGCATTCATTTAAATTTGCAGCTGAGCTTCAAGCGAATCAAGCGGGTACAAATCCTACACTTATTCGTATTGAAACCAATGCAGGCCATGGTGCCGGTACACCAACCAGTAAAATTATTGACCTTTATGCCGATATGTACGGTTTTACGCTTTACAACATGGGCATTAAATCACTGTAGTGTGATTTTATAAACTAACGAAAAGCCGAGTTACGTAAGTGACTCGGCTTTTTTATGTTGACTAACCTGAGTTCAGATTAGCTAACTTATTGTATGGGGGAGAACAACCGTTGATAGGTTTTATAAGCGTATTCGTCGCTCATACCGCTTAAATAGTCACAAATAATACGCATACCTTGATTGTGTTTTTCAGCTTCAAGGTACAGTGCCTGCGTGGTTTCGGGTAATAAGCGCAGCGGATCGCTGGCAAACGCAGTAAATAATTCTATGAGTAGGTTTTGCCCTTTAAATTCTATTTGCTGCATTTGTGGGTCGCGTATTAAACGCTGAAATACAAAGTGTTTGAGGATCTGTAGCACATTTTCGTATTGCTGATCTAATTTTGCGGTGTGCTTTAAAATAGGGCACTCAAATTCATCGTTTTGGGTATCTAAATGAATATGAATAATAAAGGTATTCACCAGTTCGCCTATGGCGTCTTTTCGCTCATGCTCATACTTTGAAAATAACCGCTTGGAGAGTGATTCCAGCAAAGTGTTTAACCAGTCATAGTCAAGTGCTTGTAAATGAGGTAATGCATGGGTTAGCCAATCGTCTAAACTGAGCACATCGGTAGCTATGGCATCTTCAAGGTCGTGAACGGCATATGCAATGTCATCAGCCAGTTCCATAATGGCACTGTCGAGTGATTTATAAAGGGTTTTAGCGCGATAAGCATCTGCGTGTTCTTGGCTAGATAATAACGCTTTATCACTTGCGCTAAGAGGCTCAATAATCCAATTAAATATCGCGGCATCGTCATTGTAAATACCTTTGGCTGGTCGCCAGTCATCGGCTTTTATAAACGCACGCTGTTTATTTTCTTGTGGGATGTTATGCCAAAGGTTATCAATAAAAGCTGGGTACTTAATAAATCCTAACAAGGTGCGTCTAGTTAAGTTCATGCCGTAGCCGTTACTATAGGGCTCTAGCTTTGCCACAATGCGCAGTGTTTGTGCGTTACCCTCAAAACCACCATGATCACGCATCATATAGTTAAGTGCAATTTCGCCACCATGCCCAAACGGTGGATGGCCTATATCGTGGGCTAAACATAAGGTTTCGAGCAATCCAGTAGATGGAAAATGTTCAAAGCTTGGATGTTGGACCTTTAAATGGCGTAATATGCCGGTGCCTATTTGCGAGACTTCTAATGAATGGGTAAGGCGTGTACGGTAAAAGTCGTTTAAGCCAATACCCATTATTTGGGTTTTAGCTTGAAGGCGCCTAAATGCAGCAGCATGAATGATTCGTGAGCGGTCGATTTGCCAAGGAGAGCGGTTATCGTTAGGGCGGTGCTTATATTGTTCAATTATTCTATTTTGCCACTGTTTATCCATGTCTCAACCTATCAATTCGTCTTCGGTTTTAGCACTTAGTATATTATAAATTGTAAGCAATAGGTGTATGAATTTTATTCGGTTGTTCAGTATTCGCGTTTATAAAGTGGCTTAGGTATAATGATGTTTCGTATGTATGTGACTACACCATACATAACTTAGAGTTAAATTGAGATAATACATGTTAAAAACTATTTTTCAGTTGTTGTTAGCCGCCATTGTTATTTGGGCGTTGACCCTTCCGTTTATTGATGCTGATGAACTAGTATCAGACGAGCAAACCAGCTCTAACGACATTAAAAAAGAGAAGAAAAAAGAAAAACCATTGCACAACGTTAAGTTGCCAAAGTTCTCAGAATTCACTGATGTGAAAGAGAAAAAACATGCGTTTTTTAACTTTATTAAGCCTCATGTAGAAGCCGAAAACAAAAAGATTTTACAGCAACGTGCAAACCTTGAAATTGCACGCATGATGATAGAGCACAGTGAACCGCTTAGTAAAAAACAAGCGGGCGACATAAAAAAAATACTTAAGTCGTACGGATTACCTGAAACGTTAGATACCATCACCTTAAGCCAAGCACTGCGCCGAGTAGACATCATTCCTAAAGAGATGGCCTTAATGCAGGCAGCCAATGAGTCTGCATGGGGCACTTCACGTTTTGCACGAATCGGCTTAAACTTTTTTGGCCAATGGTGCTACAAAAAAGGCTGTGGCATGGTACCAAGAAGACGTAATAGTGAAGCCGAGCATGAAGTGGCTGCATTCAAATCGGTACGTGCAGCAGTAAGCTCTTATTTTAAAAATATTAATACCCACAATGCTTACAAAGAGCTACGTACTATCCGCGAAGACTTACGCGCACAACAAAAACCAATTTTAGCGACTAAATTAACGTATGGTTTAATGTCTTACTCTGAACGTGGTGAAGCGTACATTGAAGAGCTTAATACCATGATTAATCAAAACCGAGCGTACTTTAATGAATAAGCCGTTATTAAAATTAGTTACAGCCAGCTTTTTAGCAGTAGCAGCTAGTAGTGCCGTTGCTAAAGAATTTGTGATGTCGTATGACGGTTTTTACGACCGTTTAAAAGTGGTAAACAAAGGGGACTTTCAGTACGCCCGCGTAAACTTTTATATTAGCGATATTGGTACTAACGAAGTTTGTAGTATTAAAAACGGTACTATTTTAACTGAAAAAAATGAGTACCCGCTTAATTATACCGACAAAGCGCAATTGCTATTACCGTTCGATAAACAGCTAGATACCGACAAAGCGGTGATTGTAGTTCAGCCAAAAAACCCGGTTCACGACTGTCAGTTAAAGCTACAAATAGAAGCTAAGGAACTAGATGGACTGGCGTTATCAAAGCAATCGTTATTGGTTATTAATAATGAGCTTGAAGAGCTATTAACAGACCTATCTGGCTTTTTTGTTAGCAAACTAATGTGGTTTTTATTACCTGAACAAAAAGGCGTGGTTGTTACCTTTAAAACTCCTAAGCAATTTGATGATGAGCGCATAACGTGCGAAAAGTCAGTGTGTTATTTTGAAGTAACCGATAGCTGGGAAGAAAATACAACCGTATTAGCTGATATTAACGAGGTTGTTAAAGTAACGCCTTGGATAAGTAAGTAATTATATAATTTGTAAACGTATCAAGCGGCATCAACTATGATGCCGTTTTTTTATGGCTAAATTAAATGATGGCAGTGGGAGCTTTGGTTAATAAGCTTTTTTCATCATGGGTGACCACTTTATTTCGGCCTGTTTCTTTGGCAAGATAAAGGCGTTTGTCGGCTTGTAACAACAGTGCTTGCATATTTAGCTCGCGCACTAACATGCTACTTATTCCAGCACTTACAGACAGTGCAATGCTATTACCATTAAAATAAAACGGGTATTCATTAATACTACTGCAAAGCTTTTGAGCTAACAGCCTAGCTTGCGCTAAGTTCTGTTGATTAAGAAAAATAGCAAACTCTTCTCCACCAATCCGAGCAGTAACTCCAAGCTCAAAAAACAATTCGTTAATATGTTGTGCAATCCACTTTATCGCTTCATCCCCGGTTTCATGACCGTATTGGTCGTTCACTTGTTTAAATAGGTCTATATCGAGCATGATCAACGATACTCTGCTGTTAAGAGGCGCGGTTTTAGTTATTTTTTTACATAAACGGAAAAATCCACGCCTGTTTAAAAGCTGCGTTAACGGATCGTGATTCGCTAGATTGATCAGTCTAGACTCAGCATTAGCAAACTTAATAAACGGTAAAATTAGCGCAGTAGCGGTAGTTAAAAATAAATGCGTTACCAATAACAGCTGTAATCCAAAAGCTAAGCTGGCTTGACTGATTTGGCTTGAGTAGAGCAAAACAAGGAGTACAACTTGCAACAGCATCACCACACTGTGGATTGTAAAACAGGCAACGAGTAAGCGTTGTTGGACTACTGCAACACTTGGAGTTTTAATCATTAAATACGCAGCGTAACTAAATAATACAGCAGTAATAATGCTGGTAATAATTTGCCCTGCATCTATAAGGTACACTGCAAGTAAAAGCGTACAGCACATGGCACAAGCATAGTATAAAGGTGTTAATTTTATCGCGGGTGCTTGGCTTTGTGGTATTAACCCTAAAATAACGAGTAATGGACTTAAAATAATAAAAACGTAAGCAAAAAAGTGGGTTAATAATGGAAACTCAATAAAATCTCTTAAACCAATTAGTGCAATTGCGGTAATAAACGAGCAACAGGCGGTAGCAAAAAATAAATAGCAAGGTTGTTTTTTGTATCTATAAACAGAAAAAAAGAACACAGCAATAAACAAGTTAAGAATAAAACAGAGGCTAATTAATGTAGGTAAATGAAGCATGTTTAAGGGGCTCTTTTAGCTAATTGAAGGCGTTTATACAGCTATAAGTATTAGGTAGTAACACAAAAATAGCAAGGGGGTAAAAAGTATTAACTTTTACCCCCTGCTACAAACTTAACCCGTTAAGGCCAGTAGCTAGACTAAACTTTCTAATGCAGCGTCAATTTTAGTAAAGTGAAAACGATAGTTATGGTCTAATGCTTTTTTAGGTACCACATACTGGCCGGTAGTAAGTAAGTCGGCCATTTCACCCATTAATATATTAAGCACCCCAGCAGGCATAGGCATAAACGCAGGGCGTGACAATGCTTTTGCGAGTGATTGGCTAAACTGCTTATTGCTTAGGGGCTCAGGAGCTGTGGCATTAACAGCTCCTGATATTTCTTTATTGCGAATTAAAAATAAAATGAGCTGAACCATGTCATCTATATGGATCCACGACATACCTTGCTCACCATTGCCAATTGGACCACCTACGCAAAGCTTAAATGCTGGTAACATTTTACCAAGCGCGCCGCCTTTTTTAGCCAATACAATACCGGTACGTAATAAGCACACTCGAGTTTCGTCAGACTCAGCCTTTAAAGCTGCTTGCTCCCAATCTTTGCACAGTTGGTGGCTAAATTCATCATGAGGCTCTGTATTGTTTTCATCAACCAGAGTGTCGCCTTGTCGACCATAATAACCAATTGCACTGCCAGATATAAAGGTATGTGGTGGGGTATGGCACTGCTTAATAGCATCACTAATCGCTTGCGTAACAATGATTCGGCTATCGCGAATGACTGCCTTTTGTTTGTCGCTCCAACGTTTATTTACAATAGGCTCACCGGCTAAGTTAATAACAACGTCAACGGTATTAAAATCAACATCTTCAAGGCTATCAACTGCATTTATCTGGTGCCCTAACAATACTTTTGCTTTGGTTGGGTTTCTGCTCAGTACAGTAACATCGTGGTGGTGCAACAAGAAAGGGCAAAGGTGCCTACCAATTAAGCCTGTGGCGCCAGTAAAAAATATATGCATTGCAACTCCAAAATTATAAATAAAGCAGGATGTTTAAAATTTATACTCCCCAGCTCAACGATTTGCAAATTTATACGTACCAATAATTTTTATGATCACCTAGGGTCTGTTGGTCTTTGCGGATTAATATTTGTTCAAACTAGGGGCGATTTAATCGCGGCGCGAGGTTTGTAACCTAGTGGGCTAAGTCAAAACCGAGCAACAAAGAGTAAATTGCCCCTAGACAGAACCCGAAGGGCAGCGCCTGTTTGGCATTAATGCTGCGTTATCGCCTATTTATGGGGAACAACCACACCACATAGGCTCTGCCTTGCCTTAATACCAAAAAGACGGCTGCAAATCTAATCTTGAAAGGCCAACAGACCCTTTAACATTTCATTCTATTAGCTTTTGCCTTACACTAAAGCCAAATAACAGTAATAGGATAAGAGTATTGGCAAGTTTAACTGGGGTAAATAAAAGCTTAATAATTTTTGCCGCTTTGGTCATTGTGCTAGCGGGTATTAAAGCCGCAAGCGCTATTGTTATTCCGTTTATTTTGGCAGCATTTATAGCCATAATTTGTAGCCCACTTATTAACTTTTTTGCTCGTTACCGTATTCCAAAAGGCATAGCGGTAGTGCTTGTGGTGCTTATTATTATGGGCTTAGGCGTTAGCTTAGGCGGTTTAGTAGGGCAGTCGGTTAACGATTTTTCAAAACAGTTACCTGAATATAAAGCACAATTAAAAGAAGAATTTGTATGGTTGGTTGATGTGGCCTCGCAATACAATATCTTAATTAATAAAGAACAAATTTTGTCTATGTTTGACCCTGGCAAAATGGTTGATGTTGCCACCAATATGCTAACGGGTTTAGGTAGCGTAATGGCCAATATGTTTTTAATTATTTTAACGGTTGTTTTTATGCTGTTTGAAGGGCCGATACTTGGAAAAAAAATTCATTTAGCACTGGACGATCCCGACAGCAAAATCAAGCAAATTGACCGTTTTTTAGACTCTATTAACTCTTATTTAGCTATTAAAACCTTAGTGAGTTTAGCCACTGGTGTAATTGCTGGTTTTTACCTGTGGATACTCGATGTTGATTATTTTGTACTATGGGGCGTATTGGCATTTATGCTTAATTACATTCCTAACATTGGTTCAATCATAGCGGCTGTGCCAGCACTGTTACTGGCGCTTATTACTCAAGGCCCTTTAGTGGCAGGGCTTGTTGGCGCGGGTTATTTAACTATAAACACCGTAATGGGTAATATTGTTGAGCCAAAATACATGGGCAAAGGCCTCGGGCTTTCTACCTTAGTGGTGTTTTTATCGTTAATATTTTGGGGCTGGTTATTAGGCTCTGTAGGTATGTTGTTGTCAGTGCCGCTAACCATGATTGTAAAAATAGCGCTAGAAGCCAGTGACGAAGGGCGTTGGTTAGCCACTATGCTTGGCACAGGTGAAGAAACCGTTATCAAATCAGAAGACTAATACCTTACAAAGGCGTGGCTACATAGCACGCCTTTTAAAAAGCTAAGCATCTATTAAATTAGCTAAGGCGCTATCTACAGCGTTTATAGCCCCCTCTAAATAGCCAGCTTCTTGCTGTGCAAACTCACTTCCCACAAAATGCACTTGTAACTGTTTAAGCTGCTCGCTAAGCCCTGAAAAATTGAATTCAGGATGCTGCGACATACCTATTTGGTCATCTTTGTTGGCAACAAATTCATCCTCAGCCCAATCCTTTATAATGCAGCTTTTCGCTGTATAGGCTTGCTCACCGTAAAAATAGCTGAGCTGATCAAGGCAAGCTTGGGTTAATTGTTCTCTCGTCACTTTACTGCGCTGCAAGTAAGGCACGCCAACAAAGCCAAACAAAGCAGGGTGAGAATGCTCACTTGCGGACGCATCATGAACTTCTACCAATGGGCCTACACGGCTAAAACATTGCCCCGATAAATTTTTATCTCGCCAAAAGGCGTTTTCAAAGGTGGCAACAAACTTTGCTTGGCCTGCCATCCACGTAGGCACCGACGCTAAACGCTGTGTTAAAACATTATTAGCCCATAAATGCGGGGTTAAATGCTGGCTGATCATTCTAGGGGGTAACGCCAACAGTAACTGATCGCAAGTATAGTGTTGCGTACTCCCTTGGTAATTAGCGCATATATGCCAGCCATCGGAGAGCTTTTTTACTTCGCTAACAGCGTGCTCTAATTTAACGGTATTTGGCTCAAGCTGCTGATAAAGCGCATTGATAAGCTCATCCATGCCGTTTTGTATTCTAAATAACTGCATTTCGCCAGCCCCTGCAATTTGCTGTGCAGGAGCGATTTGTGATGCTTGATACAGCACATCGCCACGGGTGTATTGCTCAAACACAGGGATGTTTAAAGCGGCAACTAACTGTTGAATATTAGACTGATGCGGAAATATCCAGGTAGGGCCTAAATCGTGGCCAATGGTGTTGTTGGTCGGTAAATAATGAGACGCAATTCTGCCACCTAAACTGGCTTTGGCCTCTAATAATAAAAACGGAATATCACGTTTTTTAAGGCTGTAAGCAGCATATAAGCCCGCTAAGCCACCACCAATAATAACTACAGGTTTATGCATTTTAAAATCACTTCAGCTAAGTCAATCTACTGGTAGGTAGTTTGTGGTTTTTGTGCAGTTTTGTCAAAACGTTTTATGGACTAAGTGAATAATCTGAGTACGCCTCTATATTCAGGAAAATGAGCGAAGCGGGAACAGAGTGTTAATTAATTACGCTTTAAAATAATAAAAACTTAATGATAGTAATATGTTAGCTAATTTGTTAAAACTATATCTAGTAGAAAAATTAAACGTAGCGCTGGTATAGATTTGTGCGGATGGCGCAGTGTTAAATTGTAAAGTTGCTAGGCAAAGTTTGCTACTCTACTTAAATCATCACAAAAGGAAACTGTTCAAATGGACAAAAATTTATCTCTATTTATAAAGTCTCTTGAATCTCTAAAGGAAACAATTGATGAAGCCTCGATCAGTGAAGCGGGTTTTCAAGCCCATGGATGGAATCAAGTCCACTTAACAAAAGAACAAGTTTCATATGTTATATCGAATCAAATCTCAAAATTAAAATCCTACGGTGACAAAGAAGTTACAAAGGGGTTTAGTACCGCAATAAATAGCCATATAGAAAAAATAGATCTTTTAAATACAAATTCTAAATCTTATTTTAATAATAACGCTTCACATTTGTTGCATTCGGTACCTGGAATATTGCTTACCTTACAAGTTATATTTAGTGATATAGATTATGAACTTTTTTCATATGAGAATATTAAAGATAAAAAGCTTTTACCTAGAGGTTTAGCGGTTCGCTTGAGAAGCACTAAAGCTAATTTAGACAAAATAGATGAATCAAGTGGTAGCCTAAAAGAAAAAATAGATATTATAAATGAAGCGCACGAAGCCGCAGAATCTTTACCAACTGATTTAGCAAGTTTACAAGAAGCTAAAAGAGAACTCACAGCTATGATATCGGCTGCAAACACTGAACTAAATATCACGAAAAAAGAGCTTTCCTCCTTAAAAGAAGAAACTCTTGTATTACAAAGTGAAGCTAAAAAAGCTTGTGAAGAAGTTGAGTTATTAAAAGAAAAGGCAACTTCTTCAGCAAAGGAGGCTTCAAAATTAGTAGAAGAGTGTGATGATGCTCTACAGATTACTACAACTCAAGGTTTAGCTGCTGGCTTTGATCAAAAAGCAAACGAACTTAAAAAATCAATTTGGATCTGGATTGTTGGGTTGCTTATTGCTTTAGGAGCTGGTGCATGGGTAGGAGCAGAGAGAGTTAATGCGTTTACTGAAGTATTAACAAATGAATTAACTGCGGGGCAAGCTATCTTGCATACCATAATGTCTATTTTTTCAATAGGCGGTCCACTTTGGTTAGCTTGGATATCGACTCAACAAATAAATCAAAGATTTAAATTATCAGAAGATTACTCTTATAAAGCAACTGTCGCAAAATCATTTACAGGTTTTAAAAAGTTCGCTGAACGATTTGACCCATCGACTGAGGAGCGACTATTTAATTCAACGTTAGATAGACTTGATGAAATGCCTCTTAGGCTAATCGAGGGAAAAGATTATAATAGTCCATGGCATGAATTCACAGATTCTGATTCTTTTAAAACAGCCATTACAACGTTCCCAAACCTAGCTAAAGAAGCTGGTAGATTTGCAAATAGAACAGATCTTAAAAATAAATCCAAGCAGTCTAAAAAAACTATTAAGCAATCTGAGCCTAAAATAAAGAATTCAGAATCTGAGCCAGAAACAGAGTAATATCCACTTAAAAATCCACTCAAGCGGGATGTGATTAAACAAGGAAGTAGATTATGAAAAATAAGTTTATGGTTATTGTGTGTTCTTTTTTATTAACGTTATCTTTGAATGCGTTTGCTCAAGAAGATAGCTCAGCAAAAGTAGCCCAGATATTAGGTGATACAATACACGAGGCTGATCTAGAAATAGATTTGAGGTTTTTAAAAGGATATAAGCGCTCTTATCCTGGTTTATCAGAAGATGATGTGCTTGATAAAATGCGAGCAAATAAATTAACATCAATAATTTGGAAACGAATTATCCAAAAGCTATCTGATGAACATAATTTAGAACCAACAGCCGAAGAAGTAGGAAGTTTTACTGAAGCTATTCATCGATTTAGAGCAAAGTCATTAACTGAGACGTTAACTTCTGAAATGAAAGAAGCTTCATTTAGAGCAAATAGAGATGTCGTTAAAACTTACAAAATTAGTAAGTATCTTTATGAAACGTATGGAGGCACAGTTATTTTCCAACAGGGAAACCCTCATGAACCTGTAGGTGCCTATCGTAAACTTTTAGAAGAGTATCAAGCCCAAGGGAATTTTAAAATTTATCACCCAAAATATGAAAAAGCTTTCTGGGCGTATTATTTGAGAAAACACCCAATGGTTATTCCAGAGGATAAAGTCGATTTTTCCAAACCATGGTGGGAAAAAGCACAGGTTGAGTAGTGCAATTCAAATACCTGATGTTTGCTTATGATTATTGAGCATTGCTGCTATCTTTATTTATTACCAGTTCAAATCGCAAATAATATAAACAAGAATAAGGGCAAAAAACTAAAATGACTCAAAATAATAAAATTAACTATATTGAAATTCCTGCACAAAATATTGCAGCTACTAAGGCCTTTTTTAGTGACGTGTTTGGCTGGTCATTTGTAGATTATGGCCCAGAATACTGTAGCTTTGCCGCACAAGGGGTTGATGGTGGTTTCTTTAAATCTGACTTGGTTGTTGCTACTAAAAACGGAAGCCCGTTAATTGTGTTATACAGTAATGACCTTGAAGCGACTCAAAATAAAATTGAGCAAGCTGGAGGCAAAATAATTAAGCCTACATTTTCATTTCCAGGTGGTAGACGATTTCACTTTAACGACCCAAATGGAAATGAATTTGCGGTATGGTCACAGTAGTCACATTGCAAACTATATAAATACAAAAATGCAGCCTTTAAGGCTGCACTTCCAAAACACTAACCACTAAATTAGCAAGCTTCAACACATAATGTTTAATTAGGAGCTGGTTAAAGCCCCATTTTAAGCTGCTGAATGAATTGCTCTATCATTGCTATTTCACACTCTTTATAAGTTACTACAGCTTCTGGTGAATTAGGCTGTTTTAACATATAACGCCACTGGCAACTTTTTTGAATGTACTTGTCTTTGGCGTTAAGACTTTGCTTAAACAATGATAAAATGTAGGTGTTACCAGTTTCGCTTTCTAATTCGGCCAGTTCAAAGGTACGCTTTTGGATCCAACTGTCTTGTTGCTGTTGCACTTTATTTAATTTGGCGTCTAAACATTGTGTGTAATCTTTAATTTGCTCGGGTAGGGCATTGTTTTGCAATGTACACTCTTGCGCTGCAGCCATACTTTGCTGCGCCCATAAAAATAAAAGGCTTAAGCTAAAACCAAAGATGTAGTTACTTTTTTTCATGGTAATTAAACTCGAGAATAAATTTTGCACCGCCTAAACGTTGCGACTGAGATATAGTTAACAGCCCGTGATACGACTTAACCAAGTCAGATACAATAGCCATACCAACACCGTGGCCGCTTTCGTAGGTATCTAGGCGCGTACCGCGTTGTAACAATGATTCGCGTTTATCTGGCTTAATGCCTGGGCCGTCATCACAAATGCTTATACTGAGCGTTTTAGCTTGTGAAACATTAATACTGACTTGGGAGCGACAGGCTTTACAGGCATTATCTATTAAGTTGCCTAATAACTCCATTAAATCGGTTTTATCACCTAAAAAGTAATCTTTATCGCTCACTTGGCAGTTAAATATAATGTCTTTATCGCGGTATACTTTACTCATTGCGCTTAAGATAGAATCGATAACCGGCTTGATGGGGGTTTGTTTTTTCCATGTATCGGAAGCCCCCGTGGCGGCACGTTTTAATTGGTGCTCGATCATCACATTAATTCTGTCGAGTTGTTCTTGTGCATCTGCATCGTTAGCGAGTGGGCTTGATTTTAAAACAGCTAACGGCGTTTTAAGTGCATGGGCTAAATCGCTAAGAGAGGCGCGGTATCGTTCTTTTTGACGTTGCTGCGACTCTAACAGTAAATTTAGGTCGGCTTTAATCGTTTGCAGTTCAACGGGGTATAAGCCTTTAATTTCTTGAATATCGCCTGATTCAATGGCTTTTATTTCTTTATCTAAACGCTGCAGTGGCCTTGCACTCCAAATAAAACCAATGGCCATCAACCCTGCAATGGCAATTCCCATTATAAACATCCAATCAACTAGGGTCTGTTTAAAGCCATCCATTAAGCGCAGTAGGGCATCGTTGCGTTTTAATAAAATAAAGCGTGCTTGCTCTGATTGGTCAATATTATTAAGTATTACCGTTAAACTTAATTGCCAATAAGCAGTGTTATTATACACCACACGTCTAAAGTCGGCAGCGCCTGCTTTGGGCTCTATATATTGGGGAACAAAGTTAACGTTAACCGCCGACTCAGAATGCCAAATAGGCACGTCGTCACGGTATATCATGGCGTAGGTGTCTGAGTTTAGATTGTTGAGTTCAGGGGTTAATATAGAGCTGGGCATAATAATGCCGCGCTCGGTAAAATCAACTTCGGAAATAAGTGAATACAGGTGTGCTTCGAGGTTTTTTTCGGTGGCATCAACAAGTGACGCATAATACGCTTTACCTATGGAGTAAAACAAAATGGGTAGGGCGACTAACAAAACAAAGACAAGGATAAATCCTTGCCTTATTTTTAACGAAACTTGCGGTCCTACCACTGGCTTTTAAGCCTGTAACCACGCCCACGCAGTGTCTCTACTGGGTTAAGCACGCCATCTGGGTCGAGTTTTTTACGTAAACGTAGTACAAACACTTCAATTACATTCGAATCAAGGTCAAAGTCTTGGTCGTAAATATGCTCTGTAAGCTCAGACTTTGAAATTACTTTTTGTGGGTTAACCATTAAGTATTCGAGTACTTTGTACTCATACGCAGTTAAGCTCAGTTCTTTGTCGTTTACCCATACTTGTTGTGAACGCGTATGAATTTTAATAGGGCCGGCTGTCATTTCTGGATTTGCTTTACCTGCACTACGACGAATAAGCGCATTACAACGAGCAATCAGTTCTTCAACATGAAATGGTTTAGTTAGGTAGTCGTCAGCACCGGCATCTAAGCCTTCTACTTTGTCTTGCCAGCGATCGCGCGCGGTTAAAATCAAAATAGGAATAGTCACCCCTTGGGCGCGCGCTTTATTTATTAGCTCAATACCGTCTATTTTAGGTAAGCCTAAATCAACTACAGCCATATCTAAAGGGTATTCAGTGATGTGAAAAAGGCCAGCTTCACCGTCGTGACATAAATCAACACTGTAACGCTCTTTTTCTAATGCATTGCGCAGATTGTCTGCCAAATGTAAATCATCTTCTATTACTAAAATTCGCATTGGTTAATCCTTTTTCACTTCGCCAGTTTTTTTGTTTATTTTCAAATCGACGACGTGGCCGTCAGCTTTTAAAATTCGTACAGTAAAAAAAAGTGTTTCTTCAGAAATCTTTAACGTTGTACCGTCTGTAGTTTGTTTTGCAAGTATTACTGCTTTTTTTTTGCTTACCTCAACTTTATCGGTTTTGCTTTTGGTATTGTTTGCGTGGGCAAAATTAGCCAAACACACTACCGCGATTAAATTGAGTATTAATAATACACGCATTACGGAACTCCTAGAACAGACCTGCTTAGCTTAAAAACTAAGCCACTAAAACTTTAATACCTTGCGGTGTATTTAAGTTTTTATTAAGCAAAGTTTAATTAAAAATGAGTGAACAAACCCTGAATTGCTGGTTGCAGTTAAACAGGGTGGTCATAGTTTAATTAAGCAGGGAACACTTTTTTAAATGGTTTAACAATAGAGTTTTCATATACGCCACCGGCAACATAAGGATCATCTGCCGCCCACTCTCTGGCGTCTTCTAAAGAATTAAATTGAGCAATCACTAAAGAACCCGTAAAGCCTGCACCTTGAGGGTCTTCACTATCAATGGCTGGAAGTGGACCAGCGGTTAATAGTCTGCCTTCGTCTTCTAGCGTTTGTAAGCGTGCTAAATGAGCTGGGCGAGCCGCTTTACGGTGCTCTAAACTATTTTGGACGTCTGTTGAATAAATCATATACAACATATAAATACTCTCAAAACTTGTTAAATTTAATTAACTGCATACTAGCATAGCGTTGATAAATGGTGAATTAAAAGTGTTTATGGCGATGTTTACAGCAAGAATGTTTTTTTACACGGTAATTGCTTGAAAAGCGTTGCGTAACACTGGTAGAGTCCCTTGGATAAGATAAATAATAACAAGGTTATTACATGAGTGAAAATAGAGAGCACTTTAGCTCCCGCTTAGGATTTATATTGGCAGCGGCAGGCTCTGCTGTGGGTATTGGTAACTTAGTAGGCTTTCCAGTTTCTGCGACTAAGAATGGCGGTGGTGCATTTTTGCTCGTCTATGCTTTGTTTGTCGCATTCATTTGTTTACCGGTAATGATGGCTGAAATGGCCATGGGTCGTCATGCACAAAAAGACCCGCTTGGTGCATACAAAAAATTAGCTAATAACGACAAAAAATGGAAATTTGCTGGCTTTTTAGCGGTATTAACGCCATTTATGATTGCTGTTTTTTATATGGTGATCACGGTGTGGATTTTTGGTTACTTGAGCCAAACCGCGCTGGGTAATTTAGATATGCTGGCAAACCCTGGACACTTTGGTGAGTTTATAAATAGCTATACCGTGTTTGGTTATATGGCGCTGGTAGTAGTTATTGTTAACCTAATTTTGGTCGGTGGCGTAAAAGACGGCATAGAAAAAGCAGCTAAATTTTTAATGCCAGCTTTATTTGTCATGCTTATTATATTGGTGGGTTACGTACTCACTCTTGATAACGCCATGGCCGGTGTTAAGTACTACATTATTCCTGATTTCAGTAAAATGAATGCCAGCGTGCTGAATGGCGCATTGAGCCAAGCGTTTTTCTCATTGTCGTTAGGTATGGGTATTTTAATTACCTATGCATCTTATATCTCAAAAAAAGATGACATTGTAGGCAGTGCTAAAATGGTCGCTATTACCGACTCACTGGTTGCGTTTGTAGCAGGCTTAATGGTGTTACCGGCTATTTTTAGCTTTGACCCAAATACCGATCCGGCTAAGTTATCTGACTCGTCAGTTTCAATGATTTTTGTCTACCTTCCAAAAATTTTATTAGCGTTACAAAATGATATTGGCTATTTTGGCGCATCAGCCGTGGCATTTATTTTCTTCTTATTGGTATTTTTTGCTGCTATTACATCACTGGTATCTATTGTTGAAGTACCAACAGCAACACTAAGCGATCGTAAAGGCATTAGCCGTAAAAAAGCGCTGGGCATACTCACTTTATCAACCGGTATATTAACTATTTTGTGTATTATGTCGTTTGGTATGATTGACAGCCTAACTACTTTTACTAGCTACGGTAGTGGTAATAAGAGCTTTTTTGATGTTGTTTATGACGTATTTTACGACACAATATTGCCTTTAAATGGTTTAATGGTGTGTTTGTTTGTAATGTATAAGTGGAAAAAAGTTCGCTTAAGCGAAGAGCTAAGACAAGGCTCTCCTAATTATGCTAATAGCTTTATGGAAAAGTACGTTAATTTTTCACTGCAAACCTTTATTCCAGCGATATTATTAATCATTTTTGTAAATACCGTTGCAACGAAGTTTTTTGATATCAGTATTTTTGGTTTTTAATTTAAACTAAATCTAAATAAGCCGCGCCTGTCGCGGCTTTTTTATTGCTGTTTGTTAACTCAGTGCACCAGAGTCTAAATAGTCACCCATCCCTAGGGTAAACATCCATATGCCCCATAAGCTGTGCTCAAGAACACAGGCAAAGGTTGAGCGGCTTTGTGCGTAGGTATATGCAAATAGTAATCCGCCTATAAACGCTAAACTTACAGCAACCCAATTAGCGTAAACAATATGTGCCAGTGCAAATACACTCGCACTGATAATAATGCGTAGCCATTTACTGGGCATAATGCGCTTGTAACGATGAAAAAAGTAGGTTCTAAATATTAATTCTTGCGGGATCACTGACAATAAAGGGTAGAGCAGTAATAGCATTAGCCAGTCGGTGAGATTTTCACGAGGTAAAGTAAACCAGTGTCCTTGGTAAAGTAAGTTGTAAAATACCCCCGAAAATAACGCGCCAATAAAGAAAAAGCTAAACATGCGGCGCTTCACAGCAGAAAACTGCCCCAAGCTAGTTAATCTAAAACGTTTAAAGTGGCTGTCGTTTAATAATAACATACAGCACACACTCATGAGGATGATCAGTGCTGGAATAAGCCAGTTAGATAAATATTGGCGAATATTAAAGCCAATTAAAGGCAGAATGATAAAAATAAAGGTAAATTCAAACCAGCGGTATTGATTAGCGTTCACGTTTGCTCACGGTGATTTTTATTTCACCTTAGCAAACGATTAAGTCATATTTATGACTATAAAACAGTCAAGCTGATTATATTTAAACCCAATGAGTCTTACTAAGGCACTTGGCTTCCGGTTAAGGTTGACTTACCCCCTTGCAACCCTTAGCCTGCCTGCTTTTATTTTTACATCATTGTATTGCCACGTTAATAGTTTTAAGCCTAGGCGTGTATTTAGGAGCAAAAAATGAATAAAGCAGAATTGGTTGCAGCTATTGCGGATGCGAGTGAATTAACAAAAAAAGACGCACAAGCTGCGTTAACCAGCTTACAAAAAGTGATTACAAAGTCGCTGTCTGAAGGCGATCAGGTACAAATTTCAGGCTTTGGTACTTTTGCACTTAGTTACTACCCAGCGCGTACTGGTCGTAATCCACAAACTGGTGCAGCGATTGAAATACAAGGGGCTAATAAAGCCGTATTTAAACCAGCAAAAGCGTTAAAAGAGCGCCTTTAATGTATAACTTTAGTGCCTGTAAGTTCGCTTTTCCCCCAAAAGCTACTACGTAGCTTACAGGCTCTTTGCATTATTACCTTTGCCTGTAGTATCTGCAATCAGTGTAAATAATTTACATTACTTGTTTATTACCTTTTATAAAATCTTATTATATTCAGCGTGTTATGTTTGGTATGTGATATGCAAATACTGTTATGTATTGAATGAAATAAGGAGTATTTAATGAGTAACTTACATAACAGTAATCGTTTAAAAGGTAAAAAAATTGCCATTTTAGCCACCGATGGATTTGAGCAAAGCGAGTTACTCTCGCCACAGGCTGCATTAATTGAGGCGGGCGCCGATATAGATGTTGTTTCTATTAAAGAAGGGCAGATCACCGCATGGGATGAAGACAAGTGGGGTGAAAAAGTTGCTGTTGATAAATTAGCAGCCAATGCAAATGCCGGTGATTACGATGCGCTTTTACTGCCTGGTGGCTTGTTCAATCCCGATAGCTTACGCCAAGACTCGGGTGCTAAGGCATTTGTAGATGGTTTTTTTGGAGCAAAGAAAAACAAACCTGTTGCCGCTATTTGCCATGCGCCGTGGTTACTCGCAGAGATTAACAAGCTCAGAGACAAAAAGGTCACCTCATATCCGAGTATTAAAAGTGATTTAATTAATGCCGGTGCTAACTGGGTCGACCAAGAGGTGTGTGTTGATCAAGGCTTAGTGACTAGTCGCAGTCCTGCAGATTTAGACGCGTTTAATGCTAAGTTTATAGAAGAGATTCTTGAGGGTAAGCATCAAGCGCATTAAGTTTGCAGTTTAAATAAAAAAGGGCATGTTACATGCCCTTTTTTAGTGATTAAAAACGCCGTTGATTAAAGCGCTGTTGCGGCTTTCATCTCGGTTACAAATGTTTTTAATTGTGTGGTCATTGCATTTAAATCATTTAGGTTTGCTTCAATGATTTTTACTACTGCAGAACCTGAAATAGCACCCGCAGCACCGGCTTTAAGCGCAGCTTTTACATCATCAGGTGTTGAAATACCAAAGCCTAATAACGCAGGCGCACTGTGGTACTCTTGTAAGCGCGAAACCACGTGTGTTGCAGGCATTTGTGCTTTAGTATCGGTGCCTGTTACCCCTGCACGAGACAGTAAGTAAGTGTAACCGCGACCGTACGATGCGCACTCACGCAACGTATCGTCACTGGCGTTCGGCGTAGCGATAAATATCGGGTCAATACCGTTTGCCATGGCGGCTTTTCTAAACATTTTAGACTCGTGTAATGGCACATCAGCCACTAAAATAGAGTCAACGCCTACTGCTTTTGCATCAGTGTAAAACTTTTCTAAGCCACGTTTAAATATTAAGTTTGAATACAATAATAAACCAATTGGGATATCGGCATTGTACTGGCGTATTTCTTTAATAATATCAAAACAATCTTGTGTATTAATGTGCTCATCTAAAGCACGAATATTGGCCTTTTGAATAACAGGGCCGTCGGCAATCGGATCTGAAAACGGAATACCTAGCTCTAGTCCATCTGCGCCGCCATCGATTAAGCTTTTAATAATTTCAATGCTTTGCGCTTTACCCGGATCGCCAATAGTCACAAACGGTACAAATGCGCCTTGGTTTTGCTCTTTTAGTGCTGCAAACATTTGTCCGTAACGGTCAGTTTTTACTTGGCTCATAATTGACCTTCCTCTGATAATACCTTGTGTACGTGGGCTAAATCTTTATCGCCACGACCACTTAAATTAATAACAATAATACTGTCCTGCGTTTGCTCTTCTGCATATTCGAGGGCGTAGGCTAGCGCATGACTTGATTCTAGTGCCGGAATAATACCTTCGTGCTTTGCCAGTGCTTGAAAGGCATCAAGTGCTTTGGTGTCGGTAATGCCTACATATTGAGCACGGCCAGTTTCGTGCAAAAAGGCATGTTGAGGGCCAACTGCGGGATAATCTAATCCCGCCGATACAGAGTAAGACTCTTCAATTTGGCCATCTGTATTTTGCATAATATAAGTGTAAGTACCGTGTAAAATACCTTTAGTGCCTTTACAGATGGTTGCGCCATGTTCGTGCGTGTCTAACCCTTTACCTGCAGGTTCAACGCCAATAAGCTTAACGCTTGGCTCGTCAATAAAATCAGTAAACATACCAATAGCATTGGAGCCACCACCTACACACGCAATAACCGCATCAGGCAAACGGCCTTCGGCTTTAAGTACTTGTTGTTTTGCTTCTTCACCAATTATTTTTTGATATTCACGTACAATTGTTGGAAAAGGGTGAGGGCCCGCGGCTGTACCTAAAAGGTAATGAGCCTCTTGATAATTTGCTGACCAGTCACGCAATGCCTCATTAACCGCATCTTTTAGTGTGCCCGAGCCTGCCGTTACTGGAATAACTTCAGCGCCCATGAGTTTCATTCTGAATACATTTGGCTGTTGGCGTTCAACATCTTTTGCACCCATGTAAATACGGCATTTTAAGCCAAGTAATGCACAGGCAAGTGCAGTGGCTACACCATGTTGGCCGGCGCCGGTTTCTGCTATGACTTCTTTTTTACCCATGCGTTTGGTAAGCAGTGCTTGGCCTAATACTTGGTTTGTTTTGTGCGCACCACCGTGGAGTAAATCTTCACGCTTTAAGTACAGTTTTACTTTTGGGTTTTTAACTAAGTTACGCGTTAACGTAAGCGGCGTAGGGCGACCCGCATACTCGTTAAGTAATTTACTTAGCTCTGCCTGAAACTCAGGATCTTTTTGTGCTTTATTAAATTCGTTTTCTAACTGCTTAAGCGCAGGGACAAGCAGTTCCGGTACAAACATACCGCCAAACTCGCCAAAATAAGCTGGATTTTGCATTTTAACCTCAATAATTTCTGATACTTGTAAAAGCATGATGTAGTTTGTTTGCGCACTTTTTACCAGGAGACTGCTCTACACCTGAATTTAAATCAAGTCCTAAAGCTCCGTGATAGAGGGCATCGCTAATATTGTCTGGGTTTAAGCCGCCAGCAAGCATAAATGGGGTGGTCGCATCACGCAGTACCGACCAATCAAATGTTTTACCTGTGCCACCCGCGTGTGAATCACTGTGGGTGTCGTATAAATGGCGATCTGCGCCTGCTACGGGTTGTGGTAAAACATCTTTTATTGCCTGTGCTTTCCAAATTTGGCAATTACGTGGTAATTCACTACGTAATGACGCAATGTATTGTTCATCTTCTTGGCCATGTAATTGAACGGCTGATAATTTAAGTTGTTTAGCGTGTTCAGCCACATCAGGTATAGCAGCGTTAACAAATACGCCAACAAATTTTAAAGGCGCACTTTGACTGATTTCTTTAGCGCAATCTAAATCAACAAAGCGGGGTGATTTAGGGTAAAAAATCAACCCGCCATACACAGCGCCATTGCTATAGGCTGCAATAGCATCTTGATTGCGGGTTAAGCCGCACACTTTGTTTTCGCCTAATATAACGCGACGACATGCTTGTATTAGATCAGCTTCAGCCATTAATGAGCTGCCAATTAAAAAGCCATTACATAAAGGGGCTAAGCGTTTTACATCTTGATGGGTGTAAATACCTGACTCAGAAATAACCACTTTATTTTCAGGAATAAGTTTACGTAGTCGTTCTGTGGTGGCTAAGTCGGTGCTTAAATCACGCAAATCTCGATTATTAATTCCAATTATTTGTGCATTGAGTGCCAGCGCACGGTGAACTTCTTCTTCGTTACTTACCTCAGTTAATACTGACATATTTAATGAGTCGGCCACTTCATGCAGTGTTTTATATTGCTGATCGTCAAGCACAGATAGCATCAGTAAAATAGCGTCGCCGCCATAAAGACGTGCCATATAAACTTGGTACTCATCAATAAAAAAGTCTTTACAAATAAGCGGCTGTTCAACTTGGCTACGTACAAATTCAAGGTAATCAAAGCTGCCTTGAAAGTACTTTTCGTCAGTTAACACACTCATACAAGTGGCATACTGCTTATACGCTTGGGTGATTTCTGTTAAATCAAATGGCTGACGAATCAACCCCTTAGAGGGCGATGCTTTTTTGCATTCTAAAATAAACTGCGTACCAGATGCTGCCAGTGCTTTGTAAAAACTACGCTCAGTCGGTTTGGCTTGGTGCTTAAAGCTATCTAGTGGGCGTGCAGCCTTACGCTCGATTAGTTCTATTTTTTTATCAGCAATAATTTTGTCTAATACATTAGCCATGACTTACCTCAATAATTGCATTTAATGTGTCCATGGCCTTGCCTGAACGTAATAAAGAGTGTGTTATTTGTGCACCTTGTTTTAACGACTCTGCTTGGCCGGTTAAGTACAGCAATGCGGCCACATTAACAACAATTGCGGCGTTGTGTGCCTCAGTGCCTTTACCTTGTAAAATAGCAAGGCTGGCGTTTGCATTGTATTGTGGGCCTTCACCGGCTAATTGTTCAAGTGAATAGTTTGCAAGGTCAAAATCACTTGGACTGAGTGTGTACTGAGTAATTTTACCATTATTAAGCTCTACAACCTGTGTTGGGCCATGTAAGGCAATTTCGTCAGTACCAGAGCCGTGCACTATCATAGCGCGTTTAGTCCCTAGAGTATTAAGCGTTTGTGCCATTGGCAGACATAAAGACTCATCGTACACGCCGAGTAATTGCACCTCAGGAGCGGCTGGATTAGCCAGTGGCCCAAGAATATTAAAAATGGTTCGGGTTTTTAAACTGGTACGCACGTTCATCGCATGGCGTACCCCGCTGTGGTAGTGCGGTGCAAATAAAAAGGTAAAATTTGTGCTGTCTAAACAACGAGCAGCGACCTCTGGGGTCATATCGATATTGATCCCCAGTGCTTTGAGCAAGTCAGCAGAGCCAGAATTACTCGACACGCTTCGATTGCCATGTTTTACCATATTAATACCTGCCGCGGCCGCCACAATCGCGGCCGTGGTACTAATATTTATAGTGTTTGAACCATCGCCACCGGTGCCACAGCTATCAGCAAGTAGTGTTTTATTAGTGGTAAAGGCAACGGCATTTTCACGCATTGAAGCGGCAGCACCGGCAATCTCATCGCTTACTTCACCTTTCATTTTAAGGCCAATAAGTAACGCAGAGAGTTCAATGTCGCTCATATTACCTTGCATAATTTGATCAAATAGCGATTTTGCTTGCACGTAACTAAGTGACTGCTTTGTGATGATGTGCTCAATGGCGTGTTGAACATTAAGCGGGCTGTGTAATTGATTAGTCATAATGTTCCTTTTATTTGGCACGTGTTAAATAAGCAACGCTTTGCTGTAGTAGCATTGCGCCATTGGGCGTTAAAATTGACTCTGGGTGGAATTGATAGCCCAGTACATTGTCTTGATGATGATAAATAGCCATTGGTATATCTTGGTATTTGGCAATAACGGCTAAGTTATCAGGTACTTTTGTTGCCATTAAAGAATGATAACGTGCCACTGGCATGGTGCTTCCCATACCGTAAAATACAGGGTGATCATTTAAATTTATAATTGATGACTTACCATGTACGGTTTCACCAGCGTGACCGACTACTCCGCCATAGCTTTGTGTTAGCGCTTGTTGGCCTAAACAAATACCTAGCATTGGAAATTGGCCCTTACACAGGTTAATTAACTCCATAAGGCAGCCTGCATCGCTAGGTGCACCAGGGCCTGGTGATAATACCAGCAGTACTTGTCCACGCTCTGCCTGCATTTTTTCGAATATGATCTCTGCGCTAATGTTGTTTCGGTAAACTACTAACTCAGCACCTAGCATTGTTAGCTCATCAACAAGGTTGTAGCTAAATGAGTCAAAGTTATCTAAAAAGTAAATTTTAATAGGGTGTGCTTCACTCATTTTATACTGCCTTATACGTCGATTTAATCGCGGTGATCACCGCTTGGGCTTTAGCGCGCGTTTCGTTTGCCTCTGACATTGGATCTGAATCGAATACAACCCCAGCACCAGCCTGCACATAAGCAATATTATTTTTAACAAAGGCGGCACGAATAACAATACAGCTGTCCATGGCACCGTCACCGGTTAAATAGCCAACTGCGCCACCATAGCTACCGCGACGTTTGCCTTCAGTTTTGCGCACTAATTCTGCCGCACGCACTTTGGGTGCCCCCACTAAGGTACCCATATTCATACAGGCTTGATAAGCATGCAGGGCATCTAGTTCGGGTTTTAATTTTCCAACTACGCGTGATACTAAATGCATTACTTGTGAATAACGGTCTACTTTTAATAGCTCTTTGGCATGGCGAGTACCAGGCACGCTAATACGAGCAACGTCGTTACGTGCTAAATCAACCAGCATTAAGTGCTCGGCACGTTCTTTTTGATCGTTTCTGAGCTCAAGTTCAATACGGCTATCTAAATCGGGATTAATTTGTCCATTTGCAAACTTACCCCGTGAACGTGTACCTGCAATCGGATAAACCTCAACTTGTTGAGACTTAACCTCATACTTAAGCGCAGACTCTGGAGAAGCGCCAAATAATGAGAAATCTTCATCACGCATGTAAAACATGTACGGGCTTGGATTTTGCTTTTTAAGCTGGCTATAAGCATGTAATGAGTCAGGGCACGGCAATGAGAAAGTACGAGAGGGCACCACTTGAAAAATATCGCCATCAACTATGTGTTGCTTAAGTTTTATCACTTGTTGGCAATATTGCTCATCACTAATATCAACATTTACAGGGCAGTCACCTGCTTGGCTTGGGGCACTAAAGTCTGCGGCGTGGTCGCATAATGTATTCAGGCGCTCTAATTGTTTGCCCACTTCAAAACAGTTTGCGTGAACATCTGGGCCATTAAACACATTACCAATTAACTCGGTTGTTTGTTTTTGGTGATCAATAACAACCAGTGTTTCGGCTAAATAAAATACGTAGTCTGGGCAGGTATTTTCACCGTCAGGTACATCGGATAGTTGTTCAAAGTTAGCCACCATGTCGTAGGCAAATACACCGCCTAAAAACACTGAGAACGGATTGTCAGTGGTGCTTCTAATACTATTTAAACAAGTGTGTAGTGCACTAAAAGCGTTATCGGCAATCAGTTTGCTAGCTTGGTCAATGGTGTCATCGACTGGGTGATACTCAAGTGTGAGTGTGGTATCGGTTAACTGTGAAGCGCAGTTTTGTACATTAGCCTGCAAATAGTTAAGTAGTTGTTGGCCGTTGTTTGATTGTGCACTGATGCTCACTTGGTTGCCTTGGCAAACAATACGCAATGCACAATCAACCAGTATTAAGCTTTTTACGCTATCTTTTGAATCTATTTCTGCAGATTCAAGCAATAGTGAGTTAGGTTTATCAAGTGCCGCATACAAGGCAAGTGGGCTACTTATGTAGTCTCGTACTTGCGTTATGCTTGTCACTTCACCTGGTGTTGTTGTTATATGACTAAAAATCAAACCTCATCCCCTAAAAAATAAAACCCCGCAATGCTAAGCAGTGCGGGGTTTGAATAACGATGTCTAAATTATAGATAGACCATTACCGTCCCGCTATGCCAAGCGCCACCACCAATGATGTGTAAGAGTGTTTACGTTATTCATGTTTTTAATTCCTGTTAATCTTGTATTGCAAAATTTAGTGATAAAAAAACCCGCATGGTAGCGGGTTAGAATTTTTTGTTTAGACACGACAATTCATCACCCTTTGTTTTAAGAGTGCCACCACCAGATGATGTTTTGAATTGTATTTTTCATTGTTATTTATTCTTTAATGTCTAAAAGTGGCTACAGTAAAACGTATCAACTGCTTTTGTGTCAAGTGTTTATTTAAAACAATTTCGTTAAAAAACTTGTTATACTGTGTGAAACACCATTAAACCATTAATTAAAGTAGTTTTCATTTGATAAAATACGACTTACATAGCCATACAACACACTCAGACGGACATTTAACCGTTGAGGAACTATTAGCGCGAGCAGTCGATAAAAACATTGATGTATTTGCCATTACCGATCACGATACTGTGGCCGCAATTGAGCCTGCGCAGGCTTTTATCAAACGTGAAAACTTGCCGCTTAAACTGATTAATGGGGTTGAAATATCAACCAAATGGGAGAGTTTTGAAATACATATTGTTGGGCTTAACATTGATACCAATGATAGCACTTTGCATACATTACTTAGCGAGCAACAGCAAAAGCGCGAAACCCGTGCAATTGAAATAGGCCACCGATTAACTAAAAATGGCTTTGAGGGTATTTATCAACAAGCCCGCGAGCTGGCTGAAAATGCGCAAATTACTCGCGCTCACTTTGCCAGAGCTTTAATTGAGCGAGGTGTGGCTAAAAACTTTCCTGGGGTATTTAAAAAGTACTTAGGGCGAGGAAAAACCGGTTACGTACCGAGTAACTGGTGTGATATGCAAACGGCAATTTCAGCGATTCATGCCGCCGGTGGGGTGGCTGTTTTGGCGCACCCAAGTAGCTATAAAATGTCGAATAAGTGGTTGCGTAAACTACTCGTAGAGTTTAAATCAGTGGGCGGTGATGCAATGGAAGTTGCCCAACCGCAACAGGCCCCGAGTGAGCGTCAGTTTTTAGGCTTATTGAGTCAAGAATACGATTTGCTTTGCTCTCAAGGCTCTGATTTTCATTTTCCGACTAGTTATTTAGAACTTGGAAAAAATTTATACTTACCTAAAGATTGCCAAGGGGTTTGGCAAACATGGGAAAAGCACGAAGGAGTTGCATTATGAGTCAATTATTTCATATACATCCGGATAACCCACAGCCTAGACTAATTTCTCAAGCTGTTGATATTATTAAACAGGGCGGCGTAGTTGTGTACCCAACAGATTCGGGATATGCGATTGGCTGTAATTTAGGTAACAAACAAGCAAAAGAGCGCATAGAGCGTATTCGTGGTATTGAAAAACACCATAATTTTACTTTAGTGTGCCGCGATTTATCTGAGCTTTCTACTTATGCTCGGGTAGATAACCAAATGTTCAGGCTGATCAAAAATAATACCCCAGGGCCTTATACGTTTATTTTTAAAGGCACGAAAGAAGTACCTAAACGCTTATTAAACGATAAGAAAAAAACCATAGGCATTCGTGTTATTGAACACCCAATTGCTTGTGCGTTACTTGCTGAATTGGGGGAGCCATTAATGTCATGCTCACTTATTTTACCGGGTGATGAATACACGCAAGCGGACCCCGATGACATTTTGGATCGTCTAGATAAGCATGTCGATTTAATTATTCATGGCGGATACCTCACAGAGCAAGCAACCACGGTAATTGATTTATCAGAGGACGATATTCAAATTTTACGTGTAGGCTGCGGTGATACGGCTCCATTTGAATAACAATGAAAAAGCCTGACACGGTTTCGTTAACACCTACAGATATGCCAGTGCAGCAAAAGCTGCCACTGGCATTTTTGCATGGGAAAGCCGTTGTTGAAAAGCCTGAAGATTTATATATTCCGCCTGATGCGCTTGAAGTTATTTTAGAAACCTTTGAAGGTCCGTTAGATCTGTTGCTTTATTTAATTAAAAAGCACAAGTTAGATGTTCTCGAATTATCTATATTTAGCATTACTGAGCAGTATGTAAAATATGTAGAAATGATGAGTGAGTTTCAGTTAGAACTCGCCGGCGAATATCTCGTAATGGCAGCATTGCTGGCGCAGATTAAGTCGCGGTTGTTACTGCCAGTGCATGAGGAATTAGAAGAAGAGGAAGATCCCCGCGCCGAACTTATAAAACGTCTACAAGAGTACGAACAATTTAAAAAAGCGGCCGAAAATATCGATTCTTTGCCCCGCGTTGGTCGCGATATATTTATCGCCAATGCAACTTTCCCAGAGTTAGAAGAAAAAAACCAACCCTTACCTGAACTGGCAATCAAAGATCTATTGTTAGCGCTAAGCGACGTAATGGCGCGTGCTAAAACATTTGAGCATCATTTAATTAGCGCAGAAACCCTGTCAACTCGTGAACGTATGAGTTTAATTTTACACACACTATCCCAAGCAAAAGCACCTGTTGCGTTTACCCAACTGTTTACCTTTGAAGAGGGCCGCAGTGGAGTAGTTGTTAGTTTTATTGCCATGTTAGAACTAATCAAAGAGGGCTTAATTGCTTGCTTACAAGTTGAGTCTGATAGCCAAATATATGTATCTCTTAATGAGCCTGCCGAAAGTTAACCTCCCATAAAGTTTTTTGCAATTATACTAAATTAATAGACTTTACTGTGCGTATACGCACGATAAGTGTTTGCATATGCTATTTTAATCGCCACTCATCCATTATATCGTAGTGTTATTACTAGATTAGAGATTGGCGATAAGCAATGTTTAAAAACTCAAAAACCGGTTATGGCCTGATGGCTATATTTTTACACTGGTTAATGGCGTTGACTGTCTTTGGTTTGTTTGGTTTAGGCTTATACATGGTTGAGCTAACTTACTATGATAGCTGGTACAAAGGCTCATTAGATTTGCATAAAAGCATAGGGCTGAGTTTAGCGGCTGTATTTGTTTTTAGACTGTTATGGCGTCGATTTAATGTAAAACCTAGCCCTATTGGGACCAACACTCAATTAAATCAGCTGGCCCAAACCGCACATATTTTAATGTATCTGTTTTTAGTGATTATTATGGTGTCTGGGTATCTAATCTCTACTGCTGATGGGCGACCAATCGAAGTGTTTGGCTTGTTTTATGTCAAAGCCATCGACTTTACCTTTGATTCTCAGGCAGATATAGCAGGGCAGATCCATTATTACAGCGCATGCTTACTGATTGGGTTTGTGGTGCTGCATATTTTAGGTGCGTTAAAACACCACTTTATAGATAAAGATAAAACATTAATTAGAATGATCAAATTACAAAAGGAAGCTTAAAATGAAAAAGTTACTATTAACTTCAGCGTTATCAGCAGCGATGTTTATGACAGCTACCGATGCTAGTGCTGCAGACTATGTTATTGATACCAAAGGAGCACATGCCTTTGTTAATTTTAAAATTAAACATTTAGGTTACAGCTGGTTGCACGGGCGTTTTAACACCTTTGATGGGCAGTTTAACTACGACGCTAAAAACCCAAACGCATCTCAAATTAGTGTAAATATCGACACAGCAAGCCTAGATTCAAACCATGCTGAACGAGATAAACACTTACGCGGTAGCGACTTTTTAAATGTAAGCAAATACCCACAGGCTAGCTTTAAAAGTACAGCAATTAAGTTTGATCAAGACGGTGAAGAAGCCACAGTAACCGGTGAGTTTACCCTTCATGGTATTACTAAAACAATTAGTTTTGAAATTGATAAGATTGGTGAAGGTAAAGATCCATGGGGTGGTTACCGTGTTGGTTTTGAAGGTGAAACCAGCTTAAAACTAGCTGATTACGGTATTGATTACGATTTAGGCCCAGCGTCAACGCACGTTGATATTGGTTTATTTATTGAAGGTATTCGTCAATAATACCGTTTTATAGTTAAAGCTAAGCGTTATCACGCTTAGCTTTTTTATTGTAAATGCGCTTCTAATTTTGATTTTAAGTGACTTGGTAACCACCGAGTTAATACTTGTTTATAGTCTTCAGTTTGCTTAATTAGTTTGAGTTGCTGATTGAGTGTGGCAATATCTTCTGCGCCTTGCTCGTTTTTAGTACAGCCAATGTAACCGTAACTAATTTTTGGTGCCTCAGTCAGCATGCGCTGCGTTAAATTGTCACTAAACCCCATCGTTTTTGCTAAATAATAATGCTCACTGGGGTAGCCTAATAAAATATCAATTCGCTCTAAGTTAAGCATATAGGTTAATGTACTGAGGGTATCGCGAGTAGGTCTAATGACAATATTTGTATTAGGTGTGGTATTAATTACCTTATCAATTTCACTGCCGTATGAGCGATTCATCGATACACCCAAGGTGAGCTTTTTATTTACTAATAAATTAGTTAACGACACTGATTTACTGCTTTCAATACCTAGCGCAATGCTCAGCTTTTGATGCATGGCAATAGATGGAGAAAGACCAGCTGTAGAGCTTTGGTGCGTGAAATAAACACGTTCTTCTCGATATTTGTTTTTATAAAGTGATAATGCGCATGCATTTGATTGCAGGTTAGCGAGTTCCTGAATAACTTTACCAGAGGGAATAATGATACGTTCAAAGTTAATATGCGGAAGTTGTTGCTCTAACAGTGAAATAATACTTTCATCACGGCCCTGAGATTTATCCGGACCGTTTAAAATATAATAGGGCGCAAAGTCATGCGTTATCCATTTTATTGTTCTGGCATCACACTTTGTGCTTAAAAATACACAGACGAACAGTATTAACCACGAAAACCGCATTTTCACTACAACAAATAAATAAACATGGATTTAAGTGTAGTCAGTAATACACCAAAAAGTAAAATGCCAGCATAAAGCTGGCATTTTAATTTATTTATAAGTTAAACACTTATAAATAATAATTAACTGGCTTTCAGCCATTTTACAAATTGACGTGCATCACTTGCTTTTTGAAACAATGCATTTTTCAAACCTTGTGTATCGCTGAAGATTACACGATGTTTGTTAACCGAAATTGATTGCACTGGATGTGCTATTTGGATCATAGATCCGTTATATTTGTATGACATAATAAAACTCACTTTATTTTTGTTATTTATTCTGGGCTTTTTCTTAAAGCACATTACAGATGATAAATAATCTAATTGTGTTTAGCTTCATTACAGTGTTGACGATCTTTATGACACTTTTACGATGATATTAAAAATAAATCATCAAGGTATTAATAGGGGTTCTCGCCGTACAATAACTTAGCTTTTGAATATACGTTTTGCGGGGCTTACTGGATCAGGGTAAAGAGGTTAACCGCTAGGGCTTTTTATAGCCAAGCAGCGATATTACGTCACAATATTTTTCTTTGCAAGCAATTTATTAAAATACTTTGAATTGAGTGGAATTCACATATAGCCATAAATATTAATTCGTAAAGGTCAACAGACCCAAATATATCTGACTATACTCAGTTTTTAACTGAGGGGGTCAAATGAACTCACTATCTGCGCCATATCAACATTTTTTATCTAATCCAATAGCAAAGCCGCCTTGTCGTATGCACAATGCAAATATGTATGGTTTTTTTGCTGAAATAGAATCTAATAAAGCACAAAAGTATATTGATTCAACGTTAAACATAGGGGAGGAGGGTAATATTTATTTTAAAATACTTGGCGAGTTTGCACTTATTACATTTACAGATATTGAAAAAATAGCCTCGATGACCCCGCCATTCGATCAGCATGGTTGGATGCAAGAAACAGATATTATCATTTGGTTGCCTGTCGCTAAGGTTGAGGATGAAGATATAACCTACTTATATTGGTATCCAGCGTTTATCTGTGTTAACAACATTTATGCACTTATTAATGGTCGCGAAACATGGGGCTATAATAAGTATTTGTGTGACTACACCATGCCCAGCTGTGTATCTGAGCTATCGAATTTTTCAATATCTTTAGAGTGCTTTGAACATTTCTCCCCTGAATCAAAGCTACAAATGCATGAGCTATTTTCAATTACTATAAATTCTAAACACCAAGATAGCGATTTCTTATCTATTATTGATAACTTTGGCGATCAAGTAGCAAATTTGTTTTCTCGCAAACATTTAGATATTGATTTTTCATTATTAAAGCAGTTATTGAGTGGCTTTGTTAATCCACAAATGGATCAAATTTTGTTAAAACAATTTCCTGATGGCAGTGGCGATTCAGCGGTATACCAGAGCGTAATGCACTCACCTTCAATGATTAAAAAAATACATAGCTTTAAATTTTTGAAACCTGAGTTTACTTTGCATCTTAATAAATTAGATAGTTTTCCACTTGCCGATATGTTTGGTCTAAAGTTAGGTAGTCAAGCGCTGCACTTACCTTTTTATGTGCAAATGGATTTCGACCAGTTAGCCGCAACTAAAATTTAAATTGCTTAGAAGGATTTACCATGAACCAAGAAAAAATCGTGATAATTGGTGGCGGTGTATCGGCTATGACTGCTGCACTGTATTTAACTGAGCAACCTGACTGGCAACAGCATCGAACTATCACAGTATACCAACAAGGCTGGCGTTTGGGTGGTAAAGGAGCAAGTGGTCGAAATGCGGCTAGCGGGCAGCGTATTGAAGAGCATGGCTTACATGTTTGGTTTGGTGCTTATGTAAATAGCTTTAAAACAATAGAAACGGTTTACACTAAGTTACAACGGCCAGCCGATTCACCTTTATCTACATGGCAGCAAGCATTAAAACCGCATAGCTTTATAGCCTTAGAAGAATATATTGATGACCAATGGCAAACATGGCCAATTGATTTCCCATTACTTGCAGGGAATCCTGTTGATGGAAGTTTAGATATAACGCCATGGGATTTTATTAAAATGACCCTAGCTTGGCTAAAAAAGTGGATATTTGATTTACAGTCAGCAGCAAAAAAAGCTAATAAAAATATACAATTAAGTACAAAAAAAACACGAGACCAATCTTTATTACGGCACTTGCACCAACAAATAACAGATTTGGTTGATGATACCGAAGATGCTTGGCGAGATTTTGCTGATGATATAAAACAATATTCGAGTGAAGTTGCTTCTACTCCAAGCTTATTAATCAATACATTAAATAAGTTTGCCCACGCCGACAATACATTAAACCCCCAAGTACATGAGAAAAAAGATGGCCTTGTTATTTGGTATATAGTTAGAAAGCTAAAGCGCTGGCTTAATAGCGAAATGATTGAGTTGTTAGACAATAATGCGCAGCTTAGACGATTATATATTTGCGCAGACCTTGCTATCGCAATGCTAGTTGGTTTGGTAAAAGACAAAGTATATCGAGAAGGGTTTGAGGTTATAAATAAATTTGATTTTAGGCAATGGCTTATAAGAAATGGGGCAAATGAGCAATACAGTGCTAATTCGGCGCCTATACGAGGGTTTTATGATTTGGTGTTTGCGCACCCTGCGGGTGACCTAAGTAAGCCGAATGTTGAGGCTGGTGTCGCATCACTGGCTATGTTACGCATCGCGCTGTGTTACCGCGGAGGGGTCATGTGGAAAATGCAAGCGGGGATGGGCGATGTCATCTTTGCTCCCTTATACGAACTACTAAAAAAAAGAGGGGTTAAGTTTGAGTATTTTCATCAATTGCAAAACCTGACTCCCAGCCTAAGTGAGCAAGGAGAGAGTTTTGTCGAGACCGTTGAACTTCAGCAACAAGTTTCTTTTCTCGCAGACGCAGAGTATCAACCACTGGTTAATGTTAAAAAACTACCTTGTTGGCCAAGTGAACCACTTTATGCGCAAATTAATAGTGAACAAGCCGCACTATTAAAGCAGCATGATATTAATTTAGAATCTTTTTGGTCAGACTGGCCGTCTCAATACGAAAACCATTTTGGGCAGCCACTGCCAATAAAAAAATTAAACTACAAAGAAGATTTTGACAGAATTGTGTTGGGTGTATCTGTGGCGTCACTTGAGCACGTATGCCCTTCATTATTAGCGTGGGATACTAAATTTGCAGCGCAAGCAAAGCAAGTCAAAACGGTGGCAACCCAAGCTGCCCAACTATGGCTTAATAAAACAGACGAGCAATTAGGCTGGCAATATATTCCAAAGAGTAAAGAAGGCCCAATTCTAAGTGGCTTTAGCGAACCATTTGATACGTGGGCGGCAATGATGAATTTAGTCGACAAAGAGCAGTGGCCTACTGATTGCCCTCCTAAAAACATTGCTTATTTTTGCAGTGTTTTTCCTTGTGAGTACTATCCACCAAAAAGTGAATATCAATTTCCTCTACAGGCTAAATCGCAAGTAAAGGTAAATCTAGAAGCAATACTAGAAAAAAACATGCAGTCCTTATGGCCGCTTGCATATCAAAATAATGAGTTCGACTGGTCTGTATTATATGAAATATCGTCATCAGGGGATGAACGATTAAATGCTCAATACTGGCGAGTAAACGTTGACCCAAGTGAGCGTTATGTTTTGTCAGTTGCGGGTTCAAGTAAGTATCGACTGGCGACAGATGAAACAAAATTTACAAACCTTTTTATTACCGGTGACTGGATTAAAACGGGTGTTAATGCCGGTTGTGTTGAAGCGGCTGTTATGGCAGGTATGCAAACAGCCAGAGCAATGGTGGGTTACCCACAACACATTAGTGGCGAAAATGCATTTGCAGTTATCAAAAATTAAAATACTCTTCCAGCACAGCTTTAATCGGTTGATTAGTATATAGTTAAACATGTTGTTTACATTTATTTAGCGCAAAGGTCACGTGAAATGAAAAATAAAGGCAAGCTTCTCAATAAAAATATATGGTTGGTATGCTTACTAGGCTTTTTACTGCCACTGCAGGCGAAAGTAGTGGTAGAGGGTAAAAGTGATGACCAACCGAACATGGAAATCATTGAGGTTTATGCGCAAAAAAGAGCCCAAAAAATTGAAGAAGTCGGCATTTCTGTAAGCACAATAAAAGGGGACGATCTCAAAGCGCAACAGGTTAAAGACTCAACAGAGTTATCTGTATTTGCCCCAAATTTAAAAATTAGTCAAAACGCAGCGGAAGGCACACCACCAGCAGTTAATATTCGTGGCGTAGGGCTAGTTGATTATAACACCGCTAATACATCGCCGGTAGCGATGTATGTGGATGATATAGCTGTGGGCTCTGCCAGTAACCAAATTGTAAACTTATTTGATATCGAGCAAATTGATATTTTGCGTGGCCCTCAAGGAACTTTATTTGGTCGTAACTCTACTGGCGGGGCTATTTTAATCCGTTCTAAACGCCCTGAGTTTGAACAAAGTGGTTATTTAAGTGCTGGTATTGCTAATAACAACGCGACCAGTGTAGATGCTATGTTTAATTCAGCTATTGGAGACAACACAGCCGTTCGTGTTGCGCTAAACCATAAAAATTATGATTATTCTACAAACAATATTTTCGCTGATTCACCAACAGCGGGCATGCGGCAAACAAATGGCCGAGTGTCCTTTTTAGCTGACTTTGACACTGTGCAGTTGTTGATAAAAGGGCATATTTCTGATTGGGATGGCATAGTTCAGCCTGTTGGCAGTATTGGGGTTATTGCAAACCCATTAACAGGAGAGCGATGCTCGCCAGCACAAGCAGGTTCAACCACCTGTTTTGATAACTTTGGATTTAATGATGGCAGTGATGATTTTTATACAGTAAGCGTTAATAATAATTCGCCACATAAAACCGATGGTAAGGGGGTTAGTGCCCATGTTAATTGGCAATTGGATACACACAATGAGCTTATTTCACTAACTAGCTATAACAAGTTAAAGCGTGATCATGCCTTTAACTGTGATGGCTCTCCAGCACGGTTATGTGAAGGCAATTTAGGTTTAAATACTGATTTAGTAACGCAAGAGTTTCGGTTGCAATCTCAGCTCGCAGAGCATTTTCTTACAACGGGAATTTATTATGCTGATGAGTCTATTATTCAAGACAATGTAAATGATATTTTGCGAGATTATCGAGGCATTTTAGAGACAGATTTAACCGCTACTTTTTTCTATGATAATAGGATAAAAACAAAGAGCATTGCAGCGTTTACCCAACTTGACTATCAATTAAACCAAGATTGGCTAATTACCGCTGGGCTTCGTTATTCTTATGAGTATTTAGATTACGACTCAACATCCCAGCTTAATATTATTTTAGACCCTAACGATTTAACCGGAGTTAAGGTGCCATTTTATCGTGTTCAGGGAGAGCAATCAGATAATGGCATTTCTGGTCAGTTGGCTGTGAACGTTAAGCTAGATGATGCAACCTATGCCTATTATCGATTTGCTAATGGCGCAAAAAGCGGAGGCTATAACGGTGGGTTTTTATCATCGGTTGAACAAGCACAGCTTGCTGATTATCAAAAAGAACGATTGAACTCACATGAAATTGGCTCAAAGTCTTGGTGGCCACAGTTGGGCATGCGATTTAATTGGGCTGCATTTTATTATGATTATAATGACCAACAGGTGTTTATGAATCAGCCTTCAGTATCTGATCAGAGCCCGCCTATTCAATTATTAGAAAATGTGGCAGATTCGACTATATATGGCCTAGAGGCTGATTTTGAGTATTGGCTGACCGATGATTTGAATGTTAAGTTTGCTATGGGTTATATACCCCATGCAGAGTTTGAAGAATATGTTGATCCTTTAGGTAACGCATTAACAGATAATCGTTTGCCGTTTACCTCAAAATGGAATCTCAGTGCAGGCATTGAATACACGCTCGTGCTGGCTAATCACCCACTAACAACGCAATTATTAGTTGATTATCAATCCGACTATTATTTTGATCAGAATCAAAACCCTTATGCTATGCAAGATGGCTATAGTATTTTTAACGCAAACATACATTATCAACATGATAACTGGGCGATTGCTATTTGGGGGAAAAATCTCTTTGGTACGCAATATAGTCATTTAAAATTTGATTTAAGCTCTTTCCTTGGCATGCTTGAAGACTTTAAAGGTGAAGGCAGGCGTTTTGGTTTAGATGTTAGTTATCAGTTTTAATTTTAGTCTTTAAATTAAGGTGCGAAGTATGCCAATGAAGGCAGTTCTAAAGCTATTTTTATATTGTGTATTTTTGTGCTTTAGCAATTTAGCGCCGGCAGATACACTCGCTCCTATTGTTTATACTTTAAAACAACAAGATACTGATTTGCTCGGTCAGGGTCATGTATTTCAGGTAACGAGTGGTACTTTTCCCCGTAACCACAGTGAAATAGAAATGTGGCTTGAAGATAAACAACCACAATCAAGAACATCGTTTTTTGGTGGTAGTTTTTGGTTTGTCATAGCACTTGAAAATAAAACAGACTTAGATGAACTGGTGCTCTATCCGTATAACACGTTACTTTCAAAAATCGAAACCCGGATTTATGATATATCGAACTTTGATGAACCAATAAAGCAGTATGTCACTGGGGGGCTTTACCCAAATGAGTTTGCATTTCACTATGGAAATAAAGTTAAGCTGGCGCCTAATCGTTCTTACGTATTAATTGCAAAATTTCAAAGTGAATATTTTTATACTCCACCAAAATTAGTGCTTTCATCTTATGACGATTTTTTTGTAAGAAAAACCTCAGACAACATGATTATGTTGCTGTGCTTTGGGGTTGGTATTGCGTTAGGTTTATACAATTTTCTTATTTACTTGGGGGATAGAGATAAAACCCATTTGTACTATGCCATGTTCACAGCATGCTGGGTGTTGGCTTGGAGTCAGTTTTTTCATATACCGGATCAAATTTTTGGTTTTTACAATGCCCATTTTCATTGGTTAGGTTTTACTTTAATTCCCATCACAAATATTTTATTTTTTAACAGCTTACTTAAATTAAAAGACACGTCTCCTAAGTTATCTCGATTATCAATCTACTTAGGCATTGTTGCCACCGCAGGCGCACCTTTTGCAATGGTTTGGCCTGGTTTTGGCTTTATTTGGGCCACTTTAGTGACAGGGGCAACTTTATCTTTAGGTATGGTTGTTGGTATACGAAGCTGGATCAGTGGCTTTAAGCCGGCTCGCTATTTTGTTCTCGCCTATTTGGCTATGGCCATTCCTAATATGGTTGGCAATTTAACTAATCTAGGAATTATTGAGCCAATAAAAATGGATCTCTATTTACTTGGGCTTATTGGCACAGCGCTCGATGCGGTATTACTTGCTTTTGCTGTCGCAAATAAATTCAGTATTTTGCATCATCAGAATGTTGAATTGACTAAAAATTTGGAACACAAGGTTAAGCTGCGTACCCAAGAGTTACAACAATTGGCGGAGGAGCTTCGTGATGCAAGTGAAGCTAAAAGTCGATTTTTAGCCAATATGAGCCATGAGATCCGCACCCCAATGACATCCATTATTGGTTATGCTGATGGGATAATTTTAGGTGATATACAGCCTCATGAAAGAAATCATGGGATCAGGGTGATTTTGCAAAACAGTCGTCATGTACTTGGGCTAATTAACGATATTTTGGATATGTCGAAAATTGAGGCTAACCGTTTAGAGATAGAATTAGTTGAAACGGATTTGTTTGCCACTATTGCTGAAATTGAATCATTACTAGGAAAGCAAATCCGCGATAAAGGCTTAAAATTCAAAGTTGATTATCAATTTCCATTACCAGATTGGATAGTCTCAGATCCAACTCGACTTAGGCAAATATTATTAAATTTAGCAACCAATGCACTTAAATTTACTACCCAGGGCTACATAATGCTGACGGTGAGTTGCAATCAAAAGCAACTAATAATTAAAGTTAAAGACACCGGTATTGGTATGACCGAAAGCGAGCAAAAAGACCTATTTACTCCCTTTCACCAAGCTGACTCGTCAATTTCTCGTAAATACGGTGGTACTGGACTTGGCTTAAATATATCAAAAAGCTTAGCAAATAAACTAAATGGCGATATTACTGTATTTTCTGTGGTAGGTAAGGGTAGCGAGTTTTGCTTTACTATGGAGTTAAATACAACCGAACATACACAATGGGTTAACGCATTTGACGATATACGTAAACCACAAACCAAAGAGCTACTTTTAAATAATAGTCAGCGAAATTTAGTGGGTAGAGTACTTGTGGCTGAAGACCATCCAGAAAATCGTCAGCTTATTAAGCGAATTTTAGAGCGGATGGGGTTAACCGTTGTCGCTGTTGAAAATGGTCGAGATGCAGCGCAAGCAGCGATGGATGAAAGCTTTGACTTAATTTTATTAGATATTCAAATGCCAATTATGGATGGTGAGCAAGCAATTAAGATTATACAAGCAACAGGGGTAACAACACCCATTGTGGCGCTCACTGCTAACACGATGAAGCATGAAATTGATCGCTATTTAAAACAAGGTTTTACTGATCATATTGCCAAACCTATAGATAGAAGCTGTTTTAGTAGTAAAATTGCAAGTTATCTTGATATTGATATATGCGAGAACATTAAGCTACCCGATGAGGAGTTTGCACTACTCAAGCAAGAATATATTAAAGGGTTAAATAAACAAAAAGACACGTTAGTGTCTCAATTTAAGCAGGGTGATATAACGAGTTTTGCACGCAGCGTGCATATGATCAAAGGAACGGCTGGAATGTTTGAATGCAAAGCGTTGTATAAACAGGCTGTTGATTTTGAAACAAACTTAAAGTCTTCACCTGACGCTTTCGACATACAACAAGTTGAGGCTCTACTCAATGCGATTGACGTTATTTTAACCGTTAAAAAAGCACCTTAAATTTTACATTTTATCGTTGAATAACCGCTATACGCTTTGTTATGAAGACAACTAGGGTTATGCATGCTTAAATATATTCTCTTGTAGGAGGACGTATGCAGTATCAACATATTAAGGTGCCAGACAATGGCGACAATATTCACATTGATGATCAAGGACAGTGGCATATACCCGAACAACCTATTATTGCCTATATTGACGGTGATGGTGTTGGCTTAGATGTGATGCCAGTAATGCGTCAAGTAGTGGATGCTGCCATAGAACATTGTTATGGCAAGGAACGTAAGATACATTGGATGCAGGTGTATAATGGTGAACAAGCGGCTAAGCTTTATGATGGCGACTGGTTCCCTCAAGAAACCATTAATGCAGTACGTGAATGCAAAATTGCTATAAAAGGGCCGCTAACCACACCTTTAGGCGGTGGCTTTCGCTCTCTTAATGTTGCGCTTCGCCATGAAATGGATTTATTTGTTAATATGCGTACTATAAAAGGCTTTAGTGCTTTACCCTCGCCATTAAAAAACCCCTTTACCACTAACATTACCGTGTTGCGCGATAGTAGTGAAGATGTTTATTCAGGAATTGAATGGCAGGCGGGGAGTGTTGAAAGTGAAAAAGTGCTCGATTTTTTGTGTGAAGAAATGGGCGTAACCCGTCTTCGTTTCGCTCAAGAGTGTGGTATAGGGATTAAAAATATATCTAAAGAAGGGTCAGAGCGATTAATACGCTTTGCCATTAATTATTCCCTTAAAAATGAGAGAGAGTCACTTACGTTAGTGCATAAAGGTAATGTTCTTAAATTTACCGATGGGGCGTTTAAACGCTGGGGCTTTGCGCTCGCAAAACAAGAATATAATGCCAAAGAACATGAAAATGGGCGTTGGCTTGAAATACAACGAACCAATTTACCCCCCTTGATTATTAAAGAAGTGATTGCCGATAATATGTTGCAGCAATGCTTGATGGATCCTGCGCAATTTGATGTGGTGGCTACTACAAATCAAAATGGTGACTTTTTAGCCGATATGCTCAGTGCACAGGTTGGGGGGGTAGGGATTATGCCTGCCGCCAATTTAAATACAGAGGTTGCTTTTTTTGAGCCGACACATGGCACATTCGAGCGAATAGCTGGTCAAGATAAGGCAAACCCAAGTAGTAGCTTATTAAGCGCGGTGCTAATGCTAAAATTTATGGGATGGGTTGAAGCGGCATGTTTAATCGAAAACGCCTTAGAAACTACATTTGCCAGTGGGCAGGTAACTTTTGATTTGGCTCATTCAAATCATAACTCGACAACCTTAAGCTGCAAACAATTTGCTAGTAAGGTTATCGAGCACTTTTAAACGACTGCATGTTAAGCTGCTGAAGCGTTAGTGGTTGCTTGACGATGAACACATGGACGCTCTGTTAGCTCTGCTGCTCTGTGATAAAGCTCATGTGCACTTTGCTCGTCACATACAGTGCCACTGAGCGTGTCCATTAACGCAACTACAATAATGGCAGGTACTTGACAGCAGTATTCATCTAATACAGCTTCGGTTGTTTGTGCATCAACATGGCAATGAGGGTGGCTTTTACGTTGATAGGCACTTAATAAAGTGTTTACGTCAAGAGTATCGTTTTCTTGATGTTTATTTTTACGACATTTACAGCCGAATTCATCAACTAATGTGGCAAGTGACTGGTAAACGTGACCCGTCTCAAGCGGCGTATTTGGGCATAATTGTTGTTCAATGAAGTGATGTAAATTTGCATCAATGAATAACCCGTCTTGTTGTGTGAAGCTTGCTGATGTTTGCATAATTATTACTCTTAGTTTGTTGGCTTAACTTCACTGTAGCGCTAAGTGTAATATTAATGAAATTGTTGTTTTCAATAATTGATATTGATTTAATCAATATTTTAATGTGTTACCTATCAACCACTGTATTTGCGAACGCTAATAACTCACGTCTAAGCCATTGATGCGCTGGTGTGTGGTGTAATAACGGGCTCCAAATCATTTTTACTTCTATAGGGACGACTTGAAATGGTACTGGGCTAATCACTAAATTAGTATGACTGGTTAATAGCTTTGCTTGACGACGGGGTAGCGTAGCTATGAGTTGCTCAGATTGACACAGTAAGCTGGCAATCATGTAATGGCGAGTAAATACGCGTATTTTACGGGTTTGTTCTAATTGCCACAAAGCTTCATCTACCCAGCCTAATTTTTGTTTTCCTGACTTATTGGTCACTGCGGGCTCTGGCCCCCAGCCTGCGCGGTTAACCCATATATGTTCGCTTTGTAGGTATTGATTTAAGTTAGCATGCGTTAAAAAATCATTTTTTGGGTGGGTTAAACAACAATAATTATCTCGCCATACAGTCGCTTGATGAAAAGAGCGCGGCAGACCATTAAAACGATTTATTGCCAAATCGATAGTGCCTTTTTCCATATCTTGTAAATTTACATCACTGGGACTGAGCACATCAAAGTCAATGCCCGGGTTTTTAGCTAGTTGCTCGCAAATAAAGGGGGCAATTAGAGTCGATTCTAAATAATCGTTTGCCATAATACGAAATGTAACTTGCGCAGTTGCTGGGTTAAATTGCTCGCTTGGTTGAGTGATCTCCTCTGCCATTTTAAGCAGCGCTTCAATTTCAGGTTTGAGCGACAGTGCTTTGGCTGTGGGAGTCATAGAGCCCGCAGCTCGTACCAGCAAAGGATCATCAAATAAATCTCTTAAACGTTTTAACGCATTACTCATCGCTGGTTGAGTTAAAGCAAGCTTATTAGCTGCTTTTGATACGCTTTTTTCATCTATTAATACATTTAAATAGACGAGTAAATTGAGATCGACATTTCTTATATTCATATGATCAATTTTATTTATTTGCTGTATTAATTACCTAAATTAAAGTGTGCTTGCTAAGGTGTAAACCTCTAATAAAAAATAATCAGCATAATTGCTAAAAATAGAAGCGCCTAAATCATGCCAAGCACGCCATTAACCTCTCAACATAATCCGGTACAAACCGTGGTCGCCACTAAGTTAGCCCGAGCGATATTTGCAGGCTTTGAGGCTATGTTTGCACAATTTTTAAATATCACCTTAGGGGCACAAAGTCGCTTTGAACAACGCCAGTATCATGAGGTGCAAGCAGCAATGCGAGAGCGCTTACAAGTGTATGAACGCTTAGTAAAGCAAGTAAGTGAAGCCGTTAGAGTGATTGCTTATGATGAATTGGATTGTCCTCAAACATGGCAGCGGGCAAAAAATATTTATGGTGAGATGGTAAAAGAGCATGAAAACCAACCCATTGCGCATACATTTTTTAATTCTACTTTTGGCGCTATTTGGGATGATAAAAAAATTCGCACAGTTCACTTATTTGTATTAAAAGCAAAATACCGAGGACAGCCGCGTTCCTATGAAGGACTTGTAAGTCGTATCTCCTTAAAAGAAGGTTTTGATCAAGCAATTAAAGCCTTATTAAATGAGCAAGTGTTTAGAGTCCCCTTTGAAGATTTAAGTAGTGATTTAACTAAGTTACAAGCAACGTTAACGCAAGGTGCTCAGCAGCAATGTCGACAAGTATACGAATTAATAAACTTAAATGACGGTTATATTGAATACGCTAATTCGCATTTTTATCGTAATAAGGCCTGTTATGTCATAGGGCGATGTATTGCCAAAAATGGCGATAACATGCCCTTTGCAATTGCTATTTTAAATACCCCCGATGGGCTTACAATTGATGCTGTAATGATGGGGGCTGATCAACTTAGTTTATTATTTGGCTTTGCACGTACCTATTTTATGGTAGATACCGACCAACCTGCTCGTTATGTTGACTACCTCAGTGTATTAATGCCTCACAAACAACGTTTTGAATTATTTAATGCGATTGGTTTTATTAAACATGCAAAAACCGAATTTTATCGTTATAAAGTAGATACGACTAAAAGTAGTCCCGCAGAATACACGTACCATCTAGCGCCAGGGACTCCGGGTATGGTGATGCTAGTTTTTACCATTGACGGCCTAGATTATGTATACAAGGTAATAAAAGATAAGTTTAGTGCCCCAAAAACAGCAACTAAACAACAAGTAAAAGATAAATATAACTTTGTAAAACAAGCTGACAGAGTAGGGCGATTAGTTGACACTCATGAGTTTAGATACCTTGCATTTGACTTAAGCCGTTTTAGTGATGAACTGCTAATACAAATGAAAAAACACATTGGCGATAGCTTAGTCATTTCCGGCAAAGCCTTAATACTAAAGCATGTTTACGTTGAGCGAAAAATGACACCGCTCAACCTGTATATCAATCAATGTAATAGTCAATCACTTCAGCAAGTGATGCTTGATTATGGTAAAGCGATAAAAGAGCTTGCCAGTGCAAATATTTTTGCTGGTGACATGCTGATGAAAAACTTCGGCGTCACACGTTGGGGGCGAATAGTATTTTATGATTATGATGAAATTTGCCCTCTCACCGATTGCAATTTTAGAGACGTGCCAAATACACAAAACGCGTTAGAAGAATTAAGCTCACACAGCTATTTTGATATTGACCAAAATGATATATTTCCCAGTCAATTTAAAGTGTTTTTTAGTGCCAGTAACAGTGCGTTTAACCACTTTAACCATTACCATAGTGATTTATTTACGGCAAAGTACTGGCAAATGATCCAGCAAGGAATTGAGCAAGGCCAGCTTCCAGATGTATACCCTTATAAGCAAAGTTGGCGTTTTAATACTATGTCAGTAAATTAACGCTGAGTTGGTTTCTTCAGGCACAGTTAACACGATAAGGATTATGATGAAATTTACTATATTCGCTTGCTTAGTTTTATTGCCATACTCTGTATTTGCCAATCCCCTATTAGGTACGTGGGAGTTTGTTCAAGGAAAATACGCGGTAGAAGATGGGTTTGTCAGCGCTAAAGCCCCAGAGATAACTTCAATCAAATTAGTAACAGCAACACACTTTAGCTATATCACAGAAAAAAATGGCCAATTTAGTTATGCTGGTGGTGGCCAGTACCAATTAACCGATGGGCAATTTATTGAAACCTTTGAGTATGGCAATATTGCATCATTGATGGGTAAAACCATGGCTTTTGATTATAAAGTTGAAGGGAATTTGTGGCATCATTCTCTTACAGAAAATGGCCAGCTAGTTGAAGCCGAAGTGTGGCGAAAAATCAAATAAACCCAATACAAGGAGACTTATGCGGTACATTTCACATCATGAGCAGCAGTTAGCGTTTTCGAAAACCGATAAACCGAAGGTAAACAATAATGAAGTGCTGGTAAAAGTGGCAGCGATTGGGGTTAACCGCGCTGATTGTATGCAGCGTCAAGGTAAGTATCCTGCCCCTGAAGGGGATAGCCCTATTTTAGGACTTGAGTGTGCAGGCACCGTGTGTGAGCTTGGCAGTGAGGTAGACCCTAAATGGCTCGGTAAGCGTATTTTTACTTTATGTGCTGGTGGCGCTTACAGTGAATACGTCGCAGTAGATTCGCAGCAGTTAATGATATTGCCCGATCATATCTCTATGGCGCAAGGTGCCGCTATAAGCGAAGTGTATTTAACAGCCTTTGGTGCGCTATTTGAATTAGGCAAGTTACAATCAGGGCAAACGGCGCTTATTCATGCCGGTGCCAGTGGTGTTGGTGGGGCTGCTATTCAAATGGCAAAAAGTGCTGGTGCACAAGTAGTGATTACCGCGGGTTCGGATGAAAAGTGTGAACATGCTAAAAGGTTGGGTGCTGACCACGTAATTAATTATAAAACCACTGATTTTGTTGAGTATATGAAATCAAATGAGCTAACTGCAAACGCAATTGTTGACCCTGTTTCTGGTAGCTATTTAAATAAAAATGCCATAGTGGCCGCAGTGGATTGTCAGATTATTATGCTGGCATTTTTAGACGGGCGCTTTGCAGAGGTAGACTTTGCACGTTTATTACAAAAGCGGATTTCGTTTCATGCATCAACGCTACGTAATCGCAGTATTGAGTTTAAACGGGCTCTGAGAGATGCCTTTGTCGCGCGTTTTTATGATGATATTGCCAATCAGAACTATGACTTTAATATTTATAAAACCATGTCATGGCAGCAAGCCAGTGAGGCTCATGCCATTTTAGAGGGTAATGAAAACTCAGGTAAAGTTGTGCTACTGGTTGAATGATATAAGCAAGCACAGCGGGATTAATATTGTTAATTAGGCTGTGCGCCCATATAATTTAGTGAACACTATAAAATATTAAGGCAAATAATGAATCCAATTATTGCAATATTAAAAGAGCACAACGTTAGTGATGAAAAAGTAGCTGCGTTGTTTGAAGCATTTACCCAAAACCCAATGATGGCTATGGCATTAGTGCAAGAGCTGGGTATACCACCTGAAAAGCTTCAGCAACTAATGGCTGTGGTGATGACTCAACCGCATTTGATTAAAGAAGCCACTGATGAATTAGGTCTTGATTTTGCAAAAGTACAAGAAGCGAAAGACAAGTTAAATCAGCAGTAAACCACCTTTAGAGACATGTTTTATACATGTCTCTATCATTAAACATGTTTTGTTACACACTCCTTTGAACGGCTCTGCGTTTATACAGTCAAATAAATACTTAACCCATAGCAGAGACAAAACATGAAGCGACTTTATAAATTTTGGAAAAATAATCGTTCTTTAATTGTATTCATTATTTTAATGAGTGTGTTTAGAAGTGCCGTCGCCGATTGGTATGAAGTACCAACAGGTTCAATGAAACCGACTATTGAAGAAGGCGATCGAATCCTTACCGATAAAATGGCGTATGATTTACGTATACCATTTACGCATGTATCCCTGTTGAGAATGGGGGACCCACAAACTGGCGATATTATTGTATTTGACTCGAAAGTAGCGGATAACCGTTTGATTAAGCGAGTAATAGGTGTACCTGGAGATACTATTGTACTTAAAAATAATGAACTTATAATCAACGGCGAAAAGCTTAATTACACACATTTGCAAAGTAATCCGACTTCTTTAGATAAAATAGAAAACTTAAATGGTTATAAGCATTCAATCCGCGTTAGTAATACACCATCACGTTTATCGAGCTTTGATGAAATAACAATTCCTGAACACTACTATTTAGCCATGGGTGATAACCGTGATAATAGTGCAGATTCTAGAGTAATAGGGCTCATCCCACGTGATGAATTACTAGGTAAAGCCGAGCGTGTGATTGTATCGCTTGATTACGATAACTATTATTTACCTAGAGCAGAGAGATTTTTAAAACCTTTAGAGTAATAGAACTGCTGTTAGCAAGGCTAACCACAAGGTTTTAGCCTTAATTCGTTTGTGATTTTTCTAATCTATATCAATTGAATACGCTTCGAGTAGCTCATTCAGCTTAGTTTGCTCTGATGCATCGAACTCGATACCAACACTAAGGCGATTCCCCTTCATTTGATTATTTCTGATATAGGACGTGACTATGACAGACTTATTGTCTATCGGTGACAAAATATGCACAAATACTTGGCGTTTTTTTAGCGCTACAAATCCAGAGCTCACATGTATCGCAAAACGGCAGCCACTGGGTGAAATATCAATAATTAACCCATGCAATAAGCTCTTACTATCGGCGTCTATATCACCTTTGTGTAAACTTATTTTAGCTGGAATATGAGTCGGTAGCCTGCTAGTTTCGCGTAATTGACGGCTTTCGATTTTTTTAGGGTACGCTAGATAAATTAACCGTTCAGGGCGAAATGAAATCGCTAATATACTTGTAGAAAAAGCCACACATTCACCGCGCTCATCTTCGATGATATAACGAACAATGGCGCCATTACCTTCAACTAAAATATCGCTGTAGTCGTTTTTACCTGCTTGAGCAGGGTATTTTAATATTAAATATTTACCGGTGTCGTAGCCGATTAAAGTGAGTTTAAAGCGAACCTGAATAGGATTGTTAAATTGTATATCAATTAATTTCCCTGGAAGTAAATCGAGGAAAAACTTTTTTTGATCTTCAGTTGCTTTCTCTTCAACAGTGGTATTATTTTTATTCGCTTCCACAAACTCTTTCTCAATATTAACAGACGCTTAATTATCTTTTAATATAGTGTAAAAATCACTAGTATTAAAGAGGGCATTTAGAATTAGCTATTAATACTTTATGCTCGTTCTAGTAAGTATTTCAGCTATTCACTGGGTTTTATCTACAGAAATGTTGCTATTGTAGCAACAGGTAAACATTAAGGTGATCAATAAAAACTTAGCGCTTTGCTATTTAAATCATACTTATACTACCATTTATCACGTTAAGGATTATTTTTTACGAGCTGAAAGACTGTTTACCTTTTTCTCGATAAAATTTATCTACATAAAAAGTAAGTCACTTAGCTAAGTAAATGGTATAGCATAGTAACACCATCCATCTGTTTAAATTAGAGCAGCACAAAGGATTATGATGATCGTTAACATGTTCGATAAATTAATATTTGCTTGCGCTTTTATTATTGCATTGCAACTACCGCAGCTAAGTGATCATTACCAACAACATTTAGCGGGCTTGTATCATGCGACCAAGTGGCAAGTTGATGGCTATGCAGATACAGCAAAGCAATATAAATTTTCTAGCACACAAGCAATGATAAACCGTCATTTAGAAAACACGGAACCGAGTGTCAGAGCCGATGCAGAACAAAAACAGCAAACCTTGATGCTATTCGCAGACTTAAATCAAGGTATGAAGCTATTTGAGCAAGGTAATTTAGTGCAAAAATTGCTGTATATATTCTCCCCTGATCGTTTCGAAAGATTACAAAATACACTTGATAACTTTAAGTTAGGGATCCCTTTAACCACCAGTGCATTATTGTTTGCGCTGATATTAGCTATCATATTAAATCAGCTCGTAATGTTGCCGTATACTTTATATGTTGCCCACAGAAAACGAAACGCAGCGAATGCTCAATGACGTAATTACTGTTGGTGCTTTTTAATCGGCTTTTTAACGATAAAGGCACCACGAATATCACCCTGTTTGAAATTTGTTGCTTGATCGCTAGGGTACAAAGCGGCTATTTTTTTAGCAACTTCAGGTGCAATGTCACTGCCATGACATGCTAAACACGCCTTTTGAGTGGGGATCGCTTTTATAAAATACCAGCCATCTGACCTTTGTGTTTGGTGTTCTATTTTTGCTATAGGCTCGCCATTGAGCTTACGTTGTTCAAAATTTAATAAAACATTTCTTAACCATTCATCGGGTTGATTATCTGGGTTACGTGTTTTTAACGCACTGCGGCTAATTTGCCATGCACTATTGCTGTGTTGTGGAGTGATAGCGGGTGCGGCTGTATTACATACACTAATCGCCGCTATAGGTCCATTTTGTTGCATGGTGCTAACCAGTATCTGTTTTAAATCAGTTGAAAATGCCTTAATAGTTTTGCGCGCATCGTCAACATTGTTAGCAAAAGCAGCGGATGAAATAAATAAACTGGAAAAAAGTAAAATAATGCGCATAATACCCCCTCAATATTAGTAACTACTAATATATAGAGTATCAGGTATTTTTCAACTAAATCGTACAGTGTTTCAGCACTTTTTTATTCGATGTACCGTGGCTAAAATCGATAAACGGTCCCAAGTGAGAATAATATGTATACTAAACAAGATGATAATAAAGTAATAAATCAACAAAACACCTATGATGCTGGTGGACTTAGTGCTGATGACCCCTTGGCGGCAATTAAAACTATTCGACTTGAGCAGTTGGCACAATGTCGGCTAAAAACACAAAAAGAAATGCAAACGGGGCATAAAAAAAATAAACCCTAAGCGATAATAATTTGCTAAATTAAATTTATGAATTTCAAACTTGGATAGTGCAATCAATTACATAACTATAAAACACCCTCATCAGGTTATTTCCTTTATTGCTTGGCTATGCGCTTTGGTTGTGATGTTGATAGGACTTTTTACACCTAACAATAAAGAAATTTTATTGTTCTTAACAGTGAGCTCGCTGTGTTTGCTGATGTTTAATAGTGTGGCAATTTCTGCTTGGGTATTTCATCAGTTTAAAGATAAGCAGTTACGCTTTATAGCGGTTCTATGTAGCGCAGCTTTAATGCTGTGCACAGTAGGGGATGTGATTAACTTTAACCTATCCCAGCACTATCATCGCTATGCAACGTTAATAAAGCATGACTACTTAATTGATTCAATTTTATTTTTTGCACCTGGCTACAGCCTTTTATTTTTAGCCTGTGTGTTGGCCTATAAAAGGCAGCAAGCTATATCGCAATTAAAAAGCATACTTTTTATGCTTGTTGTACTGGTGATAAGTGCTACGTCACTCGCTTCTATGTATCTTGATGGCGCTGGTATACCTATTTTAGCTATGACCGGCGTTTATAGTGTGGTGGTAACTGCCGTGGCGCTTATGGGCCTTATGTTGGTTATTGCTTATGGTGGGTTTCATGCGCCCAAACCAATAATGTGGGTGAGCTTAGGGCTTTTACTAGCTGCATTGGCCGATGCCATTATTGGTGCTTTTTGGATTTATGGTAACCAAGGGCAAGGTTTTTATCCTCAGGTGCGCTATATAAATTGGTTTATCTATATTAGCTCCCAATGCTTAGTGATTCATTTGGCAAAAGTAGTCGCCTTAGCTAAATAACGTCAACAATAAAAAAGCCGCTAAATATTTAGCGGCTTTTTTAAACTAGCGCAGAGTTTACATTACTCGCATACCAGGCTCTGAACCATCGTCTGGGTTAAGAATGTATATTTCTTTACCGCCAGGGCCTGCGGCAAGTACCATGCCTTCAGACATTCCAAAGCGCATTTTACGTGGTTTAAGGTTAGCAACCATCACAGTTAGCTTTCCTTCGATGTCTTCTGGTGCGTAGGCTGATTTAATGCCTGCAAATACTTGGCGTGTTTCGCCGCCTAAATCAAGAGTTAACTTAAGCAGTTTGTCAGCACCTTCTACGTGCTCTGCTTTAGCAATTTTAGCAACGCGTAAATCTACTTTTGCAAAGTCATCAAATTCAATCTCAGCTGCGATAGGCTCTTTTGCCAGTGGGCTATTAGGATCGATTTTGTCTTTTTCAGCGATTAAGCTTTCTTTTGATTCTTCAACCATTTTATTCACTTTGTCCATTTCAACACGTTGCATTAACGGCTTAAATTTATTGATAGGGTGGCTTATTAGTGCAGTTTGCACACCTTGCCATGTAAGCTCATCATTTAAAAAGGCTTCAACATTTGTTGCCATACCAGGTAGTACAGGCTTCAAGTAAGTGATCAGCACGCGAAATAGGTTAAGTCCTAACGAACATACTTGATGCGCTTCTTCTTGCTTAGACTCGTCTTTAATAAGCACCCAAGGCGCAGCATTATCAATAAATTGATTTGCTTTATCAGCAAGCGCCATAATTTCACGGATTGCGCGGCTGTATTCACGATTTTCGTAATGTTCAGTAATAGTGGCTGAGGCATTTTGAAATTCAGCAAGCAGTTGTGGTTCCATAATTGTGTCGCTTAACTTACCGTCAAACTTTTTAGTAATAAAGCCAGCACAACGGCTCGCAATATTAACTACTTTACCCACTAAGTCTGAATTTACACGCTGTGCAAAATCTTCAAGGTTTAAGTCTAAATCGGTGATTCCACTGTTTAGTTTAGCTGCGTAGTAATAACGTAAAAATTCAGGATCTAGGTTATCTAAATAAGTACGCGCTTTAATAAACGTGCCTTTTGATTTAGACATTTTCGCGCCATTAACAGTAACAAATCCATGGGCAAATACGTTAGTAGGCTTTCTAAATTGAGCGCCTTCTAACATCGCAGGCCAAAAAAGGCTGTGGAAATAGATGATGTCTTTACCAATAAAATGATAAAGCTCAGCGTCAGACCCTTCTTGCCAAAACGCATCAAAGTCGATGCCTTGTTTGTCACATAAGTTTTTAAAGCTCGCCATATAACCAATAGGCGCATCTAGCCATACGTAAAAATATTTACCTGGTGCGTTTGGAATTTCAAAACCAAAATAAGGTGCATCACGGCTAATGTCCCATTGCTGAAGACCATCGGCAAACCACTCATCTAGCTTGTTCGCCATTTCTTGCTGGATTGTGCCTGAGTGTAGCCATTCTTTAAGCATGCCTTCAAAGGCTGGTAAGTCAAAAAAGTAATGCTCAGAATCTTTTAAAATAGGCTCAGCACCCGACATGACAGAGCGTGGGTTGATTAGCTCTGTTGGGCTATAAGTTGCGCCACAGGCATCACAGCTATCACCGTTTTGATCTTCTGATTTACAGGTAGGGCAGGTGCCAGTAACAAAGCGGTCTGGCAGAAAAATACCTTTTTCTGGATCGAATAACTGAGAAATAGTGTGCTTTTTAATATGACCGGCATCGTTAAGGCGGTTATAAATAAGCTCACTAAATTCTTTATTTTCTTGGCTGTGAGTGCTGTGGTAATTATCAAATTTGATATTAAAATCAGCAAAATCGCGTTGGCGTTCTATGCTAACGTTTTTAACCATTTCCTCTGGCGTGATCCCTTGCTTTTGCGCATTAAGCATAATAGGTGTGCCATGAGCATCATCGGCGCACACGTAGTATGCTTCGTGGCCTTGTAGTTTTTGAAAACGCGACCAAATATCAGTTTGAATATACTCTAATAAATGCCCCAAATGGGTAGGGCCATTGGCATAAGGTAATGCGCTAGTAATCAGGATCTTTCGCTGTGCCATAATCATTCCAAATTAAGCGTTCCTAGCTAGGAACAGATGAAAATTATTACATTATCGATAAGCGCGGTAGTAACAGAGTACACTGCTTATTGATATTTACTAATTGACTGGTGTTAATGCCCTGAATGTTACATAATTCCGTGGCACTTTTCATCAAAGAAACGCTATTTTATTGCTATGTTTGGACTGTCGAAACTATTCTCTGCTAAATCGGTGCAAAAACAACCGATTATTTCTGCTTTAGCGGCCTATCGCAGTGCCGCTTTTGCTGTGGGTATTGAGCAAGATTTTATTGCTGATATTACTCAAAACACCGATAAATCAATTATTGTTAAACTCACTCTTCCTTTTGCCGCGCAATCTGAAATGCCGCATGTTGCTAAATTTTTAACTGAGCGACTTAAAATCGAGGTAAATGTAAGTGCGGTTGTGGCACTTAAAGAGCCTGCGAAATTTAAAGCCATAAAGCACATTATTTTAGTGGCCTCAGGCAAAGGCGGGGTAGGCAAATCTACTACGGCTGTAAATCTTGCCGGTTCGCTTAAAAACGAGGGCGCTAAAGTAGGCATTTTAGATGCCGACATTTATGGTCCGTCTATTCCTATGTTGTTAGGTTTGGTAGGCAGTGAGCCTGTCACTAAAGACAACAAACAATTACAACCATTTGATGCCAGCGGTATTAAAGCGCAATCTATAGGCTTTTTAGTGCCTAGCGACGATGCAACTGTATGGCGCGGTCCTATGGCCTCAGGCGCGCTTAGTCAGCTATTAAATGAAACCGATTGGGGTGAGCTTGATTACTTAATCGTCGATATGCCTCCAGGCACTGGCGATATTCAATTAACCATGAGCCAAAAAGTACCTGCCAGTGGCACTGTAATTGTTACAACGCCACAAGACTTAGCGTTGGCAGATGCGCAAAAAGGCATTGCTATGTTTAATAAAGTAAACGTGCCAGTGCTTGGTTTAATTGAAAATATGAGCCATTACATTTGCGGGCATTGCGGTGAAGCTAATCATGTATTCGGTAAAGGTGGCGCACAAAAGTTAGCCTTGAAGCATGGTGTTCCTGTGCTTTCACATATTCCGCTTGCGATTAATATCAGAGAATCCTCTGAACAAGGTAAATTGATTGCCAATGATGCAAATGCAGCTATAAGTGAAACTTACAGTGCAGCCGCACGGCTCATCGCCAGTACGCTTTATTATCAACAACATCACAACGCGATTGAAGTTGTGATTACGGAAGATTAAAAATGAGACTTTCAGATACACATATAAAAGAATATTTAAACGACGGGCGCATTGTTATTGAGCCCGCCCCGACCAGTGAAATGATTTCTGGGGTGACTGCGGATCTTCGTTTGGGTAATAAGTTTAGAACTTTTCATGCCCATAATGCCGCTTTTGTTGACTTAAGTGGTCCAAAAGATCAGCTTAATAAAGCCTTAGAATCAATTATGAGCGACGAAATTGTACTAGATGAAGGCGAAGCATTCTTTTTACACCCCGGCGAGCTTGCATTAGCAATAACCTATGAAAAAGTAACCCTACCTGCAGATATTGTTGGCTGGTTAGATGGGCGTTCGTCGCTGGCACGTTTAGGTTTAATGGTGCATGTAACCGCACACAGAATCGACCCTGGTTGGAGTGGTAATATTGTTTTAGAGTTTTATAACTCGGGTAAACTGCCACTTGCACTTAGACCCATGATGAAGATTGGTGCAATGAGCTTTGAAACGCTCACCGGTCCATGTGAAAACCCGTATAACACCCGTGTTGATGCAAAATATAAAGATCAGAATAGCGCGGTGGCAAGTCGTATCAGTGATGATAAATAGTAATTCTGATTTTTAGAAACGATTACTATGTTTGTTGATGAAGCACATAACCTAATAGTTGAAAATAATGGTTAAGTGCTTCATTGGCGTGTAATGTGTGCTTTAACTCAGGATAAATTAAACTATTATTACTTAACCCGCTGACTAAGAAACTGTTTTTGATTGTTTGATGCTGGTTTATACATGCTTCAAAACAACGAGCTGCAAGCTCCTCTGGCATACTCATGTATTGTTGCTTTTGCTTCTTATCAAACGCGATACAGCGTTGTACAAATTCATTCGCATCTTCACCGTTTTGTTCTAAAAATACCTGCTTATAAAATTGATTAAGTGCATCATTAAGTGGATGGCTCAAATCAGGAGAGTTTGATAACCATAACTTAGAGGCGAAACCAAAGCGGGTTTTTGATTTAAATAAATGCTCACTAATATGATGATCAAATGCATGAAACCACTCATGGGCTAAAGCACCGCCGCCTGCGTTTTTTGCCAGTGCGAGAGTTTGATCGTAAGCATTATAGTGTGCTTGCACGCCTTTTTGCCCACCGTGACCAAAGGCAAAGTTAAGCTTACCGCGAAGGCCAATTGCTGTTGGCGGTAAATGTAAAATTTGCGCTAAATCAGCTAGCGCATCATAAATTAGATTGGCACTAATAAATCGCTCTTCTTTAGTCACCCATTTACCAACTACCATCGAACGAAAACCAAAAGTCGTTCTAATATCGCTAAAATCAACTTGGTCGTCAAAACGATAGTCAGGGCCTTGGCGTGAAAATCCACGCTTTAATCGAGAAGGGGTATTACGCATTGGTTATTTCATTTTTAATTACAGGTAACGTGCTTTTACGTGAGCGGGCATATGTTGGGTTTGTTTGGTAATTAATTCATCTAATAAATCATACAACGGCGCCGGATTGAGTGCTTCAATAAGCGATAAACTATGCGCTACGGCCTCTAGCGTTGACAAGCTATCTGCTCTTGGGGCTTTACGAATAGTATAACGGTTCGTGGGAATTTGGCGAAAGCTTACTGTTTTAAACTTTTGTAATAGTGGGGTTAATTGCAAAATTTTAAAGGCTTTATTCCATGTACCATCGAGCACTATTAAATGTGTAATGGGTCGCACGTTTTCATTGTCATTAGCTACATCTAACTCAATTGCGTCCTCGTTTGGATAGAGTAACACCGTCGAGCTGAGCGGCAGCTTTTGCAAGCAAGCAAAATCTTGATTATTTTCGCCTATAATTATTTTGCATCGCGTTAAACTTAATGCCAATAACTGTGCCGTATTTTTACTAATTTTTGCTTCACTGGGGTGCTGTAACACAACAACCTGAGTTTGATTATCAACACAGGTGATTGCATTGCAAATACAGGTGCTTAGCGAAAAATTACATTGTTCACAAAGGGCACGTGCCATAAGCTAACCATTCGATTAATACATTTAACTTAATTATACATTTTTGCATTAATAAAGTTGGTTTTTTTTGTGCTTAGATATAGAGTAAGAGATGAAATATAAATTGCAGGAACGCATTATAGGGCATCAATATGACAGAAATCAGTATCGACGAATCCGCTTTAGAAAGTATGGAATCGCTATTAGGTGAACAATTTCCAGATACGCTGGAATTTTGTTGTGCGGAATTTGAGCGCTTAGGGAACGAAACTATTGCAGCGCTAGGCCAAGATAAAGAGGCTGCAATTCGCCATTCTCATAGCCTTAAGTCAAATGCGGCTCAATTTGGAGCGGCAAGTTTAGCCGAGGTAGCACGTTTAATTGAATATAATTTAAATAATGGGAATGACGAGCAGGCTGTTGATGCAGCAAATAATTTAATGGCGCAAGTTACTGGCTCGCAAGCAAAATTAAATGAGTGGCACGCTCAGCGATAAACCCGTTTAATGAAGAACAGAATAAAGTGTTAACGTGAATTTTTTTCAGTTTTAAGCGCTTAATTTCCCCTAGTAATTCACGGCTTTACTGAGTTAGTCTTAAGGCTAACTTGCTCTTTAGAGGTAACAATGTCAGAAATAAAAAAGAGTCATAAATTAGACGGCGTCTGTTATGACATCCGTGGCCCCGTTTTAGTGCAAGCTAAAAAAATGGAAGATGAGGGCCAAAAAGTACTTAAGCTTAATATTGGTAACCCCGCGGCGTTTGGTTTTGATATGCCAGAAGATATGCACCGCGACATTATTCGTAATTTATATTCTGCTCAAGGCTATTGTGATTCTAAAGGGCTTTACTCTGCGCGTGTTGCTATTTATCAGCATTACCAACAGCGTGGTTTACACAACTTAGACGTTGATAATATTTACATTGGTAACGGTGTGAGTGAACTGATTCAAATGGTCACTCAAGCGTTGTTAAATAATGACGATGAAGTATTAATTCCTGCACCCGATTATCCGCTTTGGACTGCGTCGGTAAAGTTAGCAGGCGGTAACCCTGTTCACTATTTATGTGATGAAGAGCAAGATTGGTTTCCTGATATTGATGATATTAAAAGCAAAATCACCTCGAAAACTAAAGCATTGGTGTTAATAAACCCTAATAATCCAACAGGGGCAGTGTACAGTGATGCCTTGCTTGAAGAATTGATCAACATTGCCCGAGAGCACAAGCTTTTACTGTTAAGTGACGAAATATACGAGAAAATTCTGTACGACGGCGTTACCCATACTTCTATTGGTGCATTGTGCGACGATATTCCCATTATTACGTTTAACGGTTTAGCTAAGACATATCGCGCCGCTGGTCTTAGAATGGGTTGGATGGTGCTAAGCGGGCGCACTGCCTTAATGACAGATTTAATTAAAGGCCTCGATATTCTTGCCTCAATGCGTTTATGCGCAAACGTCCCTGCTCAATATGCCATTCAGCAAGCATTGGGTGGGGTACAATCCATTGATAGCTTAATTGACCCCGGAGGCCGCTTATACGAGCAACGAGATATTGCTTGGCGTGGATTAAATGCAATTGAGGGGATAAGCTGTAAAAAGCCAAAAGGGGCGCTGTATGCATTTCCCAAAGTTGATACAAAATTGTTTAATATTAAAAATGATGAACAAATGATGTTTGACTTGTTAAAGGCAGAAAAAATATTATTAGTACATGGGCGCGCTTTTAACTGGCCAGACCCCGATCATTTTAGATTGGTGTTTTTACCTAATAAAGATGATTTAAGCAGTGCGATGATGAAAATGCAGCGGTTCTTCAAAGATTACCGACAAGAATAAAGTAAAAAACGAGCCAAATGGCTCGTTTTTTGGTTAATGCACTAAAGTAAATGGCCGTGTTTCAAAGCATGTGATGGGGCATTCCATTCTCTGTCTTGGAATGCCTGCTTCCATAAAAACGTGCCCTTGCACAGTAAAGCCGTTATTTTTGAATCGTTCTACTTCATTTAAAATACAGTTAATACTGACAGCCTCAATACCTTGCTCTGCGGCAAGCTTTACAATGAAATTAAGTAGAGATTTATAAACGTTGCGATTGCGGTGCTGGGGTAGTACGGCAATTCTTCCTATTAAACCATCATTACATAATCGACCTGTGGCAACAGGTGAGTGCATATTATCGGTAACCAGAATATGTTGAGCGAGCGCATCTAAGCTATCAAATTCAATATTCTTTGGAATATGTAATTCGTAAACAAAAACACGCTCTCTTATTTGTTGAAGTTGATCTTTTTCACTTTGCCAATCAACTTTGTCAACAGTATAAACCATAGCCTCCTCCTAGCTAAACCAAATACCCTCATTAACCAGTGTAGTAAAGGTTTCGATAAAATCTAGGCTAGGTGTGGTTGAATTCAGCAAGCTGCTATCAAATTCAATAAAATCAGTTAGCTGTTTTACAGCCTCTAAATCAGATAGCGGTAAAGGGTAGTTTTCGCCATTAACACTTAAAAGCAGCTCATCACCTATGCATTGGTAAATTGCACGCGTGCCACCAAGACGCTCAAATGTCACATCATTTTCAAGTTGTTGTATAATTTCAGCTGTACTAAACGGGTTTTCTTCAGGCGCTAAATCCATATCATGCTTAGGTTGACTTAATGTGTTTCCCAACCAATTTTTAAATAAGCTGTCGTTTTCTATTAAAGCCTGCATTAACGTTTTTACTTTATCAACTTCGCTTTGCGTAAGCTCACCTTTTGAATCACGTAGCGCGAGGGTATGATCCGTGTAACGTTTTTGACCGCTTTCTGTGTCAATAATATGATCTGCAAAGCTAGACAGTAAATCTTGTTGATTAGGGGCTCTAAATCCGACCGAGTAGTTTAAAGCATTTTCAATGGCATAGCCTTCATGTGGACAACCTGGTGGTATGTACAAAATGTCACCTGGCTCTAAAACGCAATCAATCACTGCAGTGAAAGCTTCAACTTGTAGCAAGCTTTTATTTTGAGCAAACTGCTTTAATGAGGCATCAGGTAAGCCTACTCGCCAATGGCGTTTGCCTTCTCCTTGAATAATAAATACATCATATTGATCTAAGTGTGGTCCAACACCACCGCCAGGGGTTGAGTAGCTGATCATTAAATCATCTATACGCCAGTTAGGAATAAAACGAAATGGCTCAAGCAATTGTGCGGCTTCTGGGTGCCAATGATCGACTGCTTGCACTAATAAAGTAGCGTGCTCATCGGTGAGTATTTCAAAATCTTCAAACGGCCCTTGATGGGACTGCCATTGCTGGTTATGGTTGGTTATAATACGCGACTCTATGCTGTCTTCCATGGCAAGGCCTGCCAGTTCATTGGCATCAAGAGGGTCTTCAAAGTCGCTAAAACCTCTTTTGATTAACAGTGGCTTTTTTTGCCAATATTGATTTAAAAACGCTTGCTCAGATAATTCATTTATTTTTAATTGATACATAGAATGCCTATAACGTTAAGACCTAAATGAAAAAAGCGAAAGGCAGGTACCTTTCGCTTTTTATTAGTAGATTTGAGTAATTAAACTAAATCATCAATAAACTCAACAGCGCGACCAATGTAGTTGGCTGGGGTTAGCTTTTTCATTTCTGCTTTTGCAGCGTCTGGTAAATCTAAACCATCAATGAAATCAGCCATAATTTCTTGATTTACACGTTTACCACGCGTTAAATCTTTTAGCTTTTCATATGGCTTTTCAATGCCGTATTTACGCATTACTGTTTGGATTGGCTCTGCTAGTAGCTCCCAGTTTTGGTCAAGCTCATCGGCTAAACGTTGTTCGTTAACTTCTAGCTTGCTTACACCTTTAAGTGTAGATTGGTATGCAATAACAGCATAACCCATACCTACACCTAAATTACGTAATACGGTTGAGTCAGTTAAATCACGTTGCCAACGAGAAACAGGCAGCTTTTGCGCTAAGTGACCTAATATGGCATTAGCTAAACCTAAGTTACCTTCTGAGTTTTCAAAATCAATAGGGTTAACTTTATGTGGCATAGTTGATGAGCCAATTTCACCAGCAATGGTTTTTTGCTTGAAGTGATTAAGCGCAATGTATCCCCACATATCGCGGTCAAAATCGAGCAATATAGTATTAAAACGCGCAATAGCATCAAATAGTTCTGCAATGTAGTCATGCGGTTCAATTTGTGTGGTAAACGGGTTAAGTGTTAAACCTAGGCTAGCTACAAATTTATCTGCGTGAGTATGCCAGTCGTAATCAGGGTAAGCACTTAGGTGGGCATTGTAGTTACCTACAGCACCATTTACTTTGCCTAGCATTTCTACTTGGGCAATTTGATCACGTTGACGCTTTAAACGCATGTATACGTTTGCAAACTCTTTACCCATAGTTGATGGGGTTGCAGGTTGCCCATGCGTACGAGTCATCATTGGAATGGCTTTGTATTGAACCGCTTTTTCTTTAATTGCGCTTAATAGCTCATCGCAATAAGGTAAGATAACATTGTTACGTGCTTCACTTAACATTAAACCGTGAGATAGATTATTAATATCTTCAGATGTACATGCAAAGTGAATAAATTCATTAATGGCATGTAATTCAGCGTTATCAGCTACTTTTTCTTTTAGTAGGTACTCTACGGCTTTTACATCATGGTTAGTGGTGCGTTCAATGTCTTTAACACGCTGCGCATCGGCTTCACAGAAGTTATCGACGATAGCATTTAATAGTCCGTTTGCTTGCTCGCTTAAAGCTGGGACTTCTTTTATATCGCTTGCTGCAGCTAACGCTTGCAACCAACGCACTTCAACGGTTACGCGGTATTTGATTAATCCAAATTCGCTAAAAATACTGCGTAGTTCAGTGGTTTTGCTGCCGTAGCGACCATCAACCGGAGAGATAGCCGTTAACGCTGAAAGCTCCATAATAACTCCTAAATTTTAGTTTGAACGATAATTAAATTTTTGTTTTAGCAATGGCGAGAATTTTTCTTTTTGCAAAAAAAGAAATGACGACGTTTGCCGCCCATTTGACGCCATAATACTGCACTACGAATGCCGGCTAAAAGTAACGCACGGATTTTGTTTTGAGTGAGCTGCTGTTTTAATAACTCGGGTTTACCATAAACCTGGATTCGGTGCCCAAGGGGGCTTAGCACCGACGAGTATATATCTGCTAAACCGGCAACAACACTGTCATCGGTAATAGCAAAATGATCTAAACGACGATGAATATCATCAATACGTTTACCTAATTCATTGAGGCTCTTACTATTGGCACTAAGGGCTCGCTCTAACTGCATTAAGCCACCCACGTATTTAACTATTTCAACATCTTTTTGAGCACCGGCACTTAGTTGTGCCATTAATGTTTTATAGCCATCACGCAAATTTTGTGTGCCTTGGTATACATCCTCAGGAGAGGCGGGTGAGGTTTGCACAATACTTGATAACAACGTTGATAAGTCATGTTCATCACAACGACCGTATTGAGCAACCTTTTGTACTTGTTTTGCTACTTGGCACATGGCAGCAAGTGCCATGACTTGATGTTGATTCATTACTTAATCACCGAATCAATAATACCACCGCCTAAACAGACTTCATCAGCGTAAAATACGGCGGATTGTCCTGGGGTAACGGCTTTTTGCGGCTCATCGAACAATACGCGTGCCATACCATCTTCTCCAACGAGTAATGTACAGCTTAAGTCTTCTTGACGGTAGCGAGTTTTAACGGTGCAGCGAGTTGTACCTTGCGGGCCAACACGATCTACCCAGTGTAATTGGTTTGCATTAAGGCCGTTACTGTACAAGCGAGGGTGATCTTTACCTTGACCAACAACAAGAACATTTCGTTCTATATCTTTATCTACCACGTACCATGGTTCGCCCGAGCCTTCTTTCATGCCACCAATTAATAAACCTTTACGCTGGCCAAGGGTGTGATACATCAAGCCTTCATGCTCACCTACATTGTTACCATCGGTGTCTTCAATTACTCCAGGTTGTGCAGGCAAAAACTTTTGCAGAAAATCTTTGAATTTACGCTCGCCAATGAAACAAATGCCGGTGCTGTCTTTTTTATCATGGGTAATTAAATCCTGTTCTTCAGCAATGCGGCGTACTTCTGGTTTGGCAATATCTCCGACAGGAAATAGTGTTTGCGCAATATGCTCATGGCTTAGTGTATACAAAAAGTAGCTTTGATCTTTGTTATCGTCTAGGCCTCGGCACATTACGTATTTGTCATCGCGTAGCTCTCGACGCACATAATGACCAGTTGCAATAAAATCAGCACCAAGTGCTTGCGCAGCAAACTCTAAAAACGCTTTAAATTTTATTTCTTTATTACACATTATATCTGGGTTGGGTGTACGACCCGCTTTGTATTCTGCTAAAAAGTATTCAAATACATTATCCCAGTATTCAGCAGCAAAATTAACGGTATGAAGTTCAATGCCTAACTTGTCACATACAGCTTGTGCATCTTTTAAATCTTCAGCAGCAGCGCAATATTCATCATTGTCATCTTCTTCCCAGTTCTTCATAAACAAGCCTTCTACTTGGTAGCCTTGCTGTTTTAATAAATATGCAGATACAGAAGAATCAACACCGCCGGACATACCAACGATGACTTTAATGTGACTATTTTCGCTCATGAATAATTTCGCTTATACAGATTACTGTTAACTTGGAAAGGCCGCGATTATAGCATGTATTTTGTTGGTGCTTAAAGAGAGGATGGGGGATTGAATAGATTTTGTTGTAACTTTTTCCATCCTATGGTTAGTAAGGCGTAGTTTGGTGTGTAATTTACTCATTTTTAGGCTAATGAAAAGGGATGAATTATATTGATGGCTTCATACTTTGTAAGTTGCTTTTGTCGTATTTAATTACGTAGCGCTATTCTTCATTAACAAAACTTTACATTTGAGATTACCTACCATATCTTAATTAGTATCTAAACACGTAAATACTTAAATAACCTAAAATATAATCAATGGAATGAATATATGAATTACGCCTCGCAATCACATTTGGTTAAGTCGTTTGTGCTGGATGCGTCCGAAAAAACGGTGTCAAATCTTACTTTTGAAGACGATTATTCACTACAGCAATTCAAAGAATCAGCTTATAAGTTATTTTATGACATTATAACTGTGCCAGCTCCCTATCTTTATCAAGAGCCTAATCCGATTGTTGAGCTGTTTAGGCTTATAGAATCCTCTTTAGGCTCTTTAAAATCATCACAAAAGGCAATTTTAAGCCAGTTAGAGAAATGGTGGGTAGAGTGGCATTTTGTCGCTTCAATGAATGTATCGCTTGAACGTGAAAACAAAGAACAAGACTATAATGTTATAAGCACTACCCAACACCCTATGCGCAAGCATGAGTTGAGTCATTATGCGCGGTTATTCACGATTCTACCCTTACCGGTATGTGATGTTTGTATGGTAACTGGTGATATTTTAAAAGTGAACCAACGTTTTATTGATGTATTTGGTTACACGTTACAAGACGTACCTAATCTTAATGTTTGGTGGAAATTAGCCTACCCTGAAAAAGATTACAGAACATTTGCACAAACGTTATGGCAGGAGTCACTTGAGCAAGCCAATCAAAATAATGATGATATTCCAGCTAATGATTACAGGATTTCTTGTAAAGATGGCAGTGAAATTGTGATGCAAGTTTCTGGTATCAGTGTTGAAGGAGAATTTATTGCTATATTCAACGATGCTACTGAGCGTTTAAAAACTCAAGAAATACTCAGTGATATGGCGTTTTTAGACTCACTCACTAAAATAGCCAACAGGCGGCGCTTTGATGAAAAACTAACGTCTGAATTTAACAAGTTATCGAACGAGCATCGTGAGCTTTCGATGATCATTATTGATATCGATAATTTTAAAAAGTATAACGACCGATATGGTCATCTCGAAGGAGATAAATGTTTATTTCAAGTTGCGCAAAAATTAGCTGAAACCGTCTGCAGGCCAGAAGATTTTGTAGCGCGATTCGGAGGAGAAGAGTTTGTCGTGCTGTTACCTCAAACAGGTAAGCAAGGGGCATTATTTATTGCCGAACAAATACAAAAATCGATTGAAAAAATGGCCATTCCCCACAAAGACAGCTTTACAGGTATATTGTCTGTCAGTATGGGAATAAACACCATAGAGCATGAACACGATAGCGATCATGCGCAATTTTTTAAAAAAGCGGATAACGCACTTTATTACGCGAAAAAACAAGGAAGAAATTGTATTGCTTTAGCTACAGATAATTAGGGTCTGTTGACCTTTGCGGATTAAAATTTGTTCAAACTAGGGGCGGTTTAATCGCGGCGCGAGGTTTGTAACCTAGTGGGCTAAGTAAAAGCCGAGCAACAAAGAGTAAATCGCCCCTAGGCAGAACCCAAAGGGCAGCGCCTGTTTGGCATTGATGCTGCGTTATCGCCTATTTATGGGGAATAACCACACCACATAGGCTTTGCCTTGCCTAAATACCAAACAGACTGCTGCAAATTTAACCTTGAAAGGTCAACAGACCCTAACGCAACTTGATGGTTAATTATCAATATCTTTGAATTGACCGCTATTTATTCCCTCTAGCGTGTATTTACCGATACTGTAGCGAATTAAACGCAAAGTAGGATGGCCAACATGAGCTGTCATACGTCTAACTTGACGGTTTCTGCCTTCGTTAATTGTAATACTTAGCCATGATGTAGGTATTGATTTACGCTCTCGCACTGGAGGAGTCCTTGGCCAAAGCGCTGGTTCATCCATTAAAGATACTTCAGCGGGTAAGGTGATGCCATCTTTTAGTTCGACACCTTTATTTAAAGCATCGATAGATGCTTGTGTTGGGGTCCCTTCAACCTGAACCCAATAGGTTTTGTTGGTTTTTTTACCAGGCGCTGTGAGCGTATTTTGTAACTTGCCGCAGTTTGTTAATAACAACAACCCTTCGCTGTCCCTGTCTAAACGACCTGCTGCGTAAACATCTTTTATAGGAATAAAATCAGCCAATGTTTGCCTATTTTGATCGTCAGTGAACTGGCAAAGAACATCATAAGGTTTATTAAATAAAATGACTTTTTTATCGCTCTGCGCTATTGCCGGCTTTATTGGTCTTTTTACTGTCCTTTTATTGATACCACTTCGAGAGTAAGTACGGCCTGTATTGCGCTTACCCTTTGAGGAGGGCGAATGTTCAGTTTTATGCTTCATTAAATACACCGTGCAGGTTTAGGTAAACCCGCAATTTTAGTTGCTTGTTTGGCTGGCCCTTTAGGAAAAAGTTTGTATAAGTACATGCTGTTCCCTTTATCCTCACCGAGTGCTTTAGCCATGGCTTTGACTAACATTCTAATGGCTGGACTGGTGTTATATTCAAGATAAAACTCTCGCACAAAGTTAACAACTTCCCAATGCTGCTCAGTTAATGTGATGTTTTCTTGCTCTGCAATAACATTGGCTAACTCTTTTGACCAAACAGTATGATCTAGCAAATAACCTTGTTTATCAGTGTCTATTGTTTGATTATTAAATTCCAACATGGTTCACCAAGTAATTGATTGTTTTGCAGTTAAACTGAGGGTAACAAACTCATCATAGCTAATTGCTTTGTCGTTCATATTTAATGATATATCTCGAGCTTCTGCATCATCTTTTAAAATATAAAGTGAGTCAGCAAATTGTCTATATTGCCCTTTTGCAAAGCAAGCGTCACCCACGAGTAAAACACTGTCTGTGAGCATAATTAGATTATCTAAGCTGTGTGTACTGTAGTAATTCAGTGGTTTTGAAAAAATATGTAAAGTACTCATAGGGTCACCACATGCTGCTGATTGTGAATTAACTGTTTTTGGGCATTAAAGTTTACTATGTTTGCCTCAATGAGTAGTTCACTTTTACTTAAACCATAATCAATCAGTGACTTTTCACAAACGTAAATATTTTCAACATCATAGATTTCCAACATTTTAA